>NZ_KB903545.1 GCF_000379805.1 Lewinella cohaerens DSM 23179 | reverse complement strand
AAGCAGCACTTGCGCATCAAGAAGTTCTGGGGAGAAAGCCCCAACGCTGTCAAAACCCAAATCTGGATCGCGGTCTGCACCTTTGTGCTGGTCGCTATTCTGAAGTATAGGCTGAAAAGTCTACACTCTTTGAACGAAATTTTACAAATAATGAGCGTTTCTGCTTTTGACAAAACGCCTGTAAATCAGTTGATTATGAAAATTGAATCCAAAAACCAGAACCCCGGAAGTCATAACCAATTGAATATCTTTGACTTATAACCGGACACTACTGATGTTTTTTTATACATTTCTGAACGCTTCTTCCAAATCTGCGATCAGATCATCAACATCTTCCACACCCACGCTTAGGCGGATGAGGCTATCCGTTAGCCCCACCTTTAGGCGGTCAGCCTTGGGGATAGAAGCGTGAGTCATACTCGCTGGATGGCCGATGAGACTTTCTACACCGCCCAGGCTTTCCGCCAGCGTAAAGTAATTCGTATTGGCCAAAACCTTATTAGCAGTCTCGAAGGTGCCTTTAGGGAAATCAAAGGAAACCATCCCGCCAAAGTCTTTCATCTGCCGCTTGGCCAGTTCATGCTGGGGGTGATCCTTTAGGCCAGGGTAGTAAACCTTGCCTACTTTAGGGTGCGCCACCAGGTATTTAGCAATTTTGCGGGCATTTTTACAAGAGCGTTCTACCCGTAAGTGCAAGGTTTTGATACCCCGAAGCACGAGGAAACAATCCTGTGGTCCAGGGATAGCACCAACGGCATTTTGTAAAAAATACAGCTGATCTGCAATCTTGTCTTTGTTCACAACCACTGCTCCCATCACCACATCGCTGTGGCCACCGAGGTATTTGGTAGCAGAATGCAAAACGATATCCGCCCCCATATTCAAAGGATTTTGAAGCACAGGACTGGCAAAAGTGTTGTCTACACAAGTCATGATCCCCTTGACCTTGGCAATCGCAGTAACCGTTTCGATATCTACCAACTTGAGCATCGGGTTGGTTGGCGTTTCAATCCAGATAAGCTTCGTATTCTTATTGATCTGCTTTTGGAGCTTATCAATGTTGCCAAGATTTACAAAATGAGTCTTGACACCATAGCGCTGGTGTACCTTTACCATCTGCCGGTAAGCGCCGCCATAGAGGTCGTTGGTCGCGATAACTTCGTCACCAGGTTGCAGCAGGCGCATCACCGCATCCATAGCTGCAAGGCCACTACTAAAAGTAATTGCGTGCTTACCGTTTTCCAGACGAGCCAGGTTGCGTTCCAAGGCTGATCGCGTCGGATTTTGTGTACGGGCATACTCAAACCCCTTGTGCTTACCAGGCTCTTCCTGAGCGTACGTAGAGGTTTGGTAAATGGGCGTCATAACTGCTCCTGTAGCCGGGTCAGGAGAAAGGCCAGCATGAATACACTTCGTTCCGAATTTCATCTTGCGGATATGTTCTAATGGCCACAATTCTAGGTTTTGTGACCACTACTTGATTAGGAATATATATAGGCCCGCAAAGGTAAGAGGATTGAATTAGAATCTTAGAGCTTCCCTTATTATTTATCATGGGCCATGCCGGTAGTGGCGTTGCTGCGCACACGCCCCTACGGCACCAGGCTGTCTGGTCGCTATCGCTTCCGCCCATCCTCTTGTCCTTAGTCCCTCCGGGCCTCGCGCTCCGGCCTGCTGGCCTGCGCACTGGTTTTAGCGTTTGCCAATTGGGTTGGCGATAATCGTACGATTGCGATCTACGGTTGGGCCGCACCCTCAAAACCCAAAGTAGAAAATCGGAATTGGAAAAGAGAAAGCTTTCACCGCATAAAGACCAGTCTTTTGGTTTACGTAACTAACAACTTAGAAGAAGCCCCCAGAATTGAAGCCCTTTTTTCTCCCCCATTTAGCAAAACATTAACGTTCTTTGTGTGTTCCAAACACCAATAAGCTGCGTCTAAAGGACGTTAAATGCTCGGAATAAACAACCCAAGATGACTATGTTTAAACAACTGATAATTACCAGCCTTGCTTTACTCTTTACCGTGAGTACTTACGCCCAAGATTATACCAAGACCGAAGACTCTGACCCGGAGGCACGCAAAATCCTGGATCAGGTACGGCAGAAATACGAAGCCTATTCTTCGATTGAAGCTGATTTTGCTTTGGACATTGAATTTCCAGAGCAGCCAAAAGAAACTCAGCAGGGTAAACTGGCCCGCAGCGGCGACAAGTACCGGGTAGAATTTGGTGGTCAGGAAATATTCTCCGACGGCAATGCTTTGTACCTTGTCATGCATAGTAATCAGTCGGTGCAAATCAATACACTCCCTGCTCCTGGCGAAGATACCGGACTCTTGTCTCCGCAGTCGATATTCAATTTCTACGATAATGGCGAGTTTATTTATACCCTTATTGACACCCGCACCGAAAATGGCAAGGTGGTACACATCATCGAATTCAAACCCGCCGACCGTAGCAGCGAATACGCTAAATTACGGATGCTCGTAGCCCGTGACAACAAGGAAATTGTAGAGGTAAAAGCATTTGCTAAAGACGGAAGTCGCTACACCTTCAAGTTGAAAAACGTCAACGCCAACAAGCAATTTGCCAGCGGTTACTTTGTCTTCAATAAAAACAAGTACCCCAGTTACTACGTAGAAGACCTACGTGATTAGGCTTTCTTCACGTATCTTTGTTGAGTACCAACAAACAACATCCCGAATCCTGTTGATACAGATTCGGGATGTTTTATTTTACTCCTTTTTATGGCCTGGAAATCATTACTTACCCGCCCTTTTGCCAACTTGATCGCTAAAAGCATCGACCGTTGGTCGGCAGCACCTTTGCCCGCACAGGAAACCGTTTTTAGAGACCTTATGCGTGGTGTAGCACAAACCCGATTTGGGCGTGATCATCAGCTTACAGCCAACACCAGCTACGAAGCCTTCCGCGAGCAGGTGCCACTGCGAGATTACGAAGACCTGAAGCCTTATATTGAGTACATCAAGCAAGGAGAAGAAAATGTGCTGTGGCCAGGTAGACCCGCTTATTTTGCCAAAACCAGTGGCACTACTTCGGGCGTAAAATATATTCCGCTGACCAAGGATAGTCTGCCCAATCATTTTGGCACTGCCCGCAATGCCCTTTTCAACTACTACGCTCGTACGGGTAAAGGCCAATGGATGGACGGTAAACTGATTTTTCTTTCGGGCAGCCCCGAACTGGAAGAAGTAGGAGGGATCAAAACGGGCCGCCTATCGGGGATCGTCAATCACCAAGTGCCAGCATGGCTACGCACCAACCAACTCCCCTCCTACGACACCAATATCATTGAGGATTGGGAAACCAAGCTGGAGCGTATCGTTGCAGAAACACTCCCCGCAGATATGCGCCTGATCAGCGGTATCCCGCCTTGGGTGCAGATGTATTACGAGCGGCTCCTGGAAAAAACCGGCAAAAAATATGTCAAGGATATCTTCCCCAACTATGACGTCTTTGTTTACGGTGGTGTCAATTTTGAACCTTATCGGGGAGCGCTGGAAGAGCTGGTGGGCAAACGCCTCGATAGTGTAGAAACCTATCCGGCCAGTGAGGGATTCATCGCTTTTCAGGATAGTCAAACGGAGCCGGGCTTGCTACTGAATGTCGCCAGTGGCATCTTCTTCGAGTTTGTTCCTGCTGACGAAATTTTCAACGAGAACCCTACCCGCCTTTCCTTGGCCGAGGTAGAACTGGGGGTCAACTACGCCATCATCATCAACAACAATGCAGGCTTGTGGGGTTACAATATTGGTGACACGGTAGAGTTTGTAAGCACCCAACCCTACCGTATTAAGGTCACGGGCCGTATCAAGCACTTCATCTCCGCTTTTGGCGAGCACGTGATTGGCAAAGAAGTAGAGACGGCCATGCTGGAAGTTACCCAAGGAACAGAGGTTCGTACGACCGAATTTACGGTGGCTCCTCAGATTAGTCCGCCAGAAGGAGGCCTCCCCTACCACGAATGGCTCGTAGAGTTTGAGCACCCCCCCACCGACTTGGACGACTTTACCCGCAAACTCAATGAAACAATGGTTGCCCAAAATATTTATTACCAAGATTTGATTGCCGGGGGGATTTTGCGACCACTTGTCGTTCGGCCTCTCCCAAAAGATGCTTTCCGCAACTATATGAAAACGCAGGGAAAGCTGGGTGGACAAAACAAGGTGCCTCGGTTAAGTAATGATCGGAAGATTGCGGATTGGTTTCAGGTTTGATTGTTGGATTGTTGGATGGAAAACAAGGATTAGAGAAGCATAGTCGTGGCGTCGCAATGCTTCGCGACCTTGGCTCATATAATTCCGATTTCCCTCTTCCGATCTCCGACTTTAAGTGCCCTAGGGTGCTGGGTGCAACCTTAATGTATGATCGCACTGGTACGATTGGGGCGCCGCGAGCTGGGTGCGAACGTTTACACTTTTCCAACCCCTACACCTTTATTCCGACTTTCCTTAAATTTGTGGTGTTCAAAAAATGGAAATATTATGCGTAGAATATTTGTTCTAGTGAGTTTACTTCTTGTAGTTACTGGCGGCTGGAGCCAGTCGGCGGAAGAACGTGCGCAAACAGCTTTTCAACAGTTGGATGCCCAACGTTACCCCCTGGCCATCGGTGCTTATGAACAACTGCTAAGTGAGGGCTATTCCTCGCCCGGGTTGCACTACAACCTGGGTTTGGCATACTACCGGACAGAAAAGCTTGGGCCCGCCATTTTACAGATGGAAAAAGCAAAAAAGCTAGCCCCTTATGATAAAGAAATCCGAAAAAATCTGGACCTGCTCAGGAATGAACAAGAGGACGGGCTACTCCCTATTCCCACCTTTTTTCTCTACGATTGGTGGCACCGCGTTGCGGCCAGGCTACAACCCGACACTTGGGGCGTATTGGCTATTTTTTTCACCTTTATCGGTGCGGCTATATTGATGAACTGGTTGTGGTTTCGCAACGGCGCCGGCACTCCGGCCTGGTACCCAACCAAGCGAGCAGCACAACTCCCCTTCTACGGCGCAATGTTGATATTGCTGGCCATCCTCTTTATCTTCTTCGCTAACAGCAGAACCAAGGCACTTGCACGTGCCGATCAGGCCGTCATTCTTTTCAAAAAAGTAGAGGTAAGAATTGCTCCGGGTACAGACACCGAAGTAGACTTTGAGGTGCACGAAGGCCTCCGCGTACGCCTACTCGATAACTTCGAAGGGTGGAGCAAGGTAGAACTTGTGGATGGCCGAACAGGCTGGGTACAGGACGCTGAAGTGGGGGTGATTTAAATAGTTATTGGTTGGTTATTTTTTTTAGGGGGGCATGCCATCGTTTCTCGGCACCCCGTGCTCCAGACGCTGTCTTACGCACTCCTTTAGTGCTCAAGCTCCCATTTCTATCTAAAAAACAGGGGTGACTACTCATTACTCCAAGCAAAAAGACTGAGCCTATGCAAGATAAACTTACCAACTTCTTTCTTAATCAAGAAGAGCCGCTACAGGGAACCTTGCTAGCGCTACATGACTACATTTTGGCGCTACATCTAGGAGTGAGCGTGGTATGGAAATGGAGTTCGCCTTTCTTTACCTACCAAGGCAAAAACTTCTGCTACCTATGGATGGATAAGAAAACCCGCCATCCTTACATCGGTTTTATCGATGGACATAAAATTGATCACCCTTTGCTTATCAGTGATGGGCGCAAGCAGATAAAGGTATTATCTATTAACCCCGAAGAGGATTTTCCTCACGAGGCCATGAAGCAGATTTTCAAAGTAGCATTGAAATGGTCGCAGAATGAGGATAATAAATAAGATAAACAGTATAAATTAATCCTATCACTGCCCAAAGAATCGCGAGATAGGTGGCATGCCTGTCCTCTCGTTCATCTCTTTTGTCTTTGTGCCAGTTTTTTGTTGGTGAAATAAAAGAATATCGAACGAGTAGCCTTCTACTAATCTCCCCAATAGCTACTGCAATAAGACAGTAACTGAAGGTAGGAAACCACCAATAGTCAAATAATTCAGACGGAATATGATCACCAGCTACCCACCTCCAACAGCAGGCGATGATAAATAGTACTCCAAGGTGGAGTTTATTATTCTTTTTGATGCTTTCGTAAATCAATCTAAATTGTTTAATCGCATAGCATAAAAATAGGATAATGTTTAGTATAATATAGCAAAATACAACCAACTTCTCCTCATGGAAACAACTCCAGAAATGCTCCTTCACTTCCCTTGCGGAGTCGCTATGAAAAATAGGTTCATGCTGGCCCCAATGACCAACACCCAAAGCTTTGAGGATGGCCGCCTCTCCGACGACGAATACCACTGGCTGACCATGAGGGCAAAAGGGCAGTTTGGGCTGGTCATGACGTGCGCCTCACACGTTCAGGAAATCGGAAAAGGATTCCCAGGACAGTTAGGCATTTTTTCAGACCAGCATATTACCGGACACCAAAGGCTAAGCGCCGGTATAAAAACACACGGTAGCCTCGCTGTGATTCAATTGCACCACGCGGGTATGCGATCCCCTGCTGAATTGATCGGGCAAGCTCCGGTTTGCCCTTCCGACAGTGGAAAACACGGCGCTCGCGGATTGTCACTGCAAGAAGTACAGCAGTTAAGGGATGACTTTATCAAAGCCGCTCTTCGCGCAAAAGAAAGCGGTTATGATGGCGTAGAAGTTCACGGCGCACACGGCTATATCTTAACTCAATTCTTAAGCTCTAAAATCAACCATCGGACGGATGAGTACGGAGGAGGTTTAACAAATAGAGCTCGTTTGTTATTTGAAATCGTCAACGGCATCAGAACTGCTTGCGGCCCTGAGTTCCTCCTGGGTGTTCGCCTTTCGCCAGAACGGTTTGGCATGGATTTACTAGAAGTCAAAGAAGTCTGCCAGCGACTAATCGACGAGGGGCAGATCGACTTTCTTGACATCTCATTATGGGATTGCTTCAAGCTCCCCCATGAGGAACAGTTTCAAGACAAATCGTTACTAGCCCACTTTGCTGATCTCGACTTCAAGCAAGTCTTATGGACGGTAGCAGGAAAGATTCAAACAGGAAAACAAGTACGTGAAATTCTTGATGCTGGCGTAGATTTCGTTTCCATCGGCCGCTCGGGCATCCTGCATCACGATTTTCCTTTAAAAGTGATGGAAGATCCTGATTTTACCCCTACGGATACTCCAGTATCCAAAGCCTATCTGCGCCAAGAAGGGTTGGGGGAGAAATTTATCAAGTATATGCAGCGATGGGAGGGGTTTGTGGGGTAGGGTGACGCCTTACTGTGCTGTTCAAAAGATGCTTTTACAAGGCAAAACTCATGGTATTAGGTACTTGATGCGGGCTGCTTCGCGCCCTCAGGGCAAAGGCTAGAGGGATAGTAGACCATTAAGCATTGATCCCAACTTCGATTATAAAAGCCGATGTTGGGAAATTTATTAGCCGTTTCTACTAGCGTCATCAACTCCGAGGAACGCAGGGACAACTCTGAGGAACGCAGTGACGATCACCGTAGGTAATCACCGAAGATAAAGCCCCTCTACACTTTACTCAAAGTGGCGATACAATCGACGCGCGTCCCTCTACGACTTTCGGCATTTTGCCGAAAGTCCAGCTAACCCCAACAAACAAAAAGCCTGCTTCTTGTTACAGAAGCAGGCTTTTCATTTAGCTGACTACGCTTGGCTAAAGCCAAGCTAGTCCCTTACCCTCCGAAATCATCAAAGGCGATGTTCTCTTCAGGAACACCTAGCTCGTCGAGGGCATTAATTACTGAAGCGTTCATCAATGGAGGACCACAGAAGTAGTACTCGATTTCTTCCGGCTCGGGGTGCTTGGTGAGGTACTGCTCCATCACAACCGGCATGATGTATCCCTTGAAACCATCACCAGGAGATTCTGTATCTTCCTTTACTTGCCAGTTGTCTTCGGGTAGTGGGTTATCCAGTGCCACGTAGAAGCGGAAGTTCGGGAATTCTTTTTCGATTTTACGGAATTGTTCGATGTAGAACAACTCGCGCTTGGTACGTCCACCATACCAGAAAGACACTTTACGGTCGGTCGTCTTCAGGGTGTGAAACAAGTGGAAGAGGTGCGAACGCAACGGCGCCATACCAGCTCCACCACCAATGTATACCATTTCCTTCTTAGTCGGCTTGATGAAAAATTCACCGTAAGGACCAGAGATGGTTACTTTATCGCCAGGCTTCTGATCGAATACATAGGAAGAACATACACCAGGATTTACATTCATCCAACCGTTGGTAGCACGGTCGAATGGAGGAGTAGCAATCCGGATATTCAACATGATGATATCACCTTCCGCAGGGTGGTTGGCCATAGAATAGGCACGGAACTGCTCTTCATCGTTGACCATCTTCAGGTCCCACAACTTGAACTTATCCCATTCATCCTGAAATTTATTAGGATCATCGCCGTGGTGCTCAGGGTGAGCACTGATGTCGAAGTTCTTATAATCAACCGTAACTACGGGCACATCAATCTGAATGTAACCTCCGGATTCGAAGTCCATCTCTTCTCCCTCAGGTAGGCGTACAACAAACTCCTTGATAAAGGAAGCTACATTGTAGTTAGAAACGACCGTACACTCAAACTTCTTGATACCAAAGATTTCCTCAGGAATACGCACCTGCATATCCTGACGCACTTTTACCTGACAAGAAAGGCGCTTGTTTTCAGCAGCTTCCTTACGGGTAAGGTGGTTCATTTCGGTAGGTAGTACATCTCCACCACCAGCATCAACATGACACTCACACATGGCACAAGTACCACCACCACCACATGCAGATGGTAAGAAAATATTCTGCTCAGACAGGGCACCTAGTAGCGTACCACCTGGCTGCACCATCAGTGGGTTCTCTTCATCGCCATTCACGATAATCTTGACCTCACCCTGTGGCACCAGACGTTTCCGTGCTACAATGAGCATGAAAGACAAAAGCAGAATAATTGCTGTAAAAACAATAACCGCGTATAATATGATAATCATCAGCTATAAATTGTCAGTTCACTAATTATGCTCATCCTTACTTAGGACCAGCAAATACCGCAGGGTCAATACCCATAAGACTCATAAAGGCGATTCCCATCAACCCCGTCAGGATAAATGCCATACCCAAGCCGCGTAGCGCAGGAGGCACATCTGAGTAACGGATTTTCTCGCGGATCGCCGCAATAGCAATAATCGCCAGGAACCAGCCAAAACCACCACCTAAACCAAAGGCAATAGAGTTGCTCAGGTTATACTCCCGTGAAACCATAAATAGAGATCCACCAAGAATCGCACAGTTTACCGTAATCAGCGGAAGGAAAATCCCCAGCGCTGAATAAAGGGCAGGTGAGAATTTCTCTACGACCATCTCTACCAGCTGTACCATAGAGGCTATAACAGCAATAAAGAGGATAAAGCGCAAGAAAGTCAAGTCTTGCCCAAAGAGGCCTGTTTCACTCAATAGATACTCGTTGATCAACCAGTTGATCGGCATTGTAACACCCAGTACGAAGATAACGGCAAGTCCTAGTCCAAAGGCTGTATTCACTGACTTTGAAACCGCCAGGTAAGAACACATACCAAGGAAGTAAGCCAATACCATGTTTTCGATAAAGGCCGACTTGATGAAAATATTGATAAATTCTCCCATGAGAACATAAATTTTAAAAGTGGAGGTTTTGTTTTGCTAATTTTCCTTTTTTACATAAAAAGGAACAAAGCATTCCAATCGCTAAACTCTGTGAATTAAGATACGTCGACCAGCTTAGTATTGTAACTACGCTGGATCCAAATCATAATACCAATGATAAACATTGCCGCAGCAGGCAATACCATCAAGTTATTGTTGGCGTACCAACCAAACCAGCTACCCAAACCAGATTCAGCAGCAGTATTGATCATGTATTCTACCTTGCCAGCATTTGCGCCGATCAATTTCATCTCGATAGGACTACCTGCGAAGAGGGTACCTTTACCGAAAATCTCACGTACAACACCCACAGCAATAAGGATAGCTCCGTAGCCAACACCGTTACCGATACCATCTACAAAAGAACGCCAAGGCTTGTTGGCCATAGCGAAAGCTTCCAGACGGCCCATTACGATACAGTTCGTAATGATCAGACCGATATAAACCGAGAGCTGCTTGTAAACAGGGTAATTGAAGTACTTCAGCGCCATTTCTACCAAGGTAACCAAGGTAGCAATGATCACCAACTGTACAATCATCCGCACCGCCTTGGGGATAGCATTACGCAACAAGGACGTAAACAAGCTGGAAAATCCACAAACAAAAATTACGGCGATAGACATCACCACCGATGGATAAACCAAAGATGTTACTGCTAGTGCAGAACAGATACCCAATACCTGTACCGTAATTGGGTTGTTATCGTTGAGAGGATCGGTCATGAGCTTCTTTTCGACTTTGCCGAATAAAGGCTCTTTTACTTCTTCCACATTTTTCACCTCAGCCATTGTATTGCTTTTTGGTTGAATTGTTAATTTCTTAATTATTGAGGCTTACTCCTGAAGCATGGATTCCATGCCACTTCCTTTGATCTTATTCAAGTAAGGAAGATAAAGTGCAATACCACTGCGCAGCATTTTATCAACGCCATCAGCTGTAACTGTAGCACCAGAGATACCATCTACTTCGTAGGTAGGATCCTGAGCGCCTCCTTTACGAACTTTTACAGACACGAACTCACCATCACGGAAAATTTCTTTATCCTTAAAGTTATCCGAGAAGGTAGGATTATCCTTGATTTCAGCTCCCAGACCAGGGGTTTCGCCTTTGTGGTCAAAAGAAGCACCAGCAATGGTACTGATATCACTTTTCAGGGCGATATTTCCCCATATTTCATCCCACAGTCCATTACCACGAACAGAAAGAATATAGAATTCCTGGCCTTCGTATGCGTACTTAAACAGAGGAAGAACACGCTCACTTTCGTCTTTCTTCTTCTCTTTAGC
Organism: Lewinella cohaerens DSM 23179; assembly: GCF_000379805.1. Taxonomy (GTDB): domain Bacteria; phylum Bacteroidota; class Bacteroidia; order Chitinophagales; family Saprospiraceae; genus Lewinella; species Lewinella cohaerens. The sequence continues at coordinate 135,585 of NZ_KB903545.1, read as the reverse complement.
CATGTCTATATCTTCGGCCATTACGCCGTCTACTTCTTGTCCTTGTGTATTGAGCGTTGTTTGCTCTACTTTCTCGTTAAAGATTTCCAGTACCTGCTCATCAGTAAGATCGTTGGCACCAACGTTTTCGCCCATGCCGAGGTAATCATTTACCGCCGCCAAAACGGCACGCTTATTGAAAATATCTTCGTTCTGATCAGCGGTAGCTTTGGTCGCCTGACGAATACTCGTCAGTGCAAAAGCTACAATCACCGTCATCGTAACGACGAAAAATAAAACGTAATTCGTGCTATTCTTATCCATCGCATTTAACTTTTATAACAATCCAGCAGTGCTCTTAGAGTGTCGCCTTGCCGTCTTATTGTTTTTTATTCTACACTTACTGTTCTCCACGTGCTTTGGCCAATGCTGCCTGCCGCTTAGCACGGCGATTTACATTTGCTTCAAATACGTAATGATCGATCAGCGGGGCAAAGACATTCATGAACAGAATAGCCAGCATCCACCCTTCTGGATAAGCAGGGTTAAGGATACGGATTATCAAGCCAATGAAGCCAATGAAGAAACCGTAAATCCACTTACCAGTAGCCGTAGATGCTCCCGTAACAGGATCGGTAGCCATAAACGCCATCGCGAAGAAGAAGCTACCCATATAGAAGTGGTAGTACCAAGGCACTGCCATGAATTTGAAAATGCCGTCGGTCTCAGGGCCGAAAGTATCGGGTGCAATACCATTAATCATCAATCCACAGGCTACAAAACCTACGATTGCGGAAACCATGATACGCCAGTCTGCTACCTTAGTAAATACGAGCATCAAAGCACCTAACAGGATTAGCGGCTTAGATGTTTCACCGATAGAACCAGGGATGTGCCCCCACCACATATCGCTTACCGTATAATGCTCGGTAACAGCTGCCCAACCACCTTTGGCGGCAAGCCCCAGCGGTGTAGCGCCCGTAAAGCCATCAACGACAGCCTGTTTGCCTTCACCAAAAGTTGCCCAACCAAAAGATCCGAAGATGCTATCAAGGATACCGTAGATACCACCATATTCTTGGCCAGCATAAGCACCAGCACCTACTTTTTCGATACCTGCAATCCATACTTCATCACCAGAGATGTAAGTTGGGTAAGCAAAGAAAACGAATACCCGTGCCAGTAATGCAATATTCAGGATGTTCATGCCTGTACCACCAAAAGCTTCTTTACCAATAACAACCGCAAAGATGATTGCAACGGAAAGAATCCATAATGGAATATCAGGAGGCATGATCAACGGAATCAACGCACCAGAAACAAGGAAACCTTCTTCTACAGCGTGCCCTTTCTTGGCAGCGTAGTAAAATTCAACCCCCAAACCAACAACGTGGGTTACCACAAAGATGGGAAGGATCTTTACCAGACCGTAGAATATTTTAAGGTGGATGGCCTCAAAAGTACCGGTGTACATCCCCAAAGCATGGAAATGCTGATTACCGATATTGTAAGTGCCAAAAACATAGAGGAGCTGGAGCGCAACTACCACGGTAACCATGGTGCGCTTCAAATCCATACCATCGCGAATGTGAACTCCTTTGGCCGTAACCGTATCAGGAGTAAAAGCGAAGGTGAAAAAAGCGTCGTAAGCGGTATGCAAAAGCGGCGACTTTGCCTTGTCCGGTTCGATGCGCTCGAAGAAATTGAGCAGTGCCTTTTTCATATTATCGAGTATACTGAGTTATTGTTTAATCTTAATTATTTGTCCTGGTATTGCGCAGAAAATAAAACGCGATTTTTTTTGAGTTTTATTTTCGTGCTGTTTCCTAGCCTTGCTCACGCATGGTTTCCAGTCCTTCACGCAAAATCTGCTGAAGAGGTTGCTTGGATACACAAACGAATTCACAAAGCGCAACATCCTCTTCTACCAGTTCCAAAATTCCGAGGCCTTCCATCCGCTCAATGTCATTGATCAGGATAGACTTCATAATTTGCTGTGGGTAGACATCCATTGGCATCACCTGCTCGTAGTCATTGGTCACTACAAAAGCACGCTTTTCACCATGAGTATTGGTATCTCCTTCAAACTTCACCTTCGGGAAGAGGAAGTTGGGGAAAGTATTGGAAATTGTAGGCCGTGGGCTCAATGGCAACAACCAACCGAACATTTCAAAGTAGTCACCTTCTTTGATCACCGTAATTTGATCATCATAGAAGTTGAGATAGTTGTTCATAGCCTTCTGCTCACCAGAAAGTACATCGCCTGAAATGACGCGCACATTCTCTTCTTTTAGAGAACCTTTCAGTAGCTCTCCAACATTAGCACCAGCATAAGTACGTACGTAATGAGGTGCTTCGAGTTCAGACCCCGTCAGTGCAACAACACGAGAAGCATCGAAATGACCTTCCTGGAACAATTTGCCCAGCGTGATCACTTCCTGTACACCTAATGCCCATACGGTATCACTGCCACCTATAGGAGCAGTGTGGTGAATTTGTACCCCAACATTACCCACTGGGTGCTTACCCTTGAAGTAACGCTTAGAAGCATTAGCCGCTTGGGTAAAGACAGCTGGAGGAGCAGTATCACCACGGCCATCAAGGCCCAAGTGCACTTGCCCGTCAGTAAGACGAGCCAATACATCAATACCAGCCTGGAAAGCTGCTTCCTGCCCTGCAACCACAACGGCGCTATCAGGAGCCAAAGGAGCAGAATCGAAAGTACTCACGAAAATATCGCGAGGTGTAACTTCCGGGTTAGGAATCGTATTATAAGGACGCTGGCGAAGTAAAGACCACGCACCACTTTCTTTCATGAAATTGACGATCGTTTCCCGGTCAGCCGTCTTAATATCAGGTTGACTGAAAGAACGGTATTCTTGCTTTTTATCAGCCAAGATTACGATCTCGGCGATCGCACGCTTCGCACCGCGATTAAGCTCAATCACTTCGCCACTTACAGGAGCAACGAAAGCAACATCAGGCATTTGCTTGTCGAAGAAAATTTGATCACCAGCTTTAACCGATGCACCAACTTCTACTGTCATCTTAGGAATTGGCTGCAAGCCGCGGAAACTAGGAGGTTGTACAGCAAAGCGGGTTACACCACTTGCTTCTTTAACTGCTCCGGTAGCTTCGCCTTCCAGCAAAATATCATGACCGCGACGCAGAATGGTTACAGGGCTATCAGCCGTATAGTCAGCTACTTTACCACCAAAAAGATGCTTAAAGCCAGGAATCAAGGCTAATCCACCATCTTCTACGTTGATATTGTTCTGCTTGGCTTCAATACCAATCAGGTTGTCTGCAACGTTGATCAACATGCCGAAAAAGAGGATAACGGCAATACCAACCAAGGTATAAATAAAGATAGTGGAACCGCTAGCTCCCTCATTTTGGGCTGAAAGCTCGAATGCCATAAAAAGCGTACCTAAGGTCAGCACAGCTTTGTTGAGGATACTTTTCATTATAATGTTTACCGTTTGTGTGGTCTGCTTAATTGCGCAAAAAACTCACTAAACAACTCAAAACCAAGGGGTTAACCAAGAAATGAGCTTTAAAACTCGACAAAGATATAAAGGTTCTTTGTTTTAATGACAATGGGCTAAATCCAAAGTTTGTAGTTTGCCCTTATTTAGACTGAATCTAAATAGACAAACCTCCATTTAACTGCCGCTTCCAAGTACCATAAGCGTATATTACAATAACCGTGTAAACGACCATTAACAAGGCAAACAATACTGCCCCTCGGCTGTAATACAAACCAGCATAAGCCAAATCAATGACAAACCAGTAATACCAATTCTCCAGCTGGCGGCGCACCAACATTATCGTTGCCAACACAGAAAAAGAAGTCGTAAACGCATCCCAGTAAGTAGCATATGCAGTTGTATGACTAAAAAGATAACCAAGCAACACTCCCCCAGCTACACCAATAACAAGATACAAAAGGTGATCCTGTTTCGTCATTCGACTGATGGGCATTACACCACCTTCCTCACTACCTTTTTGCCAATTATATAAGCCCCAGAAGCCCATCACTACATAAAACACTTGCAGTAGCACATCAGAATACAGTCCATAGCCATAAGCAGCATAAGCCCAAAGTGCACAACTGATAATTCCGAAAGGCCAGCACCAAGCATTATTTCTTGCCGATAATACCACGTACACCAAGGCAGTGAGTGTAACGATCCAATCAAGCCAACCTAGGGCCACTATTTCCTGTACAAGCTGAATGAACATAAACGAATTTTCTAATAACCTAATTCATGAACCAAAAGTAGGCATAAGTGTTTTATAGTAAAGCTATTATTTGAAATAGTTAAACTAAAAAATATGAAATACCTAATTGTTCTTCTGACTTTATTTGGTAGTTATTCTCTCCACAGTCAGATTAGTTCTGTCGACCTGTTCACCTCTAATGCACGGATGGATCAACGCAATTACGGTAACGGCGTTACCAAGCTATTGATTGATGGAGACAATCTAGCTAGGCAAGGGCGCTGGAATGAAGCTATCCAGGCCTACGACAATGCAGTAGAGCAATGGCCCAACTGGGCACCTGCTTACTTGAAACGCGCTATGGCCAAGCGACGGATGGGACGCAACCTTGAAGCCGAACGCGATCTTCACCGCGCCTTCCTGATTAGCCCCAATAGTGTCATGCTATTCAGCCTCAATAATCCTAAAAGCAAAATGCGATTACTGGCCACCTTACCTTCTGAAGCAGACCATCATGAAACCACTGAAACGATTTACTCCCTAAAAGCCAGCGGGCAGCTCATGGAAGCCAGCTATCTGATCAACGAAATAGAAGAAAATCAAAACCTTTCTGCACCAGAAATTGCCTTATTACGAGGGAATATTCAACTGCTCCAAGAAGATCATTTTCAAGCCATCGCTTACTACGACTGGGCCCTCCAACGAGGTACTTCTCCTGAACTTCTTCATAACCGTGGCTTGGCCAGAATCCTTACTTATAATTTTTCTGATGGCTGCGCCGACCTGGAACACGCAGGCAACCTGGGGTACGAACCCAGTGAGCAGCAGCACCTAGACTTGTGCTCTTTCTAGAAATTTTCATATAATTTAGCTAATTCTTATTGGCGGCTGCAAATCGGATTTGCAGCCGCCTTTTTTCATCCCACTTAAAAGGATACCACTACCTTTGAGCGATGAGTAATAAAACACTTGTTCTCAGCGCCACCAGCCTGGCCTTTATGTTGGTTTTTGTAGGTGCTATAGGTTACAGCAGCAAGGCCATTTTCATTAAGCTGGCCTACCGCTACGGTGCCGATAGTGTCTCGCTGGTAGCTTTACGTATGGCTTTCTCCCTACCCTTCTTCTTGATAGCCGCTGCATACAGCCAAAAGCAACGAAGAACCAGTGACTTCCAGTTGAGTAAAAAGCACTGGGGGCAAATCATTTTACTAGGTATTATGGGGTACTATGTAGCCAGCCTATTCGATTTTTGGTCCTTACAATACCTCACCGCCAGCTTGGGCCGACTCATTCTCTTCACCTACCCTACCCTGGTATTACTACTTTCGGCGGTCTTTCTCAAGCGGCGTCTCAGTTGGGGCGAGGCAGGTGCCGTATTGCTCTCCTACATTGGTATAGCCCTGGCATTTTCGCAATCTGTAGAGCTGGCACAGGGCGAATTCTTCTGGCGCGGGGTAGCCTTGTCCTTTGGCAGTGCCCTGGCTTTTGCCATTTACTTGATGGGCAGTGGCGAATTTTTGCCTAAGATGGGTACCCTTCGCTACAATTCAATCACTATGAGTATCGCTTGCTTTGCCATTATTATCCACCATGGCATCCAGCACCAGTGGGCACTTTTCCATTTTCCGGCGCCCGTCTACTGGCATTGCTTTGGTATGGCCATGCTAGCAACCGTCATACCCAGTTTTATGGTTGCCGAAGGTATCCGCCGACTGGGGGCCGGGCCAGCGTCCATCATCAGCAGCGTAGGCCCTATTTCTACCATCATGCTGGCCTCCGTATTTCTAGGAGAAAGCTTCGGAAACTGGCAATGGCTGGGAGCCGTCTTCGTCATTGGTGGAGTTCTCCTGCTTTCGTGGTGGAAAAGAAAAAGAGGAGCGCCGACCTCTACTAGCAATCGTGCCTAAATTATTATGGGCCTCCGCCTACCTGCGGTGGCGTCAGGCTGTCCGTCCTTTCAGTCCTCCCATCCTTAGTCCCTGCGCGCTCCGCTTACCGAGCTTCGGCCTGCTGGCCTGCGCACTGATTTATCAAAAAAGGCTATAAGGTTCAGCGAGGTAACAATGAAGAACGCCGTGACGATCACCGTAGGTAAAATCTCGGCACCTTGTACCCTAAAGACGCGAAACGGCACCCATCCTTCTACAGATTTCCATCAATAGTCCAGCTAAGGGATAAAACACCCTGCAAATGTCCGGAACATAGCAGTTGAGGTTCAACAAATTAGCGCTAACTTTATTGAAAAGGGAGAACTCCTTTTATAAAACCTCTTCCGATGGCCAAAAGAATACTTTATTTGTTGCTACCTGTCTTACTCTTGTGTGCCTGTACCGAACCCATTGTTCGGCAGGCTCCGGTAGTCGTTAACGAGACAGTTAGTTTAGGGTTTTTCGCCTTTGCGGATGGAACGCCCAACTTTACCCCTTACTACGACAAACGTACCCTTGTCTTCGAAAATGAAGACGGTCTGACCTATACCTTCCAAATGAATCAGCCTATTCTACAAAGTGAATACAGCTACCTAAAAACTTTTCCGCATCCAGACCGATCGGGCGAATTCATTGACTACCGCTATGCCGGCAATCGAGCCTCTTTTGAATTTGTCTGCACTGAACTTGGTGCTAAGCTAGTAGTTGCTTTGAAGCCTGAATTATGCGAAGACCCCCAACTGAATCCGGAGATACTTCCAGTCGATTTCTTAGAGATACGTGGCATTGGCTTCAATGATGGCGACGTAAACCTTCGAGACCCTGCACTAGCTGTAGATATCAAAAATAATAGGCCCTGCCCAGGAGGCCGAAGACTTGGAAACATTACCCTTGGAGGCAGGGAATTCAGCAATGTTACCTCCGAACGCCAGGAATTAGGAAACCGCTATTTTGAAGTGTACTATTCTCCCGAGGAAGGCATAGTAGCATTTGGCACTACTTATCTATTCCTGGTATTAAAAGAGGCGTACTAGGTTCTCTCCCTAGCCAACTAAAAGAAACAGTCCTTAAAATTACCGAAAGTCTTCTGCAAAGAAGGCCAGCAAAGCACAAACTGTATGGGGATGTTGAAAGCTGCCAGTGAGTAGGCGCTGTTTTACTTCCTCTCGTGGCATGGTTATCAGTGTAATATCTTCGCCATCATCCAATTGTGCTGTGCCTGCAAACGTAAGGTTACGAGCAACAAAGTGGTGAACAAAGCCCTCCATAAAGGCGGGGTTGGAGGGGTTGCTCCCGAGTGAGGCCCAGGAAGTAGCCTGGTAGCCTGTTTCTTCCAGCAGTTCCCGGCGGGCGGCAGTGAGGGGGGCTTCGCCAGCATCTATCAATCCCCCTGGTAGCTCATACAGGTAGGCTCCAACACCAAAGCGGTATTGTTTCACCAGGAGGATTTCTCCCTTAGCAGTCTCTGCAACAATCTGTGCTGAATGACCGCCTTCTAGTAGAATCATTTTCTCCTCGTGTCCGTTCCGCGGATTGATCATCCAATCAAAGCGCACCTGGAAAAGCTTCAAATCGGGGCCTTGCTCCGAACGGGTACGCTGCCAGGATGGGGAGCTAGAGCTGTTTTCAGGAATCATATTCTGTATTTTCTTGAACCACCAAGGGCACCAAAGACTCCCTCCTCGGTCCTCCCTCACAGAGAGAGGAAGGCGTGACAAGTGGGTTATTTATAGTCCTCCAAGGGCACCAAAGGTATTTTTTTTTGAGCCATATCAGGGATTATAAGGAAATATTAATGGAAGGTTGCGCTGGGCAAATTCACGAATTCCCCTGAATGATACACGAATTTGGTGATCCGAAATTTGAAAAGGAAAGCGCGTAGGCCTTTAGGCCGGAGCGCGACCGCAGGGACGAGGAGCGGCAGCGATAGTAGCCTCCCGCAGGGGGCGGATAGCGCGGCGGCGAGCACCACCACCCGCAGGAAGGTGGTGCGCTGCCGGCTGCCCAAAACAAAGGGCTACAGTAACCAAAACGAAGGCTGGCCGCCTAGCTTTGGAGCCAGTCGCTGTAGGCGCTTTCCGAGAAAACTTGGGTGAGTGGTCGTCTTTTCGAAACAGAAGCGCTTGGGCAACTGAGTGTACAACGACTTCGGTGGTTTGCAATTTTTGAGCATACAACCCGCGTCGTAGGTATGGTAAAAAATGCGGCTCACCCCGATTTCTTCCCACAAGAGGCGAAGAGTAGCGGTGAGCATAGCTTCGGCCCACACCTCGCCGTAAGCTTTGAGCACCTGCTGAAGGTAGTGTTCGTATTTGTCTACCTCCAGGCTATGGCGACTACGCTTGGTGGTCCATTCCCGCCATTGGCCATTGGCATCGCGCTTACGGTGGCGGCGCTCGATAACCTCTTCGTTGGCAGCCTTCCACCAGTCGGTCTGCACCTCCTCTATGAGAGCTTCCTCCAGGTTTTCGCTGAGATCGATCCGTGCCCAAGCGAGGGTAAACTCCTTACCAGCCGCCCGACTCGGGTGCCCCCAGTACTTGAAAGGATGGCGGTGTGTACCATCCACCAACTGCTGGTACTCGCGATTGTGGTCGCTGGCAAAGTTGAGTTGCAGCACCAAATTGTATCCCGGACGGGAGGTCTGCGCCCAATTGCGGGAGAAATGACGTTCCTGCCCCCACTGGCCAAAGCTAAGGCGAAAAGACAGCGGATCTGCGGCGCGTAGCAGCTGTAGTCTATTGAAATCAAGCATACCATCGCCCCAGTTGCCACGAGCTTTTTGCAACAATGGCCGATCCAATAAACGTCCCCAACGACTGTTGGCTATCGTTTTGAGTTTTTGAGCCTCGGGTAGCGTTTGTCTTTCTAAAAGGTAGCGGGCGTATTCATCCTTGGCGTAATAAAATACACGACGCTGCCCTTCCAGTACTTCCAAGAGGAAGTCTAGTGAAGAACGATCCATAACCGTAAATTTTGATAATCAAGTACTAAGCACGAGGATAAGCAGATGAGCGCATCACTTGACCCTGAAACCAGTACTTTAAGTTCAACAAAAAAATGATAGAAAGTGCTCCTGTATCAAGAAAGGGGAGCATACCAGCATTTGGGCATTCGTCATCCAAGGCGAGTGCATACCGCCATGTCCGCAATGAGCATGCTGGAAATTGTGAAGTTATGGAGACAGAACATGACAGCTTATTTTTTTTGTGACTGCCTACCCTAACAGTAGAGAAGAACGAGAAAGTTCCCGAGAAACATTATTCGTACAATTTCACTTCAAAAACGCCATCTTTGATTTCAACAAAGCTGTTTCTATTTTCGTTGGTAAAATAAATTTCAAAAGTGCTTTTAACGGTTTGGGTGGCTTCATCGAAACCGGTAATCGTCACAAATCCATTTTTGTCGTCATTTAACTCTAATAAATCAATACCACATTTCTTTTGTCCAAGTACTTAAGAATACCCCAAACGCAGAACCCCCCACCTGTTATTTTAAACAAAAAATATTCAAAAACAAAATATAAGCATATTTGTATTTTAAGCAAAATTTCATTAGCTTTACAATTCTCTTAGTGACCTGACAACCACTAGGAAAATCGAAGGTCTCTACCCCCAGTTTGTCATGGGGCATTCAGCGGTTTTTTTTTGCGTATTGCTTGGCTGTTGCCGCTCTGGCAGCAGAGATAGACGCACGCCCTATACGGTCGTTTGACTAGGGGCGGTTTCGGCGATCTGGCAGGAGGGTGGGCCCTCCACTTGGGGCTCTTGAGTCACCCTCAAACGCCACAAACACCTACCTATCAATTGTTTAAAAGATCAGTTATCTTCCGCCACCCCTTTTCTTTCGCTAGCACAGCCCTCGTCATCAAAGCATAAGTATTATTAAATCCCAACGGGTTTAGCCAAAATATCCCATCTTTTTGCTCACAGTTTTCTTTCACGTAATCATACACGGCATCGGCATCGGTAAAGATGGCATTTCGGATACTGTCAGTGGGTTGTAGTAATACCTGAAACCCCGTACCGGTATATTCAGGGTAGATATCAATTTCGCCCGTACGCAGGGCATCGTAGCAAATCTTGGTTCCCCCTAGCCCAGGCTTTGCGACGACTCTGATGCTGGTATGACCTTCAATAAGTTGACGAAAAATCTCTACCAACAGGTATTGCTCTGTAAAAAGCTTCGAGCCGATCAGTATTTCTCCCTTGCGCTCGCCATCAGGCGCTTGCCACAGGTTTTGTTGGCGCAAGAAATTGGTAGCGACCTCACTCACCGATCGGTGCAAGTGGTCTACCTCGTAATTGAGCCGAGTCATGAGGCTATCGCTAATTTTCGCGCTTAGCAACTCGATGGTTGGTCTTAATCCTGGGTACTTCAATGCGGTTTTGCCATTCAATAAAGCCGCACACTGATAAGGCGGAAAAGCATGCTGATCATCCTCCAAAACTTTGAGATCGTAGGCTTTGACGCGACCATCGGTAGAATAACCACTGATGATTTCTACCTCGCCTTCGGCGACTGCGCGATACAGCAAGCCGGCATTTAAGATCAGGGTATTGAACGCTATGCCCGGATACTGTTGCTCGATACTCTGAACGCCATCGGCTCGCTCTGCAAACTCAGGATCGAATGCAGCCGAGAGCAGTTCCGTATTCGCCGGCCCTCGCCAGGCCATCCATCCCAAGATGGGGATCAACAACAAGAGGGCCGAGGGTTGCTGTTTCCGCTTCTTGCTTAACAATGCTAGTCCTTGATCGAATAAAATCGCCAATCCCGCGGCTGGAATGGCTCCCGCAAGAATCATCTGATTGTTATTGAGCGCAATACCTCCGAAGATAAATTCCCCTAAGCCACCCGCTCCGATATACGCAGCAAGCGTAGCCACACCTACATTAATCACTGCTGCCGTACGTACGCCTGCCAAAATAACGGGCAAAGCTAGCGGCAACTCTACCTGTTGCAATATTTGCCATTTGGTCATACCCATACCAGCAGCAGCTTCACGCACTACAGGGTCGACGCCCTGAAGGCCCGTGAAAGTATTCCGCAGAATCGGTAGGATAGCATACAAAAGCAGGGCGAAAATGGCAGGTTTAACACCAATACCCAAGAGGGGAATCAGGCTTCCCAACAAGGCAATGCTAGGAATCGTTTGCAAAATCCCGGCCCCGCCAAGGACCCACCGTGACCACGCATTCCTACGGGCTATCCAAATCCCCGTAGGAATAGCAATCACACAAGCCAATAGTATTGACAACAGGGTGAGCCCCAGATGTTCGAAGCTCAGCTCTAATAGTTTGTCACTATTCTCCTCCAAAAAAATTAAAAAGTTCATCTGGTTAACTGGTATTAACGTAAAGTAAGGTTGAGTTTTACAGCCACTGCTTGGTAAGAGCTTGTTCTCAATCTTTGGTTTCCCAATATCTCTTTACCCTCTACAAAGTACCTTATACCCTAAAACCCTTCCTGCAAAAATGCAGCGGCTGTTTCCGTAATCTGCGCTGGCGAGAACCATTGGCCTACTTCATTGACACCTATTTTCACCTTGGGGCCTGGTACCAACAATTGCTCTAACACTTCTTGTAAGGATGCTGTACTCGGAAACGGTACCTCTTGAAAAGAGGCTGATGGAGCGGTGTTATTCAACCCTTGAAGATCGTCAACCGTCAGCACCTGATAAGCCAGCCCCAGGCGTTGAGCAGCGAAAAAATTGCGAACAAAATCATTGGCGGGGCTAAAAAGTAATTCGCGCGGACTACCTATTTGCTGTAGTTGCCCTTTGTCTAAAAGACAAATCTGATCGGCCAATTCAAAAGCCTCCATCACATCATGGGTAACCAATATGACGGTCTGCTGCTGAAAAGCCTCCAATTCTCGAAAATCCCGTCGTAACTCCTGCCGGGTTATTGGGTCCAACGCACTAAAGGGTTCATCCATCAACAACACGGGGGGCTCGGCAGCCAAAGCCCGAGCAATACCCACGCGTTGTTGTTGCCCACCACTGAGTTCATGCGGAAAACGAGTCAAGAAAACTTCAGGAGCTAGACCTAGGCGTTCCAGCAGAAGCTGGCAACGTGCTGCTATACGCGCTTCAGGCCACTTCAGTAGGCGAGGTACCACCGCTATATTTTCGGCAATAGTGTAATGTGGGAACAAACCAACATCCTGGATCACGTAGCCCATCCTACGGCGCATCGCCTCTAATGGTAACTCACGTACGTCTTCTCCTTTTAGCAATATTTTTCCCTCACTAGGCTCAATCAGGCGATTGAGCATCTTCAAGGTGGTGGTTTTACCACTCCCGCTAGTTCCCAGCAGCGCCAAGGTCTCCCCTTCTTTCACCTGAAACGAGAGGTCATCCACGACGATGGTCTCTCCAAAGACTTTACTCAGTGCTTGTACTTCAATCATTGAAGCAAAATACTAAAATAAACTCACCCCAAATACTTGCCCAAAAAGCCGAGCATCGAACGATAAAACTCAAATCGATTTTCTTCATTTTGGAAGCCGTGCCCCTCGTTGTATTTCACCAAGTAGGGTACTTCAATTCCGCGTGAACGCAGCTGTCGTACAATCTGGTCTGATTCATCAATATTTACCCGTGGGTCATTGGCACCTTGAGCGACGAATAGCGGCGTGCGGATTTTATCGACATGAAACACAGGTGATGTTGCACGCATCTGCACCTCGTCCTCCTCCGGGTGGCCTACCATCGCATACAGCATATCCAGGTAAGGCTTCCAATAAGGCGGTATCGTCTGCATAAACGTAAACAAGTTGCTCACCCCTACGTAGTCAATCGCACAGGTGTACAAATCTGGCGTGAAGGTTATCCCTGCCAGCGTAGCATAACCGCCGTAGCTGCCACCATAAATAGCAACCTTTGCGGGATCAGCAATCCCCTCGGCAATCAACCAGTTTACACCATCGGTTATATCATCTTGCATGGTCAGGCCCCATTGCTTAAAGCCCCCTTCCCAAAAAGAGCGCCCGTAACCAGTACTGGCCCGGTAGTTCATTTGAAATACGGCGTAACCACAACCGGCCAGCAACTGTGCCTCCGGATTGTAGCCCCAGCTATCGCGCACCCACGGCCCTCCATGTGGGTTGATCACCACCGGCAACGGGTCGCCAGTATGCCCCAACGGCAAGGTCAGATAGCCCTGTATGGATAGCCCATCGCGACTTTGGTAGGTCACCGACTTCATCGGTGCCATGTCTTCTTCTTTCAACCAAGGGCTCACTTCAGTGACCAATTCAGGTGCATCCAACGTTTCATCATAGTAATAATAAGCCCCTAGCGAACGGTCGCTATAAGTACGGAGCAAGAAGCGCTCCTCGGCTTTATCCTTACTCACTACCGTTATTTCGTAATCTCCCAAAGCTTTACGCCAAGCGTCGTAGCGGGCACGTCGAGTCTCCTCAAAAAAGTGGTGCTGTTGCTTCCAGGTGGTATAACTTACTTCCGTCAGCACTTTATGTCTCCGCGAATAATGTAAACTGCTCACATCCACATCAGGATGTGCAAAAACAGGTTCGCCTACTTCTTTACCTTCTGCCAAATCGTATTTAATGATCACCATCTTGTCACGATCCAGGTTAGAAGCTGTAAAAATGACGTCGCCATCGTCGAAATCAAAAAATAAAGGGCTCAAACTTTCCTTAAAACTTGTTTCACTTACTACCGCAAAATCATCTTCCTCTTTTCGACGATACAACAACTGTTCATTCACACCACCTACCATCCGGATAGCTACCCGCAAACGGCCTTGGTGATCCGTCAGCCATTGTACAATGGGTTGCAGCGGGTCGGTATTCTCGGCCAACTGCTTCATCTCGCCAGTATGAATATTGATTCGGTAAGGCTCAAAGAGCTGAGGGTTATTCTTATTCAAGCCAATAATGAGTTCGTTCTCATCATCGTATAAATCGTCAATAATCTGGATGGTCACCTCAGGAAAAGGCGTCAAGTCACGTGGGTTCGCGCCATCTTTATCTACAGCAAAAAGCTGGTAGTTCTCATTACCACCGCTGTCTTTTACAAAAACAATACGCTGGTCACTGGCCCAGAAAAAACTACCAATACTGCGGTCGGTTTCCTGCGTGATCCGTACGGCTTTATCCTCTCCCAGAAGGCGCACATGGATATTATTACGTCGTTGGTAAGGTGCCAAAAAAGCCAAATATTTCCCATCTGGTGACAGCTGAAAAGCCGTCTGTTCCGGCAAACGGAAAAAATCCTCCACAGCGTAGTTCAACTGCGAGGGTATATGTGCTGAGAGTGCTGCGATTTCCTCATCATTGCTCGGCAAATCTGGGTCGCCAGGCAGTGAGGCAGCAGTCGTGCTAGTTTCCTTCATTGTGTAAAGAAAAAATTTTTATACGACCTTTTCATCGTATAGCCCGATAATTAGTCAATTATCTTCTTTTTTTGGGCGTGCCCCCGCCTTTTGACTTTATTTGGCGGTTTTCTAGGTCGGCAAAGAACCCTAATGATGCATTAATATAAGCGGCAATGGGCGGCGGGGTCGCTCCCTTCTGGGCTCGCTGTCGCTCGGCCTCTCTGCGTTCGGTCTCTACCCTTCGGGCAGCCCCGCCAGGCAGCTCACGCGTTTTGGAATCCATAGGAGGAAAGTGACAACTCGGAGTTAAGCGACCGTAAAGGCATCTTATACCTAAAAGTGTAAACGTTGGGTGAGTGTAAGGGTGTAAGAGTTATAAGTTAGCATTCGGTGATGTCCTCCACAAAATCGGAGACAGCTGATACCTCTAGGGAACTTTAAACAACCTTTACACTTTTACACCCTTACACGTTTCCAACTAAACCTCATACACCCGCACCTTACGCTTCTTCAGGTGGGTATTATCGGTCAATTCGATCAACTGCTTGAGTTTGTTGCGGCGTACAGCGACGAAAGTACAGTCTTGTTTCAGTTCAATATTTCCTACGCTGTCCTTGGGCATTCGGCCCTGCTTGAAGAAAAAGCCGGCTATATCTCCCTTAGAAATTTTGTCGCCACGGCCACCAGAGACAAACACCGTTGTCCAGTCAGCTGCGCCCGGCAGTGGGGCTTCATTGAGTATCTGCTCAGGCAGTTCTCCGATAAAGTCTGGCAATTCTTCTTCCTCCCAGTGCAGCACGTAGGCAGTGCCTTCTTTGTGCATCCGGGCGGTACGGCCATTCCGGTGGGTAAATTCTTCCTCCCGGTGCGGCAGGTGGTAGTGGATGATAAACTTAATCTCCGGCACATCGATACCCCTAGCAGCAAGGTCGGTCGCAAGTAGCAACTGCAGACTACCATTGCGAAATTTAATCAGTGCTCGCTCACGGTCGCGCTGCTCCAAACCGCCGTGAAATAGCGCATGTGGCACCTCCAGTTCGTCGAGGTAATTGCTCACGCGATCAATACTGGCCTTATAGTTACAGAAAATAATCCCTGGCTGGTTACCCAAATGACGTAGTGCAGCACCCAGCGTTTGAAGCTTATCTTTTGTCGGAGAGATAATGCTTCTGACATCTAAATTGAGGACGCCATCACCCAAAAAATCTACCTGCGTTGGTTTATTGAGCTGGATAAAATCAGGAATCGTCACCGCTGGGGTCGCCGAGGTGAGAATACGCTTTTTGAGATGTGAAAGGGAATTCACAATCTCACTCATTTCCTCCTCAAAGCCTACTTCCAGTGATTTGTCAAATTCATCTAGTACCAGGTACTTGAGCTCTCTGGTCCGGAAGCTGCGCCGCCGCAGGTGGTCTGCGACCCGGCCCGGCGTTCCGATCAATATAGCTGGCAACTTTTGCAATTCTATCCGGTCTTTAGCGATGGGTCGCCCACCGTAAACAGCATTGGTCTTATATCCGGTCCCCATTTCACGGGTAACCTGCTCAATCTGAATCGCGAGCTCACGAGAAGGCACCAGAATCAGGGCCTGCACCTCTTCGCTTTCAGGATTCAACATGGCTATTAGTGGTAGCAAAAAAGCTAGCGTCTTACCACTACCCGTAGGTGATAATAATACCAGGTCGTTACCATGCTCAATGGCCAACTGGGCCTCCTCTTGCATGGCGTTCAACTCCGTGATCCCCAGCTTCGCTAATATCTGCTCCTTGTTCTTCAATGGACTTATCATGCTGCAAAGTTAGTAGTACCTTTTTGTATTCAGGCATTTAGGGCGAAAAACTTAAGCGTATGCGGGTTGCGGCTTTTTACCACATAGTCATAAAGATATTTTGAACCACCAAAGGGCACCTAAGGTTTTTTATCACATAGACACATAGTTTTTTTTGACACATAGTCACATAGAAGTGCGGGGTGCGGGACATACTTCCGACTTTGCCACAGGCATCCCCCACATAGTGACCCCTTCGGGGCATTTGGGGCCGACTTCCAACTTTAAGTGCGGGTGCGGGGGTAATCGTACCAACACGATCTACGGTTGGGACACATCTCCCCAAAAAACAAGGAACACGATCAAGAAGAAACACCTCGGAGAGGTGGAATATTGGTAGAATAATATATGACCTCTGCTAAGGTCAATTCCAAACATATAGATGTGTCCCAACCGCAGAATGCGATCATACGATGATGCCTAAAAAACCACAGTACCCTTCTACAACCTAGCAATTATTACCCCTATCTTGACTCCCCCATTCTCAACCTAACGATATGACGCTCTCAAAAAAACAACCATTAAGCATTTTTGCATTGCTGGCCTTCCTTGCAACATTTAGCACTTGTGGCTCAGATGAGTGTCATGAAAAGTATTTTGATTACTCCTTGAATATCAAAATCTTACTCCAGGATAAAAACACTGGTGAATCTCTAATTGGCCCTTTTGGAAAAAGATATGATACCGACTTGGGCGTTTTTTTGACGGATGCTCAGAACAATGATATCCCCATAACTTTGCTCAATGATATCATTAGCTTCAACATTGAATTAGACAACAATATTCCAGTCGATGAAACCATAGATGTGGTCTATTTCCTGGACCTCCCCCCTTGGGAAGATAATCGCAACAGAGACATCGACACTTTGAGATTTGAGTTAATAATTCCGGAATCAAATAGCGAATGCTATTCTTTTGAGTTTGGAATGATGAACTATTATTTCAATGAAAAGCTATCTTTCTCAGGTCTTTCAAATAACCTTGAGACTGATGGAGCGCATTTGACAAGTGAGAAGTAATCCGTTCTGTAAACCTCCCATACTCTTAGCTCAATTCCCTATCTTCGCCAGCCAAATTGTATACAACCTATGATTCTCAGCGATATCAAGATACTGGAAGCCATCGACAACGGAGAAATTGTCATCGAACCCTTCGACCGTAGCTGCTTGGGTACCAACTCCTACGACGTGCACCTCGGCAAGTGGCTAGCCCATTACAAAGACCATATCCTCGACGCTAAAAAGCACAACGAAATCGAGCATTTTGAGATCCCAGAGGAAGGTTTTGTACTCCACCCCAACACGCTCTACCTGGGTGTTACCCACGAATATACAGAGACCCACGCCACCGTCCCTTTCCTTGAAGGCAAGAGTAGTGTAGGTCGCCTCGGTATCGATATCCACGCTACGGCGGGCAAAGGCGATGTTGGTTTTTGCAATACCTGGACCCTCGAAATTTCCTGTACTCACCCTGTGCGCGTATACCCAGGAATGCCCATTGGCCAGCTCATCTATTTCATGGTCGACGGCGATATTGAAAATTACTATAACAAAAAGGCCAACGCCAAATACAATACCCGCACCATCAAGCCGGTGGAAAGCATGATGTGGAAGAACAAGTTTTAGACCAAAACCTTCCCCTCAATCTCCTCTTCCATAAAGGTCATCTTCAGGTTTTCATCAAAAATGGCGCGCATCGCAAAAGCTTGTTCGCGAGCCATGTATTGGTAAATGTGCCAGTCGGTAGCAGGAGTAGCCAATGTTTCCAGCGCCGAAAAATCTATCCATTCCAGCTCCCCTTCATCACAGGGTGGCGCTTTCTGCCATGGAATGTCTGCCATATAGATGCTACACCACCAATTGTACTCCACTGGTGAGGTTTCTACCAGCGAGCCCATAAAGCGGAGCTTTTGCAACTTGATCCCCGTCTCTTCTTCTACTTCTCGCAAACCGGTTTGGTAAGGGTCTTCGTAAGGGTCAACCTTCCCTCCTACCGGCACATAGAGGCCGCGATTAGGTTNATTGGCTCGCTTGAGCAACAAAAATTGCGTCTCACAACGCAAAACCACCATGACTGCCGTCCGTTTTAATCCTTTCATATATCAACTCCTTTTATCATCTCCAATATTTGTGGCAGCACCGGATGTTGGTTTTCCTTGTTCCAAATCATAGAAAGAACCGCTCGCTGGCTTATTCCTGGCAGTTCCACAAACCGCACCGAAGGCTGGTAGCCTTTTTGCAAAGAAGTAGGCACAATCGAAATCCCAAAACCATTCTCCACCAAGCGATAAATCGTATTAGCGTGTACCGTTTTGTGCGCTACGATTGGCGTAAAGCCACTGTCCGAGAAAATACTCATCACCTTGGCGTAATAACTTGGGCTATAATCTTCCTCAAAAAGAATAAATGGCTCTTTCCGCAAAGCACTCAAATTCCGCAAGTCTTCCTTCCTTAAAGGAGAATCCAATGGCACCACTAATGAGAAGGTCTCTTCCCAAACTGGTCGAATTTGCAAAGTCGCCGGCACCTTTTGCAAACGAACAAACCCCAAATCTATCTCCCGGCTAAGGAGGCCCTCCACCTGTTTATTATTGTCCAGTTCCTGTAACGAAAACTGAATGCCGGGCAAGTGAGTTTTAAACTGACCAAACAACTCCGGGATGATATTCTGCATCGCCGAGCCTACGTAGCCCATTCGGATGCTCCCCAAAACACCTTTACTGATCTCTCCGGCCTGGCTCAATAAATTGCCGATCTTTTTTAGTACCAACGCCAATTCGCTTTGCAAAAACCGTCCCGCTGCGGTAAGCTCCACCTGCTTATTGTTTCTTGCAAACAAAGGATATCCCAATTGCTGCTCCAATTGCTGAATCTGCCTACTGAGCGCTGGCTGAGAAATATAAAGTTGCTCTGCAGCCTTCCGAAAGTGAAGCGTTTCCGCCAAAGCGAGAAAATACCGAAAATGACGAAGCTCTATTTGATTACTCACGGTTATTAATTCTTATAAAAATCGAATTGTAAGTTATCAAAAACACCAGTAATTTTGTTCTGAATTTGTTTAAACCACCTATTTTCTATGTTTCACTACGGGAAAGATGTATTAACTGCCGGCAAAGCCCTGGCCATCGCACGCGGAAAACTCAGCGCAACACTTGCTGCTGATACCCGTTCACAGGTAGCTGCATCTCAGCGTATTGTGGAACATGTTGTAGAACAAGGAGCGGCCGTCTACGGTATCAATACCGGATTCGGCCCTCTCTGCAACCAGACGATCTCTAAGGAGGATACCGCCATTTTACAGAAAAAGCTACTGCTCAGCCACAGCGTAGGCGTTGGTAATCCGATTGATAAAGAGATCTCAAAGCTCATGTTGATTCTAAAAATCCATGCGCTCTCCCAGGGTTATTCCGGCATTGCTCTTGAGGTACTGGATCGCTTGCTTTGGCAACTGGAGGAGGACATTATTCCGGTGGTACCAGAACAAGGGTCCGTCGGTGCTTCTGGGGATTTGGCGCCTTTGTCTCACCTTTTTCTGCCCCTATTAGGAGAGGGTGAAGTATTCTATCAAGATAGCCGCCACCCCACTGCAGAAATTCTTACTAAATACAACAAGGAAGCATTAGTACTAGGCCCTAAAGCGGGTTTAGCCCTCATTAATGGCACCCAGTTTATCGCAGCACATGCAGTACTCTTGGTCGAGCGTTTTCACAATTGTTTAGCCCATGCAGACCTGATCGCCGCGTTGATGGTAGAAGGCCTACAAGGCTCTGACTCGCCGTTTAACCCCAAGCTGCACCAAGTTCGCCCCTACCCCGGCACGGTACACGTGGCGCAGCGGATGGAAAGCTTTCTAAGTGATTCGGCGATTATGGCCGACCATGAAAACTGTGACCGCGTTCAAGACCCCTACTCTCTACGTTGTGTGCCTCAGGTCCACGGCGCTTCGCGGCAAGCTTGGTTGCACCTGAAGGAAGCCGTAGAAATTGAAATCAATGCGGTGACCGATAACCCTGTCGTTTTTTCCGAAGAGGAAGTTATCAGCGGAGGGAATTTTCACGGTCAGCCGCTAGCCCTTCCGCTAGATTACGCTTGCCTTGCTTTGTCGGAATTGGGTAACATCTCTGATCGCCGTTCTTACCTTTCATTGGAGGGTAAGTCTCCGGGAGTACCCAAACTTTTATTGGCCGAAACCGGCGTCAACTCCGGTTTTATGATCGTCCAATATACCAGCGCAGCACTGGCCAGTGAAAACAAGACGCTTTGCTTCCCCGCCAGTGCCGATAGCATCCCCACTTCACTTGGACAGGAAGACCACGTGAGCATGGGCTCCATCGGCGCTCGTAAAGCATTGAGGGTTTGTAGTAATGTTGAAAAAATCCTGGCCGTCGAGATGCTTTGTGCTGCTCAGGCGGTCGACTTCCAACGACCGCTCACCTCTAGTCCGGTACTCGAAGCGGTACATACTACTATCCGGCAGCAAATCCCTTTTGCAACTGAAGATCGTATTTTTGCGAAGGACATCAACACAGCATTAGGCATTCTACAACGTGGTGATCTGCTTACCGCAACTGCGCCTTACATAACACCAGCCGCTTTTACCCATACCTCGCTTTTAGAAGAATTTTAAACCCTAATTTTGACGCTCATGCTAGCTACTTCTGTAAACTTTCAACAGCAAATTTTATTGGGAATTCCTTCTGAATTGCCCACGCCTAAACCTTATCCGGCAGATGCCAACCGAGCACCAAAACGCAAGGATATCCTCAGCACGGAAGAGAAAAAACTTGCTATCCGTAATGCTTTGCGCTACTTTCCAGCAAGCTGGCACCCTACGCTAGCGCCTGAATTTGCGGAAGAATTGAAGGAATACGGTCGGATTTATATGTACCGTTTCCGCCCGGATTACAAAATGTACGCCCGCCCTGTAGCCGAATATCCTGCCCGATCCCAGCAAGCAGCGGCGATCATGCTGATGATCCAGAACAATCTGGCCCCCGCCGTCGCGCAGCACCCCAACGAGTTGATCACCTACGGCGGCAACGGCGCTGTCTTCCAAAACTGGGCCCAGTACCTGCTCACCATGCAGTACCTCGCCCAAATGACAGATGATCAAACCCTACACGTTTACTCGGGTCACCCAATGGGACTTTTCCCCTCTCATCCGGAAGCTCCCCGCGTAGTGGTCACCAACGGTATGATGATTCCCAACTATTCTAAACCAGATGATTGGGAACGTTACAATGCACTCGGTGTTACGCAGTACGGACAGATGACCGCTGGCTCTTACATGTACATTGGCCCGCAGGGTATTGTACACGGAACGACCATCACCGTGATGAATGCTTTTCGCAAAACCCTCCCAGAAGGAGCTACACCACACGGCCACATTTTCCTGACGGCAGGCCTGGGAGGTATGAGTGGCGCACAACCCAAAGCCGGTAATATTGTAGGCTGCATCACTATCTGTGCAGAAGTCAACCCCAAAGCAGCTACCAAGCGCCACGAACAAGGCTGGGTAGATGTACTGATCGACAACATGGATGATCTGGTGCAGCAAGTAAAAGCCGCCCAAGCCGACAAAGCCACTGTATCCTTTGCCTACATTGGCAATATTGTAGAAGTTTGGGAGCGGTTTTACACCGAAAATATCCACATTCAACTCGGGTCCGACCAGACTTCGCTGCACAATCCTTGGTCGGGAGGCTACTACCCCCTAGGCTACAGCTTTGAAGAGGCCAATAAGTTGATGCGCGACGATCCTGAGGCTTTTGAACTAGCCGTTAAAGAAACCCTGCGCCGCCACGCTACAGCCGTTAATCAGCACACTGCAAGAGGCACTTACTTCTTTGACTACGGCAACGCCTTCCTTCTCGAAGCTTCCCGTGCCGGTGCCGATGTAATGGCCGAAAACGGTATCGACTTCAAGTACCCCTCCTATGTGCAAGACATTCTGGGGCCGATGTGTTTTGATTTCGGATTTGGCCCATTCCGCTGGGTGTGTGCTTCGGGTGAAGCAAAAGACCTAGACTTAACGGATGCCATTGCCGCTAGAGTTTTGGAAGAAATAAAAGCTACTGCTCCGGCAGAAATTCAACAGCAACTGGCCGATAATATCCACTGGATAAAAAATGCCAAAACCAATCAACTTGTAGTAGGATCACAAGCCCGTATTCTTTACGCCGATGCGGAAGGAAGAGCCAAGATTGCCCTTGCTTTCAATGAAGCAATTGCAAACGGAGAGCTCAGCGGTCCTGTCGTTTTGGGCCGTGACCACCACGATGTGAGTGGTACAGACTCCCCTTATCGGGAAACCAGCAACATCTACGACGGTAGTAAATTCACCGCCGACATGGCCATTCACAACGTTATTGGCGACAGCTTCCGGGGTGCCACTTGGGTATCCATCCACAATGGGGGCGGTGTCGGCTGGGGCGAAGTGATCAACGGCGGCTTCGGCATGCTACTGGATGGTTCTGATGCAGCCGCAGTACGTTTGCAACGAATGTTGTTTTTTGATGTCAATAACGGCATCGCTCGCCGCAGTTGGGCCCGCAATGAAGGCTCCATCCAAGCAATTCAGCGAGAAATGGACAGGACGCCGGGCCTCAAAGTAACCCTCGCTCAACTGGTAGATGATGAGTTGATTGATGGTTTGGGGGTTTGATGGTTGGATGGTTGGATGGTTTGTTGATGGTTGATGGTTTACCAAGACGACCACGCGCATAACGCCTCCCTTCCCCTGCGAAACACAACCCGAAACGAAGCCATTATAGACAATGGGAAGGTGCGGGGTGCGAGGCGCTGAATACTTCCGAACTCAGACTTTCCGACTTCCGACTTTGAAGTGCGAGCGTCGTACCTTCTTCTTGGGCCGTGTTATGATTGAGACATACCTTAGTATTTGATTTTGACCTCGGAGAGGTCGTAGATTGGTAGAACAATGATTATTGGAATTAATACGACCTCGGAGGAGGTCGAACATCAATACCTAAATTGGATGATTGAGCGAAAAATCAAAATGGTGGGCAATATTGGCCGCCATAAATGACAGGGGGAAAACTTCCCTAAACGTCTATTTGTAGCACACTCATTTCATTTACACAAACGACTAACATTATGCCCACGCTAATCGGCCCTTTTCGTCAGCTTTTACCTTTGGACAACCTTCCTGAGCGGGGAGCGATTCGTGATGACCAACTGGTGATCATTCAAGAAGGAGGCGTACTGGTGGAAGGGGAAAAAATAGTAGCCACAGGGTCTTTTACCCAATTGAAAGCAGATCACCCAGATGCCACCATAGATGAAATCACAGAAGACCTGGTAGCAATGCCCGGCTTGGTGGATGCCCATACTCACATCTGCTATGGAGGTAGCAGAGCGATGGACTTTGCGGCACGTAATGCAGGCATTTCCTATTTGGAGATCGCCAAAGCTGGCGGCGGGATATGGAGCACGGTACAGCACACTCGCGCCGCAAGCAAAGAACAGCTAACAGCCCTGACCCTCGAGCGGCTAGATTACCTCTTGCAACAAGGCATCACGACGGTAGAAGTAAAAAGTGGCTACGGCCTGTCTGTCAGCGAGGAATTGAAACAACTGCGAGCGATACAAGCTGCAGGGCAGACCCACCAAGCCGATGTGGTCTCTACCTGCTTGGCAGCACACATGCTGCCACGAGATTTTGACGGTACAGCCGATGAATATTTACAGACTATCCTCAGCGACCTTGTCCCTGTCATCAAGGCCGAAGGCTTGGCGGAACGATTTGATATCTTTATTGAGCAGAGTGCTTTTACAACGTCTCAGGCATTGGGCTACCTGCGCGCATTAAAAGCCGAAGGGTTTACACTCACCGTGCATGGTGATCAATTTACCGCTGGTGGATCGGAAGTAGCCGTAGCCGTAGGCGCACTAAGTGTAGATCATTTGGAGGTATCGGATACTGCCGAAATTGAGCGCCTTGCCCAAAGCAGCACCATTCCGGTGGTATTGCCCGGAGCTACGATTGGCTTGGGATGCCCTTGGGCACCAGCCCGCCGCCTGCTGGACGCCGGTTGTACTATGGCCATTGCGAGCGACTGGAACCCCGGGAGCGCTCCGCAAGGAAACCTATTGGTACAGGCTGCTATTTTAGCTGCCTTTGAGAAACTGAGTACCGCCGAAATATTGGCGGGCATCACCCAACGCGCGGCCCGTGCTCTGGGACTAAATGATCGAGGCGTATTGGCCCCCAATTTCCTGGCCGACATCGTAGCCTTTCCAACTAATGATTATCGCGAAGTTTTGTACCAGCAAGGGCGGTTGACCGCGAAGCGGGTTTGGAAAAAAGGGAGCAGGGGTGGAAGGGGGTAAAAGTGGAAGGGTGTAAAGGTTGTTTAATTATTCCTAGTGGTATCTGTTAAGTTCAGCATTTTCAACTGAGAGCTATTCCCCACCCTTACACTTACCTAACCTTTACACTTGAGCCATAACGCCTTAAATGATCGCTTAATTCTAATTTGCCACTTTCCTCCTCGTGCCTCTCAAAACGCGTGAGCTGCCTGCCGGGGCCGCCAGCAGGGCGGAGACCGAGCGCAGGGAGGGCCGAGCGACAGCGAGCCCAGAAGGGAGCGACCTCGCCGCCATCCCCATCATAGTAACGTTGCACTACTACGCCTCCTACCCCATAAACGACAACCTCTCCAACAAAGAGACAAGGCGGGGGCACGCCCAAAAAACAACACAAGCCTTTGGAGAGGTAACACAGCAACAAGAAAAAACACCTTGATATGCCCCATAAAAAAGCCGCCGGATAACGCACTATGGCACTATCCGGCGGCGGAAAATCTGATAGAAACAGGAAAGAACTCGGTAAAAAACTTTCCTGATCGGTTCTTTATCGCATTGACCGCGTGAGGCCGCGACTAATACGATAGGTGGCTTTGCCTACTACTAAACTCAGTACAATACCCATTGGTAAACCAACGGTGAAACTGCCAATGAGTTGGGCAAAATAAAGGCCTAAAAGTAGTCCTAAGACCATCCACCACGCAAAAACGGATTTGGGGTTACTTAATCGCTGTAACATGATCATTATCCTTTTAGATTAGAACAGTGCTTGTTCCAAATGTTTTTAAATATTCACGGGTACTATCCAAATAACATTGCAAAATTAAGTAGGTTTATCATCATTTGCAAAATTTTTATCATCATTTTACTAACTCAACAACAATGCAATACGGCTGCTCATGGTACAAAATACTGTACTTCATCAGGGGGCAAGAATAGCGAATTGCAGGGGCCTTTTTTACCGAATCCCAAGTGGTATTTTCGGAGGTATTCCAAGTTTAATTTTTTTTGAAGTTTTCCTGCTATTGAGGCAATGGGCTGAAAAAATCGCTATCTTGTTAGCCTAAACTAATCTAATTTCTACCTTATGAGCTTGAAAGATGATTTGAAGCGCATCTTCTTTGGCGCTAAATCCCTTGCGAAATCGGCTGCTGACAAAGCTACTGAAGCGGCCAAAGAAGCAGGAGAAGAGTTGACTGAAAAAGGAAGCGAACTCTATGAGAAAGCTAGTCATAAAGCCAGCGAACTCAGTGATGAAATCCTGGAAAATACGGCGGAAGCCAGAGCTAAAGCCAAAGAGACCCTCAACGATGTGACCGACCGGGTGTGGGAAGAAACCCAGCACGCTATGGAAAAAGGAAGGAACTTGAAGTCTAAAGCTGAAGACTGGCTGGCAGACAAGGAAACCAATACGGAGGACGATTCACCGGGGTTTAGTGCGAAAGAACCCGCTGCTCCGCGAGCTGCCGCACCCATTGATTTTGAGGAAGACGTAATTGACCCTCCGCCACCGCCCAAAGAGCCCAGTGCGTTCGCACAGGCTGGCGACCAGGCCTTGGATGCAGCTGCTAAAGCTGGTGCTCAAGCACTGGATGCTGCGGGTGAAGCTGGTAAAAAGGTGATGGATTTATCGGAGGATGTAGGAGAAAAAGTGCTGGATGTAGGTAGCAAGATTTTTGGCAAAGCCAAAGAACTGGGCGGTGATCTGGCCAACAAAGCTGCCGACATGGTAGAGCGTGCCCAGGATGCCGTTGATCGTGAAAGCCTGCAAGATACTCAGCAAAAAGCAGAGGAACTCGCCCGACAGGCGCAGGAACGTGCTGACAATGCACTAAAAAACACCAAAGAAAGCTTGCTTGATGGCAAGGACGATTTCTTTGCCCGTGCAGAACGCTTTGCTAAAGGCGACTATCACAATGAAGGGGGTAAAAAGATAACCATCGGCACCAACCCCGATCATGAAACTAGCAAACGCGACGGTAAAGCCGCAGGTTTTGATGATATGGATGGTGATGGTGATGAAATTATCGACGACGCGATTATCGACGAGGATTAATTTTGACGATCGATGCAAAAAAAAGAACCCAGATCAGTGCTTAGGCAGTTGATCTGGGTTTCAAAAAAGGTCATGTTCACTTGATACTGTTTACGTGCCTAGTTCTTTAAAGGTTTCACTTGGGCTAATATTTTCACTTCTCGCCTCAGCTCCTTTTCACTATCTGTTTCCAATAACTGCCACTGGAATTGTTTGTGACTGACCATTGTGTTGTACACGCAGGTAATACATACCGCTGAGCAACTGTGCCGGCAGGGTGACTTGCTGCGCGCCATCGGCAAAAGGCAGTGACCAATTCTGGCCACTACTGTTCACCAAATGTACTTGAATATTGTGCGTGTTTGCCGGCAGATCCAAACGAAGGGACTGCCCTGCGACACCAGGGTTGGGGCTAATGCCCGCTGCTGTGAAAGTCGATGGATGTGTTCTTAATTGGCGCAGCCCTAGCATTGAGCTACTGCCGTCGTAGTCGTATTGCCACAAGCGATAATAATTATTGCCGCTGACCATCTTGTCGTGTGTGTATTCGTAATTAACAGGGGTATTGCTATTGCCAATACCAGGAATGATCTCAATCGTAGTAAAGCTCTTTCCATCTGCACTGTGCTCCAAAAGGAAATAATCATTGTCGATTTCAGTTGCAGTTGTCCAATTAAGGAGTGCGATATCCTCTTTTAAGGCAGCCTCAAAACCCAATAACTCCACCGGTAAAACCTGAGTCCCTGTCATCAAATCCAGTGGATTGGGTGGCGGGCCAGTAGTGCTGTTGTAATTGCAATTGTTATTGATACACTGAATGGTGGTTGAGCTATTAGCCATTGTGAGCGTGTTAAAGCCAATCGCACCACCATTACTCACTCCTATAATATCGGCATTTCCCGTAATAGTGAGGTCCCCGAAATCAAGCTGAGCACCTCCATCTACTGTTACATTCAAGCTGCCTCCCAGCGTGGTGTTTCCTGCTACGGTGAGGCTACCGCTGGTAAAGTTAATTTGACTGTTTGTACCACCGTTAAAATTACCATTTACTATCATTTGACCGCCTATCGTGACTGCTTTTGAACCTGGAAACGAAAAATCTGTCGTAATGACCGTACCATTTAAGGTTACCGTATTACAACAACTGGACACTATCAAGTTTCCTACGCTCAGCAGTCCTCCACTGAGGAGATCAAAGTTAGAGGGGTTGTTGTTGGCAATGTCCAGTGTACCGGTTACGCTAAGTCCCCCCCCATTTCTGATCTCGATAGACGATTTCTTTTGAGTGGATAAGCTTCCGTAATAAGTGATGGCGTGTTCAATAATAACATTATCACCAGGCCAGGCCGCTGAGTTGGTGACATTCGGCACGCCTATGGGATCCCAATTATTAGGGTCGTCCCAATCGCCATCAATAACCGAGATATAATTTGTGGCCGTAAGTGCTAGTGTAGCGAAGATTGCTACCAAGAGTAAAAATGTGTTTTTCATGTTCATTTGTTTGGAAGTGCTTTAAACACCCATTCAAAAGCCAGGAACGGGCAATTAATCAGGACAAACGGTGTGTTTTTAACACAAAACGGTCCCGAAACACAACTTCTAGACGAACACATTTTAAAAAGTAACAATCGTTTGCAAAAAAACGTTGGGGACTACCTCTTTGATTCACAAAGAGGTAGCTAATGATACAGTAACAAAAGGTGGAACAGTAATGAGGTAACTATATGCTGAAGCTTCAGCGCATCGGGAAAGCGAGATAATAAAGGTAATAATGTGGCTCTGGGGTAAAAAAGTAGAGCGGACCAAATGTCCGCTCTCCGAAAATTCTCTGTATGAGAAACCCTTTACAAACCTACTTGCATCTTTATACTGGGCTTCCTAGTGGAAGCAGTATGATTCTTTGTACCAATAATGAAGCCCTGAGAATTCCGGTGAGATAGTTGCTATTTTCAAAACGAATAAAGCCCCGAACAGTGACAACTGCGGAGCGCAAATAGCTAACTTAAATCTGAAAATATAATACCAGTATAAACAACCTGGTATGGAAGTGTTAAATCGTTCATGGGATCGTTATTGGGATTAAAACATCGTAAGTATTTTACAACTTACTGTACAAATATAGGTAAATATTCATGTATATGCCAACCGTCTTGCCAAAAAAAGCTTTTTTAACATATTAAGATTAATACATGTGTACTTTTATTTCTCTCCTCGTATTTTAATGATTTCCTAAACCATCCCTTCTATTTGCAGTTATACTAGCGCTAACTAATTGCCTAATATCAAGTTTACTAATACCAACGCCCCATGCGCCCAAAGAGAAAAAGCTTTACCCTTACTATCCCACGACCTTTGGAAGAGGTATGGGAATTCTTTTCTCGCCCTGAGAACCTGAATGAGATGACACCCGAGCACGTTTCTTTTAATATCCTGAGTCCTATTGAAGGCCAGGAGATGTATCAGGGAATGATCATTCAATATCAAATTAGCCCAATATTGAACATTCCGATGAACTGGGTTACGGAGATCACCCAAATTCGTAAACACGAATTTTTCATTGACGACCAGCGTGTAGGCCCCTATGCCCTTTGGCATCACCAGCACCACTTCAAAGCGGTAGAAGGGGGTACAGAGATGACTGACATTCTACACTACCAAGTACCTTTTGGTCCTATTGGTGCTATCGCCAACTGGCTTTTTGTGGAACGCATGGTCGAGAAAATTTTTAAGCATCGCGAGGCTGCAGTGGAAAAGCTCTTTCCTTCAACATGAGTGGCACCCGACAGTTATATATCCTTTGGGAAGAGGATTCGTTAATTTGCGTGACTTGTAGCATCTTTGCAGGATAATTACGTTTAAGCTACTATGAAATTATCTTCGCTATCGTTTTGGGCACTGCTTATGCTGGTTGTGGCCACTGTTATTTCGCTTTCTTCCTGTGATCCCGATGAGGATTTCCTAACGGGAGACGGCGTCAATATACGTTTTGAGCTGGACACTTTGCGTTTTGATACCGTTTTCACGGAATTGGGCTCCGCTACCCGCTCGGTCAAAATTTACAACGAAGATGATCGTCCCATTAAGCTTGATGAAATTTATGTAGATGGCACCACAGGGGTGAGCTTCGTATTTAATGCAGATGGTACGCCCGGTCCATTGGTAGAGGATGTGATTATTTGGGACAACGATTCGATTTATGTATTCGTAGAAGTAACCATTGATCCTGATGCACCATTGTCTGCCAGTCCATTTGTTATTGAAGATCGCCTGGTGGTAAAAACAGGCAACAAAGAGCAGTCTGTTTTACTAGAAGCCTGGGGGCAAAACGCCAACTACTTCCCTAGCAGATACAACAAAGGTGTGCCAGTCGTACTGAGTTGCGACAACGGGACCATTACCTGGGACAGCCCCCTCCCCTACGTTATCTACGGCGAAATTTTCATCGATGAATGCTTGCTGGAAGTAACCGCGGGCACCCATATTTATGTACATGGCGGGCTAGCAGAGAATGAACTCCTGGGTGTCTTTAACGACGGTTTTTTATTCACCCTTCCGCAAGGGCGACTGCACTTGGCAGGTACACGCGACGCCCCCATTACCATTGAAGGAGACCGTCTGGAAGAAGGTTTCTCTGAGCAACCGGGGCAGTGGCTGGGGATCATCATCGGGCGAGAAAGCCAAGGTAACATCATTGAACATACGACGATAAAGAACAGCATCTTCGGTGTTTATGCCGACTCTGCGGCGGAGGTAAGCCTTACTAATGTACAAATTCACACCACCTCTAGCAGTGGAATTCTTGGCATACACAGTGAAATTATTGCTGACAATTGCCTACTGTACGATAATGGTGCTAATGCTATACAATTAACCCATGGCGGCAGTTACCAATTTGATTACTGCACCGTTGCTAGTTATGGGGTAGATGCGTCGGCTTTAGCCGTTACCAACTTCCAATGCTACAATCAAGATTGTTCAAGCTTTGATGTTAATCCGCTGGAAGCGGCCATCACCAACTGTATTTTCTTTGGCTCTCGGCGAGACGAGGTGATCATTCAGGATTTCACCGCTCGCTCAGCGCCTGAAACAATGCAATTGGATATGGATCATTGTTTGGTAAGAGTAGATGAACTTCTTACCCGTAATGATGGAGAATACAGCGATTTTTTCTCGACTTACTGCCTCGACTGCGTTAACGGCGACCAGGATGATGCCTTATTCCTGAACCGCCCAGAGGACGACTACCAACTCGACACCCTATCGATTGCCCAAGGCAGAGGAGCTGTATTACCAGCCTTCCCTCTTGATCTTTTAGGGACACCTCGTGATGCCATGCCTGATATTGGATGCTTTGAAAGAGTCGACTAAAACTCAACAAGTAGGAATACTTGGCCTCGGTGCAATTGGGCACGTTATCGGTGCTCAATTATTCCAAAAGTCAGGAATCCGATTGTATTTTTTCAATCGTTCTCCACGAAAAAAACTACAAATTCAACTCCCTGATGGCCAAGAGCTTGATCATGGCATAGCATGTATGTATCACCCTCAGCCTATTCAACTGGATTGGCTCGTCATTTGCTTAAAAGCTTATCATTATCCTGGCGCTTCGGCGTGGTTCAAGCACCTGATCGGCCCTGAGACCAGGGTTGTCGTTATCCGTAACGGGCTGCAACTTACAGCACCTCTATCAGCTTACACTTCTTTGAGTAAATTAATGCCATGCCTTATTGATTGTCCTACACAATTGGCTGATGATGGTGGCTATCAACAGTTCCAGGTAGCAAGATTGATGATTCCGCCCCACGCGTTAGCGGCAGAGTTCCAGGCCTTATTCCCCTCAACAGCCATGACTATTGAGGTCGTATCTGATTTCAAAACCACCTCGTGGGAAAAACTATGCGCAAGTGCCGCGCTGGGGGCTATCACCTGCTTGAGTGGGCAACCTTGCAGGGTTTTCAGAGAAGAGGATATCGTTGAACTGTTTCGAGCACTGGTAAAAGAAGGCCTGGCGGTAGCGAAAGCCGATGGTGCGAAGATTACGAAAACTTATCTAGAGCAGGAGATTGAAAAAACAAGGCACTACCCTCCTGAGAAGGGCAGCTCTATGCTCAATGATAGACAGAAAGGAAATCAGATAGAGGTCACAGCAAAGAATGGGGTAATTAGTGAACTAGGCAAGAAATACGGCATCCCTACCCCGCTCAATGACCACTTTACAGCATTGCTGAAAATGATCAATCAAAAATAGAAGCGGCCTTCACCCACCGGAGATGCGTTTTCCGATGAGTGAAGTTGGCTTTGTGCCAATACCGCATCATCTATCAATCTACGAGTAACTTCTGTGCAAGCACCTGGTGCTCACCTTCCCAGCGTAGCAAATACAGGCCTGACGGCCACTGGCTACAATCCAAAGTAGTAATGTCAGAGTTTATGCGTTTTTGAAGGAGCAGCCGCCCATCGGCGGTATATACAGAAAGCGTACCCTGTTCCAGAGCAGGGAATTTAATAGTTACCTCCGTTTGGGTAGGATTGGGATAAATTCCAAGTTGGTTATTTGTTTGTTCTAGAGGCGTCTCTACTTCGGTCACCAACAGGGTACACCCATCACCGGGGGATAAACTTCCGGTGTCGAAACAATTATCAAAAAAACTTTGAAGAACATCAATGCGATCACGTAAACCATTGATTTGCGCTAGATGCCCGGAGGAAGGGTCATAGTTAAAAGTAAACGAAAGTAGGTATTCATTGATGGCTCCTAACTCGTATACAAACGGCCCACTTGACATAATAGCCCTACGATCTCCAGGTGTATTGTTCTCGCCTATTTCTGTCCACCCTGTTCCTTGAACAGGATCACCAGAGAAAGCTAAACTAGCCGGATTACCACTTCCGTAACCAAACCCTTCATCTAAAAGAGGCTGGCCATCTAACCATTGTCCCATTAAATAATTCCTAAGACTCACTGGATTAGTATAATCTGTTGTGGCTAATGGTTGACCAGGACTAACACTAGCATTCGTCAGCGGCATTACACTTGTTAACCCCAATTCAATTCCTGTATCACTTAAAGGGCCTCGTAATAAATCGATCCCAACGACTGCTGGGTTTGCACCAAACCCTTCAATGGGATCACAGTTACTATCTGAAGGATCGGCATTATAAAAATAGACCGAATTCCGCAAAGGAAATGTCCCGACGTAATCATCAGCATAGCAGCCAATATCCCCATCGATAAAGAAACCTATATAGGTACTATCCAATGGTTCAGCACCAAACTCTAAGGGAAATAAAGCTACCCTGTAACTCAAAAACAAGGAATTATTTAAAGTGCCCTCCTCCTCAGTACAACCGAACCTAAATGCCGTCAAATAAACTTGAACAGACTCAAAATTATCGCTACCGACTGCCGATAATGCAAAAGGATATAGGAGCATTTCCGTAGGCACCACCAAACTGCTACCACAGCCCTGCGTAAAATAAGCGGGATACTCTCCTTGAGAGGGCTCATAAATACCGTTCAGGTTGCCGTCCCAAAACTGCCCAACAGCTACACCACTATCCAAACCTAAAGAGTAACCATTGTATTCCTCAAAATCAGGGTTGCCATTTCCAGGCCAAGCATAGATCGCAGGAATAGGGTCATCAATAGTACCATTATCCATAAAATCAGCCAAATGAGCAGCGACTTGATCACTTGTTACTCGCCATGGCATAGTAATAGTCGCATCAACACCAATTATTCCTGATTCAACTTCCGTCCCTCTGGTCGTATAGGTTTTGAGATTGCCCGCAGGATCAAATCCACTTACAAACAGCCCGACTTCATACATCAGAGATAATTTTTGCCCCTCTTTCTCTAATTCTAAAAATGCACCATTAGAAGGAGTAGTTGCACCATTAGAAGTGAACTGGGCACTCAGGTCTCCATTGGTTAAATAAACAGGTTCTTGTCCGAAAAGAAAACCAACAAAGGACAAGGCAATAAAAAGGTTCAATGTTTTTTTCATACTAAATAGATTTATTAGATACCCTAAAGTTACCCGCAAACCCAAGGCGAAACTGACGAAAAAACACTAAAAGTCAGGTTTCTAAAAATAAAAAAGCCTGGCCGATGGTAACACCATCAAACCAGGCTCCTAACTAACAATCCTTAATCAAAAAAAGCTCAAATCACAGATGTGAAATATCTTTAGAACTGCTCCAAGAGGTATTTAATAACATCCGTCGAGGTAACAATTCCTGTAATCTTTTTGCCTTCCATTACTGGAAGTGCGTGGTATTTCCCTTGGGCTAACAATTCAGCAGCTTCTTTAATCTGATCTTCTGCTTGAATGGTTTCCAACTCGGAAGTCATTACTTGTTCTAATTTCAGCATTTCATATACCACTGCATTAGCAGCTTCTGTTGCATAGGAGTTGACGTAGGAAATTCTATCGATATCCGTCTTACTAATCATCCCTATCAACTCATCACCCGACACAACTGGGATATGATGAATATTATTTTCTTTAAATATCTGTACCACATCAGCTACATCATTAGATGCATTAACGCTGATAAGGTTTGTGGTCATGATTTTAGAAACGGGCGTTCTTTTCTTCATTATATGCTTGGTTTTTCCTTTAAGCAATCATGGATAGTATTATATCCCCGACTGCTAACACAAATATGAAGCAATGCCCTTCGCAACAGTATGACGAGAATCAAAGACGATGGTGATCTTTGTCAATGGGTATTATAATTCTGGCAGGGTTCGAAAAATTTCATTTACCATCGTCTGTTGCCCTTCTTGAAATATATTGACCACATTGAAGTTGATGAGTACTCCTTTAGGCTTATTAAGAAGGTTCATATAGGTAAGTAGCTGCGCATTAAAGATTGGAGCAAAGGCTGCGACTGATTTTATTTCCACAACCAATAAGTCTTCAACTAAAAAATCACACCTAAGCAAGGTGTCAAATTCTTCGCCCTTATAATGGACTGGCACAAGGTGCTCTGATGAGAAGGATAGCCCTAATCCAAATTGAAGAGATCCTTCACGCCAGGTACACGTGTGACATTGAAGCCCTCTGCGAAGTCATAACCTGTTTCGCGGCCATAACTGGCGGCTTTCGCGCGTAAGAAGTTTTTGAATTGAGCACCACTGATCGGTGTACTTACCTCTTGTGCATATTCTTCTGCCTCAGGGCTATGGAACTGTGAGGTATACGCCATGATAATTTCCATTTTACGATCGATATACGGTGTAATATCTACTACAAAGTCAGGTGTAAGGTTACGATCCTGAATGTAATGGAAAACATTATCTGGCCGCCATTTTTCTTGCGGTTTTCCCTCCTTATCTTTGGTTTCTATCCTTAGGAGACCGCTGTAAAAACAGGCGTCTGCCACTAACTTTGCTGCGCGGCCATGATCTGGATGCCGATCGTGTAGAGCATTCGCCAATACAATAGTAGGCTGACATGCCCGAATAAACTGAATGATTTTGTTGGTATTTTCCGGCGTAATTTGGAAGAAGCCATCCGCCATGTCAGCATTCCAGCGAAAGCTGACGCCCATCATTTCGGCAGCTTTGTTTGCTTCCCTTGTTCGAATTTCCGCACTGCCTCTGCTTCCTAATTCACCACGAGTGAGATCCAGTAATCCCACTGTTTTACCCTCTTCCATGTGTCGGAGCAAGGTACCACTACAGGCTAATTCAATATCATCTGGATGAACACCGATGGCTAGAATATCTACTTTTTGTACGCGAGCTCCCATAGCTAGGTTTAGTTTCTTTTGATACGTACACTAGCAACCGGATTCAGGGAGAATTGTTGCTGATAAGTTCTTCTTTCCTGATCAAAAAAGGTAAAATGGAGTTGAAAATCCTTGCGGAGTCGTTGGTCTGCTGTAGCCTCTAGCAGAATACTATAAGTTCCTCCCTGGGGAATGGCTTGGCCAGCTACCTGATTTTTGACGACAACATCTGCTCGGCCCGTAACAACAAGAGCACTTAGCGTCACGTCAGCACCAGGGTTTGTGATCTTCAGAAAAGCGTCACGCCCCAAGGGAGCAATCTGAAACGATTGAACAAGCAACCCCGAATGCTTTATCTTCGAACGAGAAACTGCTCGGACAATAAGCACCAATAAAATGATTAGAACAATCAAGCTACCAATGCCCACTCCAAAAACGAGAAGTGGATCATAGGCCTGTAGCCATTCTGGAAGATAAGTCGATATTGTAGATTCCATAAGTAGTATCGGTCCACAAAGGTAAAAATATTAACCAGCTAACTACTTGGTACGAAAAGAAAATACCGCTTGAAAAGCCTGAACTTCATCCAGCAAACTAATTTCCGGCATTCTCAACTGCTGCCAAAGTCTAGTTGGCAATACCAGACTGATATTCCGCCGGGGCATATTAGGGTTAATATTAATTGTTTCTAACTCCGGGTAAAGGACTTTTACAGAAAGTAAAATATCATTAATGGAAAAATTATGCTCTGCCAAATTGTAAACACCAGATTCAACCGGGCTATTTAGCAATTGCCGCAAAGCAGTAGCCAATTTATCAACATGAATGAAGGAACGCTGCTGTTCTCCTGATCCCTGAATACTGACACGCCCCTCAAAATGTGCCTCGAAAATGAAGCGATTGATGACGGCATCTATCCTATATGCGGGATTGTAACCGTATACATTGCCCGAGCGGACAACATGAATTTTCATTTTGTTGCGTAAGCGAAGTACTTGCTCCTCGCCTGCTAGCTTAGCAATACCATAGTACGACTTTGGGCTCGGCGCACCTTGCTCATCAACTGCCTTTTCTGAATTACCATAAACAGAAGCGCTACTCAAATAAATAAGATGTTGTACTCCTTCTTGCTCTGCTGCATAAACGACCTGGGCCGTTCCCCAATGATTGATCTGATCGAAGCTGTGAGCATCCATATCCGCAAAGGGAGTGGTCACTTTTGCAGCCAAATGAAATACGACCGACACCCCTTTCAAGGTTTGATTCAGCTTGCGGCCATCTAAAATATCGCCATGCACAAACCGAATCGGCTTTTCATTAAACTTTTGGTGATCGAAAAATGCATAGTTCCTGCGAGACAGGTTATCATAAATAATGATCTCGCTAATCTCTGGAGCAAACATCAATTGGCGTACCAAAGCGTAGCCTACGTAACCGGCACCACCAGTAATAAGTACTTTCATATTGATTTATTCCTTCTCTGACATCATTTAATAAGGATGCTATACATCATTTACGATCCACCTGCAAGATCTGTATGCAGGCCACACTCTGTTTTCTTGAGTCCCGCCCAGCGTCCGCCACGGTCATTTGGGTCACCGAGATTGAATTTCTGGGTACAGGGAGCGCAGCCAATACTCAAATAGCCCTTTGCTTCCAGCGGATGAGGAGGCAAGTTATGCAGCTTTCTATATTGGTGAATCATCTTATTGTTCCAATCCAGCATGGGATGAAAACGAGTCGTTCCGAAAGGTCCAGAAGCTTCTAATTGAAAGTTTTTTCGATTCGCACTTTGGTCACGGCGCACACCCGTAATCCAAACATCATACTCCCCGAGCAACGGCTCCATGGGTTTCGTCTTATTCAAGTAACAACAATACGCCGGATCACTGGCGAAATGAAAACGCCCCACAGCGTCACGCTGAGCTAGTTTAGGTACCGCCGATTCTACATTGATTACCTGCAAGCCGAGTTGTTCTGCTATCTGATCCCTGTACTCCAGCGTCTCTGGGAAATGAAAACCCGTTTGAAGAAACGCTATTGGAATACTCGCATCCAACTCACTAATCAAGTGCAGCATTGGAATACTATGGGTCTGGAACGAAGAAGACGCAAATACTTTTAATCCGACCTCTCTGTAGGCACTTAGTCTTTCGGCAAAAAGCTCACGCTGGACAACCAGTTCTTTGGGGATCGCTGCTATTACTGACATGAATAATCATTTTCAGAAAAAAAGCCCAGTACAGGAAATTATCTTACCGTACTAAGCTATCAATTTAATGTATATGCAAGGCAAAGATAGGTATTCAGCTACTCAAATCCTAGTAACCTTATAGACTTTAAAGAAAATGATTAATAAATGAACGTTACCCCTGCCCTGCCAACCAGTTTTTAAAATCCCCTACGCGGTCACGGCTGACGATAATTTCGTGATTGCCTGTCTGCCCTGCAACGCTCACTTTGAGGCGGCTGCTAGAATAAACTACAACATCTTGGATCGCATTAATTTGTAGGATATAAGATCGATTGGTACGAAAAAAAGACTTGGGGTCAAGCATCCCTTCTAGTTCACTGAGGGTATAATCCAACACGTACTTACGGCTTTCCAGATGGTGTAAGCTTACCAGTCTTCCCTCTGCCGAAAAGTGGCTGATTTCACTCGTGCGCACCGATTGAATCTTATTGCCCCGACGAACAAGGAAACGATCCTTGTACTCCATTTTCTCTGCCGCAATTAAGCTGGCCGGCACACTATCCGTACTGGTCCATTGATTACGTAAGCGCTTGAACTTATCCAAGGCTTGTGAAAGCTGGGTGAACGTGATGGGTTTGAGTAAATAATCAATGCTATTAACTTGAAAAGCGTCAATAGCATACTCATCATAGGCTGTCGTGAAAATAATAGGCTTGTTAACCTCCACTTGCTGAAAAATGGAAAAACTCAGTTCTTCATGCAGTTGTATATCTACGAATAAAAGATCTACCTTTTCCAGGTGTTGTCGGAGCCAACTAACCGCTGCACTCACAGTATTCAATTGAGCAAGCACCTCTGTCTTGGGGTCATATTTTGTCAGATATCGTGCTAGTTTTTTCGCAGCTAGCGGTTCATCTTCGATGATAACAACTTTCATAAACAACAGGGTTAAAGTTCTATAATAGGCAGGGTAATCGTTTTCTTGCCACCTTCTTCAATCAAGCAAACCGCCTCCTGGCTATAGACGGCATAACTCTCGACAACAGGCGTCAATTGTACTAAGCTAAGTGACTCCCGAATACGTTCCAAACACGGATAGCTTACCTGATACGAATTTTCATTTTGCAGCAAAACAATGGGTAATTCCTGGTCTGAAATAACAATACTACTTCGAATAATCGCCTCTACAATCAGTAATAATGTTCCCGGAACGATATGGCCTTTCAAACCAGTAGGCTGCTGCCAAGCAATTTTCCGGTAAGGCAAATGGCCTAATAACGCGATCAATTCCTGTAGCACTGTAAGTTCTTCGTGAATAGGCACTAACTCCTTACGCCGAGCTGTCAAAACATAACGGTACACTGTGGCAAGGTGGTCAAGCATATCATCTGCCAAGTCTTTATTATCATACAAGTAAACGATGAGTGTTTCCAGGCTTTCCAATAACAAATCAGGGTTAACCCCTCGTTTGAATTGGTGAAAATCAGCGATGATTCCTGCCCTCAGCTGCTGTTCCTCCTTTAGCTGTTCTTCATTATTGATAAATAACAATTGGTGGCTGACGTACAAGCTAATTTGCAATCCAGCAAGCACACCGAAAATACCGCAAAAAAGAATTAACTCTGAAGCAGCCGGCTGATAACCAAGTGCTTTGACGTAATAAAAACTCACCGCTAAGCCGACCAGCAAAATACTGGTAAAGAAGGCCAACATCACATAACCTGCCACTGTCCAGGCGAGCCCTTCCTGCCAACGAATCTTCAGCAAGGGGCGCAAACACTGCAAAATGGCCTCCTGTATCAGCAAGGCCAAACCTGCACTAAAATAGAGTTCGCCCCCCAGGAAAGCCTCCTGTAACTGACTCACATTGTTGTTGAACAATAAAATCAGCATGTAGGCTACACTACCCACGACTAGCGGGGTAAGCAGACGAAAAAAGGGCTTTCGCAGGAAAAATTTCTTCATCGTAAAAGGGGGATTTTAACGATGAATTGATCTTCCTTTCTGACCACAACTTTTCGTTCAGATAATAACTCGTAGCGAGCCTTGAGGTTGGCCAATCCTACCTCAAAGGATTCCTTTTCTTCGGAGGTTTCATTTGTATTATTGATCACCCATAGCCAATCTTCGTTTGTCAGGATTTTGATACGGAGTATTTTCCCTGCCCCCAGGCGATTGTGTTTAATCGCGTTCTCTACCAAGAGTTGCACCCCTAGTGGCGGCACCTTGAGATGGTCGGTGCTTGCTGCCACATCTAATTCAATGTTCAGATGATCTGCGAAGCGGGTTTTTAGCAGGTAATAATAAGATTGTACAAACTGCAATTCGTCTTTCAGAGGTACCAAATTTTTCCCGTAAGTCTCTAAAGTATACTGATAAGCATGTGCCAGACGGCGAATAAACTGTTCTGCACGCTGCTCGTCTTCGTGTACCAAGGCAGAAATAGTATTGAGGCTATTGAATAAAAAGTGGGGCTGCAACTGATTACTCAGGGCTTTCCACTGTAAGTCCATTTGTGCCCTCTCATGACGAAGCCCCGCCAGTTTAATTTTACCATAATAACGATAGGAATAGAGGGCAAAATAAACGACGGTATACAGCAGAACCAGCAGCAATAGAATAAGCGCAGTCTTGATCAACAAGGGAGAGAACGTCGCCCAGGTGAGCACAGGCAAACCGGTGAACAAGGCATAAAATCGCAATCCCAGCCAGCCAAAAGCAAACGCCACTATGGTATTACTTATCCAACCGAGTAGCCAACGCAAGCCCGGTTGTTGGTGCCAGTCTAGCCAACGGTCGAGCTGTCGGGACAAGTAAAAAACACCATAAGCCAACAGTATTCCCCAAACGATCCAGGGCCACCAGAGGGGTTGGTGAGCACCGGCCTGCTCCAGGTCTCCACTCAAGAGGAAACGTAGAAACAGGCCGGTGAGGCTACCCAGGAATAGAATCAACAATTGGCGTTTCAATACTTTACGTTTAGCACTTCTTAGTTGACAGCTTTCGCAGCCCGTCCGTAGTACGTTTCGGAAGATATATTCCCGGCTACTTGCAAGTAAGCTTCTTTCACACTACCTCCACGACGCTTAGCCTCAGCAGCAAAAGCACTTAGAGCTTCTGTAAGATAATGATCAGAATCAATTTTGCCACATGCCCGGAGAATTTCAATGACTTGCGCATCCGAAAGGGAAGACAAGTTGGTGGAACGTCCGATTTCTTTCATTACTTCCATACTGTAATTTCCAGAACCAACTGTGCCTACGGCTTTCAAGAAGGAAGTAATAGGTATGCGACTGGCATCTTGCTTACGAAGTACATGGACAAGCGCTTCCTTCAGGTAATGATCGGATTCAATCTCTTCCCCCATCACGGTGAGCAAAAGGCTTAAATCTTCTTTAGATAATTCGCGACCAGACATGGCCTTTACCACTTCACAACTGTAGTGATCAGATTCGACTGTTCGTAATGCTTCTGCTAACGCTCTAAACGACTGGCTACTGAGGTTGGTCTCCTGAATCGCGTCCTTTAGAACTTCGCTGAGGTAGTGGTCTGATTGAATACCACGGCTGACTTTCAGCAATTGATCCAACCCTGAGTTACTTAAATCGCGGTAGCGCAACACATCAATGAGTACGGAAGAAAGGTAGTGATCGGATTGGATATTATCCGCAGCACTAAGGAGATCAATGAGCAAGGCATCACTTACTTCAGAAGAACGGTTTACCTTTTGGAAAACCTCATTGGAATAGTGATCGGAATCAATTTTTGCTACTGCAGCTTTGAAAGACGATAGACGGGCCGGATTTTTAAGAAGTACAGAAATATTATCCATCAATAATTCAGATAGATAATGATCTGATTCAATTTCGGTTCCCATTAACTGAACGACTTGATTGATTTCATTTTCCTGAAGTGATTTACATAGGATCAATTTCAGATAAGCAGCTTTCACATAATCACCTTCCAACTTTTGGACCTCTTGTGTAAAAGCTGTGATGCCTCCAGAGTTGTAGATACGATCAACCCGATCTTCGGCAGCCAGCGTACTGGAACGTACTACTACGGGCAGGATCTCGGCCAACCAAGTGCGGCCTTCTGGTTCATAATCCTTCTGCGACCAACCTACGTAATATTTACGAATCAGATTACCAGAGCGATCTGCCTCAATCTGCACACGACGCTTTGAGCCAAAAGCAGACTTGCTAACCTTCAAGTAGCCTCCGGCTGAAATAGCGACAACGTCACGGTCATCGTCTGAAAGCGTAATGTAGCCTTCGTACTCAACGCTAAAGTTCGTACCGTTACGGCAGATCGTAAACTTTTGGCGCTGTTTACTGTCCTCGTTTATGGTAATGGAATTGGACGATGTACTAACGGTTTGTGCACTACTCAAAAGCGGGAAAGCCAAAATTATACACAGTAAAAACAAAAAGAAAGGGCGGTGGATAATGATGTCGGGTGATTTCATCGGTCTTGTTTTTTCTATACCCGTTGCGAAATGGTTTGAAGATTTAGGCCGGGTATAAATGGTGATATAAACTCAACGCCCACAAAGATGCAGTGTAACCACAAGACGAGAAAAACCGATGTAATGAATGGTAGAAATAGTGTAATGAATGGTTTTCCCTTTGTCCAACAGGGGCCATTTATTGAATTATCAGCAAAAAGCTGCTATCAAAACCACTTCTTGCGCTGAAAATACCACAGCATTCCCAGTACCATCACGCCCATGACACTAAGTAGGTAAAAATAGCCATTGGGCCAACCCAACTCTGGGATATACTCGAAATTCATCCCGTACAGGCCTGTGAAAAAACCCAGGGGAATAAAGATGGTAGAAATAATGGTGAGCACTTGCATGACATTGTTCATCCTGAAACTCAACTCTGACAGGTAGAGGTCATGTAAACTATTGAGCATATCGCGATAAGTTTCTACCAAGTCGGTGACCTGAACAACGTGGTCACGCAAATCTCGTAGGTAGACTAACGTATCTTCCGTTACCATGTTATTTGATAATCGGTCGAAGCCTCCTACGACTTCACGCAAAGGAGCAATAGAACGACGCGCCAGTAACATCTCCTGCTTAAGGTCATGAATTTGGCCTTTCAATTCACGATCCGCATCTTTAAGAATAGCGGTTTCAATTTGTTCAATCGCGATCTCTACTTCATCAATAACCAAATAGTAGCGGTCCGTAACAACATCCATTAAGGCGTAAGCCAAGTAATCAGCGCCTTTCTTTCGTACCCTTCCTTTTTCTTCGCGAATACGTTGGCGAATGTCGGCGAATAAATCCGTCTCCGACTCTTGAAAACTAACTAAAAAGCCATCCCCCAGGTAGATGGTAACCTGTTCGTAACTCATTTTGCGAGCCTCCTGATCAAAATGCAGCGCCCGGAGAGAGATCATTATCCCATTAGGGTATTCGTCCAGCTTAGGCCGCTGGGTGGTATCGGCAATATCTTCGAGAGCTAGCGGGTGAATATTAAACACCTTTCCGAACTCTTCAATCAACTCCGTATCATGCATTCCCCTTACATCATACCACTGGATATATTCGGGTACCGGGGCATGGAAATTGGTAACCGAACGATTATCAACTTCTTGTTCATTAAAAGTTGATTCATTGAACTCGAGGTAGTGAATCTTTACTTGTTCCACCTTGCGTTCGCCTGTAAAAATAACGGCACCGGGTTGTTGTCCCAGTTTTTTGCGCTTATTATCCCTACGGGCCTGTTTGTTTTGCTTGCTAGGTTTCACTACGATTTTGTTTTCTGAACAATCGTCCGGTGTGGATAAGGAATTTCAATGCCTTCCCGATCAAAACGCTTCTTAATACTTTCGTAAAGATCACAGCCTAAAACAAAGGAATCAGCTTGACCTTCTGTCCAGGCCCAGGCACGCAACAATATCCCGGAATCCTGTAAAGCCAACAACCTTACCATCACAACGGGCTCACCGGCAGCAATTTGTTCTGCATTACGATTGTCAATTAACAAAGGATGAGCCATAGTTTCTTCCCTCATGATTTGCTTAGCTAAATCGATATCACTTTCATAGCTGATGCCTATTTCAATCCACTTACAAATTTTCCCATCTCCAAAATCTGCATTGACGACAATTTCATCACTGATTAGTGCATTCGGAATGATAATACGGCGATTTTCAAAATTTCTAATCACCGTATGTCTGAGCGTTATATCTTCAATAACACCACTCATATCTCTCACTGTAATTCGGTCATTTACCCGAAAGGGTTTAAAAATCACAATGAACATCCCGCTTATTATATTACTCAGTGCATGCTGAGAAGCAAAACCTACAGCTACCGCCAATATACCAGCACCAGCCAGCATAGAACTTGCCAAGCCGCGTAATTCAGGCACTGTGTAAACTGCCACACCAATACCAACAAGGTAGATAACTCCAATGATAAGATGGCGAAGAAACAGATAGTTGGTAGGGTCATTTTTCATCTCATCCGTCGAGCGCTTGATGAGGCTTCTAAAAAAACGACCTACCAAGGCTGCCAGGATAACCGTTCCGATAAGGATTCCTACAGCTAAACCATAATAGCTAGCATGCTCCAACACTTGTTCTTCCATTTCAGTAATTCAATTTTGTCAAAGCTACGAAAATCAGGAACGATTACAGCCAGTCTTTAACTCTTCAACCACTTTTTAGTAACGACATCATCCCCGCTGATAAAATGAAGATAATAACAGCCACCTGGCCAATTGCTGGTCTCAATTTCAAGGTAAGTCCCCATCA
Organism: Lewinella cohaerens DSM 23179; assembly: GCF_000379805.1. Lineage (GTDB taxonomy): Bacteria > Bacteroidota > Bacteroidia > Chitinophagales > Saprospiraceae > Lewinella > Lewinella cohaerens. Next base: position 91,212 of record NZ_KB903545.1, on the reverse strand, counting down.
GTTCCTCCTGCCATATGTGTCCATAGACATCTACTATTTGTAAGCGACGTGTGGGTATAGAAGGTTCATCTACTACTACAAAAAGCTGTTCTGTCCCAGGGTTCGGGAAAATATTAATCAAAGAATTAGCAGCTCCCTCCAGCTTTGCAGAAACTATTTGAGAATAAGAAAAACCGCCATCGTAATCCTCTTGGTAAAGGCGGTAGAAATATTCCTCTCCATATCTTACTTCATAATCCGAAAATTGGTACTCGCCAGTGGGGTTGGCGGGAATCCAGCCCAAGCGCTCCCAAGCAGGTGAAGAGGAAGACCATCGTTCCAGCCAGAACCCTCTATTGGTTCCGTTTTCTACTGTACGCCAGTCAACGTTGATATGATCTTTTTTAGCAGCAGCAAAAACAGATAGCCACTCTACAGGCAAAGCTCCTGGGGTATAGTAAATAGTGCCTACTTCTCCAACATCATCACAGCTACCGTACCCCTGGACAGAGGTTACACAAGCTTCGTTGAGCAATGAATGCATATCTAAAAGAAAGAAATCGTCCAGGTACCAGCCTTCACAAGCTCCAGCTGGACCATTGCATTCTCCGGTGTCTGTCGATTCATCAGCCGCATAACGAAAGCGTATCGTTTGTGCGCCCGTATAAGCAGAAAGGTCGATCACCGTCCGTCGCCAGCCTCCGCTGTAATCCGTATAACCAGATCGGCCGCTGAGTGTAGAAAATGGTATGGGTACACCGATGGGGGTAGGTAGTGCGTCGTACATGTACCCTGTGTAAGGAAATTCTCGAATATTGCTGCCCAAATCATTCCAGCTGCTGCCATCCAATATTTCAATAACCCCGCCATCGATACCACTTTCGAGATCAAACCATTGCCAAAACATCAGTTGGTTAGCGGTAGCCGTAGGCGTAATATTCAACAGCAAAGAGCTTTCAGTAAGCAAGGGTAATGAGGGGTGAAACCATGCCAGCGACGAACCACTGCCAGGATTTGTCTGCCCGCTATCTGTGATCCACTGCCCCGCAGGAACGAAGGCCGAAGAGAGCCCTTCTACAGGATCAGCAAAAACAGCGGTAGTTCCTTCCACTGCGGTAATAGTTCCACTGAATGTACGGGTAATAGAACTACCAGAAGCAAGGCTCACCGATGGCCAGGAAATACTATTACCAACCCGAATTCCACCATTGGAAATTTGGCCATTGGTAACGGTAAGGTTACTAGAAAAGTCATCTGTAATTTGTATTTGACTGAGGCTCTGATCGGTATTATTGGTGATGGTAAGGGTATAGGTTACGGTCTCCCCTATTTCTGCCTCTTCTTTATCAACTGTTTTCTCGATTTTAAGGGTAGGACTATCAAAAGAAGCTATCCCACCTGCCTGAGCATCAACGCCAAGGCCACGGCGGGCAAAAACATTCCAGAGTAATTCTTCATCTGCCGAGCCGTAAAGGGCCGTATTGGCAGCCATTACAGCATCCCTCATATCGGGAAAACTGGGGCTACAAGCGGTCATTTTCAGGCCTTCAATTACTATTTTCAAGGCTCTGATGTTGCCAGCAGTGCTATTTGTAAGCCGCCAATTGGGCTCAAAACCATACTTATTTATCAATGCCCAGGCCATATCCCATAGCATGGTACACCAAAGCGTCCCCACGCCGTGAGGTGCCTGAAGCTGATCCAATTGATCGTAGGTAAGGTCATTACAAGTTGTTGCCGGACAGTCCATATCCGTAGAATAAAACCGCGAGCGAATCCCTTTTCCTCCAGCCCCTTGCTTGAGGACATAATTCCCTATTGAGCGTACGCCTTCTCCAAGGGCTGATTCTTCGATGACACCATCGTCATCACTATCAATCGTTAGCAGCAGGGCTACAAAATCACTCCAGCCTTCTCCTCCTTGCTCAAAATTCCCAAGGCAAGTTACATTCCCTGCGCCGCCCACTAATCGAAAAGACAAGCCGTGAGCATACTCGTGGGCGATGATCACATTATCAAAACTTGCATCCCTGAAATCACCGTTCAGTTGGGTATCCCACAGGAACATCCGCATGGTGGGGCTGCTACCGTCAGCAGGCGTACTAAAAGTTGCATTATTAATACCTGAACCATCCTGGGCACGCGCCAAAACAGGGTCTCCTCCCCCTCCACTAGAAAAATTGAGTGCCTGAAAATTACCTGCTGCCTCATCAAAACCATGCTGGTAAAGGATATCGTGACAAAGGTTGTTCCATACGAAGAGGTTTGTGATAGCATCCTCTAAATAAGATTGTGGGTTATTAGAGGACAAGTCTGAGGTGTAGTTGAAATCAAGGGTATTGCCAAAAGGAAAAGGTACATTACCAGCCAGGTAAGTTCCGAGTGCGGGGTCACGGGTAATCGCTATCGGTGGTGGGTTAGCAATGGTTCCAATAGGCGCATAATAAGCATAAACGTGATTGCCCTGGGTATAATAGTATTCCGTAGTAGCGCCATCCCCATCACCGTCATGCCAACCATGAGGGGCGGCTACGGGATCAATCAGAAGGCTTCCGGTCGTCAAAGTTCTACTACCGTATACTGGAGAAGGCACACCCGGAGAAAAGTAATTGTATTGCCCTATAAAACTACCCGTAGCAGAAGAGGCACCTTCGTCTATTGGTTTTAATTTAAAATCAGAAACATGAGCACGCTCACAACTATCTCCATGGCCTTCAAACCGACAACTAACAGTCAGGTTTCTTTGTTTTAAAATCTCTTCACTTTCTACTTCATAAATGACCTGCCAGAGGTTATCCTCGTATTCAAAAATTGTTTCTGCCGCCAAGTGTAACCCTTCATCAAACCACCATCCTAATCGGGGTGACTGATGAATAACAGGAGGGTTTGTAACGAAATCAAGTGGGGAAACACGGACTTTACCCGCAAGCACATCTATACTCACAACATGATGACTATCAACAGATAGCCGAGTAAAATCAGCTGCATTTCTTGAAGGAATTCGTTTCAATTCATCATTATAAAATGCTAATTCTCCGGATTGGTCAAAGTGTAAATCGGCCCAACTTTCAAAGACAGGTAAGCCCTGTAAATACGTCTGCAAATACAGGTGGGATACTCCTGAGGCAGTGCTTTTGTGCTCGTCCTGAATAATAAACGCCTGCCCCTCTAGTGGCTCAATATTTAATTTTTGATAAATGAAAGCGTCAACTTTATCAGTCCAATTCTCCAAAGAAACCGACTGGCTATTCCCTAAAAAACAAAAACATAGTAGCGAACTTATCGCTACTATGTTTTTAAAACCAGAGGTTCGAAATTTCTTATTTAACAACCACTTCATACTGCCACTGATTATCTTTAGAAAAAACAGTTACATAATATATTCCGGCAGAAAGATCTCCCAGTTCCAATTGTATTTGTTGAGCTTCTTTACTCACCTGCTGGCGAATAAGTTGGCGACCATTTTGATCATACAAACACAAAATTCGTGGGCTGCCTCCCTTTAGCTCAGGTAATCTAACCTGAAGGAAATCAGTTGTTGGATTCGGCCAAGCCGTTGCTTGGTAGGTTCTTTCGGTCAAAGATTCCGTATTATCAGAACCTGACTGCAAACCGATAACAAGAGGTATAAAAAACTGATTATCATTCACTTGACCTAAAGAAGCGGTCTGTGTACTCGCCCAAAAGAAGGTAGCATAAAGGTTGCCTGTCCCTACGAGTTGCATAGCACTATTCGCATCACTGACGGCACCAATATATTCAGGAATACTGCCCGCAGCGAGTCCATCCAGCGCGCCATTTAGTATGCCATTTCCGTTTAATGGCCCGTAGGCTACAAACTGCACAATCGATCCAGTTGGGTCAACTAAAGCGAGGCCACCAGAATCACCCCCCTGTTCAATGTCGTACCAAATGGTGCCGTAGCCATTTTGCTGACTGGGTATTATTTGATTGGATAAATCATCTACTTTAGACTGCCATCCATCTGCATGATATTGCACTGCTGACCAGCCGGTCAATTGACTTCCTGCCGTGCCAACAATTTCAAATCCTTTTTCGGAAGGATTACTAGCTGTATAGCTAATTTCATTGATAAAATAAGAAGCTGATTGAGCATTCAAAACGAGGGAAAAAACCAGCATTACTGGCAACAAAAAATATTTCATATCTGTGTCGTACATTTCTCGTAATTAATAGCATTTAAAATGCTGTAAACCTGCATTTTAAATATAAATACAATATACAGTTTATTGTACTAAAAAGCAACTATTTCCCACTAGGAATCGCAAAAAAATCAGCAATTTCTTTCAATTGGTTTGTTACACTTTTCAACCCGTCTTTTTCTTCCGTTTCTTCTAATATTTTTCGAAATTTTTTAGCGTATTGGGCCCTGCCATTCTCAATATATTTCGCTGCATAATAAAACCCTAGGATTGTTAAATCATTTTCTTCGTTGAGCACTTTGTTTTTTGCTGTTTTCTTGTACCTGCGAAAAGTTTTTTCGACTTGTGCAAAATCCTGCAACGCAAAATTCCCCATTATCAGGGTTGTATAAATCGCATCCAACTTCATTTTGAAAGAAACTTGTTGGTAAAAAAGCAAAAGCGATTCTATATTTTGAACACTTTGGCGAATCATATCCTTGTTCCCCAACAAAAGTAGCCCGGCATAAACCGAACTAAGTCCTACGTATCGTTGCACAAATTTTTCTTCCAGGACAGGTTTGGCCAATATGGCCGCACACCTTTCTCTCAAATGGTCAATTTGCTTTTTTATTTCTTCTGGTAATTCTTGCTCATAATTAGGTTTGTAACTACCATAATAACTACTTACCAAATGGCTGCTTTGAATAAATATAGAATTCAGCTCTGGTAAATTGACAAAGCTATTCCAGAACAGCTCCGTTTTTCCATCTTCCGTAATTTTCTGTGCTTCCAGAAGAATATTGGCAATATTGGGTTGTCGAAAAAGGTAGTGCAGTTTTAAGAAATGCACTTTGGGCATAAGGTTATACAGGTAGGGCTTGATGACATGCTCATTTTTTTGCACGCTTTCCTCAATTTCTATGAGGGTATTAAAATTTTCTTCTGTGAAAAAACTTGGTGCTCTTTGGAGGTAAAGGAGGTAAGAAATGTTTAACCGGGCCAATATTTGTACAGAATAATTGTCTGTTTTTGCCAAATCTTTGAGCCGATTTAATTGCGTTTCATGTTCAGCAGGCGAAATAGCTTTTCCATCAACCGACAATCTACCAGCAATCAACAACTTAATTTCGTTTAGTTGTTGTTCAATAGTTATAAATTCACTAACCTTTTCATAAAGTTTGACCGTTTCCTGCAACGACCCTTCATAAGTAGCCGTTTGTGCCTGAATCTGAAGAACCTTGATCAAGGTTGAAAAATCTTCGACTTTTTCGCAAACATCCCCTAGGATACTTCCCAACTCGATGGCTTCTTCCAATTGGCCGGTATTGATTAACTCTTGGAGTTTTACAATATTAGGCACCAGGTAATTAGGGTAGTTTTTCGCTAAGAAAGAGGTTTGCCGAAAAGTATGATGGGCCAGCTGGAACAGCTTTTTCATGTCCTTTTCATCCGCCGGTTTTTCACCGTAGACCAAGCGATATAACTCCGGAGAATCTTGCTCTACCCGGAAATCTCGATCTATAATATCGACCAAAGCCAAGGGGTAATAAGACCTAACGCTTACCTCTTTTAAGTATTGCCGGAATTTTTGGAGATGAAAATCATCAAGTAATTTAACCGTTTTTTCAATTACTAGCATACCACGCTTGTTTAATGGTGCATGGTCTTTGGGTGTTTTGAAGCGTTATTTGCGGAGATTATTTCGGGCGAAATTCTCCTCAGCACCACACCCCTTGAGTTTTATTTTTTAGGCTGTGCAGCTCGCTTCTGCTCGAAAAGTAATGTTTTCTGGTAAATAAAAAAAACGCCAGCGAAAAACCGCTGACGTTCACTTCAAGAAACGTACACTAAAAGTGTCTGTTTTCGTCTGTTCCTTTTGTATTCAAGTCGATTAGTCCTCACAAATCTTCCCCCGAAAACCTGATAGACCAACCGGCTTTCCTTAATTAAGGAACAATAACGATGGTCTCTGTTCCGGTAGATTCATTTGATCGCCAGTTCAGGAAATAAGTTCCTGGCTGAAGACCACTGACATCTATGGTTTGTGAAGTACCGGATGACAAGATCAAGTTTCGTATGATCCCCCCCCGGGTATCCAGAATTCTGATCTCGAAATCCGACAATATGGTAGCAGAAGGTGCAATCGTCAGATTTGATCTCACCGGATTAGGGTAAGCTTTCAACTGACCGTCTAGCACTTTCCGTTCTACTATTTTGATGGGTGAATAGGAAAATCCCCCCGAATAATCATACTGTACAAGCCGGTAATAGTTCGAGCCAGCCTGTGGTTTTTCGTGGTAAAAGCGGTAGCTTTTTTCCTGAGTAATATTACCCGCGCCATTTTCTTCACCAATGACGGTAAAGTCACGGCCATTGGTCGAGTGTTCAATGGAGAAGTAATCGTTATTTACTTCACCTGCGGTCACCCATTGTAATGCGGTTACTGCATTTTCTTGAAGACGAGCTTCAAAAGAAATCAGGTTCACAGGTAAGGGCGATCCTGCAACTCCCACTCCTAATCCAAGGTTTAACAGAGTATTCAATTCCGCCTCAAGCGTAATATTGCTGGTATTAAAAGTACCTACTAAGGTCGGTTCAAGCGCAATAGTAAAGTCACCGAAGTTTGAGCTATTCACTACGTCAATGGGATTATCGGTGACTGTTACTATTTGCATTTGGGTACGGGAACGGCCGGTTGCAATTTCCCAGGCAATAATTTCAGCCTGGGTAAAATACATCCGAGCCGTAACCGCTTGGGGAGTATTGGGAATATTTTCGCTAACAATTCGCATGGTCTTGGATGCCAATGCATTACTACTTTCTTCATTCCAGAAGTTAACCGCGTTGACACCGGCACTATTCCGGCTGCGGTCTATTGTAATGGAAGTGCAACCAAAATCAAAATCACTGTCATTTTCAAGGGTCATCAATAAGCGGCCACTCACTGGATCGTAAACATTCATAGTAGACTGTGGCCCAAAATCGTAAGCAGGCGCATTTGCGGTATTTACTTCTTCTTGTACTAAAACGGGTGCGCGGCTGCTTCCTTTGATACGAACATTGTCAATATTTAAAGGTGGATCGAAGGCAACCAATTCATCATTTTCCCACCGAAAGGCCAAGCGCATATTGGCACATCCATTAGCGGATGCCGGCAAATCCAGCGTCATATCAGTAGCCATCAGTTCATTCACCAAAGGCTCACTGATGACTGTCCAATTTTGGCCATTATCATTAGAAAAAAGTACGGTGCCGTAATCGAAAAGGTCGCCAGTAGTCGCATCTTGTTCGCCAAAGCAGACATAATCGAAGGAAAGTTCCAGGTCGGTAAACAAGGAAGCATCAATTACAGGAGAAATCAACATCACATTGGCTCCCGTGAAACCATCATAGCTATGCAGGTTGGCAGGCAAATCAGTACGGCTGATGTAGACACTTTGAGCGATACCTGTTGCCGGGCTGCCTGCAACCCATTCAACATTGGCTCCACCGACACTTTGCTGGGTCCAATTGCCTAATCCTGTCGTAAAACCCTCCTGAAACAAGGTCACATTAGGCTGAAAACCAGCCAATTCCGGAGAGTAGTCATCATCAGCAAGTAAAAGGGTGTGTGCCTGGCGATAGTTCGCGGCAACACCTGCTCCTGATACATCGATAATTTCCAGATTAATGCTTTCCAAGGATTCAATTTTTGTGTCTTCATAGATATCTACGAGAAGGTCAATTGAAGTGGATGTTCCGGAGGAAAAAATAATTGTATTATTTAATAATTCGTAATCTTCGTCATCAGCAGTGCCGCTGGATACTGCGACCGTCACCGTTACTGTACCTGAAGGAACCTCTGTAATTTCTAACCCAACGGCTACTTGCCCAATATTGCAGCTGCTTCCCTCTGTCACCGAACTCATAGAAGTACTAAAAGCGACATAAGCCTGTGGCGGAAATAATGCAGGAGAAAAGGGCAACTCCATCCGGCGAGGAGAGTTCAACATTACGGTACGGGCACGTGTTTTTTGATCTTCAGTGAAGATATTCATACAAGCATCATCGCTATAATCCATATAGTTTTCGACCATGTCTTCCGTTGGATCGGCCATTGGATCGTCTATAAGATTGCAAGGAGACGTTTTATCTTCCGGACAACCGTAGTTGGCCATATCTGAATTTGGGGTGTCCTCACAAAAATCATCTTCAGAACAACTACATCCAGGAACCGGTGCACCAAGGTTACAGCCCAAGCCATCTCCCCAGATATGGCGCAAACCAATCCAGTGCCCTACTTCGTGCGTTGCTGTTCGGCCCAAATGATAAGGAGCATCCAATAGAAAAGAACCATCATCAAGGTCGGCAGTACCAAAACTTTGGTAACGAATAACCACCCCATCTGTCGTTGCTTCTTCGCCAGAAGTAGGAAGGCCAGCCAATCCGGAGCCTTCAGGAAACTGAGCATATCCCAGTGTGGTATCATCTGGCGCAACAAACTTCACCGACCACATATTCATATATTCGGTAGTTTCCCAAACGGTAGCTGCTTTAATAGTGTTTTCCAGATCATCAACCGTTACACCATCCTGGTTGATGTTGCGGCGATTAATGCCATTGGTGGCAGAGCCATCGGGGGCTGTTTGAGCCATTACGAATTCTATCTCTAAATCTGCCCCAACCGGGTTTTCATTATAACCTCGAGAATTGAAAATTTTACGAAAATCCTCGTTCATTACCTGTATTTGTGAAAGCGCTTGAGCATCTGTAATATTTGGAGCGGTACCAATGGCTTCTCCATTATGAAGAATGTGTACCACTACCGGAATTTGAATGACCACCGCCCTATTTGGCCCTGTCTTTTTGCGGGTTTTGTACTCTGCAACCTTCGGTGCCAGCCATTCTTCAAAGGTTTGGATAGAAGGTAAATTGGGATTATTCATTTGGCGAATAGCATTCACCTCTACTGAGGAACAGCGCCGTAGGCCATCCGGTCCTACGGCCTGTTCCTGGAGTAGTGTCGAAAAGGAAACTTGGGTGTATGTGGCTCCTATCACTAAAAAAAGCGCCAGGAGTGTTGTGAGTAGTTTTTTGGAGCTATTGAGTGTAGTGTAGTTTCTCATGATAAAATGTTTTGTGTACGTTTTCTTTCGTTCTTTCTTGATACATCAAAACTACGGCCAGAATGAGGGATTCATCCTCTAATCTGATATTTGAAAAAGCATGGGAAAAAAAGGAACCCAATCGAAATTCCGATTGGGTTCCGGAACTATTAATTCAGAAATGTTTCTTTAGACTTGTTCCTCTTACTCGACAATCAACTTCTTGCTCACCAAGTTGTCTCCTTCCTGGATTTGCACGAGATAGATACCAGCAGGCCAGTTGCTTACATCTAAAGATTGTTGCTTATTGTTCATCTCGCTTGTATACATCACTTGGCCACGCGCATCCATCACTCGGAGAGCTGCTGCTTCTGTCCAGTTGTTACGGAAGATTTGAACTTGGGTAGAACTTGGATTAGGAGCCAGTTCAAAATCACTGCTCACTGTAGCCAAAGTGTTGTTGCGGGCCGAAGGAACAGCTTGTGGTGTAGTGCTTTGCCCTTTTAGTTCTGTATTATTTACATCGAGAATAAGTATCTCGTCGGTAGCTTGTCCGGTGACAGCACCATTAGCCATAGAGAAGCTAGCGGTATTGGTTACTGTATATGGGTCATTGACCAACTCTACATCATCAATAAACCATCCTTCTGCGGCAGTCAGTACATCCGAAGCAAAACGGTAGCGTAGGCGCAAGGTTTGTCCTGCAAATGGGCTCAAGTCTGCCATTGAATGGATAAATGCTCCAGAGTTACCGCCGAAGCAGAAGCCATTGATCAGTGGGTTATCCGCTACAGCTACAAAGTTGTTGTAACCATTTTCTACAAACAATGGGCCGAGGTCTGTCCAGGTTATTCCATCATCATTTGAGACCTCTACCATCCCGCCATCAAAGTTTTCTTCTGTGTTGAAACGGTGGGCAAAGCGTAGGTGGGTGCCACTAGTTACATTTAATGGTTCGTTCCAGGTGAGGGTAAGGTTACTGAAATTGTCTGGGTTAGTTGTTTTGAACGAATAGTTGCCACTGAAGGCGTCTTCTGTCGTCCAAACGAATTGGTTTAAGCCAGGAGATACTGTCCAACCAAATGGATTGGCTTCCAGGTCATCGCGCAGTAGCATTTCTGCTTGACTAGGAGTGTTTACGTTCAGGGTAAGGGTGATGGTGTAGGTACTGTTGGCAGGTACACTGATACCCGAGAAAACAAGCTCATTTCCAGCAGATACAAAGCTATCAGAAGCATTAACCACGGTGGTTCCGGCAGGCATTTCTTCTGTTACTTCGATTCCTCCGATAGCCGTTTCAGCGTTATTGACAATATTAATTTGTACTTCCATTGTACCGCCATTGCTGGCCAAACTCACTACTTCTGTCGTCATCTCTACCGAAGGCAGGCAATAGGTCGCTGGCATATCAAAAGCTTCTGTCTCATCACCGCGGCCATTGGTCCCCGACTGCGCACTGAAGCCCAGGCCGCGCTTGGCAAACGCTTCCCAAATCAGGCACTTGTTGGCACCACCATACAGGAGCTGATCAGCCGCGAGGATAGCATCACGTTGTTCCACGAAAGTGGGAGAACAAGGCTGCAACTTCAAACCAGTCATGACCAATTGGATCGCTATATTATTACCGCCATTACCATTCATGATATCCGTATCATAACCATAGGCATCTACCAGTTTAGCTGTCATTTCCCACAGCATGGTGGCCCAGATAAAGCCAACACCATGTGGGGCTGAAATTTCACTGTTGTTTAGATCTCCATACGTGTAATCGTTGATAGAAAAATCCGTGCTGTAACGTGCAGGGCGAATGCCGTCTCCGTCAGGAGCTTCCCCGAAAACGTAAGAACCAATACCACGGCCTTCTGCAAATACGGCAGGTACGCTATTGGGGTTCATGGTAATCATATAGCCAAAGAAATCACTCCAGCCCTCACCGCTTTGCTCATCGCCACCAAGGCAAGTAGCTGCCGGGCCGCCCGTCAGGCGAGTAGAAATACCGTGGCCATATTCGTGTAGAATAACACCATTGTCAAAATCGCCATCAATCAGTGGCACACCTGTCCAAAGAAACATCTGCATCCGACCAGGCAGGCCATCCGCCAAAGTCAGGAAATTGGCATTATCAACCCCTGAACCGTCTTGTGCTTCTGCTAAAACAGCATCGTTTCCTGCACCACCACGCCCGAAGTTGGTAGACTGAAAGTTACCTGCTGCTTCGGTGAAGCCGTAAGGGTAGAAAATATCGTGGATCAAGTTGTTCCAGTAAAACAGGTTGGTAATCGCTGCATCGCGAAAAGCAACTGGAGGCAGGCTGAGGTCGGCATCAAAATCAAAAACCAATGGCTGCTGGCCAGGCAAACCACCTACCGCAGGAATACCAGTGCTAAGAGGACCAGGATCCTGGTAGGCATATACATTGTTTCCTTTGGTAATATTGTGCTGCAATAAACCATCATTGTGCCAGCCTAGCGGAGAAGCTGTTGGATCGCCACTAGTGCCCACCAGTGTGCGCTCACCGAAGGTTGGTGCTTCAATCGGCGCATCGTATACGCGGTAGAAATTAGCGCCGGAGAAGGCTGCTGTAGCGGCGCTTTGCTCAGTAGACTTTAGCATTTGTTCCAGCTTATTGGGTTGGGTTAATTCGCACGCTTGTCCGTGGGTATGGTCGTGGCTTTCGTTTTTACTAAACTGACAGTGGATGACCAGATCCTGGCGGTTCAACTCGCGGCCGCTGCGGGCATCGAGGTACATTTGCCAGTAGTTATTTTCATCGAGCGTGTAGATTCCTACCTCCCAGGCGAGGGTAAGATCACCGCTCCGGTTGATGATATACACCAACCTGGCAGGGATGTCCATTGCTGTATAAGCTGTTTGCTCAAAAACGTAGCTGTTAGCATTTTTGGTGGTTTTTTGAGTGAGTTTATCTGCTGCAACACCTAGATTGCCTAAAGCCGCCTCTACTGCTTCTGCGGCACTGAGGCTGGCTTGTTGGCCACGGGTTTTCTGTGCCAGATTAGCTGTAAAGTGATCGGCATGATAGGCCAATTTTCCGGTGCCATCGAAATGCAGTCCACCTTGCGCATCTACAATAGGAATACCTTGGTACTGCTGTTGTACATATACATGGGTGAGGCCCGATTTTTCATCCGTATACTGAGCCGTAATTTCCAGTTCATTAAAATCTGCATCCTGAATACGGTCGCTCTTCTCTTGTAGTAAGATTGTTCTTACGTCGTCTGTCGTATAGGTTTTCTGTGCCATTAATCCTGTGCAAAAGAGAATGCCGGCCAGGAGTAAACCGTAGGGCTTAAAAAAGCTATTGTGTGGTAGTGTGTACGAATTCATTATATCTGATTTATAAGTTTGTAACAATGAGAAGAGGTTGATTTCAGAAAGGCACTGTTCTTCCTCTTGTTACAAATGTGCAGCAAAACCGGGCCGAAAGACCGCTCGTCTGATATTTGAAAAAGCATGGGAAAAAAAATCAGAAAATAAATTCTCACCCCTATCAGTTCTTAGGTTGATACATTTTTTTCCATGAATATTTTCCAAAAACACATCTTATGACTTATCAAAATGGAAGTTTCAGTACATTAATTATCGTACTGATATTCAGCTTTTTATCTTGCGAAAAAGACAACAACAGCGACCAACTTCAAGGAGAAGTAGAGGTCGAAATCACAGATGCTCCGGTAGATGACGCGGGTGTTCAGGCGGTCTTTGTCACCATTGCCGATGTACGGATTGATGGCCAATCACTCAATGGATATTCAAAAACATCACTGGATATTATGGCTTACCAAAACGGGAATACCGAATTATTAGGCGCTTTGGATTTGGACGCAAAGACTTACAGCAACATCACTTTGGTGCTTGATTATGAAACCGATGCTAGTGGCAACAGCCCCGGCTGTTACGTTCTCGATGAAAACGGTAATAAGCAGCCCGTTCGCAGTACCAGTGACGAAGTGCGGATCAGCAATAATTTCGACATCATTGCCAATCAAACCACCAAGCTTTTAATTGATTTCGATTTGCGTAAGTGCCTGACCAGAGAGGACAGTCCTACCCAACAAGATGAATATGAGTTTGTGAGTAGTAGCCGTTTCAATAGTTCGCTGAGGTTGGTCAATCGCAACGAAAGCGGTGTCATTGCTGGTAATTGCCAGGATTTCGTTTCCAATAGTGAAACCCTGGTGGTATTTGCTTACCGCAAAGGGACCTACAACCGCGACAATGAGGTAAGTGGCGAAAACGATCTTACATTCCAAGGTGCTGTAACGAGTGCTGTCGTTGCTAATAATGGTGACTATGAGCTCCATTTTCTAGAAGCAGGCGATTACGAAATTCACTTTGCTGCTTTTAAAGACGAAGACAATGACGGTACCACTGAGCTACAAGGCACCCTCCTATTAGATGCTATTACAAGTATTGACCTGGGAGCTATTAAAGTGGATGCACAAGCAACAGTTACCGCCAATGTAATTGTCACAGGCATTATTCCTTTATAAAAATGAACATTATTAATTAAACCTGAGTTAGAAGGGTATCCATCATCAGCGACGGGTACCCTTATTATTAACCTATGAAATCTTACTGTTTCATTCTTCAATTTTTTCTACCTTACCGCTGAACAATACTTTAATGACTAACAATTTCGAAAAAAGGGATCAACTAGAGCAGCAAATTGCGCTCCTCCTCAGCCGGTCAGACCGTGCTGCGATTGATCTTATTTATCAAAATTATGCAGAAACACTACTGGGGGTTATCAAACGTATTGTAGGTTCACACGAGATTGCAGAAGAGGTTCTCCAAGATACTTTCATAAAAATCTGGAAAAACGCACTCAAATACGAGTCAGGGAAGGGAAGGTTATTTACCTGGTTTGCCAATATTGCTCGTAATACAGCTATCGACAAGGTGCGTTCTGCAGGTTTTCGTAAAAGCCGGGAAACCACTAGCACCGAAAATCTCGTAAGTATTGATGTATTGGGAAGTGAAGAGTCGAAAATAGCAGACGCTGGCCTCCAGAAAGTCCTCGACTCCATCGACCCCAAGTACCGCCAACTGATTGACCTTGCCTATTTCCAGGGGTATTCCCAAAGAGAAATCGAAAAAGAACTCGGTATTCCTCTCGGGACAATAAAAACCCGCCTGCGAAAAGCAATTGATCTGTTGCGCGAACAACTTAAGGATGATCATCTCAAGCAACTTTTGACGATCATCGTTACATTAACGAACCTTTTAAACGATTGGCACTGACGTGGACATCAAAGCATACATAGCATCTGGCATTTTGGAGCAATACGCTTTCGACCTGCTCTCTCCTACCGAGAGAAGCGAGGTAGAAGCGAATATCCAGAAACATCCCGAGCTGGTAGAAGAATTGCGTCAGATAGAGTACGCCATAGAGAAATATCTTTCCCTTTATCAGGATACTCCGAGCCCTGACTTTCAACAACGACTCAACGACAGCCTGGAAAGTGTAGTCCCTGACCCATTGCCTACACCTCCAACAACTCCACCTACTGGTGGTGGTGCAAACGGATGGCTCACTGGGCTCGCAATCATTGCCCTGGCTGCCGCCGCTTGGTTGTTCTTTGACAACCAACAAAAAGACCGTAACTATCAGGAGCTTGCTACTGAATACCAAAACCTGCAACTGGATTGTGATGAAACTACTGAAACCAACCGTGGTTTACTCAACCAACTGCAGACCATTCGCCAGTCGGGCAATAGCCTGATACAAATGCGGGGAACAGATAAAGACACAACGGCTTTCGCCTCAATCATTTACAACGCCGAGACGAAGAAATCTTACCTTGACATCGTTAACCTCGCCACCCCTGACGCCGACAAGCAATACCAGCTGTGGGCTATCGTGGGCGGTATTCCTGTAGACATGGGTGTCTTTGACGTTACCGTTGATACCAACAGCACGCTTCAAGAAGTACCTTTCATTGAGAATGTCCAGGCCTTTGCGGTTACACTGGAACCTAGAGGAGGTAGTGAAGTACCTACGCTGGAGGAAATGGTGGTAATTGGTACAACTGGGTAAGAGTGCTCGTTTCACTCGCGGGAGTGTTCTTCCGATAAATCGGAATCACGGAGGTGCTCGTTCCTCGCGGTGGCCCTCTCTTTATGAATCGGGAAGAACACAAATCACACTTCCACATTCGTTTTTACCAATAACTTCTCGCCTTTTTGCAAAACAGATTTTGGCAGGTTATCCTGGATCACATCATTCAGCTTCAGGAGTAGATGCTTTTTAGGGTCATTATTTAAAAAAATCATACTTATTTCCCTTGCTCTTACCGGGCCGGCTATCTTTTTGATCATATCTTCATGGCTGGGAGATACATTGAGGGTTGCCAGCTCTGGAAGAAAAGTAAGGCCGCCTTTATGTTCAACAATACGGCGCAATGCTTCGATGGAGTTGCTTCCGTATTCCAATTGAGGTTTCTGTTTATTCAAACGAGTAAGTTGGCACATATTGTTGACCTGATCGCTGAAGCAATTCCCTTCATTGAGGAGCCACAAATCCTCTGTTCTAATATCTTCCAAATTAACCTCAGGCTGTTGAAAGAAGGGGTGTTTGTAAGAAACGTAAAGGAAGAATTTCTCAAAAAACAATGGGACATACTGAAAAGCCAACTGGCTGGCTATCGGTGTGGATATTATCCCACCATTGAGTTCACCATCCAGAATACCACGTACAATATCTTTGGTCATCATCTCCTGAACATTAAGCTTGATTCTGGGATGTTTTTGCTGTAAGTCCTGAATAAAAAACGGCACCAAGTAAGGAGCAAGCGTAGGAATAATTCCAACGGTTAAAGAACCTTCCACATCCTCTTCCAATTGGAGGGCAAACTCCTTGAGTTGTTGAGCTTCCAACAATACCATTTGAGCCCTTTCCAGAAAACGCCTCCCTGTGGGCGTTGCTTTAATAGGTTTAGTTTGCCGGTCAAAAACAGCAAACCCCAGCTCATTTTCCAGCTTTGTAATCTGCTGGCTGATCGCTGGCTGACTGAGGCCAGCCCTTTTTGCAGCCTTGCTGAAAGATCCGGTTTTCCTTAGATGAAAGGCATACTCAAGCTGTTGAAGTGTCATGGTCTTTTCTTCCTTTTATAAGCAAATCTAATAACACAATCACGGGTATTATAATTACTTATTGTAATTTTGGAAATTAATTGACGAGGCTATAACTTAAGGGATGAGGAAATAAATAATCTACGCAAAGGACGTAGCAAATTTTTCTTTAGACAAATCAGATTTTTAGCAGCATAGCGGGCTACGCAAGGAAAATCTGATGATGGATAAAGCAAAATTTGTAGGAAGATGTGTAGATTATTTTTTGCGAACTCCCTAAACTCCTGAAAGGATGAATTTTTTTGATGCAATCCGTGTTGGTAACTTAGAAGAAATAAAAGCTCAACTTGCTGACAATCCTGCCCTAGCAGAACAAAAAGATGCCCGGGGATTCACACCGCTTGTGATGGCAACCTATAGTGACCAAATGCCCGTTGTAAAAGTTCTTTTGGCTGCGGGTGCCGATATCGACGAACAGGCTGGGGCTGGCAATACCGCATTGATGGGCGTATGTTTCAAAGGCTCCGAAGAGATGGCCAATCTACTATTGGATCACGGTGCCGGGGTGAATATTCAAAACACAAACGGAGCGACAGCACTCATTTTCGCTGCCACGTACGGCCACACTGCTATAGCGCAAATGCTCCTCGAAGCGGGCGCTTACAGAGGCCTAAAAGATACAGATGGCAAAACAGCGCTGGACCACGCTAAACACCAAGAGGTGGCCGAACTGCTAAAGACTTCGTAAATAAAGCATGAGACTGCCTAAAATCATCAAAAAAGCTTTCACCTAAAACATGCACTCTCTAATGCAAAAACCTATCATCGAAGCTTGTGTAGAAACGCTCAACGAAGCAATCACCGCTGCCCAACGAGGAGCAAACCAGCTAGAATTGTGTAGCGATTTGGCACAGGATGGCCTAACGCCAGCACTCGCACTTACCAAGCGTACCTTAGCAGCAGTCGATATTCCGATCAAAGTGATGATTCGCCCCAGGGGAGGAGATTTCGTATTCACACTGGAAGAACTGCGCCAAATGTGGGATAGCATTATGGAATTCCAGAAAGTAGGCATTCAACATTTCGTTATCGGGATGGCTACCCCAGAAAACAAGTTGGATATCGCTGCCATTAGTGCCCTGTGCACGGCATTTCCGGAAGAAGAATTCACCTTGCATAAAGTGATTGACTATGTAACTGATCCGCTCGCCAGCATTCCGGCGCTCAATCAAATAACCAACCTTACCAGTATCCTCACCTCTGGTGGTGCTCCTACCGCACTGGAAGGTGCTGAACAGATCATGGCCATGCAAAGCTTACTACACCCATCAAAACATATCATTGCCGCCGGCAAAATCACCAAAGGTAACCTAGCTCAGGTACAAAGCAAGATTCCGGTCCCTGCCTATCATGGGCGGCGGATTGTGGGGGACTTGTAGGTAGTGGAATTTGGTACTACGGTTGAAGGTAAGAAGGTATTTCCTCTAAAAGTTTTAGTTGTTTTTTTACAACAAAACTGATATAACTATTGCTATATTTATTCCTCAAAACATTCAATAATGAGGAATACTCTACTCTTGCTACTGGCACTCACTTTGTTTGCCTGTACCCCTACCCAGCAAGTTACCCAAACCACTACGGTAACCACCACTACCTCCACCGTGCCTCAACAGGCCGTCACGGAAGAGGTAATGACCACGCCTGCGGAAAATCCCAAGGCTTTTTACAACAAAACAGAGCACTACATCACCATGCGTGATGGGGTCAAGCTCTACGTTGCGGTGTACACGCCTAAGGATGCCAGCCCGGAGAACCCCTATCCTATTATGCTCCAGCGCACCTGCTACAGTGCCCAACCTTATGGCGCAGATCAGTACCCGGAAGATTTCAGCCGCCTTCAGGAATTGGCCAACGAAAAGTACATCTTCGTCTTCCAGGATGTTCGTGGCCGCTGGATGAGCGAGGGCGCCTTCGACAATATGCGTCCCTATGTTCCCAACAAAAAAGCTACTAGCCAGATTGATGAAAGCAGCGATACCTACGACAGTATCGACTGGTTGGTAAAAAACCTCCCAAACAACACCGGCAAGGTCGGTGTATGGGGTATTTCCTACCCAGGCTTTTACTCGACTTGCTCGCTCATCGACGCGCACCCGGCGCTAAAGGCGGTAAGCCCGCAAGCCCCGATCGGTGATTTCTACTTTGATGATTTTCATCACAATGGGGCTTACACCTTGGCGTACTGGTCTGTCAACAACCTTTTTGGCATCCAAAAAACAGCACCTACTAGCGAAGCTTGGTACCAGTTCCCGAACATGGGGCCTGACCCCTATGATTTTTACCTCAGACACACCCCGCTTTCCAAGCTTGATGCCGTCACCGACCAAGACAATTTCTTCTGGAAGGAGATCATGGCCAACCCTGACTACAATGAGTTTTGGCAAAAGCGCAACATCGTTCAGCACCTCAAGAACATTCGCCCAGCAGTAATGACCGTCGGTGGTTGGTTTGATGCCGAAGACCTCTACGGGCCACTCATGACTTATGGTAATATTGAAAAATGGAACGACAAAGCCTACAACACCATCGTCATGGGCCCTTGGAGTCATGGCGACTGGTCGCGCCGCAAAGGCCGCCAAGCCGTCAGTAATGTCTTCTTCGGTGAAAACATCAATGAAGACTATCAGGCCGATGTCGAAGCTCGTTTTTTCCACCACTGGCTCAAAGGCCCTGCCGATGGCGAAACCGGCCTCGCCGAAGCCCACATGTTCGATTGTGGCACCAAAGTATGGCGCGACTTCGCCAACTGGCCACCGGAAGACGCCATAGAACAAAACCTCTTCCTCAGCGAGAAAGGTCGAATTTTGGAAGAAGGCGAAAAAACGGAATCAGCCTCTACTTCTTTCATTAGCGATCCGGCTCATCCGGTGCCTTTTAATACCGACATCAAGCCGCTCTTCATTCCGCGCAAATACATGGCCGACGATCAGCGTCACGTAGCACGCCGCCCGGACGTCCTCACTTTCACTACAGAGCCCCTCACCGAAGACCTCACCCTGGCCGGGCCTATCAACGCCCAGTTGTTCGTCAGCACCACCGGCACTGATGCCGATTGGATTGTAAAAGTCATCGACGTTTACCCCGACAATCACCCCGACTACGAAGAAACCCAGGATAACCTCACCATGGGCGGCTACCAGCAATTGGTTCGGGGCGAGGCCTTCCGCGGTCGTTACCGCAACGGCTTCGAAAAAGGCGTACCATTTGCCCCCAATGAAATCACCGAGGTCAGCTGGAAGCTACAGGATGTGATGCACACCTTCAAAAAAGGACACCGCCTCATGATTCAGGTCCACAGCAGCTGGTTTCCTTATGTCGACATGAATCCTCAGACTTTCGTGCCCAATATCTTTGAGGCCACCGAAGAGGATTTTCAGGCCCAGGAGCACAGTCTTTATCATGCAGGGGAATACCCTAGCAACATCAAGGTGAGTGTTCTTACAAGGTAACAAGGTATAAGTACAAGGTACAGGGTACAGGGTACAGGGTACAAGGTACAGGGTACAAGGTAAATTCATGAATTTACCTTATCCTCACCGCTTTACCTTGTAAGAACACTCACCGCTTTACCTTGTTATCACGCTTTATTGAACCACCAAAGGCACTTAAGTAATCTCTTAGGTGCCTTTGGTGGTTCAAATTATGCAAAAGCACCAAATCACTTATGCTTTTCATCTCTAAGAAAAAACATGCCTTATGAGATGGTTACCCTTCTTCCTTCTGTTTAGCGGTGGTTTTGTTTCCGCCCAAGTTTGCAACCTGGCTGCTTTTCCTAAAGACCAGGATACACCCGAAATGATGTTCAACACGTCAGAAGTCATGCCGCTGTTACTCCTCAAAACCAAGGACGCGGGGGCCGACTACCGCAAACAGGCAGAGCAGCAGATGCTCCACTTCATCTACAGCAATTTGCGTTACCCTCCTATTAGCCGTAGCAGTTGCATTAGTGGCACCATTGTCGTTTCGTTCACCATCACCGCAGAGGGGCTTATTGACCCCGCATCCATCAACTGTGTACGTGATATCGGTGGTGGCTTTGGCGACGAGGGCAAGCGTCTCATACAGCTCATGGCCGACTTGGGTTGGCAGTGGGTTCCCGCTACCCAATGTGGAAAGGCCGTCCCTGTTCGCTTTAATTTACCTATCAGAATTAGGCTTGAGTAATTATTCTTTTGGCATCCCCGCCACCTGCGGGGCGGCCGGGCTATCCGGCGCTAGCGAGCGCCTACTATCCCTGGCTGTGCTCGCTCCGCTGCGCCGAGCTCCCCTGTTCGGTCCGCTGCTTTCTGTTAAAAAGTATAGTCAAATTTGACATAGTTAGGAATCCTAACTATATTTGTACATCAATTACTTTTTAACCACTCAAAATATTCAAAACAATGAGTAAATCTATCTTTTACCACGCCGGTTGCCCAGTATGCATCAGTGCAGAGCAAGACATCATCAGCCTCATCGGAGTCAACAATGTTGAAGTCGTCCATCTAGGAAATGACAGAAACAAGATTGGAGAGGCCGAAAATGCAGGCGTAAAATCAGTGCCTGCCCTGATCACACCAAACGGCAATGTTCTTCACCTCAACTTCGGAGCCTCTATGGCTGATGTAAAAGGATAAGTTTCCTATTTATCGTAGCATCCGCCATATTGGTGGGTGCTACATATATTCAATCAAAAGCAATCTATAAAATGGAAAAAACCACCGCTAAAAAAGTTAATGTATGGGATACCTATGTCACTAAAAAAGACGGTAACATCATGCATTTTGATATTATTGCTCCAGTAAAAATCATGGACACCAACACTATCTACAACTATGGTAAAGAATACCTCAAAACAAAAGGCCAGGCAGATCAGCCGCTCGCGTCCAAGCAATGCCGTCTTTGTCATATAGAAACTCTCCGCCCGGAGTGGGAGGATGAAATTGCAGAAAAGGGCTACTTTATCATCGAAATGGAAGGCTGTTCGTAGAATCACCACGTTTCTCTTGATTAGGATTACTAACTTTACGGGTGGTATTTTTTTTTCACATAGCGTATCAGGATGAGTAAAAGTCCATTTGACCCAGCCAGACAAAACATTAACCTGACAGCAAAAATCACCTCAGGTCTCGAAAGAATCGCAGGTGTATTCAGGGTGTTATTATGGGATCACGCCAAAACAATCGGATTGAGCCCTATTCAGATCCAGCTACTGATATTTGTNGCTCACCATGACGATGGCTTGTGCAATGTCAGTCATTTGGCCAAGGAGTTTAACCTGACCAAACCTACCATTAGCGATGCATTAAAGGCCCTGGTCCAAAAAGGCCTGGCGGAAAAAGTGCCTTCCAAATTAGACAAAAGGGCTTTCACTATCATATTAACCCCAAAGGGCAAAGAAGCGGTAGCTGCAACAGAGCTTTTCGCCAGCCCTGTCGAAGCTTCCATCAATAAATTAAGTGCGCCGGATAAGGAACAGTTGTTTTCTTCCCTACAAGAACTGATATTCGGACTTAACAAGGTTGGCATTATCACCGTTCAGCGCACCTGTTTTGGATGTCGTTTCTATGAGCAAAAGCCCGACGGGCATTTCTGTAATTTCCTAGGCAAAACCTTACTGACTAATGAGTTACGCATTGATTGCCCGGAATTTGAAGCGTCATAAAAAACGATCCGTTATGCCCCGCTTTTTTAAACCACCAAAGACACCTAAGTGATTATCTTCTTAAGTGCCTTTGGTGGTTCAAATCCTCCCTCTCCGCTAAGAGCTTGTTGGCCGTAAATTGAACCATACAAGGGATTGTAAGGTCACATAAGTACTTTTAAAGAGGTTCTTAATGTTCCTTGTTCGGCGGTGGTTATACCTATATCGACACAATACACTGCCTCCTATCGCTCCCACCCATTANCCTCTCTATCCTCTTCAAAAAGCAGTAAATCTGGATCAAGTACGATCCTATCCGGCCGTTCTATCAGCATAAATTGCAGGTCATTTTGGATGGCCGTCACCTTTATTCTCCTCTTCGAGATCAAGACTTCCCCAGCGTCGGTGTTTTTATAAAACCCTACTTCGATGTAGTCCTGCAAGGGCAAAGATTGGGTCTCTCCTATTTGAAGATGATCTCCTGCGGCATTGGTAAATGTTCTTTGGCCACTCTTGTTGGCGCGGTACTTGGTCACCTGGCAAGATAGGTTCACCTCCCATTTCTGGTTTGTATTCGACCTAAGCTCCACGTTTTGCAGCTGGTTGTCATAAAGCGTAATGGTCTCAAAATAATCTTCCAGCAGGTATTGCAAACTATCCGGTATATCTTTTTGCAAATGTGCGATCAGCTCCAGCGAGGTCGGGTAAGGCGGTGGTGCATACCGGCGGGCGGCCTCATATTTGGCAAGACTACTATTGAGTGCTTCTTCACTCCAGTAATCACTTAGCGCGTAGAAAGCCAGGCCTCCTTTGTAGTAATTCAGGTAATCTTGCCCTTCTTTGGCCAGGATCAGTGGTGTTTCATCGCCGCTTTGGGCGCGCGTACGCAAGTAGACGTCATGCATCGTTTTCCGGAAGGCACTTAGTCGCTTTTCTCCTAACTCCTGTTTCATAACTTGCATTGCAATGTACTCCGACAGGGCCTCGGTGACGAGTTTTCCGCCGTCCACATTGGCGGGGTCTACGCGGTGCCCCCACCAGTAGTGTGCGACCTCATGGGCAGAAGAATAAAAAGGTATATCAAGCGCCTCTTCACCCGTAGTCTCCACTTTACAGAGAAATAGTGCCTCCGAATATGGAATCAAATTCCCGTTCAGGGTCGCATGAGTACCCTCTGTAAGCGGAAATTCTATAAGGCGTAAGCTATCATAATCCAAAGATCCAAACCACCGACTACAATAATCCAGCGAAGACTGAATCCCCTCCACCAGATTGTCATAATTACGACCGTGGGCAGGGTCATGATAAATTGCCAAGCCAATTCCTTCCGCAGCCGCCGTCTTGCGGACATAGCGCCCCGATAGCCACGAGATATTATTAGTAATCCATCCATCTGAGCGGTAATGGGCGTAGTGGCGGTCACCCTCCGTCCAGGAACGCACCAGTTTGCCCATCGAAAAAGCTTCTTGGTCAGCAGCGGTACTCACTGTGGTTTCGTAGACGATACGATCCATATTGTTTCCGGTAAAAGTATAGCCCAAAAGTGTCGTATCTGAGGGTAGAAGCTCCCGGTTTTCGCGAGGAGGCAGGCCGTATTTTGCTCTTTTCTCTTTCCCACTCAAGAAAAACTCCCTAAAACCAAGGCGAGGTAAAATATTCGCGGTGATGTAAGTACCGTTTTGGGTTACCCTACTGTTATCGTGCAAAAGCGTATTGGGATAGTTTCGTACTGAAAAATTCATCGCCAGTGTATCGCCTTTGGCCAGCGGTTGGTCAAGCGCCCACACATCAAAACGTACCTCTTCGTCATTACTGACCAACTTGTGGGGTTGTAGCAACTCGTATTCGGTAATCTCCCTAAAACTTTTAGTAACCAGAATGGTATCAATGGCTTGCTCCAGTTTGTTAACAAAATATAGCTGGCCGCTGGCGGTAAAGTCACGTTTTTCCGGATAGATGTCCATTTTGATATCAGCCCCGGCGATCATTGGTTGGGGATAGCCTTGAAAACGTAGGTATCGCTGTTCGTTCAAGGCCGATATGCGCTGTTGCTTAGCGGTGGTGTATTGGGCCGTCGCCCAAACATTTTCTTCCATGTAAAGGTAACCGCCCATTAAAAGGAATAAGACGCTGGACAAAATAATTGGTGTTCGCAATCCACTGTTGAACCGCTGAACAACCACTTGCCAGCGTTCTCGCCAGGTAAATACAATGCCACGTCGCCACCATAGTAAACTGAGCATTAAAAAAACAATTCCCAATACCAGCCAATAGCTTTTAAAAGCATAATACAGTGGCAAGATAGTCCCATAACCCGTCAGCTCTGAATAGCTAAAACCTACGGTGATGCCTGGCACCTGATTGAACTGAATAATGCTTTCGCGCAAGAACGGCCATTTCAGGTAGTCACCAATTACGCGTAACCCCGCTACCCCCGTTGGTAGGAGCAGCAGCAAAAAGAACCCGAGGTACATATTCTTTACCACGGTTTGCACCAACATGGCCACACAAGCCCAAATCACAAAATGGATAAACTGTAGGCCCAGCAATTCAAAAACATAATGCCATAGCTCGTAGCGGTAATACCCCTGCAGCGTCTGCGCCAGTATCCCCGCTATCATTACCAAGCCTAAAAGCAACAACTGCATCAGTAGCACCGCCACTAATCTTGACAACATCAGTAACCAATCCGGCTGAGGCACTGTATCTACCAGTGGGCCCATACGGGTGGTTTGCCCCCGAAACTGAAGTACTCCGATGTACAGGAAGGTCAACAAATTGATCACCAGACTGAAGATAAACATCGGCACCTTGAGCATCCGCCCCGTGGTGGGTAATATATCAAAACCGTACATGGGGTTCATCTGGTGCTGCTGAAAATAGACCAACATAAAACCCGCAAAAAGCATCACCAGGAAGGGCCAACTCAGTACGATATAACGACAATCTGCCTTCGCAATTTGCCAGAGCGTCTGGAGTCGCTGGGTAAGCCCAAACTGATAGCCAACCTGGGGCATTTGCGCCGGAGAAAAGGAGATCGCTCGCCGTTGAGTGACGACATTACTATTCTTGCTCTTCTTATTTTGAGAAAACTGCTGAAAATTGAACCTGCGATAAACATAAGCACCAACCATCACCGCTACCGACATCCACAACAACCGATTATGCAAAATCACCCCACTCACGGGCAAAGCTTCTTCATTACGCGCAGCCGTGGTCCAGAATCTTACAGAATATTTCACCGCAGTATCTCCGACCGGGTCCAGCAAGGCGGCCCAGTATCCAAGGTCTTCTCCGCTTAGTAAGCCACCCAACAAGCCCTGAAAGACAATCACCAAAATGATGGTCACAAAACCAGCGTATACATTGCGCGTCAGGGTGACAATAGCAAAAACAAGCACTCCGAACAGTAGCATATTGGGCAAAATATACACCGCATACAACTGCACATAAGCCCCAAATTCAAACGGCAAGAGCACTTCCTTATTGACGCCTGGCATCTGCGTTCCCAACACAAAACCAAAACCAATCGTTAGCACCACCGCTGCTGTTACAAGGTAGGCCGCCAGAAATTTCGCCGCCAAATAGCTAGGCTTTGTAATCGGATAGGCATACAACAAGGTGTACATCTCGCTTTTAAAATCGCGGTATACTGCCGCCCCCAGCGTCGCGGGCAACACAAACAGCATCAGCAAACTAAGGTAGTTGCTCATGAAATTGATCCGAAAGTGAGAGTTCAGCATTTCAGCATCCGGCCCACCGGTGGCTTCGGCCGCCATTCCCCACATGGTAGCCAGGGAGATAACAAACAGCAAGCCACCAAAAAGATAGACATAAGGCTGACGCAGCCAGTGGTTAATTTCGGTACGAAAGATGGTTAGGAACATGTTTTTTTTAAGTGTAAGGGTGTTAAAGTGGAAGGGTTTCAAAAGTGGAAGCGTGGAAGGGTAAATAACTTTTACACCCTTACACCTACCCAACTTTTACACTATTACACCGCCCTCCTCCTGCCCGAGCGCAGCGAAGTAGACGTCTTCCAGATTGGGTGTTGTGGCAACAAAATCGGCGGTGGGCTGCTGCTTGCTCCATACGCGTACGCGGAGGCTATTGTCTCGGTTGTAAGCAGAGGATAGCACCAGATGAGTAGCAGCAGTTTGGGGCAGTAACTCGCGGGGGATGCTCGTCGTCCAAACCTGTCCGGCCAAGTCGGCGATGGCGGCTTCGGGGTGGGTATGCTGTAGGAGTCGGCCATTGTTCATGATCGCCATATCCGTGCAGAGGTCCTTGATGTCATCAACGATATGAGTGGAGAAGATGACGATATTCTCGGTACTAATTTCCCGCAGGATGTTCAAAAACCGCTGCCGCTCCGCTGGGTCCAAGCCGGCGGTGGGTTCGTCGACGATGATCAACTTGGGTTTATTGAGTAAGAGTTGTGCAATACCAAATCGCTGCTTCATACCACCAGAATAGCCGCTGACATGCTTTTTCCTCACCGCCGTCAGGTTGGTCACTTCCAGGCAGTAATCGATCAATGTTTTGCGTTCTTGACGAGAGCTTATCCCCTTCAGGTTTGCCAAGTAATCGAGTAATCGGTCCGCAGACATCCGAGGGTATACCCCAAAAGCTTGTGGCAAGTACCCCAGCTTATAACGCAGCGCCATCGGTTGTGCCAATACATTGATTCCGTCAAAGGTGATCTCACCATTATCTGGTTGTTGTAAGGTAGCTATCGTTCGCATGAGGGTAGATTTACCAGCGCCGTTGGGGCCAAGCAAACCAAACATCCCGGTACCGATCTCTAAGGACAGGTTATCCAGGGCACGGACGCCGTTGGGGTAAGTCTTGGTGAGCTTGTCTATTCGTAGTTCCATATTTAGTATTGCGCAGAAAATAAAATGCGATTTTGTTTTCGTGCTGTTCTTTAGCGAGTTAGATTAAACAATGGTACAAATGTGAAGCAATGTGCCCGCAACTCCTACTTTTCGTGATCAAAGGCAGGTTTGGGATGATGAAAGGGGGAGTGCTTTCATCACGTCCATTTCGCCTTTCATCATTACTTTTAGTACCTTAAACTTGATTAGTGTTAATTCGCAAGATGAAAGGAGTCCAAAACAAAAACAGAATAGCCACCGCCTTCTTCCTCCAGCAGGAGATATGGTTGTTTCTGGCTATCATCTTGTTATTTAGTTATGCTTTTATGCAAATGAGCCACCAACTGGTGTGGCGTCATTTTATCGGCATTACGCTTGGGCTTAGCCTGTTTTTCCTGCCTTTACTTTTGTGGGTAGGCCTCCGCCAGCAATCATGGCTTACGACGAATACAAAACGAGTGGGCTGGGTAGTGGTGTTTGTGCTAATACCTGCCGTCTTCACCATCGTTTGGCCCGGTTACCTGACAGATCTCCCTGGCATTTCAGAAGGTTTAGCGTTTACCGCAAAAGTTAATCGCTTTGGCTTGTTGTTTCTTTGGCTCACTTTGCTGGTTTTAGAAGGCCTCTTGCAGTGGGCCCAACGGCGCAAGACTGTACGTACGGCCAATTGGTTATTAAGTTGGAACATCCCCCGACTAGCGGTTGTAATCGTGGCGGTTTTCTCGCTATCCATTGTACTTGCCAATAACTATTTCCACGCTTACATCAGGGAATTCAGCACTACACAAACCTTGTTCTATTATCTGGTTGCTGTGCTGCAAACCTTTCTGATTTACCTGAGCTACTACCCTATTTATTACGTTCACCACCACTTCCTTTTCAATAAATTGCTGCGCAAGAAAGGGCTGCTTTATTACCTCCTCGGCACAGTGGGCTTCCTGCTGCTTTTTGTTCCTGTGCAAAATCAAATCATCCGTTTTTTTCCGGTGGTCGACCAAATAAAAATCCATCCACTGGGACTTGTTCCTCAGGTATTTTCAGACTTGAGTTTCACCCTTGCTATTGCTTTTTTCCTCCTTAGTTTACCGTTCATTATCATGGTCGAATGGTACCGCCAGATCAATGCCATCAGCACACTGGAACAAGAGAAAACAGTTACCGAATTACAACTACTGAAACAGCAGATCAATCCACATTTCTTCTTCAACACGCTCAACAACCTCTACGCCATGAGCCTGACGCAGGATAAAGAAACTCCTGAAACCATCCTGCAATTATCGGAGTTGATGCGCTACGTCATCTACAAGGGCCAAGAAGAGGTCGTGCCCTTGAAATTAGAAGTAAAGTATTTGCAAGATTATCTCGATTTGCAAAAATTACGCTTGCACAAACCGCTAGACCTAACCTTTACCACCGACATTACAGACGAGGACATCCTAGTCCCTCCGCTGCTCTTCATTATTTTGGTAGAAAATGCCTTCAAACACGGCATCGAACCCGCTGGGGGAGATTCTTTTTTGCACTTGCACCTAAGCCAGCAAGGTCAAACCGTTCATTTCCGTTGTCACAATTCTTTTGAGAAAAACAGTCCTGCTGCTGAAGCTGGTGGGCTAGGGCTGCCCAATCTACGCCGCCGCCTGAGCGTTCTTTTCCCTGACCGGCATGAACTACGTCTACAAAGCAGTGGCCACGATTATCTTGCGGAATTAAGCCTTGAACTATGAATACCCTCAACGCCCTAATCATAGACGACGAGCCACTGGCGCACAAAGTCATCCTCAAATATGCAGAAGATGTTCCCTTTCTCAACATTGTGGGGCAGGTCTATCAGGCTACGGATGCTTATGCACTTTTGCAACAGCATAGCATCGATTTACTTTTCCTGGATATACAGATGCCTAAATTGAAAGGGTTGGATTTTCTCCGCACCCTCGACCGCAAACCACTGGTGATCATCACCTCTGCTTACGAAGCGTATGCACTGGAAGGTTACGAACTTCAAGTCTGTGACTACCTGCTGAAGCCTTTCCGCTTTGAGCGGTTCCTCAAGGCCGTACATCAAGCCCAAAAGCGCAGTCAGCCAGCCTCTCCTATTGCCCCTCTTCCGGCAATGCCGCCTACTGAGGGCCCGCCAGACCAGCTGTTTTTAAAAGTAGACAAGCGTTTTTTGCAAATCAACCTCCGTGATATCATTTGCCTGGAAAGCTACGGCAACTACGTCAAAGTATGGACCGGCGACAACTTTCTGCTCACCCCCAGAACGCTCACCAGCTTCGAGGAAGAACTGCCTTCAGAGCAGTTTGCACGCGTACACAAATCCTTTATCCTCCAAAAAACACGCATCAACTACCTAGAGGGCAACCAAATTTTCATGACCAATGGAATGACCGTTCCCATCGGTAAGAGTTATCGTGCGGCAGTGAAAGCGTGGACGAAGGGAGAGGTATAGGTTTAATACTTTGTACCCTTCTATATATTCCCCGCCAGCAGCCGTGCCCAATAAGCATACAGTTTATTGTCTTTGCCGTTGGGCAGGGCTGCTTCCAGTTTGCCGAGATAAGATTTTACGTTGGCATTATAAGTACCGCGTTCTTCCATCACCCAGTTGACCTCCTCAGGGCTGGCATTGAGGCGGCGAGCACTTAGGAACACCACTTCCAGAATATCCCCCCAATTGTCCATACCTGCCAACTGAGCATTGAGTAGGTAAATTTTTATCGCACTCTCTCCATCTATTCCTTCAATAGCGCGCTCAATCAACGCCAAGCCGCGGGTAACAGAGCTTGCTCCGTCTTCATCACTAGCTACTGAAGCCATATAAATCGCCTTTATCTCATCGTAGAGTGCTGCTTTTTTCGAAATGGCGCGTGTATTGGATAGTTCTTCTCCCAGTTCTTTAATTTCACTGAGTGCGCCAAAAGATTCATCCATATTGATGAGGCCAGGCATTGCCTGCATCATGGCCAGGTCTCGAATATCATTCTCTTCGCCAGTATTGTGCTGTAATAGAGGCACTGCTTTTTCAGCGGTTTCCCGAGCTTCGTCGTACTCGCCTTGCCGCCAGTGCGTAAGCGCTTTGATAGCATAAGCATTGTCAAGTGCCTTGGCTTTCTTCAGCTGGCCTTCTCCTTTGAGCGCTTTGACAATCCCTCCCATAGCTGATTCGTAATACCCGGCTGCTGTTGCCCCTTCGTCAATAGGCGCGTTGCTTTTATACAAGTCATCGAAGTAGACAAAGTTGCTCGGTAGTTGGTCGGCAGCATCCGCAAAACGCTCCTGCATTTCCACCGTCGCTCCCTGGCTAAAGGCCGTTTGGGCTTCCTGGTAAGCTTTGGTAGCTTCGCAACTGCTAAAACTCAATACAGCTAAAAAAAGAAATAAGGTATAGGTATCGACAAGTCTCATTTGGAGTGTTTTTATTTAAAAAGCGAGTCACCCATTTTCAGAATGACTCGCTAAATTATTACTCTCCTGCGACTTTTTCAGCATTGTTCTTTTCCTCATTTGGGATAAGTACAATAAAACTAGCCATCATGGCTATAAAAGCACTAAGGGTCAGGACACCCCAAAGCAAATTATCGGGGTAAACACTCAGCCCTTTGGGGATAGTCACTTTGGTTTTCTCACCGGTATCGAGCAGGGTTTCACGCAACTTCATCAAAACATTGGTACGCTCGAGGGCGCTGTCTGAATTGAGGGTTTCCAATTCCTGCTGGCTGGCCTTCAGGTTCTGGTACCAAAAACCGATGTCCTCGTCGGGGGTTTCCCACATCACGGAGGTGTAGCCGCTGGTAAGATTATTGGCCTCCAGATAATTGATGACTTTGGTGAGCTCTGCATTGGCCATATCAATGGTGTTGGCATCAGCAGCCCGCTTCAGGTAGCCACTTACATTCTGCTTAAAGGTCACGCCTTTAGCTATTCTGACCCCAAAAACTCCAAGTGAAAAGAGGAGCAAAACAGCACTAATGAGATACTTTTTCATATTGCGATAATTTTAAAAGGTGTTCAGTCATTCAGCACCGGTATTGCTACCAGCTCTTTACTAAAAGTGCAAAACAATCAGCAATAGATTTTCTTTTCTCGACAAGAATCGTTGGTTTTTCGGCAGACAGAAAACGTCAGGGGGCTTTTTCAACAAGCTTTTTTGGGGCCATGCCTTCTCCCGTCCCGACTTTTCTAGTCGGGACGGGATCGGCACCAGGCTGTCTGTCGCTACCGCTCCGGCCCATCCTTCGGCCTGCTCCTCCGTCCGCCGTGCTTCGGCCTGTTGGCCTACGCACTGGTTTTAGCTCCATCCTCCGGATCCTTCCTCCCGAGGAAGGAGTGTGATAACGTAGCGAATGGGCTGCTTTTTAGGGGGCAACTCGCGCAGGTTTGTTTCCAAACTATCGCCATCACAGGTACGAACGCCGAACAAGAGGTGAAAATCTCTTAAAAATTATCGCTCAGGTTAGTCTCCGAACTAACCTAGCATATCCCGCTGGTCTTCCGACCAGCAGACTACTTGCGAATTCATACCAAACAAGGGACAAAATCACTCATAAAGAACCATTATGCAGCTTAGCCCCCCTCATTTAGGTCGAAACACTATTATATTTTCAGTACTATTTCACCTTTCCAGTTCTTTTCACGCTCTAGGACAAAACCTGCTTTGAGTTCAAAGGTCCGACCAACAGGGTATATATCAACAGGGTCCTGTATCTCTTTCAAGCCAATCTGCGCTGGATTGTATATTCCTATTTTTATAAAAAAGCACCTCGCCTGTGTTAGGCTTACGCCATAGTTTGGCCCAGCCCAAACCTCATCAGCATTTTCATTATCCTGTCCGTCATCTTCCCACCAACATATTTTACAAATCTCAAAGTCCCCACGATGCTCTATTGTTTTTCTTCCACAACACGGGCAAGATTCCATAACAGCTGGGCTGCCTTCTATACTGTCAACATTTAGTTCTTTTAATAGATACGCATTAGTCAGCGGTTTTAATCCATCTCTTAACCAAGCGAGTAATGGTTCATCATATCTATCAGAGGAGGGCTCCTCATTAAGCGTCTCACTATTGAACTCCTCCTTGATATCCTTTGGTAGCTTTTTCCATTCATTGACACTATCCCAATTTTCAACAAGCAATGTTTCAAGTTGAGAAACTCTTTCTTCTTCAGATAGTTCTTTCAGCTTAATTTTGGCTAGTTTATTTATTGCTTCTTCCCTGTCCATACTATTTTTAATTACTCCAAATACTTGTATACGCGCATATTAGTTCCCTAAACACCGACTGCCCCAGCTAATTTTCTGTTCAGCAAAAAACTTCAACCACCACCACTAATCAATTGACTAATAGTCACATAGACTACTACAAATCCAAATAATGAAACTGGCCATAAATACAGTCCTATGGATAATTTGTGATTCCTGGGATAGATTTTATTGGATATGATCATATTAATGATCAGGTAAATGGGGTATGCATTAACCCCGTAGAAAAGAATGTACTGATGAGTTGGATTAGCATTAGGATCATCAAAAATAAAAATTGACCCAAAAAACACCATCGGCCAAAATAGAATTGGAAATAGGCTTAAGATTTTTAATACAATCAGAGTTATCCTATTATTCTTACTCGTTTGTATATCCTTCTGCTCCATCATTTTTTTTTGAAAGCTCGCACTCAAAAAAGAACAGCTACTTCTCTCCTAAGCTCATGTTAGTTCCCAAACTATTCCGACCTTTTTGGTCGGAACAATATCCCGCTGGTCCCCCGACCAGCATCACCACCTTATCTACTGCTCGATGACCTGGGGGATTACAAGGGGCCTTCATTCAGTGTCCAAATCAGTGCCTTTTCTTTTGTCGCTCGGAAAATGGTATGGTGCTCTTCTTTGGGTTCATCTGAATATTTCCAAGTTAACCGTTCAGGTGCATCGTTTTGAAAAACAGTCTCGACGCTTCTAGTCGCTCGGAAAATATCTTCTGCATTTGAACCTGCGAACCAAAGCTTAATATCTTTATCAGGAAATTCAGCTAACAATGCCCCTGCATTATTTACCAGGTATTGATTGTTCCACCAAAGAGAAGGGTCCATTGCAATATAAAAATCGAAGGTTTCAGGTTTCAGAAAGAAGGTCTCCATAACGAAGAGCCCTGCCAATGATTCTCCTATAATTCCCTTTCTGCCTGTGGTTTTATATTTCCCGTTGATTGTTGGCATTAATTCCTCCGAGATAAAAGCTCTAAAGTCTTTAGCGCCATCCGTTACAGGACAATACTGTTTGTCATATTCTGCCTCTGAAAAACCGGTTAAATCCCTTCCTCGCTCCGTATTTTCTATTCCAACCAAGATAAAGGGCGCTATTTTTTTCTCTTCAATCAGCTTCGACAATGTATTTGCGATGTGCGGAAAGTCTTCTTTGATTCCACCGTCAGGCATATACAAAACGGGAAAACTGTCACTTGTCTGTTCATAAGTGGGTGGCCTCCATACATTGATCACTCGATCTTCCTTTACAAAAGTCGAAGAAATGGTTAGACTGTCGTGCGCTGGAATAGGATCGTCATAGACAATCGCCTTGTTTTTACAACTGATTGTCAGTGTTGTGAGGAAGAGATAGAAGATTGTTTTTTTCATTTTTTTGTTTTTTGGTAGTTTCACATCCTCCCTAATCTGTACTTAGAATAAGTGATGCCATCAGCAATATCGCTGATTTGAGTTTTGTATTTCGGATAACTTATTTCGATTTCTCTAAAGTTCTCCAATGATTTTTGATACAAGACGATTGATCTCTCCATATCTTCCTTTGTAGTGCCATTGGTTGATAATTCGTAGGCCTCTTTGTAACACAATATCGCCAAGTGCTCGATTAAATAGTCACTATAGTAAAATGCGATACCATTCTCCAAGTCATCTATCCGCTGATCTATCGGTGTCAATACACGGTAACTGACAAATACTTGATTCGAAGCACTGTTCTTCTCTAGTAGTGGTGGAGTAAACTCCACCTTATCCCAGATAAAGTCTTCCATCGTAATTGGGCGCTCTAAGAATTGCCATTTGGGATCAACGGGTAAATGCTCAAGGACAAAACTGGATGGGTTGACAAGAAAATATTCCATTGACTTCCTTTTTCTATACTCAAATCCGTATGATTTATCTTCATATTTACCACTGCCCCACGTCGGATCAACGCAGAGATATAGACTATCAATCTTTACAACATTCCATTTGTGGTTAACTTGCGTATAATAGCGGCCTTTCTCAAAACCATACCCCTTAGCATATCCCGAAACTTCATAGCATTCCAGTTTTGCTATTTCACACATCTTTTTGAAAAGGCTGGTAAAGTTCACGCATACGCCTCTCTTTCGCGCTAAGGTCTCTTCAAAGTTTTCAAAATAAACATCCTCAAGATAGGCCTCCATATCGTACTCAATATTGCTTGCGATCCAATGATAAATCACTTCGGCCTTTTCCCAGTCACTTTCTGCTTCGCTCAACAAATAAGCTGTTAATTCTTCTACATTGGCCTCAATGGAATCCGGCGCGTCTCGAGCATGCAGCGCCAAGTCTACGTTTATCTGAGCGGGTAATGATACACCTACAAAAACCAGAAAAAATAGAGAAAGGCTTGTTTTCATTTTTTGTCAAGTTTGGTTTGGGCTGTGGGGGGATTGCTTGTTTTAACTGGAGGCTATAGTGAGTGGGGTTGGGTGAGCCTGACACTTCCATGCCTAACTGCTCATGTTAGTTTAGGCGTTTTTAGCCTATTTTTTACTTTATCTCACTGTTCAATTATTTGCTTGTATTCAATGAAGCATGCAATCACGGTTTATTTAAATATATCTCTCGCCTTGAAAACTCCATTTTTCTTTTTCAAAAAGAGTTCCTTTATCGTCTTCCCTTCCTCTACCTTCCAAATACCTACCTGGTTTTTTTCAACAATATCGTATTGATATTTCTGTAGAAAGAAGCCTCCTTCAAAGGACGATAGATGCAACAATACATACTCATTTTCTTCAAAAAGTGGTCGGCCGTAATGATTAAAGACAACAAAATCTATCGTATCAACCCCTAAATCATTAAAGACCTCTTCTACAACTAGATATTTTGCATCAAATGCTCGATCCATAAATCTCCCTCCATAAGATGTGGTATCGCCTGTTAAAGTATCTACTTTAATCTCGTTATACCTTTCATCTGGATTGAATTCAGTAAGTGAAATCTTTTCACCTATAAAAGAGTACAGATTAACTTCATCATTAGCTTCATAAAACAACTCCTGCTTTATCGAATTACAACTTAACACCATAGTCAGAAGTAGGGCCGTAAGCCCTTTCACAAGGAGTAGGAGGTCTTTCACAAATACCGTTTTGCTTTTATTTCTTGAATGATCTGTCATTGTTAAAGAATTGGGAATTATCCTTCGTTGTAAACAGCTATTCCCTTATGCTCATGTTAGTTCCCTAACTAACATGTAATATCCCGCTGGTCTCCCGACCAGCATCACCCTTTAGTTTACCGCTCGCTGGTCAGGAGACCAGTCCCGACCTGTTGGTCGGGATATTCTGGGGACTACAATGAGCGTAAGACAATTAAACCTAGGCACTCCAATCCACAAAATATGCCCCCCGCGCAAGCTGCCTGTAGGGTGCGAACCTCCGGTGAGCAGTGCCG
This sequence comes from Lewinella cohaerens DSM 23179, assembly GCF_000379805.1. Lineage (GTDB taxonomy): Bacteria > Bacteroidota > Bacteroidia > Chitinophagales > Saprospiraceae > Lewinella > Lewinella cohaerens. Next base: position 55,687 of record NZ_KB903545.1, on the reverse strand, counting down.
ACCTACTGGCTAACGCCTTGCCGTAGCCAGTAGGTCGGTACGGAGCAAAGCGAACCCCGGAAGGGAGCGACCCGCCAGGGATGCGCCCAAAAAAGATTAAACATTCTCCAATCCCTCCGTCAGATCTTCCAGGGCGAAGGTGAGGTTGTTGTTGATGTCTTCTGCGGCTTTGCGAATTTCAGCGAGTAGCTCATCAACGGTTTCCTGATCAGCGGGGCCGGTAGCTAGTACGACCAAGCAGCTTTCGAGGATGGTCTGCAGGGTCTCGGCTTCAGTGAGGGTCCAAGAAGCGGAGGTGCCGGTTTGCTCGTCGTAGAGTTCTATGAAAATTTCACCCAGCGCATATTGGAGCACCATTTGTTCTTTACCACCATCGGGTTTCACTACTTCCAGCACCAGCTGGCGGCGTTGCCCTACGGCATCCAGGGCGGCACCTACGAGGAAACTGATGGTCTCGAAAGGTAGATGTTGGTCACGTTTCAGTTCGCCAATCGCGGTGTAGATGGCCTCTAGTGTGAGCTGAATGAGGCGGTCACTGCCCACCCATTCCGGGCGTTCGATGACGCGCTCTAGCACCAGTTCTATGATTTCTAATAATTGCTGATCCGTCAACTTCGGTGACCAGCTGCCACGACTCGGCGGTTGGGTGACGATCCGCAAAACCTGCTCTAGTGCTACTGCCACCAAAATGCGCGGGCTATTGGGGCTGATCCGCATCAGACGTTCCAAATGACCGCTACTGTACAGCAGAATCAGACGAATAAACTCAGGCAAAAGGTGCTTGATATCCGTCTTAGAGGCCCGCAAGGCTCCCGCCGTATCGCTGAGGATTTTTTGGAATACCGCTTCTTTTGCAATGAGCTCTGGGTGCGCATCCATGATGGCCAGACCGGCCTGTATCAGCTCTTCGGCCAAATCTGGCTGGAAGCCCTGGGTAAGGTCTACCTCCGACTCAAAGAGCAGCAGATCAAGCAAAATCAAGCTTCGCTTGTCTGGGTGTTGGCTAATAATGGTTTCCAACACAAAGTCCAGCAACTCCAGGAACCGCTCTAGGCGTTCGCTATCGGCGGTGCAATCGGGCGGATAAACGTAGCTCACCAACATCTGCAAGGCACGCTCCAGAATGGCTTTTTCTTGCTCGTCACTACCCCATTTTAGTTTTTGTAATACTTGCGGACTCGTCGCCGCAGTATGCATACTCAGCAGGATGAGATTTTCCAATACCGTAGGCGACAGGCGCGCATCGGCAGGCAACAAAGCCAGTGCATCCATGATGGCTTGCAATACCTCTTGCCAGATACTCGGCTTGGTTTTGCCAACAGGCACTACCCAGGCCGGATTATCAACAATTGCATCGAGTAATTCTTCCGCGAGACCGAGCATATCATCCCCTGTCAGTTGCGGGTGCCATTTACCATCCGTACCAGTACTGGCTAAACGGCCTAAAAATTCCCGCAGCGCAATGACAATAAGGAAGCGAGGCTCCTCTGCATCCGCATCAACGATAAGGTGGGCATTCAGGGCGCTGGCTTCGAGGCTCATGCGCAGCAGTTCCGGTAGAATTCCTTTTTGACGAAAGTCGCCTGCATCAAGGTCTTTGGCCAAATCGCGAACGATGGCTTGTAACGCCATTTCACTACTCACCAATTCAGGTTGCTGCTCCATCACCCGCAGGGCAGATTCGATCAGATCGGTCAAAAGGTCTTCATCAAAACCACGGCTGTAATCAATGTCGTCTTCACTAAAGAGGATGAGCTGCACCAGTAGCAGGCCACGCCGGTCGGGGTGGTAGGCCAGAATAACGTCCAATACATATTCTACCAATTCCGCAAAGCGGGCCGTGCGTTCGCCACCACTCACTTTCATCTCGTGGAAGATGAAGGTACTGATGAGCGACAAGGCCCGTTCCAGCACGAATCGTTTTTCGATATCGCTACCCCAGGGGATTTTATCCATCACGGCCTCGCTCGTAACTGCTGCCGTGAGGGCCAGCGCTATCAGGTATTCCAGTTGCTCAGGCGATAGTTTGACGCCTGGAGGCATATTGTGCAAGGCGGCCAGCACGGCTTGTAGCACATCTCGGAAGATGATCTGCCCATCAGGGCCACGCACTACCCATTCGGGGTGCAAGATCAATTCATTGACCAAGTTGTCTACGATCATCATGGCCTCGGTGGGCGTCAGCTGCGGTTGCCATACTTCTTCGCCAGCTTCCTTGGTAGAAAGCGCTAGCAGTAGCTCCCGGATGAAGACCACCAGTAGGTATTCCGGCTCGTCCGATTCGGCATTGACAATGAGGTGGGCATTGAGTGCAGTGTTTTCCAAACTCAGGCGCACCAATTCCAGCAAAATATCCTCTTGCTTAAAGCTAGAGACATCCAAGGCCCCAGCGATACCAGCGACGATCTCTCCCAGCGCAGCTTGTCGGCTGATCAATTCGGGGTGAGCAGCAAGGGTAGCCAAAGCGGCATCCACCAGCTGATTGGCCAACTTACGGTTGAATCCGCCACGGTAATCGACGCCGGGTTGCGAAAAGAGGATCAGGTCGGTGAGCAACAAACCACGCTTATCGGGATGGCGGCTGATAATGACATCAAAGATGTAATCCAGCAGTTCAAACAAAAGGACATTACGGTCGCCAGGTGTGGTGTGCTCACGTTCGAAGACGAAAGCAAAGACGAGGTTGAGTGCTTGTTGCAAAACAGCTTCTTCCTCACCGTCATTGCTCCATTTTATCTTTTGTAGCACCAATTCATTGGCGGCTACTACGCGCAGGTTTCGCTGTAGAAGCAATTCAAAGGTGGCAGCACTCAGGCGTTCGGTAGCGGGTATCCGAGCGAGTCCATCCATGGTTGCTCTGATAACGGCAGCTAGCAGGGGCTTGCCATCCGCTTGGTGAATCATCCAATTGGGGTTGCGCACCACTTTATCGAGAAGTTGCTCGGTGATGAACAGCAATTGAGATTTGCTCAATCGAGGCCGCCACTGACCGTCGCTGACAGGGCGCGACAATTCTGCGAGGATCATTTGCACTGCGCTAATCAGCAGATCGTGTCCGTTACCTGCACCAGGGCCATGATCGTCATGAGGTTGACGGAACAGGCGGAGGTTTTGGCCAGTTTGCTCAAGTACCAATCGCACTAACTCCGGGAAAAGATCCGGGCGGCGGTAGTCGTAATCTTTGAGGGCACTGCTTACGCCGCTAACGATTTCCTGAAAGCCATTTTTGTTATGAATCAGCTGTGGGTGTTCGGCCAGTACGCCGAAGCTACTTTTGAGTAGGCGGTCGAGGGTATGCGCATTCAGGCCATCCTTTATATTAATCTTATCAGGGTCTTGCAGAATAGCATCGAGCAAGACGGTGCTGGTAGCCTTGATGAGTTCGCTGGCGCCGCTATTGGTATCAAAAAACTCACGCGGCGACGCAAAGACGTAGCTACCCGCATTAGAGACGGTACTACGGAGCAAGAAACGCCCCCAATTGACGGCCTCTTCCTGGTTATCACTATCATTGATATTTTCGAGGCGGCGGAACAAGTCTTCTGCAATTCCTTTACCCGCTGCTTTTATGAAACCTTGAACTTTGGGGTCGTTTGTGGCTTCCTGCCCCAGATCGCCGATACTTTCCGCAGCAGCGATAAACAATTGTGGGACGATCTTACGCGACTGTCTACGCAGGGCGGCATTGTCGCTCAGTTTGAGCTCATCAAAAGCTTTGAGGAAGTGCTTGAGCGTACGGCCAGTTGCCGATTGCTCGTTCAAAGCGCCAGGGATGCGATTAAAGTAATCAATTCCGATTTCCACCAGCGTACCTGCTACCATTTGTAGCGGATTGGTATGCTTGGCACTGTCGTGGGTATACTGCCGGATACTCAGGAGGGCTACCAGTTCATCGGCATTGATGCGGTCATCGTCCAAGCCATCCTGGAAGGTAGAGCTTGCTTCTTGCGCTACCAGTGTACTCAGTTGCGCGTAAGCGGCTACGTACATATCCAACTCTTGGTTGGTGGGCACAGCATTGCCTACCCCGTTTTTGAAGCGGTCGTGGATGTCGGCCAGGCGTTCCATTTTTTCTAAGTAGGTCGCTCCGCCAGTGACTTCATCGTCATTATCGAAGAAGTTTTGGGCCGTAAAAGCATTAGGCGTACCACTAAACTTGGGCAATGGCAGCACAATACTTTTAGAGGTGAGGCTCTTAGCGTAAGCACGTTGGGCATTACGCCCCAGTCGGATGGCGGAGTTAATGGCGAATACAATCGCTTCGGCAGTCATAGCCATAGGGATGGGTGGGTTTTTACGGTTATTCGGTAGGTTTGCAATTTAGGGAAAAAGGCAGCATAAGGCAGCATAATAAGGCAAATTCATGAATTTGCCTTATGCTGCCTTATTGTCCTATGGTGGAGATTTTGCAATCACCCTTCCCAGTTTTCAGGGTTTTTCCTGATGTAGTACGCAATCCGTTCGTACTCCCCTTTGGTATTTGTATTAATGATATGAGCGTGATAATTATGCAACCACGTTCTCTGCCCTGGCGTGCCGCGTAGGATATTTATCTGCTTGGAGGTCAGCATTTTGAATTTACCGATGATTTTAGGAATTATCATACGACGGCGCAGCGCTACGTATTCTTTCGAAGTCAATGATTGCCATCGCAATGCGGGGCGTTCAATTTCGAATCCACGCCATTCCCTCAACGTGATGATAAAATGAATGTGGTCGGGCATAATCACCCATTCGCCCAATATGGCGCGAGTATGATAATCGGGAATCTTTAAAATTTCAGTACGAACAATTTCACCATAAGGCGACAAATGCATCTCACCATCGACAATATGCTCTAGCAACCGTTCCCGGTCTTGAATACAAATCGTGATAAAATAGCTACCTGGCGCAGAATAGTCCCACCATTGCTGTCGGTGAAAAGGCCGATCGTACCTGTGTTGATTGGCTTTCATTCTTGTAAAATTCAGAGAGATAAAAGAAAAAAAATTAAGCGATTTTATCGACAAAAGCAAATCCCCCCTGCCCAAGGCAAATTCATGAATTTGCCTTGGGCAGGGGGGATAGGGTTTGGCATATGCAATCTAGGGCATAAACCGTTCATCCTCCACAAACGCCTCATCCGTCAAACTCTCCAAAAAGGCGATCAAATCTGCTCTTTCGGCATCGGTCAACCCCAAGGGGCGGATGCGTTCATCTTGCAAGGGGTGTCCTACCCCGCCCCTGTTATAGTGGTCAACGACAGCTTCCAACGTCGGTAAACTCCCCGCGTGCATATAAGGTGCTGTCAGCGAGATATTCCGCAAACTGGGCACCCTAAACTTACCAATATCCAAGCTATCCAGCGATATTCTTCGGCGGCCCAGGTCATCACTATGATCCAACTCCAGGCCGTTGTTAAAGAAGTCATCATTGGTAAAATTAAAGCCTGAATGGCAAGTGCTACAGGCCAATTCGTCACTAAAAAACAAATCGCGACCACGTAATTGTGCAGCACTCAAAGCGGTACTCATACCTTGGTGACTATATTGGTCATAAGCAGAGTTACCACTGATCATCGTTCGCTGAAAAGCCGCCAAAGCACGCGTAATCGTGAAAGCATCTGCCTCGCGACCAAAGGCTCGCAAAAACTGCTCACGATACTCCGGCAAGGCATTGATCCGATCAGCGGCCACAAAAATCGAAAGATCCATCTCATTCACATCCTCAATAGGCGAACCCGCTTGTATTTCCAGCTTCGGTACGCCACCATCCTTATGAAAAACCGTCACGTAAGCCAAGTTGGCCAAAGAAGGGGCGTTGCGCATCCCCAGTCGGCCAGCTACCCCTGGCGAGATGGCCACATTATCCGCAAAGGCAAACTCCTGCCGGTGGCAGCTGTTACAAGATATCGTCTCGTCTGCCGATAAGATGGGGTCGTAAAAAAGACGCTTCCCCAAGGCTACTTTTGCTACGGTCAGTGGGTTCTCGGCTGGTTCTACAGGTATCGGAAAACCCGCTGGCACATCATAGCTATAAGGCGTATCATCTACATCCGGCGCTGTTGCCTCAGGCTCACAAGCCAGTAACAACAGTAGCGAAAGGCTCCCGGCCAGCATCTTCAAATCTCTCATAGACACACTCCATTTCATAGTTATCCTTTGGTAGGCAAAAGCAAGGCATAAGGCATAAGGCATAAGGCAAATTCATGAATTTGCCCAGTACCCAACCCTCAGTCCACAATCTGCCCAACCCTCCCAAAGCCCCTACCCTTTCCAGGGCAGGGGCTAAGATGGGGCAACATCCTACTTCTTCGTAATCGCGTCCGCAATATTGTCCGCAAAAATGGCTGAAGTCGCTAAGTCATCTCCCGTGTGTACACTGTACGTCTGAGATATATCAATACCCTCAAAAAGGGCAGCAACATCCAAACCAAAGGTTAGCGTCTGGCTATCATCCTCGATATCCGTATGTAGGTCCTTGGCAACCGTCCGGCGGAAAGCCTCCTTGCCCAGGTGGTATTCCATCGGCGTTTCAGGTGTACCATCGCCATCCAAATCTACCATTCCGTCGATGCGCACAAAAATGTAACCGGCACTCCAGTTCCAGTTCATTGGTGGGTCATTTTGGCGAGCCAATGGGTCCGTCTCCGTGTCACGCGTATCAAAATCGTCTGCTGTCTGGTCATTTTCAGCAGGTGCTACACCCACAAAAAACTCCGCCATGTGGTAGTGCTTCTTATCTACGTTCATCACTTCTTGCGCGCCGCTTTTAGGCTTCACCAGCAAGTACTTGCCATCAGCCGTTACCGCATCACCTTCTTCCGGGTGCAGCGTAATCCCGCCTACATAAAACTGTACGGCCTGGAAACTCACCGCCGTACCGTCCAAGTCATATACCTGATCGTAATCAAAATCGCTACCCGCAAAAGAATAATCAAATTCAAAAGCTACGTCTGAGTCCAAACGGCTCACATCGTCATCATCACAGCTGTAAAAAGTCACCGATAGTACCAGCAATGCCAGCATTAATTTGTTAAAGTTCATCTTGTTTTTTGTTTTAAATATTAAAAATGGATTGAAATTATTTCACCACCAGCTCTACGCTTGCAGAAGCCAGATTTTCATTGTGGTCACTGGCTTTCACCGTCAGGGTATACACCTGATCAGCTAAATCCGGCAACGTAAAAGTTTCTTCAATACGGTAAGTCGTAGCGTGCAGGTGCCCTCCGGCCAGCGTTTGTGCATAAGTTCGGTCGGCATTCCTAAGTACTACGCTGAATTCGTGCAACTCCTGATTTTCGTCAATATTTACAATCAGTTCCAGGTTGCTCCCCGCCACATAGTTGGTAACATTGGTTGGTTCAACAATGTCAATCAAGGGAGGCGAAACATCCACCTGCGGCCCCTCTTCTTTTTGACAATTAGCCAACATTAAGGCTATTACCAGCAATACGTAAAAATTATAGTGATTCTTCATTTGATTTGTTTTTAGAGCCTGTTTAAATTTTCCTGATCGAGCGAGTGCCACCAAATTTTATGCTGATTAAGGCAAAAAGTGGAGTCGATGCCGGAAGCATCGGCGAGCATTTTTAACGTAAAGCAGCGCAAAATTTGGCAAGCGCAGCCGATTGAGGGAATTTCAAACAGGCTCTTACCACCTTTTGGGGCCTCCCTCCCTTCGGTCGGGCGTTATGTTCCAGGGCGCGCTAGTCGCTTGGCCAGCGACCCCGATTTAATCGAGTCGCTGTCTGCCCCCGCTTTGGGCGGGGCCACCCTTGCACAGCACTAGGCCGAGCATCATCCAAGGGGCTTTCCTCCAAAAAAGTAAGTAAACTGCACCGTCATTCTGCCACCTGCTTCCGTCAGTCCTTCCGCCCATTTTTGCTCCAGCGGGTGCTGATAACGCAAGGTCGTACTGAATGCCGGAAAAAACACCTGTAGTCCCAGTTGCCCAAAGGTGTACTGCCCGCCGGTATGGCTCCGGTAGTAACCGCGCTGTACATCCTCCGCAGCCGTCTCCCGGTACAAGCCCAGACTAGGCATAATTCCCAGCTTACCGCTTGCTATTACGTTAAACACCGTCAGGTGCCCACTCCAGCGGTGGCCATAGCGGTAGTCTTCCTCATTTTCTCCGTTACGGCTGGCTAACACATCAGCACTCAGGCCCCAGTCTCCACGGCGCAGCACATATTGTAGGTAGGCCATACCATCGAGGCTACCTGTTCCCAAACGAAAGTTGACCTGGGTGTTGTCTTCCTCTGGTAGTTTGGCTTGCTGGCCCCACGGTAGCTTAGCTCCCACACCAGCACTCAGCCGGTGACGCCATTCCGTACGCTTCTTGTTTTCCTGATCCAGCACTACGTATTGTAGCAGTACACTAGGGTCGCTCCATCCATCGAGGTTCCAGGTCTCGCCTGCTATCTCGCGTTGCAGAAAAGCATAAGGCAAGGCCACACTCAGCCGCCAGCGATCGTGCAACCGCAACTGTAGCTGTAAGTCCAGTTGTTGAAAATATTCTTCACTCCCAATCTGCCCAAGCGCTTTAGCTTCCAGGCTGCTATAGGACGTAAACCGCTGATGGTTCCACCCCATACTAAGCTGGTGCGACTGAAAACGAGGGGTAAGCCCCATTTCCCAAAACATAATGCTACACCCACAAGCCTCACAGGCTGCAAGCTGAGGTAGGTTGCCCACTCCCAACAGGAGCAGCAAAAAGATAATCGTCCGCATAATAATTACTGATCTAATAGCAGACAAACTCGTTGAAACAAGGGGTGGTTTACCATCCTCTGTTTTACGAATATTTCCGCTAACTGTCCTCGACCTAATCTCTCCTTTTCCTACGGAAGAAAGAAGCAGCACTAGCTCATCAGAACAAGAAACTTGATTGAGTTGATTATTTGCCTTTCTACAAAACCTATATATCAAAACCTTCCGATATCAACGTATTGATGATACCTAACTCAGGCTGTACGAGCAAAGTCAAACGACCTCGAACATGCTCTTAAATTCAATAGAAAGACAAGAAAGGAATTACGCTCGGGGCGGATGCCACTGGGGGTGTACATATTGGTGCTCCTCCCAGTCGTCGTCAGAGGGCGCCACAACAGGGGTGAACATAGCTGGTGCATTCAGTTGCCAATGTTCTTGTACAGGGGTAGAAAAAGGAGGGATTTGCCAAAGGCTGGCAGCTTCTGGCGTAGCACCAGGTTGTTGCTGTTGCTGCTCAAAAGCTTCGGTTAATTGTTGACTAATAAAACAGCTACCAAAACAGGCCATCTCCGGTGCATCCTTGTTGACACACATCGGCACAGCCACTTCTTCTCGCTGGCTTTCCAGTTGAAAANCTAGAAAAGGTACCGTAAGCACCTGCGCCACAAGGCACAGTAAAGTTAATATGACAATTAGCTGTCTCACTTCTGTAAAGATAAGAAATGAAGAGGTCAAAAACCTTAGAGGATGATTAAAATCAGTGTTAATATTTGGATAGCGTCGGTCAGCATACAATCTCTTTCCTGCTAGGCCCTACAGCCCATACTCCTCCCGCGTCAATCCAAACAGCATCACATCCAGCAGGGCGCCGGAGGCTTTGCGGTATTCGTGGCGCAGGTCGCCCTCGCGGCGGAAACCTACCTTACGGGCCAGGCGTTGGCTATTGTAATTATCTACCAAGGTTTTAAGTACCAATTTATTGAGCTGAAGCTGCTTGAAAGAAAACTGAATCATACGCGACATCACCTCTGTCATCAGTCCTTTACCTGCCTGATCCTGATGGAGGAAATAGCTGATTTCAGCACGAGGAGTCTGCCAGTCGATGTTGCGAAAGTGCAGATAACCAATCATATCTGCCTCATCGACGCGCCAGATCCCAAAGGTGAACTCTTCCTGAAGCAGCCATTTGGCCAATGACCGCCTTGCAAACTCTTCTCCTTCTTCCGGCGTACGGATCAGCTCTACGAGAATGGGAAAATGATCCTCTATATAACTGGAATTCTCTTGAATCAAATCATAAAACTCCAGCCCATCTCCTTCACGCAGGCGGCGCGTCAGCGTTCGGGTAGTAATTATAGCGGTGTCAATACCAAAAAGATCAGGGCGCATGAATAATGATTTTATACTAGCGACTAGCAGCCAGAATTTTGTTTAAGAACACACGGGTAATCATATAAGTTGGAGCCACTCCGCTCAAGCCCAAGCTACCACTGGCCAACGTCGACCCTGTTTCCAGCGGGTTATCAGATGCGTAGTAGGCGTAACGTAAAACTACGTCTTCATTCACACTATGTCGAATTTTACTTGCTGCCTGGATCGCTTTTTGATAATGGGCCCCTTCCATCTCCAAACCAATCGCTTGCCATGACGATTTCCGAAAGTAACGCAATATATCTCGATTCTGGAGGCTCGTTCCTAAAACGGTAATCATCAACCCCTCCAAAACACCTATCCCCAAGTCGTTTTCAAAATCGTCCTTACAAAGGTCATTCTTAAAGGGGTAATTGTCAGCCGTACCTTCAAAAACATGGGCGGAAGGCACCATAATATCTCCTTTCCCTCCTTCCAGAATGCCTGCTTTCCCCATTATATTGACAGACGCTACCGGAAGATCATGGTGGTAATCGACCGTCTCATGAGGGCGAAGGAGTTCATCCATCGTTTCGTAGGCTTGTTCGCCAAAAGCGTAGTCCATCACAAAAACCACGGGCACCTCCTCTTTCTTTTCTGGCAGCTTCCACTCTAATGAACGAGGTGCTTTTTTTATTTTAGATAGATCAAAAAACTGTACCGAAATATTGGTACCACTGGTATCATCCAACTGTACCATTCCGTGCTGTCTGGCATAATCTGTGACACGCTGCCGCAGCTTGCCGTTTTCTGGCAAACTCAAAAGCTGAAACAACTCCTTGGTTGGATACTTTGCTGCTTCCTTGGGCAGTGCTGCTTCGGCGTACAGGCAATTCATCACACTGTGCAAGTTTGCACTGATGATGTGTAGCGGACGACCATTCATGTTGTGTTCATGTAGAGCCTCCTTTATGGCATGTGCCCAGCGGCTTCCATGCAAATGGTGGCCAACCATATCCCGCAAGGTACTAGAGAAACTGATCTCACGATCTTTCTTATCGTGATCTTCTTGGGAGGATAGGCAACCCAGCCAATAAGTGATATGAAAAATGCTATTTACGTTAGGATCATTATCAAAGCGCTCACAAGCAGTAATCGTCTCTTGATAGGTTCTCCCCAGCAAGGTACTCAAATAGGTGTAAGCTACCTCACGGTTATATTCTTCGCCGGCCTCTTCCCGTTTGACAATCTCTTCCAACATATTCCACTCCCGTCGCTTCTCTCCTCGGTGGTTTTCGCTATTAGTTCGAATTTTTTCAGATTCAATATACATGAAGGTAAGATGCGTGAGGATATCGTAGATGTCGCTACGGCCTCGCGTCATTTCAATGTACATCTCTTCTTTGTCGATCCTGTAAGCATTCCGTCGACGAGCAGGAGGAACAATGGGCGTGAAGTCTGTCTGTTCGTACCCTTCGCGAGAGATCAGCTTTACAAACCGGCACTCTTCAATGCCTTTCGGCAAACGTTGGAAGATGTAAAACAAACCATTCAACTCTACCCGCTCCGGCTCATTAACACTACCGTAAATCTCTGGGCGCAGTTCTCTCAACGCCTCAATCATAGCCTCTCCTGATACCCCCAATGGCTTATAGCTACCCCGAATAAAAAGGTGACGCATCGCAATATAAAGGCGTTCAATAGCTGCCCGACTAATCTGGGCACGGTTGCGGTTAGGGATGGGTAATGACATAGAAATAGCATAATTTTGGAGTGTAAATTTACAATCTTATTTCCCAACAACCTCTAAAATCCCTCAATAACCTTACGATCCTGTCTCGCTAGCGAACGGCTTACTCCTTCACCACCCGCGTTTGGGCACGACCCTCTGGCCCGTCCAATACCAGGTGATATAAGCCCACTGGCAAATCAGCTAACCCCAACTGTACTGTGACCTCGCCCGTGGGCAGGAACGCCTGTCGGAGCAATACCCCACGAGCATCGAAGAGGTGGTAATATTGCCATTGATCCGTATTATTGAAATACAGAAAATCACCCGTAGGATTTGGGTAAACACTCAAACTCGGCAAGGAGGAGGGTGTATCCACAACATTTATAATATCTACCTCTGTACAGCTTGTATTGTTGGTAAAATCCGTCTCCAATGATGATGCCTCCGTGCCTACCCACGCGCAAAGCGTATTGTTGAGTACGTTGTAGCCCGTCAGCGATCCTAAAAAGAGCGAGATGCTGTCACCCGGTAATAATTGTAGATCTTGAAAGGATTCGTTAAGACCAATAAAACCTGGGCAAATAAAAGAACTCGCCTTTTTTTGGATTTTCACATGCAGGGAGGATACGGTATCCATCCCAGCATTGTATACTGTAGCTCGAATACTGTCAAAAGTAGAAATATACCCCCCAAAAGAAGCTTCCTCCCGGATGACTCCCGTAGACGAGATATAGGTAAGTTCCAAATCTCGGTTCAACGGTGGTTCGTCGGATAGACTATAGAGAAAGCCTTCGCGAGGGTAAAGCCAATCGTTATCAGCGACCACCGTATTCCCATAAACAACCAAATCCTGATCATTAAGGGCTGCACCATAAATTTGTGTACCGGGAATGTTTAATTGGTGCTCCGTGCGTTCGCGGAGATCATGGGTATAGGTAAAAACACTTTGTTCTCCTGCTGCCAACATCACGCTATCATCAAAATAAAGATCATATATAAAACCAGTAGTAGGTACTTCTACCGTAGTGTCTGCCAGGAATTCACCATTGTTGGTCAAGTAGTCAAACCGCGTAACGGTATTATAATATTGGCTGTAGATAACACTATCGTTTAGTATATGAAGCGTCTGAATATAATCATCTGTAAGTACTTGCTCCGAAAAAACATTCATTGATTCATCATCATAAGTAGCGTATAGCAAGCGGTTCTCCCGCGTCAACAGTAGCGTATCTTCTCGCCAATAGTAAACGCCACTAAAAACTGGGCCATCAATGGAGTACTCCCTGACGAATGTACCTGATGCATCCTTAAACCGAAGGGCAGCAGTAGAAAAACTCCCATCCCCTAGTAAAAACAAACCTTCTCCAGGAACCATCGCTATCGTTGACGATGAATTATCTAAGCTTATAATAAATTCTGCTTCTGGGCTATCTGTCCACAAAAGATTACCATCCATATCGAAAGCATAAATAACATCAGGGCCAATCAAATCACATTCGTTCCTCCGATGAATCACATAACACTGCTGCAGTAAGGAATCGTAACGCAGCGCGATCGTACTGTAATCAAAATAAGAAGGAGGTAGCGTAACCGACCATTCAATGCTATTCTCATCTGATATACGTAATAAACGCGGCCTTATCTCGTAGCCATTATCAATATCCGAAACATCCGCGACTACCAGCCAGTCGCCGTTTTCAAGAGGAAGAACGTCATTTACATAGCTATAGAGGTGCTCACCTATTGTCAGGTTGATGTCTTGCGCCTGGATAGAGAAGGCACAGAGAAAAAGTATAAGGTTTAGTGTTTTTTGCATGATGAGAGCGCTAACTGATGTAATAACAATAAAGATAGCAAGAGAATAGGCCAAATATTAAAACAGTCTTAAGAAATTGGAATATTTGACAAAATAATAAAGCTCCAAAGGGATAATACACCACATTTTTTCTAACTTTTAGCCTCAAAATCTATTAAACCTACTTTTCCATCCCCAAGCTTTGGGGTATAAAGCCATACGATTTAGTAAACTATGATCAAAGTAATCAGTCTTATCCTCGGCGGTGGTGCCGGTACTCGCTTATTCCCACTTACAGAACAACGTTCCAAACCAGCAGTACCCATAGGCGGTAAATACCGCCTTATTGACATTCCAATATCCAACTGCCTCAACTCCGGTATCCGTCGGATGTTTGTCCTTACGCAGTACAATAGTGCCTCGCTTAATCAGCACATTAAGAATACCTATAACTTTGACTCTTTCAGTCATGGCTTTGTAGATATCCTGGCAGCTGAACAGACTCAAAATAGTGATAGCTGGTTTCAGGGAACTGCCGATGCAGTACGCCAAAGTATGCACCACCTCCGTAATCACGACCACGATTACGTAATGATTCTTTCCGGGGATCAGCTTTACCAGATGGACTTGGCTGAATTTGCTCAGTACCATCTTGACAAGAAAGCGGATTTAACCATTGCCACTATTCCCGTTAATGATAAAGACGCGCCTGGTTTTGGTATCCTCAAGCAGGATGACAACCAGATGATCGAAAGCTTTGTAGAGAAACCATCTGCTGATATTCTTTCAGACTGGACTTCTCCCCTACCCGATAAATATACCTCACAAGGAAAAAACTGGATGGCTTCCATGGGGATTTATATCTTTTCCAAGACCTTCCTTGAGCGGCTCTTCGATGAAAATCCTGACGCTACAGATTTTGGTAAAGAAATTATTCCTTATGCCATTAATAATAAGTTTCGGGTAGCTAGCTACTCTTATGATGGCTACTGGGAAGATATTGGTACAATCCGTTCTTTCTTTGATGCTAATATTGCGCTGACGGACCCCGTTCCGGCTTTCAATATGTTCGATAACGAAGAGCAAATTTATACCCGCCCGCGGATGCTGGCACCTTCCAAAATATTCGGCACTTTCTTCAATCAAGCCATTATCGCTGAAGGGTGTATCGTTAATGCGAAGCAGATAGATCATGCCATCATAGGCTTGCGCTCTCGTATCGGGACTGATACGGAGATATCCAACGCTATCATCATGGGTAATGACTATTATGAAACTATAGCCGAGATTGAGGAGCTTGGTGATACGCCAGCGATGGGTATTGGTGCCAATTGCTACATCCGAAATGCGATTATTGACAAAGATTGCCGCATTGGTGATAATGTCCGAATTCATGGTAGCACTTCCCTTGAAGATACAGAAACGCCAACCTATATGATCCGGGGAGGTATTATCGTTACCCGCAAAGGGTCGACCATACCATCTGGCACAAGAATAGGCTTGCAGAGTTAGTGCTTGTAAAATAGTATCTCAAGCTATACCACATAAAAAATCCCGTCGATGTAAACATCGACGGGATTTTTTCTTGTAAAACCTTTGGTTTCATCAAATTAAGCGCCCAAATAGTGCTTGAGGAGCTTGCTACGATTAGCAGAACGAAGCTTATTGATTGCCTTGTCCTTGATTTGGCGAACCCGCTCACGAGTAAGACCAAACTTGTCACCAATATCCTCCAACGACATTGGGTGCTCAACACCAATACCGAAGTACAACTTGATCACATCACACTGGCGATCGGTCAGCGTTGATAAAGAACGCTCAATTTCACGGCGCAATGATTCTCTGTACTCCAATGCAGCATCGGTGCCAGGAGTGGCCGTATTTTCAAGCACGTCCAACAAGCTGTTGTCTTCCCCTTCTACAAAAGGTGCATCCATAGATACGTGGCGAGCAGCAACACCAAGCGTCGTTTCTACTTCTTCGGTAGAAATTTCCAATTGATCCGCCAACTCTTCAGGAGATGGCTCACGCTCGTACTCTTGCTCGAGTTCGGAAAACGCTTTATTAATTTTATTAAGAGAGCCGACCTTGTTTAATGGTAAACGAACGATCCGCGATTGCTCAGCAAGTGCTTGCAGGATCGATTGGCGAATCCACCAAACGGCGTAGGAGATAAACTTGAAACCACGCGTTTCATCAAAACGTTGAGCCGCTTTGATTAACCCCAGGTTTCCTTCGTTAATCAAGTCACTTAATGATAGACCTTGGTTTTGGTATTGTTTAGCTACCGAGACCACAAAACGCAAGTTGGCTTTGGTCAATTTTTCCAAAGCAGCTTGATCACCTTGCTTGATCCGCTTAGCTAATTCCACCTCTTCTTCTGGTGTCAACAAATCCACCTTACCGATCTCCTGGAGGTACTTCTCCAGTGACTGACTTTCGCGGTTCGTAATGGATTTTGTGATCTTAAGCTGTCTCATTTATTTAGCCTCTTTGATTGTCGAAAATAAAAAACCCGCCTTGTGCTGATTACAAGCCGGATTTACGCTCGGATTTACTTATTTGACTATGGCAACTTCACTTATCCCCATCATGCAGGAAGAGATTCGGAATATTTGAGTAACCATCATATAAATTATAAAAAATAATATTTTAATGAAATCCAAGCGCAAAAATACGTGCAAAACAGCTAATTGTCAAGCTTCTAGCCGATATTATTGTTTGCTTTCTAGTAACAAACTGATTAATAGAATAGTTGTGTAAGTACCTCTATGTGGAATTTTTCCACTTAATGCCAGTAAAGATTTGGAAAAATGGCTGCTTTCTCTTTTATTGTGCCGAATCGATTCACAGATTCGCATTAATTATTTGTGAGAATTTTTTTCTCACTAAACCATGCCTTAACTATGGAGAGAGTAAAATTTTCGAAAGAATTTATCTTTCGCGCATCTCCGGCCATTTTATATCAGTTTCTTAGCACACCTGACTGCCTGATCCGTTGGTTTTGTGACCAAGTCCATATAAATGGACGTATGTACACCTTTGAATGGAACGGTGCGGAAGAAGAAGCTGAACTTATTGAAGACCTCGAGAACGAACTACTTCGTTTCCACTGGGAAGATGCCGATGATGAAAGAGAGTACCTGGAATTCAATATGGCTCGCTCTCCCGTAACAGGAGAAACAATTCTCGTAATCACTGATTATTGTGATGACGATGAAGTAGAGGACCAGAAGCAGCTCTGGGAGACTCAAATGAAAGCCCTACGAGGAGTTACTGGAGGGTAGGCTAATTGCTATTCTCGGCAATGGTTTTGCAATGGAAGCACCATGCTTCCCTAGATATCGATATTTTTTTCAATCCTCTTCAGGGGGAGTTCGCAAAAAATAATCTACACATCTACCTGCAAATTTTGCGTAGATTATTTATTTCCTCATCCCTAATCCTCTTTTAGTAATTCAGGAAATTTTTGCCAGTCTTCTTCCTCTGGCAGACGGATAGGTAATTGTCGGCCTGACCATTTGAAAACAGACATCCTTTCGTCCCTAACAAACAGCTGAATCTCGGTTTCTTCCTTCTTTTCAGGAACCATTCCTGCCGGTGGTATCATCAGTTGGGTTCCTGCACGTAGTACCAATACTTGCTTTTCGCCACTTTCCAATACTCCCGTACTCCCTACTTTACGTTTTGCCCAACGTAAACTCACTTCTGTACCGCCCGGATAATCCGAAATCACAGCCAACTGTGGATCTTTTTCATCACCCACTGCTGCCGCCACAATGGGTGCATACAGGTTAGGCAATTCATCAAACAAGACCTTTGGCCGACCATAATAGTCAATTGCTGACCATGAAGGTGCCGGCCAGCAATCATTCAATTGCCAAAAAGTCGTGCCCATGCAATAGCCATAACGCAAACGGTGCGCCAGGATAGCCCTGCGTATACCTTCGTATTGCACCTGTTGTGATTGTTCTACAAAAGCCGGAAAATCAGAAGCGGGCTCTCCGTACTGTTCTGTGAACTTGCCAATCAAGCCATTGCCGATATAGCTCTTCTGATGGTGTGCCATCACCGGACTATCTAATGACCACTGGCTGCTATCTGCAAAGCTGGCGATGGTTTCCATATCAGGGAACGACTGAAAGCCATACTCATTCATATAGCGTCCAACTTTGGTTTCGTAGCCCGTAAAGTCATCTGGCCCGTGCCATACGCCCCAATAGTGCAAGGTATTGTGCCCGCGTTCTGCTATTTTATAAGAAGAACTCAAGGGAGTTGTATGCGAATAAGGTCGCTCGGGGTCTGTCTCTGCTAGTACCTCCGGGATTAGTTCCTGGAATATTTTGGTGTAATTGTTATACATATCCTGTTCATCTTCCCCTTTGATATCGTATTTTTTTTGCCAGCCCCAGTTGCGCATCGCTAAATCCACTTCATTGTTACCGCACCAGGTGATGATACTGGGATGATTGCGCAAACGGCGAACGTTTTCTCTGACCTCAGCTTCTACATTGGCCAAAAACGCAGGGTTTGCCGGATAAGCGGCACAGGCAAACATAAAATCTTGCCACACCATCAGCCCTAACGAATCACACTGATCATAAAAGTGCTCGTCTTCATAAATACCTCCACCCCAAACGCGGATAAGGTTAAAATGGGCATTTTGTGCCTGCACGAGTAAATCCGTCTTCTGCTGTGCAGTAACTCGTGTCAGTATGGCATCCTGTGGGATATAGCTGGCTCCTTTTGTAAAAACGGGTCGACCATTGATTTTAAAATAAAAGCTGGTGCCGTAGCTGTCAGGGCGTTGAACCAACTCAACTGTACGGATACCAATTTTCTTTTCCTGCTCATCCAGTTTCTCACCATCCTTCCATAGCTCCAAACTTAGGTGGTAACGGTGAGCTTCGCCATGGCCATTGGGCCACCACAAGCGAGGCTGATCAATCTGGAAGTTGAAGTAGACCTCTTGCTCGGTCTTCGTCAACCCTCGTTTTGCTAAAAGACGACCAGTGTTCATGTCGCGCAATCGCAGCTCATAAGCGCCTGGGCTGCGGCGATCGATGGCAGCACGAATGCCCATTCGTGCCCGAGCAGTTTCTACCTCTTCCTGAAAATACTGAACCTCTTCTAGTCGGGCATGCTCCCAACTTTCGAGATAAACAGGCCGCCAAATCCCTTGTGTAACTAAACGAAGGCCCCAATCCCAGCCAAATTGAAACTGCGCCTTGCGGGCAAAATTAGCCATCCGGGGGTCACCAGTATCATTAACAGACGTTTTATTCAGTGCGTAAGGAAGGTTTTGAATGGTTGCTGCTAATGCTTCCAATGGGGCCGTAAAAGCTACCCGCAAATGGTTGGTTCCTGCTTTCAACAAAGACGTAACGGGTACCTGCCAGGAACGAAACATATTGTCAGCCGTCAGGATCAGGCTATCGTTCAGGTAGACTTTTGCATAAGTATCCAAACCTCTGAAATTTAGTCGGTATACCCGCTGGGAATCAAAGGCTTCTGGCGTAAAAACAAGATTGTACTCCCAATTGCGTTCTCCTACCCACTGCACCTCTGTTTCATTGGTACCATAATAGGGGTCAGGCAACAGGCCCGACCGACTCAGCACCTCCTGCACGGTGCCTGGCACTGGCGTTGAAAGCTCCTCCGCCGTTGAAAAGTCGGTAGATTTCACGGTCCAACCCGTACTCAATGGCTCGCGTAATACTTCTTGCCCCATAAGGATTTGGCTTATTAGCAGGAGCGAAAAAAAAAGTCCTGCTGATCGTAAAAGAAAGGATAGTCGGTTCATGGTGGCAAGATACAAGTCCTAAGATTAATTATCTTTGCCAGACAAGAAATCAGATTCTTAGATAAAATATTTTGAATTTTAGAGCTAAAAGAAAATTTGGATTCCCTCCAGATGAAATCCTTTTAAAAGCTCTTAGCTAAATTCTCAACTCAAAATTGGGTAACCTATGGCAAATAATCTGTTAGCCGGCAAGCGTGGTATCATTTCCGGAGCACTCGACGAGCAATCCATCGCCTGGAAAGTCGCAGAGCGTTGTGTAGAAGAAGGAGCACAAATTGTCCTTACCAACGCCCCTGTTGCTATGCGCTTTGGCAAAATCAATGAATTGGCAGAGAAACTCAATGCTGAAATCATCCCTGCCGATGCGACGAGTATGGAAGACTTGGAAAACCTCGTCACCAAAAGTCAGGAACACTTGGGTGGCAAGCTCGACTTTGTCCTTCACTCTATTGGCATGTCCGTGAATGTTCGTAAAGGTCGTGACTATACTGACCTGAAGCACGACTGGATGATGAAGACTTTTGATGTTTCTGCCATCTCTTTCCATAAGATGATGCAGGTGCTCTGGCAAAAGGACGCGATGAATGACTGGGGTTCCGTTTTGGCCCTCACCTACATTGCTGCACAACGGACCTTCCCTGATTACAGCGAAATGGCGGAAAGCAAAGCGCTTTTGGAAAGTTTTGCGCGTAGTTTCGGTTATCACTTCGGTACCCGCAATAAGGTACGTGTGAATACCATCAGCCAATCTCCAACCATGACGACTGCCGGACAAGGCGTAAAAGGTTTTGGAGAGTTTTTCAACTACGCTGACAAAATGTCTCCGCTGGGCAATGCGCCCGCCGAGTCATGTGCAGACTATTGTATACAGTTATTTAGTGACTTGAGTCGCTATGTTACGATGCAGAATCTCTTCCATGATGGAGGGTTCTCTAATATGGGAATGAATCCAGCACTGCTGGAAGGCTAGCCCAAAGGAGGTGTGGGAACAAAACGACCTACACGCTAATTTTGTCCCACACCTCTAATTTTAAAGTGCCTTTCTTTATGTCTTCCATCGTTCTCTTCCACGCCAGTTCTCGTTCGCACGGCAACACTAGTACCATTGCGAATTACTTAAGTGGCCAACTTTCAGCTACAGCTGTAAATCTAAGCGCCCACGAGATTGCTCCTTTCTCCTACGAAGACAATTATCCTGCTACAGACGATTTCAAGAATATTATTGATCAAACTATTGAAGCCGATCACTGGGTACTGGTCACCCCAATCTATTGGTACACCATGAGTGCACAGATGAAGACCTTCCTTGATCGATTCTCTGACCTTATGCGTTACCGCGAAGAGTTGTTGCCTGCCCTTACCGGTAAATACCTCTGGACTGTTGCCGTGGGTAGTGACCCGGAGGCTGTTCCTCATTTTTTTACTCCTTTTCGCCTTTCGGCTGAATATCTGGCCATGTATTACGGTGGCGATCTGCATACTTGGCTGGGAAGAACTCCTGCAATGAAGCCTGAGGTGCAAATTCTTCTGGATCGGTTTGTTGAGAGCATTTTGGTAAAATCAGACAAGTAGCTGGACTTTTGGTAAAAGTCAGTAGAAAGATATGGGTCGCTTCGCGCCTTTTGTTATAGGGTATAGAGATTCAGAAACCATTGCTGAATAATTCCCGACATCAGTCTAATACATCGACATTGGAAATTAACGCGGATGTTAGTCCCCAGACTAACATCTTATATTACGTTGGTCTCCTGACCAACATCACTCTCTATTTTTCTATTCACGGATCAGGGAATCAGCAAGATATGATCCCAACCACGAAGTGAAAACACTTCTTGGTCGGGATAACATGAGGACGACAATACACCTTGTGGTATTAATTTTTTCTCTATGCAACATTCAACTATCTCCTTCGTATAAAGAAAAATTATAAAGTCATTCCTTCACCCCCCAACCGATTTTTGATATGCCACGCGTATTAGTAGTAGATGATGAGGCCGCTATCCGGAGAGCTCTTCGTGACATTCTGGAATTTGAAAAATACGAGGTTGTTGAAGCCACCAACGGTACCGAATGCCTTGTGAAGTTAAAACAAGGCAAATTTGATGTCATTGTTTTAGACATAAAGATGCCGCAGATGGATGGCATGGACGCCCTCGACCGTATTGGAATTCTATCTCCGGAAACACCGGTTATTATGATTTCGGGGCATGCCGATATTGATACCGCAGTAGAATCGGTCAGGAAAGGAGCATTTGATTTTATCAGTAAACCGCTAGACCTCAACCGGCTGCTGATCACCCTGCGTAACGCCTTGGACAAATCTACTTTGATCGGCGAAAAAAAGGCGCTGCAAAAGAAAGTAAATCGCAAAGAAGCTCCCAAAATGATTGGTAAGTCGGAAGGCTTAACCAAAATATTGGCGACCATTGAGAAAGTGGCACCAACAGAAGCCCGTATACTTATTACAGGCCCCAATGGAACGGGCAAAGAACTGGTTGCTCGCCAAGTTCACAAGCAAAGTAGCAGAGCCAAGAAGGCCCTGATTGAAGTTAACTGCGCTGCCATTCCAACAGAGTTAATCGAAAGTGAACTATTTGGCCATGAAAAAGGCTCTTTCACCGGTGCTGCCCAGCAAAAGTCAGGGAAATTTGAACAAGCAGACAAGGGCACCCTCTTTCTGGATGAGATAGGAGATATGAGCCTCAAAGCGCAGGCCAAGGTCTTACGTGCCCTTCAGGAAAACCAGATCACCCGTGTTGGAGGAACCAAAGACCTCAATGTAGATGTCCGGGTGCTCGCAGCGACCAATAAGGACTTGAGGGTAGAAATTGCCGCTGGTCGTTTTCGAGAAGACCTCTACCACCG
This sequence comes from Lewinella cohaerens DSM 23179, assembly GCF_000379805.1. GTDB lineage: Bacteria > Bacteroidota > Bacteroidia > Chitinophagales > Saprospiraceae > Lewinella > Lewinella cohaerens. The sequence continues at coordinate 33,449 of NZ_KB903545.1, read as the reverse complement.
GCTTTCAGTTATCCTCATTGAAGTTCCTGCTTTAAATGACCGCCGCGATGATATTCCTTTACTCATCAACCATTTTAACCGACAGATTTGTAAAGAATATGGAGTTGTACCAAAAAAATGGGACGACAAAGCTATCACCCAATTGCAAGAACTCAACTGGACCGGTAATATTCGGGAGCTGCGCAATGTTGTTGAACGTTTATTGATCTTGAGCAATGATGCTGTGACCCTCGCCGATGTTCAACAGTTTGTACTTCCCAGTGCAGCAGCACCTGCAAAAGCGGATAGCCTACAGCAATTATTCCAACGATTCGACACGCTTGAAGACCTTCAGCTTTACATCCAACAGGAATATCAGGAACATCAACCCGTTTAATCTGCTCTTCGTGATGATTTTGTGATACTTATTGGCGAATTTGCCGATGATTACAAAAAAGAGCTTATGAAAAGGGTTTTGATCATTGAAGATGATCCCCACATTGTTGATCTTATAGAGATTCATCTGAACGACTTAGGCTGTAGCCTGGTTCGCGCGAGTGATGGTCTCCGAGGCCTTGCTGCCGCTGAAGGGAGTACCTTCGATTTGATCATACTGGACCTAATGTTGCCTCATATTGATGGACTGGAAGTGTGCCGACGTTTGCGAATGCAGCAGATTAACACTCCCATTTTAATGCTTACCGCAAAATCGGAAGAGATCGATAAGGTACTGGGATTAGAAACCGGGGCAGATGACTACTTGACTAAACCCTTCAGTGTCCGGGAACTTATCGCCAGAGTAAAAGCGATCTTCCGGCGTAGCAATCTGGCCCAGCAGAAAAAACAGAAGGAGCCACCAAGTATCCTCAATTTTGGCGACTTGGTCATTGATCTGGAAAAACGTAAAGTGACTATTCAGAAAAAAAGAGTGGAGCTTTCGCCCAAAGAATTTGAATTACTGGCGCTGATGGCTGCACATCCTGGTAAAAGCTATGACCGCCAGCGGTTACTTACCTTGGTATGGGGTTATGATTTTAATGGGTTTGAGCATACTGTCAATTCCCATATCAATCGCCTGCGGCGAAAGATTGAGCCTCAGGCTGATCAACCCCGCTACATCCTTACCACCTGGGGCATAGGTTATCGCTTCAATGAAGAATTGTAAAACATGAACAAAAAGGCCAACGATCATTTTTCTCTTTACTGGAACATTGCCTTGACCCTTCTCCTATTACTACTTGGGCTGGGTGCCGGGTACATTTTTGTCACCTCTATCGCCGCACGTACTTACGTACAAGAAATCAACCAGCAACTATACGGTGATGTAGCAAAACATATTGTCAAAGAAACCCAACCGCTAAAAGACGGCCAACCAGACACCTCTGCCACGCATGATATTATGCATTCTATGATGATCATCAACCCTAGTTTGGAGGTTTATCTACTGGATACCGAAGGTGAAATCATTGATTACGTCGTCCCTTATAGTAAGGTAAAACTGGATAGAGTTGACTTGGATCCTATAACAACTTTTCTGACCAAAAAGACTCCCCATCTCATTCTTGGCGATGATCCCAAGCAACCTGGCACCGCCAATATTTTTTCCGCCGCCCCCATTTACGAGAACGAGCAACTCAGTGGCTACGCCTACGTCATCCTGGCAGGTGAAGCAAGGAATAGTATCACCAGCACCTTGAGTATGCACTATATCCTGTGCCTCGGTGGTCGCTTATTCTACCTTATACTGGTGGCAGCATTACTCATTGGCTTATTGGCTTTTTGGTGGCTTACACGCAACTTGCGACGAATAATCAGTGTCTTAAAACGGTTTCAAGAAGGCGACTACGAAGCCCGCATTTCCGAGCGGGATCAGGGTAGCCTCGCTATCCTTGGGGATACTTTTAATGAAATGGCTGAGAAAGTAACGGAAAGTATTGAGCAACTAAAATCTGTAGACAGGCTGCGGCAGGAACTTATCGCTAATGTTTCTCACGATCTGCGAACGCCACTAGCAATAATACAAGGATATATAGAAACACTACAGATGAAGGAGGGTAAAATCACCCCTGAGGAACGAAAGCAATACCTGGAAACGGTGATGGCCAGTTCTGAAAAACTCTCCCGGCTGATTGCTCAATTGTTTGAATACTCAAAGCTGGAAGCACAGCAAATCGTCCCACNAAAAGAACCCTTCCCTATTCAGGAACTTTGCCAGGATATTGTATTTAAATACCAGGTACTCGCACAGGAAAAGAATATTGCCCTTGGCTGGAACGCGTCTCGTGACTTACCTATGGTGTTTGCAGATATCGGCCTGGTAGAGCGTGTACTACAAAACTTACTGGACAATGCTCTCCGGCATACTCCGGCCGGAGGTGAAGTAAGTATTCAATTGAACAATACCCCAGAAGGTGTTCGTATTATGGTGGCAGATACTGGCCCCGGCATTCCAGAGGCCCAACAAGCTCATATTTTTGAACGCTACCGTCAACTAGAAACGAAAAAAGCCGTTGGTAGTGGCTTGGGGTTAGCTATCGTGAAAAAGATCCTTGAGATTCATCAAGCTACTATCCATGTACGCAACCGTGAGCAAAACGGTGCTGAATTTTGGTTTCAGCTGCCATTAGCGGTGGGCTAAATTGTTGGCAGAGGGCATTAAGTATGCTTTCCATAGAGTTCACTCGTTTACCATACCTGCTTACTAGGTAAACATGCCACTCTAGCGGCTGCCACAATATTTTCTCCCAAAAACCCTTATCTTCGCAAGCCACAAAAAACACCAAGATCATGTTGCGTTCTCTTGTACTTGGCAGTTGCCTATTATTTTCGCTATCACTGGCAGCTCAACTCCAATTTGAAGGACTTTGGGAAGGAACCATTACTGTAGGAGGAATACAATCCACCAAGGGGTATCCAGTACAGGTTTACCTGGAACGGCAAGGAAAAACCGTGACCGGCAGGTCTTACATTTACCTTAGCGAAACCCGCGTTATTGAGATGAATCTTTCGGGTCGCCTTTATGACGACCTCTCGGTATACATTGACGAAGTAGAATACGTTAATCGCAATGGCGACAGCTATGTTCCTCCCTTCTTGCGCAAATACCAACTGATGTGGAATCGCTCTATCAATGGTAGCTCGCTGAATGGTTACTGGCAGGAAATTCGACTAGAAATCTTTGATTCCAAGCGCGAGCGCGGACGGATTTTCCTCAAAAAGGTGGTGAATAATAAAGCGTAAGCGTAGGTTGTTGGTTAGATGGTGACCTACCCTAGTGGCATCAAATCACTTACGAACGCCGACTTTCAAAAAAAGTAACACCTGTTTTGAACCACTAAAGGCACCTAAGGAATAATCTTAGGTGCCTTTAGTGGTTTAAAAAGACGTCGCTTATAACAGCCTACTTAGCAGTTCAAGGCGCCACAAACACTCAGGACTTGGCCCGAAATATAGGAGCTCATGTCTGAAGCCAGGAATACACAGGCATCTGCTATTTCTGTTCCTTCGCCAAAGCGGCGTAATGGAATATTTGACAAGTAAGCATCGCGGGTTTTCTCATCCAGTTCATCGGTCATATCTGTGGCGATGAAGCCCGGAGCGATGACATTACAACGCACATTGCGTGACCCTAATTCTTTGGCAATAGACTTGGAGAACCCAATGATACCTGCCTTGGAAGCGGCATAGTTTGATTGTCCAGCGTTGCCGGTAATTCCTACAATCGAAGATACATTGATGATAGAGCCAGCGCGGCTTTTCATCATTGGGCGTACCACCTGCTTGGTAAGGTTAAAGACCGACTTGAGGTTATTGTCCATCACCTGATCCCACTGCTCTTCGTTCATTCTCAAGATGAGGTTGTCGCGAGTGATACCAGCATTATTGACCAATACATCGATCGTACCAAAATCCTCTAGCACCTGCTTAGCCAATTCTTCGGCAGCAGAAAAAGAAGCCGCATCCGACTGGTATGCCTTAACGGTAACGCCATACTCTGCTGCAACAGCTTGTGCCAATGCATCTGCTTTTTCTTTAGAAGAATGATAGGTAAAGGCTACCTGGGCGCCTGCTTGGGCAAAACGACTAACAATGCTGGCGCCAATGCCGCGTGATCCGCCGGTGATGAGGGCAACTTTATCCTGTAGTAGAGCCATATTTTTGAATTAGAATGAAGGTAAATAGGAATATTCAGGCGCAAAGGTACAAATGACGGGGAATGAAAGAAGAGAATACCAAGAAAAATCACGCGTAGAGGCGTTGCAGTGCGATGTCTGCATCCCAACAAAACCCGAGCCGTATAGGCGAGGGCGGGGCCCGGAGGGGGCAAGTACGAGGGATAGAACGGAGCGGTAGCGAGTGATAGCCCGGTGCCGAGGAACGATGGCACGGACCCAAAAACATCTTAAAAAGTTTCCTCACAAAGTGGCGTTCCCATTTGAAACAGCTAGTTTCATATTATTGAACCATAAAAGAGAATATAAGGACATATAAGAATTTCTTTCCAGCACTCCTTGTAATTGCTAATCGTATTCAACCTCTGTTTCAATCGTTTAGAAAAAAATGAAATCAAAATTTGATTATTTCTTGGTAGCGGCTTGTGCTGTGGTTATTCCTTTTGTAGCAGGGGGAAGGGTGAAAGTATTTGGCAAGGGAATTGAATATGATACAGATATATTGCCTTTTCTTAAAGGTGTTTTACAAGCAGCGACCTCAGTAGAATTCAGCCTTCCAATCATCTTGGTAGCCATTGGTGGCTACCTTCTTTTTACCAACTATTTATATAAAAGGCTGGCGACTCATCGACGGCAAAAACGGTGGTATAAAATTCACCGCTTACTAAATTACCTTTTATTGATAGCTCCCATACTGTTGCTGGAGGGAACCCAAACGATAGTAACAGCTGATCAACGCTATAGCCAGCGATTTTTACCAATACTGGACGACCTCTATGGCCAAAAGTATTATTTACTATTCAGGCTTGACGAGCTGGAAGGCTGTGTCTTTTATTATACTGTGATCGTGAATATAGTTCTCCTTACAATGGTGATTTATTATGCTTTTAAGGAGCCCCCAAATGATATAAACAAGGAGGTGATTTTGGATAATCTCAAGTGATTTTGAGCAGGAGGCACAGTTATCAGCAGACCCTGGCGGGTCTTCCCACCCAGGCCTCGAACGCCGTCGACCACTCCCAAAACCTTGGCAGTAGCCATAGTTCATTTACACACTTGGAGAACCAAGTGCCCAGCAATTTCCAAACTTATTCCTCTGAACTCCCCGAAATTGGGGCTAATTACCTCTGATTGGGATCGAATCCGTCACAAATATACTTATTTGTTTTCAAACACAAAAAACACAAAAAACACAAACTTAATGTTTTTTTTAAAAAAACGGCATATAAACGCATTGCAGCACCCTTATGTGGTTTGCAGACCTTGCAATGCAACGCCTCTACGTTGGTAAACATTTTTATCTTTGTTGATGTAAAATTCTATGCAAATGCGACCATTGCTTATTCTATTCTTTCTGCTCTCGGCAAGTCTTGGTCTTCAGGGCCAGTCTACCGACTTTTATCAGCACCACACCTTTACCAAAGCTGATACGCTAAGGGGTAGTCTACGGTCCGAACGGACTTGCTACGATGTTCACTACTACGGCCTGCAACTCAAAGTAGATCCCCGTAAGAGGATGATTCGCGGCGAGGTAGAAATTGCTTTTACAACGGTGACTGACTTTCAGCGTTTACAGATTGACTTGTTCGAGAACATGACTATTGATCGTATTTTGCTCGGTAAGCAGGAACTCTCTTTTAGTCGGGAATACAATGCTGTTTTTGTAGATTTCCCAACGGTGCAGCAGGCAGGGGACACAGGAAGTTTTACGGTTCATTATTACGGCAAACCCACCATTGCTAGCAATGCTCCCTGGGATGGTGGTTTTGTATGGGCGGAAGATAAGCGTGGCCGTAATTGGATTGCGGTAGCTTGTGAAGGTGACGGCGCCAGCCTTTGGTGGCCCAACAAGGACCACCTTTCGGATGAACCAGACAGTATGCTCATCAGCCTCACGGTGCCTAGTAACCTGATGGCGGTAGCCAATGGCAATCTGCGCGAAGTAGAAGAAGAGGATAAATATACCCGCTACGACTGGTTTGTCTCCTACCCTATCGACAACTACAACGTGACCCTCAACATCGGCCATTATACCCAGTTTTCTGACGAATACTACGCGGCGGATGGCGACACATTGGCCTTGGATTATTATGTGATCGATTACAACGAAGACAGGGCACGTGAGCACTTTCAGCAAGTACACTCGGTGCTCGCCTGCTACGAAAAGTACCTGGATAAATACCCTTTCTGGGAAGATGGTTTTGCTTTGGTAGAGACGCCTTATTTGGGGATGGAGCACCAGAGTGCCATTGCTTATGGCAATCAATATATGCGAGGCTACCAGGGAGGGATGATTCCCAACGACATGGATTGGGACTACATCATCGTACACGAAACCGGCCATGAATATTTTGGTAATAGCATCGGTGTGACCGACTTGGCAGAGATGTGGGTGCAAGAGTCTTTTACCACCTACCTGGAAGCAGTTTACGTAGAATATACGATGAGCTATGAAGATGCCATTCGCTATCTCGTCAAGCAAAAACTGTATATCTACAATCAGGAACCTATCATTGGCCCCCCAGGTGTAAACTGGGAAAACTGGGGTGGTAGTGACCATTATTTCAAAGGTGCCTGGGTACTGCATACCCTCCGTAATGCTATCGGCGATGACGAAAAATGGTGGGCTATCTTCAAAGGGTTCTATCAAAAACATAGCCTCAGCCTCGTGAGTACGCAAGATTTTATTGATTACGTCAACGAGGCGACTGGTGAAGACTGGCAGGCCTTTTTCCAACAGTACCTCCATTATCCGCAGCCGCCTGTTTTGGAATACAAACTAACGCAGCAGGGCAAAAAGTTGCAAGTAAGCTACCGGTGGGCTGCTGACGCGGAAGGATTCAATATGCCAATCTTACTGGGGAACCAAGAAAAGATGATTCGGGTTACCCCTAATACTACCAAATGGCAAGAGACCACTCTTTTCAACACCACTGCTAAAGATTTTACCATAGCGGTAGATCGCTTCTTGGTCAAGACCAAAGAGATAGAGTAATTCTAAAATGATGCAAATAAAACTTCTTAAAGGCGACATTACCCAACTGGAAGTAGACGCCATTGTCAATGCTGCCAACACGTCCCTGCTTGGCGGCGGCGGTGTAGATGGCGCTATCCACCGCGCCGGAGGCAAAGCTATTTTAGACGAATGTATCCAAATCAGAAATCGACAAGGTGGCTGTGATGTAGGAGAGGCCGTGATCACCACTGCTGGAAAACTCCCCGCAAAATTCGTCATCCACACCGTGGGGCCACACTGGAATGAGGGGCAATCGGATGAAAAACAAAAACTAAAGAATTGCTACCTCAACAGCCTCAAGCTCGCAGAGGAGAATAAACTCCAGTCTATCGCTTTTCCCAACATCAGTACTGGCGTTTATCGCTATCCTAAAGCGGCAGCGGCGGCCATTGCTATTGATGCGGTAAGAAACGCTTCTTTAATGTCTGTAGAGACCATCTATTTCATCTGCTTTGACGAGGAGAATTATCGATTGTATGATCAGCTTTTTGGGAAGACATAGTAGCACTACTATTCAACTTTTGGCACACAAATCTCCCCCTCTTCTATACATAAATAGGGCAATGAAAAATCAACCTCCTCCACAAAACAGGTATTCCCATCAATGTTGAATTCTAGCTGATTTTGATTTATAGCCTTTGGAAGTTCCCCTGGGATAGACATAGAATATTCCGCCGCTATTTCTTGCTCGCTATTCAAAAAAAGCAGTGATGAATGACCATGTAACACCATTGCTGCTTGTACACGGTGAAAAACATTACAAACATAAAAAACCGTGTCATTTACCTTAAATTCTCCAATATAGCAGGTAAACTTATCACTTCCTGTACTATCATATTCGTAAACAATTTCACCTATATTCTCCGTATCAAAAAAATCAGGATTTCGTTCTGTCCACCCTATGAGAGAAGCAACTCCTGGTTTTTCAGGGTAACGATTTTTGTCGTATTCCTTATACTCTAAAATTTCATCTATAACATCCATCGAATCTCGTCCATTATGAATTTGATTGTGGAGGTAATCTCCTGGATCGTCATAAAAAAGAGAGTAAGAATATTTGGTGTCAAACCCATAACTAGCGATTAGACTTCTTATCCTCTTTCTAACCCGTTCGGAAAATCCATACTTCCCATCTTTTCGTTGAACCTTCGTAAAAGTGCCGTTACTATCATATGATTCGGAATTGTTACAATGCATGCATATATACAATTCACTTAAAATTGTGGATGCTTCTTCATATACGACAACTCCAATATTAGGATAAAAACACGCTGCACCAGATGTAGTATAGCTACTAGAATCATTGATGATTGACCTCAAGGCTAGAAAATCAAAATACCCTAGCTTTCTTTTACCCAGTACACTGCTTTTCCTCTTAAAGCCATTTTTTCCTGGAAATTCTTGATTATCATAATCTAACTCATAAATATCCACCTGTAATGTCGGAGTAATCGCCTCTTTTTCATATTCCTGTGTGTTTTCACTTAAATCCAAACTATCTAAAGGCCCCTCTTGATTAGCGAGATAATCCTGCGGTCTATCTTGACACGAAAGCAATACTAAAGTTACTACTATAGAAAAACATAGCTTACTCATTAATCAATCTTTTATGCTTGCAAGCTGGTTTCTAAGGGAAGTCTACGAACGCACCAGGACGATGATTAAACAATTTCCAGAGGGTTAAATACTTTTCTAAACGACCTCCATACCCAAACTCACTCCACCTCATACACCACTCCGGCCTTTGCCTCTAAAGTTGCCCCCGGTGCCAGTGTCACCAAGCCTTCGCCGTTGTTGAACGCATCAACGTTACAAGTCATCGGCTCCAGCGCAACAGAAGTACCGTAAGGCGGCGTGAACACCTGAAGGAAATTAAACTTGCCCTTACCCGTTTCTTGCCAGTAACGGATAGTTCCTCGGGGGCCGCTCAAGTGAGCACTAACTTCCAGTGACGTGGTAGGCACCGCAAAGCAATTATCAAGTACAGTAGCACCAATGAGTTTGGGCGTCAAAAACCCCGGGTAATCATAGCGTTTACCTGTAGGAATCATCCGAGCATCTACACCAACCATTTCTACCTGAGGCAAACGTAGTGTATGCGCCGCCGTGATTTCAGCCAGCTGAAAATAAGGGTGCCAGCCCAAACCAGCAGGGATATCCACATCACTATCATTACGCAACGAAAGCTTCACCCACAACTGGTTGGGGGCGTGCAGTTCATATGTCAGGCCAAAGGTGAAAGGCCAGGGATAATGGACGTGATCACCACTATATTTACCCTCTAGGCGAATACGTGCATGATCGTCTTCCACCTCTACCTCCATCACTTCCAAGGGCCGTTGCCCTCCAAATCCGTGCAACGCATGCTGGTGGGTCGCATCATTGGATGGAAACTCATAGGTCTTGCCCTGCCATTCAAAACGACCATCCTTCAGGCGATTGGGAAAAGGATACAGCACACCACTTTTATACCAGTTGTTAAAATCGAGCTCCTCTGGTGTCTGACAACCGTCTAGCACCTCTTCCCCTTCCATGATCAAGCTCAACAAAGTGCCGCCTTGTTCTGGGACAAACTGTATTTTCAGGGGTACGATAGAATGCTCCAAAGTGTACCGTTTAAAGCGACCAAAAGCATCGGTAGATATTTCAAACATGAGACATTATTTTCTAGCCACGGAGGCACGGAGACACAGAGGTTTTATTTTAAAATCCCCTCTGGAAAAGTCAAATCTACAGTGGCTATTTTTTTAATTGAGAACACCTTTTTGCGAAGTTAAACAAATCAAACAGTTTTCAGCAAGGCTTGCGCAACACCATTGCTCCAACCAAAGCCATCTTGCAACGGATATTCTCCGCCTCCGGCTTCCGCTTCGATGTTTTCCACATCGTACTTCTCTACCATTTTGGTCGTATTTTCATAAACACGGCGATTATTGGCCAACCACTGGTCACGACCTTTTTTGGCTAGCTCTTGATGTCCGTAGTTGAGTAACCCTCGGTAGGCTATCCATTGGAGTGGTGCCCAGCCATTGGGTGCATCCCACTGCTGGCCAGTATTAATCAAGGTAGAGGTATAGCCACCAGGCCGCAGAAAATCTCTGGCCAACTTATCAGCCACCCGGGCCGCTTGTTGATCACTGGCCATTTGAAAGAACAAAGGGTAGACGCCTGCCATACTCAACACAGGTGTAAAACGCCCGGCTTTGAAGTCATAGTCACAATAAAAACCTGTGGCTTCGTCCCAGCAATACTGCTGCACAGCCGCCTTTCGCTTGTTTGCTTTTTCCTGAAAAAGAGCGGCTTGCCCTTCATCCAATTTTTCCTGATAGCCGCTGGCAATGCACTGTTCTAAATGGTACAGCAGGGCATTTAAGTCAACAGGAATAATTTCGGTTGTGTGAATGGTGCCTAATGATTTGGTATCAGCAAACCAGCGTCCGCTAAAGTCCCAGCCGGATTCGCAGGCCGCTCGGAGGTCCAGGAAGAGTTGGGCGGCATCGCCCCCCTGCTCCTCAGCAGTTTCTACATCTTCGCGGTAACTCTCGGGGCGGGGGGTGGCACTGCGGTCGTAATAGCGATTCAACAGCTGCCCGTCAGGCATACGTACCACGTGTTCAAAAGCGGGCAAATCGGCACTAACCTCGTCTTTTCCTCGCATCCAAAAACCATACTCGCGGAGTAGCTGCGGTAGGTATTTCACGTAAGTGTCCTGCCCCATCTGCTCTGCCAATAGCCCCACCATACTCGAAAAGAACGGCGGTTGTGAGCGGGTCATAAAATAAGTACGGTTACCATTGGGAATAAAGCCCACCTGATCAATCAGGTAAGCAAAATTATTCACCATAGACTCCATCATCTCCAACTCCCCGTCGGCGGCAAGCCCCAGCATGGTAAAGTAACTGTCCCAATAATAGATTTCTCGAAAACGCCCGCCCGGAACGATGTAGGGATAAGGCAACGAAAGTAAGCTTCCCTCCCCTTTTTCGTCAGGCTGTCGCGTAAGTACAGGCCATAAACTGCGAATGTGTTCACTCATCGAACGGCTGGAATCCGCAACAAAGTCAGAACCGTATGCAAGAGGAAGCGAAAAGTGTTCTAATACAAATGCCCGAAGATCAAACGCTTGTTTATTTTTAGTTCCGACGTAGTTAAACAAAATCTCCTCCGCGGGGTATTTGGGTTCACAATCCACAAAGGTTTTTCCGTCGGGAAATACTTGCGCTAGCTGAACAGCCTCGAAAAGCTCGCCCCATTGTTCTTCTGGTGATAACATCGTTCGGTCGTTGAATGAACAGGACGGCTAAGATATTCAAAACAAACTAACTACTTCCTTTTTGAACCACCAAAGGCACTTAAGTTTTGTATTCTGAGAGGTACAAGGGCTTGATAAAACACGGCATCTAAGCCCCTATTCTATGTGACTATGTGATAAAATGCACTTCTTATGTGTCTATGTGATAAAAACTAAAACCCAACCTTTTTCATCGCATAGACACATAGCTTATCCACCAGCGGCAAACTATCCACGCCCCTGATAAAGCGCTAAATGCCGCGCAATGTATTTTCCAATAATATCAAACTCCAGATTGACCTGTGACCCCGGCTTCAACTGATGAAAATTCGTGTGCTCATACGTGTAAGGAATGATCGCCACACTAAATTCATCATCTGTAGGGTTGACGACCGTGAGGCTCACACCATTTACACAAACAGAGCCCTTGTCTACCAGGAGGTGCTCCGGTGCCGTTTCATAGCGAAAGCGAAAATACCAGCTCCCATCTACGTCCTCCACCGAAATACATTCGCCCACTTTGTCTACATGGCCTTGCACCATGTGCCCGTCCAGGCGGCCATCCGGGCGCATAGCGCGCTCCAGGTTCACCACCGTCCCTGGTTGCCATTGGCCCAGGCGAGTCCTCTTCATCGTTTCTTCAATCGCCGTTACGGTATGCTTGCCGGGGGCTAGTGCTACGACTGTGAGGCATACACCATCGTGGGCGATACTCTGGTCAATTTTGAGCTCGTCGCTGACAGCACTGGCAATGGTAAAATGAAAATTGGAGCCCTCTTGTTTGATCTCCTCTACATGGCCTTCGGCCTCAATAATTCCGGTAAACATAGTTGGGTATTTAACTCTTTACCAATAACGGAATTAAAAGCCAGATGGTTGTAATGTCTATCTAAACGGGTCCGAAAAACGCTCTTCCTGAATGAAGGTTTCATCCGTAAGCGTCTTAAAAAATGCCAACAGATCAGCCTTCTCTTCTTCCGTAAAGTTGAAACGACGGGGACTACCGTCTGGATTCCTCAACGCTTCAGAGAGGTTATCATGGTCCTGAATACCTGTACTGTAGTGATCTATCACTTCTTCCAAGGTTGCAAAACGGCCATCATGCATATACGGAGCCGTCAGTTCAATATTCCGTAAAAACGGCACTTTAAAGACTCCCATCTGATTGGAATGTTGGGAAATCCCGCCAACTCCTTGGTCGGTATACACTTCGTCCAATCCATTACTAGCGACGTGAATCCCTGTGGGTGTACTCATATTTGCGGCATGGCAGCTCCCACATTGGTCTACAAAAATGGCCTTCCCCCTGTTTTCTTCAATGGTGAAATTTGGAAAATCAAGCCCCGGTGCCCCCATTGCGTTCATCCCTTCATCAAAACGCGTATTCGTAGCTACAAAAGAATTGACAAACTCCTGAATCGCTTCCAAAATACGACCTTTCGTAACCGCTTCATCGCCATAAGCTTTCCGGAATAGTATCCGATAATAATTTTCGTTAGCTAGCTTCACTTCCAGGTCATTGAAGTCTGTCCCCATCTCAATATCATCAGAAATTGTCTGTTCACTTTGATTTTGGATGTTACCGGCACGTTCATCCCAGAAAAAACCTATCTGCCCAAACGAACTGGGACCACTATCATACGAATTGGTAAAGTTGGCTACCGCCGCTAAAGGCAACGAATTGCGCTTGGTCTTTTGCCCATTGATCCCGTCACTAAAAGCTTTATCGTCAGAAAATGCTAATTCCTGGTGATGGCAGCTCTCACAAGAGGTCTCTCCCGTTGCGGAAAGTTTATGGTCATAAAACAACACCCTTCCTAAAGTAGCTTTCGCATCATTAATCGAGGGTAGTACTTGGCCGGTATTCAAGATATGAGGAGCTAAATTCACCTGGTAAGCATCCCTATAAGCAGGCAAGTCCAGGTACTGTTGAATCTCTTGTAGCTCCTGTTCAGAATAGTGCTGAACGTCTATTTTTACCTCGTCATTTAGGCAAGCGGTAAAGCCAAACGCCAGCAAAAGAAAGCAAAAAGAGAGTAGTGCGGTATTTTTCATTTTAGAGGTTGTTTAGTAATAACAGGCACCAATTTACCGTAGTATGACAATTTACGGATTTAACAGCATAGACCCTATAGCTGTTAAAAAGGGTTGGGTCGGCATAACACGTGCTGTTTTGTTGGGGCCATGCCTTCGTTCCTCGGCACCAAGCTATCCACTGCTCCGCTCCATAGGGGCGGGTTTGAAACCCGCCCCTATGGAGCGGAGCAGTTACTATCTTTTGTCCTTGCGCCCTCCGGGCCCCGAGCTCCGGCCTAAAGGCCTGCGCACTGATTTTGCGCCAATCGTACCAGTGCGATCTACGGTTGGGATACATCGCAAAAAAATCAAAACCGGGAGGTGCTGAAAAACCATAATTCCTTATTTTTGCCCTATGGAAAGCACTTTTCTTTTTTACTTCCAGCTGGGTTGGCAGCACATTGTCGACTGGGCAGCGCTCGACCACATCCTATTCTTGGCCGCCCTTTGTGCCCTCTACACCCTGGCTGATTGGCGGAGGGTTTTGCTATTGGTGACAGCCTTCACGGTTGGTCATTGCCTTACCTTGGTACTGGCGGGCATGGATATTTTACGCCTTCCGGCAGACTGGGTAGAAATGCTCATTCCTGCCACCATTATGCTTACCGCTATCTATAACCTGAGCGCATCAGAACCAGCAGCATCCGAGGTAGATGCTCCCCCTAAGTTTCGTACTCGTCTTGGGTTCGTTTATCTTTTTACGCTGATCTTCGGCTTGATCCACGGACTGGGGTTCTCCAACACCTTCCGTTCTATGCTTTTCCCTGGCGAAGAACAACAGTTAATCACCCAACTGCTTGGTTTCAACCTTGGTATTGAACTGGGGCAAATTTTGATCGTCATCATTATCCTGGGGCTCGCTTACTTGTTTATTGAACAGTTCAACTTCTCTACTAAAAAATGGAATTGGCTGCTCTCCGGCGGCGCTTTCCTAGCCGCGAGTTACCTGTTTTTTGAGCGTTTATGGGGGATCATATAGTGATTATTAGATATCTATTGGTATTCAAAGCCGATCTAAACACTTATTTGAATAAAAATAAATCGATTTTGTAGACCAATTGCACTACTAAAAACCATTTTTTACCATTCGTCGCCCCTTACTGCCCAAATATTGAGGAAGCCCTTAAATGATCCATAGAATATTGTGCTTTTTTGGCTTAGACTAACGGCATTGAGCTTGTCCGCCACTTCTTGCGTTTACTCAAATACTACCCCAAGTTCCTTATCTTTGCGGTAACTTATAGTCTTCCCTCACGTAAAACATACCCCCAATGAGCCAACAATCTTTCGACAAAATCTGGCAAATGATCGGGCTGCGTTATACTTCGCATCCTTGGCACGGTATTGATACTCACCCCGATTCCCCGGAAACAGTGACTTCCTTTATCGAAGTGATTCCTTCAGATACGGTAAAGTACGAAGTAGACAAAAAGTCGGGCTTTCTGATGATCGACCGGCCGCAGAAATTTTCCAACATCGTTCCAGCTCTCTACGGCTTTATTCCCCAAACTTACTGCAAGGACGAAGTGGCCGCATACTGCATGGAGAAAACAGGCAAAAAAGACATCGTTGGAGATGATGACCCCCTTGACATCTGTGTATTGACCGAGCGGGAGGTAACCCACGGTAACATCATCGTGAACGCAGTCCCTATCGGTGGTTTCCGAATGATCGATGGCGGCGAAGCCGATGATAAAATCATTGCCGTCATGGCCAAGGACGAGGTATATTCCGAGTGGCGTGACATTTCTGATCTACCATCCACGGTTCTGGATCGCCTCAAACACTACTTCCTTACCTACAAGCAGCTCCCTGGTGAGGCTCCAAAATGTGAGATCACCGACATCTACGGCGCCGAAGAAGCCCACGAAGTCATTCGTCGTAGCAAGCTAGATTACGAAAACAAGTACGGCAACCTGGAAAGCGCGCTTTCTTTAACCCTCTTTGAGGCTTTCAACTTTAGCCAGCGGCAACAGGGATTGTTGAAAGATTTGTAAAGTTTACCAAACCCGGCTTCCCTGAAAATGAAGTTCCGTACGGGTCGTAGAATCAGGGTAGGCAAACCAGGCTCCCGCACTGAGGTACAGCGAATCCTGGGCTTTGGTCGTGTACATAAATACATCTTCGTAGCCCATACGAATAAAACCTTCTCGACCGAAGGAATAGCAGCCTTGGTCGGGGTAGTAGAAGTACATACCTAAGCTAATACCTAAGCGATAATAATATCCAGAAGATCCCGTTTCTGGAATACACCCCGGTTCACTGGGATATTTAATAAAAAGGTCAAACCCTCCACAAAAACAAAGTTCTGGCGGACACAAAAACTCAATTTCGATCTCCATCGGATCATCAGGAAACTCCTCAAAAGCACCATAATAAACTCCCCGAATGGGGTTGGTGCCGGGCTTTACAAAGGTGATCTCCCTGGTGCTGGTAGCTGTAAGAATACCCGCATCTACACAAGTAGAATCTTTCAGTCGCTCGGTAGTCAGGGTGATGGCAATGGTTTCGTTGGCGGCTTGGTCGCAGGAAAAATCCAACGAAAAAGTCCGTCCTTCCCAAGTTCGGGTATCGTTACCTACGGTCCAGGTATAGGAATCCGCAGTAGTGTCCAGGGCTTCAAAGCGGACTCCTCCGATAAAAGCAGTATCCATGATTTCCCAAAAGTAATCATCGGGAATCTCCTCAGGCAGTGGGCGGCGGAACTCTTCTTCTAGGAACTCCAAAGAATTGCCCATCCTGAAGGCGGCACTGGCGGGGTGTCGGCGGTTCCAGCACTCGTCGTAGTCGGGGCATTCCCAGTTGGTTTCGTCGGGGCATTCGTCGTCATCGCAGGCTAGGAAGATGGTTATTACTGCTAAAAAAATCAGCAGGCAGAGGTATTTACAGAAGTAGGGCATATTGCAAAGATTTTTAGAGGATGGTGATCTCAACTCTAGCAGTGATATCCAGCAGGGCAAAAGGTATACTTCTTAAGCTTAAGCTGTAGCAAAACCAGTCACCTGCTCCATCATCCTGGTTGCTAATGGCAATTAAATGTCGGCCTATTCGCGCCAGTAACTTCCCCTCCTTATCATAAAAAGTAACATTATATGTAGGGCCATTAAGCCGTTCTCTAGTAACCAAAGTAGGTTCACTGAGGGTAAATACCAGAAAAAACTCCTGGGAAGTATACCCTCCAGCAAAACCGCTCTGCCTTACGTCGCGGCCAGTGCCTCTTTCTATAATGTACTGGGTATTTATGGCGAGGGGGACGTTCGCGCTGGTCAGCTTGAAATTGGTTTCTATGGCGCCCATCTTTTCTAACAGCTTCTGAGCAGGAAGAAAAGGAACAATGCTAAAGGCAAAACAAAGCATTATCAATACTCTTAACATAGGTTTAATGGTTTTATCAAGGATAATTGGAAGGCATTTCCAAAATGCCTTCCAACGCTACTTTACTATCTAACGTACAAAACGGCAGACCGCTGTTCCTTCCCGCGTCTGTACCCTCAGCACGTAATTGCCGGAGGAAAGCCGCTGACCGGGTAAGTCAAAATAGTGTTTGCCCGCTAGCAGCGACTGCCCCTGGATCAGCACTTCGACGGTCCGGCCCGTCATATCAATAATACTGATGGTAACCATTTCGTCCGTTGGCAGCTCCAGTACAATAGAAGCGTAGTCGCCCACAGGGTTGGGACTAACGCTAATGCCTAATGGAAGCCCATCATTGCCTTTTAGCTCAGTGGCTGTAGGCAAGGGTACGGTGGATGTTTCTTCGGTATCCTGTATTGATTGGCTGGTGTTGGCGCGGTAATCATTGCTGCTACAAAAGGCCACCAGGTCTTCGTTGCTAGGAGGGATCGGGTCGCAATCTTGAAAATATTCCTTACTGTGTAGCCAAATTTCACCGCCTGATGCCTCGGGTGGATTAGCTAGCAAGGCAACCCCATCTTTTACCAGTACTTCTGGTGCAACGATCTCCACAAAAACATCTCCGAGAGCGGTGGTCGATTCGGGAAGGACTGTACCATCAGGCAGAATGATTTCTGGTTGAAAAAAGAAGTTGGCCAGCCGTTGATCACCTTCAATACTGACTTGGCGATAAGCAAAAACCAGCTCATCTTCTTGGTAATCGGTGGCACTTAGGATTAAGTCCGTCGGATAATTTGGCGTAAAGCCCGTTGCGGGTAAATTGGCCGTACTCTCGTATTGTATCGGCTGCACCTCCAGGCTTACGGGATAAGTATATTGCTGAAGGGCTTGGTAACCATTGTCAAAAGTATAAGCCACAAACAAAATAAGGTCTACCTGTAAATCAAGGGGCAGTTGGGTCGGAGGAGGCTCAAAGGGAAAATCAAGCTGCGCCACATAATCCCCAATACAGCCCAGTGGCAGCAGTGGACTCACAAAACCAATAGGATCATCATTGATCTGCGTGAGATTGGGAGAACCAGACGATTGGCTGCTAAGGTTATAAATTCGCAACATGGCATTGATTTCCGTTGCGCTTTCATTAATCTGCGCAGCAGGATTAAATACGTACTGAATACTACTCACATCCACGGAGAATTGAGCCGCCAAAAGCGGATTCCCAGGTAACTGTGCTCCAATGGGCTGCATATTCACTTTGGGTTTGCGCAACATGGCCATTCTGCCCAGCACTTCGTTATAGAGCGGGTAGTTGTCAGGATCGGTACAGTCGGTGGCACTGCCGGGGAGTGCGAATTCCGGGCCGCCGGAGGAGTAGTCGCCAGTAAGTGTCCCTCTGGTCACTTGTTCGCCCAACGTCAGGGTAGAGGATCCAAGTGCAGTAAGCTGCGACTGTGCCGAATCTAATCTCTTTTTCACGCCAGCTCCCCAGAGGTTCAAGCTACCTAGAAAAAGCTCGGCAGCTTCTTTACCTTTGATGGTCAATGGATCATCTTCTCCTATATCCAAAGTGGTTGTTACCAGTTTGATGGCTTTTAAAGCATCTCCACCTCCCGCTTTGAGTGCTATACTCAATACCTTGTCAAAAGCTTGAATACGATTGTACTCTTTCTTCAATTCGGCAACTTCACTCGATAAACTGCGATGATAAGAAATGAGTTGATCCCAGGTTTTAAAAGTACTCGTACCAGCAACTGCCCCATCAATACCTGCTAAAAATTCATCGGGTGCAGTACGGCTGTCTGCGTCAATTTTAACCACGGAAGCCAAAGGTTGCTCGGTAGCGGTATAGCGGCTGTAAAGATCGAGTTCTTGCTCGTCCACCAAGGCAAAGTTGAAGGATAAACTGGGGTTTGTACTTTGACAGGTACAAGGATCATACTCTACCGGAATATCGAAATAGGTAAATCGAAAGCTATTTTGGTAGTAAATATTAGTCATTTCTACTTCATCTAGGGATTCTTCATCTAGGGATTGGTTTCTTCCTAAAAAGGGACTCAATAACGCAGAAATATCGGCACTAGTAAACCTCGCTTTTACAGCCGTTGTGTTGTTAGGTGAACCGAGTTGCGCTTGAGTGGTAAAAACCCTAATAAAGGATTCGTACTTGTTGTAGAGCATGAAATAGACGTAGTTTTTATTGGGCCGGTATTCCATGTCCATAAACAAAATTTCCCAACCTTCTTCTACTTCAAAATCGTGGTAGGTCGTATAAAACGGTTCCGCTAGAAAGCTCATAGAAGGGCTTTCATCTTCCCAAAAAGGAGAACGAATCTCATTATTTGGTGGAACACTCGGTAAACCAGGAGCACTCTGAGTGACTGGAAGCATTTCCGTGCGCCAATCGAAAGTATTAATCAAGGTTGGACACTGGGGATTCACTGGCGCATCAGGATCAGTACTTATACCGTGATCACAAGGTTGAGCCAGTAGGGTAGACACCAGCAGACACGCCGTGAGTACCCCTAAAGTATATTTTAGGTACATCATTATTTTTAATTTTTAATAAAATAGTAGGATACCTATCCTAAAAAATGAGTGCAGACGACTAAGTAATTAGAATTACTCCTCCCGCACCCCAACAAATGCTTCTAGCGTCCTCTCAAAAGGTATGGTGGGACTTTGTGAATAACTTATATCCATGTCTACGCGGATACTGTCTTCACCATTAAGCCGAAGGAGGGCTGCTTGTACCTGAAGTGATCCGTAATCCAGTGGTAAATCACAACCGTGGGTTGCATTAACCGATAAAAAATTATGAATTCCCATAAAATTGTACTCAGCAAAGCGTATTCTAGTATCATTGCTACAACCATGATTCAGTAAGTTGTGATACACTAAAACAGATTCGCTGCAAAAGCAATCTTCACTCAAATTAGCCCAATCCATGCAGTTTATGTACTCTACCTCAAAAGTGTATTCCTCCTCAGGCTTACTCAAGAGATGACCGCGGTAACGGCCCTTAATTGCAGTATCTTCAATGGAAACGATTTCCAGTATTCTTGTCGTCGTTTCACTCGTTTGTGTCCAATCCACACAAGTCGTATCTCCTGGTCGGGTCACGGTCAAAGTAACAGGAATTTGCTCCCCTACAGTACTACAAGGAAAACTCATCGAGAAATCAGGGGTAAAACGGTCATTATCCGGGTTATCGCCCACCTGCCAGTGATAACTGGTAGCATTGCGATCGATCGCCGAAAAATTCACGTCCCCGTAGGTGGTTTTGCGTTCAAAAGGTACCGCAATAAAGCTGTCCTGTTGTAGCCAAACTCTTGCCCTAGCTGTACGGTACATGGTAAAGTCCGCAAAAACGGGCTCCTTGTCCCAGCAGGGGTCATAGTCGGGGCATTCCCAGTTGGTTTCGTCGGGGCATTCGTCGTCTTCACAACCCCAAAAAACCGTCGTACAAAACAAGCCCACCAGCAAAAGGAGGTTTAAATATTTATCAGATGCCATAATTGTCATTTTTAGCAATGGGGAAGAGTAAGTTCTTTATCCTTACTCCTCCTCCATGCAGTTTGCTAATATTTCGGTATCAATGCTTTTGTTGTGCCTTCAACACCGCATTCTCCGCCTCCAATTTCTCCAACCGCTTGTTCATCTCTATGAGGTGCAGGTAAAGTTCTTCGATTTTTTCCTGCTGGTTGGCGGTGGCGGCCCCCAGATTGATGCCTTGGGCTGCTACATCGCGGGCGCTGGGGGTGTTGGGCAGGTGGCCATTTTCGGCAATAAAGGCTTCTACCTGGGGCAGCGATAGCAAGTGGTACTCCGGGGCAAAGACGTAATCGGCCCACAGTTCGCGTACCCGCACCTCTTTGGTGAGGATGCCCCCTTCTACGTAGAGGCGGTAGGTGCTGATATCGGTACTTTCACCATCAAGGCTCGCAGGGGTGTCGCTGGTACCAATGGCTACGCGGCCATCGCCTTTAATGCGCATGAGGGTGTTGGTACCATCGTGGTTAAAGACGAGCTCTTCCTCCATGCCGTCGGCCAGTAGGTCCCAGCTGCCATCGGCGTCGGTATCGAGCCTAAGGGCGGCTTTTTTCTCATCGTGCAGGTGCATGCGCTGGGTAGGTGTGAGGGTGCCCACACCTGCATTGCCCTGGGCAGTAACGATCATGCGGGTATCATCGTTGATATTGAGCGAACCACCATCTTTGGTCGCCAGCCCCCAGCTGCCACTACCGTTGTTGTACATAACGATACCACCAGAACCTAGCGATTGGTAAGTCGTGGTGGTCACGGGGCGATAGCCCATCGCCAGAAACTGACCAGCGCTACCATAGCCCAGGTTCAACTGCTCGTTGGCGGTGCCGATGGAAAGCTGCTCTCCGAAGATACGCATCCCGGCACCGTTGAGGATCATCTTGCGGCTAAAAATAGTTTGAAGAAGTAATTTTAAATTCATGATCGAGTACGTTTTTAAATTTTAAATTAAACACAAATATGTAGCCCTCGTCGTATGACTATACGTCGGGGGAAGAAAAATACCGTCAGTCACTGGTAAAGGGGATGCACTTAATGCTCATAGCAAAGCCACAAACACATCATATGCTACCTCTTAAAAACCAGTTTTACAGTTGTCTAATCAAAAATTCTACGGGAATGCGATCAAAAAAGCGCAGCGAGAAAGCGGATTAAAAATTAAGTGTTTAAATTTATTTTTAGCGCTCTTAAATATTAAAAAATAATATAAGTCTGTTTTTTAAACTTTGCAAGTTTTGGTGTTTTTTTTCAAAAAAGGTGAGTTAGGGAGTTCGCAAAAAATAATCTACACACCTTGCTACAAATTTTCCTTTATCCATCATCAGATTTTCCTTGCGTAGCCCGCTATGCTGCTAAAAATCCGATTTGTCTAAAGAAAAATTTGCTACGCCCTTTGCGTAGATTATTTATTTCCTCATCCCTTACTTGAGTGGAGTAATCTCTACTGGTTCTACAAACTGGCCTTACCGGATGGTATTCTCCCACCTCCGACCCTGCGGGCCACCTTTGCCCGAGCGGAGGAGATGGGCAGGCCGTGGCCCAAATACCTTTGATGCGCAAGGCCAGATGCTGGAGTACGACGACAGAGTGGCGTAAGAGAGCTGCCCCCAAGCAGCTGGCGAACCGTAGACCGCAAAAATTGTTTTGTACCAACCTCACACTAATTTTATTACCTTTGGAGTATAACTAATAAGCCCAATCATGCTCGGAAAATTGTTTGCCGCCCTGGGGCGCTTTTTCTCTTCGCTTTTCGGCACCAATAAATCTGATGGTCCGACCTCCTCTGCCGGAACTACCAACTCAACAACCGGAAGCACACGGCCACCTACAACGCGACCAACCTTACCGCCGCCCGTCGTGGGACAGCCACAGGATGCCTCGGAGCTACAACCCGACACCGTCATTATTGTGGCCCACGAAATGGAGGAAGTGGTCATACTTCCCGGAGAACCTGATAAGGATTTTGACGAAAACATTTTCGAGGACAATCCTGCGGGTAATGAGCCTGTAGCTCCCGAGCCTGAACCGGAGCCCGAACCGGAGCCCGAACCGGCACCAACGCCTGCTCCAGCCCCCGAACCTACTCCTGCTCCACCCACCGGCCGTCAGCCTCGCTACTTGTGGTGCTTGGACAATGGTCACGGCAGCAAGACCGCCGGTAAGCGTAGCCCTATTTTTGATGATGGGGAAACGCAGTTTTTCGAATACGAATTCAATCGCGATATTGTTAAAAGGATTATTGCCAAGCTAGACGCTGAAGGCATAAAGTCTTTTAATGTTGTACCTGAAGTAAATACGGATAACTTTCTGCAAGGCCGCGTAGATCGCGCCAATAGCAAGGTGTCTGATTTACCAAAAATATTTGTTTCCGTACACGCCAATGCCGGCCCGGCAAGAAGCAGCAAACACTGGGCAGCCGATAGCATAAAGGGGGTCGAAACCTGGTTTTATCACGGTAGCAAAAAAGGCCAGCGCCTTGCCAGTGTCTTTCAGCGCCATATCGTAGAAGCTACCGGCTTTTCTAATCGTCACCTCAAGTCGCGACCCGATAGCCAGTTCTACGTTTTACGTAAAACAATGATGACGGCAGTGCTGACCGAGAATGGTTTTTACAACAACAGAAATGAAGCCCTGGAACTCATGAAAGACAGTGTGCGTCAGCAAATTGCCGATGCTCATGTAGCTGCAATCATTGAGGTCGAGGAAAATGGCATCTAAGCCAAATAAAAAACAGCCGGGGCAGGATTTCCGTACCTGCCCCAACTGCTATTACCCATTGCCCCGCTTTGGGCAATATTGCTCGCATTGTGGGCAGAAATATACCGACGGCAAAATCACGATCAAAGAACTGATCGGTGATTTTCTTTCCAACACCCTCAATTTTGACGCCAAAATATGGCGTACCCTCCTTGCTCTACTCGTACCAGGAAAACTAACGATCGCATTTTTTCAAGGGCATCAACAACGTTTCATTCGCCCGTTGCGATTATTTTTCACTTTTGCACTAGTTGCTATTGCAGCCATTAGCTTTCTGGAATCCGCGTTTACCGAAGATCTTTTTCTGGATATAGATGATAACTTCAGCGCCGATATCCACTACCGGCAATTTTTAGAAAAGCTGGACTCCAATACACTGCTACTAAAAAACCAATTCCCTTCAGAAAACCATCCTCCACTCGATAGCCTTCAGCTACTGATGTACAAAAACCAGAAAGACTCCCTGGATATTGGCGTTCATGTTAATTGGAATGAACCTGATGAAGACTTTATTACTGGTTTTAAAATTGATAAAAAAGACATTGGAGAAATGTCTATAGATTCTCTCTTAAACCATTACGAAGTAGAGACCTTCTGGGACAGGTTAATCCTACGTCAAAGTATTCGCCTTCAACAGCAAGGAGAAGACCTGGGCAACTACATCCTCAATCAAACGGTGTGGATGATGCTTCTGATGATGCCCATTTTGGCCCTTTTTCTTAAGCTCTTTTACGTAAGACGCTCCTTTTATTATGTAGAACATCTCATATTTTCTTTTCATACCCACGCCTTTCTATTCTTGCTGCTGGTCATTATAATGTTACTCGACAATGTAAGCGCACTCGCAAACCATATGGATGCTATTTGGGTCTTTGGCCTTTTAAGTATGCAAGTTTACTTTTTCATAGCCCTGCGGAGGGTTTACAAGCAGTCTCGATTCAAGACTTTCGTCAAGTTCAGCTTGCTCAACCTCCTTTACCTCACCACTTTTTTCATCGCTTTAATCATTACTATTCTACTAGCGGCATTGCTTTACTAATGCTCTGCCGCCGTAAATAGGCCGCTATATATTAGTTCCTTTTTTGGGCAAACCCAATTTCCCAACTACCTTTGATCCCTTCACGATCATAACCCTGGATATCATGACCTACGAAACGGTTATCGGTTTAGAAATACACGTTCAGCTTAGTACCCAAAGCAAAGCATTTTGTAGCGATAGCATTCAATTTGGAAGTGCTCCCAACACCCAGGTTAGCGCTATCTCATTGGGCCACCCCGGCACGCTGCCTCGCCTCAACAAGCAGCAGCTAGATTATGCGATTCGATTGGCATTGGCCCTTGGTAGCAAGATCAACCTCAGGAATACCTTTGATCGAAAAAACTACTTCTACGCCGACCTCCCCAAAGGCTATCAAATCACCCAGGATGCGCAACCCGTTTGTGTAGGCGGCGAAATTGAGGTTATTGTTGAGGGTAAACCCAAAAAGATTCGTATTCACCATATCCACATGGAGGAAGACGCGGGCAAATCAATGCACGACAGCGATGATCCGTATAGCTATATTGACCTAAACCGAGCAGGTACTCCCCTACTGGAAATCGTAACAGAACCCGACCTGCGTTCCGCAGCGGAAGTTGATGCGCTGATGACCACCATGCGGCAATTGGTGCGCTATCTCAACATTTCTGACGGAAACATGCAGGAAGGAAGTATGCGTTGTGATTGTAATGTTTCTATCCGTCCTTTGGGCGCTGATTATTATGGCAACCGCTGTGAGGTCAAAAACCTCAACTCCATGCGCTACGCGCGCAAGGCCATCCAATATGAAGTACAGCGGCAAATAAAGATCGTCGAAGCTGGAGGCACTGTAGCGCAACAAACACTCAATTTTGACCCGTCTACTGGTGTTACCACCCCGCTACGCTCTAAGGAAGATGCACATGATTATCGTTACTTTCCTGAGCCCGACCTGCCCCCTGTCGTTCTAACGGAAGCGCAAGTAGCTGCCATCAAAAAAGAAATGCCCGACCTGCCCAAAGAGGTACGTCAGCAGTTGGTTACCGAATATCAGCTTTCCGAATACAATGCCGATCTACTGACTGTAGAACCAGAGCCTGCTCGCTTTTTTCTGGCTTTAGCGAAAGCAACTACCAGCTACGATGCTGCCGCCAATTTGATGATTAACAAGATTTTGCCTTGGTCAAAAGAGGAAGGTAAGCCACTGACTGCGCTACCGCTTTCTTACGCCCAGCTAGCGGAATTCATCGCCTTGATTGAAGAAGGAAAAGTTAGTAATTCTATCGCCTATCAAGAATTATTTTCGGCAATGCTCAATGCACCGGAACAATCGGCAGCAAACTTGGCGCAAGTCAACAACTGGCTCCAATCAGATGATGAAGACGAAATGAGCAACTGGGTTGAAACAGCGATAACCGATTTTCCTGATAAAGTAAAAGCTTACCAAAGTGGCAAGAAAGGCCTCATTGGCTTTTTTATGGGAGAAGTCATGAAGGTATCCAAAGGCAAAGCAGACCCTAAGAAAGTCAATCAACTGCTGCGGGAGCGATTGGGCTAATGGAGTGCTTCGCGCCGCATCCCTCTACTAAGCGTTCTCGTCTAAATCTTGTTTAATCTCCAAGAGAAAAGAGCGCAAATTACGCAAGGAAGAAAGCGTATCCGCCTTTTCTTTATCGAATTGTTGCTGGCGAACAATTTCGTGTTTGGCTCCATCAAGGGTAAAGCCACGCTCCTTTACCAGACTGTGGATCAGCGAAAATTGTTCAATATTTTTCGGTGTAAACCGGCGATCTCCCTTACTGTTCTTGTGCGGGCGTAGGAAATCAAATTCGTTCTCCCAAAATCGGATGAGTGATTTAGAGACCTCGAACATCTCGGCAACCTCGCCGATAGTGTAGTAACGCTTATTGAGGGGCAGATCAGGCATAGTGCAAGGTAATAAAAATTAAAAAGGGCTTAGCAGTTTTAACCACTAAGCCCTCCGGGTTAAGATTACTAAATCCTAAGCAGGGAAAGGAATCGTCAACTCCTGATCAGGGTGAATCACATCAGGATTCTTCAGGATATCTGTATTGGCATTGAAGATACGCATGTAATCACCTGCCTTACCGTAGTACTGCTTTGAAATTTTACCTAGTGTATCGCCACTTTTCACAGTGTGCTTAGCGAAGTGATCAGTTTGAGCAACTTTGATGTCTGCCATCAAATCACTAGGGCTGTCTCCACCAATCTCTTTGATCTTATCCCAAAGAAGGTTTTTGTGGTACTGATTTGCAGCAACACCACCCATCTTTAGGCGGCCATCAGTTTCTTCAACGAAGCCTTCCTGGATACCTAATTCTTCTCCAAGGTTTAAAACGGAACGATATTTGTCTTGAATAGACATATTTTAATTGATTTTTTAGGTAAAAAAATATTCTCTTAGTTATTGATTGAGACGGAACCAAGTAATAAAAGTAACAAGGGATCGTTACCTTCTTCGTTCTACTCGTCTCAATGATAATAAAGTTATCTGAAACTTTACAAAACTTCTGACGAAAAATCACCTACCGGTCACACTTATTAATGACAATAAAAACGACAAAATGCCGGTAATTATAAAAATTTGTGCTGTACTTCTTTTAATGATGCTGGTTCGGTGCCCCTCCGTAGCCCAGCAAATGAGTTCCCGTTTGGCAAGTTTGTCCTTCAATTGTACAGAAGGAAATACACTCATCAAGAACAAATCCAAGCGGCGCATGATCAGTGCCAAGGAAAAAACTTTTCTTTCTTTGGGGCTTGAATACAAACGTGTAACAACCCTGGCTGACCCAACTGCACTAACCATTGAGAAGCAATATCGAATAGGTTTGCCTTTGCTAGCGGGCTACCGACTGGGCAGCTATACCTTTGAGGCTGGTGGCTTCTTTGGGGTAAACATGTGCCGACCACAGGAAAGCTTCTGGTTTGCAAACCCCGAAACAGCTGATGGTACGATCGACCGCAGCTTGAGCCCTGCCGCTACCTTGATGCTAGGAATTGCTTATAGCTTCAACGATTCCGGTAGCTTAAACCTCCGTTATCTTCACCTGGATGACCTCCCCGACACCAATATCCTGGGCAATGTCCAACTCGGATGGACTTGGAGTTGGTAACCATTTACCCTTTCTTTTGAATGATTTAGCGTTAAAGAAAATTTACCGTTAAACTTTTGGCGGTCTTTGCGTAAAGCTTGTGCTATTTTTGCAGCATGAATAGTTTATCCCGTTTTTTGCGCCGTCTGGTTCAGCACCAAACAACACTACTACTGCTCCTCGTAGCATTTGCATGCTGGCAGTGTGCCAATCCTATTGCACCAACCGGTGGCCCTCGTGACGAACAACCTCCTCGGATTGATTCACTACGCTCTACCCCCAACCTTCAAACAAACTTTTATCCAACCACCATCCAGCTTACCTTTGATGAATGGATCAAACTGGAGCAAGCCAATCAGCAGGTCGTTATCTCGCCTCCTTTACAAGGGTACAAAGTGAGCCTCAAAGGAAAAAGTGTTATTGTCGATTTCGGTGACCAGGATACACTCCGCGAGAATGT
This sequence comes from Lewinella cohaerens DSM 23179, assembly GCF_000379805.1. Classification (GTDB taxonomy): domain Bacteria; phylum Bacteroidota; class Bacteroidia; order Chitinophagales; family Saprospiraceae; genus Lewinella; species Lewinella cohaerens. The sequence continues at coordinate 5,670 of NZ_KB903545.1, read as the reverse complement.
AACCTACGTTATCCAGTTTGGTGAAGCCGTAAAAGACCTGACAGAAAGTAACTCCGCAGAAAACCTCCGTTTTGTTTTTTCCACAGGCCCTTACATTGACTCTCTCGAAGTTCAGGGGCAAGTCATTGATGCATATACTTCAGAACCGGTTGAAGGCGCCCTGGTAATGCTGTATGACAACTTGGCGGATTCTGTATTCCGTACCGAAAAACCGTTCTACTTTGGGCGCACCAATGAGCAGGGACAATTTCTTATATCCAACCTCAGAGCGGGTAACTACAAGCTCACAGCCCTTAAGGATAGTGACGCCAACTACCGCTACAGTCAGGCTTCAGAAGCTATTGCTTTCTTCTCGGAACCGATCAACATTACGACAGATTCCGTCCCTCCTATCAGTTTACGCCTCTTTCAAGAAACCATACCCTTAAAAATAGCCGAAGTAGATTCTTCCATTTGGGGGCGGTTAAAGTTAGTTTTCAACCGACTCCCCTTGCAAGATTTGACTTTACGAAGCGACGTACCCTACCTTCAAGCGATGGAAGTAGACTCCATGCTGTTTTGGTACCAAGCTGATGGCCCTTGGAACTTGTACGCCAACAGTGACACCCTGCTATCTGATACCATTCGGGTACCTGCGGCATCTGTCGATGCTGCTTCTCGAAAGCTTCCTCCTTTGGCCTTAAAACCTTTGCCTGGTGCTGCCACACAATCCGTCACCTTAGGCTTCAATCGTCCTGTCCAAAGTATTGACACCGCCTTGGTATTCCTCCGGCAGGATACATTACTTGATAAGATACCGTTTCGTTGGGAAGTAGACACGACCAAACATCGGCAGTTTTTGCTGCAAAACAATTGGCAACCGAGAGCCAATTACGAACTTTCGCTGTATCCAGGTGCCGTTACTGATTACTGGGGAGTAACCAATACCGACACCCTCTCTAAAAAATGGACTGGGGGTGATCCTAAAAGGCTTGGCAACCTCAGTATTTCTTTTTCAACCAACGATAGTACCACAACCTATTTCGTGCGATTACTGATCAAAGGGAAACCTCCCGTTGCCCTTTTTAGCTTGAATGGAGAACGAACCTACAATCGCCAATTCAAGGCACTCCCCCCAGGCGAATATATTGTAGAGATCATTGAGGATACGAACCAAAACCAGCAATGGGATACAGGTAACTATTCAAATAAACAACAACCAGAACGGATTGTGATTCGCCCACTGGAAACCTTAAGAGCTAACTGGGACTTAGAGGCAATTATAGATTTAGCTGATCTTTTCCAGAATTAAACCATTAACTTTTAAGCATTAAGGTGTTTTTCCTAACACTTAGCCCCTTATCTTTGAATTATAAGGACAGACACTCACAAAAAACATACAATCCAATCATCATTTATGATGAGAGGAACTATACAAATAAGCACGGTATTACAGACTACTTTTTGCACCCAGCTTTTTAGTTGGGTGCCTTTTTTTTGCCTACTCTGATCATGATTATATGATAGCCAACCAAGGTTGCCGAGTCGCTGTTGCCTGTAGCCATCGTTCAATATGAAAGAACGAATAATAGTATAGAATAGGATCAAATGGATAATTTGCCACTTCCAACAACGCATTCGCGGTTAACTCATCTTTAGAAAAGGGTTCCTTACTAATACTGGCAAACAAGCCCAAATGAAAATTATAGAGCAACGAAAAATCTCCCTTGCCCTTTTTCTTCAGCTGCCTTTTGAAATAGTTAATTCGCTGCTTTAATTTCTCATGATTACCTGACTCTACCCACATAATGAGTTCCAACAAATCAACACAAAGATTCAATGATTCATCTTTAGTCACCTTACTCTTCCGGTAAGCAACAATATAACTTTCTGCCGATACATACTGACCCTTCAACAAATAAGCGACGGCAAGAACTACATAAATTTTCAACACCGTACGAAAAGCACCTAATTGATAAACGGCCAAATGCTGTTCGCTCTCACTGGCCAAAGCCCCAATGATTCGATCCCACTGCTTATGCTGATAATTAACCCTGATTCGGGCCCACAAAAAATAGATATAATGGGGAGAATATTGCGGATAACGAGCAATAACATGCCTGGCTTGCAAAGCAATCGTTTCAACGTAGTTTATTGACAATAAGCGCCGAGCAGGGCCAGCGGCATGTTTCAAAGCTGTTAAATACCCCAGCGGCAAATTCTCCTTTAAAGACGGCTCCTGCTTGTACACTTCTAGTATCTGTTCTCTATAGCTGGCAGCAGTTGCCTCATCCCCCAATAGCTCTGCACAAATAGTCATATTCTGCATCCAGGCCATTCTACTACCAACATCCATGTATTCCGCATCCAGACCTTCCAATGTCTTTTTCAATTCCTGAAGAACCTTATGCCTGGCAGGAGTAAAAGAATTCCAATCCTCCAATTTTCGCTGAATGGCTGACAACTGCAGCTTCTGATACAGAACCCTTTGTAGATGAACCAACTCTTCGTAATGATCATTAGCTTCAGGGTCTGAGAAATCAAGCTCCAAATGCTGGATTTCATGCAGCCGCTCTCTCACTTCATAATGATACAAGGTGAAGCCATAGCGGCTACAAAGACGTTCCAGCTGCCCCAACTTCTTGCTTGCTTCAGCAAAATGCTCCCGCTCCAACAGCAAGTCTACTTCTTCTAACCCTATCCGAATCCTAGACTTTACACTACGTTTACTACTATTGGCCACCCAGCTTTTCATAATAAGTTCTTGCAACTGGTGTTTCAAGACCTTAAATTGAGTAGCTTTTACATCCAAGCATTCACGCGCAGCCAATTCATCATAAACTTGTTGGCTATTAAGTACATCGAAAAGGAGGGTAAGTTGACTACCCGACGAACCAAAATGGGTTTTAAAATACCGCTTTTCGGCTGGCGTCAATCCCTTTATCAGGTCCCATAAATGTGACGTAGGAGTATTCATTACACGAAAAAGACATTTTCATGCAATTTAAACAATTAACTTTTAAAACAACAAGCACATCAACTATGAAACACTTAATTACTCGCTAGAAAAAATTTCGCAAAAAACAAGACCAGCAAAATGGCCAATGCCCAGAGTACCCAGCGCCAGTTTTGATCTTCATCAGTGATTCCTGAATCTTCCCACATCTCTGCCTCTTTAAGAACAGAAACAGCATGCTCAAAATCACGTTCCCTAATATGAAGACCTATCCACCCTTGCCCTGTAGGCAACATAGTCTGGGCATTAGAGCTTGTTATAAAACTCGGGATGCCCGCCTGGCGCAAGGAGAGCGCAGCCAATTGGGCTTCCGCATCAAAATAAAAATAGCGGAGAACCATTGTTGGCTCGTCTCCTGGTTCCCAGTAGTCAAGTATCGTAGTCGTTGACATTATGCTTCTTCGCCTTCCGCCTGAACAGCCGCCGCATTTATTTTAGCGATTTCCAGGTCAATAAAATAAAGGCTCTGAGGGCCATTGCCAATCAACTTTATTTTATCTAAAATAGAACGCATTAGTGCTTCTTCTTCGCGTTGCTCATTCACATACCATTGCAAAAAGACGCCTGTGCTATGGTCATTCTCTTTATTAGACAGTGCAACCAATTCATTAATAGAAGCAGTCACCTTTTGTTCATGCTCATAAACCGTCTGAAACAACTCCTGAACAGAACTAAACTCATGAGGCGGCTGCTTAATTTCAGGTGTCAGTGCATGGCCATCCACCTCTGAGATATAATCAAAAATTTTCAACATGTGCATCCGCTCTTCTGCAGACTGCCGATGCATAAACAAAGCACAGCCTTCCATTCCTTCACGGTCACACCAAGAAGCCATAGACAAGTAAAGAAAAGAAGCATAACCTTCTAAAGAAATTTGCTGATTCAAGGCAGCAACCATCGCATTCGAAATCATAAATATATTTTTAACTCAATCTTACGCTAAATCAAGTCCTAAAAGTAAACCCTAAATGGTAATTTATAGTTGTACAGATGATGAATATATACAAAAAATACCACATCACGGATCGTGACCTCGATCGTATTATCGAAATGGCATGGGAAGACCGCACTCCTTTTGATGCCATCAAGGATCAATTTGGCTTGAGTGAGGCCGAAGTCATTAAATTGATGCGCCGTGAAATGCATCCTCGCAACTGGCGAAAGTGGCGAGCCAGAGTCCAAGGCAGAAGTACCAAGCACCGTCAAAAAAGCGCCAATGGTGTAGATCGTTTCAAAGCCAAAGCACAGCGCCATATTTCTTTAAATAAAATCAACAAGCGAAAGTAGTAATTACAGCTTCTTGAGTTTTTTTTACCTTTGCGTCACAACCAAAAAACCACTACTTCACGATGCAACCAACTCTTGTAATTCTTGCAGCCGGAATGGGAAGTCGCTACGGCGGCCTGAAACAAATTGACGGTGTTGGCCCAAACGAAGAGCCGATCATTGAATATTCTATCTACGATGCTATCAGGGCTGGTTTTGGCAAGGTGGTTTTCATTATCCGCCGGGATATAGAGGATGCTTTTAAAGCCAAATTCGCCGGGAAATTTGAAGACAAAATTGCCGTCGATTACGTCTTTCAGGAAAAAGACAGCTTCGTACCTGCTGGTACCAGCATCGACTATCGCGAAAAACCCTGGGGTACTGCTCACGCAATGTTGGTAGCCAAAACAGCCGTCAACGAGCCTTTTGCTGTTATCAATGCAGATGACTATTATGGCGTCGATGCTTTCAAAACCATCCATCGTTTCCTTACGCAAGAATGCACCCCTCAGCTTCATGCCATGGTGGGCTACATCCTCCGCAATACCCTTTCTGACCACGGCACTGTCAACCGGGGGGTTGCAACGACGACTCCCGATGGCTACCTTGACGGTATCGAAGAGCGCTTGAAAATTGGCCAACGTGGCGACAGTGTTTCCTACCTGGAAGAAGATCAAGCTCACGAACTCAGCATCGACAGCGTCGTAAGCATGAACTTCTTTGGCTTCCATCCCGCCATTTTTGAGCAATCGGAGAAGATGTTCCATGAATTCGTAGCCGAAACAGCAGGGCAACCTCGCGCAGAATTCTTGATCCCCAAAGTCATCGACACACTCATTCAAGCAGGCGAAGCAAAAATGAGCGTCCTCACCAGTGATGAACGCTGGTATGGCGTTACCTACCAAGAAGACAAACCCAAAGTAGTAGAAGCCTTCAAAGGACTACTGGAACGCGGCGTGTATCCGACAAACCTTTGGTAATCAAAAAAACAGATTAGCTAGTTGCTAAACCAACTAAACTTTTCCCAAAAAGAGGGCATCATCATCTATGGAGCCCTCTTTTTATTTTGGGCCGTGCCATCGTTCCTCGGCACCAGGCTGTTCGCTCTTTCCGCTCTTTAGGGTCGGGTTTAAAACCCGACCCTAAAGAGCGGAACCGCTTCCATCCCTCGTCCTAGGTCGCTCCGCGCCCCGCGCTCCGGCCTAAAGGCCTGCGCGCTCGTTTGGTGGTGATGAGGGGGTCGTTAATGGCATGAACAAGGCAAATTCATGAACAAGGCAAATTCATGAATTTGCCCTTAGGTTAAAACAAAAAAGCGGCGGCACCCCTAAGGATACCGCCGCCTGTTGCTATCGTATGATCAAGAAGAGGTAGCAACTCACCCCTCCTTCAATTATCGTTAATTACTT
>NZ_KB903544.1 GCF_000379805.1 Lewinella cohaerens DSM 23179 | reverse complement strand
TCTTACAGATTGGGAGAGATCATTTTTAACGAAGGACCATTTGTTTAAAGTGGAGTGCTTCAATTGAGGTACAAAACATGAGTCATCCCGAATTTTGGCTTAGGCCAAAACCCAAGCTGACTACAACTAAGAATTAGTCATTAGGCATCTGAAAAGAGTGATTTATCTGACTATTTGTACGAAACCCCATGATTTCACTAGTAGAAATCATGGGGTTTCGTCTTTAACGATAGGTTTTGCAGTTGGTCAGCACGGATTTTGATGACAATCAAAATTCGGGATGACTCATAATTAGAGAAACTTAAAAAATGATACCAGCAGTAAGTGCGAGACCGCGGTGCTGCAATTTCTTGAACCCATTGTCATTGTTATTATTGGCATCATCGTCAAGAATGTTATTGATGCCGTGGTTGTAACGCAGATCAAAGAAAAGGTTGCCTAATGTAAGGCCACCGCCAACGGCTGCACCAAAATCAATGCGACGTTGGTCGTCATTGTCATCAAAGGAAATATCCGATTCTACTTCGCCTAGCGGCGAGGTGCTTTTGCTCTTGCCATTGAAGGCATAGCCAACATAACCACCCCCATTGAGGTAGATTCCAAGTCCTTCACCGTGAGTGTCACCGAGGCTGATGCGAAGCAACAGCGGAATATCAAGATAGTTATAAGTAAGATCATTCGTAAATTCTCCTCCCGCGATGGTGTAGGTGCTTTTCGCTCCCTTTTGGGTATAAAGAAGTTCTGGCTGCAATGCTACCACATCACTGAATGGAAGGATAAAGGCTACCCCTGCGGTAAACTTAGTGGCACCATTTTTGGCAAGATCTTCGATAGAATTATCATCCTCTTCAAAGAGCATGTTAGAAAAATTAACGCCTGCTTTAACAGCTACCTGTGCTTGTAAAGAGAAAGCCATGCCAATGGCCAGGACTGCTAACGTGATTTTTTTTGTGAATTGCATAAAAGTGAGTGTTGTGTTAATATAATTATTGCTGGAGTGTCCAGGTGTCTTCTGCGTTTTTGAAACCAATAACTCCTTTACCAGGTTCGATGTAAACAGCTAATGAGTTTTCTTCGTAAACGAGGAGGTCGGTGTAAGTTATCCCATTGAGCACCAAAGAAGGTTCCGTATAAAATAAGTCGGTAAGTTCTAGGGTACTGATGTCAAAAGTCCCAGTAAAACGTGCTTCGATAATATGATGCCCTGTAATACTAGGAGTACCAAAAGAAAACCCTAACTGAAAGGCATCATAAAAGTCAGCAGTACCGTAGTCATAGACATCAGAATAAAGAAGTAAGTCGAGAACTACATTGTTGTCTTCACTAAAGAAGCCGAATCGTTCGCTTTCGGCAGCATAGTATTCACATGAAGAAGGGCTATTGTATTTGGCTTCCGTGCAAGTGGTGCGGTAGCAAAGTTGATCTTCGCTGGTTTCCTTGCCCCTAATGGCTGTAAAGTTAAGTTGAGCGCCACTTGTATTCTGAAAGGTCAATGTTTCATCCCCTTCATAATTCAGGAAACCCTGAGCAGCTGTGCCAAGTGCCAACTCGCCAGTTTGCTCGTCGGGAGGGCAACTACAGGCATTCCATAGTAAAGCAGCAAATAGTAAGAGTGTACCAAATATTCTATTCATTTAAAGCTAGTTTTTAATCGCTGTACTATTGTATAACGTTCCATGTCTTGAAAAAGGTACAAGGATTCTCCTTTAATTCCCTGAGCAAGAACGAAGAACTTGCGTAATACCATTTATTTACTTACCTTTGTGGCGTTCTTACGGAAGAGCATCCCAAGAGGGAACCATTGCGGTTCCCTCTTTTTATTGTCTGAAGGTACTAAACGTTAATATTTACGTGGAAGAAAAGATCATTGATCTGTTAGAGGAAAAGTTTACGGAGCCCGAGTTTTCCAATTGTTTTTGGTTAGATGTAAAGTTACATGCTGGCAAAAAACTAGAGATAATTATCGACTGTGATACAGGAGTTACGTTTACTACTTGCCGACAGATTAGCCGTCATCTTGAGAGTGTTATTGATGAAGAGCAGTGGCTGGGGCCTAAATATACCTTGGAGGTTTCATCACCAGGTACTGATCGTCCTTTACAGCTCCCACGGCAGTATAAGAAACACCTGGGCCGTAAATTAGTGGTGAAGACAAAAGGAGGTGATGAGTACGAAGGCCGCCTGAGTGAAATAACCGAAGAGGCCATTACCTTGGACTATAAAGTTCGCCGTAAGGAAGGAAAACGCAAAGTGACCGAAGAGGTACAAACTACGATTGCGTTTGATGCAATAGAGAAAGCTAAAGTAAAAATTTCATTCAAGTAGTCATAGTGCATAAAACACTTGGAGCTACCTAAAATAAACTGTGTGCAATGAATCTAGTAGACGTATTCTCGGAATTTAAAGCCGGGAAAAATATCGACCGACCAACGATGGTTCGCGTACTGGAGGATGTATTCCGCACGCTGATCCGTAAAAAGTATGGATCAGATGAGAACTTTGATGTCATTGTCAATACCCAGAAAGGTGACCTTGAATTATGGCGAGTAAGGGAGATCGTTCCCGATGGTGAGGTGACGGATGATCGTAGTCAGATCTCCATCTCTGAAGCACTTGCTATTGATGAAGATTATGAGATTGGCGAAGAATGTTATGAGCAATTGTTCCTTGAGCATTTTGGACGTCGGGCTATTATGGCCGCGCGTCAGACGTTGATTTCCCGGATTATGGAACTCGAGAAAGACGAAATTTACCGTAAATACACAGAGCGTGTTGGTGAATTAGTACTGGGTGAAGTACACCAGATTCTTAAGCGAGAAATTTTAATCATTGACGATGTTACCGGTACAGAATTGGTACTGCCTCGACAAGAAACCATTCGCGGTGATTATTTCCGTAAAGGAGATATGGTTCGTGGTGTTATTAAGGAAGTAGAGATGCGCAACAATAACCCTGTTGTTATTGTTTCCAGAACTGCAAATCTATTCCTGGAGAAATTACTAGAACAGGAAGTTCCGGAAATTGAAGATGGTCTGATTGTTGTTCGTAACATTGTACGTATTCCTGGTGATCGCGCCAAAGTATCCGTGGAATCTTATGATGATCGTATCGATCCGGTCGGAGCATGTGTTGGTATGAAAGGATCACGTATCCATGGTATCGTACGGGAGTTGCACAACGAGAACATCGATATTATCAACTTTACCAATAATGTTTCGCTTTATATCCAACGTGCCCTTACTCCGGCAAGAGTATCGACGATTAATTTGGATATGGACAAACGGCAAGCTAATGTTTTCCTAGAACCAGACCAAGTCTCTTTGGCCATTGGTAAGGGAGGTACAAACATTAAACTAGCCAGCCGCCTGACTGAATTTGAAATCGATGTTTACCGGAACAATGATGAGATTGAAATCGATGATGTTGAACTCGAAGAGTTCACCGATGAAATCGAAGACTGGATCATCGAAGAGTTGAAAGGTATTGGTTGTGATACTGCACGGAGCGTTCTTAGCCTTAGCTGGGAAGAGATTGCACGCCGTACGGAATTGGAAGAAGAAACAGCCAAGGAATTACTCCGTATTCTGGCGGCGGAATTCGAAAAATAAAAGGCAGTTATTCCGACCAGATAATATCCGGTCGGAATGCTTTTTTGTATATATAGGGAACAACTTGAATAGCAATCGGTGTTGCTAAACAGGAAAACGATGAAAATAAGTACCAATTTATAGGGACTTATTATCTTTAGAGTTGTTCTCTACGGTTTTTTAAGTTTATCTTTGCATTGGTTTTGCCCAAGCTGGCTTTTGTTTTATCAGCGTGCAGCGTGCAGGGCGTACCTAAAATTTTAGAATGGAGCGACGTTTAGTCAAAATAGCGAAAGAATTAAATGTGGGTTTATCGACGATCGTAGACTTCTTGCAAGCCAAGGGGTTCGATATCGATCCTAAGCCCACTGCGAAGGTTTCGGAGAGCATGTACCAGGAACTACTCAAAGAGTTCCAGAAGTCGATTGCAATCAAGGAAAAGGCAGATCAAATGGTGATCGGTACTCGCCCGATTGCAAAGAAGGAAGAAGAGGTCAAGCAGGAGGAACGGCCAAGCACCACTGTTAAACTAACAGGAGCTGCGCCATCGATCCTAAGGTCCAAACTAGCTCCTCCTCCAGCGCCGAAAAGTCAGCCTGCTCCGGTAAAGCCGCCGGTTGAGGAACCTGTTGCAAAGCAAGAACCTACTCCTGAACCTGTCGTTGAAGCTACTCCTCCTCCGCCGGTTGAGCCGCCGAAGGAAGAAGAAAAGAAAGAAGAAGAAAAAACTTCTTCTTCTCCTAAGCTGAAAGTGCTCGGGAAAATAGATTTAGATGCTCCACGGAAGCCAGCTAAGTCTAGTGCCCCTAAAGCTCCACCTAAGGAAGAAGTTGTGAAGGAAACTCCTGCTCCTGCAGAAGAGAAGCCTACAGCTAAAAAGGACGAAGCACCAAAAGTTGAGGAAAAACCGGCTGCTGCTAAAGAAAAAGAGCCCGAAGTGAAAGCTTCGGAAAAGCAAAAAGAAAGCACTCCTCCCAAAGAAAGCGCCGAACCAACTGGTGAAGCTGCTAAAAAGGAGAAGGACGATAAAGGAGCAGCTCCACAAGCATCAGAAGACGGAATAACCAGGGCAAAAACGCCTGAACTCCGTGGCCTGAAAATCATGGGCAAGATCGATGCCAGCAAATTAGGCTCCGGTCGTGGTCGTGGTAAAAAGGATAGCAAGTCTAAAGACGCTGACAAAGCGAAGGACGCCAACAAGAAAAAAACAACATCTACCGATGATAAGCCAAAACGCCGCCGTACCCGTCGCCGGGTAGGGCCAGAAGGCCGACCTAGTGGTGGCGGTGGTGGTAATTCCGGCGGACGTGGCGGCAATAACCGTGGTGGGTCTTCTCGAAGAGGACGTGATGAAGTCAAAGAAGTCTCTAAAAAAGAGATTGAAGACAAAATCAAAGCAACCATGGCCCGGATGGCGGGTACTGGTAAAAAAAGACGCCAGAAATTACGCCGAGATAACCGTGAACGTCATCGTGAAAAAGCAGAAGCTCGCGAACAGGAAGCTCACAACGAAAAGCTGCAGGTAACGGAGTTTATCTCTGTACAGGAGCTTGCTAACCTGATGGATGTCGATGCAACAGATGTGATCATGACCTGTATGAACGTTGGGGTGATCGTATCGATCAATCAGCGTCTTGATGCAGAAATCATTGAAATCGTTGCCGAAGAATTCGAACACGAAGTTGAGTTCATCTCTGTTGAAGAGGTAAATGAAGACGAAGAGGAAGAGATTGATGATCCTGCTGACTTGGAGCCACGCGCTCCGGTTGTAACGATCATGGGTCACGTTGACCACGGTAAAACATCGTTACTCGATTATATTCGGGAAGCAAGTGTAGCTGACGGTGAGGCCGGGGGAATTACCCAGCACATCGGTGCATACGAAGTGCGTGTTGGCGAAGACAAAAAACGAATTACCTTCTTGGATACTCCTGGTCACGAAGCCTTTACGGCCATGCGTGCCCGTGGTGCCAAGGTGACAGATATTGCAGTAATCATTATCGCTGCGGATGACAACATCATGCCGCAGACGAAAGAAGCCATCAGCCACGCAGAAGCGGCGGGTGTACCGATGATTTTTGCGATCAATAAGATAGACAAGCCTGGTGCTAGCCCCGAGCGGATCAAGCAGGAGCTGGCTTCGATGAACTATTTGATCGAAGAATGGGGTGGAGCTTATGGTTCTGCCGATATTTCTGCGAAACAAGGTACCAACATCGACCTGTTACTTGAACGTATACTCCTCGAAGCAGAAATCAAGGAGCTGAAAGCCAATCCTAATAAGAGAGCTAGCGGTGCTGTACTGGAAGCTTCTTTGGATAAAGGCCGTGGCTACGTTACGAAAATGCTTGTTCAGGCAGGAACGCTTAAAGTTGGAGACCCAATGGTTTCTGGTGAGCATTCTGGTCGTGTAAAAGCGATGTTCAACGAACGCAACCAGCGTATAAAAGAGGCAGGTCCATCTGCACCGGTACTCGTTTTAGGCTTAGGGGGTGCCCCTCAGGCTGGCGAACGTATCAAGGTAGTAGAGAATGAGCAAGAGGCTCGTGATATTGCTAACCGCAGATCACAGATATCTCGCGAACAAGCCAACAGAGCTACCAAACGGATTAGCCTTGATGAAATCGGGCGTCGTCTGGCACTGGGTAACTTTAAGGAATTGAACCTCATTGTGAAAGGTGATGTAGATGGTTCCGTAGAAGCACTAGCTGACTCTCTTATCAAGCTGTCACAGGAAACTGTTAAGGTGAATGTTATTCACCAGGCGGTGGGGCAGATCATTGAATCAGATGTTCTTTTAGCAACCGCTTCGGATGCTATTATCATCGGTTTCCAGGTTCGTCCGTCTTCCGGTGCGCGTAAAATCGCTGAGCGAGAAGGCGTACAGATCAAGACCTACTCGGTGATCTACGAAGCGATCGAAGAGATCAAGCTGGCTATCGAAGGCATGCTCGATACGATCAAGGAAGAAAATGTCCTCGGTCAATTGGAAGTTCGTGAAATCTTTAAAATCAGTAAGGTGGGTACCGTTGCCGGTAGTTATGTTACAGAAGGTAAGATTCTGCGCGACAACAATGTCCGCCTGATTCGCGATGGTATCGTTGTTTACCCAACCAAAGAAGGAGTGGTGGCAGAGATCAAAGCCCTCAAGCGCTTCAAAGACGATGTGAAAGAAGTTCGCGCCGGTATGGAGTGTGGTGTTTCGATCAAGAATTTCAACGACCTCAAAGTGGGCGACGTTATCGAAGCTTACGAAATCGTAGAAATCAAACAGAAGTTAGCCCTGTAAATTTTGCAGGAAAACATATTACAAAAAGCCGTTCCAAGACTACTCGGAGCGGCTTTTTTATTAATAATTTAGTCTGATGAGTACACAAAAAGAATTAATAGCCCGCAGTGGAGATAAGTGTGAACTATGTGGTAGCTCCGAAAACCTGGATAGCTATACCGTAGCTCCACGGTCTGGTGACCTAGTTGCAGATTGTGTTTATGCTTGTAGTACCTGCCGGACTCAGTTGGAAAACCCAGAGCAGGTAGAACCTAATCATTGGCGCAGCCTCAATGACAGTATGTGGAGCGAAGTGCCTGCTGTACAGGTAGTCGCTTACCGTATGCTACACCAGCTACGTGCTGAAGGTTGGCCGGCCGAGTTGCTAGAGATGATGTACTTGGATGAAGATACCTTGGCTTGGGCAAAAGAAGGTATCGAAGACGAAAATGCGATAAAGCATATCGATAGCAATGGGAATGTACTAGAAGCAGGCGATTCTGTTGTGTTGATTCAGGACCTCAAAGTAAAAGGAGCCAACTTCACAGCTAAGAGAGGAACTGCTGTGCGCAGGATCTCCTTGGTGCACGATAACCCAGAGCACATTGAAGGTAAGGTAGATGGGCAGCATATCGTCATCTTGACGAAGTATGTGAAGAAGTCGAAATAGGCTTTGAAATCTATGCAAAAAGAAATCCTTCCCAAGCTTTACGCTGCTTGGTCGTAAGAAATGTCCAGGCAATAATTCTACTCGTTTTGTTGCCTTGGGCCATAGGCATAGTTTTCACTTCTTTGGCCCCAACCTTTCTGAGGACATCATAGAGGAATTTAAGATACTCTTCTTTTGAGACCAAACTCGAGAACCAAAAACAGGAAGTAGCAAAAGCTTTGCTCTCTTGAATCAAGGTCTTCAAAAACGCTTTTTCTCCGCCAGGGTACCAGAGTTCGTTACTTTGGCCTCCGAAATTTAGACTTGGCTTGGCTTTAGGCGTTCCTTTGAGGTTGGTTAGTTTCCGTTGGTTGGCGGCTTGTGCTTCCTTGGCTGATGCGTGAAAAGGAGGGTTGCAGATTACCAACTCGACGCGCTCGTTTTCCTGAAGAATTCCCTTTATTTTTTGCTTTGCATCGGATTGCAAGCGTAGGGTGACCTTGCTTTGCAAGCGTTCATTTTTGTTGACTATAAGTTGAGCATTTGCGATCGCTGTTTGATCTACATCACTGCCAATAAAGGACCAGCCATATTCATTGCTACCAATAATCGGATATATACAATTGGCTCCTACGCCAATATCCAGGCATTTTACGCGCTCGTTGTAATAAGCTTTGGTATTATTACTCGATTTTTCTGGATAAAGTAAATCCGCGAGGTAATGAATATAGTCAGCTCTGCCAGGAATAGGTGGGCACAGATATTCCTCGGGGATATCCCAGTAATCAATTCTATAATACTGTTTCAGTAAAGCCTTATTCAGCGCTTTTACAGCCAGTGGGTCAAAGAAATTGATGGAATCATTGCCGTATTTATTGGGCTTTACAAAAGCAGTTAATTCAGGGGAAGTCTCCCTTAGTTTATCGAAATCGTAAAGTCGAAGGTGTTTATTACGAGGGTGCAACTGTTGCTTGGAGGCAGGAATCGGACGTTTTTTATCGGACATGATTACTGCTTTTTAGCAATGATGATTAAATCTACAACAGGGCTGCCCGCTGGAGTAGGGGAAGAAACACGTTGAGTGAAGTGGATATGGAAACCGTTATCAATCAAGGCGTTTACGAGATGGCTTTCCTGGTGGTAGTACATGTATAGTTTCTCATCTCCGCCAGAGCTAGGGCCTACCCAACCTGACTTTGAATCTTCTCCCTCCATGGTGCTAAGGTAGAAAATGCCATCAGTGTTCAATAATTCAGCCGCGTCTTTAATCAGTTTCTTACTCTCTTTTTTGGATAAATACGGTAAGCAAAAGCCACACAGGATACCGTCGTATTTTTGGGGTAACTCGCTGATTTTCTTGCAATCTATCAACTGAAAAGCGGCTGTCGGATTGTTGATTCGAGCTAAATCTAACATTCTAGGAGCAAGGTCAATACCTAATATTTTCGCATTAGGATGCTGGTTAAGTACATATCTGGTGACGTTTCCTGGCCCGCAGGCAAGGTCTAAAAGGCAAGGGGAAGCTGGGATTAAAGAGCAAAATAAATCGAGGAAATCGTGGTATTTAGCCAGATCCATGTACTTAGACTGGTATTCTTCTGCGTGACGGTTAAAAATAGATATTGCAGCTTCAGTTTTATCCATGGTACAGTCAAGCCTTTGTTATTAAGGAGATGTGGATTCGACTAGTTCTCTCCCTTCATCAAATTAGCGCCCCATATCATGAAGATATATATTGCTGCTGAAGCATAAAGGCCATAGACAAGTGCTCTTTGGAGTACCTCCATTTTGTCAGGATTGACGCCTAATCCAATTAAAAGGAAAATAAGAAACATTGCAATAAAGGTCCAAATGACAGGCTTTTTAAGATACCGATGGTAATTGAAAAACTCTTCCTTTTTAGAGATAGGCGATTTTCGGAGCCAAGCTTTAACCACTCCAATCAAGGCTCCTACAAGGAATAGGAATAATGGCTTAGAGACTTCGGTTAAAAAATCAGTCATCGTTAGATGTTTTTTGCAAAGGCTAACAAGGAAGCTTCTCCCCAAGCTGGGGCCATCAATTGCATCCCTAGCGGTAATTGAGTGCTTTCATGTGTTCCACTAGGAAGACTAATAGCAGGCAAGCCAGCCATGTTTGCGGCTACGGTGTAGATATCCGAAAGATACATGGCAACCGGATCTTCCAGACTCTCACCCAGTGGCCAGGCCGGAGTAGGTGTCGTAGGTAAGCAGATGAAATCGTAAGTAGCAAAGATCTCATTGAGCCGATCCAGTAATAAGCGCCTTACCTTTTGGGCACGGGCGTAGTAGGCATCGTAATAACCAGCGCTAAGTACGAAGGTGCCTAACATGATCCGGCGTTTTACCTCTTGACCAAAACCTTCAGTCCGTGATTTTTGGTAAGTCTCTTGCAGGTTTTCTGCTTCGGTGCTTCGGTGTCCGTAGCGGATACCATCATAGCGGGATAGATTGCTAGAGGCTTCGGCCGTCGTGAGGACATAATAAGCAGGGATAATATAATCCAGTAGATCAAATTCTACCGCTTCGATAGTATGGCCTTGCGTTCTGAGTTTGTTGAGAAATTCTTCTGCGTTAGCGCGGACTTCCCCATCCAATCCGGGATGCTCCAACGCTGGACGGATATAGGCGATCCGAGCTGGTTTGCTTTCGCCAAGTACCTTGCTGTAAGCTGGAACATCGGTGGTGCTGGCGGTGCTATCAAAATCATCAGCACCAGCCATGATTTCTAGTAGCAAAGCCGTATCTTCTATACTGTGCGTAAGGGTGCCGATCTGATCGAAGGAAGAGCCATAAGCCAGCAGGCCGTGGCGTGAAATTCGACCATAAGTAGGCTTAAAGCCAATGACGCCACAAAATGCAGCGGGCTGGCGTACCGATCCGCCGGTGTCGCTACCGAGGGCGGCCAGGCAGGTGTCTGCTTGTACAGCTACCGCAGCGGCGCCCGATGAACCTCCGGGGATACGAGTGGGGTCGGCCGCATTACGGGTCGGGCCGTAGATCGACGTTTCGTTGGTAGACCCCATTGCGAACTCATCACAGTTGGTGCGACCAATAATAATGACATCTTCGGCTAAAAGGCGTTCCGTAGCAGTAGCCGAAAAGAGGGAAGAAAAGCCTTCCAGTATTTTAGAACCAGCAGTTACCTGGTGGTTTTCGTAGCAGATAACGTCCTTAATAGAGATTACCATTCCGGCTAAGCGGCCGAGTTGCTCTCCGTTTCTCCGGCGCTCATCCTGTTGCTTGGCCATTGCGCGTGCTTCGTCTGCCCAGACCTCTACGTAGATGTTGAGGTCTTGGCTAGCCGCAATTTGCTCCAGATAGTAATCAACGATGTTGACTGTTGTCAGTTCTCCTTGCTCGATGGCTTGTTGAACGTCCGCGAAGGTGGTAAATTTTGGCATTGTGGAGTGGGGTATTCGCCGATGCAAGGTTTAAATTAATGAACCATAAATAGGTCAGCTTATTTTTCAAGGTGCTTACTTCAGCGCATCAATGATTTTTGCTATCGACAGCTTTTCCTGCTCACCATTTCCCATATTCTTTAAGCTAAGCTCACCACTCGCCATTTCATTGTCGCCAATAAGGATGACATAAGGCACGTTGCGATCATTGGCATACTTCATTTGCTTTTTCAGCTTGACGGGGTCTGGATAAAGATCTGCATTGATATTGGCTGCACGCAATTGGTTGAGGCAGCGGAAAGCGTAGCGGTGGCTTTCTTCATCAAAACCAATCAAAAGCACTTTTAGGGCTGCGGCATCTTCGGCAGGGAACAAATCGAGTTCTTCCAGCACATCATATACACGTTCTGCACCGAAAGAAACGCCAACTCCAGGCATATTTTTCATACCAAAGACGCTGGTCAGGTCTGCATAGCGACCGCCGCCGCCGATACTGCCCATTTTTACGTTGGGGTGCGCTGCGGTATCTACGTTTACTTCAAAAATACACCCGGTATAGTAGTTGAGACCACGAGCCAAGGTGATGTCGAATTGCAAGGTGTTTTTGAATTCGTATCCTTCCAGGTAAGCAAAAACCTGTGTGATTTCTTCTACGCCTAATAGGCCAGTTTCACTCGCTGCCAGCGCTGCTTTTAGGTCAGCTAATTCCTTGATGGCCAAAATTTCTTCAATCTTGGCGACGGCAGCTTCACCAATACCTCGCTCTCCCAGTTCTTTACGAACACCTTCAATCCCAACCTTATCCAGCTTGTCGATGGCAACAGTCATGTCGATCATCTGTTCTGGAATACCGGCTACTTCCGCAATACCAGCCAGTATTTTGCGATTATTGATGCGGGTAACGGTTTTGATATTCAGTTTCCCAAACACCTCATCATAAATCTGAACGAGTTCCGCCTCGTAGCTGAGCGAATCTGACCCTACAACGTCAACATCGCACTGGTAAAACTCTTGATAGCGCCCCTTTTGTGGGCGGTCGGCCCGCCACACAGGCTGGATCTGATAGCGCTTGAAAGGGAATGATAGATCGTTTTGATACATCACCACATAACGGGCAAAAGGTACCGTAAGGTCATATCGCAACCCTCGCTTGGAAATAGAGGAGATCAGTGCCGTAGAATTGCGTTCTTGAAGCGCTTCTTCGTTAGCTTTTTTCAGGAAGTCTCCGTTGTTAAGCACCTTGAACAATAGTCGATCGCCTTCTTCGCCATATTTTCCTGTCAGGGTACTAAGGTTCTCCATGACGGGCGTCTCGATGGCTTGATAGCCATACTTGACGAAGACACTACGAATGGTTTCGAAAATATAATTGCGACGGTTTACCTGCTGTGGCAAAAAATCGCGTGTGCCTTTAGGGATGCTTGGCTTCATGGAAAGTTAGAATAAAATCAAAATTAAGAGTAGAAGTCAAGATGCGTCGCATCTCAACAACAAAAGGCATGGCCAAAGATGATTACGAATCTACAGTACGCTAGTAAACTGCTTCAAGAAGCGGACATCGTTTTCGAACATCAGGCGAATATCCGTGATGTTGTACAACATCATAGCTTGGCGTTCGATACCCATACCAAATGCAAAGCCGGTGTACTTTTCGGAATCAATGCCACATTCTTCCAAAACATTAGGGTCAACCATGCCGCAACCCAAAATTTCTACCCAGCCGGTGTATTTGCAAATATTACAACCTTCAGCATTACAGATGAAACAGGAAACGTCCATCTCTGCACTAGGCTCGGTAAATGGGAAGTAAGAAGGGCGTAAACGAATCCGCGTGTTTTCCCCGTACATCTCGCGAGCGAAATAGAACAAGGTCTGCTGCATATCCGCGAAGGATACCTTCTCGTCGATGTACAAGCCTTCTACCTGGTGGAACTGAGCGTGTGAACGTGCCGAGATCGTTTCATTACGGTATACGCGCCCAGGGGCAATAATGCGAATGGGCGGCTGCGTAGTTTTCATCGTCCGAGCCTGTACCGAAGAGGTGTGCGTCCGTAAAAGTTGAGCGCCAGCACCGGGCTCGTAGCCTTTTAGGTAATAAGTGTCCTGCATGTCGCGGGCAGGGTGGTCTTCAGGCGTATTGAGCGCTGTGAAGTTGTGCCAATCATCTTCGATTTCCGGCCCTTCGGCTACAGCGAATCCAATGCGTTCGAAAATACTTACGATGCGGTTCATCGTAGTAGAAATCGGATGGCGTGAACCTAGCGCGATAGGCTCTCCCGGAGCAGTCAGGTCGAGGTCACTAGCTGCAGATGCTTCCGCAGCTGATTCCAGGCTAGATTTGAGTTCGGCAAACTTGGCTTCCGCTACTTGCTTGGCTTCGTTTACCAACTGACCGTATTCCTTTTTGCGTTCATTGATGACATTGCGAATTTCACCCATCAATGGCTTCAAGCGGTTCTTACTCCCCAGAAACTGAATTCTGAACTGTTCGAGTTCTTCACTAGAAGTGGGGGCAGCGTCTTTGATGGCGCTGATCATGTCGCGTACTTTATCGAATAGCTGTTCTGCCATGGTGCGTAGTAGTAAGTTGTCAACAACGGTTGACTTAATTCAACAAGTTCAAAGCGTAAATAATTCCGGATTTTCGGAATTATTTGGCTTCCTTTAGTTCGTAAGTAAAGTTTTCCATAATGACGTTGGCCAATAGTTTCTGGCAAGCAGTCTCCACCATCTGGCGAGCTTCTGCTTCGTCGGCTGCGGTCAACTTTAGGGTAACGTGTTTTCCAATACGAACATCTTCTACTCCATCAAGGTGGAGGTTCTTCATATTCTTAGCCACCGTTTTCCCTTGAGGGTCCAGTAATTCCTGGTGGGGCATGATATCTACTTCGGCAATGAAATTCATCTTAGACTCTGTTAGTGGTAAAGTGACGAACGATGTTAATAATAATATAAATCAGCACAATGGGTGCGAGCGCCACTTCACGCCATATCAACAAAAATACCAGTGCTGAGGCCGCAAAGATAATCCGCAGGGCGTTGCCTTCCCAGCGCAATTGCTTAAATTTGAAACTAAACATGGGTATTTCCGCTAATAAAAGCCAGGAAAGGACAAAAATCAGGGCATATATCACAAATCGTTGTTCGATGATTTCTAAAAAGAAGGGTGCTTCGGCACGATAGAGCATCAATAAACCCAGAACAAGAATGGTGCAAGCGGGAGTTGCTAGACCTATAAACCCTTCTGTTTGCCGTTCATCCAGGTTGAAACGTGCTAGGCGTAATGCAGAAGCACCCGTAAGAATAAAACCAGGAAAGGCAAACCAATGGATGCCACCTTGCATAGGGGTAGCAAAATCAGGATGAGCACCCAACACAAGCAAGGTGTAAAGGATAGCACCTGGTACCAAACCGAAAGAAATAAGGTCCGCCAAACTATCGAGTTCTTTACCTACAGGTGAACTTACATTGAGCACCCGAGCCGCAAGGCCATCGGCAAAATCAGCTAGTGCGGCGGCAGCTAACCATCCGGCAGTCGCAAAATACCAGCCCTGAAAAAGACTTAGTAGCGCAGCGCAACCACAGAGCAAATTGACCAGCGTAATAAGGTTGGGAATCTGTTTCATCCGTCAAAAGTGATAAATAAAAGTTAAAATCTTACTTTCAGACAGCAACTAACCAGACAAAAGCTTCTTATTTAAAGACCAAGAGCTACGCTTTTGGGGTTTTAAACGTTATAGACTACAACTACTAGACAGACAATCGAGCATACTATGCGCAAAATATACTTCCTGCTGCTTTTTTCAGCGCTTTATTTACCTTCTGCTTGGGCACAACCCGCCAACGACGAATGCGTCGATGCTATTCCGCTAGATGATATCACCCTGTGGTGTTCTGTGCCGGATGCGTATACCACCATCAATGCGACCATCTCACCGGAAGATAGCCCGATGTGTTTTCCTAACAACCAGGATGCCTTTGATGTTTGGTTTTCGTTTACGGCGGTAGCACCTATCGTTAGTATCAGTGTAATTGGTGAGACGGATGTGAATGATGGCGGGACGATACAAGATCCTCAGTTTGCACTGTATGAAGGGACTTGTGACAACCTTGGCGATGCTATCGCCTGTGCATCGGATAATTCCAATGCTGACCAGGTAACCATCTTTGAGGCTGGCTTGACCATTGGTCAGACCTACTACATCCGTGTGAGTGCTCGCTTTAATCAGACGGGGACTTTTCAGCTGTGTGTCAATAACTTCAATGAAGTTCCTCCACCTGATGGCGATTGTGATTCGGCGGTTATCCTTTGTGATAAATCGCCGTTTTCAGTGAGTTTTGTCGTAGGTGTAGGCGACACGCCCAATGAGATTGGTGATGTAAGTTGTAGCAGTGGTACCTGCCCATTCGATGAATCTAGTAGTACCTGGTATAAATGGACTTGTCAGGATAGCGGGCCGCTGGCCTTTACGCTCACGCCGCTAAACCCGGCTGATGACCTTGATTTTGTTGTATTTGAGTTACCAAATGGGCTAGATGATTGTACTGGAAAGGAAGATTTGAGATGTATGGCCTCTGGTGAAAACGTAGGTGCTGCTTTTGATGAGTGGGCACCTTGTACCGGCGAAACAGGCCTGAGTTTGGCCGATCCGGATATCGGAGAAACCTGTGGCTGCCAAGCAGGAGATAATAATTTTGCGCAGGCTGTAGATATGGTAGCAGGCCGCAGTTATGCGCTGGTTGTTAACAATTTCAGCCAATCTGGTGCCGGTTTTTCCATTGAGTTCGATCAGAGCCCTGGGACGGGAACCTTTGTTGGGCCACAGGCCAATTTTGTTTTTGAACCAGATGTTGCCTGTGTAGGAGAGACCATCAATTTTACGGATGCTTCTTCGTTTATTGGCAATATTGATAGCTACGATTGGGATTTCGGCTCAGGGGCAGAACCGCGTACGGCTACTGGCCAAGGGCCGCACCAAGTGGTGTATAACACGCCGGGTATCAAGCCTGTCGTACTGGAAGTCACCTCGGAACGTGGCTGTGTTGTTACTCGTATTGATTTAGCGACCGAAGTTATTTGCTGTGACGACCATTTTACGACCGATGCGAATATTAGTGATGTGGATTGCCCGGATAGCACCGATGGCGCCATTGATTTCTTGGTGAGTAACCCTTATGGGCCTTATGGTTATAGCTGGAGTAACGGCGCCAATAGCGAGGATGTTACGGGCTTAGCTCCTGGGACCTATACCGTAACTGTTGTGGACGAAGCGACCTGTGAGGATGCCTTTTCATTCGTCGTAGATAGCCCTCCGCCTTTTACTTTTGACACTTTGGTCGTAATGCCTACGTGTAATGGTGGAACCGATGGTGCCGTCACTTTGGTGGTGAATGGAGGTACGCCCCCTTACGAATACAATTGGGAGAACACGGGCTTTGGGCCTAACAATACCTTTAGCGGTATCAGTCAAGGGGATTATACGGTTATCGTTCGCGATGACAATGATTGTGAATTCACCCAGATTTTACCCGTAAGGGAATTAGAGTTGCAGCTAGACCCTGCTGTGCAGACGATCACGCAGCCGAGTTGTTTTGGGTTCAGTGATGGTTCTATTGTGATAGCGATCAATAATGGACTGCCCCCTTACGAGTACAATTTTAACGATGGGAATGGATTTACCTCCAGTAATACATTGAACAATATCCCTGCGGGAACCTACCTGGTAGACGTCTTGGATGCTAACCTTTGTAGTGGCTTTTTCGAACTAGTAGTAGAAGATCACCCACCGCTTACGCTAGATTTTGCGATTGATAATGTTAGTTGTTTTGGCGAAAGTGATGGCAGTGTTGAGGCCCTCGTGACCGGTGGTTTTGGCAATTACTTCTATAGTTGGAATAACGGTGCGGTAACAGCGGTAAATGGAAACCTGGTTGCTGGCACTTATAATCTACAGGTAACAGATGAAAATAATTGCCTGATTACGGGCGATGCCATCGTGACCCAGCCCGATAGCCTGGGCTTAGGACTGGTCGAAGTGATTGACAATATTTGTTTCGGTGAAAGCGAAGGAAGTATTACGGTAGAAGCTGTAGGTGGCTCTCCTCCTTATGAGTATAGTGTAGACGGTTTTACTTTTCAAATGGAACCTGTATTAGGTAATTTGCCAGCCGGAAATTATGAAGTGACAGTGCTGGATGCCGAAGGCTGTACTGCTACTGTAGATGCCACCGTCATTGAACCTATTGAGTTGGTTGTGGATGCTGGCGGTGACCGTTTCATCGTCCTTGGTTATGATACGTTGGTACGGGCAATTTCCAATTATTCCCCCGTGACTTACACCTGGACGCCGATGGATTCTCTGAATT
The DNA here is from genome assembly GCF_000379805.1 of Lewinella cohaerens DSM 23179. GTDB lineage: Bacteria > Bacteroidota > Bacteroidia > Chitinophagales > Saprospiraceae > Lewinella > Lewinella cohaerens. Next base: position 138,504 of record NZ_KB903544.1, on the reverse strand, counting down.
GCCTCAACCCGGATTGTAGCCTAGTTCAGGTTAACCCAACAGCTACGACGACCTATCAGGTGCTGGTCACCAACGAAAATGGCTGTACTGCTACGGATGAGGTGACCATTAATTTGATCAAAGACCGGCCGATTTTCATCCCTAATGTCTTTAGCCCGAATAATGATGGGACCAACGATGGCTTCACCATCTTCAGCGGCCCTGGATTGGAACTCATTGAAAAACTGCAAGTTTTCAGCCGCTGGGGCGAGCTGGTGTTTGAGGCCAATAATATTTTCCCTAACGATGTAGGCCTCGGCTGGGACGGAAAATTCAATGGCGATCCCGTTAACCCTGGTGTTTTTGTTTATTTGGCACAGCTACGTTTCGTCGATGAGGAGATTGTAGAGGTGAAGGGAGATGTGACGGTGATAAGGTAAGAGGGGGCATTCCCAAAAAACTACTATCTTCATCCTTCTAACTTTAAATAACCTATGGGGCTTTTTATTGGGATTGTTGCAGCACTTGCTTTTTCGGCGCTCTTTTCAGGCTCTGAGATGGCTTTTGTATCAGCGAATAAGCTGAAGATAGAACTCAAGAAAAAGAAAGGTTCCTACCGGAGCCTGATCTTGTCGGGTTGGTACGATGGGCCAAACAACTTCATCAGTACCATGCTGGTGGGGAATAATATAGCCTTGGTTATTTTCACCTATCTGATGGGGCAGCTGCTCTCTCCAATACTGTCTCAGTTGTTGGGTATCTCTGAAGAAAGCATTTCTCAGGTCTTGCTGCAAACGGTGTTGATCACGATTGTGGTTTTGCTCTTTGGTGAGTTTCTGCCCAAAACGCTGTTTCGCCTATTTGCAGATGATTTCCTTTATCAGCTGGCCATTCCATTACGATCTCTACAGTTTTTACTCTTTCCTTTTGCGTGGACGATGACCAAAGCATCGGACCTGACTTTGCGGCTGCTCTTTAAAAAGAGAGTAGCACCAACGGAGCAAATATTAACAAGGCTGGATTTGGAAAACTTCGTAAGAGAGTCTCGATCTGATGCTCAGGAGGAAATTGATAAAGACCTTTTTGGAAAAGCATTGAACCTGCGGGAAGTGCGTGTGCGGGAGAGCATGGTGCCACGCACCGAAATTGAGAGCATTGATGTAAGCGCCAGCATAGAAGAATTGGTGGAGGTTTTCCAAAAGACCCATTTGTCCCGACTTCTGGTTATTAATGAAGATGTGGACAATGTCCTGGGTTATGTACATCACCAGCAACTTTTTGAAGAACCCAAAAGTATTAAGCAGCTTGCCCTGGCGATTCCATTCGTACCTGAAACGATGTATGTAACGGAGTTGATGAACAAACTCATTAAAGAAAAGATGAGTATCGCCTGTGTCTTCGATGAGTTTGGAGGTATTTCGGGCATCATTACATTGGAGGATATCCTGGAAGAAATTTTTGGCGAAATAGAAGATGAACACGATAAGGGAGATCATATAGAAGAGGACCTTGGAGAAGGTACCTTTTTGTTTTCCGGCCGTTTAGAGATCGATTATCTTAACGAAAAGTATGGCCTCTTTTTACCAGAAGGGGAATACCATACCCTTTCTGGCTATCTGGTAACCACAACGGAAGATATTCCTGAACAAGAACAAATACTGGAGCTTGGCGATTATCGCTTTATCATAGAGTTGGTGAGCAATACCCGTATTGAAACGGTGAAGATTGAAACTATTACGAAAGAAGAATAAAAAACACTCATGGAAGAACAACCAATTATTGAAAATCAGGAACTCAACATCTGGGAAGCGTTAATTCCCGTCATTATCCTGGTTATCCTACTTAGTTTCAATGTGAGTGTTTTTGGGGATGATGCCCTCAGTGGCTCCAACCAGTTTATTTTACTCATCGGTGGAGCGGTTGCTGCCATCGTTGGATTTATGAACAAGGTCTCCTACCGCAAAATGATTGATGAAGTCGCCAATAATATCAAATCGACGACGGAAGCGATTCTTATACTGTTGCTCGTAGGGGCTTTGGCGGGTACCTGGCTCATCAGTGGAGTGATTCCTTCGATGATTTTTTATGGTTTAAAAATATTGAATCCGACCATATTCCTGCCCGCTACAGTGGTTATCTGTGCTATTATTTCCATCGCTACGGGTAGTTCCTGGACTACCTCTGCCACGGTGGGCATTGCCTTAGTCGGGATCGGCCAAGCCATTGGCATTCCTCTGGGAATGGTAGCAGGAGCGGTATTGTCTGGCGCTTATTTTGGGGATAAAATGTCGCCATTGTCAGATACCACCAATCTGGCACCAGCTATGGCTGGTGGCGAGTTGTTTGCGCACATTCGCTACATGGCCTACACGACGGTTCCAACAATTGTCATTACCATCATCGTATTTATCATAATAGGCCTGACCATAGAGCCTACAGGTGTGGCCGATACCAAAGCTCTACTTGGTGCTATGGAAGCGCAGTTTCTTATTAGCCCAGTCCTGTTTTTTGTGCCAGCAGTAGTTATTTTTCTGATTATCCGAAAGACCAAGCCTTTAATCGCATTGTTGGCAGGTACGCTGTTGGGAGGTGTTTTTGCAGTAGGTTTTCAACCCGAAGTTGTGGCTGCTATAGCCGAAACGGAAACGCTCAGCTTTACCAGCGCTTATGTTGGTGTCATGAAAGCCATTACTGTAGATGTAGCCGTAGAAACGGAAAACGCCTTGCTTAATGATCTCTTCTCTTCTAGCGGGATGGCAGGAATGTTGGGGACTATCTGGTTGATCTTATGTGCGATGGTTTTTGGTGGAATCATGGATGCCATCGGAGCACTTGCACGTATCAGTCGCTCACTACTCAATATGGCAGAAAGTACCTTTAGCTTGTTTGCGAGCACTGTGGCCAGCTGTTTGGCACTTAATGTCACGGCATCTGATCAATACTTGGCAATTGTTGTGCCTGGTAAGATGTTTGCTAAAGCCTATGAAGAACGCGGCCTTGCGCCCGAAAACCTTAGTCGTACCCTGGAAGATTCAGGAACGGTTACTTCGGTATTGGTACCTTGGAATACCTGTGGAGCTTACCAATCTGGGGTACTTGGCGTATCCGTTGCCGATTATTTCATCTACGCGATCTTCAATTACCTAAGTCCGTTTATGACCTTGCTGTTTGCTGCATTCCGGATTAAGATTCGCCAGTTGAATGGAGAGTTTTTGGCTAAGTAATTATTTGAGCGAAGCTCTAAGAAGGCGACAAAGTGCTAAATGGCATTTTGTCGCCTTTCTTATTACAGAATGAGCGGTATACGTCTTACTTACTTTTGTTTGATCGAACTGTAATTACAGTGAAGAATAGTAAAAAGCCTATACACAGGTAAACAAAACTATCATGAATGATGGAGTATAATGTAGTGACACCTTTAGCAGGAAGTTGTGCATACATGATTTTGTTATTTCCATCAAAGCTGCTCATTTGTGAAGCCATTTCACCGTATGGTGTGATTGCTGCGGAAAGCCCAAAACGGGTTGAACGGAGGACAGCATGACCTTGCTCAACTGCTCTAAAGGCAGCCATTTCTGTATGCACAGGGTCAATGCCTCTCCAGTCACTTGACGGAAGAATAACCATATCTGCCCCTAATTCACCATACTCTTTTGCCAGGTATGGAAAATCATAGTCATAGCAAATTGCAGCTCCGACTTTTGTTCCTGTTACATCAACCACTTTTAAAGGCGACGTTCCCTGCACTGCTGGTTCTCCTGGCACGGGTTGATGCTTAAGGTAGGAATGCGTAATGTTCCCTGACGAATCAATAAACTGGTACTTGTTCTCATACTTAAAGGGCGTTTGTGAAATGGGTGTCACATAAGCAGCTACCAAAGTGATATTGAGTTCAACGGCTAGTTTCTTTATGGATTCAATCCATTCCTTCTCCTCTTCAGGCATTATAAATAAGGCAGCTTCGTTCCATGCTATTATTTTAGCACCACCGGCTGCTGCTGTTCTTGTTCGCTCAAATAATGCCGTTTTATTTTGGTCATTACTTTCCTTAGAAGGTAATGGTAAACCACTTACCTCGGAATCTGTTCCAACGGCTGCAACAGTTACCGTGTCAATGCCATTGGATTTGCTCAAGTCGTAACGAATGGAGCCAAAAACAATGAAAAGGAACAACATAATTAACGGAAGCTGAAATGTTGAAGTAGCGATTTCCCTTTTGATTATGATAGTAGCAATTGAGACATTAACCCAATAAATGAGAAAGCTCAGTCCAGCCAAGCCAAACAAGGACACTGTTTGAATAAGTGATACATTATCGTGCATGGTATATGCCGCTACTCCCCAACTGGCAAGAGGTGTAAAGGTGTATTGAATCCATTCCATAATGATCATGATAATAGGAAATAGAAGCAGCGCGTATTTTTGATTTTTAAATCTACTCCAGGCTAGGTAAGCAGGCAGGTGGAATAAACTAATTGGAATCGAGTAGAGTAAGGTCAGTACTAGTGGTATTGGCTCGCTAATAATCTTCGCTACCACCAAAGTCCAAGCGAAAACGAAAGCCAGAAAAAAGGTTAATCTTGACTTCCAGCCTTGTGTGAGGCTTAGATAAATTAAAAAAGGAACACTTGAAACCCAAGCCATGACTTCAATACTAAAGGTCATGTGAGATAGCGCCATGGTAGCTACTCCGATTGCGAGATACCAAAGTGGATTAATTTTATTTACATTGAATCCTTGCTTGAGGGTACTCGATAAGTTTTTCATCTTTCTTTGTTTTTAATTCTCTACAAAGATTGATGATACTGATTTCAAATCCATTAACATTTGTTAAAGGATGGCATTTTATTGCATGAGTCCTTTACGGAGTCTACTTAGGGAAATGTTTGTAATTCCGAGATAGGAGGCAATGTCAATATGTGAGATTAGATTTTCCAGGAAGTGATATTTTTCTCTAAAAAGGAGGAGCCTTTCTTTAGCATTCAGCGAAGCGAGGCCAATTTCTTTCTCGACTTTTGCAAGGAGTTCATTTTGTAAAACCATATTTCCAAACTCGCGTATGTCAATGTGATTTATCATTAACTGCTCAAACTTGTCAGCGTTTAAACTGGCAACGGTTAGCTTGGTAAGCGCTTGAAAGTTGAGGTGAGATATTTGATTAGCTGTTCTCGTTTTATTCGGAGAAAGAACACCGCCTTCAAGAAAAAAGGAGATGGTTACTTCTTCACCTTCCGGGCTTAGTAGAAAGCTCCGACACACACCTTCGTAAACAAAGTATTCCTTGTTGTTTCTTTTTCCTCTATCTATAAAAATATCTCCTTTTTCATAAACTTCAATTACGATTAAGTCATTAACCAGATCTAACGACCTCTCCGATACAGGTGATACCTTGTTGATTAAGGGCCTTGTTCTTTCTTTAATCTGTTCGGAATTCATAACTATTATTTATTTGCGCGCAACTATCGAATAAGCGTAACATCTCCTTTGAATATCTCTACGCGCCCATCCGCAAACTCTACTTCGGCAAAATAGACGAAAACAGCAGGGTTCATTATCACGCCTGCCTTGGTGCCATCCCATCCGTAACGAGGATCATTGGGTGCGAAATTATCAACGGTGTAAATAGCGTTCCCCCAGCGATCAAAAATATCGAATTGATGTATTTGGGTGACGCTGCCCAATTCGGCAAATGGATAAAATACATCATTGTCGCCATCGCCATTAGGCGAGAAAATATTAGGGAAATACACAGGGAAATCCCGGTTGACGAAAACCCGCACCAAAGCTTTGTCGCTACAGCCATTTTCTGAAATCACACTGATTTGATACAGGCTTGTCTCGGTAGGTTGGGCATAAGGGGCCAGGCAATCACCACAACTAAGCGTCGATGCGTCTTCCCAATTAATTTGTGCTAGTGATGCTTCCGGGTAGTTGGTTTGTGCAACCAGTCTTACACTGTCTCCGTAATCGATCTCTAATTCGGGCTGGGTGACCAGTACGTAGAGTGAATCGGGTTGAATGATTTCAATCGTTTCTTCATAGGTACAGCCATTGCTGTCTTCAATTAATGTCTGATAAACACCTGCGGGGATGTTCGTAAAAAGTGTTTGCGACTGCAAGCTGTTTCCATCATTGATACTGTAAAGGTAAGGAGGGGTGCCACCTTGAATGCTGCTGAAGTTGATCAGGCCAAGGTCGCCAAAACAGAGTGGTTGTACGGCCTCCAATGTAGCTACAGGGATATTTTCGGTAACGGTCACAAGGTCCATTGCGGTACAACCGTTGGCTGTATTGGTCACAAGGATTTGATAGCCTCCGGGGGCATTGATGGTTGGGGATAAGGTGTTCTCGTTGATAACGGTCGTTCCACCAACTGATGTCCAGAGGTAGGTGAAGGTACTGCCCTGGGAGGAATTGGTGCCATTTAGGTTATCCTGTTCATCGGTACAATCCAGTACGAAATCGTTGCCCGCAGAAGCCAGCGGTGGCGTAATGTCTTGTTCTACGATGACGTTAGCGGTGTTGCTACAATCGTTGCTGGTATCTTCAATCATAAGGATATAGGTGCCGGGTGCGCCTACTTGCGGGGTTAGTCCATCGGCACCTGAGAGAATTATCCCACCTGTTGTCGTCCAGCTGTAGAGTAAATTTGTACCCATGCTAGAAGCCGTAGCGTCCAATGGCGTGCTCAGTACATTACAATTGAGTTCCGCTGGCGTAGCAAAGACAATAACGGGTACGTCGTCATCTTGTAATACTTCAATACTGGCGCTGCTGAAACAGGTGTTTTCGGTATTCACGATCTCTAAAGTATAGATTCCTGGCTGACTTACTTCTGGCAATAAACCATCCGCTCCATCGTCAATTTGCCCATTCGCTGTCGACCAGGTTATGGCCAGGTCAGGCCCACTGCTAGATGCGCCAGCATCGAGAATTAAGCTTGGTGTTCCACAGTCTAAAATGCCCGGCATATCAATCATGGCTATTGGCTGAAGCGTATCCTGAAAGACCATTGTGCCTAAGCTGTCAGTACATCCGTTAGTGATGTTGGTGACTAAAAGGCCATAGCTTCCTGGCGTGTTTACGGTAATATTGGCTCCATCAGTAGGACTGGTAATATTTCCGTCAGGACTTTCCCATTGATAGGATAAGCTACTCGTTCCGGTGCTGTTTTCTCCCACGATATTCAAAGAAAGCACGGTACAGTTGAGCGTATCGACAGGATCGATCTGTACAATAGGATCATCTAGGTCTTCTCGCACTAAAATCGTACGGCTACCTACGCAGCCATTGTCAGTGTTGGTAACCATCAGGGTGTAGTTACCTGCTTGATCAACTGTGGGGATAAGGGTATTAGCATCTTGCAAAATATTACCATCTGCAGTGGTCCAGCTGTATACGGGGGCATTACCTACATTGCTAGCGATGTTGCCTTGTAATTGGATGCTAGGGTTGTTACAGTCCACCGTTATAGGGGGTGTAATGGCTACTAGTGGTGTGTCGGTGTCTTCTTCTACATCAATGTCGGAAATAGCGGTACAGCCGTTGTCGTTATCTGTTAAAAGCAGCTCGTAGCTACCAGATAAGCCTACTGTAGGCGTGGATGTTGAACCGTTGGTGATTGTATTACCATCTGCATTTGACCACGCGAAGGAAAGCATGTTTCCTGTACTCCCCGTTGCGTCGAGCCCTACAGAGAGGGTAATGCAATCCAAGGTGTCAGGTACTGCAATCATTGGCACTGGAGGGATCAGGTTGTCCTGTACGGAAACGGTCGCTGTTTGACTGCATCCATTGTCTGTATTTGTAAGAAGGAGTTGATAATCTCCGGCTTGTGTAATTGTAGCGATGGCTTGGTCTTCATTCATAATGGGTAGGCTGAAGGTATTGCTCCAACTATAGGTTGGGGTGTTACCTGCGAGACTCGCTCCCGCATCGAGGGTAGCAGTGGTGTCTGCGCAAGTCAGAATAGCTGGTGACAAAATTTGGATAACCGGGCTGATGGTGTCCAGTGTCACGGTTACTTCGTCGGTGGCCAAGCACTCGTTGGTGGTGTTTGTTACCTCCAGAAGGTAGGTGCCTGCGGCATCAATCATAGGGGTAGCAGTGTTCGCTCCATTTTGAATGTTGCCATTCATCGTGCTCCATGTATAGGTTGTACCTGCCCCTTGTGCATCGGCAGTTCCTGATAACTGCAGTTGTGTCCGAGTACAATTAAGTAAGGTGTCCAGACCGGCATCAACAATAGGCGGGATATTGTCTAAAAGAACCTGTATTTCGGCCTGAGCTCGGCAGTTGTTGTTGGTGTCTTCGACCGTGAGGGTATACGTGCCGGGGCTATCTACCAAGGGTTGTAAGGTACTGGCGTCTTGCACAATATTCCCATCAGCGGTTGTCCAGGTGAAAGCGGTATTGCCACTGTTACTATTGGCTGTGCCGGCAAGGTTGACACTCAGTCGTCCACAAGTGAGTGATAAAGGCATTGCTATACTGGCCTGTGGGAAATTATCATCCTGAGTGACCACCGTAGAAGTAGTATCCATACAACCATTGATGGTATTGGTGACGATCAATTGGTAGTCTCCGGCTTGTCCAGCATTGACTTGATCCGCGCTTGGGTTACCGACTAAGCTACCGTTCAAGGTAGACCAAGCGTAGGCCAAGGCAGAGGTGCCGATAGAGGCACTACCATCCAAGAGGGAAAGGCTGTCGGTACAGGTCAATTGAGGAGGCAATGCGACCATAGCCGTAGGGAGCTGTATATCTTGGGTCACGAGTACCGTGTCTATTGCGAAGCAACCATTGCTCTCGTCCAAAACTTCGAGAATATACATACCGGGATCGCTAACGGCCAAGGTCGCTATGCTATCGAGTGAAGGGAGTGTGGCGTTGGGACTAGACCAGGTGTAATTGATATTGCTGCCGGTGCTACTATTCCCGCCAAGGGTGTGAGTAGTTGTGTTACAATCCAGATTTTGATCTGTCCCTGCAGCTGCGGCTGGCGATACCGTGTTTTCTGTCAGCTGAATGCTACTGGAGTCTGTACATTGATTGGCCGGGTTTAGCACAGTTACGTTGTAAGTTCCGATACTGGTTGCTAAAATTTGAGCGGTACTGTCACTACCTGAGATTGTTCCGTCTAAGGTGTTCCACTGAAAATCAGGATTGGGGAATGAAGTAGCCAAGCTCGCAGTGATGGTCATATCACTTTGCACACAATTCAGCTCGCTAATTGGCAGTATAGATAGGTCGGGTAGCACCACATCTTCTGTTACCGTTACGGTAGCGGTGGAGGTACACCCATTGCTGGTGTTTTCAACCAATAACTGATAGTCGCCAGGATCGTTGATGCTTGCCAGTAGAGTATCGGTGGCCGAGGTAATTTGCCCGTTACTTGTAGACCACAGGTATTGGAAGTTTCCTCCTTGGCTACTACCAGAACCATTTAATATCTGATCGACAACTTGGCAGTTGAGCTCAATGGGCGGCATGATAGCTGCAACCGGCAGGAGCGTGTCTTGTACGACGGTGACCGAAGCGCTACTGCTACAACCGTTGGTCGTATCTGTAATCTCAAGGGTGTATCCGCCAGGTTGGTCTACTACTGGCAGAAGGCCGTTGGTACCACTTACAAATTGCCCTCCTGTGGTTGACCAAACGAGGTTGTAATCCATTCCGCTGGTGGACCCGGAAGCGTCTAATGTCAAAGTATTGGTAAGACAATCCAAGGTGTCGCTTAATACTATTTGTACTACGGGAGTATCATCATCCCCTACAACAATCACCTGGTCTGTGGCGGTACAGCCGTTGACGGTACTGGTGACTTCGAGGACATAGGTGCCTGCTGATCCCACAAAAGGGTTCAGGGTGGTAGCTCCACTGATGATTGTACCGCTGGAGGTACTCCATAGATAGGTAGCATTGGTATCTGAGGAGCCATTGCCATTGAGTTGTAGGTTGCTGTCTCCACAGCTAAAAAGGGGAGCAGTTCCTGCTTCGGCAACAGGTGGTGTTGTGTTTTCATTTACGGTAACCGTGGCCATATTGCTACAGCCAGTGTCTATTTCAGTGATAACTAAAGTATAATCTCCAGCAGCCGTAGCGGTAGCTGTTTCTTGATCTGTAGGGCCAATTAGTGTTCCATTTGTAGTCGTCCAGCTATAGGTAACGCCGGTAAATGGAATACTTGAAGTACCATCCAATACCACACTTGTAGTGAGGCACGTAAGTGTTGGCGGGGCAGTGATATCAACAATAACAGGGTTGTTTCCTCCCATTACGGTTACCGTTGTTTGGTCTGTACAGCCATTGTCAGTATCTGTGACCACAAGCGTGTAGTCACCTGGTTGATCAACTTCTGGGGAAAAGTCTGTTGCTCCACTCACAATATTACCATTAGCAGTTGTCCATTGGTAAGTGAATTCATCTCCAAAGGAGGATAAGCTACCGTCGATCACGAGGCTTGGATTTGCACATCCTACCTCTCCATCAACAATTGCAATAGCATCGGGGATATCCTGGTCAGCTGTCACATAAATGTCGTATTCATCAGTACATCCGGAGATACTGTTCATTACGGTTAAGGTGTAGAAGCCTTCAGCGCCTACCAGCGGGAAAAGCGTATTGCCTCCGGCCAAAATAACACCATCATTCGTTGTCCATTCATAATCAAAAACACTACTCTCTGAAGAACCCGTCCCATCTAGTTCTACGCTGGGTGGGTCACAGGTCAAAATCTCATCGAGTGCAAATGCTACGGGGACATCGGGGTTTTCTTCGACAATTACACTGGCTTCTTCCATGCAAAAACCACCTTGGCCATCGTCATAGATGACGGTTAGGGTATATTCTCCGGGTTCGTCGACAGTAGCCTGGTTGCCATTGGTGTCTGTGAAGTTTCCGTCACTGGTCGTCCAGTCATAAGAAATATCATTGCCAGAGGTGGAGTTGCTACCGTCAAGGGTTACCTCTCCTGTGATACAATCGAGATAAGGCGGAATGTCAATTTCAGCTTCCAATTGATTGATAACAACGATAACGTCGTCCATGCTTTCGCAAAAAGTGAGATTGTTATAAACGGTAAGGGTGTAGGCTCCTGCGGCATCTACGACAGGCATATCGGTAAACTCTCCAGAAACGATGTTTCCGTTACTGGTTGTCCATTCGTACTCAAATTCAGCACCAGCATCAGATCCGCTTCCATCAAGAGTAGCCAAAGCACCAACGCAAGGGATTGTGACCATGGTTCCTGCATCAGCGACTACTTCTGCGGGTAGTCCAGGGCATACGGTATGTATATTGGTTGCCCCACCCGTAGAAGAAGTGTAGCCCCAAAAGGCCATGTTTGATCCACCAAAACAGTTGTTGATGATGTCAAAAACACCAGATAGGATCAGGTTACCGTCAAAGTAGACTTCGTAAGAATTGGTCGCGGGGTCCCAGTTGAAGGTGACATCGTAGTCGTTACCATCTTCAATATTACCGAGATCAAAAGGACCATTAATGGTTGTTGTGAAATCACCATTGATATTAATAGCGGCATGATCATTGACGGGGTCGCCTAATGCAGCGTTCTGGTAAGTATCGAATTCGACGATAAAGGAATTAGGGATACCCTGTGCTCCGATACCTTCGCCACTGATTCCACAGGTAGAGGAAGTATTGCTTTGATAAACTAAGCAGATGCCATCAGCGCCAGCATTATTGGTGCCAAAGTTGACGGTCATCGTGTGGGAGAAAGGCTGGGAGAAGTCTGTTTCTTCGTGAAACCAGGCACAGCCTTGCTGTCCTCCCGCATTAGAGGTCAGTTGGATACATTCCCCCATTAAGGTTGCACTTCCGGTTAAGAGGAATTCATCGTCACACGTTAACTGTGCGGCAAGCGGCAATGAAAATAGTAAGCAGAGGGAAGAAAGTATTTGAATTCTCATAGTGGTTGTTCCTTTGTCAATGACCCAAATTACCGGCTACTGCAACTGGGGGGTAAGTCCAGGGCTGTACAATTCTTTTACTTGGCAATAGCCAAAGTAAAGCGAAAGATTTGGTTGTATTGAGGTTGGCTTTAAGCCTTGGTTTCAAAAAGGGAAAGGGGCAACTAGTGTAAAACTAGCTAGTTTGTAGCGGCTAAAATAAAGACTTTGTTGAGTTTAGTTGGTCATTTTTAGCAAAAGGTCTTCAAGATGATGTCTTTCGATGCCAAACTGAGACTTCAGGTGCTCGATTTCTTCCAGTGCTTCAGGCCTTGGCTGGCTTTTAATGGCCGTTATCATTACATTTTTTGGGGTATGCTCGGTACCTATAAATTCAAAGACTTTGGTCTTATAGCCATGTGCTTCCAGCAACAAGCTGCGGATAGCATCGGTCAGCATTTCGGCTTGGCGTTCCAAGAGGATACCGTGTTGTAGCATCGGCTGTAGTGCTGCCGGAGGGTGCATTGCTTTGCGTACCTGTTTGTGGCAGCACGGAGCGACAATGATAAGTTCGGCCTGTGCTCTTATGCCTTTGGCGATGGCTTCGTCGGTGGCGGTATCGCAGGCATGGAGGGCGATGAGCATGTCAATGCCGCCATCTGGTTCGTACTGATGAATATCGCCTGCGATAAATTCTAGCCCCTGAAATTTGCTTTGTTCCGCAATGGTATTGCAGATTTTTACCAAATCGGGACGAAGCTCAACCCCCGTCATTTTAATAGGCAGTTGGGTTTCATTGACGAGATAATCATACAAGCCAAAGGTGAGGTAACCCTTGCCCGAACCCATATCTACGATGCGAGCACCTTTTGATAATGGCTGCTCCCGCAAAAGATGGCTAATCAGTTCGATGTACTTATTGATTTGCCGAAACTTACGCCTGCCATTTTGCAGGATTTGCCCATCCTGGCCCGCAATGCCTAGTGAGGTAAGGTAGGGCCTTGGATCAGTCAACGGCCGCTGCTTTTGTTGGTTGTGTTCCAAAGAAACAGGTTCGCGAGTAGCGATGGTGCGAGAGCGTACCAAGCCCTTGCCCTTTTTGCTTATCATCAAACTTACCTGTTTTGATACGGTGAAGAGTTCGGCTTGGCGAAAATCCTCTGTGAGCCATTTGTTAATGGCAGTGGTCGCTTCTGTAAGGGAGAAGTTTTTGGTCTCATCGCGCGTAGCAAAGCGCAGTGTGCAGGAAAGGTGTGGCTCTTCCTTGATCAATACCAGGCGTGCATAGACGTTCTTCAAATCAGATTGGGCACTACGGTTTTTGCTCAGCGTTAATTTACTCAACTGCTGGTTGATGAGTGCCTGAGAAAGATGATCTAAAAAGGTTTCTATTGCTTCCATCACGCAAAGATACAGATTCGTAGAATGAAATTAGGAGGTGAAAGCAGGCAGGGCTGATCGTACCATTGCGATTATACAATTACCGTATTTGCTGAGTTTTAAACCCTGTTTTTGGGCAGACCTTCTAAAGTTTTAATGCTTTTGCTTGTTTCACATGCGCCAAATGGTGCCGACAATGCCATTGGTAATTGTCCAGCCCTAATAATAGGCTAAACGGAGCGCCATGCTCTGGATGAAAATAAGAACATTGGTATTGATCTTCGTTCATCCCTTTTAATAGCGCTACCCAGCGGGTATGTATTCCTTCCAGAATGCCCAAGGAAACACCAACAGGAAGGTGATAATCTGACATTTCTGCCCAGGCGGCCTCATCGTAAGGCTTGATGGTAGGGTTTTCTTCGGTGAGCGCCAACTTGAAGCGAGTAAAAGCATTCATATGGCTGTCTGCACAGTGATGAATGACCTGCCGGATCGTCCAGCCTCCGGGCCGGTACTGATAAGCTAATTCTTCAGAAGATAGGCCACTGGTTTCTGCACGTAGCTGGTTGGGGAAATCGGCTATTATTTGCTGCCAATCAGCAATAATGTTGGCAGAAGGGGAAGGAGTAGCCACAAATGTTCCTACGGGATAGCTGAGTTCGTGTTGTGATTTCATAAGGTCTATTCAATGGTTATTTTTTCACCCAAGTATTTTGGGGCTTTCCCAAATATTAAATCAAGCTGCATCTTCATACGGGCAAGATACTCTCGGATAAGTACCGTGTAGCCATAAGCCAAACTTACTTCTTGAGCCACATATCCGCTGACTTCTAATCCATGTTGCTGCCCGATGTATATGGCTCGAGCTGCGTGGAAGGGTTGCGAAATACAAATAAAGGATTTTTGCCCAAAAATCTCCTTTGCTCGTACAACAGAATCTAGGGTACGAAAGCCTGCATAATCCAGGTAAATACGATCTGCTGGAATACCGAGCGCTACCAAATCTTCTTTCATTTGCGCCGGCTCGTTGTATTCTTTGGTGCCATTATCACCGCTAAGCAATAAAAACTGGACTTTCCCGGCCTCAAAAAGTTCCTGAGCAGCTGTAATTCTGTAGCGGTAATAAAGGTTGATCTGTCCACCAGCTAAATACTTGGATGTGCCCAGTACAAGACCGACCTTCTGGGGCGGGATACCACTGGTGTTCGTAAATAAAGAGGCCGCGGTTTGTCGTTTTACATAGTGATAATTAAGTACCGTGACGATAACAACCACCAGTATAAGAAAGGCTGAAATTTTGAGCCATTTTTTCATAATACAAAATTGATGTTTTTAGGGAGAGTTTTCGTAAAACAACCAGAAAATATACAGCTGAGGAGAATATAGCCTCTTGATATTCCCTAAACCGCGAGCCTTGGAGAGCTTACGCTGTAAGCTTGGGCGGGGATTTGAACCACCAAAGGGACCAAGCTTATTTTGAACCATGTAAGGGATTGTAAGGAAATATAAGATGGAGATTGGATAGGGTAAATTTACGGATTTCACTCGCTCCATTAACGACCCTCAACCACCAAAAAAGCAATAGCCGCGCAGGCCGTGAGGCCGAAGCGCGGGGCCCGGAGGGGGCAAGGGCAAGGGATAGAAGCGCACCGCAGGGTAGCGGATAGCCTGGTGCCGTAGGGGTGTTTGCAAAGCAACGCACCTACCGGCATGACCCCCAAACAAGCTCTTAATGCGTCTGATCAAAATCCTCGACGATTTTCAAGACCAGCATGATATCGAAATAGAATTCTCGGATGAGGTCGAAGTTAATATTGGACGTAAAGATGCTGGGCTCTAGCAAATCTCGCTCTTCACTGATGGCAGCAAAAATATTGCGGTCGATAAAAGAGAGGTAAATGTCTTTTCCGGTGATCTCTACATAACGCGCAAGGGCATCTTGCATAGGCTCCGACAGGATGCCCTGTACGTGGGTATCTTCGGTGGCGTAGACCAGGAATTGTTCATGAAAAAAGGGGTCGTTGATTTCGTGATCTACGTTTACACCGCCCTGAAAATTGAACTCTTTGATACTGCGGGTCAGGTAATGCTTGCGATGGCGAGGCCAGACCACGATGGTGCCTTCGGTATCCTCTTCGGCAAAAATGGCGTGTAGAAAAACGCCTTCAAATACATCTTGCAGCTTGTTGGTCATACTAGACATGTCGCGCACAACCAGTTCGGAGAGCGCGAAGGGCATCTCACCTACCATGCCTTTGATAAAGTCTTCGCCCTGGTAATATTGGGCAGGGGTAGCAAAAATATTGCTTTGCTGAAATAGCAGCTTGGGGATCATCTGGCGCGGATCGTAGCTCAGGTTGGTAAAATTGAGCTGCTCATTCATAAAATCGAGGATCAGTCCTACGATCCGCGGCTTAAAGGTTTGCCGAAACTTCTGAATCTGATACGCCAGGTAAAAGATGTAGAAGGTAATGGGCATGATGAGAAACAAGGAGATCAAAACCACCCCCAAATAAGCCGAAATGGTAAGGATGAGGAAAATGATGAGCGCTGAAAGAAAAATAAGGGTAAGCAGCCGCTTACGCAAGCGCTCGGTGCGCTGCAGTTCTGGAAAAATGTGCGTATTGTAATAGCGCCGAAATGTATCTAAGTTGATCAGCTCCATATAGGTCGCAAAATAAGAAATAATTAGTGTGTGTATTGAGAAATTTACGATCTTGGTCAACTAACTATCCTCTTTTCCATGTCCTCTACGCTTCATTATCAGTCGGATGTTATTATTGTAGGTGCCGGTATTGCCGGGATCATCGCAGCTATAGAATTGCTCGACGCCGGCAAGCGGGTATTGATTCTTGATCGTGATGTAGAGCATGAACTGGGTGGGCTTGCCAAATGGGCCTTTGGGGGAATGTTTTTCGTCGACACCAAACACCAGCGCCGCAATGGCATCAAAGACAGCATAGAACTAGCTCGGCAGGATTGGTATAATTTCGCCGATTTTGCGGAAGATGAATACTGGGGCAAGCAATGGGCCGACCAGTACCTGCACCTTTGCACCGATCATGGTTATCACTGGTTGAGGAAAAACGGTATTGACTTTTTTCGGGTACTCAACTGGGCAGAACGCGGTCTGAATAATGATGGCAACTCTGTCCCCCGCTTTCACATGGTATGGGGCACGGGATGGGAGCTTGTACAGGTTTTTAAGCGAAAGCTTTTGGAGCACAAAAACAGCTCCCTTTTGAGTATCCATTACGAGCATCGTGTACTGGAACTCTTAGGCAACAGCCAAGGCATACAGGGTGTACAAGGCCAACTGGAGGGCAGTGACACGGAGTTTTCCGCTGTAGCGGAAACAGTTATTGTGGCTACTGGCGGTATCAATGGCAACATTGAGAAAATAAGAGAAAACTGGTTTTCTGCCTGGGGGAAACCACCGAAAGTTATCCTCAATGGTGCGCACAAATACGCCCTTGGCGACTTGCATGATGCTACTGCGGCAATTGACGGCAATGTTGTCAACCTGGATAAGCAATGGAACTACGCGGCGGGTATTCGGCATTATGCGCCTCGCAAAAAAGATCATGGCCTCAGCCT
The DNA here is from genome assembly GCF_000379805.1 of Lewinella cohaerens DSM 23179. Lineage (GTDB taxonomy): Bacteria > Bacteroidota > Bacteroidia > Chitinophagales > Saprospiraceae > Lewinella > Lewinella cohaerens. Next base: position 121,639 of record NZ_KB903544.1, on the reverse strand, counting down.
CGTCCCCTGCAAGACGGCTCTTTGGCTCAACTACCGGGGCGAACGTATGGGCCCAGAACCGCTGGTCACCGCCTACGATACTCGCTATCTGGTAGAGCGAATTTGTGAGGAAGAAGAAAAATACTCGTGGCAGGTGCTCAACTACGGGATTATGCTGAAGGAGTTTGCCATTTCGGGCTCGGAGCACAATCCGGCCTTTAGGGACAAGAAATTCCTCAAGGTCATCAAGACCGTTTTACTGGGCAATAAAGAACTCGTCAATAAGATGATCACCGACTGTGAGGATGTACTCGTTGCCGACACCCTGGAAGAACTTGTAGATAAAATGAATGCCCTGCAAGGCACGGATGCAGTACAGTTACAGGATGTAAAAGCAGCTGTAGCTGCCTACGACGGTAGTATTGACCAAGGACCGCCTTATCGCGACAAGCAGCAGCAACGTATTCAGCACGCCCGACAGTGGCGCGGTGACAAGGCCCGCACCAGCAATATGGTCAAAATTGGCGACCTGAAAAAAGGGCCTTTTGTGGCGATCAGGGAATTTATTCTTTCTCGGAAAAGCCTTGGCGGTATCCAAACGGACCTGGGTGGCCGGGTGCTACAGAAGCCTGATGGCGCTGGTGTGCAAGCACCCATTCCGGGCTTGTACGCTATTGGCGAAGCAGCCGGATTTGGGGGGGGTGGTATGCATGGGCACCGTTCGCTGGAGGGCACCTTTCTGGGAGGGTGTGTGATCACGGCGCGGGTGACGGCACAGGCTATTTTGGGGAAGACCTTGTGATTTTGGTTGAAGTTTAGCCACTAAAACACTAAGGCACAGAATAGCTCGTAAGAGGTAGATTTGCCGCGGAGGTACTCAGCTATTTTTAGCCACGAAGGCACAAAAACACGAAATAGCACAGTTTTCCTTACAGGATTCGCCTAGTACTTTTTTGTGTGTTTTAGTGTTTTGGCGCTTTAGTGACTATTCTTGTTTTCCTCCGCAAACATATGAGATACGGAGTTTTTATAAAACTGCTACATTTTATTCAAAATTCTCTGCCTACTTTTGTGAATTAGTTGGGATTATTCAGAAATCCTCTTTAAAGCTCCGTGTCTCTGTGCCTCTGCGGCTAGAAAACAGGCGCTTAACAAAATCAATCACTTTGTCCTCATTTCCACTGCTTCCCAATGTAAGTCAAGACCGGTTGGCCATCCGGCTCAAACCTGCGGCGGAACGGATGGTACGCAAACAGCACCCCTGGGTTTTTGAAGCCTCTATTACCAAGCAAAACAAGGAAGGTAAAGCAGGTGACCTTGCCATCATTTTTGATCAAAAGAAGAACAAGTTCCTCGCGCTAGGACTGTATGATCCTTTTTCTCCTATTCGAATCAAAGTGCTCCAATATATGCAGTCGGCCAATATTGATCGGGCGTGGTTGGAAGAGAAAATTAACGACGCATATACCAAGCGTACCTCGCTTTTGGCAACAGACACCAATAGCTATCGCCTCATTTACGGCGAAAATGACGGACTCCCCAGCTTGATCGCTGATGTATACGACCATGTTTTAGTTGTAAAGCTGTACAGCCTCATTTGGCTCCCTTACCTGCAAGACCTTTTTGAGCTTTTACTCGCAAAAAGCAAGACCAAAACGCTGGTGCTGCGACTGAGCAGGAATGTTCAGAAACAACAGGCCGCACTGCAAGGGCTGCACGACGGGCAAGTGATTTATGGCGAATTGGCTAATCCGGAGATCATCTTCCGCGAACATGGTATTCTATTCAGTGCCAACGTGATTGCAGGGCACAAAACCGGCTACTTCCTGGATCATCGCCACAACCGGAAGCGGATTGGGGAGCTGGCCGCAGGGAAGAGCGTTTTGGACGTCTTTTCTTACGCCGGCGGCTTTTCTGTACACGCTTTGGCCGGTGGCGCACGCGAAGTAACCAGTCTAGACATCAGCGCGCAGGCTTTGGAAATGGCGAAAAAGAATGCACTTCTCAATCTTGAAGACCCGCCGCTTCGCACATTGGCCCAAGATGCTTTTAAGGCCTTGGAAGAACTTCGGAATGCTGGCGAAAAGTTTGAATTAATGATCGTCGACCCACCTTCGTTTGCGAAGAAGGCCAGTGAGATCGAAGGCGCTTTGCACAGTTACGCACGCTTGGCTAAGCTGGCGATACCGCTTGTTGCAAAAGGTGGAATACTGGTACTGGCCTCTTGTTCTAGTCGAGTGAATGCCGAGGAGTTTTTCGATCTGATGACTCAAGAGCTTCAAGCTTCCAGACAGCCTTTCACGGAACTCGAGCGCAGCTTCCACGATGTGGATCACCCGATAGGATTTCCTGAAGGAGCGTATTTGAAGTGTATTTATTTTCAGCTATAAAAAGACTAAAGCTAATTCAAGCTTCCTTTCTGCCACTTTTGAGAGATGACCGGTCGGCTGGCTAGCACGAGTATCTGCAAGATGATAGCAATACAAATGAGTACGACCATCTCAAAACTCGTAATTATTGAGGAACCTTTAACGATACGTTGCGACTGATCATTGAGCATTTTGCCCTCCTTGATCTGAATAAGAGAAAGCTGCCGGAGGTTGGCAGACGCCAGATCAAAATGTTCATTGATCAAGTTGAGAACAGCAGTGTATTCGGGCCCCTCGGGGGAGAGTTGTAAATATTGAACTTCTAGGCCTTCCAAGGCAGCAACATTAGCTTTAAACCCCTGCAAACAAGCCTCTTCTTCTTCAGTGAGTAGTGTTTCCTCATAAGATAGCAGCAACTGACTAATAGCCGTATTGTGAGCGCCAACTTCTGTGCGGAGGTCAGCATCCACGAATCCGGAGCAATGATCAATCGTCAATTTCTTTTGGTACAAGTGATCAGCAATCAGATAGATATAACTTTCGACGACCAGGCGATCTTTATATACAGAAGAAAAAGAATCGCTCAACTTATTCATCTGCCATTTACCCAACAGGCTAGTTACGAGTACAATGACACAAACTATAGCGAGCAATACCGCCGCTTTTATTTTTTGCTGAATGCTATATGCCCACTTCATATTCCGAACGTTTAATTAACGTAAAATTCAAACGTACAATCAGTTTTCAATCAATATCTTGCACATCTAAATATACGAGAAATAAACTCACCTAAATGAAACACAACGGGCATATCGTCAACAAATTAGCTACGCGCCATGCTCCCTCGTTGCACGGCGCGTAGCTAAGTGCTTGTTTTTTTAATGTAAAACAATGAACAATTCTGATTGATATACCTGCTCTCCTTTCAGCGTCATCATGTAAGAACCATTAGGAATGGAAGAAACATCGATATTGGCTTCTAATCCTGAACCAGTAATATTTTTATCCATGATTTTTCTACCATCCATGTCGTAGACAGTTACCAAATCAACACCGTTCATGTTTTTTAAATGCAATATATCCTTAGCAGGAACGGGGTAGATTAAAGGCTTATTTGCAAGTTCAATATCGTCAGTAGAAACTATTTCGCTACCGTAAAATTCAATTTCACCAACGGCACTCCAAACACTTGTTCTGGTATCTCCATCACTATTAAACCTTCCATAACCTATTAATTTCACATAACGCGCCTCTGCTGTATTTACTTCATATTGATTGAAATCGGTCGTATTGGTTGCGGTTAATATCAAATCTCCTGAAGTTGGCAGGATCAGTGAGAAATCTGCGGCATCAGTCCCTGTAGTGGACACCAAAATTTGAAAGCCAAAAGCGTCTGACTTATTGGTGGTCGTAAACTGAATAAAATCAATATAATGGCTACTACTCAAATCATAAATAATATACTCCCCATCCCCTTTGTAATCTCCTGCTACAATATCATCATCATCGGCAGCCCAAACGGTGCTATTGTCCTTATCTAAAGTGTTTTTTGCGTAATTAAATTTATCGACGCCATTTACTTCTTCTCTTGAAAAAGAATGCACGGTCACCTTATCGCCAGGTACGCCTGTACCTATATTGATAAGGTCATACAAATCTGTTATATCTACACCTTCTTGGGTAACCGTTAGCGTTCTTACAATATCGTTACCTCCGGCATCTTGTGTAAATGTCACCGTACCCACTCTGCTACTTGTTTCTGTATTTTCAGTAACCATAACAGAAACGGTTGCATTGCCGGTACCAGCATCAGTATCAATCGTTATCCAGGCATCGTTGGCAGCAGCAGTCCAACTTACATTGGCATTAACAACAACATCCTCGCTGGATGCCGCCGCAGTAAACGCTGGCAAACTGCTAACCGTTAATTGGTCAACTACTTGAATAGTACAATTTCCATCATTTATATTGGCACCTAAGTTATCTAAAAAACAAGCTCCAATGCCGTAACCAACCATATCGTCAGTTGTTGGTATATAAGCCCCCATATCAGCGCCTTTTCCTTCAGACCCTGTTCCTGAAAAAGTAAAAATCTCACCATCAGCAGTAGCCGTTATTCCCGCCTCTAAAGAAAAACCAGCGTTTGTTTCCCCTAAATCATTTCCAGTATAAACGTTTCCGGTGTAAGTCAATGAAGTGCCAAGATCAGCATAAGAAGTAGGCGTATCACCCGTAATAACATCGGATATATTAGGGTCACCAGCAGCAAAATAAATTAAGTTATCTGAAACGGTTCCTGTTGGATCGGTTGACCCTTTGTCTGTATTATAAAATAACGGCGCATTGGTATTGACAATCGAGTTATTGGAAAGGTTAATATTTTCAGATTGCTGATAGCCGTTTGAAACATCTGTAGAAGTACAAACAACGGCAGCGTCATCGCCACCTCCTAAAAATGTTACACCATTATTCCATTTAGCTTGGCTGAGAACCGTAATACAATCTTGAATATAATTATTAGTAATCGTGTGGTCACTGTCCGTAATTCTGATACCGCCAGTGCCATCTACATCTTCGCCTAAAAAGTAATTTCCGTCAACGGTAGCATTAGAACCATGACGCAGCACCAAAGATCCTCTACATCTTCTAAAAGTGTTATTCGTATAGATGTTGCCTTTACTCTTATTCGTGATGATTTCATTTTCGCCGTCAGCTTCAACAAAATAGTTGTTACTAACTACTGCATTACTATTTACATTTTGATACTCACTCGTACCTATACGTATCGTTTCACTATCGCCAGCATTACTTAGCGACGCATCTATTTTTTCATAGTTGTAGAAATAATTATTAGTAATGGTATGGCCAACGGTTGCACAAGCATCTTCTTCAGCATTGTATGCATATTCTGCTAAAACCAAAGCCCCTGCACTTGCCTTATTCATGAAGGAGCAGTTGATAACGGTGTTATAAGTTCCGTACAATACAATCCACCTGTGTTTGGTAATCGAATTGTTCTCCATATCATCCGCTACATCATCTGGATGTATCGCTAAACCATCAATAGCACAATTTTGGATAGTACTATAATTTGCATAATCCGTGCCATTTCTGAATTGGATAAAATTGCTCGCTCCATAACCACCTTGCCAGTGAAAACCATCCACAACAACATAATCTCCACCAATATTCATTTGTAAGCCACCGGTAAACTTGACCCCTCCAGGGGTTTCGGCTCTAAAAACAATAGGGTTATCTGCTGTCCCATTACCAACAAAGTCTATACGCTCATCCGTATCGTAAATACCATTTGCTAATATAATTTCATCTCCAGCTACGTAAGCCTGATCCTCTAATGCCTCCGGGTCCGTAATATTATACGTGGTTTGAGAAAATATAGGAACATAAAATAGTAATAACATTAATGCTGCTAAAACCATCTGAGTCTTTAAAGCGTAGGAGTTTTTCATTTTTTTCAAAATTTATATTTGATCTGTTAAGAGCTTGACACTAAAACTAGCGCACCAAATTGGTCAACCAATATAAATATAAAAAATAATCTCCCTAAAATAAATTAAACCGTGCTTATTAGCAGGTTTACTTGTTTGTTAATCAAGCTGTTAGATGGTTTTAGTTACCAACTGCCATCCGCTCCTCAATCGCCTCTACAATCGGAAACACATCCTGGCGAATGATACCCAGGCCGCCGCCGGGGGCATAGTTGTTGTAGCCCAGGAAATACAAGCCCTCATAAGGTCCACTTCCGATAGGTTTGCGGGGTAGTTGCCGTTGATCGAAATGCTCATTGTCCAAGTGTAGCCATTCGTTGAGGGAGGCGCGGAAGCCGGTGGCTAAAATGACGGTATCAAAACGCTGTTCTTCTCCATTGGAGAATACAATACTGTTGATGGTATACTCTTCGATCCCAGGCAGTACTTTGAGTTCTCCGGAGCGGATATAATCCAGGGTCCCTAAGTCGATCACTGGTGTTTGGCCAGTTTCCCTGAGTTGTTTGGCGGGGGAAATCGCGGGGAGTTCAATTCCATATTTAGGCAAGTCACCTACGGTAAACTTACGTACCACCAAGCCCAGGGCATCGCCTAACCAATGAGGTAGTTTACCTATCTTCAAGGCAGTCACCTGCGTAGGGTTACCTAAGACTTCGCGTGGGACAATGTTTACCGGGCCACGGACGCTGATAGCTGTTTCCACCCCGTGCTCGCAGAGGTCTAGCGCTATCTCGGCACCGCTGTTACCCATGCCTACGACCAATACCCGCTTGCCTTTGTAAGGCGCAGGGTTTTGATAGTCGTGACTGTGGAGAATTTCTCCCGTAAAGTCTTCTTCGTTTTGATAATGAGGCCGAAAAGGAACCCTGTTCATCCCGGCACTGATAATCACGGCAGGTGCTTGGTAGTTGCTACCATCTTCGCACATCACCTGCCACTGTTCGCCCGTTTTTTCAATATCTACGACGGTCTTGCCAAACAGCGGCTTGATATCTCTTTTTGTAGCATACTCCTCGTAGTAGCGCACGAGGTCGGTCTTATGAACGTAACGGTCATAATCGTCGGAAAAATCCTCACCCGGCAAGTGAGACAACTCCTTGACGGTATGCAGGTGCAGCCGGTCGTAGTGGTCACGCCAACATTGGGCGACCCCCTGGCCTTTTTCCAAAATAATAAAAGAAATTCCTTTTTCCCGAAGCTGGCCTGCCGATGCTAATCCGGCGGGCCCGGCGCCAATAATGATGACCGATGGTGATGTCATTGCTGAAGTCTGATTTTTACCTTTGAAAGGTAGGGATTTTTTTGAATTCCTGCGTGACGGATGAGCTGCGACACCGTGCTTTTTAGTAATTCGGCCAATTGGGTATAAAAAACTCAATTTCGTCGGACGATGAGCTAAACAACGTTAATATCCTTGCACATTAGCCTTTCACCCCTTAATTTTGTCGCAACAAGAAGCGTCTGTATGATGTTTTCTGTATCCAACTATCAACGAGCAGAGGGGACTGATTTATGTACATACCACCGGATCATCAGCAACTATTTGAAGAAGCAGAACGCTACTGGAAACTAGGCGACGTATACCACGCCGTCAAGTTACACAAGCGTATCATCAAGCTGGTACCCGATTGGCATCCTCCTTATCTGGCTTTAGCGCGCATCTATCACCAGCGCCGCGAATGGAAACCTTCCTTTTACTATTTTAAGAAAACCATCGCTTTTCTTCCTGATTTGCGCGAAGGCTGGTGGTGCCTGGGTATTGCGGCTACTGCGTTAAGAAAAACGCGTATCGCCCGCAATGTTTGGTCAAAATTTGGACTGAGCGAACTCCCCACCACCCCAGAAGGCTTACGCCTGACCTACGATGGTACTTTTGAAATTCTGTGGATGTCGGCCATTGATCCGGCGCGTGCCAAGATTCTCAGCATTCCACACCCTGCTTCGGGTTTTCGCTTTCGCGATGAAGTATTGTACGAACGCAAACCCATTGGCCACCATATTGTAGCGCGCAAGCGCGTGCCCGTTTACGCCGAAATGGGTGTTTTCAAAACATCTCACTACCGCACGTATTCTTGCCTCATCCACGATGCTTCGGCCAAGCAGATTCAGCAATTGGAACGCTTGTGTTACGATGCTCGGCTAGGATTCGAAATATGGTCCAACGCCGCCCGTGGCATGGTTATCGACAACCCGCAGGCTTTCCCAGAATATTATGGCCGCGCTATCCTCCCTCCTGAACAAGAAGACACACCACGCGATCACGCATTGATAGCCATTGCCGCCCAAAACCAAGCAGAAGTACTACACGTCCTGGATGCCTGGGAGGTTATTGCACTGGGGCAATATTCAGATTTGCGGGGGTATTAGACAGCTCTTTAAGAGCTATCTTAGGGAATTTAATTTGAACCCAAAAAGAGATTATAAGGCCATTTAAGCTCCGTAGCAATGGGTTTTAAACCCGTTGCTACGGAGCGTGGTGCGCTTAGTTCCGCGCTAAACGGAAACCAATATAAACCGTCTTTTCCTCCGGACGCCGATATTGACGAGCAGTGACGCGGCAATCATCAGCCGACTGTAGCCAGGCACCGCCGCGAATGATCCGATGAGAACCAGAATCGGGGCCAATGGGGCCTCTTTGCAAACTACTCGGATAGCCGCCATACCAATCGTAACACCATTCCCATACGTTGCCACTCATATCGTACATGCCTGCGTTGTTGGGTTGCAGTTGTCCTACAGGTTGGGTCTGGTCTCTGCTATTGGCTTCATACCAGCCTACTTCTTCCAGGTAATTACTACCTGCATAGCGTTCTGTTTTATCGCCCATAATGCCGCCACGGGCGGCGTATTCCCATTCAGCTTCGGTAGGCAGGCGGTAACCATCGGGCATTCCGCCGCCTCTTGTACTGCGAACAGTCACCCTTCCTCCTTTCTGCTGTTCAATATTATAGACAGGGTAATAGCCGTGTTGCTCACTGAGCCAGTTACAATAAGCGGCGGCATCCAGCCAGCTGACATTGATAACTGGGCGTTGGTTGCGGCCCCAACCTTCATCGTCGGGCTTCTCCCTGGCGGTAAGTTCACAGAAGAGGTCGTATTCAGCAAAGGTGACCTCGCGTGTACCCAGGTAATAATTACCGATAATCACTTCATGGACAGGAACCTCGTCTTCATAAGCTCCCTTCTCTCCGTTGCCCATTTCGAAACCGCCGCCACTGATGAGTTCCATACGGGGGCGGGCAATATTTTTTTCTAAAAGAATGGGCGCTAACTGAAGCGGATTGGTTTTCAGTAATTCATCACCAAACTGGAAGGTCTGGCTATAGGTTTTATAGCCATCTGCTTTTATTTCTAAAATAAACGTACTCGCAGTTCTCCCTTCGATATCGCCTCTCAAGACAAATTCACCATAAAAGTCTGTTTCACCATCAAAAGCAAGTAGTCGCTGGTTCAACAGATTGGGTTGCTCCGATAGTGTCAGCGATTGTCCGGCAATAGCTTCTTGCGTTCTTGCATCTAGTAGCTGTCCGCGCAACTCAAAGCGTTTTGCTTTTGACGGTGGCGGTTCTTGTCGTTCTCGCTGCTGTCGAGCCGCTTGCCAGTCATGTGAATAAGCTTCTTCTTTTTTATCAATGATCGTCGTTTCCTGTACCCGGCGCATCTGTAGGCGTATACTATTCATCTTACCCGGCGAAGACAAAGGAGGTTCTAAACGGAAAGTAAGCGATCCGCTCCCTGGACTAATTCCCTTCGTTTGTACCGCTGGCTGGCTGCCTTCTCCAAGAGGCTCCAGAACAATTTCGGCCTCCCGATCAACGCTACGATCCAGGTAATACTCCACGTTTACTTGCAAAGCCTCGTTTTCTATGTCTGTGGTATTAACGGCCACTATTCTCGATCGCTCCCGCCCCAGCAACGTTTCCAGGTTGGGGGAATATTCAAGATTTGAAAAGTAATCCAGCGAATCAAGTAAACCGTAATAATACAGGCTCGAATCTTCAGGGCTCCCGGCATAATAATGCACCACGCCACGTGCATGCCACACATCAAGAGCTACACTGTCACTGATATACGCTTTATCTAACAAGGCTAACGAACGAGGTAGTATCGCCTGCCCTAAACTATCCTGTAAATAGGCATTCAGGTTGGCGGCGGCGGCATTGAAATACAAGCGCCCTAAATTTGCATTGGCAAGAGAATAAGACACTGTTTGGCCATTAAACGTCTCTCCATTGCCGTGAATGAGGTTATTTGCAGCGTCTAGCGCTTGCTCAAAATAGGTTGCTGCAAGCGTATCTCTACCTTCTCCAATCTGTGCCTGCTCAACGCCTTGGTTATTGTAAATAATCGCACTATCAATGACCGCCGTTTCTTTGACCAGGATGTAATTACGCAAGGGTTTTCCTGGCCTTTCGTTACGTTGTTCCGGCCTTTCGGCGAAAGCCAGCTGATAAAGGGTATCCGTAGCACCGAATTTCCACCCCAACAACAATAGCACCACGTACGCTGCGGTGAGCCACAAGGCACGTTTCAAATCTTTACGATCTGCTGGCTCCTCAGGAGTGGGCGCATCTAGTTCATAATCAACATCTTCTTCCAGCCAATCCCGAACCGACTTAGCCTGTGGCGCAATTTTAGTCGCTACTTTACTCATTGGCTGTTGAGCAGCTTCTGTTTCTCGTTTCGCTACCCGGTCCAGATCAGCCTCCTGCGCGGGCGTGAGTAAATTGCGTCGCAGCAAGAAGCGCAGGGTTTCGCGGTGATCGTCGTCGTCAGGCGCAAGGGCGAAATCCTGAATCGCCAGCGCGGTCTCTAAGTCTCGATGCGCATGAGACCCTTCGCTGATGGTTTTTACCGCCGCCAACTCCGCTTGTACTGCTGCACGGGCACGCTGCTCATCGGCTTCGTCCAACTCCTTCATCAACTCTCTGCGTAATCGTTCATCGAAGCGATCACTTTGCAGCACAGGAATACGGGCCAATTGCAACAGCTTATCGTAGGTAACATCAATACCTAAAGCCTTACCAATGGCAATGGTCATCTCCCAGCTAGGAATCGGGAATACCGCCAAAGCTTTGAACCACCTTACCAGCTCATCATCATAAGCACCGAGATATGCTTTGATAAAACGCCAGCGTCGCCAATTACGATGTTCTGTATCTGCATCTTTGCGCTGATCCTTCTGCCGGTTTTGCCAACGGTCAAAAGCGGAACCATTGGGCAGTAGCTCTTCTTCATTTTCGATGTGCAAGGCTGCTGCTGACAAGCCCTCTTCATCTGCTGGAAATACGTTCAGGACACGCGCCAATAGTTTTTCGCGATAGCTCCAGCTCACGGGTGGTACAGGCGTAAGCAATAAGCGTAGCGGCCATTGTCGTAATACACTTGCTGCTGCTAGCCTTAGACGAGGCTGATTTGGCGCATGAGGATCGACCAACTCGTGCAAATCACCAAACACCAACAAACGATGATTGGGATAAGCTCGTTGCAACTGGTCTAATGCTCGCCCTTTCGGGAAATAAGCATTCCAAAACTGGCTGAGATGTTTACGATAATAATAAACCTCAAGGTGTACATCTTGTGCACTCAGGTTATGTGCCAGGTATTTGAACAACTCCCCCAGGTGGCTGGCCCTGCTTTGCTCATCAATCAGGCACAAATATTCACTCGGCTGGGTCGCAAAACGGAAGCGCACCTCCGGAAAACCTCCACGATCAATCGTCGCTTGCAAGGTTTTAGACACATCAATCTCCTTACGTAAACCTTCCTGCCTTAAGCGCAGCGCGTCCGCCAAACGTAACAGCACTGGCGAGAACGTAATTGTAGAAGATTGATTCCGTAAAGGAATAAAATAAGGAGCTTTATCGCTGTGAGCGAAACGTGCCGAAAAGGCCTCGTCGCGAGCATCTTCCTGCTGTTTCGGCGTAAGTGGCTTCTTGCGACGAACCAACCAACGCAGCCAATAATAAAGCAGACTGATGCCCAATAAAGCCAGTACAACATAGAAACCCCAGCCCCAAGTCGCCAGCACCGACAACTTGTCTTTATGCAATTCAAACAGAGGTAAAAACGCCTGATCTTTCCCCACTTTTACCTCTAGTGTTTGGCTGGTAACACAAAAGCCCTTCGCTGTTGTATCTCTCACCGTCAGGCGCACTCGGTATTGTCCATTCTGGGCATACTCATGTTGCATCGCATAAGTACCTTCTTCCTGGGTACCATCACCAAACTCCCAGGTAAACACCCAGTTTAATGCTGGTCCAATAAGCCGCTCGTTGTCGGTAGTGGCATTGGCAATATACTCCTCTCCTTCCTCAAAAAGAGCGCGAAAATCGACTTGTTGGCCAACTTCCAACTGCTGTGGCCCTGAAATGCCCGTAACAGTAGGTGCCTCCGGGCATAGAACCGTGAAAGGCAAAGTGGCTTGGTAAAGCGTATCTTCTGCTGGATGATAAACATCAAGGCGGATTTCCCGGAGATAAGAACCACTGTCCAATGGGGGCACGATCAGCGGCCAATCAAACTGATTGGTATCAAAAACTTCTTCTTGCTGAGTAGCTAGATTCACGTAACTCCACCGCCAACGCAACGTACTACTATCGCCAGAATAGCGACTCAAATTTTTCAACAACACCGTATCCCCTGCTGCGCCAAAACCAGGCCCATCGATGTAAACAGACAACTTCTCTGAGCGGTTTTCATGCTGGGTGAGCGCGTAATAAGCATACCAAAGCCCTCCCAAAAGTGGAAGGATCAGCAACCAACGCCACCAATCATTTTCGCGAACAGGTATTTCCTCTAGTTCCAGTGGTTCGGAAACTTCTCGATAGTATTGATCGAAAATTTCGTAAAACTTCAATTGCTCTGCTTCGCTACGCACCAAAACGGGAGCAAGTAAAGCTTTAAGTTGTTCTGGTTTACGGAGGTAAGCTTTGCCAGGGCCGCCCAATACGCGTAATGCACGCAGACGATCACCCGGACTCAGGCGAAAACCCGCCAGAGTCAGACGCTGGAAGAGGTGTTCCAGCGGAAAGGTATCAATATGCGCTTTGAGGTCGGCCATTAAACTCTAAAAGATGCCCTGCATGGCATCTAGGTCTTCTTTGGTTTTTACCAAAACAGAAAGGTGATCGCGAAGGAATTCATTCTGTTCGCCGGAGGGTTTACTCATAATATCACGCATCTCCAAAATACGTAACCAAGCTACGAGTTCGGCTGTAGCCGGTGGCTTACGAACAGCTTGCTGACGCACCTGACGGAATTTCTCGATCAAACTTTTGAGTAGATCATCCGTAAATTTGGTGGCTTCGCCCAATTGGGTTTTGGCGATAGCCAGCAACGTTGCCTGGTCAGGAAAAGGGATATGGTAGAAAACACAGCGCCGCAGAAAAGCATCCGGCAGGTTTTTCTCGGAGTTACTCGTCATGATCACCACTACTCGCTGATTACCAGCGCGGCGAACCGAATAATTATCTTGCTCTTTGATTTGAAACTCATACCGCTCGATTTCCGCCAGGATATCGTTGGGGAAATCACGCGGTGCTTTGTCTATTTCGTCGATCAGCACGACACTACTGCGGGCCTCATCACCCAAATCAGCACGAAAACGGCCGTCGGCTTGTCCCTCTGGGTTAGTGAGCGCTATCGCGCGGCCCAGTGCCTGAAGTTCGATAAACTCGGAAGTGTTGATACCGCCTTTTTTATCAATGTTGGCCGCCTGAAAATGAGCCAAGGCATCATAAGTGTAAAAAAGATCACGAGCAGTGGAAGTCGTCTTGGTATTAAATATAAGCGGCTTCTCTACAAAGCTAAAATCACTCTTCTGGCTGGCCAGATCAGCAGCGACTTTAAAAGCCAGGCGCGTTTTGCCCGTGCCCGGCTCGCCGGTAAGCAGCAGTGGCTGTTCCAGCGCGATAGCTACTTCTACGGCGTTGCGCAGGGCATCACTCATGATGTATTTTTCGGCCGAAGGTTGGCTGGCCGCGGAGGTATGAATGCGAATGCTCATTGCACGATGTTATTATTATACTGATCAATGATCTTTTTCAATTCCAGTTCTACGTCTTCCATATAGTGCTCTCGGCTATTGCCAAAAACGGTTTTCATCAATTCCTTTCGGGTACGGGAATTCGGTGAAACTTGCTTATAGTGTTCTAGCCAGCGACCAATATCGCGCTGGGCAACCATATCTAACTCAGGTAATGGCTGTAGCCGTTCGGCCATTTCCAGTGCCGCGACAACCTCAGACTTCAAGTCGGCATCTTCTTCGTCATATTCGATGGCAAGAAAAAAGAGGATCGCTACGGAAGTATTGACTTTTCCTTCCTGGCAGAACTCTTTGATAAACCAGCGCGCAGCAGCAGGGGTGAGGTCGGGGTCCCAGTCATATTGACTAATGTGCAAAAATACACACACATAATCTGTTGGCTTCAGGTTTTGCAGGCGCGGACTACGCTCTAGGGCATACGTCAGGTCTTTCTCCAGCAATGGCTCATGCTCGTTGGGAGGCAGGCCCAGCATAGAGAAAAAACTCCGCAGAATATTTTGCTTATAGTGCTCCAGTTGACGACTGAACTCAAACGTCATCTCTAGCTGTAGCGACTGAATATTGGTTTTTAATTCCGGGTTGAGATAATCCTGCAATCGCCCTTCCAGGTCGTAGGAAATACGCCGAAAAAGCCCTTCATGAGATTGCAAATCACCTCCATAAAGAAAATAAAACTGCACGGGCTGTTTTTGCTCACCAAACAACTGACGAAAGGTATCGCTATGGGCTACTCGGTCGCAAGTATAGGCATGGTACTCGTGCAGGGCCGCTCCTCCGGCATCAGTAGTACTAGTTCCGACACTCTTCTTACACTCCTCTAGTAGATAGAGAATACCGCTATTGATCTGAAGAAGGTTCGTCTGGTAGTCAGACATGGTCATAAGGCCTTGCTGGAAATTCTGGACAACGAGATTTACCCTCGACATCTGTAGTTCGATGTCATTAACCATCTCCGGCAGCTGTTCTCTTGCCCAGGCAAGGAGTTGTTCCAGCGCCGGCAGTGGTTTGCTTTCCACCAGTAATTGACCGACTTGTTGGAGTGCTTGCATAGTTAATTAAGGATACCAGAAGGCTCAAGATACGATTTTACATTTTTTCATAACAACTCTGATTAAGGGCTGCCAAGCGCTGTTTTTCATTTAGCTTTTTTGCAAACGGCTTTAGCTATCACTATATTTAAGAATTATTCATTTTTTTAAACCCATATTTATGAACGTTTCTCAGCAAATCAACCACGTCAACGAGAACAATTATGATGATGATATTACCGTCACCGATGTGCCAAAAGGTTATTTCCTCGCCGTGACCAGCATTACCTTACCAGAGGGTAGTGCCACCCGAGAAGTTACTGTTCAGCTCTTGCCTTTAGAACAAGCTCCTGGAGGCACTCGAACTACCAACACCGGCCTCTTTGTCCGTAAAGCCGGTGAGGCCCAGATAAAAGTTACCGTCCAACAAGATGGCAATACGCTTGCAGAGAATACAAGTAACTATCCTTAGAGTAGTCAAACACAAAGGAACTTACAGAGATCAGGAACATCATCCTGATCTCTGCTTTTTTTGTACTTATTGGCGAATTTTGCTTTTCACCAAATGAAATTCCCCAATAGGTGTTTACTTCTAAATGAAACAGGCTGCAGCGTGTAAAAAACAGTAATAATCTTTCCGGCTTTCGGCACATAGCTACTGAAAATCAAAAAATTAGCAGCGCCAAATAAAATTTTCCCGTAACTTTGCAGTTGTTAATCCCCACACACCCCGTACACGTTACTTACTATTCAATATTTTTCATCACAAACGCTTGAGTCTCTATTTTAAACAAAAGAGACACTATTTGTTTAATTGAATAATTCACTTTTGCCATTGGAGCACCTGCCAACAACACCGCTTAACAAAAGCAGGATTGTCTTTATCGATGTCTTGCGAGCCTATGCCATCCTGATGATGCTGCAAGGCCACTTTGTGGATACGCTATTAGCAGAGTCTTACCGGAGTGCAGATTCTATGCTGTTTACCTTGTGGTCGTTTATGCGTGGAATGACTGCCCCTATTTTCTTCACCGTTACAGGCTTGGTGTTTACCTACCTTCTTTTAAAAGACGGTCGACCGCTAAAAGAAAACAAAAGGGTAAAAAAAGGATTACGACGGGGCCTATTCCTGTTGGGCATCGGCTACCTACTCAAGGTAAACTTCCCTGGCCTTCTTTTTGGCTACTTCAGCACCTGGATTTTTGCGGTAGATGTGCTACACATCATTGGTTTGGCCTTGATCGCCCTGATTGCGGTATGTGGCATACGCGAACTATTTGGGGGTTCATTAGCGACTTGGATGATTGCCTTTGGGACGGTTACTTTCTTTATTGATCCTTTCTTTACAGAAAACACCTGGGATCATTTACCTATCGTATTTGCTCATTACTTTACCAGAGACTTGGGTTCCAACTTCACGATGGTCCCCTGGCTGGGCTTTGCCTTTTTTGGCGGCGCACTGGGATATGCTTTGAGCAAAAAATCACAGTGGGCGTTTACGCACTGGTTTCCCGCCTTACTCATGGCGTTTGGTATTACGCTCACACTGGGGTCATGGCAAATGTTGGTAAACCTCTACGAGCTTACCGGCTGGCATTATCTACCAGTGTTATTTAACAACAACTATCTGTTCTGGCGATTAGGTCACGTATTTATTGTCATGTCACTGTTCATGTGGGCCATCCCAAGGATCGGCACTATCCCTCGTTTGATAACTAAAATAGGGAGCGAAACCTTGACCATCTATGGCGCCCACTACGTTATTCTTTATGGAACGTGGCTGGGAATAGGTATCTCGCAAATAGTAGGCTACCGCAGCCTTGATCCATTAACCTGTATCGTAGGTGCTGCTGTTTTCGTCTATGCGCATATCAAATTCATCCAGCACATTGAAGTCATCCGCCATTTTGTATACGAACAAATCCCTGGCTGGATCACCCGACAGTATCGCCTGGCGCTAGTTTGGTTCAAAAGAGACTGGCCAAGGCTCCGTGAGCAAATGGCGGAACGCTGGGAAGACCGCCTGGAAACCAGCCCCAGCTGGTTGCTCCCCTTAGTGAAAGTACTGGCAGGGAAAACGAAAGAGTAGAACCTAACAACGCCACCTCCAGACAAAATACAGCGAATTTTACATGAAGAATAACCGCTCACCGTTGGTTACCATTTTTTTGACGGTGTTTATCGACATGTTGGGTGTAGGGATCATTATCCCGGTATTACCTGCTTTATTTTTCGATCCCGAAACGAGCATTATTTCCACCACTTTTAGTGCCGACCAACGCTCGTTGTTATACGGGGCACTACTCGCGGTTTTCCCGCTTTTACAATTCTTTGGTGCGCCAATGCTCGGGAGTTTATCCGATCGCTATGGGCGAAAACCCGTCTTGTTGGTTTCCCAAACAGGAACCATGATTGGGTACATCCTACTGGCACTGGCCATTTATTGGCAAAACCTGCCTTTGCTCTTTTTCTCGCGGATGCTTCCCGGTTTTACCGGAGGAAATATTGCGGTCATCCTATCCAGTATCGCAGATTTAAGCGACAACAGCAGCAAGGCCAAGAACTTTGGATTAGTAGGCATGGCTTTCGGTTTGGGTTTTATCCTGGGCCCTACTATCGGTGGAATCTTAGCGGACGACACCGTCGTTTCCTGGTTTTCTGCCGCCACACCTTTTTGGTTTACGGCGGTTCTCACCTTACTCAACGTCATCTTTGTGATCGTCGCCTTTCCTGAGACACTCAAAAAACGGCGGGAAACAAAAATTAATCTACTCACCGGTTTCCGCAACCTGGCGCTTTCGTTTGGCAGTCCCAACCTGCGGCGTATTTTCACCGTAGTGCTGCTTTTATCATTGGGCTTCACCTTTTTTACGCAGTTTTTTGCCGTTTACCTGATCCAGGATTTTGCGTATTCCGAAAAAAGCATTGGCCTGCTCTTTGGCTGGGTAGGCGTCTGGCTAGCGATTACTCAGGGAGTTATTGTTCCCAGGCTCAGCAAACGTTACCCTCCGCAGCAAATCCTGACCTATTCCATTCTGGGCCTCAGTGCCTCCTTGATACTGATTTTAATTCCCAATAACGACTTGTTACTGTATGCCCTCAATCCTTTTGTAGCATTGGCCCAGGGGATCACTTCGCCTAACCTGACAGCGACGATCTCCATGCAAGCCAACGAAGATCAGCAAGGCGAAATTCTGGGGATCAACCAGTCGATGCAGTCACTAGGCCAGCTTATTCCACCACTCATCGGGGGCTACCTCATCACCATCAACACTTCAATGCCTATCTGGGTCGGGAGCGGATTGATCCTCTTGGGTTGGGTGGTATTCGTCGTCTTTTTCGGGCCAAATAAGCAGTCTAACACCCTCGATACGAAACAATTATAATTCGAGCAAAACTTCAGGGCAGCTGGCTTTGCCTATCGGCTGGCCATCGCGCTAGTGGCTTGGGCTTCAGCCCGAGCGCTGGTTTTGCGCTCGGGCTGAAGCCCAAGCTACAGGACACTAGTCGCTCTTCCGAATAGGAACCCACACCTCTTCTTCAGAATCAGGAGCATTGTTTTTATACTTTTCACCTAGCAATTCAAAGTGAGGACGACTGTCTAGTGTATAACCAGACGAGGGCAACCACTGCCCGAAAATATACCCAAGCGTTTGAGGAAAACTTGCCGGGTGCCCTCGATGGAGAAACACCGCATAAAGGCCACCAGATAATAGGAACGACTCCATGTTTTCTGGCAATTCATCGAAACTGGCGACTTCCGCCAAAGCGTATTTGGTGAAAACCGTCGTTGGCTGAAAATTTTGGAGATCAAGCGGTGGATCGTAAACTACCAAATTACAAAGATCCGTTCCTGGAATTTGCAGGATGGTTCCCCTCTCCTTCATAAATGACTGCCAAAGTTCCGAGGTCCGATCCCCCGCTAAAGACATTGGGAGAGACTTACCGATAAACTTTTTTTCTGGGAGAAGTGCTGTTCTGAGGTACATGAAAGGCAGGTATTTTAACAATGGGCAACAAAATACGTAATATCGTACCTTTAGGCACGACTACCTCAAGGTCGGTATTATGACGCAAGAAGTTTTATTACAATTATTCTACGGTTACGGCCAAATCAGCGTCTGCACTTTCGCGGGTGTAGCCCTCTTGGCGATCTGGCACCATATCACCCGAGGTAACGATTTGCTCCAGCGCGACCCCGGCCTTTTGTGGTTATCAATTTCGGTGTTGGTATGGGGTTTATCGGGTTGGGTAGAAGTAGCACAAGCGCACACCATTGCCGGCAGCGCCACCGACCACCTGCGTTTTGAAGGCTGGAAAAGCATGCTGTCGATCTTCAACAGTGCTTTTATTTTATTGGCCCTCCCTCGTTTCCGACATTTACCCCGATTGATCAAACCTGTCGTTCAGTCTGATTCGTGGCGAATTTTGGTAGGTGTAAGTTTCACCTTTGCCAGTATTCTGACACTCCTGATGCTGGCGGGCTGGATCGTGCCGGTCAAAGCTCAATTTATTTACGCGATAGATCTTGCCTTTGCTGTTTTTACCCTTTTCTTTCTCGGCCTCACCTTCTGGAATTCTTTTGAGAAACGCGGCTTACGGCTATTGGCCTATTTGGCGATATTCTCCATCGCCTTCACCTTACTGGCGCAAGTTTTCAAACTGACAGATGCCCCTTTTTACAAGATGCTCCTCAACGGTACTTTTAAAAGCATCCTAATCACCTTGTTTTTTGCCTTGGCACTAAGCTGGGTAGAAGAACTCGCCAAAACGACGGTAAAACAAGCCAGTACTGCTGGTTTTCTGTTGTTCAACCAAAAAAAGGAAGGAAGCAAGTGGTTGTATGAAATCATCCTTCACCTACCTCCATATTTGCATGGGCAACGATTGTTGCTCACCGAAAAAAATTATGCCCTTTTACAGGCTTTCGCCGAAAGCAAATCAGCACAACCCAACGCGGGATGGTTAGAAATCCAGCCCAAATCGAGCAACGGCAAAAATTACGACATCAAGGATTACAATGAAATCAATCGCCTGCTAGCAAACATCCTGCAAGCTATCCCAGACGCTAACGACGAGCACAAGCAATGGCTTAAAGACCGCTTGTTTGAATACGGCAAGCAGCGGCATATTCGATTGAGGTTGGGGGTGGAGGAGCTTGGGCTTACCTCATAGGTTTTTGAACCACCAAGGGCACCAAGGTTTTTGGGTTTTTAACACATAGACACATAGTCGGATTATTGGGCGCGTATCATTGGAAGTACTTTCTCTGTGGCTATCTTTTAAAAAGAGTGGGGGGCAGGCTACCACCCTATTATAAAAAAAATATGTCAGAAAAAGATTTCGAGCCATTATTGGCTTTTTTAAAAAGAACTCCTGCTGTTAGAAACGAGATGTCTTTCGGAGTTAAGGATAACTTATGGTGGGTAAAGTTCTCCATCGAAATAACTGATCCGCTTTCATGGAATGTAGTTCAAGAACTTGGTCATGTCCTTAATTATCTTTCGACGGAAGAACCTTTACCTAGTTTGTTTTATCCAGTTTCCCCTCCACCCTATATGAATGGCGGGCCTCAGGTCTATCTGTCTTGGATAATTGAAAATACTGACGAAAAATTCACACCTAAACTAGCAGCAGAATGGCTTGAGGCAAGACTTCCATATCCAGTAGATGACCGTAATCAATGGAAAATGTAATAGTTTATCACATTTCATCCTAGTAAAGCCGCCAGAAAATCATACAAAGAGATTGGTGAGCAAGAAATTTAAATGGCCGAAATACAAGACACAGAGATGTAGGTGCAACCTACATCGAACAAAAAAACAACAATTATGAAATATTTCAAATTCTTGATGCTTATTGGCCTTATGGTGAGCAGTGGAGTTTTGTTGTTTTCTAAGAATTTAGATCAACAGTCTTACCTGTCCATATTATATCCTGCAGTGATGACCATTACGACATTATTTCTCTTTAGACCTGCGTTGATTGATGAAAGTAGTGAAGTTACCTTTAAACCAACCATCACCAGACTTCTCCTTGTTGGTCTATTTACTTTTCACTTTTCAAAAAACGGGTATTTTGAAGGATTCAATACTTTTACTTTCTTGATAATACTCTCTTTACTTGCCCTTTTATCATTGGCCCTCATCAATATAAAGAAACAGGATTAGCGATGTGGGAGGTTTAGGTCTACGTAATTGGAACTACTTTCTATGTGGCTATGTGTTGAAAAGAGTGGGGGTATTTTAACACATAGGCACATAGTTTTTCTCCCAAAACCACTTCTGACACTTACTGACAAATCCCAAATTCTTTCTGACATCTCCCCTGATCATTTCTGAAGAAGTCCATTCCTCACCGCTACCTGCGGGATATTGCGAGCAAAAAAAATGGATTTACAACAACTCAAAGAAATGCTGGATGCGGTTTTGCAGCCGGTAATGATCACCATGTTATTGGGCACGGGCCTATGGCTTACTATTAGGCTCGGGCTTATTCAATTTCGGCGCTTTGCGCATGGGGTGGCGGTCGCCAGTGGCAAGTACGACGATCCGGATGATCCTGGTGATGTCAGTCATTTTCAGGCGCTCACGACGGCTTTGTCGGCTACCGTGGGGATTGGGAATATCGCGGGGGTTGCGATTGCGATCCACTGGGGCGGGCCAGGGGCACTGTTCTGGATGTGGGTAACCGCCGTGCTGGGCATGGCCACCAAATACGGCGAAGTAACCCTGGCCCAGCACTTTCGTGAAGTCGATGCGAAGGGTAATATCGCGGGTGGCCCTATGTATTACATCGAAAAAGGCCTGGGTCCACGCTGGAAGCCTGTGGCCATGCTGGTCGCTGGTGCCTTGATGCTGACGGCCTTCCTTTCGGGCAATGCTATACAAGCCAACTCTATCGCGGATTTGGCGCAAACGGAATTGGGCGTCGCTCCGGCCTGGACGGGCCTCGTCAGTAGCGTCTTGGTGGGCGTGGTTATCCTGGGAGGCATCCAGCGTATTGGTAAGGTTACGAGCATCATTGCCCCGGTGATGGCACTGCTTTATGTGGGTGGTGGCCTGGCGGTGCTCTTTATTCATGCAGATAGTATTCTACCCGCGTTTCAGTTGATTTTTACGGAGGCGTTTAATCCTACCGCCGGGGTGGCCGGTACGGGTGTAGGCGTATTTTTGCAAACCATGATGTGGGGTATCCGGCGAGGGCTGTTCTCCAATGAGGCCGGGCAGGGTTCGGCGCCGATTGCACACTCTGCCGCCCGGGCCAAGGAACCTGCTTCAGAGGGAGTAGTTGCCTTGATTGAGCCCTTTATTGATACGCTCGTCATTTGTACAATCACAGGCCTGGTGATTATCTCCACTGGGGTATGGTCAGCGACAACGCCCACCACTCTCGCCTTGAGCGGAGGTGACCTGAGTATTGTAACGACAGAAGGTCTTGCCTTATCGGCGAAAGAACAGATGGACTTTGTAGAACTGTCTTACGAAAATGGCGTTCCCAAAGAGGAGCAAGCTCACCAATTCGCATGGCATGAAGTAGCGGTGGCACAACTCTTCGTAGATGCTGAACAGCAAACTCCCTTCACAGGAACCATTTCTCCAGCAGAAGGGATGGCCTATCTAAGTAATGGCGAAACAAAGACAGCACTCTACGGACAGGCGGTCGAGAATGGTGCGCCCCTCACCCGCCTGGCCTACGTTTCGGTATTGGGAACAACAGGGAGCGTGATTGTAGGCCTCTGTGTCTTCCTTTTCGGCATTTCGACGTCTATTTCGTGGAGTTATTACGGCGACCGCTGTGTCCATTATCTTTTTGGAGAGCGGGGAATCGTGCCTTACAAGGTGGTTTATGTGCTGATGCATTTTGTGGGTGCGATCACGGCACTCAACGTCATCTGGGGTCTGGGGGACTTGGTACTGGCTTTTGTGACGATCCCCAATGTATTGGCACTGGTATTACTATCTGGGACGATTAAGAAACTGACGGATCGGTACTTTGAGAGTAGGTAGAGGCGTAAAGGCGAGGCGACGGAGGTGCAACCTACGCCGAACAGGACATGTTTTGAGCACGCTAGGTACAAACCCACGCCGAACAGTATCAATTAGATGAAGTTAAAAAATGCGTGGAGCGAACAGCGGAACGCGCCGCACGGAGGAGGAGCAGCAGCGATAGCAGCGGTACCGACCAGCGGGAGGTGATAGCGAATAGCGCGATGGCGAGCCGATAGGCAAAGCCAGCTGCCAAAATAGCCTAAAAACAACGATCCCGAAGATAGCAGCTGCCGTCTTCGGGATTCGTCTTAAATCTAAGTATTGCGCAGAAAACAAACTACGATTTTCCCTAGGTTTTCTAAATAGTTAACACACTTGAAGTGAATCGTTTAGCTAACTATTTTGAAACCAAAATCGCTTTTTATTTTCGTGCTGTCTCTAATACAAAGTACCAAGTACCTTGTACCAAATACCTTTTACAACATTGGTGCAATGACCAAAGCTACTACTGACATCAACTTCAGCAAGATGTTCAGTGAAGGACCAGAAGTATCCTTGAACGGATCACCTACGGTGTCACCTACTACGGTTGCTTTGTGTGCATCAGAACCTTTGTAGTGCATTTCGCCATTGATGCTAACGCCTTCTTCAAACATCTTCTTGGCGTTGTCCCATGCTCCACCAGCATTAGACTGGAAGATGGCCATCAATACACCGGTAACGGTTACACCCGCTAGCAAACCACCAAGCATTTGTGCTCCCATGGCGCTACCCAAACCAATAAGGCCAGGCGTAATACCTACCACTACAGGGGCAAGTACCGCCAAAAGACCCGGACGTACCATCTCGCGGATAGACGCAGCGGTAGAAATCTCTACACACTTGTCGTACTCCGCTTTACCGTCGGCAGCATCAAAAGTATCTTGATCCGCTTTGTTCCAGTCTTTGTATTCCTTATCGCCGTTATTTCTCATTACAGCAAGTGCTGCTTTCAACTCAGGGATATCAGCAAACTGGCGACGTACTTCCTGGATCATATCCATTGCAGCACGGCCAACTGCTCCCATTGAAAGGGCAGAGAACAAGAATGGTAACATACCACCTACAAACAACATAGACATAACGTAAGGATTGGTCAAATCAATCCCTGTAAGCTGTGCATCAGGGTGGCTCAAGTTATAAGCAGTGATGAAGGCAGCAAAGAGTGCCAGTGCCGTAAGGGCAGCAGAACCAATCGCAAAACCTTTACCAATAGCTGCGGTAGTGTTACCTACAGCATCCAACTTATCGGTGCGTCCACGAACTTCTTTAGGAAGGTCAGCCATTTCTGCAATACCACCAGCGTTATCAGATACTGGTCCGTAAGCATCTACTGCCAATTGGATACCCGTATTTGAAAGCATACCTACCGCTGCAATAGCGATACCGTAAAGGCCAGCAAAAGAGTAAGAACCTACAATGGCTACTGCCAAAATAAGGATAGGAATAGCCGTTGACTGCATACCTACACCCAAACCAGCAATAATGTTGGTTGCCGCACCTGTAACCGACTGGTCTACGATGCTCTGTACGGGCTTGGTACCTGTACCTGTGTAGAATTCAGTAACAATACCGATCAATAAACCGCCGGCAAGACCGAAGATAACTGCCCAGAAAACCCCCATGGCAGAGTAATCGAAACCACCAACGCTCCATGTTTCAGGAAGCATCCAGTTGACGATCAGGAAGGTTGCAGCAAGCATCAATGCAGCAGCGATAAACTCGCCACGGTTCAGTGCTTTTTGTGGGTCACCACCTTCTTTTACTTTCACAAAGAAAGTACCGATAATAGAAGTAATAATACCTACACCTGCAAGAAGTAAAGGAAGCAGTACGGCGTTGAGACCATTGAACTGGTTACCAGTGCTAAATTCTCTGGCACCAGAAACGAGTGCTTTGGCAGGATCAGCTATGTTAGGGTCAATTACTGCAATAAAAGCAGCACCCAATACCATTGTACCAATAATAGAACCTACGAAAGACTCGAACAAGTCAGCTCCCATACCAGCAACGTCACCTACATTATCACCTACGTTATCGGCAATAGTGGCAGGGTTTAGCGGGTGATCCTCAGGGATACCAGCCTCTACTTTACCTACAAGGTCAGCACCTACATCGGCAGCTTTGGTATAAATACCACCACCTACACGGGCAAACAGTGCGATAGAAGACGCACCGAAAGAGAAACCAGTAAGTACTGTGATTACTTTATTGATGTCCCAGCCGTCAATAGCATTGTAACCAATAAACAAGCTGCCAAGGCCTAGTACGCCAAGACCAACAACACCCATACCCATTACAGAACCACCCGCAAAGGCTACTTCCAGGGCTCTACCCAAGCTGGTACGTGCAGCATTGGTCGTACGTACGTTGGCTTTGGTCGCAATACGCATACCAAAATAGCCAGCTAATGCAGAACAAATAGCTCCCAGCACGAAAGAAACCGCCACTAATGGGCTAGAGTTTTCGGCATTAGCCGTTACGCCCAGCAAGATAGCGACTGCAACTACAAAAATAGCCAGTACGCGGTACTCGGCTTTAAGGAAGGCCATTGCACCGTCGGCAATGTTCTTGGCGATACGGCTCATACGCTCCGTACCTTCTTCTTGNTTGCTTACCCATGCGGAACGCCAAGCCATGAACAGCAAGGCGAGGATCCCAAAAATAGGGATAGTATACATAATTGTTTGACCCATAATTCTACTGTTTAAAAAGTCGTCGTTTTGTAAAATAGAGGAGCCCCCCCACCGGGTGATGGAGAAGCCCTTTTAATTATTAATCTTCGGGAAAACGCAGGTTTGACCTGCTTTCATTTGCCCGTTGGTTTTCCAAATTAACTTTGCTTTGGTTTAGCAGTCCGCAAAGGTAAGTAATTTTAAGAAGATAGTGTTACTATTGCTCTAGGTGCTGTGTGAGATTTGTAAAAGCTTTGCAGCAAGGGATACTCACACCTAAACGCCGACCCCAGCTACGTTTTTATTCATACGAACTTTCTTTCGTTGTTATTCGGTCATCCATTCCACTTTTTTATTAATATCACCACGCTCACGAGGAAGTGCTGGCGACTGGTGGTGTGCAAGGTAGAACAGGCCGAGGCAACGCTCTCCTTCAGCAAGGTTCAGAAACGGCCCAAGGTGGGTAATCAAGCCAGGGCTACTCCAGTATCCACCCAAGCCGTGCGATGTAGCAGTGAGCCATAGATTTTGCACAGCCATAGCTGTAGCCGCAAGCTCTTCCCATTCGGGTAAAGACTCCGCTGGGTCGCGCTGCATACAGATAGCGATAACGGTATCTGCCTTGATAGGGTTGGTAGAGAGCTTTTTGAACTTTCGCTCAGAAAAGGAAGCCTCCGGCGTAAGCCGTTTATAAGTGCTTCCCAGAAAGTCTGCCAACCGCTGCCGAGCTGCACCGCGAATAACCTTAAAACGCCAAGGCTCCGTTTTCTTGTGATTAGGTGCCCAATTGGCATTTTCTAGAAGATCATCGATAACCTCCTTACTAATTGGCTTATCGGTATACATGGCCGGAAAGATAGAACTGCGACTACTTATTATGGCCCTTACTTGTTCAGGGCTGGGAAGATTACTCATGATAGATTATTTAAGAGCCTGTTTAAAATTCCCTCAATCGGCTGCGCTTGCCAATTTTTGCGCTGCTTTACGTTGAAAATGCTCGCCGATGCTTCCGGCATCGACTCCACTTTTTGCCTTAACCAGCATAAAATTTGGTGGCACTCGCTCGATCAGGAAAATTTAAACAGGCTCTGAGTCTTACTACGGTAGTAAACATACAATCCTTTGTTCTGGTTTTTCGAAAATTCAGCGCAGTTTCTTCAAAGAGTAGAGAGCCGGTAATTTATTTTCAATAATTATTGAAAGTTTTGATAGAAAGGTTTATCTTTGGTTAAGAATTGAAAGAACACCTACTATTTCATCGAAAAACATTGAATTATGAATACGAGCAAAGATGTTTTGGATGCGCCCTTAACAGAAACATTAGGTTCTATAAACAGTAAATCCCATCATACGCCAATGGGTATACTCAAGCTGGATTTTGGCGTAAATGTCGTTTTACTGTTTCTATTCGTTTTAGGCGGGTTAGCCGCTATTTTTGATACAGGGATGATCATGATCGTGATGATTTGTGCCTTTTTCCTCGGCTGTTACCAGTTGTTGAGTGGCTTGATTGGCAGCATACGCGGTAACCGCGAAAAACTTATTTACTTTGTAGCAGCCATCACGTATTTGGCCATTTTAAGCGGAGTGTATATGTATGCCAACACTGCATTTGGTGAGTCTTTTGAAGTAGTTATCGCTATTACTGGTTTGATATTGATCCCGATGGCTTTTGCTTTTTACTATACCAAGCTTTGCTACGATGCACTAAAAGAACAATAGTTTTATGATTAGCAGAACGAGATTAAAAATAGATAGCTTGGTACAATTGCTCTTGGGCGCAGGTAGTCTGGCAGCTTGGGCCACCAACAACTTCGTACTTGCCTTGAGTTTACTTTGGTTGCTATGGCTGTGGCAAACAGGCAGCGCCCTTGAATTGTGGCTCGATTATCGACACCACAGCCGCAAGCCCTACCTCCTACTGGCACCGGTATTATTGGTACTGGCCTTATTTTCCTCTTTTGGAAAATTACTCCTAGCAATTTGCGCAGTAGTCTATATCTGGCATACCGTGCGCGACTACCAAGTCGTACTGCGACGACCACGATCATTCTGGGAACTATAACAATACTGTTATGAGCAATACACGCGTAAGTAAAAAGGAGGAAGTTTTCCTTACGGAACAAACCAGCAAACTCTTCGACCCGCTAGATTTTGCAGACACTTTTTCGACAACTAACCACGAGGATAGTCTGGAAGAAATCTCCAAACGTATTTTTACGCTAAAGTCAAAATGGATCATTGCCCTTTTTGAGTTAAGAAATAAGCTTGTTAGTGTGTTTGGTTTAAAAACAGCTATCCCTTCTGACTATAAGGAAGACTTTGTTGTGGGTGGTTATGTCGGCTTTTTCAAAATATATGCCATCAGTGACGAGCAGCTCATTTTGGGAGCAGACGATAAGCATTTGAAATTTCGGGTAGGAATTCACAACACACATGCAGTAGCCAATAATATAAAAGTCACGACGCTGGTTCAGCTGAACAATACTTTCGGGAAAATTTATATGGCAATCATTGCACCCTTTCATCGGCTGATTGTAAAAAGAATGGTAGGGCAGGGTTACAGTGATGCAGCACCTTCTGCTCGTTGAATAGCTCATAAGTGAAAACAATTGCTTTTCTTCTGTTGTATTAATGGCTTAGTGGTGATTACTAGCAAACATTAATACTTCCATATCATGAAATATCAACTCTTTGGCCGTTCTGGCTTGCGTGTTTCTCCCTTGTGTTTAGGTACAATGACTTTTGGTAAAGATTGGGGCTGGGGCTCCGATGCGGCCACAGCAAAAGAAATTTATGACGCTTTTATGGAAGCTGGCGGTAATTTTATCGACACCGCAGACGTCTACACCGAGGGCAGTAGTGAACGCATTCTGGCCGACCTCATCTCCGCTGATCGCGACCATGTCGTTTTGGCCACGAAATATACCCTTTCAAATACAACTCACAACCCCAACAACAGCGGCAATCACCGCAAAAACCTGGTACAATCAGTAGAGCAGAGCCTCCGCCGCCTCAACACCGATTATATCGACCTCCTCTGGGTACACGCCTATGATTACCTGACGCCCATTGACGAAATGATGCGAGCGCTGGACGACCTAGTTGCTCAAGGCAAAATTCTCTACATCGGCATTAGCGATGCACCAGCTTGGGTGACGGCGCGTGCCAATACCATAGCCGAATTCAGAGGCTGGTCACGCTTTATTGGCAACCAACTAGAATACAACCTCACGGAACGCACCCCCGAACGCGACTTGCTCCCAATGAGTAAGGAACTTGGTCTAGGTGTTGTCGCCTGGAGCCCCTTGGCAGCCGGCATTCTCACTGGGAAATACAACAAGGACAATGGCAAAGGCTCGGGCGGGCGTATGGAAGGCACCACTTCCTACCGCCTCAACGAACGCAACTACAACATCGCCGCCACGGTGGTAGAAATTGCCAAATCCCTGGATATATCTCCGGCCCAAGTAGCACTCGCCTGGATCAGCCAACAGGGGCACATCCCTATAATTGGTGCACGCACGCTCAACCAGTTGAAAGACAACATGGGGTCACTTGACGTAACCATCAGTGCCGAACAAATGCAGCAACTGAACGAGGTGAGTAGTATTGACCTGGGCTTTCCACACGACTTCGTGACACGCCCTGGCGCACAAAAAATGATCTACGGCGGCATGGTCGATCAGATCAAAGGAAACAAACATCCCTTGGTAGGGTAACGAAAAAAACATGGAAGACATTAATTACAACAAGGATCAACGAATCGTCCTAAATCTCCCCGGGTTAACTCAAAAAGACCAACCCGGCAATGAAATGCTGGGAAGTACGGCTGAGGCCAAAAGAGACAAAGGAGAGGTCTCCATGGTTTTCTACTCGGAGGATTACGAACCAGTAACCCAGCCTTCCCCTGAGCAACTCCAAGCCCTGGATTTTATCAAAACCCACGAAGTGGAATTGGTAGAGGCTTTTTACAAGTACACCAAAGAAGTACTGTATCCTAACTACATCGAATTCATTGGCTTTGACGAGATTGACTTCCCCGAAATCAACAGCGCCAAGGATCTAAGAAAATCCTTAGGAATCAACGATATCTATATCTGGCCGCAGCAGAAAGAAGGCGTTTCCTATGTCGCTTATTACTTTGACTTTACCGGCGATTTTGAACACGGGGTCTATCTGATCGCTCACAAAACCCGAATTTTGGGCTGGGAGGAAGACCTGGTTTTGGATAAGATAGAGGCCGATAAATGATGAATACAATCCAACAAGAATTTAAAGACCAAGCTATCTTCCGCTTCCAAGAGAAGAAAGCACATATCGCCAAATGCTTCCAGCAATTGACCGAGCAGGATATGTGGTCGCGACCTAACGCTTCCTCCAACAGCGTAGGTAATATCATCCTGCACCTTTGCGGAAACATCGGCCAGTATATCCTTTCTTCGCTTGCACAGCAACCTGATGCGAGAGAACGTGATCTGGAATTTAGCGCAGAAGGTGGACTCAGTAAGGAGGAATTGCTCGAGAAAATAAGTGCCACCATCGATCAGGCTTGTGCGGCAGTGCTTGCGTGCGGAGAGGAAGAATTATTGCGCGAGCGCGAAGTACAGGGGTTTACCTTCTCAGGACTAGGCGTCATTTTACACGCGGTGGAGCACCTTTCTTATCATACCGGGCAGGTGGCTTATTTGGTGAAATTGCGAAATGATCAGCAAATAGGACTGTACGATGATTTTGATCTGAACACCAAAAACGCGGACTAGCTATTTCCTTAGTACATTCCGTTGTCATTCTCCGCTTGTGCTGGTATTTTCTGAATGGCATCCCCGTGTTCAATGATCTTCCCGTTTTTAGCAAAAAAATCCATGGTAGCGCAGAAAACGCAAGTGCCGGCAGTACTTACGAAACAACCTTAACCCTAACCTTGGGCACTCCTTCCATCATTTGCAAAGCGAATTCGAAGGGTTCACTGACTTTGTCGTCTCCAATTAAAAATTGATTTAAACCGGCAAGAAATGCAGGAAGATTAAGTGCTCTCTGTTCGTTGAGTAAACTAGCCACCTTGAGTGGATAGTTTGCATCAGGGGACTCTTGCTTTTGTTCTCCCTGTTTGTTGCGCACCTTTTTTACCAGCACCTCATTATCTACATCAAAGCCCATTTGTAAGGCTTCTTTGTTCAGAAAGAAATCGAGCGTTTGAATAGGCTTCTCGTTAATTAATTCTCCGGCTTCGTTGAGGTGTCCAGACATGGGGAACATGCACAGCAATACCTCATTGGAGAGTTGGCGTTTTATCAATGGTGCGCGACCTATAGCAGTGGTGTCGTCTTCGTCAAGGAGTTGTGGATAAGCGGCAATATTCATGTCCGGATAATCGCCCACGACTTCCGAACGCAACAGGAAACCGGAAAAGACAATGCGCTTTTTATACGTTGGGGTGGGTAGGTTAAAGCGTTCATTACCACCAACCGATAAAGCCCCCTCAATCAGTGCAATGATCCAGTTGAAATCGAGGGCAAAGAAACGCAGCGAATTTTGTGGCAGCATGGCCTGATGTGGAACGAGGTAATTGAAGGGTACGGCATCCAAGCTGATGAGTTTAATGAGCCACTTGACAATTACGCTATCAAAGGAAAGCCCTTGACAAACTTCGGGAGCATCCAAACAATCAGCGGAATTAGCCAAAGCTTTGACGCAATCTATTATTTTTTGCTGGTTCTCCGAACGCGATTTTGCTCGCAAGAAATCAAGATACTCTCCTTTTTGAAGCTGATTCGTTTTGACAGCTTGTGCCACCCTGCGTTTCAAGCGCTGAATAGCCAAGGCTGCCTCGGTTTGCTTAAGGGTAAGCATACGCCCCAATTGCCAGGCAGCTGCATAGGAAACATGGAGCATTTTGCTACCTGTATCGTCAAATTCCAGGTAATGATCGGAACCATGTGCCATTGTTAAGTTAGGACTGGTGAAGCATTTCGTATTGGGTAACAGCGGACTTCGATACCAGGAAATCGTTTGCAACCCTTTGCGTAAAAAATGGGGTAGCGGAACATATCCCTTATCCGCATAAGCGTGATCAACAGTATAGTTTTCGCCATACATTCGAAAGGCCCGAGCGTCTAGGTTTTGCAATAAATCCCGGAAGACAGGTTTGGTTTTTGCGCAAGTAAAACTCCAACTGTATAAAGAAATAAACTTGACTTTTGAGCTGTCAGAAGCTTCTGGGAAATTAGCCAATGAGACTAAGTGTACAGTACTGGTGCCATTCGTTTTAGGCAAGCGCTTACTGACTACAAAGGCTTTCTCGGAAATGAGTTTATGGTGATTGGTACTATCCGTTTTTTGCCGGATATGGGCCAGGTATCTCAGGTCATCTCCAGCAAGGAGGTTTTCCATTAAGGTTTTCTCTACCTCAATGGTATTTACTTTTTGATCTTTTTCATTAAAATCATCGTCAAGCTTTATTGCTTCCAGTGTTTCTGGGATCACTTCGGGCATTTCAGATTCATCAAACAACAAAAGTGCTATCCAGGGATCGAATTCCGTCCCCGTAGCTTCGTCAGGATTATTCCAAGGGAAGGTCTGTGCTCTGCCTGTCTCCCAGGGGATACTTACCCGCTTCAATGCCAGGTGGGGTAATACGTGGCCGTGGTTGCCGGAGGAACCCGCTGGAGGGAAGACCGAAAGAATATCCTGTGGGGCTATTTGGAAACGTGGGCCATCGATGTGGAATTTTTGTTGCTTGCCTACTATGTTTAAGCCACCTTGCTGATTCGTAGATTGGCTGGTGTTTACTTGATAGTTTCCGCCTCTGAGCTGCGGAATTTGGCTATCAACAAATTGAATCGTATCGCCAGGCTCCGCGGCCTCCATGTTGTTCGTGGGGTCAAATTTCTTGAAGATACAAGCAATGACTTGGTTGATCTTTTCCTGGTAGATTGAATAATCCGCAGATGTGCTCATGAGTGGGTTGGTTAGAAGTATTAGATTAAGCGGGCTGACTTGGGAATGGCGATAAACGACTGTTCCTCAGCAAGGGTAGCCATCTCCTGGTGTGCTGATGTTAAAGGCGGAAAATCATCTGTATTATAAGTCGGAGAGAAGGAAGCCGTCAACAAATCGTAGCTAAAGCGGGCTGGCGGAGCCACCCGATCAGTCGATGCCAATTTTTCGATATCGTAAGCGAGGTTGATTTCTTTAATTTTACTAGAAGCACCCGGTGCTGGATCTTTCGAAAGGGTGATCTCTACACCAGACGTAAGCTCTACCAAAGCATCCTCATTGAGATCCGCTTTTTCCTGGTATTCGCCCCAAAGGGCAGCAGGCATGTTTTTGGAGGTTTGGGTAAAGGTAAAGTCCTCTTCATCGCCTCCGTCAATACTTACCGTTAAGGTGGAATTGGGTTTGTTATCATCGCCCTTTAAGATTTGCATAGGGGCAATACCGAAGGAAGGACCATTGGGTTGCTCCCCTTTTGCATTCACGGACGTAACTGGGACTTCGGTCGTTACCTCCAAACAAAACTCCTTGGGGTTGAGTACCCAAATTTCGTTCACTACCTTCAACAATCCTTTGGTTGGGGTGATGGTGATAACTTTCTCTGGCTCGGGTAGGAAAGCATGGCTAAACTCTGCCCAAGTGAGTGCTGGAGGTGGTTTTGCCTTAGCACCAAAATCAACATCAAAGCTAAAGCCAACGCCCATCACCCGCACGTGAATATCGGCATGGCCGCTAAAGTCAGGCCCCCAAATATGGAGCTTGGCGCCCACATCTACGTGAAACGTTTTTCGGATGGTGACAAAGAGCAGCTTGATCTTGGCGTAGAACGATGCCCGCATGCTCACGTAGGCCACAATGTCGTAATGGAACGGCTCCCACTGAATAAGAAAATCAGCACCTTGCGTAAATACAACGGTGAGCGAACCATTTTTGTAGGTGGCCTTGAGCTCGAAACCCGCCATCCCGTAGGCCGGCGTCATGGCAAAATAGCCTTCGCCTTTTACCGACAGGTGTTTGTCTACCTTCCAGTTGAGCGTAACCCGCGGTACGGAAGGATAGTGGTCGGGTTTCTTGAAGTCTGGGTGATAGCCGCCCATGGTGAGGACGAAATCACCGGCGCGCGCGCCCGTTTCTGGCTCGTCTTTGAACCAGGAATAAAACGCAAAACCGCCCGTGAGCTTAGCATCTTTGGAATAGACGTACGAGTTTTTGGTAATCAGTCCGTCTACTTTAACGATACCAGCATTAGGGTCGATAGCGGCCTTGAGTGCGATTTCCACAAAAACAACAGGATCGGCGGCTTTAGCAGGTAGTGAAAGACGCGACATGCCCAGCACATCAAAGTGGGTGTTCTCCCCAAACGACACCACAAGTAACATGAAAGACTTCACCACATTGAAGGTGCTGAATTTGATGCCTACAGCCAGCATCATTTCGCCTTCTGCCGGAGGAATATTGGCTTCCAGGCCTTGCAGCATGGCCATGGGGTCATTGCGATTGCCTGGCGGGCTGCCCATCGCCTGTGCGATCAACGGAAATGATTCCAGTTCGCTAAGCTTAGGGGAGATAAACCTTCGGTTGTAACCGAAACCCAAAGCTAACCCTTCGACAAAGAAGAAAGCGGGGCCTCCCAACGGATACCCCATATAGGCATACACAAATATGGAGTCCTGTCCATTGATTTTGGCGTAAGCCCCCATTCCATAAATCAAGACCTTCGTAAAGCGAACGGTCACAGCTCCCAGGTATTGATCCGTGACACCGGGTAGCGTTGATGTTCCTTTGGCAAAAGCACCGGCAATTTCAATTTTGCCTTCGCTGTAGCTTATGCCTAATCCATCGAGGCCGAAGCTCGGCATTCCGGGAGGCAAGGCGACTTCCACACCCGCTTTGAGCCCCATCAAACTGAGGGTGATACCACCAAAGGAAATATTGGCATTGACCATAGCCCAGATCTTACCGTCCTTCCATTGCAGGCCAACTTCCTTCAGGTGGGCAGCCCCCACAACTTTGTCGACATCGTACCAAGAGACATCACCACGATCCGTTGCTGGAGCTTGCTCGCTAACACTCCGCTCAGAAGGTAGACTGCGGGTTGACTGATCAGCAGCATCTTCTTCTAGAGCGGGATAAACCAAGGGCATATCAAGGCCACCGGGGCCTGCTAACTCCCCTAGCGCAAACAGTCCTGCCTTAACAGCTTTACCATTTTCGTCGATAAAATCACCCGTAGCGTACCCTGCTTCCCTAATGTCAATTTTCAGGGGCGGGTCTAGCGGCAGATTGATAACCGGCAATTTATCGAGCTGAAAAGGCTCTAATAAGAGCGAGAAACTCTGCGCTGATTGTCCGTCTGCACTGGTGTAAGTACCATAGCGAACCGTAAATTCAACGCCATTGGTCATTGCGGTGGCCGAAATAATAAACCCGGTGGCGAGGCCATCATAGCTCAAGACATCAAAATGGGTGAAGGCCAAATCTAACTGATCGAGGCCCTGAAAGGGAGACTTGTTGTTGCCCAGCAACCCTTCTAAGGTGTCATACAAATCGAGGGGCCTATCATTAAACGATAGGCGACCTAAAAAACGCCCAGCCTCGTCCTCTTCCAGCAAAACGGAAGCGGGTTTATTGAGCAGGGTGACCTCGGCTTTAATCTGCATCGACATGATTAGATGGGTAAGGATTTATCGAAAAAGGAAAACTCAAAAGTCTACTCTGATGCGGGGTTGTGAGCAACAAAAAGATAGACTTTGTCGAGTGAAAAGACATCCCCGTTTCCAGCCAATTTATTCAGGAAAAAATCTGTACCAGGATCCATCTCAAGGGCGACTTGAAACTCGCTGGTCGCGGTATCAATCACCAAGTCGGAAATCTTGACGGATGCTCCTTCTGGCATATCTAAACCCGCAGGTAAGGCATCAAGACCAAAGGCATTTTTCAGCGTAGGAAGCGCCGAGCCATCAATGGTGATACCCGTTTCGGATTCAATCCTAGAGGGTACTTTTGGGTTGGGTTTTAGGCTTACTGGCTGCCCGAGAAAGGTAATTTCTGCTGAAATAGAATAAGACATAGTTTTACTTTTTATGCGTGTTAGAAGAAAAAATTCAAAGTCGAGGTATAGCTCCCGGTGGAACTATCCTCTCCATTAGGTACCGGTCAGGATATCCTGCTGGGTTTCCAGGTTCAGTGATGCGGAGTATTGATCGATGACGTCACTAAATTTATCAAACAAAGGACTGGTATTGAATTGTAGGCAGAGCACCGTTGTTTCCGGGTTTTCTTTCCACTTCAAATCCGTTAGCTCATTATTAGCATCCGGAAGTGCATTCCAGTAGGAGGGCGAAATACGGAGTGTAGTACACAAGCCTTGCTGTAAATCGGCTTTTACCAGTACTGGTCCGGGTTGCACCAGTTTGTGAGTGAACTCTGCTTCCGTTTCCGTTACGGGTTCAAGATTCACGGCAATGGAACCAAAGAGATATTTTGAAGTTGCTGACATGCTTGCTTTTTTTTGAACCAGCGGATAGCCACTGGAGGAGATTCGTTATTTAGGTTCGATCCGCCAAACGAATTCAGGATCGTCCTCTTCATTGTTTCCGTCTCTATTGTATCGGACTTCATAGCAATTCGTTTGGGGTTGGGAACCGGATGCGTACATGTATTTTCTTCCTGCGACGTTACTTTTGATTCTGACCTCTAGTGTCCCAGCCAAAAACTTGACGAGGTTTTTCAATTGGGTCTCATTCAGTTCAGTGTCGCCAATTTTGAGGGTGGTAGCCTGAACTGTACCTTTTACGCTTAGCTTGTTTGAATTATCTGAGTTCTTACCAATGCCTACATTGCCAGTGCTTCTGTCAATATTCAAGCAAATGCCGCCATTTTCCGAATTATAATGATTGGAAATATTGAAACTATTGGGTGGCCAGTTTAAGATTGCCCCAGTTGTATTTGCGCCATTGTAGCCCAGCGAGAAACCGTATAGCCCATTCGCGTTCTCCTGGAAAAATAGTCGTCCGCCTCCTTGCTCGCTTTGTTTCAGGGACATTAATCGGATGCCCTCTAGTTTGCCCGGAGCACCACCAACTAATAAATCACCCTCGGCAACATGGAGTTTTATCTGTGGATCAGAGGTCCCGACTCCGATATTTATACTCCCATTGACTGACAAGTCGTTTTCAATACCTACATTACCTGTACTCCCATCAACCTCAATATTATGTAGGCCACCTTCTCCTCGAACAACCAAACCCTTACCAGAAATATAATTCCAACCATTAACGTAGGGAAGATGGGTTTCGTAATCACCTCTTTCAATGTATAATCCAGTATTCTCTTCGGGAACTCCAATAGCCAGTTTCACCTTGGTACGAATTATTCCAATTCCAACCTGCCCTTCTACCCAGAGGCTATTTTCCGGGACTGCTGTTGGTTCATCATGCCTTCCAATGGATACGGAACCCGCTACTGTAAGTTTATTGTCGCCACTTACGATGCCAATACCTACATTGCCAGTGTCTCTGTCAATATTTAAGCAGATGCCACCATTTTCAGATTCATGATGATTGGAAATATTGAAACTTTTGGCTGGCCAATTTAAAATATCACCATCTGTATTTACGCCATTATAGCCCAGCGAGAAACCGTCTAGCCCATTTGCGTTCTCCTGGAAAAAAATTCGCCCGCCTCCTTGTTCCCTTTCTTTCAGGGACGTTAATCGGATACCCTCTAATCTATTTGGAGCACCGCCAACCAGCAAATCGCCATCAGCAATATGGAGCTTCGTCTTCGGATTATTCGTTCCAATTCCGATATGTTCCTGATCGGCTTGGAATACGCTGGTGCGCAGGAGGGGCGCTTCGAGTACGCCATCCCAATATTCAGGTACGTCGTAGTAGCGGATGTAGATTTTGGCAGTCCCTGCGGGCAGGTTCGTCTTTAGGTTAGCAATCGTTATGGGCAAGCTATCTCCGGGGTTGATGCGGCCAGAGTAGCCTTTCAAGAGGTAGCGAGCAGTTCCCGTTTCTGCTATGCCGGGTAGTTCGACAGGTTTGTCAAAAATTCTTACACTATCAGCTGTCACACTGTCTTTGCTTAGCGCAAACGATTCCGTTTCTGAGATATCCCAGGACACCTCAATCGTGGATTTCTTAAAAACGATGGATTCGTTATGGTCATTAACGAGCGCTAGTACCACCCGGTTGGCAGTGCCATTGTTTAAGAGTTGCCAACCGTCAACGGCTACCTTAATTGGCATATAGCGATCACCAGCGTGGCTGACGATATTGAACGGCTGAGAGCAGAAATACTCATTCAGGTAATTGCTGTCGCGGAGGTACAATTCCACTTTCGGTGAACTGCTTTTCCGAACGACCGGCTTTACCCCACGCATCACGAGCTTGACCGAATGGGGGCGATTAAACGAGACCGATTGCCGGCTCAGACAATAAATGACGAGGCTTTTATCGTCGTTGATGACGCTTTCAATAGACCATTCTCCTTCTAATGCTTTCCTCCACTCGTCATTGACGTAGGTGTAGATATCCATCACCTTCATCTCTTTCTCAATCGAAGAAGGGGTGAACTTAAAGGAAAAGGAAAACGATTCTCTGGATGCGGTGACGGACTCCGAAAAGAGCGAAATAGCAGGTGTGCCCTCTTCGGTGCCAACAATGAGTTCTATGTTGTCGCCGTCTTCGGTATCGTCCTGGATGAACAAAACATCAGACGTATTGCCAGAAGTGTTTTGGAAATGCAGCGCGAGATCTTCATTGACGGTAGGCACCGGTTTCGGGAAATCTATACAATTGACAGATTCACTGCTAATTACTGGTATGTGAGAGGAAACGCCGTATGCATCTTCAATGTCGGTAGTGGTCACGTAAAATATTCCCGAAAAGGTAAATTGTGACGGAGCTTTAGATACCAAAAGAACTCTGCCTATTTGCAAACTCATGTTGTACGACACAAAAGCCCACTCCCCATTCGTATACCTATTCTCCATACCGATTTTCACAGGTTCTTTAAAGAGTACACAGATTCGTAGTTCTCCCCCTGTTTCACCAATGTGCAGGCTAAACACGCCATCTGCTATGCCATAGTTAGTAAAGCTACCATCACTTGAAAAACCTAGCCTAATATCATTTAGCTCAATGTCAGCCAGCTGAATGGTATTAGCAGGCAGGCTTAGGTAAAAGGAACATTGATTAAATCCGGCTTGCCCAGCACCCGACTTCAATGTCCTGGCTTGGTAGTTGAAATTTCTTTGTGAAAGTGAAAGTGTAAGTCTGTTTTCTAATTTGAGGTTGTCTGTAAAGTGATATAATGTGTCATCTACGTTCTTTCCGGCCACGTAATTTTTTGAACGCAATTGGATTTCACCCTTGATTTTTTCTGGCTCAGGAAATGGTACACACGTCACCACAGCGGTATTACCGTTAAGCGTAGGTGATTCCTCATTTTCACAATTAGCAACAATCATAATCTGAAAACGCTCCTGAATATTGGGACTCAACAAAAAACCGGGAAGTGTTGCCTTAAATCCCCAACGGGTATCATTTTGGCTCTGGTAACGTTCCATTGATCTTCCAATGGCACACGCTTTTCGGAAGAGGACGTAGAAGCGTATGTCACTTTCGGTTTCTTCCAGGTACAGATCGTAGGGAATAGTACGACCATTTTCACCTCCCCGCTGATCGTATATATTAAAGGAAAAATTCTCTAGCTGAAATTGATTCAGCTGAATAAGATTAGCGGGAAAGCTGAGGTAAAATGAATATCGGTCGGCTCCAGCGTTTCCATCACCCGATGTCAAAACAGCTTCATTGGCAGTAGCCATCCGAACAATCAACTCAACCTTGTTTTTTAGATCGATATTCTGGTTGGGGAAATGATATAATTCGTTAGTTGAGTTTTTGGACGGATGTGGACGATTGTCCATTTCGATAGTTACACTTTGACGCATCTTGATGTTGTTTTTAGAGGGGAGTCTATTGCTTTACGTCCAATTGTTCCGCAGCCTGTTGCTGTATTTTATTTACCAGACTAAACACCTGCTCAAAGGGCAATTTGCCGAGCGCGCTTAGGATAAGGTTCACTTCTTCTACGGTTAATTCCAGTTTTAATGTTTTTGTATCCATACTGTTTTTTGTTGGTAATGTGTTTTAATTATTTGGTTGTGCCTGTATTTCCGGTTCATCGGTCAGCTCCAGCCAGCCTTCTCGAATTTCGTTGGGCTCGTATTGGGCGTGGGTGCGCACCGAATCGATGCCCTGGTGTTGGTCGAGTAACAACTGCATGATCTGTTGAGTCACCGCAGTGAGGTCGACCGAATCAACTTCCACGATTTGGGCCAGATTTTCCGCCGTCAGTAAATCAAAGTAGATATAGGCTCTGGTATCGTCTTCCAGCGTAAGCTGTTCTTTTGAGGGCAACTCCACCAGGATGTTTTGTGCCAGCCCGTCCACCTCGATAGCTTGTCGTAATTTCTCCCAGAGATCAGGAATCGCTTGGGTGATTTGCTTTTGCGCTGTTTCGTCAGGCCAAGCACTTTTCACCCATTCGTCCCATTTATCAGTGAGGATGTTTTTCAGAACTGTGGCCGTTGCAGGTATCGTCACGGGCGTCGTGGAGTTGAAATAAATCCATTTCCACTGGTATCCGACCTGGTTGGGGACGGGGAATTGCAGCTTGTCTT
Source organism: Lewinella cohaerens DSM 23179 (assembly GCF_000379805.1). Taxonomy (GTDB): domain Bacteria; phylum Bacteroidota; class Bacteroidia; order Chitinophagales; family Saprospiraceae; genus Lewinella; species Lewinella cohaerens. Next base: position 81,313 of record NZ_KB903544.1, on the reverse strand, counting down.
TGGGCGTAATGATGGGCGACATTAAAAACGTAACCCTAATATTCTTGAGGGCATCGGCATAGAGTGCGGAAGGAATGTCGATGGTCTTTACTGGTAGTACCCCGGAGGTGATATTGAGCTGGGCGCGCGGATCAAATAGCATGGTGAGTAAGTGCGGAGCGTCCGCCGCGCTTTGCCGGATTTCCATCTTCACATGCTGGTTCACAAAGGCCTCAAACCCCGGACCCGTGTTAATGCCTTTTTCTCGGTAGTAATCACTCTTGTACAGATCACCAATCGGAGAATGGAACACACTATCTACATCGGCTTCGTCCACATTGGCATCGTCCCAAAAACCGATCAGGCCATCATTGAGCTGCTGGTAATCTCCCAAACGAATCGGAATCTTCACGTCTTCAAAACCATCGGTATAATGTGCTTCCGAATACTGGTAACCCGGTTCCTTAGAGGCTTGCAAGCTCTCTCGGAATTCTGCCCAACTTTGGTTCATCGCATAATTGCCTTTTACTTCAAAATTGAGCTTGGCTCGCACCAGTGCCATCGGCTGCCCCATGAGCAGGGAGAGCTCCGGGTGCTGTTCGAACGTTTCCGGGTCATTGTGTTCTTGCGCATGGGTGATTACCGTCAGGAAGTGGCCTAAAAAGGTGCCGTCCTTCGCCAATAGATAGTTGGCAAAATTGCGCAGGTGTTGGTTGGGAACCATGTTGTCGTTGGCCAAGCCTGTTGTTCTGGGCGCGGTTGATTCCGGCTTCGGAACAAAAGCTACTTGGTTTCCTTCTACCGTAGTGAGGCTGCCTAGCAGTCCGCCTTCGGTATTGTATAGCATCAGGCTGTCATCAAGAATGTTGTGTACCACCCAACCACAAACCGGGGTGTCGGACGGATTCATTCCACATTCGGCAGTATCGTTTTCACTAGAGAGCCAACGGGTATAGAGTCGGGTGGGTTGAATAAACCGTGGGTACAGAAATGCCTGAATATTGTAAGAAATGGTGTCGGTGTCCCATGGTGTTGGCGCAGTCAGAGTCATCGTTTGGGGAGCGTACACCTTGGTTGGCGGCCCCTCGAAATAATCATACACCTTGCGTTTTTGCCCAAAGGTGTCGATTAAGTTGAGCCGGCTCAGGTTGAAACCTCCTGCCCTGATGGGATTGAAATCATTATTGGGTAAGGGCGATGTAATAGTCGCCTCTCCAATAAATAAACCAATATCTGCGATATAGTCTTTGTATTCGTCAAAAGCGACGGGGTCAATAATCGTAGCCAACTGCAAGGATTGCTTGCGCATAATAAAGGCATCATTAAACCCGCTCAGCCCTTGTGATAGTACGGCCATTTTGCTATCCTGTATATATTCGTAAGCTGCTTTGAGGCCCGGATCCGTCTCGGACATGTTTTCGCTGGCAGCATAAGGAGCCAGTTTATCCGCTAAGAAATTCAGCGCATACGCACTGAGATTGGAAAAGCCGCGATACGTTGAAATGGCTCGTGTCGGGGCAATTTCGTCCTTCTTACTGATGTCTTCCGTAGCTGCGAAATCAGGCTGGCCGGAGGGCAAATCAAAAATATTAGCAAGGTAGTCTGGATGATAAACGCCACCATTTACTGGATTGTCCAGCGGATAAAAGGACGCCTCCCATTCCATCAAAACCGGGTGCCACGGTAATACCTCCGATTGCAATGTTCTACTGGGAATCAGTGCTAGTGCATCAAAGGCCTGAGTCGCCTGGTTGGCGCAGATCACAGCATTGGCTGTTTTTCCCAAGTTTTTGTCTACAGAAGGGCTACTCAAGGTCAGGAGTGCCGGGACTTCATCGTTTACCGCTTCCGGAATGACATCACCCGAAATCAACAGTACTGGGTCATTGGGTTGATGGTAGCGCGTACCCACTTTGGTGGTGAGCCGAATTTCGATGCCAGCCTCGGCCAACGACCGGTTGGCACTATTAAGTTCATCCAGCTCGGTAAGCGCGGCTTTTATGGCCGTTAATACCTGCTGAGCAATGGAGGTGGAGTTATTGGATTTGGCGTTGTAATGTTTGTTTTCAACGCTAAACTTCGCGCCCATTAACCACGCTGTAGCAGTAACCACCAATTGGCCAGTTTCACTCTCAATAACCAAAGGATTCGCAATGGTTTCCTGTTTTTCGTGCTCATTGATGAGCAGCAGGCCGGTATTGTACATCAGCAGATCCAACTCCGGTAGCAAATGCTCGGTGATGAAAACCAGCACCTCGTCAAGATCAGGGTATGCCTCGTGGTGCATCCGGGGCGGATGGGCGGACAGCATGTACTTGTACCAGGAAGCGAAAAGCTGTTCTTGCTTGTCTGCAACGATCGTGCTGCTCCTTTCGTAAACGGATTGCTGCTCATTGAGGTGGCTCAATAACAGTGCTAGGACAGCTAACCTCTGTCCACCTTCAAAAGCTTTGATCGCTTCGGTTTGTTCGTCAGAGATCTTTTGACCGGTCTCTTTATTTACATAGCAGTAATCCCATAAGATGCCGGCGGGAACTGCTCGGGAGCCTTTCGCGTGCCGGGCCTCCGCAAATTTAGCCTGAAGATCGTTTTGCAGCGACTTAAGGGAGTCAAACTGGATGGCTTCCAATTGGTCCTCTAACTGTAACCGTTTTTCACGGTCATTAAATCCATTATAGGTTTCACCCGCCAGAAATGCCGATAGTGCTTCAACACCATTGTTGCCCACGGCCAGCTTTACCGTCAGGTCGGCAGGTGGTGGCTCTAAGGTATCGTTAGAGGCGTTGTAAAACACGATTTGATCAGCTTGGTTGATGGCTTGTTTAGTGGATCGCCAATCGTACCCTAGCGGGTTATTGTCTGCGTCGCCGCCAAAATTCCATCCTACTGCAAGACTACGTTCAAAAAAAGCAGTGCAGCGAACTGCGTCAGAGGTCAGGCTATCATCGGCATCCACTTCTTCAATGACTTCCTTAACGGGCGCTAGTAAGGAGGTGATGGTTTCGGAAATTTCGCTTGTTGCTAATTCTTGGTACCAGCCAATGATTTCATAACCAGCGGTTGTTAGTGCATTGGCGTCATAAAAGCCAAAAACAGAGCGGCAATTGGGGTAGCGAATGGAAAATTCGGGGTCGCCATAAGCAAAAGCAGTAAGGGGTCCGCCAAAAAGAGTTTTCCAGTAATCCCCTTGGTTGCCCGTGCGCTTCCATTGTTCAATAGGGAGTTGCCTGCCAAGATAGCGGAATGGCTGACAGTTACCGGTCTGGTCTAGCGCAAACCCGGGGGCTTGTGCCACGGCAGGATCAATGGGAACCATGGTCGTTACATTGGGTTGCCCCGGCATGGGTGTTTTGCTCAGGAAATCGCTTTCTATAATCCACTGCTCGTTCCCTTTTCTTACGAGCCATCGGTTGGGCGTTGGCAGGTTTTCGCCATCCGTGTTGGCGTGGGTAAATTGAGGCGGAAGTATAAAATGCAGGTGATTGCCTTTACCCAGTGATTTTAGGTTGTCCTGAAAGGGCTCATTGACGACCTTTTCACTAATGAAAGGACTGTCGTCATTGACGATGACCTGCCGATCTGGATCGTACCAAGGTAATTTGCTGAACTCGGCGACCGCAGCGGCGACTGGAGTAGCTACGGTTAGGTGGATTTGCCTAACGCGGAATGGTATGAATATGGTGTTACTCAAAAAGGGAAATGCTTAATCTGATGATCAATATTTGGAAGGTTATTGATTAACCCATCGAGCTTGATCAACTTTGATCTGGTGAATGTATGCTTTTTTCTCCCCAATGGCTTAATTGCCAAATAAAAGTATTTTTTTATTTTGTTTTTCGATCTAAAATTTGCCTAAATACCAATGGTGGAATTCTGGACACCAAAGGTGAACTAGAAATCATCAGGAAGGAAGAGGCCATCTACTCCGTCACCAAGACTCTATGACGATTTTGATCTGAACACCAGAAACGCAGATTAAGGAAGTCTGCAATTACCCGATTTTTCTCATCTTAGCTGTTCGTACAAAAACATACAACGATGAGATTATCCTTCCTTTCCCTGTTACTATTGATAAGCTTTGGCCTCCAATCGCAAAGTTCAATCGAGCGCGTCGAGCCCGCTAACTGGTGGACAGACATGCATAACCCAGAGGTTCAACTTTTGGTTTACGGTAAAAACATCGGTGACCTGCTGCCTAAAACTACCCACCCCGGCATAAATATTGAGCGGGTAAGCAGGGTGAGCAACCCCAATTATCTTTTCGTTGATTTAAAAATAACCGCCGCTGCTAAAGCAGGAGATGTCGTATTGTCGTTTACCAAAAATGGTAAAGAAGTTTTACAACAAGAATGGCAACTACTGGATCGTAACCAAGATCCCGCCATGCGAAAGGGGTTTGACAACGCAGATGTTCTGTACCTCATCACTCCAGACCGTTTTGCGAATGGCAATCCCGATAATGATAACATCGCCGGGATGCGCGAAACAGCTAATCGTAGCACCTTGGGTGGTCGCCACGGCGGAGACATTGCAGGTATGCGCCAACACTTGGATTACATCCACGATCTTGGTTTCACCGCGATCTGGGTAAACCCGCTGCTCGAAAACGATATGGAGGCCTACTCCTACCATGGTTACTCTACCACAGACTTTTATCGTGTCGACCCTCGGTTTGGCACCAATGAAGAATACCAACTATTGGCTAACGAAAGCCGCGAAAAAGGCGTAAAAGTCATCATGGACATGATCGTCAACCACTGCGGCCTGGAGCACTGGTGGATGAAAGATTTACCCTCCGAGGACTGGATCAACACCTGGGACGAATATACCCAAACCAACCACCGAAAGACCGTTTGGCAAGACCCTTATGCTTCTGCTATTGATAAGAAAGTATTCGCTGACGGCTGGTTTGTGCCCACCATGCCCGACCTCAATCAGCGCAACCCATTTATGGCCACTTACTTGATTCAAAATAGCATTTGGTGGACAGAATACCTGGGCCTTGCTGGCATCAGAATGGATACTTACCCGTATCCCGACGAAGACTTCATGGCTGAATGGACTCGTCGTGTAATGGAGGAATTTCCCTACCTCAATATCGTCGGGGAAGAGTGGTTTGAAAACCCCAGCACGGTAGCCTACTGGCAGGCAGGCAAGGACAACCCCAACGGCTACACCTCCTACCTGCCTAGCTTGATGGACTTCCCCTTGCAGCAAGCTTTCATAAAAGCACTGAACGAGGAAGAAGCATTCAAATCCGGTTGGATCACCGCTTACGAAATGCTGGCCCAGGATTTCCTCTACGCCGACCCAATGAACCTCGTCATTTTCCCCGATAACCACGATATGAGCCGAATTTTCCGGCAAGTGAATGAAGACGAAGACCTGTTCCGGATGGCCATGGTTTACTTTGCAACCACCAGGGGGATTCCGCAAATCTACTACGGTACGGAGATTTTGATGAGCAACGCTCCCGCCGGTGATCATGGTGATATTCGCAGCGACTTTCCCGGCGGGTGGGCCGGTGACCCAGTCAATGCCTTCACTGGTGACGGGTTGACCAGCGCGCAAGTAGCTGCACAAGACTTTACCAAGACTTTATTGCGATGGCGCAAAAGTGCGGAAGCTGTCCATTATGGCAAAATGACCCACTTTTTACCCGAAGATGGCACCTACGTTTACTTTCGCTACAACGACGAACAAAAAGTGATGGTGGCTTTCAATAAAAACGACGAGGGAACTTCTCTGGACCTGGAACGGTTTGCAGAGATGCTGGAAGGGGTAACCATCGGGAAAGATATTCTCACAGGTCAGCCCCATACCTTAGACAAACAGCTACAAATACCTGCACGAGGAGTAATGATATTGGAGCTGGATTAAAAGTAGTAGAGAGACGTGGGGCTAATCGCCCTAGAAGTAGAGGGTAGAGGGATTGTATTTCCCCACAAAAGCTAACCAACTAATTCCCAACATCGACTTACTTGACTGATGTTGAAATCAAGCAGGGATGGTCATTAAATCTCTCTACCCTCTACCCAAAGGACGCGAAGCGGCCTGTATCCCGATACTACTTTGACCAAAGTCAAACGCTAAACAACTTATGAATGAATGCATATATCGAAACTCCAAGACTCATTTTAAGAGCCGTTAAAGCAGAAGACGCTCCTGGCTTTTTTGAACTCGACTCAGACCCGGAGGTTCATAAATACTTGGGTAACCACCCCGTAAAGCACCTCAAAGAATCGGAGGAGATGATCAAGGATATTCAAAAACAATACGAGGAAAACGGCATTGGCCGTTTAGCCATTATTGATAAAGCATCCAGAGAATTTGTAGGCTGGTCGGGCCTCAGATACGAGACCATTGTTCGTGCTGGTTTTCCTTATTACGATTTAGGGTATCGCCTAAAAAAGAAATTTTGGGGCCAGGGCATCGCTACCGAAGCAGGCATAGCCTCCTTGCAATATGGTTTCCAGCAACGGCAGTTCGAAGAAATTTATGCCGCAGCAGACCTTGATAACATTGGATCCAACAAAGTCCTACAGAAGGTAGGTATGCAATTAATAGATCAGTTTGAATACTGCCAGGTGCCACACAATTGGTATAAAATCACCAAGGCAGAATGGCAACGGATGAAGTGATAATCACCACGCTTACTTTGTTTTCCTCCGCGTCTCTGTACCTCTGCGGCTGATAATCGCACAAAAGGGACCTAATATATCCTTTTCACCTTGCGCCCAGAACGCCACAAAAGGTAGCAAAAAACAAGGCAAGCCCCTCCACTGATTTGTAGTAGCACTTCTTCTGACTGTTTCCAAAAAAGATAACAAAAGGCAGCTCCAGCTATCAATAAAAGGGACAAACGCAGCTGCCGCAGGCCCTGATAAACCAAACGGCCACTGTTGCGCGTATCTACTGAAGCTAGATCCAGTTGGCCTTGACGAGCCTGGCGAAGGACGCCCTGCAACTCACCGGGAATACTCAATAATTGACTAGTGGTATCGCGGAGCACACGTGTCACAAACGAAACGAGGTTCCCCTTTTCGCCCAAAACAAATTTCTGAACATAGGGCCGTACCACATCCAGCGGGTTCAGCTGCGGTGCCAAGGTGCTACTGATCCCCAGCAGCAGTGTAGCCATCCGATTCAATAAGACATATTCTTTCGGAACCTGTACCGTGCTGGTGATACCACCAATACCAATGTTTTTCAAAAGTTCAAAAAGGCTATTATTGAAAGGATCAATTTCGATATTTTTAAAATCGAGCCCTTCCAGCTTGATTTCTTGCTGAATGAATGTGCGCATTGCATCGATCATTTGTTCTGCCATACGTTCGGCTTCGCGCCCAGGGGCGAGAAAACCCATTTTACGGCCAGCCTCCACCATGCCAGCCAGGTCGTTTTTGACAGCGGCTTCGATCAATTCCGATAAGCCCTCTCGCATAACAGGTTGCAAGCGAGCCACCGCCCCAAAGTCCAGAATAACGAGGGTGCCATCAGCCTGTACCAACAAATTGCCGGGATGAGGGTCAGCGTGATAGTAGCCATCTTTGAAGACCATCCGGCTGTAGATCCTTAATATTTTTCGCGCTAGTGCTTCCTGATCTACGCCCCAGGTCTCTAGCTGATCTTTTTTACTGATTTTCACCCCAGACTGGTAGGCTGTCGTCATTACTCTAGTCGTAGAATAGTCAGCAAAAACGATAGGGATAACTACACCTTCTTCCTCTTTTAAGTTTTCGGCAATCTCTTGCATGGCTCTGGCTTCTGCAACGAAATCCAGTTCTTCTTCAATCATCTGCCTCACCTGGGTGTACAGGTGCTCCATGCCTTGAATGTTAAACCACCAGGACATAATCGATTGTAAGCGTTGGATTATTTTCAGGTCTACCTCTGCGACAGATTCGATATCAAGATGCTGGACTTTAACAACCACTTCTTCTCCACTCTTGAGTTGCGCACGATGCGCCTGTCCGATGGAGGCTGCCGCCAATGGTTCTTTTGAAAACGTAGCAAAAAGCTGCTCAGGATCTGCCCCCAATTCGGTAACAACTCGTTGCTTTACCTGCTCGTAAGGCCGTGCTGGCACTTGATCCTGAAGACTCTCTAGCGGCTCCTGAAATGCCTCCGGGAGAAAATTGGTCAGGATAGAAAGTAATTGTCCTACCTTTATAAAAAGCCCTTGAAGTTCCAGCACTGCCGTCTTTACCCTCGTGGCATTTTTCTGGTGTAAAACCATAATACGCCGATCGTAATAGGCTTGACCAAATATCTTTTTACACCAATAAAGCCACAAATAACTGAAACCAACACGAGCGGCGACGCTATATGCCCGACGTGTCCGTTTACCGGGAGAATGAAGAAGTTTGTTGGTAGCCATACAAGGAGAGGATTTACTCGGGTAACAAAGGACGTTTATTATGCTAAAGTATTTCTGGTATAGCTTTATTTTTCTTTCACTGAATAGCTGTCAAACAAAGGCGCCAGCATTAGAAGAACGAATTCCTGTTGCAAAAATCTATCTAGACAGCTTAGTGGTCAAAGATTTGAGCGAAGACATGAGCCGGATTTCGACCCATCAAGATGAGATATTTCTTTTCACTTTTCTGCATCGGCAAAAAGAAATTCTTCAACAACATAAAACACACCAACTCGTCTTTTCAAAAGAAACATTTATGTTTCCAATAAACCTATTACTCGAACCACCAGAAGAATCAGACCGCTGTACATTTTTCCTTGTGGAACTTGACAATGAAACGCTACCACCTGAAGTAGATTCCTTATTGGCCAATTGGGTCCAACAGTCTGCCTTCCCAAAAAAGTTCAACTTCTTGCAAGCAGATAGTCTTCTTGGTCATGACGACCTTTTAGGTATGCAGTCCTATTTGGTACGCGACCTTCCTAAGCTACGTCCACTAAGTTTTAGCGGGCGCCAGTTATTCGATCGCTTTGTATACGAACTCTACCTTAGCCTTGATTAATTACGATTTACCCCTTATTAGCCAACTGGCCACAAGCAGCATCAATATCCTTCCCTCGGCTACGCCGGATGGTAACCATGACGCCATGATCACGGAGATAACGCGCAAAATCATCAATACGATGAGCCGTTGCTTTACGGAAATCAGCGCCATCGATAGGGTTGTATTCGATGATATTGACCCTTACTGGGAAACGCTTGCAGAGTTGGAGCAGGTTATGCGCATCCTCCAGGCTATCATTGAAATCCTGAAAAGCGATGTATTCGTAGCTGATCCGATTTTTTGTTTGCTTGTAGAAATACTCAAGTGCGTCCATCAGAATGGCCAGATTGTTCTGCTCATTGATGGGCATAATCTCATCTCGCTTGACATCATCGGCAGCATGCAGACTAAGGGCTAGATTGACTTTGGTAGCATCATCAGCCAGTCTACGGACCATTTTTGCAATACCAGCAGTACTTACGGTAATACGACGGGGAGCCATATTTAAACCATCCGGCGTCGTTATTTTCTCAATACTCTCCAGCATAGGAGCATAGGCCAAAAGCGGTTCGCCCATGCCCATGTAGACGATATTCGTGAGGGGGTGGCCAAATTTCTCAAGGCATTGCTCGTTGACGAGCACTACTTGGTCAAAAATTTCGGCAGCATCCAGGTTGCGGAGGCGCTTCATCTGGCCAGTCGCACAAAATTTACAACTCAAACTACAGCCCACCTGGCTGGATACACAAACCGTGAAACGATTATCATCCGGCACTGGAATCAAAACGGACTCAATAAGATGCCCATCATGTAAGCGAAACCTAGACTTGATCGTCCCATCCGCACTGTGCTGTACCTTATCTTCTGTGATGGCATTGATCTGATAGCCTTCCTCTAGTTGCTCACGCAGCGCTTTTGAGAGATTGGTCATTTCCGCAAAGGAACGGGCACCTTTCTGCCACAGCCATTCATAGACTTGTTTGGCGCGAAAGCCCGCCTGCCCCAGTTCTTTCATGACAACTTTGAGGTCGTCCAAACTGAGTTTACGAATGTCCATTTGTATGGATGCCTTGGTATTCATAGCACAAAGGTAAGTCTAATAGTATTAATACAAAACACCCGCTAATCAGTACGATTAGCGGGTGTTTTGTAGGTAAACCGGCGAAATCAATTTTCGGTTCACTCGTATTTTATGTTAAGGAACAGCACGAAAATAAAAACCGATTTTGTTTTTCACAATAGTTAAATAAACGATTCATTTTAAGTGTTTTAACTATTTGGAAAACTTAAGAAAAATCGCGTTTTATTTTCTGCGCAATACTAAAGATCATTCGCTGTCAAAGCGAAATTCCTGAATAATCATTTTTCCATTACGATTGGTCAGATACAAATACACGCGGTAGGTACCACCACTGGTCTTCATATTACCAATTACGTACTGGGAATCACTACTACGGGAAGCACCTTGATGCACCTCTGTAAAAGAGGAGACCGTGTTTTGGCCCAAAAAGCGCTTTACTTTCTGTAAAGCCTGTGCTTTATTGTATATCCCTTCCTCTTCGAGGATAGATAATTCCAGTGATTCATCGAAATAAGTGCCCAATGTTTCCATATCACCACTGTTCAAAGCAGCCGTAATTTGGGACATTCCGCCTTGGGCGAAAGTCACAATGGGAGATAACATTAGAACAAACAACAACTGTTTCATAAGCTCGATTTTAAGTTATCGGTAATATAACCAGTAACTTTGCTTCGTGAATTAGACGAAAAATGTACTTATAGTCACATTTTTCCTTAGGCGAGATAGTTTGAATAGTTGCAGTAACGTTGGCTACATTGCTAATTTGCAGCTCAGGCGTGGTAATAACGAGTACCAGTTGGTATTCATTGCTTAGCCTATCTCAAAAGTAAGAACAATTTTCCTGAAAGACAAGCACTATTGTTTAGTGTTTTGTTTACACTAAGTGCTTATATTTGGGCACTATAACCTATACTTAGCAGACGATGAGCACTAAAAAAGCGATGTTAGTTATTCTTGACGGTTGGGGATTGGGCCAGGTTCCTGGTGCCGATGCCATTGCACAGGCAAATACACCCGTATTTGATAACATTTGGCAAAACGCCCCTCATAGCACCCTCGTCACGTATGGAGAAGAGGTCGGTTTGCCGGAAGGTCAGATGGGAAACTCAGAGGTTGGCCATTTGAATATTGGCGCCGGACGTGTCGTGTATCAGGAGTTAGCACGTATTAACAAAGCTATCCGGGACGGCGATTTAGCTCGAAACGAAAAGCTACAAAACGCCATCGCCTACGCAAAGGAAAACGGCAAGGCTATCCACCTGATGGGCTTGGTATCGGATGGTGGAGTACACTCCCAATTGAACCACCTCCTTGCTTTGGTTGATATCATTGAAGCAACAGGTCACGATAAAACTTTTATTCACGCTTTTACCGACGGGCGTGATACCTCTCCGCAAGGTGGCAAGGATTACCTGCAAACATTACTCGCTCACCTGGAAGGGAAAAACACCCGCTTAGCTACCGTCATTGGCCGCTATTTCGCAATGGACCGCGACAAGCGCTGGGAACGTATTAAACTAGCCTATGACCTTATTGCAAAAGGAGAAGGTGGAACGACCAGCGATATTATTGCTACCCTCAAGGAACGCTACGAAGCGGGCGAAACAGATGAATTTATCCAGCCAACCTTGGTTACCAATGCAAAAGGAGAAACGCCTCCTGCATTGGCAGATGGAGATGTATTGTTGTGTTTCAATTTCCGGACAGATCGCCCTCGACAGATTTCTGCGGCGCTTACACAGCAAGATTTCCCAGATTATGAGATGAAAAAACTGGATGTTCGCTACCTTACAATGACACGTTACGACGAAACCTTTACCGGTTTAGAGGTGCTTTTTGAAAAGAAAGACCTTGAGAAAACCCTGGGTGAAGTTTTGGCCGCTAACGGAAAAACTCAAGTAAGGATCGCCGAAACAGAGAAATATGCACACGTCACCTTTTTCTTCAACGGTGGCCGGGAAGAGCCTTTTGAAAACGAACGCCGCCTGCTCATTCCTTCGCCTAAAGAAGTGGCTACTTACGACCTCAAACCGGAAATGAGTGCGCTTGGGATTACCGATGCCATCATCGAAGACATAAAAGCGAATCAGCCAGACTTTATCTGCCTCAATTACGCCAACACGGATATGGTGGGCCACACAGGGGTCTTCTCTGCCGCAATTACTGCCGCTGAAACCGTAGATGAATGCCTGGGCAGGTTACTGGAAACAGGTCGCGAATACGGCTACGAAGCGATTGTGATTGCTGATCACGGCAACTCTGATTACCTCATCAACGAAGACGGCTCACCCAATACTGCGCATACTAAAAACCTGGTGCCCTGTATTTTTGTTAATCAAAGATCGGATAGCTGGCAACTTCAGGATGGAAAGCTTGGGGATGTCGCGCCAACACTGCTATGGATGATGGGTGTGCCTGCGCCAACAGAAATGGACGGCAACATCCTGATCCAGGAAAAATAGCGACAGAACTAATTAGCATGATCAGCAAATACTTGTTTTACGCAACGACCATCATTACTATGGTCTTGCTATTCTCTTCCTGCAACCAAGCCGACGAAGCACAGGCCGCAGTAGACCGAGAAGACACTTTTTTTTTACTGGAAAAATTTTTCGAGGCCGAAGAAAAACGTTTGCAAAGTGCTAACATTGGCCTTGACAAAGAGATTCGTATCAACGAAAAAGAAGAGCAACAGCTCATCGCGGATATTGATTATTCCAGGGAGTTCAGCATGTTTCGCAAAGCAGATATCAACCGCCCGGCATGGTCTGATAAATACCAAGCAGATTCAACCCTACAGCAGGGCGGACTAGAGATAAAATATACCAGTCTTGATCCGGAATTGAAGACGCAGGAGCTCTTTGTGATGATGAATAAAGAAGGCGAGGTAGAAAAGATTGACATCGTGAGCCAAACAGAAACAGCCCTCGCAAGAAATAAAAGCTGGATGACTTACGAGCCAAAAGTCGGCTACCTCATCAAAACACAGCAAGAAAACCGTACGGCTGAAACACTGAATATCGAGATAAAAGGGAGGTTTGTAGCGCAATAAGGCTGAAGGAGTATCTTGCGCTTAGCTTCCGGATTACCTGAACGATAACCCGGAAGCAGCATAAACGCGGATCGTTGACAATTCACTAGAAAGTGTTCATAGTGTCAGGAGTTCAATTCCTCCCTTTTACTGGAACTGTCATTGATAACGATTACAAATATAACATTTTTACATAAAGTAAAAAACACTGTTAATCAGCATTTAATTTACATTTATATGTAAAAACAAAATACATTATAGATTTTCCCTTCTTCTTAATACTGCACGTACACCACAGATTTTTCAATGAAAAACTCTTCCGAAAACATCTTCTTGATTGGGTAAATTTCGGAATAAGTCCCTCTTGGTAATGCCTGTAGTTCTTCTTTGACGTTCCCTCCTTTCAGTGCAATAATACCATTTGGCAATGCATGCAACTGTTTATCGTGAATAAGCGGCATGCTCCAGGGGACAATTTTCTCCATTAAGGCTACTGCACGAGTGATAACGAAATCAAAGGAACGACCTTTACGCTCTTCTGCTCGTTGTTGAAAGCCTTGTACATTTTTCAAGCCTAGTGCCGTAGCTACTTCATTAACAACAGTGATTTTTTTACGAATCCCGTCAATCAATACAAACTCCGTTTCCGGAAAAAGGATAGCAAGAGGAATACCCGGAAAACCGCCACCTGTGCCAAGGTCTAAAATCCTGGCCCCTGGCATAAATTTAACCACTTTAGCAATAGCCAGGCTATGAAGAACATGGTGGAGGTAAAGGTTATCGATGTCTTTCCGAGAGATAACATTAATCTTCTGGTTCCACTCGCGATAGAGGGGATCTAACTGCTCAAACAACGCCAGTTGATCCGCCGTTAAATCAGGAAAATAAGTTTTAATAGCGTCCATACAGAAAATTTAAATTCTTTGACATTTTATTCCTCCCAGGGAGTAGGAATTTTAAAAGCTTCCCACAATGGAGTAGCAGGCGGCGATGCAACAATATGCTCTGCGACACCCGTACGTGGATGACTGAACCTTAACTGCCAAGCGTGTAAGTCAATACTCCGATCTGGATTCCTACGACGGAAGCCATACTTAGCGTCTCCCCTTATTGGGCAGCCAATATGGGCCAACTGTGCTCTGATTTGGTGATAACGCCCAGTTTGAAGATCAACCTGTAACAAAAAATAACGGTCACTTTTGCCAACTACCGTGTACTTTAAGCGTGCTTCAACGGCATCAGATGCTGGTTGGTCAAGTACTTCCGTTTGGTATTTTCCTTTCTTTTTACGCAGGTAATGCACCAACTCTCCTTCGTTTGCCGGCGGCTCTTGAGCTACCAGGGCTAAATAGGTTTTCTTTACGCTCCGTTCTCTAAATTGTTCATGCAGGGCCTGCATGGCATCTTTGCGTTTAGCCAAAAGCACAACACCACTCACCGGGCGATCAATACGATGAATGAGGTGAAGATGTGTTTGACAATAGGTCGCGCCTAACTGCAACAGAGAAGGATCTTCTGTTTGGTCAGGTTGCACGGGTATGCCATTCGGTTTATTGAAAGCCACCAAGTGGTGATTATTATACAGCACCTGATCACCAATTGGGATATAATTGTCCATTTTTCATTTTTTGACAAACTCAATAAGAAATTTAGCTTCGCTGATCGTCGCCCCCCACTTGAGGTTAACGAAAAATAATCTTCCATTTTTTTCAACGCCCCTGCAAACCTACCACACAATTTGCTTACAGTCAATTATTTAGAGGTATTAAAAAGGTAAAAAACGGTACGCTTATTTTTTTCTCTGTCACTAAATTTGCTGCAAACATCCGGTTTTTACCGGTATATTTCGGCAAATAAAGAAAATAAGGACCTTGAATAAGCTAAAGTGTTACTTAAACGGAGCAATTATTCCCGAGGAGACTGCTCAGTTGGGATTAAATGATTTGGCCCTTTTACGAGGATTTGGCATTTTTGATTATTTCGTTTTCGAGCGTTTCCAGCCTCGATTTTTAGAAGATTACCTCGATCGTTTTTATCGCTCAGCAAAGCGCCTTGGGTTGGTATCACCCATTGAAAGAGAAAACCTCAAGCAAGGTATACATCAACTCATTGCAGCCAATGAGCAACCTTCCGGAGGAATAAGATTAGTCCTTACGGGTGGCTACACGCCAGATGGCTACGCACCTACCGTTGGTAATCTCTTTATTTTACAATCTCCTTTTCCTGGGCCGCCACCTATTCAATTTGAGCGCGGAGCGCGGGTAGCCACCTACCAATACCAACGTGAGCTCCCTGAAATCAAATCCCTTAATTACCTGATCGGGATACACCTCTTACCCTGGCTAAAAAAACAGGAAGCG
Source organism: Lewinella cohaerens DSM 23179 (assembly GCF_000379805.1). Taxonomy (GTDB): domain Bacteria; phylum Bacteroidota; class Bacteroidia; order Chitinophagales; family Saprospiraceae; genus Lewinella; species Lewinella cohaerens. Next base: position 65,899 of record NZ_KB903544.1, on the reverse strand, counting down.
GAATATATTTTGTACCACGATGGTAAATATATCAGGGAAAGCGACCGCTCTAATTTTTTCCTCATTACGAAGGATGATGTGTTGGTCACCGCAAAAGACAAAGTGCTCGCAGGCATTACCCGTGCTAAAATATTAGCATTGGCTCGTAAAAGCGGGATGCAAACAGAAGAAAGAGACGTCTCTTTAGCAGAATGGAAAGAAGCTAAAGAAGCCTTTCTAACCAGCTCTACCAAAGGGGCTTTGCCGGTTAGTTTTATTGACGGCAAAGCCATAGGAAACGGAGAACCTGGTGCTCATACAAAAGCTTTGCAAGCTGCTTTTTTGGCGTTAGTAGCCGAGGAACAGGAGAAGTAAATTATTAGGTTAGGCTTTTGATGCTTAAATTAGTGTTTGATAAAAACCCGGATAGGGGGAGCTAACCGACATTATTCCCTCGACATGCTCTGTACCGTGGAAAAAAAAGAATATGCCAACGAATGTAAGTAAGACCGAGCGTCACGTAAAAAACCTCTTGCAAGAGAAGTTAACGCCCGATCATTATTACCATAACCTTCCGCATACCTTGTCTGTCGTAGATGCCGTGAGGCTATTGTCAGCCAGGCATGAAATTTCGAACAAAGATTGTGAGCTGCTAGAGGTCGCAGCCTGGTTTCACGATATCGGCTACGTAAAATCTTACGAAAATCACGAAGCCAACGGTGCTGAAATGGCAGCCGAGTTCCTAAAGGATTTAGATTATTCAGAAGAAGATATTGCTACCATCAAGCGGCTCATTCTAGCTACGAAGATCAGCCACGAGCCTACCGATCAGATGGAAATGATCCTGCGGGATGCTGATTTAAGTAATATCGGACGGGCAGACTACCTCGCTCTACTTTCAGGATTACGCCATGAATGGGAAGTTTTTCGCAATGAGGTTTATGACGAGAGAGCGTGGTACCAACTCAATTATAAGTTTGTAAAAGGGCATAAATACCACACCAACATTGCCGAAGAAATATACGGCATACAACACCAGCAAAACGAGAAGACGTTAAAGAAGCTGCGCAAAAAAAAGAAGAAGAAAAAAAAGAAGAAAAAATCAAAGCAAAATACTCGTACAGGAAATACGATCAGTACCAACCGTAGTGCGCAGATGATGTTTAAAACAGCACTGCGAAATCACATGGACCTAAGCAACCTGGCAGATAACAAAGCGAATATCATGCTTTCCGTGAATGCCTTGATCGTCACGATTGCTGTGCCTATGGCTGCTGGCTACGTCAATGATGCACCTCACCTGATGATTCCGGTTATTGTGCTTTTGCTGACTTGCTTGTGTTCGATGATTTTTGCGACCTTGGCCACCCGGCCTATTCCAATGACGGGGATCACCACACAGGAGGACATCAACAAAGGACAGTCTAACCTTTTCTTCTTCGGTAACTTCTACCGAATGGGGATCAAAGAGTATGATGCCGGCATGGATATTATCATCGCTGATGACGATACACTGGAATCGGCGATTAAGCGTGATCTTTATTTCCTCGGGCGTTCGTTGGGTAAAAAGTACAACCAACTACGCATTTGTTACAACCTATTTATGGTAGGCGTGGTATTATCCGTATTGCTTTTTGGCATTAGCTATGCTGTTTTTCAGTAAGATAGGATGCAGGTTTCAAAAATTAGGAACAGCACGAGAATAAAACAACTATTTGGGAAAGTCGCGACAAGTATTTGCTGCTGATTTTAATCTAACAATTCTCCAGATCAACAAAGAAAATCATGAAAACAGGGCTCAGCTTTTTTGCTTTGCTGTGCTGCTTAAATCTTAGCGCTCAGGAAAATATTCTAAATACCAATGGTAAGTATCTGACGATAGGCGTTGGTATTCCCATTCATACTGTTCGTGATCAAGCCCACACCCCTTTTGCTTATCGGGGGTCAGGTTTTCGCGTTTTTACGAATTTTGAAGAGGTTAAAGACAATGGAATATTTAGGCTGTCCTTTTCCATTGAGACTGCTACCCTTAAAGCGAAAATAAAGCCCCGGCGGGATACAAAAGGTACTGCCGAACTCAATAACATGGAGCTAAGCGTAGGTTATTACACCCGAGTAGGCGATGATGCTAGTAGCGACAATCGGCAATACGTGGGCGGAGCTTACAATCTCCAGTTTAATAACCGGAGCTATCCACTACCTACGAATAATACACAAAGCCTTCTCTTTCAATCTTCTCTTAGCGTAGGTGCGCTAGACCGCAGAAGTATTGACGGAAGTGATCGTTGGGTGGCTACGACCAGGGTCGACTTACCTCTCCTTACCGCGCTTTATCGGCCTACTTATATTGGTATAGGTCCGTTTTTACATATTCCTAAAACAGGGGGTAAAGAATTTTTCAAAGCCGTTGAAATCGTAACGCTGAATAAATTTTTCAAATTCACCGTGGGCGTTGATGCAGATCATCAGGCACGCGACTGGCGTACGGATCGTATTGCCTATGATTGGAGCCTGCTCTATACTCCTCTACCCAGAACCAAGCCAATGATCGCTACTGTGGGTAGCCTCGGTTATGGTTTTAGAGTGCTCCTGTAAAAACCGGAGGTAACGAAAAGTTCAGAGACGGTTCAACTTGTTTTTTGCGCAATACTTAGCATATCAAACTCCAGGCATGAATAATATAACACGAACAATAAGCTTTCTCTTTTTTGTCTTTTTATTAACGGCTTGTGGAAAGTGGATTGTAGGATCAAACCCACCAAATACAGTCAGCAACAACTACGATTATTTTTATAGTGCCGTAAAAGAGAACTATTCTTTCTTTGCAGAAAAGCAAGTCAAGTGGGATTCTCTGGATCAACTATACCGCCCTCTGATTAATGACAGCCTCAGTAATGACTCGCTGTATAGCATCCTTTCTACGATGCTTTTTGAACTCAGAGACGGCCATGTAAACCTTTATATCAACAATGACCGTTCCCGCAATGCTAATTGGTACCTCGATTATCCGGCCAATTTTAATCGGGGATTTATCAACCGACAGTACTGGAAAACTGATTATCAAACATCCGGAGCTTTAATTAATACTTGGTTACCCGATTCTATTGGCTATGTCTATTATGGTTCTTTCCGCTCTGGTTTTTCAAAAGGTAATCTCGACTATGTCCTCAACCGTTTTGCCAACGCAAAAGGACTAATTATTGATGTTCGCGAAAATGGCGGTGGTTCCATGAGGAATGTTTTCCGATTGATGGAACGATTCATTCCTGAGCGCACCTACTTCGGAACGATGCAATACAAAACAGGGCCAGGGCCAGATGAATTTTCAACGCCTGATAGTGTTTTCCTTAAGCCGTTGAAAGATTATCAAGCAATTGCTGAAGCCAAAGCAAAGCAGAAAAAGAAAAAAGGCAAAGAAGAGGAGGACGAGGAGAAAGAAGAAGAGGACGAAACGCCTACAGAAGAGAAAACAGGGCCGGGCCGATGGGCCGTAGCTGATAGCACCGGAATGATGCTCGACAAGCCTATTGTGGTATTAATAAACAGGCACAGTTACTCTGCGACCAACTTTTTCTCTGCCTATATGTCTACGCTACCTAATGCCACCCTTATTGGCGACCAGAGCGGTGGCGGCGGCGGTGTTCCCGTTTCCTTTGAACTGCCCAATGGCTGGAAGTTTCGCATTTCTGCTACCCGCACCTACTTGCCAAATGGTTATAATATTGAAAAAGGGATAAAACCAGACATTTACCAAACGACAGGCCCCGCAGAAGAACTGAAAGGTATTGATGCAATTATTGAGAAAGGGAAGGCTGTTATTTTAGAAAAAGCGGCAGCAGCCATCAGCGAAAAATAAACCATGCGTTATTTTATAGAACTCGCCTATAATGGCGCAGCTTATCACGGCTGGCAAGTACAGCCCAAGCAAGTGTCTGTTCAGGAAACGATCACCCATGCACTGTCGTTGATTTTGCGTTCCCCCGAACTGGAAATTATGGGCTGTGGCCGAACCGACACTGGTGTTCACGCCAGTGAGTATTTTGCTCATTTTGATTTCACGGGGGAGTTTCCCAAAGGTTTTTTGTCTCGGCTCAACAAATTCCTACCAAAGGACATTGCCATCCGGCGCATTTTTCCGGTCGCCGATGACCAGCATGCGCGCTTTGATGCACACTATCGAGCCTACCAATACCACCTGACCTGGCAGAAAGACCCCTTTCGCCAAGACACCATTTTCCACCTCCATAGAGCACAACACTGCGATCAAGCATTGATGCAGGAGGCCGCAGCATTATTATTGGAATACAATGAATTTCTTCCTTTCTGTAAAACAGGCTCCGATGCTAAAACCATGCATTGTGAGCTTTTTCGCTCGGAATGGGAATTCAATGAAGGAGAGTGGGTCTACCATATTGCCGCGAATCGCTTTCTACGAGGAATGGTGCGCCTGATCGTAGGCATGTCCATCTCCGTAGGGGAAGGTAAGTTAACCATAGCACAGGTTCGCCAAGCACTAGATAAGCAAGAGCATCTGCCCAAAAGCCTGAGTATTGCCCCCGAAGGACTTTTCCTGACAGAAGTTCGGTATGCCTTTTTGGAAGCCTAGGTGTCAATACAGACTTCTTCCGTTTTGCGAGAATATTCCTCCCCGTTAGTGAGCGCCAAAGAGTAGCAAACGGTAATATTGGGTGCCAGCCCCGATTGCACAAAACTATTGCGGTAGAGTGGCAGCGTGGCGATGAGTACACCATTCCTGAATACACCAACACCATTTATAGATGGGTTCTCTGAATAATCATAATTGATCGAGTAAATAACCCTTAGACCTCCTACGCCATCATAGGGGCTTCCCAGAATAGTAATTATATCAAATTCTTCATCAAGCAGCTGATTTTCCGGCAATGGAATAACATCATCTACACAGGTAGAAAACAGAATTGAGGTTAAAAAGAGCAAAATGATTCTATACATGATTAGAAATTAAGCTTAATATTCAATGCAAAACCACTAAAGGCAGGAACAATATTTACAGAATGGATCGTCAACAAACTCTCAGGATCAAATATTGGTTTTTCCAATTGAGCTTTATTGATCTTTCGCAGCAGCCTATACGTAAAATAAGAAGAACCAATAACCAACGGGATTCCGATCATCCTTTTATTATAGAGACTCTTTCTTTTGCTTTCATAGTCCTCTGACAAGGCATCATATTGTGAGGCATACATCGCGCCTTCCGTTGCATTAATCGCATTGCTATACAACACCCTTACGCCAGCCAGATTACCTTCAACTTTGTCAATTCTATTCGTCGCCCCTCCGTCTATAGCATACCACAACGCAACTCCATTCAAGACCCATAGAACCGTATTATAAGTGATGGCTTCCACTCTGGAATCTCGATATTCATCGTAAACAACCTTATAGTCTTTATAGCGCTGGCTTTGCTTAACCAAACCAAACTTAAAGACATTCCTTCTATTAGCCTTAACCTGAATGGTATCTATAAATAGCTCGAATTTGGGGTTCGAAACTTCAACGATATATTCTTTTTCTGGTAATTCCAACTTCAGGTAAGTGACGCCTTCATAAGTCTCGCCGTTGAGTCTTAACGTGGATGCCTCGGGAGCTATATAGATTTCAACGGGGATATTTTGCCCTAAAAGAGGATTGGCAAAACCCAGAAATAAGAGCATGAAAACATTAGCAATAAATGTCAGGAGTTTCATTGTAGCGCGTTTTGAACGTATAATTTCGAATTATCCCTCAATATAACCTATTCCAAAATTTCGTTAGTACTTCCTGTTGGTTAAGGTTACGCATCTCCTTTTCATCAAGAAGGCCAATTTGAGCACGCTTAACCTCTACTTCAGAAGTATCACCGTCTAGCGGCAGGCCAACTCCATAAAACCCGTCATTGGCATATTGTCCCTTCCCGTACTTGGCCTCAAAGTCACTTACTGTCGCATAATGTTGATTTAGGAGATTACCTAATGCGATTTGTTCTTTAAAGAGCGAATAATGAGATGCGTTGGGCTGGCTATAATGATGAAGCAAGATCACAATCGGCATTCCTGCAGAGCATTGGTTCCCATCAATCTTAGGGTGATATTCTTCTACGTCGATACCAATTAACTTCTCTCCGGGAAATCCTTGCTCTTTCGTGATTTCTACCAAGCGATTTACTTGGCGCTTATTTAAGGCTTTCCATTTTTTAGCAATCAGTGGACGCCAGAGGAAATTCCACCATTTGTAATACGACGACCTAATACTTTGGTCTTCCCTAAACATTTCATTTATCTCTGCTCGGAGTGTAGAATCTATTGCACCAAGGTATTCACGATGTAACATTGCAGATGCTACAACTAATTGAATCCAGTAATCGGTTTTTCTAAACTCCTCGTACTTCTCTTTCTCCTCGAAAAAAGTTAGTGGAACCCCTATTCTTAGCGAACATTCTAAAAAGTAATTGGTAGACTCATGTTCGTTAAGAAATGCTGCTACCTCTGCTGCATTAACACAGTCTCGGGCATATTCAAACTCAAAGGTTTCAAAAGTTTGCTTGTAAATAACCAGAGCGGTATCGTACTCTCCCTCAAGAACCCTTCTTTTTGCATCATTGATACTGCTGTAATAGTCAATATAGTCCTGTGCTATTGACAAAACAGGAACAAAAACAAATGCTATTTGAAGAATTAATTTCATCTCCGTTTTATATCAAGGGTCTTTTTTTTACTTCTTAAATGTCAATCTCAGCACCGAACAAGCTGCATTTTTTGCAAAACGGTCCTTGTTTACACCCACCAGCACATCTAACCAATTCTCTTTAGCTGGTGTACCGATGATAAGTAAGTCGTATTCAGCAGAAGCTTCAGATAACGCCTGAACGGGGTCTGCCGATACTTCTACTCGAAGTTTAGCAGGAGAATCGCAAGAGCTTAGCAAGGCTTGGGATTGTGCTTCCAGTTCTTTTAATTCTTCTTTGGTTGCTTTGGGCATAGTCACCCGCATTAGCGTCAGTTCAGCACCGTAAAACTGTGCAATCCGGTCACAGGCCTGAATGAATTCTGGATTCTGTCGACCAGGGCGAATAGCCACTACAATCCGGCGAATATAGCGAACGCCATTGTCAAGAAAAAGCGCAAAATTACTGTCAATATGAGTAAGCAACCACCCCATAGGGTTACGTACAAAAATACTATTGGCCGTTTGCCGGCCATTCCAACCGGCGACCAACCAACGGCAATGGGTCTGCTCACTAATATCCTGGATGGTTTGTACTAAATCGTGCGTGACAGCAGCATCAAAATCAACGTCAATGGACTGCTCTCTTGCCATGACACCAATCCGACGGTTGAGGGCATTCACTTTGGGGTCGTCATCCAAGACATCTGCCAAGCGAGTCTGGTCGGGCACTTCTCGTAAATGAACGACCTGAACCTTGTTCCCCTGAGCAAGTGCTGCAGACATTTCCACCAGCATTTCAGCCGAACGTTCCGCACCAAAAAGCGGCGTGACGGTACGGACATTCGTGGCGAGTGCACCGTCAAGGTTGGCTGTGTTTTCATGCCCAGTATCCAGGGCATGTTGCCCCGCAGCTTTAGCAGCATTTTGGCGACGCCGGTAAAGCAAAAACGCTGCCGGGCGATGGCCATAAACCTTTAGCACACCACTCCGTTGTACTCTTGACTTTCCGTAAAGGTAAAAGGTAATTAAGCCAGCAGTAATGATAACAAGTGCCCCGAAGAGTGCTGACATACCCAAAACATAGAGTAGCCCCATGCCGGAAAGAATTCCGAAGATCTGCATCCATGGATACAAAGGAGATCGGAATTTAGGTTGATACCAAGCTACCGAAGTTTCTCGTAAAACGATAACGCAAAAATTCACCAAAATAAACATCATCACCTTGAAGGCACTAGCTAGTTTGGCTATCTTTTCTACTTCCAAAAAAACAATAACCAGTGCCATCATCCCACAAGTAAGGACAATCGCCAAGATTGGAGTCAAGTATTTTTGGTGGACCTTCCCTAAAAGCTCCGGGGCCAACCGGTCACGGCTCATCGCAAAAGGAAAACGAGAAGCAGCAAGTACACCACTATTGGCCATAGAGATCAGCGTAACCACCCCCAACACGGCTGCAGCAATGCCCGCCCAGTGTCCCATAACTTTATCCGCAAGGGTATAAACAGGGTGCAAATCAGTACTAAATTCCTCTATAGGGATATTCCCTACCATCGCGAAACTTACCAACGTATACAGTGAAGTAACGATCACCAGCGAAAGCAACATCGCTATAGGAAGGTTACGCCCAGGATTTTTTATTTCTTCCGCAATTGCTGCCACTTTAGTGACACCAGCGTAAGAGACAAATACAAATGCAGTAGCTGCATACAAGCCCATATTCCCATTCAAAAAAGCAGGCTGCAGATTTGTCGGTTGTACAGAAATCACGCCCCCAAAAATCAGTGCGATCAAACCTATAATACTAACACTAACAATGACGAGCTGGGCCTTGCCCACCTTTTTAACCCCCAGAACATTGAGGCAAAGAATGAGTACCAAGCTAATTAAAGCGACCGACTTTAGCGGTACTCGGGCCAAAACAGCCAGATAGGCACCAAACCCTACAAGTGCAAAAGAACTTTTAAGCAACAACGACAACCAAAGGCCAATGCCAGAAATGGTCCCCATCACCGGGCCGAAGGCACGTTCGATATACACGTAGGTACCACCAGAAGTAGGCATCGCCGTCGCAAGCTCCGACTTGGATAAAGCGGCAGGTAAAACACAAATGCCTGCCAATAAGTAAGCCAGCCAAATAGAGGGGCCAGTTTTCGCCGCCGCAATTCCAGGCAAAACAAAAATGCCACTTCCCAACATACCCCCTATTCCAATAGCTACTACGTAGGACAAGGATAATCGGCGTTCAAGTTTCTTCATCTATGATTAAGGTCTCGTTGTTAGGCCAAGATTTGGCTCCGCTATCAAATACCATGATACGAAAAAAAACGGCAGCCAAGCAGAATAGTTGAGTAAGCCTTAAAAAGTAATTCGTTTTTGGTATTAATTTATTTTTTCAAATAAAATATCCTTCACAGTACCTTCTGATGCTACATAAAAAGATATCACATCGTTTTTATCATCTCGGATGAACGTATATTTTGTTCTTCTATTTGCTCCAAAAACATCTTTTACGCCTTCTTTCAATACTAATCCTTCATTATTTGGGTAGTTCAAAATCAATTCATTTCCAGCTACAATCAACTCGTAGCTTACATTGAGTTCTTCAGAAAAGTATATGCCTGAATATTCAGAAACATCTGGATTTGGGGCAGGAGCTAATTCAATTTTTTCAAAGTAAAAAAGAGCACCTCCAAAATCAACGAGTAGATCAGCTTCTGAATTTTCTCCTGAAAGGAAAGTATACCTCACCGAAGCATTATCAATTCTAGAGAAAGAGTTGTTTGAGGTTGAATTAAGCTGGACAGGATTACTCCCAAAACTACTCTGAGCATTAAGGGTGTCATTAACGATAAATATATCCATTCTCAAGTCACTATTTAATTCTTGATAATGCCCGACTACTTGATTCAATTCCTCATCACTATGTAGGTGTGTTTTTTGTGGATTTTTATTCTGAGGAAGTTCTTGGATAAAAAGCTCGAGTATTTGATAAGATACATTCACTGCATTAATATGCTCAGCATTAGCAAAAACAATTACTCCTAGGTTTAAATCAGGTAAACAGATGAATTGAGACCGCATTCCTAGGTCACGACCGCTATGATTAAACGTAGTGAGGCCGTTGTAAGGTGTCACAAACATTCCGCGAGCGTGTAGCATTTCTTCACCATTATTAAGCTGATCAAGCTTGGTGATAAAATCCGATATATAGGAGTACTTATGACTAGTATCCAGAAAAATTTGAGACCAAATTGCTAAGTCAGAAATCGTACTTTCCACACCTCCAGCTCCAACACAAAGTGTTAGTGACTTTGGCTGTTTGTATTCTCCCCCTTCTTTGTAATAGGAATAAGCGCGATTCTTAACGACTCTTCTCAAATCACTTTTGTAGAAAGTGTTTGACATCTGAAGAGGGTCAAATAGTTCCTTTTTAGCAAATTCATCAATCGGCATCCCTGATACTCTTTCTATTACAAGTGCTAATAAAACATAGTTTGTATTAGAATAAAGCATTTTCTCTCCTGGCTTATTATTCATTCCTTTCTGACGAAACATCAGTTGTTGAATCATTTTATTTGTATAGCCACGGTGCTCATAATCAAACCCAGACAAGTCTAATAAAACATTATGATTTCGTATCCCACTAGTGTGATTCAATAAGTGCTTAATTCTAATCGTGTCTCCCGAAAAAGTTAACTCAGGTATAAACCTTCTTACATCATCATTTACCGAGAGACTACCTTTTTCTTCAAGAATTGCAATACAAGCAGATGTAAACTGCTTGGTAACAGAAGCAAGTTCGAATGTCGTAGAATCATTAAATGGAAGATCGTACTCCAAATTCATCAAGCCTTTACTGTTATGATAAATAAGCTCGCCATCCTTAACAATACCAACTGTTAAACCTGGGGCTAGTGCTGTAGTCACCTGATCAGCTAAAATCGAATTTATTTTTTCATTAATACTAATTTGACCAAAAGAGCAAACACTAAAAGCTGTAAATATTAGAAGAAGAATTTTTCTCATTTTTTAATTGTAATGCTGATTTAGAAAAAAATACCGTTTAAATTAATGCCAACGTTTAGTACAAGCAGTCGTCTTAATACAGTCTATACTTTATTAGCATATGTTTTTAATTATTTATCTTTTGATAACATCTCCATAATAGGTAACGCTTCCAAGATATCTAAAACCTCATCGTACATGAGTTTATTTCTTAACCCAAGTCAATGAAATTGAATCCTGTTATGTGCAATTTTGCTTTAAACATAATGGTGAGGACATGAAAGCAATTAAATGTATAAAGTACGGCGGTTCTGAAAACCTAGTATTCGTAGAAGCTGAAAAGCCATCTCCAAAGCACAATGAAGTGCTTATAAAGATACACGCTACCTCAGTGACTGCAAGTGATGTCCTTATTCGTAGGTTGAATGAACCACTTATTACAAGGTTAATACTCCAACTCATCTTTGGTTTTGGAAAGCCAAGAAACCCAATTTTGGGAATGGTATCGTCTGGTACTGTAGAAGGCAAAGGGGATGGTGTTTCATCATTTAGTATAGGGGATGAAGTTTTTGCATACGGTTCAATCTCTCCAACAAAGCGTCATTTTGGTTCGTATGCCGAATACATCTGCCTACCTGAAGACTGGAATATTGCCCATAAGCCTACTGGTATAAGTCATAATGAGGCTGCTGCTATCCCATATGGCGGCTTACTTGCCTCGCACTTGTTGAATAAGACCTCTATTGGCAAAGGAGATAAAGTCCTTATTTATGGTGCTTCAGGAAGTATAGGTACTATGGCGATACAATTGGCGAAACATGCAGGAGCCCACGTCACTAGTGTATGCAGCGGTAGAAACTTCGAACTGGTCAGGTCTTTGGGGAGCGACGAGGTGATTGATTACACTGCTAAAAATGCTGAAGATCAATTAGGAATGTACAAATATGTAATAGACGCTGTTGGCAACTCGAAATCGTCAATTGTTAAAGAAAAAAGCAAAGCAGCGGTTACCCCAACTGGGAAATATATTTCAATTGACGATGGGGTTCCATTAACACCCAAAAGCGCATTTGTCAATCTAAAGACTCTTGCAGAAAAAGGAAGTATTAAGGCTGTAATTGATCGTATTTATCCTTTGGAAAAGATGTCTGAAGCTCACGATTATGTTGAGAACGGGCACAAAAAAGGTAATGTGATTATTACGGTATAGTTATTCAAGAGGGGATGAGTTAATCCGCTTTCTAATACGGCTTAAGGATTCAGGTTTTATCCCAATATAGCTGGCAAGATGATATTGGGGAATTCGCTGTACTAGTTCAGGTCTTGTTTTTAATAGCTTACGATAACGCTGTTCAGGTGAGTCTGTGTAGTACGAAGTCAATGCTTCTTTTTGTTCAGCAAAAGCTGATTCCATTATTGCACGAGAAATTGTTTCGAACCTTGGGAAGTTTTTGAAGAGTTTTTGAGCTTGTTGTTCATCGCCCACAACGACCGTTGTATCTTCAATACAAACCCAATTGTGGGTCGCTGAACTTTTAGGAGATAAACTATTTAGCGAAATAGCCCATTGCTCCTCAGAAAAGAAATTTGTCGTCTTTTCTTCTCCATCAGATAGAATATATTCTCTTATACAGCCTTCAAGTACAAAATAGGTGTTTTCAGAAACCTGCCCTTCTTTCAATAAATAATCCCCCTTTTTATATGCTGCAGTTTGCATACTTTCAGCTATTGCGTCTGATTCTTCCTTTGAAAGAGGCGATATTCTAGAGAAGTAATTGATGAATTTTTCGTGCATTAAGAGCTTGTTTAAGTTTTCCTGATCGAGCGAGTACCCCCAAGTTTTATGCTGATTTAAGGCAAAAAGTGGAGTCGATGCCGGAAGCATTGGCGAGCATTATTTACTCGCTCTGATGCTTGTGCCTTATTTCAATCTCTTTGAGTTCTAAATTGTCCAAGTCATCCTCAAGACTTTTTTCCTTTCTGATACGCTCTTTCAGTTCTCTTCTCTTTTTCAACTTTTCAATCTCTTGTTCTAATTCTTCTTCTTCCCAGTTAGGGCTAATTCCAAGAAAATCTAAATTTTCTGTGCCATATACGTTCAAATAATGAATAGCGATCCCAATACCCCAACTCAAAGCCACAATAATTACCGGAAGCATTTTACCATTCCCTTCAAGATGAATGATTGCGTAAAGCATCCCGATTATAGCAACGTAAGCCGCAAAATGATAAAGAAACCCTTTCTTAGCTTGTACTTTTTTGCGTGCCTCCTTATAAATGTCTTCGTTTTCCATCGTCGAAATATTTATGCGATTTTCTAATTCTGAGATTAGTAAAATTTAATTAAAAAATAATCGAACGTTTGTTTGTAACAGCCTTGTTGTATGAATTGGATCGAAAAGCTAATCTGTAGAGAAGATACTTGGGCCTTGTATTTTGGTTTACGAAAACCAAACCCTAACCGAACGACTCACGTCAAAAATAGCAAAGTGTTCTGATAATACACCTAAATATCAAATCCGAAGCTGATGCATTGTTGTAGTCAGCCTTCTCTTTATTTGTAAAGCTCCACCTTCAGAAAGGGAATCAAGGCCAAAATAACCGCAGGCACGTAAAAACGCTTACGGTTCATTACACCATCGGTTAACAAACCCGAGGAGCCGCCCGTTTGCTTTGAGTTTGAGACGCCAAAAATGAGATCGTCGGCATGGCCAAGCTCGTAGCCCTGGTTTACTAGCTCAATGACTTTTGGTGGCAGATAGAAACCTGCCGTTCGTGCTTTACCCAGCTGAGTTTTGGAAAGTACAACCACCCAGGCCATCACTTCCATCTCCTTGTCTTTAATGATATTGCCTCCTTCGATACCTATCCAAAAGTCAGCGTCAGAAAGTGCTGCTTTTGCTGCCTGAACCCGATTCCACGCTCCTTGATAAGTTTCTTCGTCTCCTAGGGGTTGGTCGCTTACGCCAGAAGGAACACTGATTCCCTCGGCGGTGAATGATTGGTCTGGAAACATTTCCTGGAAGCCCGCTAACGCTGAATCAACTTTGACAGGATTCTTAGATGCTACAATTATTTTTGATGTCATTTTTAAAGCATTATTTCCTAAAAATCCATTTGCCCATTTCCCACAAGCTTACCTTCTTGCCATACAAAAGGATGCCGACCCGATAAATACGGCCTGACAACCATATCAGGCCAATACAGGTACCAAGAAGCAATACCAGAGAGATTACTATTTCCCACCAGGGTGGATCGAAAGGCAGTCGAGCAGGCATTACAATGGGTGAGAAAAGCGGAAAATACGAGGCCCAGATCGCCAAGCCCGAGTTGGGTGACTGAATGGCCGCAATGGTAATATAAAAAGCCAGAATAACGGGAATAGTAATGGGAATCGTCAGGGATTGCCCCTCGCCAAGGTCATCGCCCATGGCAGAACCAACCGCCGCAAAAAGCGCTGCGTACATAAAATAGCCCCCCAGGAAGTAAAGTAAAAACAAAGGCAAAATGACCCACCAATTGAAAGACCCTAGCTCCGTCATGATTTGTGCAGCCAGTACTTGTGGGTCAACATCACCAAATTCCGGGGGAGTATCTGGCAGGTTGGTGGCTCCCATATCAAACCCAAATAAGAGGCTGACACCAATCAGCATGAGGGGAACCAAAATTGCCCAAGCTAGCACTTGGGTCAGCCCCACCATGCCGACACCTATAATTTTACCTAACATCAACGGAAATGGCTTGACGGAAGAGATCATCACTTCCACAATCCGGTTGGTCTTTTCCTCCATGACGCTCCGCATCACCATCATACCATAAATAAAGACCGTGATGTACATAAAGAAAGCCATAACCATACCGATAACTGCCGCAATCTTGCCAGCCATGGAGGTGCCTACGATGGCTTCCGGCGTCACCGGTTTCGGTTCTATATCTACCTGGCTATTGAGGGCTTCCAGGCTTCGTTCATCAAGCTGTAGTTCGGCTACTTTGTGCTTGCGCAAGGCCGTACGCAGACGATCTACAAGAACAGGCTCTAGTTCCAGCGTAAGCTTTTGGTCGGTATAATAACTGGCTCGGTATTCTTGCTGCTGAAGCCTCCCCGAGGATGGCGTCACAAGAATACCGTGATACTTGAAAGACGAAAAATTATCCTTGATGGTTTCCAGATCGGTGTCAACAATCTTAAAGAAGATGTTTTCTTCATCGGCAATACCTCCATCAAATAGCTGACCTTCATCGATGACCGCTATTCGAATAGCTTCATCACTTTTGTACTGTAAAATATAGTTGACGACCACCACAAACAGGCCGAAGGCCAAAGGTGTAACCAGTGTGGCGATCAAAAAGGATTTACGACGTACACGGGTCCAATATTCCCGCTTAATAATTAGTCGAAGTTGTCGCATAAAGCGGCGATTTTAGGAAGCGGGAGCAGCCGCCCCAACCGTACGAATAAAAATATCATTCAAGCTAGGTAACACCTCCGTGAAGGAACGAATCTGAACCCCCAGCTGCAAAAGCTGCCGAAGGATAGTATTTGCGGTTTCGTTTTCTTTACCTGCAAAAGTCAAAGACTGTTTTCCCTGCTCAATAATGGGAAAATGTTCAGCAAAAGCCGCTGGCAACTCTCCCTGATACAGTAATTGAAAGTGGTATTGCTTGTAACGCTCTCTGATTTCACTTACAGCACCTTGCAAGACATTCTGCCCAGCATTGATCAGCATAATGTCTTCACAGATTTCTTCTACTTGCTCCATCCGATGGGTAGAAAAGATAATGCTTGTCCCTTGCTCATTGAGCAGCCGGATTTCTCTTTTCAACCGATTGGTGTTTACCGGATCAAGGCCTGAAAAAGGCTCGTCGAGAATCAAGAGCTTAGGCTCGTGAATAATGGTAGCGATGAATTGTACTTGCTGCTGTAGGCCTTTAGAAAGTGCTTCAACGGGCTGGTTCCAGCGATCTAGCATGCCTAGTTTTTCCAGCCAACGTTGTGATGCCTCCTTGGCGGCAGCTGCCGTTAAACCTTTGAGTTGGCCTAAATAAAGGAGGTGTTCCCCTACCTTCATTTTTTTGTACAGGCCTCGCTCTTCTGGCAAATAACCAATTTGGCGAGGATGATCTGAATTCAAAGGTTCACCATTGAGGATAATCTCTCCTGCATCGGGACGAGTAATCGTAGTGATCATACGGATCAGTGACGTTTTTCCAGCGCCATTAGGGCCTAGCAAACCGAAAATGGTTCCTTTGGGTACCGTAAGGGAGACTCGATCGACAGCTATTTTGCTGCCGTAGGCCTTAACGACCTCTTTTATTTCCAGGATATTTGTCACTACTGATCGGAATATGGATATTGGAAATTATTTTATGCTGCCACAATGATACAAAATACTAAGAGATCGCATCTGACCGCCCGCTGGTTAGTTATTGTCAACCCCCAGGCCAATAATGGCAACCTGGCGCAATGGTGGCCTACTATACAAACGAAACTACAAGCGCTAATACCTGATACTAAAATAGTGATGAGCAAACACAGCGGCAACGCCACCCAACTCGTGGAAGAGGCCGTCAGTGAGGGTATTCGTCACATTATGGCCGTCGGTGGTGACGGGATCGCTCATCAGGTAATCAATGGTATCGTTCAACAAAAAAAATATCCCCTCCAGAGAAATCACTTTTGCGCTATTGCCCCTCGGCACGGGTAATGACTGGATAAAATCACACGAAGTTCCTAAGAAATGGTCGAGCTGGAAACAGTATTTCCTAATGGCGGTGCCCGCCTATCAGAATTTGGGGCAAATCAATTATCAGTCAACTGATGGCCCCTCCGTGCGTTACTTCATGAATGTAGCAGGATTGGCCTATGATGCCTTTGTGGTACGCTACATGATGGATAAANAAAGCCGCTTGCCAGGCAAGGTCTTCTACTTCTGGGCCACTTTCCGATGTTTATTTATGTATAAACCTCAAGGAGGAATCATCAAATATGATGAGCATCAGCATGAAGCGGCTTACTATACTATCAATGCTGGTATTGGGCGATTTTCGGGAGGTGGGATGCAACTGGTCCCCCAAGCGAAGAGCCAGGGAGAAACAATGGCACTTACTTATGTAGAAAAAGTAAGCAAGTTGGCCGTTGTATTGAACTCTTTCCGCTTTTATCAAGGACGAATTGCGGGCTATAGAAAAGCACATCTCACCAACTGTAAAACGATAGACATTACTCCACGAGCTGGGGACGAATTATTAATCGAAGCCGATGGAGAATTCCTTGGGGCTTGTCCGGCAACGATAAGCCTCCTTCCTAATGCCTTGCGTTTTCTTTCACCAAACAAGACTAGTAATTAAAATGGGAGCTTGAAAATTAATTCAAACTCCCATCCATTCTTAGAGCTTCTTGATTAGCTCGAAGACTTTGGCTTACTAACAAGAAGTAAACCTTCTCCCTTGAAGATAACCTGGTCAATCTGGCTACCTTTTTGGTTTACGCGAAGGAAATAACGCCCATCTGGTAAATCCTCTAAATTGATATTGAGCGCGTAGCCATTGTGCTCCGTAATCGTTTTCCTAAGGTAGGTTGTTCCATCAAAATCTAAAATACGAAGTACTGTCGTTTCCTGCTGGAGGTTGGCAAGATGCAACGCTAGATGGCTTTCGTCTACAGCCTCTACTTTCAGTAGTAACTTTGCAGGAGTGGTGTTTGCTTGTACTTGGGTACAGCATAAAACTGCGCTGGCGATTGCCAGTACACTAAGAAAATTTTTCATCATGTCGGGTTTTGAAGGTCTCTTGGAAATACTTAAAACAATACTTCTTTCAAGACTTCGTGATTTCAAAAATATCCTGATAATATTTCCTTGACGAAAATGATTGCTTGATTAAAGCGCTATTTCCATCGCCAATTATTTTTCATCAGGAATTGGATACCCTTAATAGACGGAGGGTAGGAACAGAAAGTTGCAGTCACAATTTGTGTAATCAACNAATTGCATTGAAAACCCGATAGACAAAGTGATTTACTCGACAGATTGATTAATTAACGTAAGGCTTAATAGGGCTATTTTGCTAAAAACAAGACCTTTATACTCAAACCTCACGTTGACTAAGCCCTTCGTAGGCTTGGCGACTGTGCCGAGTGTCGTAGACGATTTGTAGAAATTCAATCAGGCCATTTTTATTAAACTTCAGATAATCAACAACATCAAATTCCACCCTACTACCGCTGGCAAGGGTCCAGCTATAAGAGAAGAACAAGCAAGCAGAAAGGTTTTCTTCATTGGTTAATACGTCCTTGAGTTGTACTACCGAAGACTGGGTATCTGAGAACAAATCCCGGTAAAAAGAACTTGCTGCTACTTTACCATATAGTGGGGATTGCACTTGGGCTGTAGACGTAAACAAGCCCAGTATACCTTCCAGGTCTGCCTGAGCAAGGCCATCGAGATAACGCTGACTAAGCTCTTCAACATGGTGCTGAAAATTCCCCATAATGGATTGCAAAATTACTTTAGTAGTGTAAAATAAAAAGTAGTGCCTTTTCCTACTTTTGACTCCAGCCAGATTTCGCCACCGTGCTGATTGACGATACTCTTCACCAAGGTGAGACCGATTCCTGTTCCCTGATATTCTTGGTAATTGTGGAGTTTCTTGAAAATGACAAAAATTTGCTCATGAAACTCTTCTTCAATACCAATACCATTATCGGCAACCATAAACCGCCAGTGGGTTTTGGTTTCTTTGACTGAAACAATGATTTTCGGAGATTCATTTTTGCGATGAAACTTGATCCCGTTAGCTAACAAGTTCTGAAAAACCTGTTGAATCTTCAACCTATTACCAAGGATAACAGAGGGGAGGCTTTTGAAAATTATTTTTGCGCCTGTCTCTTCAATTGTTGCTTTTAGGCTATCGGTGATTTCTTCTAACAATGGGCCCAGTTCGATAGGGTCACGGGTAACGGACTCTGTATTTACACGAGAATAGGTGAGTAAATCTTCAATGAGCTGATTCATCCGACTTGCGCTATTGATGATAAAGTCGAGGTGAATCATACTTTCTTCATCGAGCTTATGACCTACTCGTTTTTTCAAAAACTGCCCAAACGTACGCATGGTACGAACCGGTTCTCGTAGATCGTGCGATGCTACAAAGGCAAAATTTTCAAGCTGTAGGTTAGACTCAATATACTTTTGGAGCTGGCGGTTTTTTTGATCAACCTGGCTGATTTGCTCTGTAAGGGCCTGCTCCGCAATCTTTAACTGTGTGACATTTCGGAGGATAATGATAAGTTCCTCTGTATTGATGTTGTTGATTCTGGCTTCATAGTAGCGTACATTACCATCACTGGAATCAGCATCCAAGAATTCAAACGCTTGCAAAGTTTTTTCCTCAAGCGACTTCCTGGCATTAAACAATAAGCCTTTTGCTACAAAAACCGGAAGTACTTCTGTAAGGTGCTTTCCGGTGATGATGCTGTCTTGAAAAGTAAGTCCATTTTTATCTTGCTTCTGCTCTGAACCGTAAAGAGCCAGTATTTCCCCTTCAACATTAATACGGATTTTAATATCAGGGATAGCATGCAACACGGCCTCTAATAATGCATCCCCTCGCTCATTTTGGTACTTTTCAGTAATGTCTCTCTGAATCCCCCAGATACCTAGCAAATGGTTGTCTTCAACAATCCCAAAAGCTTCATTTATAAAATACTTCCAGTTGCCGTATTTATCCAGTTCTTTGGTATGCTCCCCTTTTATTTGATAGTTGTTTTCTGCTAGCCTCTTGAAGGTGAGCTTATTTTGCTCATAGTTTTCTCCTTGATGGAGAGCCTCTATTCGTTTACTGATAAGGTCGCTTTCTTTTTCGAACCCATACATTTCAGCCATCGCTAAATTACACTCTTCAACATACGCATTAGCATAGTATGACTCTACCTGAGCATCTATCTCTGCGTTAATAGAAATTGGTTTGCCACAATTCATGAAGTAGATACCTTCAACACTGTGGCGGATGAATTTCCGGTACCGTTTTTCGCTCGTCTTAAGTAGGTAGTTTTCGTGAAGAACTCGCTGATCCTCCACATATTCACATGCATAAAGGTTCGCCGTTAATTGCATCAAGGTAACGATCATTTCGAGTTGAGGCTCAGCGTGTGAGATAAGATTGCTACTATGGGTTGCAAAAAAACCTAAAATTGCCTGCTCATAAACCAACGGTACAAGAAGAAAGGAGGAAAAGGAAATACCAAGGCTATCGAAGATTTTTCTACAAATCTGATTATTATTAACCTTATTAAGTGCTACCTCCTCCTGCTGATCGACAAAAATAAGGTTGGGGAGGTTACTATTTTCTGACGATTGCCCTATCGACAAATGTGTTTTTGACAAATTTGCCAAATCAGTCAACCATGATTTCAGCACCCGCTGCGAAAAAATGATCTCAGAGAAAAGTGGATTAAGAGTATGTTCTGTTTTTTCGCCCGTAGCAGAGACTTCTATAATTTTCTTATAGACTAACTGGTTCAGCATTCCTTTAACTGGCCTTACCTCCAGTAAATAGCTTTGCTCTGTTTTTAAATGAGCAGATATTGTCTTAAGTACCTCAGGAAGCTTTTTCCGAAAAGCTCTTGAGTTGGTCAACTCAATGACCAACCGATTAGTATCCTTTAATAAAATATCTCTATACGTCTCTTGCACTCTTCCTGTGTTATTAGAATGACTATGCCAAGGGCTATAGTAAAGCTCGCCCTGGATTATAAGCTTGTATTACAGTACGAAAAGACAATCGAATTTCCCAAGTCTATTAAAGCTAGGAATAAAATATTAACATAAGGAATATTTCAATGTCAAAATGAATAAAAATGGTTGATTGAAGGACCTTCGCCTACACTTCTTGCACATCATTCACCAAAGCGTTAGCGAGAAATAACGTCCCGAGCGCTCATTATTTTCGTGCGCCAATAAGAGCTGGCATAGATATTCTCCATAATTACCCCTCTGGAAGAAGTACTGTGAATAACCGTGAGGTTACCTGGGCTTTGGCTTACCACAAGCGCTACATGGAAGACGGAGCCGTTGTTGCTTTTACGAAAAAAAATCAAGTCTCCCGCCTGTGCATCACCGAGGTTAATACGCTTGCCTTCATCTTCCTGAACCCTGGAAACAGGAGTGAGATCAACATCAAAAGCATCATAAACATAATGAGTAAACCCTGAGCAATCAAAACCTGTCCGAGGGCTACGGCCAGCATATTTATAACGAACTCCTTTTTGCTCAGCGGCAAAGGACACCACATTCTTTCGAATCTGAGAAGTATTACTATTCCCCGTGGTTGATCGAGGGGTTGAAGGCCCCTTAAGACCTTGCAGACTGTCACATTGGGTCAGAAATAAAGTACTCAGCAATAATAACAAAGGAAAATACAGTAAACGCTTAGACATAATAACGTTGGATTATTCGCGAAAATTAGTCCTGTATTAACGGCAAGGTTGAGCGGTTTATTTGGTGGTATTGCATCTTAGGAGATACTTAACTTTTTGAGGTAGGAATGATTAACATTCCAGCCTGATATAAGTTATTGAACAAGGGGCGTAGCATTGGAGTAGCCGCCGCTCCAGGTCATCCGTCTGACCGACGTAGTATTTATCGTGCTTTTCAGAATAGAGAATGTATACAGAGAACATAAGCGCATATTCAGTTTAGGCAATAAAAAAAGGCCACTGTAAACTACAGTGACCTTTCTTTGCGCCTCCTGAAGGACTTGAACCTTCGACCTACGGATTAACAGTCCGCCGCTCTAACCAGCTGAGCTAAGGAGGCATTTTATGTTTTTTCAACTTCCTTCTTTAAAGAAGCGAGCGCAAATGTACAGTGTCTGATCAAAAATTGCAATATTTGCAGAGATTTTTTTCAAAAAAATATTTCTATGAGTTTATTGGCTGTGGGTACCGTTGCTTTTGACGACATCGAAACCCCCTTTGGTCGTGCAGAAAAAGTAGTTGGTGGAGCCGCTACTTACATCGCTTTAGCTGCTTCTTACTACACGAAACAGATTAAAATAGTTTCCGTGATCGGGGATGATTTTCCGGAAGCTGACCTGGATGATCTCCGGTCTCGTGGAGTAGACCTTGCTGGACTGCAAGTAAAAGAAGGTGAAAAATCTTTCTTCTGGGCGGGCCGCTACCATAAAGACATGAATGGCCGCGATACCTTGGACACCCAACTCAACGTCCTTGCCGATTTTGATCCTGTGCTTCCTGCTGACTACCAGGATACAGAATACCTTATGCTGGGTAACCTGACCCCTGCTGTTCAGACACGCGTACTGGACCAGCTAAAGACTCGTCCAAAATTAGTGGCGTTAGACACCATGAACTTCTGGATGGACACTGCCATGGACGAGCTAAAGGAGGTTATAAAAAGAATCGATCTCCTCACTATCAATGATGAGGAAGCTCGCCAATTGTCTGGAGAGCACTCCTTGGTGAAAGCTGCTGCGGTGATTCACGAAATGGGACCACGTATTTTGGTGATCAAAAAAGGAGAGCACGGAGCCCTTTTGTTTTATAACAACGAAGTATTCTTTGCACCAGCATTACCACTGGCTGAAGTATTTGACCCTACCGGAGCAGGCGACACTTTTGCCGGCGGCCTTATGGGATACATTGCTTCTACCCGTGATTTGTCGTTCGAGAACCTCAAGCGTGCGGTTGTCTATGGTTCAGCGATGGCTAGTTTCTGTGTGGAAAAGTTCAGCACCGAGCGCCTCAAAGAGCTTAATGACGATATGATCACCGACCGGATGCTACGATTTGTACAGTTGGTTAATTTTGATGCGCAACTGGGCAAATGATTGAATTAATTAAACAAAAGATACAAGATTTACCCACCGCTAGTGCTACCGTAGCGGGTTGGCGCCTTGGCGGTGGGCAGATTGTTTTCACCAATGGGTGTTTTGACCTCATGCACCCTGGACACCTTCAATACCTGGCGGAAGCTCGGCAGTTGGGCCAACGACTAGTTATTGGTGTAAACAGTGATGCTTCTGTTCAAAAATTGAAAGGCCCTCATCGTCCGATCATGGACGAAACGGCAAGGACCCTTTTGTTGGCAAGCCTCGCTTTTGTGGATGCCGTCATTATATTTGATGAAGACACTCCTCTCACATTAATCAATGCCCTGCGACCTGATGTTTTGGTCAAAGGTGCCGATTACGAAGAAAAAGATGTTGTGGGTGCCCCCGAAGTAAAAAGCTGGGGCGGAAAAGTAGCACTCTTGACCTTTGTACCCGGATATTCGACCAGCAAAATCGAAGAAAAAATAAAATCGAGCTAATGACTTCAATTGGAGCGATCATAAAACACTTGGAAAGCGTTGCTCCTCCTGTTTACCAGGAAGGTTACGACAATGCAGGACTCATCGTAGGCAACGCACAGGAAGAATGCACAGGGGTAATTACCTGCCTGGATTCTACCGAAGATGTCGTTGCAGAAGCTGTCGCGAAAGGTTGCAATTTAATTGTAGCTCATCATCCCATTGTTTTCAAAGGGTTGAAGCGATTTACAGGTAAAACCTATGTAGAGCGGGTAATTCTTTCGGCAATACGTAACAATATTGCCATTTATGCCATTCATACCAACCTCGATAATGTTTACGCACAAGGGGTGAATGCAATGATTGCGGAACGCTTGGGATTGGTAAACACACGTATTCTAGCACCGAAAGCTGGTGTCATGAGCCGTGCCACGGCCTTTGTCCCCTTAGCCGTAGCAGATCAACTGAAGGAGGCTTTGGCCAACTTAAGCGATGGCCTTCAAACGCCGCAACCTATCGTACGTCAGCTTAGCCTGGGTACTGGTGCCGATGGTGGAGTTAGCATTCAACTAGAAGTAATGTACCCTACTCATCAAAAAGGCGCAATAAATGCCACTTTAAGTAACTTTTCCGGGGTAGATGCTGTTTATAGTGAGGTACTTAACAAAAATCCACTAGTAGGATCCGGAATGATCGGGGAGCTGCCCAAACCGCTGAAAGAAATTTCTTTTCTCAAGCGACTAAAGGAGCAGCTAAAAGTCAGTTGCATTAAGTACACGGCGTTACAAGATCAACCGATACAAAAGATCGCACTCTGTGGCGGTGCCGGAGGATTTTTACTTCCCCAGGCCATTGCTGCCGGAGCACAGGTTTTTGTTACTGCTGATTACAAATACCACGAATTTTTTGATGCGGATGGTAAAATCATCATTGCCGATGTGGGACACTATGAAAGTGAACAATTTACGATTGATTTACTAGCTACCATAATCCGGAAAAATTTTGGTAATTTTGCGGTTCATTTAACGGAGGTGAACACCAACCCGGTAAATTATCTTTAAAAACGTTACATCGAGTATTGCGCAAAATACAAATTGAGCCTTCTTTTGGGTTTTCCAAAAAGCAGGCACGCTTTAAATGAATCACTTAGCCTACTTTTTGAAAAACGTCGGCTAAATTTATATTTGTGCTGTTCCTGAATGTTGTTCAACTAATAAATATTATTGCCAATGGCAGCCGAAAAGACAGTTGTAGAGAAGCTAGAGAATTTATATAACCTCCAGACTATTGATAGTAAGCTGGATGAGCTGGAGATTCTCAAAGGCGAACTCCCAATGGAGGTGAGCGATCTGGAAGACGAGATCGCTGGACTGAATACGCGTATCGGTCGTCTGGAGACCCAGATCAAAGATATGGAGGGCGAGATGGCTCAGCACGAGAATAATATTGCTGAGGCAGAGAACCTGTTGGAACGCTACAGCAAGCAGATGGATAATGTGAAAAACAATCGGGAATACGAAGCCCTGATGAAAGAACAGGAGATGCAACGTCTCGAAATCCAGCTGTCGAATAAGAAGATCAACCAGATCAAGCGTGATCTCGAAGCTAAAAATGAAACCGTAGTAGCTGCTCAGGCTCGTTTGGAAACCAAAAACGAGACCATGAAAGTTAAGAAGGTCGAGTTGGAGAAGATCATCGAGAAGACGGAAAAAGAAGAGCAGAAACTGCACAAAGCTTCCGACAAAGCACGTAAAGGCATCGAAGATCGCCTGCTTAAGTCTTACGACAAGATTCGTAAAAACTACCGCAACGGTTTAGCTGTAGCTACCGTAGAACGGAATTCTTGTGGCGGATGCTTTAACCGTATTCCTCCTCAGATTCAGTTGGAAATCTCTCAGCGCAAAAAAATTGTTGCCTGTGAGCACTGTGGTCGTGTTCTCGTCGATGATGAGACAGCAGGCATCACAGCCGAAGCTTAAAAAGAAAAGCCGCTAAGTGATGAACTTAGCGGCTTTTTACTTTCTACCTCCCCTATGCGTTTTTCCTTCCTCCTTATTTTTCTAAGTTCCTTGCTACCGGTTTCGAGCCAGGCAGCAGGTTATTTTGATTTTAATACCAATGCGCAAAGAATCTACGACAAGATTTTTGAGTTGCGCCTGAATGAGGCCCAATCCCTCATTGCTCGGTTGAAACTCAATGAGCCAGACAATCTCATCGCATACCACCTGGAAAATTACGTCGATTTTTTCACGATCTATGTCTCTGAAGACGAACAAGCCTATCAGCGCATGAAGGCTAATCGTGATCGCCGACTGGAAAAAATTGCTGAAGGAAACCCGAATTCCCCTTACTACCTCTATACCCAAGCAGAAATACGACTCCACTGGGCCTTGCTAAAGCTCCGTTTCGAAGAGTACCTTTCGGCGTTTACAGATATCAATCGAGCTCATAAGTTATTACTGGAAAATCAGGCCCAATTTCCAGATTTCCTGGGCAACCAGAAAGACCTCGGTATTTTGCATGCCGCAGTAGGCACGGTGCCAGACAATTACCGCTGGGCGCTGGAAATGCTCAGTAGCCTGGAAGGAACGGTAGAGCAGGGTAAAAAGGAAGTAGAAGGTGTACTTCGTGCGGCAAGTAGCACCAACTTCCCCTTTAGGCAAGAAACGCAAGTACTTTATACTTTCTTGCTACTACACCTGGATGGTCGCCCCGAAGCAGCGTGGGCAGCACTAGAAAACGCCGACCTGCGAGCTAGCGACACTCCATTACATGCCTTTGTCTTAGCAAATGTGGCCATGCGCACTGGCCGTAATGATGAAGCTATCCGCTGGATGGAACAAGCCCCAAGAGGAGAAGCTTTCTTTCCCTTTCCTTATCTCGATTATATGCTGGGAGTTGCTAAATTGAGGCGACTGAATACCGATAGCCGCCGTCATTTACGAGACTTCCTGAGAACAACAAGAGGGCGCCATTATATTAAAGAGGCTTACCAAAAGTTAGCGTGGGCGGAACTGCTGAATGGCCGCCCCGAGGGGTATCAAAATTACATGACCCTCCTACAACAACGAGGCACCAATGCCGCTGGTGGTGATAAAAACGCCGAACGCGAAGCCGAAGCGGGCATTGTTCCGCCGCTTGTTCTCCTTAAAGCACGGCTGCTTTATGATGGCGGCTACTACCAACGCGCACTCGACATATTGGCTACCCAGCAAAAAAGCAGCTTGCCTACATTTTTAGGTCGACTCGAATATACTTACCGCAAAGGACGAATTCTTCACGGATTGAAAAAATACGATGCAGCATTGGCTCAATACGATCGAACGATCGAACAAGGGCAAACAAGTGAAGCTTTTTTTGCTTGTAATGCGGCCCTACAAGCTGGCTTGATTGAGGAAAAAAGAGGACGAAAGACAAGTGCTCGCACTTATTTTAATCGCTGCCTTTCTTTAAAACCTGAAGAATACCGTACAGGCCTCCACCAACAAGCCAAAGCCGGTCTTTCCCGGATGGGGGAATAGAAAAGAGGGAAGCCCCCCTTACGAAGATGCTTCCCAGCTCGTCATAAACTACCAGATTCTTTATCTAACCGCTACGCCTGGCGGTGGATGATTTTCCCAGTTTTTTCTCAATTTTCGTACTGCACGGGGAGAAAGTTCTACTTCATCAAGGGCGTGGTAAGCTTTTTCGAACCAGGCGGCTCCCCAAGCGGTATCGGGCAAGCCATATTGCCGGGTGTCATTTTCTACATGGCTACAGTAAGTCCATCGATATGGGTAAGTCTCTTGGATGCGCGGTGCAAAAGCAGGCAATAAGCGAAGTTGGGTAAAAGCGAAAGTTTCGCTAGGCCAGGTTACACTTTCCAGCCTGACGTATTGGTGGCGTAACTCTGCGGAACCATCAGCTTGCACTCTTAAAACCCAACCGTTGGTGTCTTCCAAGACAATAGACGCCAGTCCTAAACTGCTACTTTCTGTTGGCACCGGCTGACAGGCTTGGAAAAAGAATATGCCACTGGCGCAAACGATTAGTAGATAGAGAGCGTTTTGCATATTGTCCTTACTTTTGTACGTCAATAACAAGATGCAGGACCACTTCAAAATGGTGGTTTCTTAATTAGAATGAATGATTCAATATAAACGCTTTACCCTGGCTAACGGATTGCGGGTGTTGGTACACGAAGACCACAGTTCCCCTATGGCCACGGTAAACCTTTGTTATTACGTAGGTGCACGCGATGAGTCGCCAGAACGAACAGGGTTTGCTCACCTTTTTGAGCACCTTATGTTCAGCGGAACAAAAGCAGCGCCTAATTTTGACGCCCCTTTACAGATGGCCGGTGGAGAAAACAATGCCTTCACCAATAACGATATCACCAACTACTATAACGTCGTTCCTGCCGAAAATCTTGAGGTTGCACTCTGGTTGGAAAGCGACAGGATGCACAATATTCGCTTCAGCGAAAAGAAGCTGGATGTACAGCGTAAAGTAGTTGTTGAAGAATTTAAAGAAACCTGTCTCAATGAGCCTTACGGAGATGTTTGGCATCACCTGGCAGAGCTCGCTTACAAGGTTCACCCTTATCGTTGGCCTACCATCGGAATGGTCCCCGAACACGTTAGTGAGGCTTCACTAGAAGATGTTCAAGCTTTTTACGACAAATACTACCAGCCTAACAATGCTGTATTGATCGTGGCAGGAAAAGTAGACACGGACAAGGTAGAGGTGCTGGTAGAAAAATGGTTTGGGCATCTACCTTCCGGGCCACTCATAGAGAGAGTATTGCCGCCAGAACCACCTCAGCAGGCGCTACAACAAAGAATACTAAAAGCCCAAGAGCCTGCCGATGCCCTCTATCTTGGATTTCATATTCCAAGCCGGGTAGATCGTGATTATTACGGGGTAGACATGCTGTCGGATATTTTGGGCAATGGCCCTTCTTCTCGTCTTTACCGCCGCTTACTCAAGGACAAGGAGCTTTTTTCTGCTATCGACTGCTACGTCTCCGGTAGTATTGATCCCGGGCTCTTAATCATTGAAGCCAAGCCTGTAGAGGGGATTAACAACCAGCAAGCACGAGCAGCCATCTGGGAAGAGCTGGAGTTACTAAAAAGGGAAGGCGTAAACACAAGAGAATTAGAAAAAGTAAAAAACAAGGTAGAAAGCACCTTGATTTTTTCGGAATTGAGCGTGCTTAACAAAGCTATCAACTTGGCCTTTTTTGAAATCCTCGGAAATGCGGAATTGATCAACCAAGAAGCGCAATTGTACCGGAAAATTACCGGAAAAGAATTACAGAACCTGGCACAGCGCATCTTTGTAGAAGACAATTGCTCAGAGGTCACCTACGAAGCTGCTTTAGAGGAAGCTGTAGCTGAGGTATAGGTTTTCGTGCTTGGTGTTGTGCATGGAACGGAGTTTAGGTGCAATTAAGAAGAAGATTAGACTAATTAATGTATATCAAAGTAAGGTTCAAGGATTCTAATGGAGATATACTTACGCACGTAAGTAGAAAAGTAGAGTATGTCATGGATGTGTGGAAAGCTATAATTTCCACCTATGAGTCAGAAGAAGTTGATGTCGGTTTGTCTTTTGAATCTCATCGATCTCTTCTTTTGAAAATGCAAGATCAACTTGACCACAACTATCAGTATTCCTATCGGCGAATCAAAGAATATGCATCTAGGAATATTTTTGACAGAGATACGGTAATATCAAAATATCGCCCGGTTCGTTGGAGGATTGAACGGCTAAGATCTCTTAGTGGAAACAATGATGATACTAAGAGGGAGATGAGGAAATTGATAAATCAAATATCAAAATTTCTTTTTCAAAATTATTCCTATGGTAGTCTCTTGAATGGGGAGTTATTTGAGATATTAAGAAAGAATTCACCCTTGCGATCTCGTGATATTAGTAATCTCAATTTCATTGTTAACGCTTTATTAGTTGAACTATACTATGCTGGCTACGACCTTGATTTTATCAAAAATATTCCAGAGTTGATCCTGATGCGGCTCGGGCCAGACAAATTTCCTTGGGGTATAGAATTAGAAGGTTTAGACGAATTATCCAAGGAGCAATATATTAATAAACAGTGTCAAAATTTTTCTTTGCACACCGTTATAAAAGGAATCCAAAACTTACTTGATTCCGAACAAGAAAATGGATATGTCGTATTTCGAATTAATGGTGTCGAATTAATCGAGCCAGAAGAAATTGTTGTCGATAGAATCACCTTTTATAATCCTCAACGAATTAAGAAAATGAAACTTGGCAAGTGGAATGAGGATGAAGCCATGAAGAAAGTCGAGTTATTTCAATTTCTGCCAGACAAATTCAAGGATGTTCTTCCTTCGACTTGCAATGCAATTTATCCAATTAAATTTAGAGCAATTGAGAAAGAAAGGCGATCTATTGATCTCCATCGAGCATACAGGGAAATAAATAGGGCCCTCCCTTGGCTGGAACATATATCATCAAAGTATTCAAAACACAGAAAAATATCACCTAGTATTCAGCTAGAACAAAAAATACTTCTTAAGCAAGACTTTTCACCCCCAGAAGTCGGACTTGCCGGATTAGTCCCCATTGAAAAGAAGGTTTTGATCAGTAAAGATGAAGACAAGGAGGAATTCTATTTTTCGAAGGAGTTCTACATTGATAATTTGAATACTGAGATCACATATCAGAAGCATTTATTAGATCTCTATTTCGAATTGAGAAGACAGCAAAATCATGAATGGTTGCAAGGCTACGGAGAACTCTGGTCCATATGGGAAGTCCTATTTGTTCAAGGAACCGCTGAAGAGAAAAAACAAAGACTGACAGAAATTCATGTAAAGTGCTACCGGAAGTACTTGGAAGAAAGATACATCAGCAGGACGTTACAAGGACTAAGATGGAATTTGAAAGAGTCGCAAATGTTTAGTGGA
Source organism: Lewinella cohaerens DSM 23179 (assembly GCF_000379805.1). Taxonomy (GTDB): domain Bacteria; phylum Bacteroidota; class Bacteroidia; order Chitinophagales; family Saprospiraceae; genus Lewinella; species Lewinella cohaerens. The sequence goes on along the minus strand of NZ_KB903544.1, from coordinate 35,988 downwards.
GAACACTATCATTACTTTGGTTCTCGGATACTAAATAAGATCGGATTGGGTGAAAAATTATCCAAGATAAGGTTCAATCGGTATATTGATGATGCGCTACCGAATAGCCCTCTACTATTTCGATTAAAGGCAGAAGCTATAAAATTATTTGAGACTGATAAAGCAAGATTTTACCTCCAGGTTGATCAATGGATAGAGAATACTGTCAATGAAGTTTATCTAGCTAGAAATCTTCACTTCCACAGTAAACACGAAAATGAATTTGTCACTATAAGACTTAAGAAAGATTACATTAAGTTGAGCCTTGTGAGTTTAATGATGATTCTTCGGTTAGTGAAGAAGAACAGAAGAATTAGGAGTTTTTCAAAAGTTGTTGAAAGACTATAACTACTATGCCTAATCGAGTAGGGTAAGAAAGACAAGATGACCTTTCTTACCCCTCTCACACCACCTAGCATAGCATACGTATCCGTACTAGGCGGTTCGTAAACCATGGAAAAGACGTTTATATCTAATGCTGCATAGGTTTGTCCCAGAAGACGAGAACGGATTTGCCGAAGTTCATTTTTTAAATAAAAAAAGAAGCGAGCGTTATTTTATTGAAATTCAAGATACTGGTAGTTGTTCTTGATCTAACGGATAAGATAGTTGAACTCTCATTGAATGATGATAATTTTAAAGATTTCGAAGATGGTCTTCAATATTATACAGCCTTGGAAAACGAAGCAGAGATAATAATTACTAGAAACCTTAAGGACTTTAAAGCTTCAAAAATTCCTGTTATGACGGCAGGTCAGTATTTAAAAAAAATAGAATTCGGCACACTTTGCTACTACGTCCATGCTGCGCTGAGCACGGTGCGCTAGCTGGAGTTATTTTTTTTGCTGCCCCTTTATCAATACCATAATAAAAGATCAACAACACCGGCAAGAGCAGCAAATCAGCGAAGAGTGCAAACAACAAAGCTAAGCTCACCAACAATCCCGTCGTAAAGGTGGTCTGAAAGGAGGAGAGAAGCAAGACGCTAAAGCCAAGCACCAATATAATAGACGTAATCACAATGGCTTTCCCGGTAGAGAGATAGGTGTTGGCAATAGCCAATGCTGGTGAATGGCCTGCCGCCAATTCATTTTTGAATCTGCTCATAAAATGGATGGTATCGTCGACCGCAATCCCAAAAGCGATTGTAAAAACAATTACTGTAGACATTTTCAGGCCCATCCCCGTCCAACCAATAAGGCCTAGCATCAGCAAAAGTGGCAGCAAGTTCGGAAGGATTGCCAGTAAGCTCATACGAACCGATCGATACATCCATCCCATCAGCAAGGAAACAACCGCTACTGCAAAAATCAAGCTGTAGAGCAGGTTGTAAGTGATAATGTGATTGCTTTTATCCAAGAGCAGCGTATTCCCGGTAAGGCGAATATTCAATAACTTTTGTGCAGGAGAGTTGTCTAAATAAGCAGCCAGTTTACGATTCAATTCCTGGGTAGCAGCGCTTCCTCTGTCTTCCATTTTACCCGTAATTCGGGTTTCTTTATGATCGGCAGTAAGAATGGATTGCAGCCCCAAGTCTTCTCTCGCAACAAGCACCTTATTGACAAGGTATTTTAGAAAAGCAGAATCTTTGGGCAATACATAAGCTTCCGGTTGGCCCTGATGATGGAGGCGATTGGCCCGCTTGATCTGAGTTGCTATGGTATAAACATCACGTAAGCCGTAATCCTCGAGTAGATAGTGTTCCAGTTGGTCAATTTCTTGCAAAATTTCCGGACTCAAGATGGAGGAGGTGGTATCTGCAACCTCGAAGTGCATACTGAAGGTTCGAATCCCGGAAAAACGGGTTTCAAAAAACTGGAGCGTCTTACTGAAATCATCCTTGGCAGAAAGCTCCTCATAGAGATAAGCGTTGATTTGAAGCTTTGATATTCCGGCAAGCGCAAGTAATACTAAGCCAACCGTAATACCTAAAACCAGTCGTGGCTGCTTTATCAGAAATTGATAAACGGCCGCTATCTGCGAATCTGATCGATTTCCTTTCCAACTTAGTGCTTCTGATGAAACCTTATTCAACAGTACCGGCAACAGATAAATAGCAAATAAAAAAGCATAAGCAACCCCTATCGTAGTAAAAACACCAAATTCAATAAAGGGCTGCAGCGACGAATAAGCCAGTGTTGCAAACCCTAAGCCCGTCGTCAGCGTAGTCATTAGAATAGCACTGCGCATTTCCCGAAAGGTAAATCGGATGGCCTCTTCTTTAGCAAGTTCCCGATGGTCGTTGAAGCGATTAATAACGTGAATAACATCGCTCAACGAAATGATAGCCACAATGGTCGGAATCAATACGGTCATCATATTGATCGAACCACCCAGTAGTGCTATGGTGCCCATCGTCCAGATGATCGTGAGGGCAACAATAAAAATGGGCACCAGAATGCCTGCCACCGAACGGAAGCTGACAAAAAGAATACCCAAAATCAATAGAATAGCTAGGCCAGATAACCAATACATTTCCGCCTCAAGCGCCTTAAGGTAAGCGTCCTGTGCATAAATATCCGCGTAGAGGTGGGGCTGCTTAAAGCCCAGCTGACCCGTATGCTTGATGATAAAATCCCGAAATTCATCCTTGGTTTGATCATTTAAAGCTTCTGTCAAGAATAAAAAGACGCAAACAGCATCGTTCTGCCTGGAGATGAATTTTGGAAAAACATCCGGATGAGCTTGTAAAAAAGCAGAATCAACCGCGTAACGTTCGACATCATGCGGATGAAGGAACGGTGAATTCTGAATCCCAAAAGGGGTACGAAAATGGTAGCGCAAATTGGTCGGAGAATTGACTTCCTTGACCAAGGCGTGCTGCTCAAGAAAACCGGCCAAACTATCCAAGCGGAGAAGAAAATCGCCCTGATAAATACTTTCGGAATTCTCTAATCCAAGAATAAGATAGTCCTGATGGTGCGCAAATTTTTCTTTGACTTCTTCATAAAACGCCAGCTCAGGATCATCCTTGGGAAAGAGCTGCTCAATATTATAATCATAGTTGAGTTGCGTAGCAAAATACCCCTGAACGATGGTAATCAAGGCAATGACAAAAAAGAAGATGCGTGGCTGTCTGGACAAATTATTAGCTACTAATAAAGTGGATTAGAAACAGCACAAAAATAGCATTTGCCTTGGCATTTGCCTGTCGCCATCAAGGAGCTTTGCAATATTCCTTATTCGAAAAAGCCCCGGGCCTTGCATACACCAACATAAGGCGTGAGTGCAAAATCCGAGGCTATGCAAATCTTTAACAGCGAAGAATCTCGCTCATTCTGGTGTTCTCTTACTCCTTCGTAAGGGTTTCTTTCAGTTCACGATACTGGATGAACTTCAGCTCATTGATCTGTTGCATTGTTTTTCCAGTACCCGCTTGCATATAACCGTCAAAAACATGGCTCATATAGATCGGAGACTTTGGCTTATCGCTGGCAAAGCCAACACCACTATGACAAGAAAAGCAGTTAGAAATTTTGCTAATCGTACCTGTTTGAGAAATGTTCGGAGCAAAGGTTTGCTCAAAAGTTTCCATCGTAAGGTTGGCGTTGCCCGTACTTCCCCGGGGCATTGCTCCAGGGGCTACGTTCCCTATACCGTAAGCTAAAGAAACGATCGTATCCGCTTGTTGTGTCGGAGTGAGGCCATCCATATTTAGCCAGATAGAGCCTTTGTAATAGTAATTATTCCAAATATCTTGCAGGTTGGCCGCCACACAGCTGTCAATGCTTGTAATGTTGTTATAATTCGCAGGCTCTGCCTGACTGGTATTTACAAAGGCATTGTTTGTCGTTCTAGGAATCCCTAATTCGAAAAGGGTATAAGCTTTATTAGCCAGAACTGGTACTTTGGTAGTATCATTCCATTGGATTCCCGCCAGTGTATTCGTTGACCCCGTCTCAAAGAGTAACGTTTCTGTTGTGGAACTCGCCTCGCTAGTATTCCAGTCAAAATCCGGTGCCATATCATGATGCTCGAAAGTAGCCCAAATAAACTCCGGGTGATTAATGACAACACCTACTACATGAACCCCCAACAATGCTACGGTCTCTACCGTATAAGTATTGTCTGATTGCTGAACGGCAGCCGTAGTGGTGTAATAAGAACCGGCAACAGATGGGTCAATCGCATTTACATCCACCCATGAAACCTTCAACTCTACCGAACCGATAGGAAAGGTTTCTTTATTGTTTGCTGGTAAACTACCATTAAGAATAGCCGTACGAAAAGCGGTAGCAGCATCAAACATGGTAGCATTCATGTGGATGGAATAATAAACCGTAGCGGCGCTCTGATTTGTGCTGTAGTGAGGGTTGGTTTTCAATATACCGCCGCCGCCAGCTTGCTCAGTGCTTGAAAGAACCAGTGTTTCTCCAAGCTCTGGCTGTACAACATCCATTTTAGCATCTACTTCGGTAAATTCATCCAGGAAGAGCGGCTTGCCATTGCTCTGTGGCTTAGTCAGATACAAAAACTTCTGCCACGACCATTGGTGAAACATGCAGTTAGTGGTACTCGTAGTGTCAAATGGGCTGCCCTTGCCTTCCGCAGGTGCGGGTGTTTGACTATGCGGAAACCAGCTAGTTTCACATTCACACGCCGTTGAGGCATCGGCCATCAATACATCATCATAGGTAGAAGAGGAGGTAGCATCTGGTTTTTCCGTAGTGCAGGATAACAGATAAATAGCAGCTACGGTACTCAACACAAGTACCTTCGTAAGAAAGGTGGTGGAAAATTTCATTTTAATATGGGTGTAAAGGATTTAAGGAATATAATACTCTACAAAAATCCTTTATTTTTTGATTCTAAAACAGGGTATAAATACCTGATTACTAATCAAAACAACGCTCTAAGGATACATAAGCCTAGCCGGAACAAATTATTGACCGCTTATAAACTCGGTGATGCGTTTCGCAAAAAAGGCATTTGCTTTAGCATTCGGATGGTCATCATAAGGGGCGTTTCGGTATTCTTCCAGAGCTAGATCGACGGAAATATCGAGGGTTTCCAGGCCTAGCGCATCGAGTACTTTCAATGTTTCTTTCGTTTTAGAAGAAGGCGTTATTCCAGTGACCAAAAGCCGTACCCTATGTAAATCACATAGGGCTTTAATCTCTTGAAAAATATAGCGATTTACTTCTGCTTTGTCAATCTGCTGGCTTTGCTTTTGATCACTTAAATCTTGGAGAAAATTAACGGAAGCAAAAGTTTCCCGGTATTGCCAATTCTGGTAAATACTGTCCCAGGGGCAAAAGCGAATTTGTTTACCAGGCGTACTGGTGACAACATAAGGAACAGCAGCTGTTTTCATCAGCGTACTTACAGCGTCATTTGATCGTTGATACCCCATGAATAAATCTCGACGATAGGCAGGCGTAAGCGCGTTTCGTTCGTCATGAAAATCGGCATAATTAACAATGACCCACGCCGGTGGAGGCTGGATAGCGAGCTGTTGTTTTAACTGTAAATAGCTCTGAACCGTGCCATAACCAGGCACACCAAAATTCTTAGCGCTTAACTGGGGTAAATTTTTATTTACTAAAAAAGGAAAAGTCAGGCTATCATCGATACCCATGCCATAGGTGTAGGAGCAACCCAAAAACCAAATAGCAGGCAGCTCCCCCTGCTTTTCATAGGCTGCAATACGAATAGAATCGGCACCGTGAGTGGCAGTATAGGTAAGCCCTTCGTTGATCGTGACTTGAAAAGTGCCCGGATGCAACGCAAAACCGAGTGAAGCATGAGGAATAAGGCAATGATCAGGCGTAGACTCAATTTTGAAATCTACCTGCTGATAGGGGCGATAACCAAGAATAAGCAAAGCTATTTCCAAACAGGGGAGAAGAAGGAGAAGAAGATAAATCGCGTAAAGCAGGTTCTTCTTCCGCGAATTATGCTGCATCAATCTGGTCTTTTATTTTCGCGGCCCAATCCTTGCGCACCTGGTCGGAACTGTTGACCGTCTTGAAACCAAAGCGGGAGCCATCCCCCTCACGGCGAGGTATTACATGAAAGTGAGCATGAAATACTTCCTGCCCTGCAGCTGCGCCATTATTTTGGAGAATATTAGTCCCATCACAAACCAAATCAGGCGTTTGCCAAATTGCGTATTCTACTTTCTTGACCACCTTCCAAACCGCAATGGAAGTCGCCAAAGGAATACTTCTCAACTCACTGTAGTGGACTTTGGGGATAATCAACACATGGCCATGATTAATGGGCGAAATATCCATAAAAGCGAGCACTTGCTCATCTTCATAGACCCGGTGAGCCGGGAGTTCTCCATTGATGATCTTACAAAAAATGCAATGGTTCATAGCGGTTGCCTTTTTGTTTGTTCCCTATGATGATTAACTTGTGCCAGAGAATAAACCAAGTCCTTTTCAGATCCTAAAGTTAAGCATAATGAAAAATATCACGCTGCTGTTACTACTTGCTATTTGTTGTTGGAGTTGCGGACCAGAGGCTCCTCCTGCCAATGCTGAAGCTGAAGCAACCGAAACGACCGAAGAAGAAGCACCAACTCAGCAAAATACTTTCCTCATTCGCCCCGGCGAAGGGTTTGGTGATTTTAATGATGAATTGGCGAAAGCCGATCTTATGCGTCTTTTGGGCAAAAATCGCATTGCTCCGCGAGCATTTTATCTGGGAGAAGGCGAAACTGCACCTGGCCTGGTTTTATATCCCGACAGTCCCGAAGAAGTAGAGGTCTTACTTGACGAAGACGGGTATCCAATCATGTATCGCATCCAAGAGGAGGGTAGTGAATGGGCTACAAAAGGAGGCCTAAAAATAGGCAGTAGCCTAGCTGATTTAGAAAAAATAAACGGGCAGCCATTTAAGCTGACAGGCTTCGATTGGGATTACGGCGGCACCGTCACCAATTGGAATGGAGGCACCTTTGCCGATAAAGACTTCATGGTTGTTCTGGGGTACGATGTCGACGCTGCCCAGTTTACAGAGGAGGATATGGAACAACTTCTGGGCGACCAGGAAATAATTTCAACCCTTCCAGCCCTGAGGCGTTATCCGTTTAAGGTCGTTACCATTACACAGCGGTACTAGCTATTATGACAACAGAACAAAGAACGCAACTAGAAGAAGCGATTAGTAAAGGGTATTTCCACTCCTCCTCATTAAGAATGAGGGAAGGCTTATTATTGTATCGGAAGCATTTTAAAGATTTTGCTCTTTTTGCTTTATTGGTGCCTTTTGTAGGGAGTGTTTTCACCCTTCTCGGCCTTGGTTGGATAGGGACAATATTACTGACCCTGATTATTTCTCCGGTGCTAAATGCAGGCTTTTACCTGGCAGCTCACAGTGTCATGGAAGGAGGAGATTGGGACTTCAAACGTTTCTGGGGTGCTATTCCCCAGGCAGGGCCTTTGGTTTTGAACAATCTACTCGGTATTCTTATAACCGGAATTGTGATACTTCCGATCTACTATTTATTTCAGCGTATTGGTTTTATGGACTGGTACCAGGAGGTGCTCAACAACCCTGTAAATCCGCCTGAACCACCTCAGATGAGCAGCACCGACTCTACGGTGTTTTTTCTGAATTTGGTCCCGCTCATTTACCTCCAGGTAGGTTTTAGTTGGGCTTATCCGTTGATCTTATTTTGGGGAGCAAACCCTCTAGAAGCACTAGAATTAAGCAGACGGCTGGTGACCAAGCGATGGGGAGCACAGTTTATGCTACTGCTGACCTTTTTCTCGCTATTTATGTTAGTCAGCATATTGCTATCTCCGCTAGCGATTGCAGCACCGGGCCTAGCTAATGTGGTTTCCTTTGGCTTGTTTTTGATTCTGCCCTGGGTGTACTGCAGTCTTTACCTCGGTTTCAGAGGCGCGTTGACCCCTCAAGTAGAAGAATAAAATCTCTCGTATCTTTGTCGATCACTTTTATACTTCGCCAAGCCTAGATTTGCCGAAGTATTGCACAAAATAAATTGAACCTACTTTTTGAAAAACGTCGGCTTAGTTTATTTTCTTAAAAGGATAAAATCTCACTCATGACAGCTTTTCGTTCGTTGATTGAAGCGGCCTTTGAGGACCGTAGCATGTTAAAAGACAAAAATGTTCAAGAAGCTGTAATGGCGGTCATTGAACAACTCGACCAAGGCCGCTTACGTGTAGCAGAGCAGATATCTACACCTAAGAATCCGGAAACAGACGGCAAGTGGCAAGTCAATGATTGGGTAAAAAAAGCCGTTATCCTTTATTTCCCCATTGCCAAAATGGAAACCATCGAAGTGGGTCCCTTTGAGTTTCACGATAAAATTCCGTTGAAGAAAAACTTTGCACAGCAAGGGGTGCGAGTTGTACCACAGGCACTAGCTCGCTATGGCTCTTTCCTGGAAGAAGGAGTGATCCTGATGCCTAGCTACGTCAATATCGGTGCCTATGTAGGCAGTGGCAGCATGGTCGACACCTGGGCTACTGTGGGCAGCTGTGCCCAAATTGGCCAGAATGTTCACCTCAGTGGTGGCGTGGGTATTGGTGGTGTGTTAGAACCGCCACAAGCCGCACCAACGATCATTGAAGACAATGCCTTTATTGGTTCCCGGTGTATCGTAGTAGAGGGTGTACACATCGAGCGCGAAGCCGTTTTGGGTGCCAATGTTGTTCTTACCCAAACGACTCGGATCATCGATGTTACCGGCCCTAAGCCTGTAACTTACCGTGGCCGTGTACCAGCTCGTTCGGTCGTTATTCCTGGCTCTTACACCAAATCTTTCCCCGCGGGCGATTACCAAGTACCTTGTGCATTGATTATCGGCGAGCGTAAGGCAAGTACGGATAAAAAAACTAGTCTAAATAGTGCTTTGCGGGAATACAATGTCGCAGTGTAAGTAACCAAGAGTCCCGAGAAAAAAATGAGCACTACGCGGCGCCAAGAGCAGGCAAAACTCCTGAGGGTTGTAAGGAAAATACATCGTTGGACTGGTGCCAGCCTCTTTGTTGTATTCTTATTTGTAGGTATCACTGGATTGCTATTAGGTTGGAAAAAAGACAGTAAAGGCTATCTTTTGCCCGATACCCAGAAGGGAAGTTCTGCTAAAGCAGAAGATTGGCTAGCCTTGAATAATTTACAAGACCGTGCCCTATTTTTGATCGATTCTCTCCATCCAGAGCTAGACAGCAGTATTGACAGGCTAGATGTGCGCCCAGGCAAAGGCATTGTCAAGTTTACTTTTGAAAATCACTACCATGAACTGCAACTGGATCTCAGCACTGGCAGTCTCCTAAGTTCTGGCAAGCGGCGCTCCGACCTCCTGGAACATATTCATGATGGCTCCATCATTGACAAGCAATTTGGTAGTGGATTCTTCAAATTACTTTATACCACCGTAGCGGGATTAGCCCTTTTGGTCTTTACAGTAACAGGGTTTTGGCTCTGGTACGGGCCGAAACGGATGCGAAAGTAGGGGGCGGTCCAAAACCATCAAACCAACCATCGAACCATCGAACCATCGAACCATCGAACCAAACAATCAACCACCGCCATTTTGCGATCCACAAGCCCGGAGGGTATTTGTCGCAGTTTGTCAACAACCAAACCAAGCGGAGGAACAAAAAGCTATTGGGTGACCTCCAAGATTTCCCAGAGGGAACAATGGCTATTGGACGGTTAGATGAAGATTCTGAAGGCCTGTTATTGCTTACGACCGATGGTAAGGTGAGTGCACAAGTACGCAGTAAAGAAGTGGAAAAGGAGTATTATGTTGAGTTGGATGGCGAAATCACTCAGGAAGCCATTGAACAACTAAAGGCTGGTGTAGAAATAAAGGCACGAAAAACAGCTTACCTCACCTTGCCTTGTAAGGCTATGCTTCTGGACCCCGCTCCTGTTTTTGAGGTCACCACAAGTAAATCCGCACGTAGAAGACATCGCCCAACAAGCTGGTTGTCGATAACCATTAGCGAAGGTAAATTCCGGCAAGTTCGTAAAATGACTGCGGCGGTAGGGTTTCCTACGCTGAGGTTGGTTCGTATTCGCGTTGGTGGCGTAATGTTGAATGATATGCGTGCTGGCGATGTAGTAGAAATGACTGATTTTCCGCTATTCCCCTAACAGAGAGTGTTCAAAATTGTGTGTCTCGCGCAGTGCCGTCAGAGCCCGCAGAGTTTTTTTATTACTGGTTATCAAGTAGATACATTTCGGCAATTATTCATCAGACACACATTAATGAACAGTCTCCCCTAACAATCTCTCGTAAACCTCCATCAACTCTTTTACACTCCTTTCCACAGTGTAGTTTTCCTGAATATAAACCTGCCCGGCAGCGCCTATTTTTTTGCGGTAATCAGGATTATCAACCAAGCTACTTATGGCTGTAGCCATTGCTGCCGGATCACGAGGCGGAATCACGAGGCCGCTTTCACCATCGATGGCCAAGCCTTTATTACCCCCAATATTGGTCATGATGGTAGCCTTACCGAGAAACAGGCTTTCCAGCAATACTTTTGACAAACCTTCTCCTTTTACGGAAGGAAGTAAGCTGAGGTCACAAGCTTTGACGAGTGACAACACATCCTTGCGAAAGCCCGCAAAAACGACCCGGTTTCGGATACCTTTCTTATCCAATGTCGCTAAGGTAGCAGGATCATCCAAGCCTCTACCAATAAGCAGAAAATGAGCCGGGCTTTCTTTGGCGAGTAGTTCAATGGCGTCTAACAGGTAAGGAATGCCCTTCATGCGTCGTGCATTCGCCACCACGCTCACAATAACAGCCTCTTTGGGAAAACCAAATTCACCGAGATCGCCTGTCGGTATGTCCTGGTACCAAGCTGGGTTATGTCCTTTACTGACGGTTACAGCTTTCTCTTTTGGAAAAAAAAGTTGCCGGTCAAAAACCTCTTTTACGGCACCTGAAACGCAGGTAATCGCATCAACCCTCGGGTTCAGGTGAGTCAGGTAATTAGTAGGATCCCACCAGTGGATATTTCCTGTATAACCACGATAGGTGACGACTTTTACATCCAATCCACGAACCGCGCGGATGCCATTGATGATGGCTTTATTATTAAATAAGTGGATAATCTGTCGATCCTGCTCAATGATTTCTTTCCTTATTCTGGCAACTGCTTCCTTTGAAAACTTCTTCTTTGGGTGAAAATCTATGACCCGCATTCCGGCATCGCGAAACTTTTGGGCAAAGGGCGTATCTCCGTAGGTCATCACCTGCACATCAGCACCTGCATGATGCAGCCCAATGAACAATTCCCCTTCCGGGCGAACAGCATTGTAGTTATCATCATAATCACTAATGACCAGAATACGCATGCTCCTATTTTTTTTTTAACGCTTACAACCTTACACTCACCTAACCCTTACACCTTTTTACCCTTTCGGATAAATACCCTCTGGCGGCACCTCTCCCATAGGCACTTCACTCACATCGGAGCTTCCGTAAGGCTCATACGGGGTTTCATCTAATATTTTCACAAAAGAAAGATGCACGCGCTCAACGAAAACATTGAGGGCTGCGGTAGAACTTTTCAGCATCGCATAATTGCCGCCTCGGATCGTCGCGAGCCCCAGTTCTTTATACGTTTTCAGGTTGTGTCCATCACCTACTGTGGTGAGGAAGTCGACCATCTCAGAAAAGACGCCACGGCGTTGGTAATCGGCATGAATACCGAAAGCAACTCCCTTTACGATATTGGGCTGTCCGCTGTATTTCAAATTGTACAAGAAGCGGGGCATCTTCCACCAGCTCAGTTTTCCTTTCGCAAATTTGAGTGAACGGTTGATATCAGGCATCAGGGCACAGAAGCCTACCGGCTCATCGCCTGCAAAGGAAATACAGGTAAGATTGGGGTCCATGACGGGCTTCATCATTTTCAACATCTTGTAAATCTGCTCGCCTTCCAAAGGTTTGAAGTGTGGCATATTGGCAAAGGCAGAATTGTACACTGTGGCCATGTGGTCCCCTTCGGTGCGCAAGTCACGAAGATTGATCACCCTTGATTGTACATTGTACCGTTCGCGTACCCTGCCTGAAATTTGCGTAAGCCGTTCAAAGGCCAAGTTCTCCACTTTACCACCAAAAGTAAAGACCTGCTCTTGCGGCTGGTAGTTACGTGCGTTGAAAAACCGCTGGTAGTATTGTGGATGATAATATTCGTGATAAAGCGGCGGATACCATCCCTTTGTGAGTAGACCCCAGAATTTATCGCGCTCCCCAAAATTGATGGGCGCGTGAATCATGCTAATTCCCTCCGCTGCCAGATATGCCTCAGCAGTGTCAAAAAGCAGCTTGGCAGCCTCGTCATCATTGACACATTCAAAGAAACCGATGCCGCCATCCTCGCGACCAATTTTTGCGTTTCTCCGCCCGTCGATAAAGGCAGAAATACGGCCGATACCTTTACCCGCAGCATCAAGAAGTACCCAAACCTTTGCTTTTCCCTCCTCAAAAGCCTTGTTGGATGCAGGGGAAAATATTTTATCGATATCGCCTTCCAAGGGAGCGATCCAATGAGGATCATTGGCATAAATATAATGAGGTACCTGATAGAAAATTCGCCAGTGTGCAGGCGTCGTTACTTCTTGTATTTGCATAGCTATTCGTCGTTGGTATTCGAGCTAAAACAAGATGATCCAATTTGTTTTAAGGTTTAGTAAGAAAAAGAACACAACCTCTTTTTAGTCCGTTGCTTATCTTTTTCTTACTAAACCCAAATTGGATCACCTTATTTTTATACGCTCACTTGAACGCTGCAAAAATAGTTATCTTTATTGGAAATTGACTTATCTCCCTATGCACGCGAACAGCTTGGCGGAAGCATTAGCTCATTCTCATGAAATTCGGCACCTGGTACTCAGCGGGCAAGACCTCGAAAGAGTACCTCCCAAAGTCTGGAAAAAACTACCCAACCTTGAGAGTCTGGACTTAAGTCACAACCGGATAAAAAAACTACCCGCTGGCCTGGCAGAACTTACCCAACTGAGGAGTCTACAGCTAAGCTTTAACCGGATTACTCGGGTAGAAGATGATTTTTTCGGCCTATTTCCATTGCTTAAACACCTGGATTTACGCAACAACCGCCTGCGACAATTACACCTCATTTCGCTTTCGCTGGAAAGCCTGGACGTGAGTGAAAACAAACTCAAAGGCATTGCCCCCCTGCAACTGCATTGCCCGGAACTATTACACCTGGATCTAGCCAATAACAAGCTACAAGAGTTTACCGTACTTTCGGAAAACCTCGGACATCTGCAATATCTGAATCTTGGGTTCAATCGTTTGCAAAAATTACCGAAACTGCCCGCGAGTTTATACGCACTAGTTATTAACAACAACCGTTTATCCAGCCTCCCGCTCAATTGGCTTGATCTAAAACGATTGCAACGACTGGAAGCTTCGTACAACCCCATACAGCTGAGTTTGCCCCAATTGGCCCAAAATGATCAACTCAGCTATATTGATGTTCGCCAAACACCGACCAACTGGCCTGGCGTGCAAGCATTGCTGCTGAAGCTCCCGCAACTTCGACACCTTTACGGTGGATTGAGCCGCAAGCTGCAGGAACAATTGAGTGGTTTCCTGGCAGAACTACCACCGGGGATGGAAGCCTCTCGGCGGGCCTTGTGTTTTCGTTTGTGGCAAGGTTTTGCCGCAGGACAGGTAGAAATTGGCAGCCTTTGGTCTTGCTTAAACGCCAACCTGCATCCCCTCATCCAATTGGGGGCACATTATGAACTACTTCGTAAATATCCTGCTCGCGACGGCCAACTCCGTAGCCGAACCTGGTGGTTGTGTGGCAACATGGCCAGTGATATGACGATGATGAAAAACCGGCTCACCGCAGCGGGTATCGACTGGACAGACAAACCCGCCAAAGCGACCGGCGTCCTTCTCGGGCACCAGTTTTCTACCCTCGATCAACAAGTTGGGGCCATGCCAGTGATGGAAGAACGTCAACTGGTGCAATGGTTGGATCGCAAAGAGCGCCGGTACCTTACTCAAACCCGAGACCGGGTACAGTTAGCCAACCTCGAAAGAATGCTCCGTGCGCCAGATTCGGGGACTTTCCAATTGGGAATACAGCTACTACGAAACCAGGGAACCCCCGATGAACTCGTAAGTACTTTATTACAGCGCTGGTTAGTAGCTTCACCAGCAGATCGTGCTACTTGGGAAGATGTACTCTTGCCTTATCTACCAGGAAGTCTTAATATCGCCTTGGCTCAGCGAGAGCGAATGCTTACGCTCCCTTCCAGGCGTGGAAAAGCCGCTGTTTGGTGGAAGTTGATGCAGTAGACTATATCAAAATATAGAGAACCCCGATTTGGAAGTCAACAACTCCAGCGCTTTCATGCCCAAGATAGAATTTCCTTTTTCGTTAAGTCTCGGACTCCAGACGGCAACACTATAAAAATCAGGGTAAACGGCCGCAATGCCACCACCCACACCGCTCTTGCCGGGTAGCCCCACAAGGAAAGAAAACTCGCCAGATTCATCATAAAAACCACAAGTCTGCATCAGTGCATTCAGGCGCTTGAGCTGGCTGGGCGTTAGATCTGGAATGTTACAATCGAGCCGATTTCGGCGGGCAAAAAGATGAAAAGCCTGCGCCAATTCCGTACAACTCATTTCAATAGAGCAGTAATGGATATAGAGTTTCAACACCTCAATCGGGTGGTTATCAAGATTGTTAAAAGACTTGAGGTAGTAAGCCAAGGCAGCATTCCGATAGGCGGTATCCAGTTCAGAATTAACAACGACCTGATTATACTCAATGCTTGGACAACCACTCAATTCGCGTACAAAGTTGAGCATATCTGCATAAGGATCATTGAGGTTACTCATCAAAACATCCGTTACCACCAGTGCTCCTGCATTGATAAAAGGATTGCGAGGAATCCCCTGTTCTTGTTCCAACTGAAGTAAAGAGTTAAATGGTGTCCCCGAAGGCTCTACATCTACTCTTTCCCACAGCTTTTTACCAACCAGACCAAAAGCAGCCGCCGTGGTGAATACTTTGGAGATACTCTGAATAGAGAATCGTTCTTCGCTATCCCCATAGGTAAAAGTCCTTCCATCAAGAAAAGCCAAGCTAATGCCGAATTTATTGGGGTCAATATTGGCCAGTTCCGGAATATAATCGGCCTGCTGCCCTTGCCCAAAGTAAGGCTTTAATTCCTGGACAATGCCAGATAAGAGCTCGTTATAATCGGGTTTTGAATTGGTCATAGTCCAAGGTTTCCTGTTTCATTTGTTTTTATTTTATACCTAACACCTCTGCAAGGTATTACATTCTAAATCTATACAGTTCTCAATCAATCTCAATTGACCCGTCTTGATCCAGTATTTCTGGATACGGAGAAGCTGCTTTCCTGCTGAAAAACATGCTTCGAAAAAACATAGCAAACATTACAAGAGAATATAATACTGAAATCTTAAGCGGTGATACTTTTCCAATAACACCTGCTAGCATACTAAGATTTTCAGGAAACGGATTGACTCCTGAAAAAAGGAGATGACTGGCCCAAGTCAAATAAGCGAATAATACGGAAACAAAAAGAAACACTGTGAACTTCATAATTAATTCCTTGTAGTATTTTTTTTGCACACAACGGCTAGGCTGTGGTGTAGTGCCGAAGAACGAGGCTTATCGCACAAGCTAAGTTGTAACCAGCTACCTTACTATTATTTTCTTTATATCTCTTCCGTTTTTAGTAGTGAGTATTAACATGTAGAACCCTGTTTCCTGTCCGCTAATATCAATAGTTGTTAACCCTAGACTTTTATTTAGTTCAAGAACCGTTAACCCTCTACTGTTAACAACTTGTACATCATAGTAATCCTGATCTTCGGTAGTAATATTTATCTGTTCTTGTGCTGGATTTGGAAAAACAGTGAATTCGACACTAGGCCTATCCTCGGTTGAGGTCAAACATGACACAAGTGCCGACTCGCTAGCAACATTTACATAACCTCTTGAAAGCTCTTCAAGATACTGAAATGCAAAACATGTCATTTTGCAAAATTGTCATCGGGATATAGCTATTAATTGAAAGGTTACTAGCAATTAGCGTATCGCCAATAAAATTGATCTCTCCATTTTCAATTATACCTTTCACGTAACTACTTAGGTAGATTGGAGTAAAGTTAAAAACAATTATCTTGGTGCTAAACTGATTGACTTGGAACTTCCAAATAACATAAAAGACTTGCCTCACTAAAATTAAATATGCCTTGAGCATATATTTTGCTTACTAAAAGCAACAGCAGGAAAAGAATATTTTTCATGATAAACTTATTAAACATGTGTTTTTATTAAGCTATAAAACCATTAAATTAACAGTAATAGTCGAAAGTCAAATCTAAGGTAGAACATCATTACGACGCTTAATTACAAATGAAGTGTCAATCATCCCCTGCTAACGATTAGTACCCAATCTCTTTTCTACGTCCTAAAAAAAAATCAAAAATCATATAGCAAACAAACACCTCTTACTTTAGGAATAAATCTTTTTCGCAAAAGACAGGCATATATGTTCAAGCAAAAAATCTTCAAATTCACCCACAAGTAATGATCGTCTAGGAATATTTTTTTCATTCTCTACCTGGCTTATGTATTTTCTAAAGTCTTCCTCTAACCCTAACTCCAAAGCAACGTCCTCAAAGTCTTTCACTTCATTGAAAAGTTCTAGGTATAACGCACCGTAGCCATTCATATCAGCAAGAAAAAGAAGTTCAGGATGAGTTCTTTTATTTAGGAATTCAATAACCTTTTTTGATACATTCATTGGTTCTTCTTTAGAAAAGCCGCGATATTTTTTGAGTACTCTTTCTCCTTTTCAAAATTGGCCGCCAACTTACTTCCCACTCCCCCCAACACCCCAAAGATAGAACAACTTTGGTCCTTTACCCGAAGCGCTTACCTTTACCCCTACACAAAAAGGGCACCAAAGATGACGCTAAAAGGAATGTTGAGTATGGAAGAGCTGCACACGATGGCAGCTAACGAAGAAATAGAAACGATCATCGTAGCTTTCACCGACCATTATGGCCGCTTGGTGGGCAAGCGTGTTGCGGCAGATTTTTTTGTAGAAAAGATTGCCGAGGAAGGTACCCATGCCTGTAATTATCTCCTTACGACAGATATGGAAATGGAGCCTATACCCGGTTACGCTTCTGCCAACTGGCAAAAAGGCTACGGCGACTTCCACCTCGTTCCTGACCTGAAGAGCTTACGGATTGCTGATTGGTTGGACAAAACAGCTATCGTATTGGCCGATGTTCATAACCAGGAACACCAATTAGAAGGTATTGCCCCCCGATCAATACTAAAAAATCAAATGAAGCTGCTCCAAACCTTGGGCTATACTGCTGCGGGTGCCTCTGAGCTAGAATATTACCTCTTTGAAAATTCTTACCGCCAAGCACACGAACAGCATTACCAAGATTTAAAAGCCGTAGGCTGGTACCTCGAAGATTACCACATTCTGCAAGGTACTCGTACCGAAAATTTCCACGGGCGGGTGCGTCGCCACTTGCAGCGTTCGGGCGTGCCAGTAGAAACCTCCAAGGGAGAATGGGGCCTTGGCCAACACGAACTGAATATTCGCTACGCTGAAGTACTGGAAATGGCCGATCGGCACATCGTCTACAAACAATGCCTCAAAGAAGTGGCCGACAGCATGGGCTACGCCGTGACCTTTATGGCCAAATACGCCGAAGACCAAGCGGGATCAAGCTGCCACATCCACCTGAGTTTATGGAAGGATGGCAAAAATGCCTTCGCTGGCAAAGAGTCGTTTGGTGGTGTTGCCTGTTCGCCCATCTTTCGCTGGTTTCTGGGAGGGTGGATGAAATATACGCCAGAGGTCATGCCTTTCTTTGCACCTACCGTCAACTCCTACAAACGGTACCAGGATGCTTCGTGGGCACCCACACGCCTGGCGTGGAGCTATGACAATCGCACAGCAGGGTTTCGCGTAGTTGGAAAAGGCGAAAGCTTGCGAATAGAGTGTCGCATCCCAGGCGCAGACTGCAACCCTTACCTCGCTTTTGCGGCTTCACTAGCGGCAGGTTTACAGGGTATAAAAGACCAAACAGCGCCGCCCGAAGCTTTTAGTGGAGATGTTTATGCGGCCAAAGAATTGGAGATGGTGCCTACCTCTTTGGCAGATGCAACGGCATTATTTTCACAAAGTAGCTTCGCAAAAAATGCCTTTGGCGAAGACGTTGTAGCCCATTACACCCATTTTTTTCAAACGGAATCCCGTGCTTACGAAAAATCGGTAACCGACTGGGAAAGAAGACGTTATTTCGAGCGCATCTAACTTAGACTAGCCTTTTTCTGAGAAAAAAAGCAATTTTAACATAATATTAAGAATCCCGCGCCGTTTTAAATCCCGTAAATAAAGAACAGCACGAAAACAAAAAGCGATTTTATTTTTCACAATAGTTAAATAAGCGATTTATTTTAAGCGATTTAACTATTTGGAAAACTTGAGAAAAATCGCAGTTTGTTTTCTGCGCAATACACATCTATGTGAGTTTTCTACCACGACATTTTAATTATCTGCCTTCAGGTACAATTTAAACCTCATTAAAAAAGCATGATTTCAAGTGATTACGTATTGATCACTTAATGAAGGTTTATTTCTCCAGTTAACAAGACTTTTTTATACAACATCATCTATTGGTTACCCCACCAAAGGGTAGCCTACATTTTTATTCAAACTTCTTAGAGATTATGAAAAATCAAAAAAGCGGATTAATCGTTGCGGTGGTATTACTGGCGATCGCACTAATCGGTTCTTTAATTTGGGGTAGCAGCACCTCGGGCAAAGTAGACAAACTACAAGCCGATAAAATGGCGGTAACAGCTTCTTTAGAAGACATGTCAACCCTCCGGGATGAACTAGCTGCCGAAGTAGACAGCATGGTCATACAGTACGACCAACTAGCCCAGGACAACAACAGCCTGCAAGGGCAGATGGCACAATCGCAGGAAGACCTGAACCGTGCTAAAGCAGCACTGAGCAAGGCCAAGCGTAGTTCTGCTGGCGAAATCAACGATCTACGGGCGCAGATCGAAGAATTGCAGCGTGTCAAGCAGGATCTGCAATTAAACATGGACAGTATGCTGGCTCAAAACGATTCTTTACGCCTGGAAATTGGCGTACTCGAAGGCGACCTGGCTATGTCTACAGAGCAGAACACTATGCTCAATGAATCCAATGAACAAAAAGACAGTGAAATTAAAGCACTGACTTATGAAAGCTTCAAAGCCACTTCTTTTGAGATTTCTCCAGAGGTAAAAAGCGGTAATGCAACGGCCAAATCAGGAAGAGCACGTAGGATTACAGCCAGCTTTGAGCTGGAAGGTGTACCAGCTGATTACCAGGGTTCACGCCCTATTTACCTGGTGATTACAGACGAAACGGGAACACCGATCCCCCGCACGGACTACATCACTACGACTGTCCGCCCGCTTGATGGTCAACCACAGGATATCATGGCGGTAGAAGCCCGTGAGGAGGAGTTGACGGAATCACAACGCTTGACCTTTACCCACGAGCTAGAGAATAAACTCGATGCCGGAAACTATACGCTAAGTGCCTATACCGACGTAGGGTTCCTAGGATCATCTACCTTCCGTCTGCGTTAATATTTTTTTTGCATTAATACCCAAACACTTTCCCAAGTATCCCTTTGGATAATTGACGGCTAGGCGCTCACGCACTTAGCCGTTTTTTATTTTACCTATTTTATGAGCTTACCTGTTTAAAACCTGTAGCTTTGCACCCGCTAAGAGCTAGGAATAAATTCAAGATTTACTTCTACCAAAGTATAGCTGCCGTAAGGTATTTTGCCCTAACCACCATTGCCACTGCTAACCAGTGGTCACCACAAGTGTTTTACTATGGAACGCTTAAGCATATTTGATATTTACAAAATCGGCGTAGGCCCATCCAGCTCGCATACGCTTGGCCCTTGGAATGCTGCAACCCAGTTTGCGGCAGCACTTTGGGGAAAAGACATTGACCACCTCGAGGTTCACCTCTACGGTTCACTGTCAAAAACAGGCCGCGGGCACGCCACCGATGTGGCCGTACAGCTAGGCCTGGAAGGCCACGACCCCGTCATTATTGACACCCAGGAAATTCCCGCCATCATTGAACGAATTCTTAGAGAGGAGCGACTGGAAGTCAATAAGAACGATATCACTTTCTCCCCCAAACAGGACATCATCTTCCACGGGCACAGCCTCCCCGGCCACCCCAACACCCTTACCTTTAAGGCCTTCTATAAGGATGAATTGATAGAAGAACACACCTACTATTCTCTCGGCGGTGGGTTTATCGAACAAGAGGGCGTATCCCAAACAGATATCCGGCAAGCGTGGCTACCGTTCCCGATCGACGAGGGATCGGAATTACTGGACTATACCAATACGCACGATTGTCGGATTTCGGATATTGTTTGGGCCAACGAGCTGCGATTTCGCAATTTCCGGTCCTTCAAAAGCAGAATGGATGGCATTTTCCGAGCGATGCTGGATTGTGTATACCGAGGNGTCACCACCGAGGGTATTTTGCCCGGAGGCTTAAACGTCCGCCGCCGCGCCTACAAGCTAAACCAGGAATTACTCAAAGGGGCAGCTTTTAGTAATCGCGACGAGTGGCTAGCGCTCGTAATGAAATCGTCCCGAGATTTTGTAACCGTCAACAAGTGGGTAAGTTGTTTCGCGCTCGCGGTCAACGAAGAAAACGCAGCGCTAGGCAGGGTAGTCACCTCCCCAACAAATGGCGCAGCAGGGGTTATTCCTGCCGTGATTTTATACATGTATTGTTTTTGTGATTGCAATACATTGGACCATGTCGAACGTTTTTTACTCGCCTCGGGTGAAGTAGGCTGCCTTTTCAAAAAAGGGGCTACCATTTCCGCAGCCATGGGTGGTTGTCAAGCCGAAATTGGCGTTTCTTCCGCTATGGCTGCTGCTGGTCTCACCGAGGTTTTAGGCGGAAGCCCCAAACAGGCACTCATGGCCGCCGAAATAGCAATGGAACACCACCTTGGCCTTACCTGCGACCCCATCGGAGGGCTGGTTCAGGTACCCTGCATTGAGCGCAATACCATGGGAGCAATCAAAGCAATAACTGCTACCAACCTGGCACTCTCCGGCGATCCTGATGATTGTAAAGTAAACTTCGATGTGGTCGTAAAAACCATGTGGGATACCGCCCAAGACATGAATCACAAGTACAAGGAAACGTCCGAGGGCGGACTTGCTTTTAACCTGCCGGTAGTGCTACCTAACTGTTAAGAAATCAATAGCTAGGGTGAACCCAACAGCCAGGGCTAATTCATGAATTAGCCCTGGCTGTTGGGTTTTACATTGGGGCCATTCAGCCCCAAAAAAAACACCATACAATTAAGCTCCCTGGAAAATAAATGTGCTTGTCATTCGGTTATATCTATTGACTTTTAAATTCAAAGTACTTTGACTAATGAAGCAACTAGCGATAAAACAACTTTTCTGGCCCGTCTTGGCACTGTCCTTCCTGGCTTTCATTTTTTGGATCATCATCCAGGCAGACCTCGGCCAGAGCATAGGCTTTAGTAAGTTCGTCAGGCACCTGCCTTTTGGGGACAAACTGGGGCACTTTTTCCTCTATGGTGTCCTTGCTTTTTTGGTCAACCTGGCATTAAAAAACAGGAAGATTGCTATCTCAGGCCATCAAATACTGTTGGGAGGTTTGCTCGTATTGGTTTTTGCAATACTAGAGGAGTTTACACAAATGGCCCTTTCGACACGCAACTTTGAGCTATGGGATATGTTTTGCGACCTACTGGGAATTACCCTATTTTCTTGGTTGGCTTTACGAATTAGTAAACCTGAGAACTGATTACTTTTAGCGGGCAGAAATGGGCAGAATATACAAGTTCCGTAACTTACGGACTCCTTGCGATCAAGTAGATCGTAACACAAGCAGCTTTTTGCCCCAAACGAAATCATTGCCAGCTAAATGAATATTGAGCAATCTAAGCAGAACATCACCCTAATCGGGGCCGGAATCATGAGCGCTACGCTAGGGGTACTGCTCAAGAAGCTGCTCCCAAATGCACAAATCACCATTTTTGAAAGGCTAGACAAGGCCGGACAAGAAAGCTCCGATGCCTGGAACAATGCAGGTACCGGGCATTCGGCTTTTTGTGAACTAAACTATACGCCGGAAAAAGAAGACGGGACGATAGACCTGAGTAAAGCTTTGCGGATTTCAGAACAATTTGAAGTGTCCAAACAGTTTTGGGCTTACCTCAAAGAAAGAGGAAACTTGTCTCAAAGGAAAGCATTCATCAATGATATCGACCACATGTCGCTGGTTTGGGGTGCTGACAATGTTGCGTTCCTCAAGAAGCGCTACGAGGCCATGGTGCAGTATCCCATTTTTGAAGATATGCTTTACTCAGAAGACCCGCAACAGATCGCTGAATGGATTCCTCTGATGATGAAAGGACGCACGGACGAATATCCGATTGCAGCTACCCGGATGGCCATTGGTACCGACGTTAACTTTGGTGATATCACGCGCGGCATGATCCGCTACCTTGAGGATTTGAAGGGTGTAGAGGTGAATATGGCGCACGAAGTACAAGATATCGAAAAGCAGCCAGACGGCCGCTGGCTAGTGGGTACAGAAAACCTTACTACAGGAAAGAATAAAGAAGTATTAGCCGATTTTGTGTTTATCGGCGCTGGTGGGGGAGCTTTAAAACTATTAGACAAATCAGGCATTCCGGAAGCCAATGGCTTCGGTGGGTTCCCCGTGAGCGGGCAATGGTTGCGCTGCAACAACAAAGATATTATCCAACGGCACGAAGCCAAAGTATACGGGAAAGCAGCTGTGGGTTCGCCACCTATGTCGGTGCCTCATTTAGATACCCGAATGATCAATGGCGAACGCTGTCTGCTGTTTGGTCCTTATGCAGGGTTCTCTACCAAGTTTTTAAAGAATGGCTCCTACCTTGATCTTTTTCTCTCTATTGAGATGCACAATGTTTGGCCAATGCTGTCAGCAGGTGCCAAAAACCTGGACCTTACTAAATACCTGGTAGAGCAGGTGCTACAAGATAAAAAGGATAAGTTCCGCTTCCTCCAGCAGTATTATCCGGAAGCGAAGATCGAAGACTGGCAACAAGAAACCGCAGGGCAGCGCGTACAGATCATTAAAAAAGACGACAAAAAAGGCGGCAAGCTTCAGTTTGGCACCGAAGTAGTGAGCAGTTCAGATGGAACACTTTCTGCCCTTCTGGGAGCTTCCCCTGGGGCATCTACCTCCGTATCAATCATGCTGGAGGTACTAACTAAATGCTTCCCTGACAATCTAGCTTCTCCAGAATGGACCAAGAAGATAAAAACGATGATCCCATCCTATGGGCAATCTCTAATTACCAATAAAGAGCTTCTTGATAAAACCCGTACAAGGACGACAGATATTTTGAAGTTGGAAGAGGATGTTACTAATCCCGAATAGAAAACTCCGCCCAAAGCGGATAATGATCCGAAATCATCCAGGAGATTTGTTGGGTATTAAGACCTCTGTTTTTCAATACATGCGGGACAAAGTCGAAATTTCCTCCCTTAATGTATTCCATACTCAACTTAGACTTTTTGCTACGGCCATTAAACCAGGCAATATGGTCATAAAACTTGCTCGTATTGAAAATACTCCTGGTCACAGCGGCTAAATCGTCAGGAATATACAACCCACTGGAAATAAAAGTTTCGTGCAACAAGTCGCCCCGAGCATCTACATTAAAATCTCCTAAAGCGATTAAATTATCACTATAGCTATCGGAGCCAGAAGCCCACTTTGCCATCCAATCTGCAATTGCTTTAAGTTCTGGAATACGGTCTCCACTAGATTTTCCATAAAGAATATGGAGGGTTACCAGAATAAACGTTTCGCCCTTACTTTTAAAACTCACAGCATAAGGCGTGCGGGCAAACTGCTCTCTTAAAGCCCCTGCTGAAATGTTATCAAGCTGTTCCTTGGGAACAACCAACTCCGAGGCGAGACCTGAGAGTTTTACCCGTCGTGTATCAAAGACAAAAGCCATTCGTTCTCCGTTCCCCGCATCTCCTTCCGTAACATCCGTAAGGATAAAACTCCAATCGTCCCCCAATATTTCCATCATTTGGTGCAACCCGGCAACATTGGCTTTCACCTCTTGAATAGCAATGACGTCAAACCGCTCTACGATGGCTGCAATCAGATAAAGGGAATGCATATCTCTACGAGGAGAATCTTCTTTCCCCGATTGCCACTCCTTGGTGATATTCCCAAATGCTCTAATATTCCAGGTAGCAACCAGGAGGTTACGATCCAGGCTTTTAGCAGGAATCGATTGGTCGAGTACATCTTCTAACTCTTCTAATTCTGCTGCTATCTTGGCAGGAATTTTAGCGGATGCAAGTTCATTTTTCATGGCCAGTGGTTATATCTGTCCTTAAGTTAACATTGTTTTAACGCAGAAGAAGTACTTTGTGTTGATTTTCATCAGGATACTTCCTAACAAAGGCTATCATTCGGCATAATAACTAGCCGAAAAAATAACCACTCCGTCCTTAATACGTTTTTACTGCATGTTGAATAACCAATTGCTTTATTATGAAACCTATCCTTGCGACAAGCCCAATGCGGCTTGGATGCTATTTGTACATGGCGCAGGAGGAAGTACCAGGACTTGGCGTAGACAAATTGATGACTTGAGTCAAACTTACAACCTACTCCTTATTGATTTGCCAGGGCACGGCGAGATGGCTAAACGCAGCAACTCTGCTGATGTTTACACCTTTGGAGCCATTGCTTCTGCTATCTGGCAAGTCGTTGACCATTTACAGATCAAAGCCTCTCATCTGGTAGGGGTATCCTTAGGTGCTATTATTGTTTTAGAGATGCGGGAATTGCGCCCGAAACAAACCATGTCTATCATTTTATCAGGGCCTATCCTTCAGTTAAACACCAAGCTAAAAGTGCTCGCTTCCATGAGTTTGGGACTGGCCAAAATCATTGGTTATCCCAACTTCTACAAACTTAGTGCGCTGATTATGATGCCGCGCACCAATCACCAAAAATCGAGAAAAGTTTTCATTAAGGAGTCACGCGTACTCACTACCNAGGAGTTCCGTAAATGGACCAATATGTACTATGGTCTAAACAAAACACTAAAGAGGCTTTTTCAACAACCACTATCACATCCTCATTTACTTGTGAGTGGTGCACAGGACCATCTTTTTCTTTATGCTGCCCAAGCATACGCAAGGATGCACAGCCAGTATACCCACTTGAAGATTGTACCTAAATGCGGCCATGTCGTTTCTATCGAAAAGGCAAGCATATTCAACCAATTGTGCCTTGAATTCCTGAACGAGAAGATGGGGGAGTGATTGTTGGCACGCCTGAATAAGCAACAACTTAGAGGAAATTATTAATGTAGTTTAGATATCCCGTCTTCCCTGCCTCCTTGCTCCAGAACCGTACAGATTTTGATAACGTTTTTATACATGTTGCATAAAATGCCGGCAACGAGGGTATCGGGTTACCATTAGGTTTAATTTCCGGATTATTGACAACAGACGAGTCTGCTTCCAACTCTTCCCTTTCTTCAATAACGTTGAGTATTTCATCTAAAAGCGCTTGGCGCCTGTCAGAAGAAGACAAGGGCTCTTTGGCCTCTTTCCCCTTAGCCAAGGTCTGAAAATAGATAACGAGTTGATCAAAAGCAAATACCACATCACCATCCAACAATTTAGGAAACTCCTCCCGAATTTCGAGCACCGTAAACTCGATGGATTGAATAAAGGCTTGTTGATACAGGGGTGGTTCTTTCATGTTGTTTGTTTTTATTACTACTTCCCGATGCAAAACTTTCCAAAAATATTCCCTAGCAAATCATCCGTAGATATTTCTCCCGTAATCTCTCCAAGGTGATGTAGTGATCGCCTGATATCCATCGCTATAAAGTCGGAAGTCACTCCTGTTGCCATCCCCTCCAACACAGCAGCTAGTGCTTCGTAGGATTTTTCTAACGCCTCATAGTGGCGAGCATTACTCACAATGGTGCTATCGGCATTCACTTTCTCTGAGAGCACTGCCTCATAGAGTTTGTCTTTGAGGTGAGGTACGTTCATGCCCTCGCGAGCGATGATAGGTACCCAGTTGTTTTGCTCCACCCCTGGCCCCTCCTCCGGAGGAGGGGAGACAGCTGCGCGATTTTCGCTAGGCAAGGGCTCTTGCAGCGCTTGCCTGATAGTATTCAGCACACTACCTATGTTATTAAAGACTGTTTCGTTTTTAAAGCGTAGTACGCGGTAGCCCATTTCTTCTAAAACCGTAGTCCTTTGCTGATCGCTCAACTTCACTTCTGGCAATTGGTGATAACCCCCATCTATTTCCAAAATCAATTTCCGGTCTAGACAAACAAAATCAGGGATGAAATTACCAATGACATGCTGTCTTCTAAATTCGCAATTCTCCATTTGTTCTCTTTGCAGATGAATCCACAAAGCCGCCTCTGCCTCAGTAGGATTTTTCCTCATCTCCCGTGCTTTCTCTTTCAAGAGCTTGTAAATTCTACCTTCCGCTGTCCTCCATTTACCAACCACACCTCCTTTTAAGGAGGAGGCAGAACCAAAGGAGGAGGAGGAGCCGAAGGCAATCTCCTCCCCCTCCCTTACCTCCCCTCCTCGCGAGGAGGGGCCGGGGGTGGAGCCATAGTCCTCCCACTTCGTATACGGATTCAAATCCATTTTATTCGCGACCACCAGCACGTGCATACCGGGCGTCACCAGCTTAGCAAGGTCGGCACGAACCTCTGCGGGCTGGGTATCAACCACATCAAAAACGTAAACCAGCAGGCTACTCTGCCGTACCTTTTCCATAGTTTTTTCTACACCGATGGCTTCAATTGCATCTTCTGCTTCTCGGATACCTGCAGTGTCAATCAGTCGAAACTGGATACCTTTTATATTCAGTACTTCTTCAATCGTGTCACGCGTTGTACCTGCGATCTCACTTACTATTGCGCGCTCTTCATTGAGCAAGGCATTCAAAAGGGTACTCTTGCCTGCATTAGGCCGACCTGCAATTACGGTATTTACGCCTTGCTTGATGACGTTGCCTAGCTGAAAACTCTGAATTAACTGCCGCAGTACACCTTGAATTTTTTCTACTAACTCGCGCAGGTCATCCCGGTTGGCAAACTCTACATCTTCTTCACCAAAATCTAGCTCTAGCTCAATTAGACTTGCAAAATCGATCAACTGCTGCCGTAAAGCAGCAATTTCATGACTAAAACCACCTCGCATCTGCTGCATGGCCAATTCATGGCTCCCCTCCGAACTAGAGGCTATCAAATCGGCTACCGCCTCTGCCTGACTCAAATCCATCTGCCCATTCAAGAAAGCCCTCATCGTAAACTCTCCGGCTTGCGCCAAACGCGCACCTTGGCGAATGAACAACCGCATCAGCTCCTGGATAATAAAGTCAGAACCATGGCAACTTACCTCTACCACATTTTCACCTGTATAAGAGCTTGGCGCTACAAACAGGGTCACTAATACTTCATCCAGTATCTTGTCCGATTCATCACGGATAGTGCCAAAATGTACGGTATGACTTGCTTGTTCTCTTAGGTTTTTTCCTTTAAACGTCTTGTCTACAATGGAAATCGCTGCCGGCCCTGAAAGCCGAATCACTCCAATAGCTCCCACTCCTTGCGGAGTAGCTAAAGCCACAATCGTATCCGATAAATTATGCGTAGAATATCCCATGAAGCGTTTTAATAAGAAAAAACAGCAATACAATCGACACAAAAACAAAATTAGAATAAAAACTAGAATTACTAAGCGTCTGTTTCAGACTTGCTCTAAGCCCGCTGCTTCCCTTTGAAAAAATAGAGAAAGCCAAACGCTACAGCTACCCCAAACCAAGTCGGAAGCCACCAAATTTGTGCCCAGTTATGGGAATGATCGGCAAGCGTATGAGCACTGACTGTCTGACCCGCAATTGTGGAACCAATAAAAACACCGATCCCCAACGTAAGCAAAGAATAAAACCCCTGACCTGTACCCCGTAAATGAACAGGCACCCGAGTATCCAGATAAATTTGCGCTGATAACATCGAGAAAATGTAGGCAAGCCCATGCATTCCTATTCCCAACATTAGCCAAGCTTCTGAATGAAAATGAATCCCGAGAATAAAGCAACCATAGCGCAAGCCCCAAGTCAGTAAACCCACAAAAATGATGTACTTCAAACGCCAACGCACAAAAAACCAGGGCAGCGCCAGCATAAAAATGATTTCCGTGATCTGGCCCAAAGCCATTTTTCCGGCGGCATTGGTTACCCCAAATTCATTCAAAAATGGATTAACAAAACTGTAGTAATAAGAAGACGGAATACAAATAAGCGCTATTGCGACAACCATCACTACCAGCGAACGATCCTTGAACAATGCCTGCATTTCAGATCCACGCAGACTTTGTAACAGGTTTTCTTTTTGCTTTTGCGGAGGCGTTGCAGGGAGCGTTAAAGAATAGAGCCCCTGTAATACCGAACAGGTAGCCGCTATCTGAAAAGGCAACACTTGATCTTCTACTTTCAACCAACTTATCAAAAGGCCAGCTAAAATCCAGGCAACAGTACCCCAAACTCGAATTCGAGGAAAATCTCGCTTCGTGTCTTCAATATGATGAAAACACAGTGCATTCGACAAACTAAAGGTCGGTAAATAACAAAGCACATACAGCAACATTAGCGGATAAAACCAGGCAAATTCCTGTACCTGTGAGACCCAAAACAACAAGCCTCCACCAACAATATGTAGCAAACCTAAAATCTTTTCCGTAGAAAAAAACGATCAGCAAGAACACCTAAAAGAAAAGGAGAAATAGTAGCCGCTATGGCTGTAGTCCCATAAATCATCCCCACCTCCAAGCCACTAAAGCCTAATGTGCCTTGCAGGTAAGTGCCCGCTGTTACAAACCAGCTGCCCCAAATAAAGAATTGCAAAAACTGTAAGACGGAAAGTCGTAAATGGAGGTTAGGAATCATCCGCGAAATTACAATATTGACATCTAGTACAAGGTACTTTACGCTCAGTATTTCTTCTAGTTTAAAGGTATTTATAAAGACAATAGAAATTCTACCTTTCTGAAGCCCCAACGACCAGATTTGAAGTCTACACAAAGATTTTTTGAACTAAAAAATCAGCAATTCCGAAAAAAATCTCGTTTCCACTTACCTCTTGACAATTCATCTACATAAAAGAATGAAGCCAAATCATTCTTAACTGAACAGCTAAGTGAAAAATTTATCATTGGTTTCAACACTTAGCAACTAAAACTAAAATCTATGTGGGATCCAAGAAAAACCCTGAAAAAAGGGTTCGAAACACTTTCTGACACAGCTCAAGATGGCTTACATGTCGTTTCCGGTGCAGCAGGGGATGCTTTTCAATCAGGGTTAGCATTTGCTAATCACATGAAGGAAGCTGGTGAACAAGGGGGAGAACTCCTTTTCGAAAATGGCAAAGACATTATAGAAGAAGGAGTTAGATTTGCCCGTGAACAAGGAGAAGCTGGATTTGATAAAATGGTGGACATAGGAAAAGACGCCGCCAACTTTGGAGAAGGTATTATTGATGGTGTTGAAGAAATAGGAGATGACGCATTAGAAGGAGCTAAAGACTTGGCTAAAGAAGGCTACGAGGCAGCTAAAGAGTTTGTCGAAGAACAACTAGCCGACCGCCTTAAAACACTTGCAGATACACTAGCTGATCATTCCTTGCCTGTATTAAATTGGTTTGAAGACCTAAAAGAAATCTTTGACGAGGCTGTCGACCTAGGTAAAGCTATTGCTGACGGTGACGGCAAAAAAACTATCTTACAGCTCCTGAAACTACTAAAGGAATTATCCGCGTTCGACGCTATTATCAACAAAATAGAGGATGAAGACATTGGGAGTATTGTGATTTACGGATCTGTAGAAGGAGGAGCCGTAGTAAGTGTGAATGCCGCGATTGGTATAGTAATTGACATAGGGATATTTATCCACATGATTAAAAATGCGGACAATTTATACAACAAGATACTCAACACACCAGATGCAAAATTGATCGAAGATTACAACGGAGCCATCTTTGCTTTTGTCGCTGTTGCTGGACTTGGCTTAGGCGTAGAAGGAGGGGTATCTGCTAATTTATTATTAGGCTACCATGTGAATAAACCAGAAGGCGTTCCTGGTGTAGCAATTGACGTAGGGGCATCTTTTGAATGTGAAGCAGGTGCCAGCATTGCAGTAGCCTTTGACCCTGTATCTTACTTCCCCCCTTCATTGGTACAAATCGTAGTCGGTGTAGGCGTAGGAGGAGAAGCAGGAGTAGGTTTAGGTGTTAGCTATTGCTTCAATATTGCAACAATGTACTCAGATTTTAAGATCTATGCCGGCCCTGAACAACCTCCGACTTACCCTACAGCAAAAGCAGCGAAAGAAGAAAAGGATCCAGATGTTTACTGGAACAAGTACTCTTGGGAAGAGCTGGGCTCCTATAACCAGTCATTATGGAGCAACCTAGGCTGGAATGATAGAAATTGGGATGGCCCAAGAAGTCAATACCCAAGGACATTTGTCACGGAATGGAATAATTTGAATTCTTCTGAAAAACAGGCCGTTAAAGATCTTGGTTACGACCAGGAAAGTTGGGACAATGATCCACCCCGAGGTTATTTGGCGAGAAGCTCTGGTGCTCCAGATACTTATTGGTATGAGTTTAATTGGGATGATATTGCAACAACAGAACAGGATTTATGGAAAACCTTGGGTTGGAGTGCAACAAATTGGGATACCAACAGTCCAAAGCCGACTTCTTTTTACAAAAAATGGACTCATCTTTCGAACGCTGAAAAACTTGCCGCTAACTTTTTGGGGTATGAGTCTAGCTCTTGGGATTCAACCGTTGAAGACATCGTAGTAACAAGTGCTATATACGGATTAAATGGGCAAACAATCGACGTTAAAGACCGTATTCAAGCATATATCAATAATGGCTCAACTAAAATACATGTGCGGAACAATATCATGGGACATGATCCTTACCATGGTATTAAAAAAAGGCTTGACATTTCTTACAAAATAGGCGATGGATCAACCATTACCAAAAGCGTAGAGGAACGTGATTATTTAAACATCTTATAAATCAGGCTGACAAACGAGGAGGTATATAAGCCACCCCAAATCTTGAGCCTATAAAAATCAGCATATTGGGTTAAGATGACCCTATTATTATGAGCGGTATCGAA
Source organism: Lewinella cohaerens DSM 23179 (assembly GCF_000379805.1). Taxonomy (GTDB): domain Bacteria; phylum Bacteroidota; class Bacteroidia; order Chitinophagales; family Saprospiraceae; genus Lewinella; species Lewinella cohaerens. The sequence goes on along the minus strand of NZ_KB903544.1, from coordinate 4,609 downwards.
GTATTTCGATACCGCTCAATTATTGAGTAGCAATCAGCTTTTTTGAGAAAATCACACTGACGCAACTATTCATAGCGACCTAGGGTTACTACTACTCCTTATAAAGTTATCGTACCAAAGTCCATTACTACCAGCCCGGGATCAAGTTTAACCCAAAGACCCCTCGGGTATTCTTTACCAATGGTACCGCATAGTAAGGTTCCACCACCAAAGCGCCAAAAAGGTTAATTCTAAGCGAAGCACCCGCTGTAAAAACAGGCTTCACTTGCGGATAAGCCACAAAAGGGTTCCCCGTTTCCGGGTTAATCAATGGTTCACCATTACGATCCAAGGTATAAATAGGGCCGCTAAGCTGATCATTCTGCGTCCACGCTATCCCCCCATCAATGAAGAGGTTGAAATCGGAGAACAAGGCTTTTGACTTTATCAATGCCAATTGCTCAGGCCCCGTAAACGGCAAGCGCACCTCAAAGCTGGAAACAAAAATCTTAGATCCCGTCAGTTCATCAAAATCACGACCGGAACCTAAGAAAATTTCCTGACCAGCTGCTGTATTCAATCCACGAATAAACCAGGGGTATCCCAGATACTGCGGAAAGAGTTGATCGCTATTACCACCATAACGGCCATAATGGGTCGCCCGAAAAGCAAAGCTTACTGGACGCACAAATTCATATTTCCTAAAATCTACCGTAGCAGAGGTAAAGTTGTATTCATCAAAATACTTACCCAATGCCACTCGGTAACGATGTCCGTTTAGCGGAGCTGCCATCCCAAAAGAGGAGTTGTCGCTCACCCAGGCAGCTTCTACTTGTCCGATTTGAAAACCAGGGATATCATCCACCTTGTTGCGTTCCTGCCCTACTAAGAGAAATGTATTGGGTTGGTAGTAAAAATCACGACGGTCTAAACGACCTGAATAAAGAGAGTAATTGGCATTCAGCTCTACCCGCATTGTACTAGACAGGGGGAGTTGCCCGAATACACCAAGCTGTTCCTGAAAAATCCTGGTCTCAAATAACGATTGCCGATCAACCAGAGAAATAGGCTCTCCTCCAGTTCCGAAAAGTGTATCTCTTAATTCAATCTCACTTCCGTTAAAACTACGGAAAGGCTGGTGAGATAGGGAAACACCCCAATTAACTCGGTTCTTGCGGTTAATATACGCGACAATACCGCCAACGTCTATCAGCTCACCATTCATCGCAATACTCGCAAAAAACTGGTTGTTACCCAAAATATCGCTAAACATCAGGTCTACGCCACCAGCAACACCAGTAGTAGTCCCAAAGGTTTGGTTGCTTCCAATACCTACACCACCACCGCCGCCAATATAGTCTAGCTTAAATTTCGATTGGTAAATTCCCGGTTGCAGAGAAAGACTGTCGTTTAAATCAACTCCGGCGGTATTCAACGCCAACAGTGGATCTACGATACTCGGAGCCCTTTTATTTACTCTAGGCAAAGTCGCAGCCGTCATATCTACTGCCAAAGGGTCTACTACCTCGGTTAATAAATCCTCGGTTTCCGCCTGATAAATGCGGTAGCCCTGGGAACTAAAGTAGGTATACACCAAGCGATTGCGTTTCCTGTCGATACTAAATGCAGGAGAGAAATGAGTGATACCACTCACACCAGTGATCAAATCTGTCAACTGTACCATCTCTGCGGTACCCTTATTGTAACGATATAAGTTGCGATAGCCATCACGGTTAGATAAGAAAACGATGTTTCCGTTAGCGTCTTCTTCCGGGTTCAGGTTATCTGCTCCTGGAAAAAAGGGGTAATTCGTGATTACGCCTGAAGCTACGTCCAACTCAGCGATATTAAAGTGGTATTTTCCAAAAGGACGGCTATCCTCGCGCATACTGCTTTCATCGGTTGCAAAATAGAGTCGACTACCATCTTCTGACCAACTTGCGTGCAATTCAGAGAAAGGAGTGTCCGTCAACTGGGTCACTTTTTTAGTACGAATATCAAAAGCGTATAAGTCTACCTGGCCATTCACCAAGCCCGTCACCACAATCGTTCGACGATCTGGCGACCATGCTGGATTGCTAAAAGCAGGTACGCCCGGAATTGGTTCTTCAAAAGTTGTCTTACCAGTCTCCGCATCACTGATGAGAAGAATATTGTCGCCTTTCGCAACACCTACATAAGCAAACTCTTGACTATTAGGCGACCAGGTACCCGATGATTCGATGTAATTGAAATCATCGATATGACCACTACGTGTACTACTTGCTACCTTACGGATAACTTTACCCGTGCGGGCTTCCGCCAGAAAAAGGTCGATACCAAAAACATCTTTCTCGGAAAGAAAAATCACATAACGACCGTTAGGGCTAATTTCTGGAGCAATATTCAATCGGCCACCATTCTCTTTACTGATTAGTTCTTTCCCAGGAAACTGTTCTGTTCGGCCGTCAATCATTTTTTGATAATAATCAACGATAGTGTTCTTCCATAATTTCGAAAGATCGTCACTTCCCATACCGAGGACTCGCTTAGATGCAGTATCAAAACCATACTTCGCTGTCTCCTCAAAGAAAGGAGCAATAATATCGTCCCCTTTCAAACCCGTGACAAACACCCAAAACATCTGTCCATAACGGTAGGGAAAATATTTAGGATTATTGAGTTGCTTCAGAGTAGGAAAATCATCATGCAAAACGGCATCGCGCATCCACATAGCTGTATGGGCATCCACTGACCCTATCGACAAATACTCGGCTAAACCTTCTACCATCCAAAGCGGAAGATTCCCCAAGTTGCGCAGGCTCGTAGAGTCCCCGTTAATGATCATGTTGTACTGAAAAGCGTGTACCAGCTCGTGCCCCAAAACATGGTGCGTTTGCTGGTTCGACATAGCAATGGGCATGATAACCCGATTTTTGAAGGCCTCCGTCACTCCACCAGTACCTACCCCAATACTACCACCGATAGCATTGGTTTGCTGAAAATCAGCATGGTTAGCATAAAGAATAAAGGGATTTCGTTCTCTGATCGTGTCGTGTAAGATCGCTTGGTGCTGCCCATACCATTCTTCTGCCTGAGCGACAAAATTCTGGATATAGGCATCATTATCGAGATAGTGATACAACTCGAAATGAGGGGATTTTAAAACCTTGAAATCAAAGTTTTCGTAATTAGGTTTGTTACGGCCGAAGTACTGAGCCTCGGCTTCTGGTGAGGCAATGAAGAGTGCCAAAACCATTGTGATTATTGATAATCGCATGAGAGGCAATTTTTTTATTTGGTTCAAAAGGGATAACAAGTTTAATCAAGCACATATAAAACGCTAGACGCCATTACAAGATGTATAGGATGGGTACCCAATGCGTTAAACATTTCTTAAACTAAAGCCTAGCGCAAGCCTGAAGACACATCTCCTCTCTTTCTAAAACCATGATTATCAGTGATTAGTTTGCTCTAAGTATTGCTAAAGCATTAAATTTCTTCTACAATTTGCCGACTAAATAGCTCCTGTAAGCGTTATTATCCAGAGCTTTGACGTCTCAATTATGAAATACCCCAAAACAACACCCGCCAAATGGTGTAAATGCGGTATCTTAAGGATAGTGTCAAAGTGAAATGCTGAAAAGCATAAAAGCCGAATGTTATGAAGTACCTAGTTTTAAGTAGCCTGATCATCTTTTTTGGAACCAGCCTGACCGCTCAGGAAACAGGGGGGTACACCAGAGTAAATGATCAATACTACAAATACATGATCGATGATTGCGGAGACACCTTGATTGTCGCCAGCCTGGAAGGAGTATCGATTTCTTCGTTACGTGCATTTGAAAACGAAGATGACTATCGCCGCTATCGTCGCTACCGTCAGTATGCACTCAAGGTTTACCCTTACGCAATACAAGCAATTCGTATTTTCAGAGAAACGGAATACGCCATGAATAACCTCTCCAAACGAGAATCCAAGCGCTATATCCGTCGACTCCAAAGAGAACTAAAAGATGAATTTGCCGACCCTCTAAAGAACCTGAGTAAAACACAAGGGTTAATCCTCATCAAGATGATTGAGCGAGAGCTTGATACCCCGATGTATGATTTGATCAAAAATTTGCGCGGCGGCATAACGGCCTCTTACTGGAACACCATGGGCAAGCTCTTTGGTCACAGTATAAAAGACGGTTACATCGATGGTGAAGATCGGATTTTGGATGCAGTCCTAGATGACTTTAATGTATCCTATGATGTCCCTGCAGCTACCGGTAACTAAGTATAGCTATTGAGCCATAATAAATATGACGCCGCTATTCTTCAACTATGCTAATCACATCAAAAACAACATGAGTCATCCCGAATTTTGATTGTCATCAAAATCCGTGCTGACCAACTGCAAAACCTATCGTTAAAGACGAAACCCCATGATTTCTACTAGTGAAATCATGGGGTTTCGTACAAATAGTCAGATAAATCACTCTTTTCAGATGCTTAATGACTAGTTCTTAGTTGTAGTCAGCTTGGATTTTGGCCTAAGCCAAAATTCGGGATGACTCATTTAAAGTCCCCCGAGATTCAAGGCAATCTTCCTTTACTCTTCTATACCCAACTCGGCTTTCACCAAAGGCATAATATCTTCTGACTC
>NZ_KB903543.1 GCF_000379805.1 Lewinella cohaerens DSM 23179 | reverse complement strand
TGGGTTGATGCCAGGGGCACCAAAAGCGCCTTCTACAAGGTAGACCCCCTCTGTGGCGACGTCGACAGCAGCCATATTGACGTTGATTTGAATATCCACGGAATCAATGGGCGGAATACAATTGATGGTGTCACAACTGCCAAAGCAGAGGTTCAATATCGTATCACTATAAACGGGATCAAGCAAACGATAATTGAGCTCGAAAGGATCAGCACAGGCTTGCCCTTCCAAATCTTCCAGACAACTGAGATCTGGGCAGGTGCCATTTGCAATACTATAATAGGTAGAGAAACCTTCTGGCCGGCGAATCGTGAAGGTGTAAATATCATCCTGGTTCATGTCGGTCAAAGGAAATTCTCCAGGTGCACCAAAGTTATTGAGCCAGTAGACTCCTTCTGGCGAAGTAGCCACGGGGGCCATGTTGACATTAAAAGTGATATCTACAGAATCAGCGGGAGGAAAGCAAGCTGCCAATTGGCATTCTCCAAAACAAAGGTTGATAGTGGTGTCATTTAAGACAGGTGCGAGTAGCCGTTCAAAATCGACAGTGAGGTCGTCACAGTTTTCTTCGCTTAGGTCTTCCTGGCAGTTACCGTCATTGCAGCGCCCATTGAGTAAGGTGTATGAGCCACTAAAACCAAGTTCTTGTAAAAAAGAAACACTGTATTGGTCGTCTTGGTAGGGAGAATAAAGGAGTTTTTGCCGTATATCTCCATCCTCAGAGGTGATTCTAACGTAAACGCCCTCTGGGTTTACCTCCTGGAAACTCATGTCTACGGAGAAATTAATTCTTACGGTAGGTGATGCTCCTTGAATCAGCAGGTGCTGCTCGTTAATTGCGAGGTCAAAAAAAGTTTCTGTTGGGTTTCCTGGCCAATTAACTTGTACACTATCAATGCTTGAATAATCTGCCAGCCCAAAATGGGCAATGGAGGAGTGTTGAGAAGCATGACTACCGCCACCGCTAATTTCACGGATGAGAACCAGGTCGTCAACAAATACGCTAATCTGTGCACCAATAGCATCACGGTTACATTGTGTGCCTTCCAGTTTTATTTTTACCCAATTATTTGAATTGTCTAAATCATTACGATAAAGTTTTACCGCTGGCGCATCTACAACACCGTACATACTACTTACCAATAGGTCTATATCTCCATCATTGTCATAGTCTCCATAAGCTAGCCCGCGGCATTTTTCATCACTATTAAAGCCTGCGGCATCTGATATGTCGGTAAAGGTTTGATCGCCATTATTATAGTAGAGCTTGTTGGGGTCCAAGCTGCCAGTAGCAATAAAATCAGCAGCAGGAATGTATCCGTTTGATACGAAAAGATCTTCGTACAAGTTATTGTCAAAATCAATAAAAGCAGTTCCCCAACTGGTGGATAATAACCCATCAGGGGTGTTAGTGTTTGTTACGCCCGCTACGGCGGCAACATCCTGATATTGACCAGTTCCATCATTATTCAAAAGTGCATTACTACCAAGGTTGGTAATGTAATAGTCAATGTCCTGGTCGAGATCATAATCACCCCAGGCAACTCCCATGCCATAAAGGCCAATGTTTGAACCATTGGATGATCCTACGATAGTGTCGAATACTCCTGTAGTAAGCTCATTGGTATAAAGTAGATTAGGTTCTACAAATTGACCAAAATCATTGACAACGTAAAGATCTTGGTCTGAATCAGTATCAAAATCGGTATTAGTTCCAGCTAATGAACAACCGTCGTCGTTTACACCAAGCTCGAAGGCTGCTTCTGTAAAAGTAAAATTCCCATTATTGTGGTAAAAATAATTTTCGTAGCAATCGTGATCGAAACCGATAGTCCCTGATTGATCTGTTATAGGGTTAGTTCGATCAACATAGTTCAATACATATAAATCGAGATAACCATCTAGGTCATGATCAAAGAAAATAGCCCCTACGGAGCGAGAAGCATCTCCTAGATTGGAAAGTGGTGCCACTTCTTGAAACGTACCATCGCCCATGTTCCTAAAAAAAAGATTTCTTCGATTCGGGGAGTATTGACTGGAAAAGCCGAAAGTAGTAACAAAGATTTCCCTAAATCCATCATTGTCAATGTCTCCGGTAGTTACTCCTGTGGTGTAGTAGGTTTCGGTAATTCCCAAGCCACTTTCAATAGTTACATCCGTAAAAGTACCGTCGTTTTCATTTCGGTATAACTTATCCATAAACCTCCCCCCAGTGAAATAAACATCTTCGTCGCCATCCATATCGTAGTCGAAAAAGGCAGCTCCACCACCAATACTAATATAGGGCGAAAAGGTATGCTCGATGCCTGCATCTTGGACAACGTCGGTAAACGTTTGAGCAGTGAGCAGTGAATTAGCTGTCAAAGAGCAAGACAAGAAGAGAATAAAAAGGAGCGAGTTGGAAACTTGCTCCTGATACGACCAGAGGCCGTTTAATGGGTGGTGTCGTTTTTTCACAGTAAGATAGTTGGCTGGTTGTTTAAAGCTACTCTTTTAATTCAAATTCCTTTTCATTGGAATAAAACTCAATAGAAGCTTCATAGGTAAGGCCGGGAATTTCGCCTTTTAGTTGTTTGCTTTTGACCAAATAAATCCGGTAAGCACCTGGGGTGAATAGCGCTACTGCATCCGCAGGGATAAATAAATCTGTACGTTCAAAAGGGCCTGGGCGTACGATAGTGCGGACTTCCTCATTGGGGTCCGTAAATAATAGCAAAAGGCTTTCGTCAGCCGCTAACTTGTCATTGATCGTTAGCCTGAGTCCTTCTGAAACACTTGCGGAGTTGATCGTAAATTGGTTAATCCCCGTCATGGAAAGCTTTACTTCACTAGGGGTGTCATGGCCAGGCATAGTGAAAGTAAAGCGGCTAGGAGTTTGGAAAGGTACTCGCATTTTTCCTTCATAGCGCAGGAGGTTTCCCGGTAGCTGTTTCTGTTGAGTACCACTACCCATAAAGGCTACTCCGCCGGGAAAAGAAAGCGTCGTAGAGTCTTCTTTGAAAAAAGAAGCCTGTCCGCGTAATTCTTGATTTTCAGCGACGTATCGCACGTAAAAATTTGCTTCTAATTGAGGCTGATCCTCCACAGCTTGTTCTGCACCGCAGCCAGTGAGAGAGGAGCCAAGAACAACAAAAAAAAGTAATCGTAAGCTAATCTTGAGATACATACCTTCTATTTTGTGCCCAAAATAAGCTAATACCTGCGATTCTTCTTACCTTTGCCCCCCAGTTTTTGGTGCAGTCTCGTCCAGATGGGCGAATTGTGTTGATCGCGCTCATGAGACAAACTACTTCTTACTGGTTGATCCGGTAGATTAAGCCCCTTTCCATGATTACATACGTAAAAGGTACCATCGCCTTCAAGAATCCCACTTTTATAGTGGTGGAGGCAGGAGGTATTGGTTATCACATCAATATTAGTCTTCATACTTACGCTCAAATTGAAAAAGCGGAACAAGTCCGCATTTTGACACATTTGCAGGTGAAGGAAGATAGCCATACCCTTTATGGCTTTGCAGAGGACTCGGAGCGTAATTTTTTTCGCATGTTAATATCCGTTAGTGGCGTAGGCCCTGCAACTGCACAGATAGCCTTGTCTAGCCTTACACCTGACGAGTTGAGGGCTGCAATTATAGGGGAAGATGTCAATACTTTTAAAGGAGTGAAAGGCATTGGTCCAAAGACGGCAAAACGCATTATTCTGGACCTGAAAGACAAAGTTTTAAAAGATAGTGGCGAATCTGTAATTCTTAGCACCCCTAAAGACAATACCCTTCGGGAAGAGGCGTTATCTGCTTTGGTGGCATTAGGTTTTTCCCGCCCGCAGGTGCAACGTACGCTGAATCGCATCCTTCGGGAGTCGCCAGTGGACAGTGCCGAGCAACTCATCAAGCAGGCATTACGGGATTTATCATCTTAGTTAGCGTATGCTATTTTACCCTAAACCTTCTGCGGTGTTAAATTTTGAGTCTTCTACCCCAAGGAACGGTAGAGCTCGTTTAAGGAATGAACAATCGGGATAGAGAATCGAACAGTGAGAAACAATGATTAGACAACTTCTACTCTCAAGTATTTTTATTACCCTTGCTATTTTTGGAAGCCTTCGTGCTTGGGGTAGTAATCCAGGATTAGACGATCCGTACCAGATCAATTACGTCAAAGCTAGCGTTCAGGATACCCTGCCGCCATTGCAGGACCGTTACGAAGATTTTATAACGAATCCTACCAATAACCCTTTCGACCTGAATGATCCCGCAGCGGTGGAGCAAACAATTGAATACGATCCGATTACCGGGCAGTATATCGTTACCGAACGAATAGGGGAAACCCTCTTTCGGCCTCCTACCTATATCTCTTTTGACGAGTATATGGAAATTACCCGTCAACGTGATCAGAAACGCTATTTTGACCAATTGGGTGGCTTCAATCGAGGGAGTAGCCTCAGTATTGATGACCCTCTCGCTGGGGTGGATGTTCAGTCTAGTTTGATCGATCGACTCTTTGGAGGAAACGAAATCAACATCCAGCCTCAAGGAAGCATTGATCTTACTTTTGGTTTCGATTACCAATACGTAGAGAACCCTATCCTTACCCAGCGACAAAAACGCAATGGTGGGTTTGACTTTGATATGGCCATCCAGATGAATGTCACCGGACAGATTGGAGAGAAATTGAAACTGTCAACGAATTACAACACCCAGGCAACCTTTAACTTTGATAACCAAATCAAAATCGATTATAACAGTGATCTCTATGGCGAAGATGATATCCTGAAAAAAATCGAAGCAGGTAATGTCAGTTTACCACTGCGGGGGCAATTAATTCAGGGAGCCCAAAGCCTTTTTGGTCTTAAGACCGAACTACAGTTTGGCCACCTGCGCCTGACAGCCATCGCCTCGCAGCAGCAATCCGAGAATGAAAATATTACGATTCAGGGAGGAAGTCAGGTAACAGAGTATGAGGTGAAATCAGATGAGTATGACGAGAATCGCCACTTCTTCATTTCGCACTATAACCGTGCTACTTTTGAGCCAGCACTGACGAACCTGCCGCAGATCAATACACTCTTCCATTTAGAAAACCTGGAAGTGTGGGTGACTAACGATAGAAATGATGTAGAGGATACAAGAGATATTGTTGCCTTTGCCGATTTGGGCGAACCAGAACGTTTGACTAATCCTGCTGAAATACAAGCACAAACTGATCCACGCTATCGGGAAATTTGTGATGGCCGACCACTACCAGATAATAGTGCCAATGACCTTTATGATAGAATTACGGCCAACGAAGAATTACAAAATATCGACCGTGCAGTAGCCATTCTTCAGTCTTCCCAGTTCAATCTCCGACAGTCCATTGACTTTGAAAAAGTACGTGCACGTAAATTGAGTGCCCGTGATTATACCGTTCACCCTGAACTTGGGTTTATCTCTCTAAATATTCAGTTACAACCAGACCAAGTGCTGGCGGTTTCTTATACCTATAAATATAACGGAGAACCTTTTGCAGTAGGTACCAGTTCGATTAACCGCGCTGATGTTACTACTGATACGACACAAACGTCTACCGTACTTTTTACGAAGATGTTGAAAAGTACGACCCAGCAAGTGGATGTGCCAGCTTGGGACCTGATGATGAAAAACGTTTATTCCATCGGTGCTTACCAGGTGAACCAGGAGGACTTTCGTTTAGACATCTTTTATGATGACCCAGGCCGAGGGGTTAAACGGTTCTTGCCAAAGTCTAACTTGGCAGGTGTTCCTCTGGTGCGCGTATTCAACCTGGACCGCCTTAATGTACAAGGAGATCCTCAGCCTGATGGTATTTTCGACTTTGTTCCAGGAGTAACAATTAACCCGTCGAACGGGCGAATAATCTTCCCGGTACTTGAACCTTTTGGTAGCTATCTGGCTGGAGAAATAGAAGGAGCCATTCGAGACTCTTTTGTTTATCAAGAACTTTATGATGAAATTGTCTTTGATGCTCGCGAGTTTCCTGAAAAGAACCGCTATGTCATCAAAGGAACCTACAAGTCATCAGTTGCTTCAGAGCTTTCCTTGGGGGCGTTTAATATTCCTCCGGGCTCAGAACGAGTCACTGCTGGCGGACAATTGTTGATCGCTGGACAGGATTATGACATTGATTATTCAACAGGACGAATTCGAATCCTCAACGATGCAATCCTTAGTTCAGGAGTACCCATCAACGTGTCCTTTGAGGATAATACCGTCTTCGGTTTGCAGAATAAAACGATGATAGGCCTGCGAGCAGATTACGAAGTAAATGAAAATGTAAATATTGGAGCGACCTTCTTGAATTTGTTTGAACGGCCCTTTACACCCAAGGTGAACTTTGGCGATGATCCGATAAATAACCGTATTTATGGCCTTGATTTCAACATGAGTAAGGATGCACCATTCTTGACTCGCCTAGTTGATAAGTTGCCATTTTACAGTACCACGGAGCCTTCCAGCATTTCAATCATGGCGGAAGCCGCTGCGCTTGATCCTGGTCACTCACGAGCGATCAACCAAAGCCGAGATGATAAGTCGGGTATCGTTTATGTAGATGACTTTGAAGGATCTGCAAGTACCATCGACTTGCGCCAGCCAACTAACCAGTGGTATTTGGCAAGTGTCCCCCAAGGGCAGCCTACCAAGTTTCCGGAAGCCAACCGTGGAGGCTTGGTCTCAGGAGCCAACCGCGCCCGACTCAACTGGTACCGTATTGATCCGCTGGCAAGAACAAGCCAGGATAATAGTGATCCCTATACGAGCCTAGTGCCTCAGAATGAGATTTTTCCCAATTTGTTTATTCAGCCTAATCAGCGCTCGGATGTACAAGTTTTTGACTTGTCTTATTTCCCTAATCAACGAGGTGCTTATAACTTTGATATTCCTGGCGGGCGCGAAGGCCTGACGGCAGGTGTTCAAGCTTCAGCCACTGACTCGTTGTCACCTGTACAGCTCAACGACCCCGATACCCGTTGGGGTGGTATCATGCGTGCGATTACGACCAATGACTTCCAGACCTCAAATATTGAGTTTGTAGAATTCTGGATGTTATCTCCATTCTTGGACCCTAGTAATCCAACACAGGCCGATCCTGATTATGAAAATAAGCAAGGTAACCTTTACTTCAATTTAGGTAACGTTTCGGAAGATATCCTACAGGATTCTCGCCGCTTTTTTGAAAACGGTCTGCCTGGCCCAGCCAACCAGGAGCGCCCGGTAGATAATACCGTTTGGGGCAAGGTGCCCGTAGGGCAGCAGATTACCCGTGCTTTTGACAATGATCCGGAAACCAGAGCACTACAAGATGTAGGACTCGATGGCTTAACTGATGAGGAAGAGGAAGATTTTTATAGCGGCTATTTGAATGCCATTGGCACCCTCAATCCACAAGCAGCAAACTTACTGAGGAGAGACGTAGCCAATGATAACTTCCGTTTCTATAATGATGGTTTCGGTAGCAATGATCGCTTGCGAGATCGTTACCGACAGTTCAATAACCCAGAGGGGAACTCTGGTGCTAATCAAGGAACACAACTTCGCCAGTCAGGTACAAATATTCCGGATGCGGAAGATTTGGATGCAGATAATACCCTCAACGAGACGGAATCTTACTACGAATATACCATCCCTATCTATGCGGACCCGACGAACCCCCGGGAAATCGACCGCGAGAGGGCTTTGTACATTACCGACCGTATCGAAGATCAGACAAGTGATCGTATTTGGTACCGTTTTCGGGTACCTCTTCGCCAGGAAGAGAAGCCAGGGGTGTTTGATGCCATCAATGGTATTCAAAACTTCCGTTCGATTCGCTTTATGCGGATGTACATGAAAGGTTTCAGTGCTCCTACCATTCTGCGTTTTGCAACCTTGGAGCTGGTTCGTAACCAGTGGCGTCGATACACCAGAGATGATATTGGTTACGATGGTGTCCTCGAACCTTGTGAAACCGATGGGGTGAATTTCCAAATCGATGCCGTAAATATTGAAGAGAATGGCAATAAACAGCCGTTCAATTATACGCTGCCATTAGGTATTCAACGTGAACAGTCACTAGGTGTCTTTAATGCCCTGCAAAATGAACAGTCACTGGCTTTACGAATAGATAAACTATGTGATGGTGCGGTCCAGTCGGTCTTTAAATATACCGAAGTAGATATGCGCCTCTACGAACGATTACAGATGTTCGTACATGCGGAAGAAAGAAATCAGGTTACTGTGCCAGATGATGCACTTAGTATGTTTATCCGCTTGGGTAGTGACTTTAGTAGTAACTATTATGAGTATGAGATACCGCTAAAAATGTCTCGTCCCGGAGCCGTAAGTTCCGATGCAAATCCTAATTCACCAGCCTATAAGGCAGAGGTGTGGCGTGGACAAAACCAATTTGACTTCCCACTAGAAGTACTTAAGAACCTAAAAGTGGAACGGAATGATGTCGAATTTAATGAAGCAGAAGAGTACACGCAGGTGTATGTTTCCGAAGGGGAAGATGGCCTTCAGGGAATTCACAATATCAAAGTTAGAGGTAATCCGAACTTAGGGTTTGTTAAGGTAATGATGATTGGTATTCGTAACCCATTAGTAGATGGAGATGCTTATGCAGGTGCTGAATATCCTGTCGAAGTTTGGGCCAACGAGCTTCGTCTCACTGGCTTGAATGAAAAAGGCGGCCTGGCTGCCATTGGACGGATGGACATGCAACTGGCCGATTTGGGGTCAGTTACCGTTGCTGGTAACTACAATAGTATCGGTTTCGGAGCACTTGACAACGGTGTGATGGAGCGTAGCCGCGAACAAATTACTGGCTATGATATTGCTGCCGATGTAAACATCGATAAGTTTTTCCCTGATGAGTGGGGCCTACGGATTCCTTTCTATGCGCAGCGTTCTAATACAACAAGTACGCCGGAATTCGACCCTTATGATTTGGATATTCGCCTGAAGGATAAACTCGATGCCACGGAAAGTGCTACTGCGCGTGACTCTATTCGCGAGCAGGCGCAAGATATTACCAACCGAGTTGTTTACAACTTTAGTAATGTTGGTATTGAACGCAGCGGCGACAATGGAGGAGCAAAGCCTAAGCCTTGGGATATTGAAAACTTCAGCGCTAGCTATAACTATACCCGTACGGAACAAAGTGATCCTCTTATTCTGAATGATACCCGTGAGGAATATGCTGGAGGTATTGATTATGCTTATAGCCGACCTACTAATTATCTACAGCCGTTTAAAGGAATTAAGAGTAAACCGCTCAGAATAATAAAGGAGTTCAATTTGAATCCTTTGCCAAATTCTTTCTCTTTCAGTACAGTGCTGGATCGGAGCTTTTCACGGACACAGTACCGGTTCTCTGGTGTAGAAGAACGGTTCAATACTTTCTTTAACAAGAGCTTCCTGTGGAATCGTAACTACGATTTGAATTGGGATTTAACGCGGTCCTTGAAATTCAATTTCAATGCCAATACCAATGCCGCTATTGATGAACCAGATGAGATTGCAGCATTAGAGGACCCAACGATTACGGATATAGACCAATTCAGAAAAGACAGTATTTGGACCAATATTCGAAACCTTGGCCGCCCTAAGTTATATGAACACAATGTGAGTTTATCTTACACGTTGCCTATTCGCTATCTTCCATATATGGACTGGGTACAGGTACGTGCTCAATATCAGGGGGGCTATGCCTGGAATGCAGCATCACTGAACGTGGATAGCTTGGGTAATGTAATTCAGAATTCACAAAACCGACAGTTAAATGCGGACCTGAATTTTGATAAACTATATGATCAGGTACCATTCCTGAAGAAAATCAATCGCCCGGCACGTCCTTCTCGTAATTCAGGAAGAACGCCTTCTGGGCGAAATAACACAGGAAAAGACGAGGAAGTAGCAGATGGAAATGGCGGCAGAAAGAAAAGGGACGGAGAAATAAGCCCAATTACCCGGGCCTTGGTACGTCCTTTACTCCTAATCCGTAAGGGCCGACTTACCTATTCTGAAAACATGCGTACGGTAGTGCCAGGATTCACACCTCAGACCGAACTCTTAGGGTTGTCGTCTGGATTTGATGCACCAGGATGGGGTTTTGTAGCTGGGTTACAACCTAAAATTCGGACCTTGACAAATGCGGAACGAGAAGCCGCTAATGCGGGTAATCCTGTTTCAGATGACTGGCTATACCAAAATCGGGAGTGGATCACGCAAAACGTCTTTTTAAATCAGGATGTTATTCAGGAATATACTCAGAACTACGAAGGGCGGATTACGATTGAGCCTTTCCAGGATTTCCGACTGGAAATCGAAGGGAGTCGCAGCTTTACAGAAAATTATACAGAGAGCTTTAAAATTTTCGATAAGGAAAACCCTGATGTTGATTTTGAACATAGAATTCCGAACGTTGGTGGGCGCTTGACCGTGTCTTACAATGCTTTGTCGACGATGTTTCAAAGCAGTACCGAGGACCTAAAGTCGCTTTTTGATACTTTCGAGGGCTATAGGCCAATCATCTCGCAGCGTTTAGGTAGTGGTATTCATGAAGACCCAGACCTAGCTGCTGAAGGCTATACCTCAGGCTTTGGCCGCAATCAACAGGATGTTTTGATCCCGGCGTTTATTGCTGCTTATTCAGGTGAAGACCCTAATACCATCGATCTTGATCCGTTTAATACAAGTTGGAAGCCCAATTGGCGATTGACTTACAACGGTTTGTCGAAATTGAAAGCGTTCCGAGATATATTCTCAAGCTTCAATATTTCACACGGTTATAAATCGACCTTCGCAATTAGTAATTACGAGACAAGTCTTTACTATCTTCGGGCGCTTCGGGAAAACCCTACAGCTGGAGGGATAGATCAAGAAACCTTTGACTTTTTTCCAAGAATTGAAGTTCCTGATGTTGTTATTCAAGAAAACTTCGCACCGCTGTTTGCCATCGATATGACTTTTCAGAATGGCATGTCTATGAATTTCGACTACAAACAAGCCAGAACTTTGGCACTCAATATTACGGGTAAGCAGCTGCTTCAAACTCGTTCTTCTGAGATTGCTACAGGCTTTGGCTACCGAATGAGTGGGGTGAATATCGGTTTCCTTACGGGGAATAAGAAGAAGAAAGGTCGTGGTAGTGCCGACGAACCTGATCCCGATACAACCGCTCCGGGAGGGCGACCTCGTCAAAATCGTGCCGGCGGCCGATTGAATACCAATGACCTGGATTTCCAGTTCAACTTTAGCTATCGTGATGATTTGACGGTGACACAAAAACTGGATTCGGATATCTTCGAACCCACGAGAGGGTCACTTTCAATAAACCTATCGCCTTCTGCCGAATACCAATTGAATAAGAACTTGTCTTTACGCTTATTCGTTGATTACCGTCGGACAATACCAAGAACATCTGCTGGCTTCCCGCGTACAGATGCCTCAGGTGGGGTCGTTGTAAGGTTCCAGTTGAATTAAACATTAGTAAGACTGTTTAATAGCCACAGAGACAAAGAGACACGGAGGTTTTATCTTCGAATAACTTTGACGCTGTGGCTATTTTATTTGGTATAAGGCCTTCCTTCTAGGGGGCTAATGGCCAACCACTCTTAAATATCCGTTAAAGTGCAACGAGCCAGAGGGTAATCTTTTAACTTTGTTGTCGTTCTCTGCGTTATCAAAGTCGATATGAATAAGCAAATAATCTGGTTAATTATAGGAGTGATGAGTTTGGCCGTGATTGGAGTGGTAGCACTTCAGACGGACTTGACCCTTACGTCGATTCGTGCCAACGAAGATGCGTTCGACAAAAATGTCCAAAACGCACTAAGTGTTGTCGCTACCCGGATCGAAGCAGCATCGCGTACAGATGATCTTTTAGTGATAGCGAATGGCTACTCTGCGGAATACCTGAATGTCGAAGGAGTCGTTGGGGCAGGAGAGAATGGCGGCATGTCCATTCCGGTAGGAAGTACTAAAGTTTCAGCCAGTGATGCTTATAATGACAAGCTACTGGCACAGTTACTAACCAATACGGGAACGGGGTTGTGCGATGAATGCCGTCGTCGGCACAAGCTGGGCGTTGGTTTCGAGGAAGGCGAAGTACAAAATATTACGTACGATTACCAGAGTGTTCATAATCCTATAGAAGAGCGGATTGATGCCCAGCGGCTTGGACAAATTTTAGAGCAAGAACTGGAAAATAATGCTATTAAGACTCCCTACGAATTTGGGGTTTTTAGTGTAGAGAGAGGAGCTTTCGTTATTAGGAATGGGCAATACCTGTCTGGAGGTTTACTAGTGTCTACCAATGACAATCCTTCTTTCCCTAGTTTAGCAGAGTCTTCCTACAGTGTGACACTTTTTGAAAATGAAGAAGGAGATGCTGCTGGTAATTTGAAAATTTATTTTCCAGAAAAATCCAGTGTATTGTGGAGTACGTTGTTGCCGAGCTTTATCGGTACTTTCCTTTTTGCGGCGCTGATTTTAGCATGTTTCGGTTATACCGTGTGGGTTATTTTTCATCAGAAACGGCTGTCGGAGATGAAAACAGATTTCATCAACAACATGACGCACGAATTTAAAACACCAATTGCAACTATCTCTTTAGCAGCGGATAGTATTTCCAACCCAAAGATCTCCGGTGAAATATCTAAAGTTCTACGCTTTGCCAACATAATAAAACAGGAAAATAAACGTATGAATAGTCAGGTAGAGAAAGTTCTGCAAATGGCCCAGATTGATCGGGGGGAATCACAGCTCCGTTTGACCAATGTAAATTTGCATGACGTGATCTCCCGAGCAGTAGAAAATATAGGTTTACAAGTAGAGCCTCGGCAAGGTACCGCAATGGCAGTACTCAATGCTGAAAATCCGATGGTTGATGGAGATTTGACGCATATTTCAAACGTTATTAATAATTTGTTAGACAATGCTAATAAATACTCTCCGGACGCACCTGATATTGTAATTACCACCACCGATCGTCAAGATGGTGTTGAAATAGGTGTTCTTGATCATGGCATGGGGATGAGCAAAGAAGCTCGTAAGCATATTTTCGATAAATTTTATCGGGTACATACCGGAGACCTCCACGATGTGAAGGGATTTGGTTTAGGACTCAGTTATGTAAAAGCCATTATGGACGCTCATAAAGGCAGCGTAGAAGTGAAAAGTGATTTGGGAAAAGGTAGTGAGTTTATCCTCTTTTTTCCACGTCGCCAAGGAGTTGAACAAACGATGCTTAGTTAAGTCCGCCCACACTATTTTCTCAAATTTTGCAAACATCCATTACTCATATGGCACATAGAATTCTCTTGGTAGAAGATGACCAGAATTTTGGCGATGTACTTCGCTCTTATCTCGAAATGAACGATTATGATGTAACGCTCGCTACAGATGGCGAGAAGGGGTTAGAATGTTATGAACGAGGAGAGTACGACCTTTGTATTTTTGATGTAATGATGCCAAAAAAAGATGGCTTCACTCTAGCTTCTGAAATACGAGAGAAGGATACCAGTATGCCTATCATTTTTCTGACAGCACGCGGAATCAAAGAAGATATTCTGAAAGGTTTCAAAATCGGAGCCGATGATTATATTACGAAACCTTTCAATTCAGAAGAGTTGTTGTTGCGTATTCAGGCTATCCTAAAAAGAAGCCAGCAGCAACCTGATCCACGAGAAGACGTCAAAGAATTTATTATTGGGCGATATCATTTCAATTTTCCATTACGTATCCTCACATTTGATGGCGGAGGTACTGAAGAAATGAAAGAAAAATTGTCGCCAAAGGAGGCACAATTACTGCGAATGTTTGCCATGTATCTCAATGATATTTTACCTCGTAGTGAGGCTTTGAATAAAATTTGGGGAGAGGACACCTATTTCACCGCTCGAAGTATGGATGTATTTGTAACGAAACTCCGCAAATATCTCAAGTATGATGAGAACATTGAAATTGTAAATATTCACGGAAATGGATTCCAATTATTAGTAAGAGCAGAGGAAGAAGCTTCCTAAATCAGGATTTCATCTACTAATATTGCCATTTAGTCACCCAAGAAGGGTGTATTACGATTTTTTTTGGTACATAATAGCTTGAGAAATTAAATTATTGCTAAATTTGGGCATATAAAGAAGTAAAGTCATTTATGACTGTTTCCTTTTATATGTTAATGCATCGCATTATTCCGGCATTTATGCCGTTAAGAATAGTTTTTGGGATTATGATTATGGCTAGACAGAGGTAACACCTGTCTAGCTTTTTTTTATCCAGTAAACCAGGATTCATCGTCTATGCTGTACACTAAACTTCTCAAGCCGCTACTTTTTCGTTTAGCACCTGAACAGGCCCATCACTTAACGGTGAAACTACTGGAAACGAGTTTAATGATTCCTGGTGTCTCCGCAATCATGCGAAATCAATACCACTTGGTAGATACTCGCCTGCGGCGGCAATGTTTTGGAATTGATTTTCCTAACCCCGTGGGTTTGGCTGCCGGGTTTGATAAAGATGGCCGTTACTTTCATGCGATGAGTAACCTGGGGTTTGGCTTTATTGAAATAGGGACGGTCACCCCTCGCCCTCAAGGGGGGAATCCTCAACCTCGTCTTTTTCGCCTGCCAAAAGATAAGGCTTTGATTAATCGGATGGGGTTTAATAACGAAGGAGTAGATGCCTTGGTGGAGCGCTTGAAAAAGGGGCGCCCGGAAGGGGTAGTGATTGGTGGGAATATTGGAAAAAATAAGGATACCCCTAACGAAAAAGCGACAGATGACTACTTGATCTGCTTCGAAAAACTTTTTCCTTACGTTGACTACTTTGTGGTCAATGTTAGCAGCCCCAATACGCCCAATTTGCGTGATTTGCAGGAAAAAGAGCCTTTAACCAAATTACTAAGTACGCTACAACAGCGGAATAAAGAGGAGGCGTCTCCCAAACCAATCTTATTGAAAATAGCCCCTGATTTGACGGATGGCCAGCTGGACGATATACTGGAGATTGCTAAAGCAACAGAGCTCGCAGGTATTATAGCAACCAATACGACTATCAGTCGAGAAGGCTTGGAAACCAATACAACAGAAGTAAGTACTATAGGAAATGGCGGCTTGAGTGGTGCCCCCTTGCGTAAGCGCGCTACGGAAGTTATTCGTTACTTGGCAGAGCACTCAAAAGGTGAGTTACCAATTGTTGGTGTTGGTGGAATTACCAGCGGCCAAGATGCCGTAGACAAATTGGCCGCTGGTGCTTGCTTAATCCAAGTATATTCCGGATTGATATACGCAGGCCCTACATTGGTGAAAGATATTTGTAAGGCTGTTTTGGCGGAGTAACTATTAGTTGGTTCCTGCGGAATCTTTAGCAAAAGCCCCTTTCTCAACCAGATACTCCGCAATCTGCACTGCATTGGTCGCGGCACCCTTACGGAGGTTGTCCGCTACAACCCAAAGGTTGAGGCCGTTTTCAATAGATTCGTCGCGCCGAATGCGACCTACAAAGACTTCATCTTTGTTTTTAGCAAAAAGCGGCATTGGGTAATTGTTATTTGCCAGATCATCTTGAATGACGAGGCCTGGGGTAGCTGCCAAAATAGCCTTGACATCATCTAGCTCGAAAGGCTTGCGCAGTTCTACGTTGATAGACTCTGAATGGCCTCCGTCTACGGGTACTCGCACAGCGGTAGCTGTGATGCCGATACTGTCGTCGCCAAGGATTTTACGGGTTTCGTGTACCAGTTTCATTTCCTCTTTGGTATAATCATTGTCTAAAAAGACATCACAGTGAGGGAGGCAATTTTCGAAAATAGGGTGGTGGTACGCCATTTCTTCTTTTGCCATTGTTGCTCCGCTTCGTTCCGTTTCATACTGGTTGACAGCCTTCACACCGGTGCCGGTAAAAGACTGATAGGTAGAAATAACCAATCGACGAATGCCATAGCGCTGCTGAATTGCGGTAAGCGCAACGACCATCTGAATGGTAGAACAGTTAGGGTTAGCAATGATTTTATCCTGGTCTGTGAGGGTAGCAGCATTTACTTCAGGTACGATGAGCTTCTTCTCAGGGTCCATTCGCCAAGCAGATGAGTTGTCGATAACCGTAGTGCCAGCGGCCGCAAATTTTGGTGCCCACTCCAGAGAGGTACTCCCACCAGCAGAAAACAACGCAATATCTGGTTGAGCAGCTACTGCTGCTTCCATTCCGATAACAGTATGCTCCTGCCCACGAAAAACAACCGTTTTGCCTACAGAACGTGCAGAGGCTACAGGTAGAAATTCACTAATAGGAAAATTTCGTTCTTCCAGTACACGACACATTACATTACCCACTAAACCGGTAACTCCAACAACGGCAACTTTCATGCTAAAATCATTTTATGTAGTGATAAAACAGCAGCAAAAATGCTTAATCTTAATTTAAGGGGGTAAAGATAAAGGCAATCATGCTTTTTCGCTACTTTTGGAAAATGAAAGCTGCTATTTTTTTCTGCATTTTACAAGTCCTGAGCTGGTCACTCGCTGCTCAGTTTACCGATGATTTTTCAACGGGAACCCTCGCCACCTACTGGCAGGGAGATACGGATGTCTTCACTGTTACAGATGGTGAATTGCAATTGAGTAATACTGCCCCGGAGTCCAATAATACTTCGGCGCTGTTCACCTTGGCTCCAACGAGTACAGCCGCTATTACAACATGGTCTTTTAATCTGCGCTGTGAGTTTGCTCCATCTACCAGCAATTTTGCGACGGTCTTTTTGACTGCTGATCAGCCTCCCGTAAATGGTAATGCCTGGCGTGGCTATTTTCTAAAAGTCGGAGGTATTTCGGGTTCAGACGATGCCCTGGAGCTTTATCGTAAAGATGAGAACGGAACAACAGAACTCTTGCTCGCTGGAACGAGTGGAGCAGTTGGTAGTGACCCTGTGAACTTGGGCGTAGTTGTGGCTCGGAGTACAGCAGGGGAATGGACGCTCGAAGTGGATTACTCAGGTGGTCAAGACTATGACCCTCAAGGTGCCGTAACGGATAATACCTATTCGAGTGGTTTATACTTTGGCTTTGGTTGTCAGTACACAAGTAGCCGTAACATGGCTTTCTTTTTTGATAATGTGGAAGTTGACCCAATTGTTGTTGACATGGAAGCTCCTGTTGCCCAAAGCGTCAGCGTACAAGGAGCAAATGCAATCATTGTTCAGTACAATGAACCTTTGGCACAAACAAGCGGAGAAACACCGGCCAATTACAACTTAAATAATGGCATAGGCACTGCCCAAAGTGTTAGCTTTCCGGATGGCGACCGTACCCGCCTTTTGTTGACATTTGCTAATAACCTAACCAACCTCAATACTTACACATTAAGCTTAACGGATGTTGAGGACTTAACTGGCAACGTCAATCCGAGCCAAGACCTGAGTTTTGAATTTCTATTGCCTGAAGTCCCGGTTTTAGGAGATTTAATCATTACCGAAATATTTCCAGACCCTACTCCACCAATAGGGCTTCCTGATTTTGAATATATAGAGTTGTACAATGCAAGTGATAAGGTTTTATCATTAGCTGGTTTGGGTTTAAGCACAGGTAGTACACCCCGTGAGATTGATCCTTATGTGATACTGCCTCAGTCTTATGTCATTTTGTGTGATCAGGACGCGGCCTCAGCACTGGGAGCTTTTGGAGAGGTGGCTACCTTGGCTTCCTTTCCTGCACTCACAAATGGCGGCGACGATCTTATTTTGACAGATAGTGATGGAAACATTCTAGCGAGTCTTGTTTACGATGATTCTTGGTATCAAGATCCCTTACGGGCGGAAGGTGGTTATGCGATGGAATTGATTGATCCTACTTTGCCCAATGATTGCCCAGGTAATTGGGCAGCTAGTGTTGCAGCCGCAGGAGGTACTCCTGGCCAAGAAAATTCAGTTAATGGTAGCGCATTGGAGAATGTTGCTCCAATACTACTAACCGCTTTTGCACCAAGTTCTACAGAAATAGTGGTTCGCTTTGATGATGTTTTGGACAGTGGCATTGATTTAACCGACTTTTTCTCTATTAATCCGAATATTGAAATAGGTACGGCGTTATTGGAGCCTGATCGGCAATCTGTTCGCTTATTTTTAGGAAGTGCTTTAGCAGAAAATACGGTGTATGAAGTAAGTGCGCTTACTGGACTCAAAGATTGTATTGGCAATGAAGCAACGACAACATCTTCGGTGCAAGTAGGCTTGACGGTAAACCCAGAACCCGGTGATTTAGTGATTAATGAAATTTTATTCAACCCTAATACGGGAGGTGTTGACTTTTTGGAACTCTATAATCCAGGAAGTAAAATTCTTAACCTTCAGGGCTTACGTTTAAGTAATGAAGCGATTATCACTGGGACGACGAGTACCATAGTAGAAACCAATACGGTTTTATTGCCAGGAGAATTTGTAGTATTTACACCAAACCCTTCTAATATTCTATTAGAGTATACGGTACCTAACCCCGCAGCTTTGGTAGAGAATAATTTGCCAACTATGGCGGATGATGAAGGTAATATTAGTGTATACAGTAGTTTTATTCTGTTGGATGCATTGGATTATACAGAGGATTGGCATTCTCGCCTCTTAAGTGATCGTGGAGGTGTGAGTTTGGAAAGGCTAAGGGCGGAATCAGTTACCCAAAGTGAAGGGAATTGGGCTTCGGCGGCTTCGACAGTAGGTTACGCAACACCTACGGGAATAAATAGTCAAGATCGGACATCGGTTATCCCTCCAACGGAAGACTTTTTTGTGCTGCCGGAGAAAACGTTTTCCCCTGATGGTGATGGTTTTCAGGATGTGCTAGAGATTCAGTACAGCTCTGACCAGGCAGGTTACTTGGCACGCATTGCTATTTTTGACGCCCAAGGACGGTTGGTTCGTCAATTGGAAGATTTGGAGTTGTTAGCAGGTACGGGTAGCTTTCTCTGGGATGGTACGACGGATGAAGAACAGAAAGCACGGATTGGAATTTATATCCTGGTCGCCGAAATTTTCACGGCCGAAGGAGATACCCTTACGGAGAAACATACCTGCGTCTTGGCAGGTAGATTAGATTAAGAGAATATAAGCCGTTATGAGAAACTTCCTTTTATCAATATGCCTATTAATCGGAACGACTGCACTATTCAGCCAACAGGATAGCCTTGGGTTTCCGGGCAATTGGGAGGGAGAATGGACCGGCGATTTGGTGATCAGTACCAGTGCAGGAGAGGTGCAACGGTTGCCGATGATTCTCCGGATATTACCACAAGAAGATAGCCGATATACTTTTACAATTGTCTACGGGGAAGATACTCCTGAAAATACGAGGCCCTATTTTTTAGAAACCATCGATGCCGAAAAAGGCCACTACGTTACGGACGAAGAGAATAGTATACTTTTGGATGATTATCTGATCAATGGCAAGCTGTACAGTAGGTTTGAAGTGATGGGGAACCTTCTTCTCTCCACACTAGAAGAGAGGGGCGGACAATTGATCTATGAAATCATCTCTGGCCCATTAGCTCCTACCCGAACCACAGGAGATACTATCATTGAAGGAGAAGAGGTACCTCCGGTGAATAGCTATTATGTAAAAGTACAGCAGCGCGCCGTTTTGGTACGAAAAGAAAGTGGGAAGTAGCGTTTAGTGCTGTAATTTCATCTTAGCAATTTGCTTAAGGATTTTCCTACCCCTGCTGAGGTAGCCGGGGCTGCCATGTTCCATTCCTTCTTCGATGAGGGTTTTTAATTCAATCGCCAAATCGGGGTAAACAGGTAAGAGGTTAGCGATGCATTGCATCGAATATACATGTATGGCAACAGGCGTTTTAGGGTCTGCCAACAACTCAAAGGAGAGTTGTACAACCCTTCCTTGCTGGTCTTCTGTTAAGGAAATATTGGTTTCGGCGATGACTTTAAGCCCGTTGCGCGCTATCGCTGGATGAGGGGGAGCCTCAACAGCACTGATGAGATCATCGAGGTGAGGTATTAGTAATTCTGGATATTTCATGCCCACTTCGCTGACGACCCAGGCTCCTCGTTGAACGGCTACCCAACCTTCTTCATTAAAGATACGCATCAGAGAAGCATAGCGTTCTGGATCGTTACCAATATATTCCGTGATCAGACGGGTGTTTTCTTTGGAATGTCTCTTTAAGAGTTGTTTGTGAATATCCATTCGTGTTGTTTTTGGCTTCTCCGAGGTGTGTTTTGCTTGATTTCGGTCTTTTTGTAGATGTTTTAAGCCCTTCACTTTTCCTCTTTTAAATCACTCCAACACCTTTGCACGGTATAGGAAATACGCAATAATGCCAAAGATAAGACTAAGGAAGAGCAGTAAAAACCAGAGCCCCAAACCGTCCTGCTGTCCAAGGGCGGTCTGAATAATTCCGTAATGAATATAGGCAAAACACAGGCAGAGTACAGCAGTGAGGGCACGGTTCATTTGTTGCATATTCTTATACTGCCGTGGCGCGTTTTCTGCTGTAATTGGAACGGAATAGTTCGCTAAATGCGGACTGCGCCCAACAAGGGTCAATATTATAAATAGCAAAACACTAAGGCCGAATACTACCCAGAGCGTTATTTTTTCACCATAACTATCAGGTTTTCCGGCGGCATCAAAATAAACAGGGATACGTTCGGGGACCAGGTCGTAATAGTAGAGGTTGAGGCCGAACATCAGTAAAAGGCATAACAATGCGATTCCTGTCAGGAAATAATCAAAGGAATCGGGAGCGATATTGAACTTAGGTGTAGTCATGATTGAATAGAATGGTACACTTAAAGATAGAAATAATCATCTACTCGAGATTGGTCCGTAGCCACAGGAGTATTTTTTCCATTTCTCTTTTTAGTGTCCTTGTTTTGTCGGGGTAGTTGTTGTGCATAAAGCTGAAAATATAGGTCTTTCCGCTATCAGATACGAGATACCCACTTAAGCAATGGACATGCCTTAGGGTACCTGTTTTGGCATAAATAAAAGGTTGGTTATTGGGCCCTTCGTACCAGCCTTCAATGGTTCCAGAAACTCCCCCTGCTGGAAAAAAACGAAAAAGTTGACCTTGGTTCATTTGGGTTTTCAACTGATCTAATACACTGATAATACTGAAGGGGGTAAACTGATTGTAGCGGGATAAACCAGAACCATCTACCCAGTCGAAAGGTTGGGGGGCTTTTGCCAAAAGGGTGTCTCTAACGTAAGCCAAAATCCGTGGACTGTTGATATAACCATATCGCTGAGCACTGGTCACCTGAAGGAATTGTTCTGCGAGGAAGTTATCACTGTCCTGAAGAAATTGTTGGAAGACGGTATCAGGGATGGGAGCTGTAAGTGTCTTCCGACGGAAAGCGCGTGGTAGTGTATCCTGGTTGTAAAGCACTGTGCGCTTAAATGTATCTTGCAGGAGCTTTGCCACAAGAGGTAAATCATAATGAAAACCAATACTTCGATCCAGTTTTTCTACACGTAAAGCACGATCACTAAAGGTGAAAATATTGCGATCCTCGTACCGGCTGAGCGTATTAGGGTTTTCGTAAACCAGGTTATCCTGAAAGTGTTCAGGCATTACCTTTATTGGCGCGAGGTGCCCCGTCTTTGAGAAATGAGCAGCATTGCCATATATAGGAAGTGCTGCCTTTTCCATCTGATAACCATAGGGGTAATCATCCCAGGACCAACCTTCGCCGTAGCGTTTATCATAAAAATGCCCGTTGGAGATGATCCAGGTCTTTTCTTCACGTTGTTGTAGCCATTGAGAGAGTGTATCGTAACCAATGAAGTCGGGGTGGAGTAGGAGGGGGTACCCCGTGCCCCAAATCCTAAGGGTGTCTCCTTGTTCTTGATAATGAATCACTGGCCATTCTCCACGTAGCAAGGTTTGTGCTGCATAAAAAGTGAGTATCTTGGTGTTGGAGGCTGGTGTGAAATACTTATCGGCTTGGTATTGATACAAAAGCTGTCTTTCTTCTGGATCAAAAAGCGCAAAGCCCGTAAATCCTTTTTGAAAGACCTCGGAATTTTCTACACTTTCTGTTAGGTGAGAGACGAGCTTTCGGGAAACGGTTTTCTGGGCTTGAAGGGGGATAGCGCAAAGAGCAAAGGTGAAAAGTGGGAGAAAAAATCGTAGCATGATTACAGTTGGGATTATGAATATTTGGGGGCTGCCAAGGTAAAGAATAGTCAATAATATTTTTTCTTTTGTTTAAATTCAAATAGCGTTTTGCGCAAAACTTATCGAAAAATAATTCGCCACATGGTACATAAGGTTTTAAATAATTTGCTGCGAAAAAAGAGAGCAGTTGCCGTATTGCAAAAAGTACATGTCCACGTTGCTTGGAGTTACGGAGGGGCACTCCTCTTTCTGTTGTTAACCTTTTTTGGGCAGCCACTATTTGCGCAGTTACCTAACAATGATCTAGAAGCCTATAATCGTGCGCGTACCGGACTTATTGTTTTGAAAAACGAAGCCAAACTGTTGCCTTTAAATGGCCTGGAGGCCTTGAGGCCTGCGTTGTTAAGTATTGGTTTGGATGATGATACAGAACTGTATAATACCCTAAACGCTTACGTTCCTACGGCTCGGGTAGATTGGCAAAGTCAAGAAGAATGGAGCGTAAATTGGCCAGCACCCTTGCCACAAACAACGGTCGGCAACGTTTTAATTATAGCCATGGATGTTGATGGCGTGGCGGAGTCAGGTTTTAATTTTTCGACCTTCTTTAGCCCAGAGATGCCAGTTGTTTTTCTGCTTTTTGGAAAGGGAGAGCTTGTAGAGGCCTTCCTTGATCAGAATATAGGAGCAGGTATTATTAGCCAAGAACGTGGACCCTGGGCACAATCACTAGCTGCGCAACTCATTTTTGGTGGAATTGGCGTTTACAACAGAGCTACAGAAGCACTAAGTGAAAACTTCCCCAAGGGGAGTGGCGAGCTCTTAATGGCCAATGGACGCATGACTTTTTCACCACCAGTACTACTGGAGATGGACGCTGATTTGTTGGGAGATAGTATTTCGGCGATTGTCAAGGATGGGTTGGCGCATCATGCTTTTCCTGGCGCTCAGGTATTGGTAGCTCGAGGAGGGACTGTTGTTTATCATGAAGTATTTGGATATCATACCGAAGCAAGAGAACGCCCCGTACAACGCACTGATTTGTACGATTTGGCCTCTGTCTCAAAAATCACTTCAGCACTGCCAGCATTAATGAAATGGTATGGGGAGGGTGATTTTGACCTTGATGCGCCACTAGAAACGTACTATCCTGCTGCGCATAAGAGCAATAAAGCCGATCTGGATTTTAGAACAATGCTTTCCCATCACGCGCGTTTGCGCCCTTGGATTCCTTACTGGCAGGGCACTTTGCGAGGGAATGGGAAATACCCTTGGTCGAAAGCACGTGACCTTGAACGGATCAACGATTATCGTTTTCGAAGAAAAAGTCTGTCGCGAGATTCTTCCGATAAGTTCTCTCTGTACCTGACCGACCAACTCTGGCAACACCGGAATTATCGCGATCAAATGATGAAAGCAATCCTAAAGTCTCCTCTGGAAGACGAAGCGAAATACCGTTACTCTGGTTTGTTGTTTTACCTCTTGCCGGATATTGTGACCATGAAGGCAGGTGTTCCCTACGAGGATTATTTGCAAAATACCTTTTACCATCCCTTGGGTGCTTACTCTTTGGGTTTCAACCCTTCTCGCTTTTTTGCTAAAGATCAAATCATCCCTACGGAAAGAGACAGTTTTTTTAGGATGCAGTTATTACATGGCTATGTACACGATGAAGGCGCGGCAATGATGGGGGGAGTCTCTGCCAATGCAGGCCTTTTTTCGAATGCGTATGATTTAGCAAAAATAATGCAGATGTACCTCAATGGTGGCGACTACGCTGGGCATCAATTTATTCAACAAATAGCACTAGACACCTTTACCAGCCGACATTTTGCAGGAGTAGGCAATCACAGAGGGCTGGGTTTTGATAAACCCTTGTTGGCATACGATGCTCAAAAAAGCTCGGTAGCAGAAGCTGCATCGGCAGAGAGTTTTGGCCATGCGGGGTATACAGGCACTTTTGTATGGGCTGATCCCGAAACGGAGCTGCTGTTTATTTTTCTGAGCAACCGCGTTTACCCAAGCCGGAATAATCGAGGACTTTACACCAGAAACATCCGCCCACGCATCCACACAGCGATCTATCAATCCTTAAAGGAGTGAAAAATGTAGCAACTATTGTAATAAAACCAGCGTTTGGAATACATATAAGATAGATCAATAAAAGCTGATAAAGATGAAAATATTTTTGCGCTGGTTATTACTTGAAGTTTTGGTTTTTCTGGGAGTTGTATTATTTGCACAGCCTGTTGAACACTCGTTTACGCCGACTAAAGCAGAGAATAAACTCTTGTGGGAAATCTCTGGTAAAGGCCTTGCTGCTCCCAGTTACCTCTACGGTACTATCCACATGATCCCTGCGGAAAACTATTTCCTTACGGAAGCAACCAAAGTAGCCTTTGATAAAAGTACCCGGGTTGCTTTTGAGATTGATACGGAAGAAATGACAAATCCTGCTGCAATGATGGGATTGCTGAGTAAGATGTACATGAACAATGACACTACACTTGCCGATCTGCTGCCCGAGGCCGACTACGAGATCGTTTCTACCCACTTTGAAGAAATGGGGATGCCGATGATGTTTATGGGTAAAATCAAACCCATGTTTTTGACGATCCTTGCCGGAGAAGATATGAAGGATATGAAACCCGGAGAAAATCCCATGAGTATGATGGGAGGCGACGGCATGAAAAGCTATGAGCTAGAGCTGACCGAACGTGCTAAAGTTGCGGAAAAGCCGATTGTAGGCTTGGAAACCGCTGAATTTCAGATGAGCCTATTTGATAGTATTCCTTATACTGCTCAAGCTGAAATGTTACTGGAAACCATTCGAAGCGAAAAGGGGGAGGAAGAAAATGACAGTGCCATGGACCAGATGATCGAGTTGTATACCACGCAGGACATTATAGGGATGCAATCATTGATAAGCGACGATCCGGCAGGTATTGGCGGCTACGAAGAGCTGTTACTTCTGAAGCGTAACCGTAACTGGATTCCAGTAATGGAAGGATTGATGTCAGAGGAAACAGTGTTCTTTGCTGTAGGTGCCGGCCACTTGGCAGGAGAAGAAGGTGTGATTGCACTACTACGTAAAGCGGGTTATACCATGACACCAGTGAATTAGTGAGTGAAAGCAGTTAAACTACAAGCAGACGGGCAGTTGCTCAAAAGAGACCTTGCCTTTTTTGGAGGAGCTTACAACTTTTTGGAGAAAA
Source organism: Lewinella cohaerens DSM 23179 (assembly GCF_000379805.1). Classification (GTDB taxonomy): domain Bacteria; phylum Bacteroidota; class Bacteroidia; order Chitinophagales; family Saprospiraceae; genus Lewinella; species Lewinella cohaerens. The sequence continues at coordinate 319,759 of NZ_KB903543.1, read as the reverse complement.
TCCGAAGAAGAGGTGTAGGCTCCTCTAAAGTTATATACGAAAAAGGGATACCTGCTTTTTAATAAAAACTGCACTCGCTTAAATATTACATCCAAACGACTGCATTCCCCCCGTATGCACTCCTACTACTCGGCTTCCTGCTGGGAAATAGCCTTGACTCAGTAAAGCATAAAGCGCATAAAACAGCTTGCCAGTGTATACGGGTTCCAATAGAATATCGTGTTGTTGATAGAAGGATTGAATGAAATTCATAAGCTCCTGGTTTTGCCGTGCGTAACCTCCGTGGTGAAAATTAGAATGGATTTCCCAGTTCGTCCGGTTTAGCCCCAAGGCAGTCAATTGTTGTTCAACTTCACCAGTCATGAAGTTTCCTTTTAGAGCACTGATACCCATAACTTGTGGTGGGGTATCTTCGGGGAGCCCACTAAGCAGCCCGGTCAGCGTACCTCCCGTGCCACAGGCGACGGCCAGGTGTGTTGGTTGCTCAGGACATTGCGCAATGACTTCTTTTGCCAAGGCTGCGCAGCCAGAATAGGCCGCAGAATTGGTTCCTCCCTCGGGTAGGATATACACCCTGCCAAAGCGGTCTTCTAATTGGCGTAAATAGGCAGGTTCATTTTTTGTGCGGTAGGTTGTTCTGTCCACAAAGTGGAGCTCCATGCCGTTTTTTCGTGCCAGAGCCAGCGTAGGGTTGTTTACTTCTTCTCCTCGTACCATACCTATGGTGGCCAATCCCAGATGATTACCTGCGCTAGCAACAGCTGCTAAATGGTTACTATAAGCACCGCCAAAGGTAAGGAGCGTCTTATAGCCCTCTTCTTTAGCGTGTATCAAATTGTATTGTAGCTTTCGCCACTTGTTGCCACAAAAAGGGTCATTGGGCAGTGGAGCCAGTAAATCGTCTCGCTTTATATATAGCCTCACTCCTCGGTTGTCCCATTGCTGATCATTTAGCAAAATGAGAGGACTGGGCGGCGGCGATTTGAGGTCAGCAAAATTCATTGCTGTAAAAGTATAAAGTTATTTAGGGATGAGGGAATAAATAATCTACGCAAGGAAAACCTGATGATGGATAAAGCAAAATTTGTAGGAAGATGTGTAGATTATTTTTTGCGAACTTCCTTAACAGCGCAACCTTCTTTTTAACGCCTTTTGACGACCAGCCCGGCAGTGCCTGTTTTTTTACGATTACTCTAACGTATCGCTAACAACACTTAACGACTAAGCCCTACATCTTGCCGTTATACAAGCATTAATACAAAAACAGCGTGGTTGGCCGGATGGGGCTCGCTAGCAAAGTTCCTCCGGCTGCACGCTTTTACTTCAGAGAAACAAAAAACATCATCATGCTGTCTAACACAAAATTATTTTTCGCTGCCCTGTTGTTGCTAACTACCATTGCTGTACAAGCCCAAGTAAGTATAGGTGCCCGAGTAGGCTACCAACTCAATAATGTTTACACCACAGAAGGCTTAGATGCTCTTGCACCTGATTTTCACAACCTTGATGAGGTCAACGTCGGCCTGGTGGTTGAAATTCCAGTAGCGGGCGGGTTCTCCTTTCAGCCAGAGCTGGCTTATACCACGAAAGGTTTTGGCCTTAAGGAAGGCTTTGATGCCGAATTATTGGGAGTAAACCTCCCTGTGAGTGGCCGTGCCGAAACCCGTATCCGGTATGTAGAAGCCCCACTATTGGCAAAGTACAAGTTTGGCCAGGAGGCACTAAAGGCATACGTTGCTGCGGGGCCTACCTTTAGCTATGCAAGCGGTGGACAAATTGATACTTATGCAAATGTTTTGTTAGAAGTTGATTTGGGGAGCATTCCATTAAACCTAGACAATATCAACTACGAGCGCTTCGATGTTGGAGCAACCGTAGCTTTAGGTGCCCAGTACGATTTTGGCCCAGTGACGACTTTCGTAGATGCGCGTTACTACCGAGGATTTTCTGAATTGTACGATATACCTTTCGTCAATGAGAAAGTACGAAACACTGGTTACGGTTTTAACCTTGGCGTGATGGTACCATTGGGCAATTAAGATTTTAGTTTTATCGGAACGTGGGTGATTCTGTAATTAGNTCCGTTAAACATATCCATTTAGGAATTGGCCGTTCTCCGCAAGGGGGACGGCTTTTGTAATTTATTTGATTATAAAATAATTTATTTGAACAAATAATCTTCTATTTGATTATAATTTATCTTTTTTGTGTATCTTTACACTGTCAGAAGGAAGCAACACTAAAGCTTGTATCTGATACAAATAAAAAAGCCCACCAAAGGGTGAGCTTGAATGATTTTATGGCTGATTTTCGCGCTGCTTTCGCTTCCGTCTATTTGTTAGACGGAAGTGGAACGGCTTTTGAAAAAAGGTCTTGAAGGTAAATAAACACCCAAAAAACGTCCCCAGCGCGCTCCATCTGAAACGCTCTCAGTAATTTTTATTAAAGAATTTGACACTGGTTTTCGTTGTGGCCGATGCTTTCTGTCAGGAAGTATCGGCCGTTTTTTATTGAACAGCCTCCGGTTTGTCGTATTCTTCTAACAGCTGGTCAATCTGCTTCAGAAAAACATCCACCTTCTCCTCTTTGGTGCCATCAGCGTAAGCTCTTAAATGGCGATCTTTGTCAATCAGCAGTACCCATCCCGAATGATCAAAGCCTCCAGGTACTTCGGGGGCTTCCAGTACGGTACTGATATAATCGTAGCTAATAGCATAGATAGAATCGCGATCGCCAGTGACAAAACGCCACTGCGGAGAATCGGCTCCTAGTCCTTTAGCATACTTCTTGAGCTTGCCCACCGTATCTCTTTTTACATCAATGGTGTGCGATAGTAAAGCAACCCGGTCATCATCCTGGTATTTTTCGTAGATGCGCAGCATCTGTGCCTTCACCTTTGGGCAAATGGTAGGGCAGGAAGTGAAAAAGAAATCTGCGATGTAGATTTTATCATTAAAATAAGCATTGGTGATTTCCTGACTATCCTGATCGACAAAAGAAAAGTCACGGATTTGATGATAAATGGTATCCCCAGTATTGGGGTCTGTATCGTGAAAGCCATAGTACTTTAATTCGCCCTTACCAGAAGAATTGCAAGCGACCAAGACAAGGCTGGTAACAATGATGCCAAATAGCGTAGTAATTTTCATAGCAGCTGAGGAGGTTGTTTAATGTAGTCTATATAATTTATGATCTTCCGCCCCTCCGTAGCTACGGAGGGGCGGGAAGCTTAATTTCCTGTCCGTTCCTGGATCAAGGCTTTTGCAGCAGAGAGGCTAGCTTTCATGTCTTCCGCTACTTGGTCGATATCCGTTTTTTCTTTGTCAATAAAAGCCATTACGGCGGCATGGTCTTCGTATCGAGCTCTTACCGAATCCTTCGGATTATCTTTGATGCCTCCCATCCATTCCATCATTCCGTCTTCTGCTTTTTCAATATTTGCAAGGGCTTCCTGTGCCCGTGGGTGAAAATCACTGGCTTCAACCATAGCATCTGCGGCGAGTTCCTTAAGTTGGGTAGACACTTGGTACAAATCGTTCATCAGAGGCATAACCACGTCGTGGCCTTCCATCATTTGAGCCCAGGCCTGCTCTTGCTCGGCAAGGTCTTCCTTGTTGAATTTAGGCTCTGGGCCACAGCTAACGACAAAAGTGACGACGAAAAAAAGTAAAAAGGAACGATTAAACATAGTTTTATTCTTAGGTTTGTAATTAAGTAAAAGCAAAGTTAGGCTTGTTAGGGAAGCTTTTCCAGTAACGAGCTAGTTTTTACAAATTCTCTGACATAATATTGACGATAAAACAGACCAACTCATGAGTCCGGAATATTTGAAAAGCCTGAGCAAGTTTTTATCCCTGATCTTGCGTCACAAACCAGAAGTGATAGGGATTAAACTGGATGAAAATGGCTGGGCAGATGTCGATGCACTGATTGAAGGAGCCATGGACAAAAAAAAGGAAATAGATCTTCCTATCCTAGAAGCTATTGTGGCCAGCGACGAGAAGCAGCGGTATACCTTCAATGAAGATAAAAGTAAAATTCGGGCCAATCAGGGGCATTCCGTCAAGGTTGACCTGGAATTGGAGCCCGTCAAGCCACCAAAAATCCTCTATCACGGTACTACCGAGCGTTTTGTACAAAGCATTATGCTGAAAGGCATTGAGCCGCGCTCTCGTAATCATGTCCACTTGTCAGAGGATGTCGAGACGGCCACTGAAGTAGGGGATCGCCGTGGTGACACCATGATCTTCAAAGTCTTTTCTGGCGCGATGTTTCGCGATGGTTATCACTTCTACCAATCAGCGAACGGTGTTTGGCTGACAGACTTGGTTCCTAATAAGTACCTGGATATGTTGTAGAATGGGCCCTGCCTCGCGAGGTGTCCGGTCGAGCCGCTGTGCGGCTAATGTGGCGTTGATTCGCCGCACAGCGGCTCGACCATCTCCTATATTTAGCGATGATGCAAAAAGAAAATGCCAAAATCCCTCACCAAAACCTAGGCTACCGTCCGGTACATCTGACCTACCGCCTGTCTGGTAGTTTGCCTGTGCGCGTGTTGGAAGACATCCGTTTGAAATACGAGGAAAGGAAAAGGCAGATGGAGACAAAGTTTAAGGACAATCCTGAACTACTCCGGTCGGGCCTTTACGCCCACGAAGCTTTTGTGATAAATGCTAGATTTGAGCTGGATATCGACGAGGTGTTGCATAAAATAAAAAGTGGTCCTTTTTACCTACAGGAGCCATTGTCGGCAGAAGAGGTGATTCAATCCTGGAAATTCTTGCACGATCATGAGGATGTTTATCTGTACGCTGTTTGTGTTATGGGGAATCATGTCCACGCCATAGTCCGTGCTCCCAACGATCGGGAAGAGGTAGACATTGGCCGCGTGATGAACCGCCATAAAGCACACACCGCACGGGTGTGTAATAAGATAATCGGCAAAACAGGCTCTCCTTTCTGGGAACCTGTCTATTTTGATCGGACGGTTCGGCAAAACAGGTTTGAGCAGGTGATGTGGTACGTACTCAATAATCCCGTTAAAGTGGGCTTGGTCAGTCATTGGTGGGAATGGGGTGGTACTTACTTAAACCCGGATTTCGACACGCTTTTCCGCCCCGGTTGAGCCGCTATGCGTCGAATGTAAGGTGGATTCGCCCAATGGATCAAAAGGATGATTTAAATTTGATAGTTCAACTATGGAGAGGATCTAATCAATGCCCCCCCGAAGTAGGACACGCGGAGGCTTTACGGCGCATTGAGGCCTGCCGGGAGGAAGGTAAAAGAGTACTTGATTTGAGAGGATTGAAGCTACCGGAGATTCCGCCGGAAGTGGGAGGACTGGCGGATTTACGTATGCTTTTTCTTAGCGGTAACAAAATTAAGGATCTTGCCTCGCTGAGTGGACTGACGGATTTGCAATCACTTTGGCTTCAGAACAACGAAATTAAGGATCTTGTTCCGCTGGGCGGGCTGCTGTTCGACAATGTTTTGTTCGACATCGACTGGATCACGACCGCCGTTTACGGCATCACAGAGAACCAGGCCATCATCAAACGCAACGGCCGCTTTACCCGCGAAGAGATCATCGCGGTCTGGGCCAACAAGGGCGTCACCGACCGCAGCGACCACTAGCTGATGCTGCAACTCCTGCAAACGGATGCCTTCGAGTTGTGCTGGCAAACGGATAAGGGGGATTACCTGACGCCTACCCTTTTTTCTCCAGAAATGCCGGATGCGGAGCCCGTCCGGCCCGACCTGGGTCTGCGCTTCCACTATGATTACCTATCAAAGGGCTTGCTGGGCCAGCTGATCGTCCGCCTACACCAACACCTGGAGGCCGGCCACTACTGGCAGAACGGCATTTTCCTGGTTCGCGAGGCTTGTCGGGCCATGGTTAGCATCCCGCTGGCTAACAAGGACGGGGAGCGGATCATCGAAATCATCGTAGAGGGAAAGGCTCCGCGGCATTATGCGCTGCTGTCTTTGGTAGTGCAGGAATTGGAGACGATTCACCAGCGGTCTTTTCCCCGGATCAAGTTTGCGCGGGAGAGACCCTGCCCCTGCGAACGCTGTCGCAGCAAGGAGTGGGCTCAGGCTTATTTCTCCTATGATCAATTACTGCAACTCCGCCGGGCGGGGGACAAGGCAGCCACCTGCGCCAACCAGCGTGCGAGTGAACTGATCCACTTACTGGAAGGCATGCAACAACTAGAAAAACAATCCCCCATGGATTTTGCCAACGACGTTCGTCAGCTGGTCGCCAAAAACAAGCTGACCGAAGCCATTGAGCTACTGGATCGCCAATATCCCTCCAACGCTACCGCTGCCCTTGCGCGGGAGTACGCGCAGTTGGAATCAGATCGCATAATGGGTATCCTGAGTGGAGACGAAGAACGGCGCGTATCCAATCAAATTACCGCTCGCTTGCTTAAATTGGCCAATATGATGGTTCAGCAGCCCAGTGAACAGCAACAACGGAAAACCATTGAGGAGCAGCTCCCCGAGATTCGTGCCCAGCTGGATAGGATGGAGGCCACGGGCAAAGACACGAACGAAAAGGTGGGTGTCATGGGGCAAATCCTGCTCCACGTCGGCCAGGAGGTGGAAACCATGCGTGGCGACCTCTTCGCCAGTCGCCAGGAGGAGCGCCGTTTTATGAGCAAGCTGGAGGAAACGGTGGAGCAACTCCCCGCCGCCCAACAGCCTGGCGACGACTGGTACGACCAGCCGGCCAAGGCCAAGATCAAGCTGGCCGTCGATCTGCTGGCACTGGTGCCGGGGGTATCATTGAAATGGGAAAAGGAATTGGAGACGTCGGGCGCAAAAATGCCAAGGACTTGGGCGGAGTTTAAAGGGGGGGGGGTGAAGTAAAAAATAGTTGAGCTAATCCCAAAATCACGTGTGGAGAAAACTGGTTGTATTCTCATTGAATATGCGGAGATTAATTAATGCGTGGTTTACCTCAAACAGGTAGCTAGCTTATGGCACGATACATTTATGAATACGAGCAGTGCATTTTTGGTTCATCATTATTCATCCTTTCGATGACGGTAGTGGAAGAGTTGCTAGAGTATTGTCAGATTTATTACTTGCTCGTTCTGAAGAAAGTTCTCAAAGTGTTGTTCCCCCATCGTATTTGGTGATACCAATCACTAATTTTAATCCACATTTTTCAGTACTTGCAATTGTTTGCACTTGTACTTTATAAAATGTACGTATGAAATCACCAGCCTTTTATCTTCTGTTCTCTATTTATTTACTAAGCATCTCTGCTTGTTCTGGACAACCCCATCTATCAGGCACCATCGAGTTGGAGGAAGATAGTAGTTGGGGCTCAATGATCTATCTGATTGATCCGGGAAGTTGGAAAGGAGTGGGGAGTAGTTATGTCGGAACCGTCGTTGATTCGGCGAGCATTGGGCCCGATGGAGGTTTTGCCTTCGAAGAGTTGCCTATAGCAGAGGAGCCCATGTTGCTACAACTAGCGATACAAAGAGTTGGCGAACGTTTCCCTAATCGTCTTGACAATGAACAGCCAACTACTTCTAATTACTTTCCTCTGGTTTGGCAAGATGGGGAGCAGGTTGTGATTACGGCGGAAGCGGACCGTTTTCAAGCTACTTTTGCTATTCGTAACCCCACTCCACGGAATGCGGCCATGCTGGAGCTTTGTAATATACGACAAGCAGCTTTCGCTGAATACCTGGAAGCAGGTTCGGAAGAAAGCCATGAGGAGCTACTTGCGGAAGAGGACGCATTGCTGGCTTTTCAAAGCGAGCTGATGCAGTTTGCAGAGGATAGTCCACATCTGCTGCCTGCATTGACGGCCATTCGTTGGGTGAGTATTGCAGGCAATTACGAGCGTATTCCAGAGTTTTTGGTCAAACAAGCAGAGCGTTGGACAGCCGAGGAGCCCGAGCACCCTTGGGTGCAACAATTGGCGGCTGTTGGTGATCGTAGAAAGCTCCCGGTACTCGTAGGTGATTTGCTGCCTGATTATCCAATGCCAATGCTGGCGGGGGATACGGTCTCATTGCATAGCTTACTGGGCGAGCGCTTAACTCTCGTAGATTTATGGGCCTCATGGTGTGGGCCTTGTCGTGTGCAAAACCGAAATTTCCTGGTCCCTCTTTGGGATAAATATCATGAGAGTGGCTTCCAGGTTGTAGGCTATGGCCTAGAGGCCAGTTCGAAGGCTTGGACAAGGGCGATTGAAACCGATGGTGCCTACCGCTGGCCCCATGCTTCTGACTTGCAGGGCGATGATTCTCCACTTTTTGAGCTACTCCGATTAACGACCATTCCTGCTAATTTTCTACTTGATGCTGAGGGTAGAGTGGTCGCCAAGAATTTGCATGGAGAGGAGTTGATGGAGTATGTAAGGCGGGTGATGGAGTAGGGGTTATTTGATATGCTTTAGGTCAAAGCTGAAGCCAGGTAAAACTTGTTCACCGCTGAGTAGAGAAGCAAAGCCATTTACTATTTCTACGCTTTGATCGGCTCGGTAGATGAATACTTGCTCGTTTGCTAAATCAATGAGCCAAGCAAGATGTACGCCATTGCCAATCCAGGTATCCTGCATTTTGGTTTGCAAATCTGGTAAACGATCCGTTTTAGAACGAACTTCAACAATAAACTCAGGTACCAGAGGGGCAAAGCTTTGCTGGTCTTCTTCGGATAACTGCGCAATTTTTTCATCACTGACCCAGGCGGTATCGGGAGCTCGCACAGAGCCATCCGGCAGGGTGAAGCCGGTAGAGGAAGAAAATACTTCGCCCAAGCCAGTTTCTATAGACCAGATAGTAAGATAAGCACTAAATAGATTTTCAATTTTACCAGAACGAAAAGTTACAGGAGACATAACAGTGATTGAGCCATCGGTTTCCAGTTCCATGACCAACTCAGGGTTGGCGTGGCTGTAGTTATAAAAATCAGCTACACTCATGGGGTGTTCCAATTGAAGTTTGAAACGTTTATCTGGAAAAGTTAAGACAAGTGACATAATTTAATTTTACTGCTGTCTTTTGATAATAACAAGATACAAGAAATACCAATCAACTGCAAATATGGTGCAGGTCGGGGGCGTTTCACCACCTTTGTGAATAGCCTTTTGGGAGAAGCACATTCCAACGCTGAGAGTTGACCCTACTAGCGGGATAACCACCCCCGACTTTGCAAGTCGACCCCGCCAGCGGGGTACATGGGCGGGCCGTGGCCCGTTAGTGTTTACTGAGATAGACGCCTGATAAAATCAGCGCCATGCCCACAAAGTGAATGATGGAAATGACTTCGCCGTCGAGTGCGCCCCAGGACATGGCCACCATGGGTACGAGATAGCTGACGGTACTGCCAAAGACGGGGCTGGTCCACTGGATGAGTTGGAAGAAAACAATGCCTGCCAGTACGGTGCTGAAAAGTGCCAGTACGGTGATATAGCCGACACCCTTCCAAGCTTCCGGTGTTTGTTGGAGCGTGCTGATAAAATCAGTACCCAGTAAGAGATAAAGCAAAACGGGGATACCGACGAGCGAGAAAGAGACGGCACTAATGGTGAGGGCCTTCATGCCTTTGAGGCGAAAACCTACGAGATTGGTGCTGGTTGCATAGCAAAGGCAGGCCAAAACAATGAGTAAGCCGTAGGTCCATTTGCCCTCAAGACCTGCTTGTTCGCCAAAAGCAAAGAGGCAAATAGCGCCTGCCAAGCCGATAACGATGCCTAGGGTTTTGGACCAGGTAAACCGGGAGTTGAAAAACATCAAACCCAGCAATAAGGTAAAGAGGGGGGTGAGTGAGTTGAGGATACCTGCCAGCGAGCTGTTGACTTCTTGCTGGGCGGCAGGGAATAAAAAGGCTGGCAAGCCGGTTCCCATCAAGCCGACAAACAAGAGCATTGGGAGTTGGCGGTAGTCGATTTTTTTTAATTCCCGCAAAAGGATAGGAGAGAACGCAAGGGCGGATACCCCAAGGCGTATACTTGCTACCTGTACTGGTGGAAAGTAGAGGAGCCCCCACTTGATGAGCACGTAAGACGTTCCCCAGATGATGCTCAAAACCACCAAAATGCCCCAGGCTTGCCAGTCAGATATGGGGCTGTCGGCAGCAGCAATTGATTTGTCCATCCCGTTGTTTATAAAATGCGGTGCAAAGTACGGGTTTTATTAAATAGCGCAGGGTTTTCTTATTGGGCTGAATTGAATTATGTAAAGTATTATGAGGCCGTAAAGAAAACTTTAGACAACTTCAAAAGCCAATTACCCAACGTCTGACAAGGTAAATGTGGTCTAGATAGTATATAATCTGCCAAGGCAGACTATATACTATCTCTTTTACATCCTTAATCTCAACCTTATGCTACTGCGCTCGATCATTTTCTTAATGCTGGTCAATTTTTCTTTAGCTGCTCAGCCGGTGGGGTGGCAATCCTATTTGTTTGCAAATTACCTTGTGGGGGGTGCCGAAACCGAAGATTATAGATGGATTGCTACCGTAAACTCTGTCGCCAGGTTTGATAAAACTACCGGCAAGGCAGAATTATTCCATTTTCAAAACAGCCTGTTGCCCCAGCAGATTTTGGATATAGAAAAAAGTAATGAAAACAAATTCACGGTTTTAGGAAGCAACAATGAATTGGCTACGTGGGAAGAAGGCGTATGGACAAAGAATCAACTACAGCTGCCTGCGAGTGAGGATAATCTCCGAAAGATTGTTGGCAATACTGACAATAGTTCTTTATTGATGGTCAACAATCAAAAGCTTTACTCCTTGTCCTCAGAAGGGAACCTTGAGCAGATCCCTTTTACAGAGCAGGCCTCCCAAAACAATTCTATCCAACAAGTTTCACTGGACAGTGAAGACCGCATTTGGATCAAAGGGCATGCTTTTGTTACACAACTAGCCGTAGATGGTACGACCTTGTTTAGCTCAGTTTTTGAGGAAGATTACCTCTATGATATGAAAATGGATCATAGTGATAATGTTTGGTTGACGACCAATAGGTATATTTACTTGTGGCTTAATGAAGCGCAACAATTTGTACAACTTCCCCTCGATGATTTAGGCATTAACTCATCAGGAGGAGTCATAAGTGCTGTTTCAGAGCAGGAGGCGATTTTTACGGTCAATGGGCGTGTTTTTCAAATCAGCTATAGTGATGACAGTTTTCAAAATACGGAATTGACGGATGCTTTTGCTTTTGCAGAGCTGCCAGGGAGTTATGGTTTTCAAGATAGTAATGGCCTGCTTTGGTATCAAAATTACCACCGAGAAATCTTGTCCTGGCAAATAGGAACCCTAAATGCTCCGGAGAAAGCTATTGTCAACCCTTGGTTAGAGGTCAGTGGAATAAATACTTTAGGCCTGGACCCCCAAGGGAAAGTATGGGTAGGGGGCAGTAATAAAGTTGCCTACCTGATGGGGGGGCGTTGGCATAATGTTTTGCTAGATAGTACAGGTTTTTTATCAATCGGCATAAACGACATTGTTTTTAAGGACGATGGGACTCCCATAATTGGATCAGGGGATCAATTTATTTTCGGTTTCCCTGATAGTCAGGTAAGAGAATGGAACGGCGTTTCCTGGGATACGCTGACTAACGCAATCACGGTAGCATCTTTTCTCCCTATTACTCATCTGGAATGGGACCGTAATGGGAACCTGTGGGTGTTACGTGCTTCTGACAATCTCTTTTCGGTGCGTTACAGGGGGCAGTGGTACCGGTATCGGCTAAATGATGTGCCCGCTATTATTAGCTCTTTTCTTTGCTTTACCCAAGGTATTGATGGTTCTATGTGGATAGGTACAGATAATGGACTGCTCAATTATGATGGATTTTCTTTTACACATACCGAACCAAGTACATATCACGCGGGCGCGCATTCAATAGAGTCTATCGCCGTAGATGAGAAAGGACATAAGTGGCTCTCTTTGCGCTATGATGGCCTAAGACGTGAGGCAAATGGGGAATGGAGGGTAGTAGAAGAGGTGTCAGATTTGGCTGCTCAACACGGCGTAAAGAAAATTATCTGTGGTACCTATCCAGAGGTTTGGGTAAGTTTGTATTCACAAGAGGGCGTATTGCATTTTGATGGTACAGACTGGGAATATTTGACGCCGGAAAATTCCGGCCTGATAGATGGCTATATCACGGATATTTTGTGTGATCATCTTGGTCGCATCTGGTTTTCCAGCCAATCGAGTGTCACCGTTTATTCTCCTGACACCCCAGTTATTAAGCCCTTTGAGCGGCCTTCTTCTACAAGTCTAGCAGTATACCCGAACCCTGGCTGTTGTCAATACGAGATAAGTTGGGAGGCACTCAAGCCAGGGGGGTATCAACTGGATATTATTACAGAGAATGGGCAGGTTGTCCGAACCTGGGAGCTGAATGCTACCGCTGCGGGTGACCAATTTTTTTCTTTTGACCAAGAAGATCTCCCCGCAGGCGTTTATTTCTTGTCTCTTAAAGCAGGAAGTCAGCGAATAGGATCGACGCGTTTGATTGTTTTACGGTAAAACATCCTATTTTTGGCGGATGCCACAGCTGGCAGTGATTTGACCCATTACTTTATGGCCAACCTGCGTTTTTTAAATTTTTCCCGTGTCCCTGCCAACTTCCTCAGTTTGCGGGCGGCACTGTTTTTGTTGCTTTTAGAAATCATTTTAGGCGTGATTGGTTACATTGCCCTGGAGGATTACAACTTCCCGGATGCCTTTTACATGGTGGTTATTACAATTTCTACGGTAGGTTTTTCCGAAATTGAGCCGTTGAGTGAAGCAGGGCGGATATTTACTTCTGGCCTTATTTTTGTCAACATCGGGGTATTTGCCTATCTATTGGCAACCTTTAGTTATTACATTATCGAAGGGGAAATCTTTAAACGTATGCACCTCAACCAGATTGAAGAGCGAATTAGTAAGATGGAAGGCCACGTTATTCTTTGTGGCTTTGGAAAGTATGGGAAAGAAATTTCCTCTAGCCTTGCGCTCCATGGAACACCCTATGTGATCATTGAAAATGATCCGGAAAAGATCGAAATTATCCAGCAAACGGATAGCGACATCCTTTATTTAGAGGGAGATTCTACACTAGATGAAATTTTACAGAAAGCAGGTATAGAGAAGGCCCGTGGTTTGATCGCCGCCCTTGGGGAAGACAGTGATAATCTGTTTTTGGTGTTGTCTGCGAGAGCATTGAACCCTAATTTGACGATTGTTAGCCGGGCAATCCTCGAGCGCTCGCAGGCCAAGTTGATCAAAGCTGGTGCGAACCATGTGGTCATGCCCGAAAATATTGGAGGTTTCTATATGGCTATGCTCATGAACAAGCCGGGGGCCGTGGAGTTTTTCTCTTTTATTACTAGTGAGTATCATTCTGATATGGGGTTTGAGGAATTGCATTACCGCGATCTTCCCGAGATGTACCAAGGCCGTCCGATCAGCGACCTGGCCCTGCGTTCTCAAACGGGAGCAAACATCATTGGCTACCGCAATCAACAGGGAGATTATCAAGTAAACCCTGCTCCCTCGGTGGTCCTGAAGCCAGGAGAGGCTTTTATTGTATTGGGCAATGAAGAGCAACTCAAGAAATTACGCATACTCTGTAAAACACATACTTCATGAAAAGGTGGCTCTGGCAACCCGTAGACATTGCGAGTCTGGTGTTTTTTCGGATCGTTTTTGGTATACTGGGTTTTGCTGATTTGATGGGCGGTTTCGCTTATTATCACCTATGGGTGGACGCCTTTAATCCTGATAATTTTCAATTCCGCTATTATGGTTTTGAGTGGGTGACCGTATTTCCGGAACCACTGATGAGTCTGTTTTTCCTAATAGGCATGGGGTTGGCTATTGCAGTCGCCCTGGGATGGCGCTATCGAATTACTGCGCCTTTATTTGCCTGCTTTTTTACCTATTATTTCTTTTTAGAGAAAGCACATTATCTTAATCACGGCTATCTTTTTTGCTGGTTAAGCTGGGTAATGGCCGTATTGCCGGCATGGCGGGCATTGTCGGTAGATGTTTGGCGGAAGCCTACAGAATATATGGCATCTGTTCCTCGCTGGACTTGGGCAATACTCCCTTTTTTAATGGGAGTCGTTTACTTTTTTGGCGGTATAGCCAAACTCAATGCTGATTGGTTACTGGCAGCGATGCCCTTAAAACTTTGGCTAAAAAGCAAAGCTGACCTGTTTTTAATTGGCCCTTTACTGGCAAAAGAGCCTACGGCCTGGATCATGGCCTGGACAGGTGCCGTCTTTGATCTCAGTATTGCTTTTTTGATGTTAAATAAACGGACCCGAAAATTTGGTTTCGCCTTTGCTATTGCTTTTCATCTCACCAATCACTTGGTCTTTAATATAGGCATATTCCCATACCTCTCGGTGGCACTTACGGCCTTGTTTTTTCCACCAGATTGGCCACGAAAGTTTATTGATTTTGTGCGTTTGCGATGGGCTAAAGCCGGAAAATGGTACCTCAGCTGGCAGTTACAGCTTAAAGATATACACCCCGCTCCACGAGCTTATTGGCAAGCCGATCTCAATTGGCAGAATGGGCTGACGATAATTTTTGGGTTGTTGATTTGCCTACAGTGTCTTCTTCCGTTAAGGCACTGGTTATATGCCAGTGAAGTTGCCTGGTCGGAAGAGGGGCATCGTTATGCTTGGCGCATGATGCTACGTGCCAAGCGAGGTAGCGGGCATTTTGTTATCAAAAACCTAGCGAGCGGAGAGGAGGAGCGTGTAAATCCACGAAAAGAGCTTTCGGCAAAGCAAGCCCGGAAGTTATGGACGCATCCCGATATGATTTTGCAATACGCCCATCACCTACGTGATCAAGCCCTCGCCGGAGGGGATAGCGTTGCTATTTTTGCAAAAGTAAAAGTCAAATTAAATGATGGCCAGTACCATCCATATATTGATCCAGAGGTAGATTTGGCCAAGATAGAATGGTCGCTTTGGGAGGCTTCTCCCTGGATATTACCTGAAAATTAGGGAGTCCTCAAATAAATGCTTGTCGCGCAGAATAGTTTATTTTGTGCGGACACCTTCCTCTAAAGGAACCCCTTTCTTTTCAGCAGCACGCTTAGCCAATGCTTTTTTTATCAAGTGGCCTGGGCGGAAGTTGCGGGGAAGAAAGCGATGGTAACTATTAGGGAGAAGGCGTGTTAAGCGATCCAGCATTTTGGTACGTGGGCTTAATAAAACGCGGTGCTTTCCTTTTTTAATACCCTTAATGATAATTTCGGCTGCTTCTTCAGGAGTTGTTGTTGCCGCATCATCAAAGAATAGAGACAGCCTGTTTAAAAGATCCTGGTCGTGGTATTTAATATTCCGAGTGAGGTTGGTTTTCACCGGACCGGGGTGAACTGCTGTGACTAGAGCACCTGTTCCTACGAGTTCCTGACGGAGTGTTTCCGTAAACCCTCTTACGGCAAACTTAGATGTTACATAAGCCCCTTGGCCAGCGTAGCCCATTAGCCCAAGAAGGCTACTAACGTTAACAAGTAAAGATTCTTTTTGCTTGAGTAAGTAAGGAATGGCTACTTGTGAGCCGTGGATAACTCCCCAAAGATTAATTTCTATTAGCCGAGAGAAGTCTATAGGGTCTGTTTCCGGAATGGTTTCGGGAAATGTTGTAATACCCGCATTGTTGAATATACCATCGATCTGGCCAAAATGGTCATTGACCTTTTTAGCAAAGAGCTCCCAAGTCGGACGATCACTGACGTCAAAAACCTGGCTGTAAACACGTACCTTCTCCTGACCGATGAGATCAACAGTAGCTTGTAGTGTTTCTTTGTTCCAATCGTTAAGGGCTAGTCGCGCACCTTCCTGAGCCAAGTGTAAAGCCAATGCTCTACCAATACCTGAGCCCGCTCCGGTGATGATTAACACCTTGTTTTTTAGATTCTTCATCTGAGTTGTTCGATACACTGATATATACAGACAATTGGAGTAGTGTAAGTACAGTAATTAGTCGAAGTAGTTCTCTCAGGAAAATCGTTTGTTCATTATTCAAGCAAAGCACTTACTCCACTCGTTAGAGACTGAATAAGTCATATAAGTCACAAGGTAAGGCTTTTTTACTAAAATCAACGGTCGTCACGCTCGCGTTTGTAATCCCCTCTTTTCCAGGCATCGAAGAATTGCTTCCAAGCTACCGGGCTAAAGATGTTCATTGGCGGGCGTTGGCCGATGTAGTAGAATTCTCTGGATTGTTGTCGTAGATAGTAGCTAGAGTTTTCGACTCCGTCTGATGCTACTTCTGAGCGCATGCGCTCTAATGTTTCGTTGGCGATGTTGCGATTAGCTCGCTCCTGCAACTCAGGCGTTACATCCATGGCCAAAAACTCCAGTTTAAAATGATCCCGGCTAGGCCACGGAAAAACGACTGTTTCAGGTAGGTTTACGGCATCTTGCGTCATAAGTTGCACTAAAGAGTATCTATTATCTGTCAGGGAGTCTGGAATTGTGTATCGAACGGTTTGGTAACCGACTGCTGAGAAGACAATAATATCTCCTTTTTCGACAACAATAGAGAAAAAACCACTGAAATCCGAGTAGGTTCCTCGTCCTTTTTCCTGTACCAATATATTCACATACGGCACTGGCATCAATTCTTGGGTAGTGCCATCAAGCACCATTCCCGAAAATTGTACGAGGTTAGAATCCACCTGTGCCGACAGAGGCGAACAATAGAAAAGGGTAAAAACCCCTAATAAGATCGTGAGCTTACGTATCATAGCAAAAATTGAGTCTCCGGAACCTGGCTTTAGTACCTTGTCCTTATTTAAGACGACTGACAAACCCTTTTGGTTTGTTTTCCTTCTCAAAGCTACGGTTTTTTAGACCAACGGCTTTGAAACATTCAAATCAACCATCATGTTTTGGTGGCGTCTTTAAGTTTTTTCACCAAAGCAACGAGAGAAACTATAGCCCAAGTACCCTCAAGTAGGACAAAGGGGTAATATTTCATTAACACAGAAGCCAGGCAAGCGAGAATTGCTCCCACCAAATTCATAAGAATATATCTCAAGTCATTTGCTGCAAGCCGCTGGTTAAGGTTAAGGAAGTAGGCGATTAGGATGAGC
The DNA here is from genome assembly GCF_000379805.1 of Lewinella cohaerens DSM 23179. Lineage (GTDB taxonomy): Bacteria > Bacteroidota > Bacteroidia > Chitinophagales > Saprospiraceae > Lewinella > Lewinella cohaerens. Next base: position 302,667 of record NZ_KB903543.1, on the reverse strand, counting down.
GCTACACCTGCAAACCCCAGTAGGTCGGTGGTATTCACTATCCTTTGTTACGGGATGGCAATCTCTAGCACTTCTTCCATTCTTTCCACAAAGTGAAAAGTTAGTCCTTTCAGGTACTGCTCACTGATTTCGTCGATGTGTTTCTTGTTTTCCTTACAGAGGATGATCTCTTTTATTCCTGCACGTTTAGCGGCCAAGATTTTTTCTTTGATTCCACCAACAGGCAACACTTTGCCACGTAACGTAATCTCCCCGGTCATTGCCAGGTAAGATTTTACCTTTTTGTCAGAAAACAAACTCATCAAGGTCGTTAGCATGGTTACACCAGCAGAAGGGCCGTCTTTGGGGATAGCTCCTTCAGGAACGTGCAAGTGAATATCGTTCTTTTCAAATTGCTCGGGGTCAACCCCAAGCGCTTGGCTATTGGCTTTGAGGAAACTTAGTGCCGTTACGGCAGATTCCTTCATAACATCACCGAGGTTGCCGGTTAGGGTGAGCTTGCCTTTACCTGGGCTGAGGCTGCCTTCTACAAATAGAATCTCACCGCCTACACTTGTCCAGGCAAGCCCAATGGTAACACCGGGTACTTTGACGACCTGATAGGCATCACGGGAGTATTTTGTCGGGCCCAGGATATTGGTCAATTGATCTTCCTTGATACTAACATCATAGGCTTCCTCCAAGGCTACCGATTTAGCAACATAACGCATAACACCAGCAATCTGACGATCCATAGATCGAACACCAGATTCTCGGGTATAGCCACTGATGATTTTCTTGATGACAGCGTTGCGTAATTTAACCTGGCTGGCTTTTACGCCGTGGGCTTTACGTTGCTTGGGTATCAGGTGGCGCTTGGAGATTTCTATTTTCTCTTCGGTTGAATAACCTGTCACATTGATAATCTCCATTCGGTCAAGCAATGCTGGCTGAATGGTATTAAGTGCGTTGGCTGTTGCGATAAACAACACTTTTGAAAGGTCGTAGTCAACGTCCAGATAGTTGTCGTGAAAATTGCTGTTCTGCTCAGGATCAAGAACTTCCAGTAGTGCTGAGCTAGGATCGCCACGGAAGCTATTTCCTACCTTGTCAATTTCATCAAGAATGAAGACGGGGTTAGCAGCACCAGCTTTCTTTAAAGACTGGATGATCCGGCCCGGCATAGCGCCAATGTAAGTACGGCGGTGCCCTCGTACCTCACTCTCGTCGTGTAGGCCGCCCAAAGAAATCCGTACGAATTCACGGTTAAGTGCTTCGGCAATCGATTTTCCAAGAGAAGTCTTACCAACACCTGGAGGGCCTACCAAGCAAATAATAGGCGCCTTCATGTCGCCCTTCAGCTTGAGGACAGCAAGGTGCTCGATGATCCGCTCTTTTACTTTTTCCAGTCCGTAGTGATCTTTATCGAGCACTTTACGAACATTTTTCAGATCAAAGTTATCGGAAGAGGTTTCGTTCCAAGGGAGGTCTAGCAAGAGTTCCAAGTAATTGAGCTGTATGCTATAATCCGGTACTTGGGGGTTCATACGTTGGAGGCGCTCCATTTCTTTTTTGAAAAGTTTGCCTACCTCTTCTGGCCAATCTTTGGCTTCTGCCCTGGTCTTTAGCTTGGAGATATCTTCGTGTTGGGGGTTGTTACCCAACTCTTCCTGAATCGTTTTAAGCTGCTGATTCAGATAATAATCACGCTGCTGTTTCTCAATATCTACCCTCACCTTACTATCGATCTGGTCTTTTAGTTCCAGAATCTGTAACTCACTATTGAGTTGTTTAAGGATGGCTTCGGCTTTTTGGTGCAGATTGGCCATCTCAAGGATTTTTTGCTTCCACTCTTGGTTCGCTCCCATATTTGAGGCGATAAAATTGAGCAAAAAACTAGGGCCTTTGATGTTTCGCAATACCACAACCGCCTCCGAAGGGATATTTGGAGACAGGTCAATGATATTTTGTGCCAAATCCTTTACGCTTGCTATCAGGGCCTTAAATTTGGCACTGTCACCTGGGTCGGTATGTTCCAAAACACTTATTCGGCCTCGTAGATAGGGGTCTTCCGATACCATTTCTTCCAGTTGAATGCGCTTTTTCCCCTGCAAAATAGCAGTAAGCGTACCGTCTGGCATCTTCAGTAACTTGAGGATATGAGCCACTGTGCCCACCTCGTAGAGGTCAGCCGCCGTGGGGTCTTCAATGTCAATATCTTTTTGTGAAAAAACGGCCACTTTTCGGCCACCGCTTTCATAAGCCTGATTAATAGCCTTGATGGATTTGTCGCGACCAACGGTGATAGGAATAACATTGTTCGGAAAAAGAACTGTATTCTTAAGTGCTAGTACAGAGATTTCTTCGGGTATAGCATCCAGTTGTTCCGACTCTTCCTCCTCTACAGAGATAAAAGGTAGAAAGTCAGCTTCTTCTTCAATTCTTCTTTGTAAGCGCAATTCTTCAAACATACGTATCTGGATATTATCAGGATTCCGCCAGGTGTCAATCTGGCAGTATCTATTGTTCAATGGATTATCGGTATACTTGGCAATATTTATGCCATACCATAAATGTAGCCGTTTTAACAGCTATTTAGCGCGACAAATTGCCTGATAACGGACAGCTTGAGACAAAACGACAGTAAAGCAGCCTTAATGGCGATTAACTAAGATTGGGTAACAAGAGGCAGTCAACGATGGATTTCAGGCTTACAAAGATAGGCTCCCGGCCTTCTTTAGTAACGGGGGATTCTTCGTCATCGAGAATAGCATCTTCCACAAAGGCCAATAATTCTTCTTCCGCTGGATGCTCATCAAAAAAAACGGTCATTCGCTCTCGGAATTGGCGAGAGGTAGCTTCTTGTAGCAAGCCCCAGTTATGATCTTCGGCGGTTGAGAGGTGGGTCTCGGTAATAGTTGCTTGTGAACCATAGGTACGAAAGACCGATTTCCAGATGACACAAGAAAGGAAGAGTAAAAATTCTCGCTCCCGTTCGGTGAACACTTCAAAATTTTCAGAGAAAAGGTAGGCCAATAAAATGGGCTGCTCTTGATTCATTAAATCAAGGGTGTGTTCGAGTGCTTTCTCTGAGGCGCTCAACTCTTCGGTTACTTCATCAATTACGAAAGCTTCGACCATACCGCTATAAAGGACTCTTTTGGAGTGAGTCCTAACCCAAAGATATTTACCGATCCGGCAATTCCAAAATTATCAACTCTATTCGTTCGTTTTTTTGTTGAGCAAGATGCGAGCTACTTGGAACGAGAGGGGATAAATTGCCATATCCACGGAAGCCTAGTTGTTGGATACCAACACCTTGGGTTAACCAGTAATCTATAATGTTTTGGGCACGTTCACGTGTAATTTGTTGGGCGGTAATTGCATCGGCGACACCAAAAGTGTGTGATCTTACCTCTACGGTAAGGGTTGGGTAAGTTTTGAGCAAGACACCCCACTGGTTCAAAACCTGTTGAGCTGCGGGCTGTATTTCACTGCCATTAGGCAAAAAGCGAACCCCTTCCAAGGTGATTACTTGCCCTGCTTGTAGGGGCGTTCCACTGGTAGGGTTGGCCAATGGCATTTTCTCACCACCTACTTTGGCTTGCCAATCATTGGTAGTATCTCCCTTCGTTTGAAAAGAAGATTGAATCGTATTTTCAAGTTCTGCGGGTGAAAGATCCGGTTGTTTGAACGAGATAGGCGCATTGTATTCTTGCGGTATCTCTGCATCCCTAGTATCATAAATAGGCAGTACCGGAGAAGTTGGAACAGTAGCGTTAGGATTTCGACCTTCCTGGAGGTTTCTGCTAATTTCCATCCTCAGGTGTTCCGGGTTTTCTGAAGCGGGCGTCTCCGGCGTTCCTTTTGTGGAAATAACCTGTCCTCCGACCTCGGAGTCAGACCAGAGGTAATTATCGTCTTCCTGAGCAGTCTGCTCTTCCTCGTTTTGGGTAGCTGCTTCTTGGTGAAAGCGCCGGAACCGTTTTTTCATGTCTTCCACTTCGGCGCGGTTATCAGCGCGGCGTTGAAGTTCATCCTCTGTAAGCGGAGTACGAGTGGTCCAATCCTGAGCTAAAGTATCCTTAACAACTAAAGAATCTGACTGCAAAACACGGCTGGTGTCTACAGATGCAGGCTGTGTTTGTGCAGATAATAGCGCACTTAACATTAGTCCAGTAATAAAAAGCAACAAGGATAGGTTTCTCATGGTCAACAGCTTTGCTGTTAAGACGTAATAACTGGTTATTAGTCACTTAGATATGAGACTGGAGTATAAAGAGCATGTTATGTTTTAAAAAAAAATACTTATCAACATGGAATCACCTTCTAGTAACTCATGCTTGTGCGCTGTGCGTAGCGAAGCATAGATGTACAGCAAAGTTTCATGCTGCTTTTATTTTATTATTTTTTCTATTCGCATGATTTGATATTTGACCAAGTCTTCGAAAAGTGATTTCTTATCTTGAAAGTTAATTTTGGGATTTTTGGTCGAGCGTAATTCATTTATTACCCAATTATCATGCGCAATTTGTGAAATTTCAGCTTGGAACACTTCTATTCCTGTCCAACTTCTAAAAAAACGGATAACATTATTTTCTACAAATGAAAACCATTTATCCTCCATTTGAAGCGGAGTCTTTCCAAGTTCTAAACATTCTTTCTCCGTATTTGATAAGCGTATTTCAAGTTGATAAACAATGCAATCAGAAGGATTTATTTCTTCTGTAATGGACCAACTTTTTTTAGAAGGTTTTTCAAAATACCTTTTCTGTATTATAGCATCTGAAATTTTTACTTCTTTCTTCCCGCCTTCAAACAATTCTAATTTAGTCCCTGGTTTTACTTCACCTAACGAAACACCTTCATAATGACCTTGGGTTAGAAATTTAATTGTGTTTAAACCAACTTTTGATATTGGACTGCCTCCAATAAATCTACGGCTAAGACGGTTGTCTTCAAAGAGGAATGATACGTGGCTTCTTATCGCTAAAATAGAATCAATGTCTTTTAAAGAATCGACTATTTCAAGCTCGGTATATTCCCTCATTGTTTTCTTTTAATAAAATAAACGTATAACAATTATTACTTATGACTCTTGAATGATTTCTATATCACTTCTGATTCTTCAATCATCAAGTTTATCAGATTATAAAATGGGACACTATAATATGAACACCCCATCAGTTCCTTCAAGATGATTATCTCCCTTTAGGGGGCAGAAGCCTTATTTTTCGTTAGCATTATTGTTTGTCATTTGGGTAAATTCGTTGCCCTTTTTGCCAAACGCCTTCCAGTTCGCGTAAAGCTTCCATTGATTTTAAAGGGTCACCTTTTACAAGGAAGAAATCTGCGGCTACGCCCACCTGAATAGGTTGTGGCCCGACCAAACCAAAGTAACGAGCACTTTCCACTGTAGCTCCGGCAAGACATTCTTGATTAGGGATACCTGCTGCGGCAAGTAAGATCAGTTCTTCGTAGAGGTCACTGCCATGGTTGATGCCAAAATTTGGCGGATCTGTTCCGGCCAGTATTTGCACCCCAGCTTCGTGTAGTCGCCGAATCTCATCAAGTAAGCCTATGCTGTCAAGGGATACTTCCGGTTTTTCTGCTTGTTGCTCAAAAAAGGCGAACACCTTTATATTAGTAAGTGCAGTAGGAACAATAAAAAGATTTTCGTGCTGCTCGAATACCTTGAGTTCTTCATCTGTCATTGCCCGATCAAACCAGATGTGGACGAGGCCGTCAATGCCCAGTCGTACAAGCTCTACGGCATCGGCACAACGGGAAACGTGGGCAACAACCTTTACGTTTTTCTCGTGAGCAGTCTTGATGATGGTATCGATTTGAGCAAAACTAAGGGTAGGCCGCATGGGTTCCCTTAGGATTTTGATGTAGTCAACCCCTTCGGCAATACGGTCAAGCGTAAATTGGCGGGCAGAGGTGCTGCTGTCAATGGTAGGTACAATCATTCCAAACTGGGTGCCGTGCCCGCCGGGAACGGTCGCTCCTGAACCCGCCGCGTAATAACGAGCATAGCCTACTGAATCCTGAAATTGACCAAGAAACTTTGTGGCGAAAGCCGATCCGTGCATGTCACACACGGCCAGTACGCCAGCCTGTGCAGCTTGCTGTAAGTGTAAAGGAAACCAGGCGTGAACATGGGTGTTGACGAGGCCGGGAAGGATTGTATAGCCTTCTCCATTGATGGTGTTGAGTGCCCGGCGTTGGCGATCAAGTTCTGGCCCCATGTGGGTGATGATACCGTCTTTTACGCCCAGGTCCGTGGCCTTTAATGTTTTTTTACCCGTAAACACTTGGACATCCGTGATGAGCAAATCCCACTGGTCGTCAGTTTGGCCTGCTAATGCGGAAGTGGCGATTAAAAAAATAAAGAAGGATAGGTATCGAGTCATCATAGGGTAGGGGGATTAGTTGTTGCTTGCATAAAGTTAGCTAAGTAAGTACGAATTGTGCCACTTTATCGGCTAATCTCTGCTTCCGAATCACAAAGTACTTCCGCAGGCAAAGTGTTGATATTATGGTAACCTACAAATTCCTGTTGATAATTAATTTTTCGGCAATGCTGACAGTGTAAACAATCCTGGAAAATCCGGGCGTAGGAGTACCCTTCACGAAAGCCACGCCGGACGAACCGCAGATTTCGCGGACAATGATATACATGGTAATGGTAGTAATTTCCTTGCTTGTTGATATGGACTTTGCGTGGGGTAGCCGTTTGCGCCAGTTTATATTCATAGCGATGCTGCCAGGGGTGAAACAACCATACTCGATTTTGCGTGCCGTATAGTAATGTGTGTACTAATTGCTTTAAATCCCCTTGTGGGTAGTGAAGTAGGTGCTGCTCATAAATTCTGAGCATGTCGATTTCCACAGTGGGCAAATTAAGTTGCGCCAAGCGGCGAATCTTCTGCTTGCCTGTGGGGTGGGTGACTTTTATTTCTACACCCAATTTCGAGTTGCCATTTTGTAGAAGCACGTCTACCTGAGTATTCCGCAGCCGGGTTTCTTCTTGTGCCTTTTGATAGGTCTCCAGTCTGCCTTTTCGTAAGAGTTTCGAGCGGTAAGCTTCGAGTAAGGGGGTATAGAGGCTTTTCTTTTCGACAATTATGGCTTTGCCTAGCCGATGTAAGGATGTTTCCAGTGCTAAAGAACACAAATGTCCTTTTTGATGCGCAAAATGATGCTGGTTTTGCTGGCCTTTTTTAGCCACGAGAGAAGCGTTACAAGCAGGACATTCGCAAGCACAAGCACGGCCGCGTGGAACTTCACTAACATGTACCCATTGTTCGTTGCGTAGTGCAAAAAGCAACTGATTGGTCTTTTTCATTATTAAAAGTCTAAAATGAAGAAAAAGACACTGCTATGAAGGAAGGGAAAGAGAGTTCGTGGACGCGTGGTGCAGTGCGTTCGTGGAACGACGAAGATAAGAACTTGTTAGGGAAAACCCCAAACGGCCTATCTAAACAATTTCTCCACTTTACTGATCGCTTCGGGTAGTGTAAAAACGATTACTTTATCATTGACCTCAAGCTGAAAATTGCCATCGGGGAAAAGGCTTTCCTCTCCGCGAATTACGCCTCCAATCAATGCAGCTTCCGGGAAGTGTAAATCACGCAATGGCTTTTTTGTTAGCTGGTTGGGCTTGTGGACGATAAATTCGATAACTTCTGCATCTACGCCGTGAAGACTGGTAATGGCCTCTACTTTTCCCTTGCGGACGAAGCGAAAGATGTTGTTGGCTGCAATCAATTTCTTGTTGATCAGGGTGTCTACTCCAATGTTTTGTGAGATATGAACGTATTCTTTGTTCTCCACTTGGGCAATGGTTTTATATACGCCATGGTTTTTTGCCGTAAGACTGGCAATGATATTGGTTTCAGCATTTTCCGTCAGTGCAATAAAGGCATCCATATTGTCTAAACCTTCTTCCACCAAGAGGTTTACGTTGCTGAAGTCGCCATTGATGATCAGTGTCTCCGTAAGCGTTTCTGAGAAAGTTTTACAGCATTCTTTATTGTTGGCAATCAAGGTAACGTTGTAATCCTTTTCCAATAACTGGGCAGTGGCACGACTGAGTTCCGAGCCTCCCATGATCATGATTTTACGCACATTTATTTTTCTACAGTCGATGAATTTGCGTAAATCATCAATTCTCGATTTTGCAGTAATAAAATAGACGTGGTCGTTTTGTCGTAGAATGGTTTCACCTCGGGGAATGATAGTCCGATGTCCTCGCAAAACTGCAATTGGGCGTAGGTCAATCTCTTTGGCATGATCGGGTAAGTCTTTAAGACAAATATTTATAAGGGGAGAGGATTCATCTAGTGTTACGCCTACCAAGCTGATACGCCCTTCCTCAAACTCAAAAATATCAGTAAAATAAGCCTGCTTTACTAAACGACGAATTTCCTCAGCAGCCAAATAAACCGGAGAGATGATGTTGTCAACGCCTAGCTCTGCAAAGGTCTGGCGCTGGGACTCTGCGAGGTATTCCTGGTTGTTTACTCTGGCGATGGTCTGCCGGGCTCCCATTTTTTTTGCCAGAATACAAACGATAAGATTGGTCTTTTCAGAGGTAGTAACAGCCAAGACCATGTTGGCGCTGCCTGCTTCGGCCTGTTCTAAAACGTCAATTGAACCACAATCGCCTTTTATGGTTAATACATCGAGATGGCTCGCTGCATAATCCAGTACCTCCTGGTCTAAATCGATGAGTGTGATGTCCTGATTTTCATAAGCGAGCAACTCTGCAAGATGAAAACCTACATCTCCTGCTCCGGCAATTATTATTTTCATGTCGCAAATTTAAAGCATAAATCCCAACAAATCAGGAGATTTTTGGTGATAACAGTCACATTTCGTTATCTAAATACGTTACTTTAACAGCAGCGAGTTTTTCTCTGGTCACGAACCTATTAACAACTACACATAAATGTTTATCCCATGAAAATTTTAATGGTTTGCTTAGGAAATATTTGCCGTAGCCCGTTAGCGGAAGGCATTTTGAAAAACAAAGTCAAGCAGCACAAACTAGACTGGCAAGTAGACTCTGCAGGCACAGGCGCGTATCATGTAGGGCAACAACCTGATCCCCGTTCTCAGGCGGTAGCAAAAAAGTATGGCCTTGATATAAGTATCCAGCGAGCCCGTCAATTTAGAGCTTCTGATTTCGACGAATTTGATCTTGTTTTCGCAATGGATCGTAGTAATCAGGGCAATATCCTGGCGCTGGCTACCACACAAGAGCAGCGAGAAAAAGTGCATCTCATTCTTGAATTCACTGGTGCTGCCGATCATAATGTTCCTGACCCTTATTGGGATGATAATGGTTTTGAGCAGGTTTACCAAATGCTGGATCAAGCTTGTAGCTTACTTCCTGGTATTGTTGAAGAAAGAGTAAGTCACTAGTTGTGTCAAGTAGCTGATTTTTCCTTGCGTTGGCAATTTTTATTGCTTACGATTACCTTTATGGCACATTCGCAATGAATATCAAAAAAGTATGCGTCACTATTTTACTTTCCTATTGTTATGTGTTGTCTTTTGGAGCACGACTTTGATTGCTCAGAAGGCTCCTAAGGTTTATCCTTTTTCTTACCAAAACGAATGGGGTATCGTTGATGAAAACCGCGCCTTGGTAATGGCTCCTGAATTGGATAGTATTGGTTTTTTTAATCATGCTAGCTCAACGGGGAGTTATGCTATTGTTATTGACAATAGCCGTTATGGTTTACTAAAGACGGATGGAGCCTGGCTTGCTAAACCCAAGCTGGATAGCATTGGGAGAATGCAGTACTATGCCAAGAACAACCACTGGGCTTTGCGTAAGGGAAAGTTTGGATTACTCCATACAGAAGGGGCAAAAGCGAAGTGGTTGGCCAAGCCCAAATTTACAGCAGTAACAGACTTTGACGGTAGAAAAGTAGCGCTGGCCGCAGTAGCTATCAATGACCGATGGGGAGTTATCAATGGTGAAGGTAAGCTTATCGCTCCTTGTATTTATGATAAGGTTAAACTACTGGATGACTATTCAGACTATCCCGACTATAAGCTTACGCTGAATGGTGAAGATCGCTATATAGATGCCTTTGGCGAAGCGCTACCGTTTGAGGAAATGCGGGAAAAAGAAGAAGAACTGGAAATGTGGGGAGACGACATGGTTTTTGAAGATCAGAGCGTTGATGAAGATGCCGCCCCGCGATTGGAAATTAACCGTCAACGAAATCCTGGAGGAGGGATCGATGTTGTTCTTGCCAAAAACGGAAGTGAGACAGAACGCGTCACCGTTCCAGAGGAATACAATATTGAAAAAACAACAATAATCCAGGGTTACAATCGCTCTCAGTTGGGTTACATTCTCGTGGAGAAGGATGGTAAGTTTGGTTTCTGGGCCCACAATGGCGTAGCAGCAACACCTGCTAAATACGACCGTATAAAATGGCAGCGATCTGCTCGTTATGAGCAATTAGCTTATCTCTATAAAGGTGAAGTAATAGGATTGGCGAATTACCGTGGATATCAGATTTTTCCGGCTGTTTTCACGAGTATTACTGAATTTAGCTATTATTTCCGACTCGTTCACCCTGATGGCTATGTTGGTTACGGTAACCAAGATGGTCGAATTTTCCTTCCTGAGACAGTCCTTATTGTCGACTAGGAAACCAAATCATTTATGTTGCTTCGTGTAAAAATCACACATTAATTTATACCTTAGTGTTTGGGCGAAATTTTTGATGGATTTAACACGATTTACATATGTTTTTCAATTCACAGGGGAAGGCCGAAGTTACGTACGATGCGATCGTAGTAGGTTCGGGGATTAGTGGAGGTTGGGCTGCCAAAGAGCTCAGTCAAAAAGGCTTAAAAACATTGGTGCTGGAGCGCGGCCGTAATGTCCGACACGGTGAATATCCAACTGCAGGGGATGACCCCTGGGATTATGAAGGCGGGGACAGGGTCCCACCCGAAGAGGTAGCTGAGCATTATCCTAAACAGGATCGCACTGGTTATACCGTTCGGAAGTCACGCAAGCATTTTTTCGTTAAAGACAGCGAGCATCCATACAGTGAAGTAAAACGCTTTGACTGGATACGAGGCTACCATACAGGTGGTCGTTCTCTCATGTGGGGGCGCCAAAGTTATCGCCTTAGTGACCTCGATTTTGCGGCCAATGAACGTGATGGTATCGCTGTAGATTGGCCTATTCGTTATGCAGACATGGCTCCTTGGTACAATTATGTAGAAACCTTTGCCGGCATCAGTGGCCAAGCCGAAGGCTTAGCCCATCTACCTGATGGCAACTTTTTGCCACCTATGGAGCTCAACTGTGTAGAAAAAGAGCTTAAAAAAAGTATGGCTACCAACTTTGATGGTCGCTTACTGACCATTGGCCGTACCGCTCATCTAACGGAGCCTAATCCAGCTATTCACGGGACAAGAGGAAAGTGCCAATCCCGGAATCGTTGTATGCGGGGCTGTCCTTTCGGTGCCTATTTTAGCAGTAATGCTTCTACTTTACCTGCTGCTGAAGCAACGGGAAATATGACCTTGCGTCCTCATTCGGTCGTTCATTCCATCATTATGGATAAAGAGACAGGCAAAGCCAAGGGAGTAAGAGTGATTGATGGTGAGACCGGCGAGCAGCATGAGTTTTTTGCCAAAATCGTTTTCCTATGTGCCTCGGCATTGGGCAGTACCTTCATCTTGATGAATTCTCAAACCGAAGATATGCCCGAAGGCCTTGGCAGTAGCAGTGGCCAATTGGGCCGTAACCTTATGGATCACCACTTTAAGGTAGGTGCTCGCGGGCGTTACGAAGGGTTTGAAGACATGTATTATAAAGGCCGCCGTCCGAATGGCTTTTATATTCCTCGTTTCCGAAACATAGATGATGCGAGTAAGCGCAAAGATTATATTCGGGGATTCGGCTACCAAGGAGGCGCTAGCCGAACCAACTGGATGCGTGGTGTCAAAGAACTAGAAATGACCGTAGGCGCTGACTTTAAGGATGCCCTGGTACAGCCTGGCCCTTGGCAACTGGGGATGAATGGCTTTGGTGAATGCCTTCCTTATGAAGATAATCGTGTTTACCTTAATCATGATGTCAAAGACATTCACGGGTTACCTACGTTGACTATGGATGCGGAGTTTAAGGGCAATGAAATGGCCATGCGTAAGGATATGGCGGCCAGTGCGGCAGAAATGCTAGAAGCAGCTGGTTTCAAAGACATTGAAACCTACGATGATGGCTCTTACCCTGGTCTCGGTATCCACGAAATGGGAACGGCTCGTATGGGGCGTGATCCCAAAACCAGCGTGCTCAATAAATGGAACCAGGTTTGGGAAGCTCCTAATGTATTCGTTACCGATGGTGCGGCCATGACCTCGGCAGCCTGCCAGAACCCTTCGCTTACATATATGGCTCTTACTGCCCGAGCAGCGGATTACGCTGTAAGTGAGTTGAAGAAAATGAACCTTTAAACCAGTAAAAAACTAAACTTATGGATCGCAGAGCTATCCTAAAATATACAGCATACGTTACGGGTTACGCCATTACAGCTCCTTTGACAAGCGCCTTCTTGAGTGGTTGCAAAGCAGAGCCTGCTGCACCGGATTATATGCCTTCTTTTCTTTCTGAGGATACCTATCTCAATTTGAAAGCAGTCGTAGACACGATGCTTCCAAAAACAGATACCCCTGGTGCACTGGAAGTTGGAGTGCCAGAATTCATAGACCTTGTTCTAGACAAATACACAGAGGAGGAAGACCGTCAGAAAATGGTCGATGGTTTTCAATCCTGGTTATCGAGTATTCAGGATTCAGAACGCAAGCCCTACCACAGTTTATCAGCTGAAGATCAGCTCCGGTTGCTTAATGTGTTGGACAAAGAATCTATTGCGACTGCGGAAAGTCTGGAGGAGCAGGATTTAGATAAAGATGAATTAGAGGAGAAGCAGCCCTGGTGGTTGGATTTAAAATCCTTGGCGATTAATAGTTACTTTGCGTCTGAAAAGGTGGGGACCGAAGTGTTGGCTTACGACCCCATCCCAGGGCCTTATCAAGGTTGTATTCCACTCAGCGACGTAGGTAAGGCGTGGAGTTTGTAGCAAAAAAAACAGCGCTTTGTTTTCTGTTAAAGAAACAAAGCGCTGTCATCAAAAAGAGGCAGCGCCACCACAGCACTACCTCAGCCCTAACCAAATAAAACCAAATTATATCGTAGAAAAGACCTATGTCCTTTCTGATGATGAAACAAATATAGGAAGTTATTGTACAAAATACAATTACTCCACATCCATCACCTCTTCGCTTTTTACGATCTATAAGCTTATGACAAAATTGAAGAGATCATCTTTTTTGTAAAAGATTAATCGGTTTTAGTGCTAGTGTTGATTGTTGGAATGACGAGTTTTTGCAAGAATTAAGCATTTTGATCAAATTAAATTTTGCTGATGAAAGAAATGCGGAATAATTCTCTAAATTCACCGGGTATTCTCTAGTGTCTAGTTATCAGTTAGTTAGAAGCAGGGAGTGTCGTTTAACTCATTTTTCTACTATTCCAAAAAGATGAAAATAAAGTCAATTTTTTTCGGGTTACTACTATTTGGTGCTACCGCACCGTTATTGAACGCTCAGGAAATCCAGCAAGAAGAAGACGCAAGAACGATTCGTGAAATCTATAATAAAGCACTTACGGAAGGTTCCTGTTACCAATGGCTTTACCATCTAACCAAAGAGGTAGGGGGCAGATTGGCCGGTTCGCCCCAGTCTGTAGCTGCGGTTGCTTATGGCCAGCATATATTAGATACTTTAGGAATGGATGCGGTGTATTTAGAAGAATGTACTGTGCCGACCTGGGTGAGAGGTGAAGAAGAGCAGGTGCGAATTGTAAACTCTGAGCAAATTGGCACCCAGGAGCTTCATGCACTTGCTTTGGGGCACAGTGTAGGCACTGGTCCTGATGGCTTGGTCGCTGGTGTTGTAGAGGTACAAAGCTTGGATGAACTAGAAAAGTTAGGAAGAGAGCAACTTGCTGGCAAAATCGTTTTTTATAATCGCCCGATGGATCCTACCCAAATGAATACCTTCTCGGCTTACGGAGGTGCTGTCGATCAGCGTGGCATCGGCGCTTCTAAAGCGTCGGAGTATGGGGCGGTAGCTACCTTAGTTCGTTCCATGACTACTCGCCTTGATAATATTCCTCACACAGGAGCAATGGGGTACAAGGAAGGTGTTACTCCTATTCCTGCTTTTGCGATTAGTACTAATGATGCTGAACTACTGAGTCGTTTGCTCAAAAAAGAAGAGGTCAATGTTTTTGTGCGTTCCACTTGCGAGCCTAGACCACCGGCCACCTCCTATAATGTTATAGGTGAGATTCGAGGCAGCACCTACCCTGATGAAATCATACTTATTGGTGGTCACCTCGATTCTTGGGATGTTGGTGAAGGAGCGCATGATGACGGAGCGGGTTGTGTACACGCGATGCAGGTTATTGAATTGCTCAAAAAAATGAATTACCAGCCTCAGCGTACCATTCGCTGTGTTCTTTTTATGAATGAAGAAAGTGGCCTGGGCGGTGCTCGTGCCTACTGGAAGGCCTCTAATGATGCCGAAGAGTACCACATGGCGGCTATTGAATCAGATCGAGGCGGTTTTACTCCTCGCGGCTTCACCTTTGATGCTGACGACAATGTGTTTACATCAAAGTTTCAACAAGTCTATGAGTGGCTGCCACTTTTAGAACCCTACGGGCTTGGCTTGAAAAAGGGAGGAAGCGGTGCTGATATTTCTGGACTCAAGATACAGCAAGGTTTACTGATTGGGTTTGAACCAGACTCACAGCGCTATTTTGATTATCACCATACAGCAATTGATACTTTTGAAGCCGTCAATAAGCGGGAACTGGAATTAGGGGCAGCTTCTATTACGGCTTTGGTCTACTTGCTGGATAAATATGGGTTGAAATAATTACAGTTTCAGAGGCGTGTAATTTCAGGGCTTGAGGTGCTTAAACCAAAAGATTGGTTAACTGGTCTTTATAAAAGTAAGAAGGTGGGCTTAAACCAAAAGACTGGTTAAACAGTTGGAGTAGAAAGCAAGTTTTACTAAACTTGCAGTACTAAAAGCCCCAGTAATGACCGAACTCATACAGCTCTACGACTTTCGTTTTAAACCTTACCTGACAGAGGAAACGATTCAGCAAAGGGTAGCAGAAATAGGAAAACTACTCAGTAAAGAATATGCTGGCCGCAAGCCGGTATTCATGGTGATGCTGAAAGGTGCCTTTGTTTTTGCAACAGACCTAGTCCGGTATTTTGACGGCCCGGCAGAGGTGAGTTTTGTCCGAACCCAATCTTACATTGGTACAGAAACGACCCAGGATGTAAAAATTATTCTTGGCCCTACGCCTGAGGAGGTTCAAGGGCGTGATATTATCATCGTCGAAGATATTGTCGATAGTGGGCATACAATGAATCGTTTCCTCCCTATCCTTGAGGCTCAGCAACCCCGTTCTATTAGTTTGGTAAGCCTGTTGGTGAAACCAGAGATGCTACAAAAAGAAGTTAAGATTGATCACGTGGGGTTCTCCATTCCGCCTAAGTTTGTCGTTGGATACGGCTTGGATTATAATGGACTAGGGAGAAACATTCGGTCGATCTATCAACTGGCAGAAGATCCGAAATAAGGGTAGGCTGCTAGCTTATTCTGCTAATAGATTGTTAAGTAGAACGTCTCTTTCTTTTTGCGGGCAAAAAAGTGATTACTTTTCGTGAGTAATCCATCTGTGTATTGCGCAAAAAACAAACTTAGCCTTCTCTAAGTTTTTCAAATAATTAACACGCTTGAAATGAACCGCTTAGTCATTCATTTGAAGAACGAATGCTCAATTTATTTTTGTGCTGCCTCTTTTCCAATGAAATACCTGCTCTTTTTGTCAGGCTTTGCCTGTTTTTTCTTTGGTTGCGAAACCGCGCCTTCTCCTCTCGGAATTGCTGCCGATTATCTTCCCCCTACAGAATTGCTCCGCAAGGGGGTTGTCAGTAAATATTATTTTCATTTTACTAGTGCTGACGGCTACGAGGAGTCTACAGACATCCGCTATTACCTTTATCAGCTTCACGCAAATGATCGGCTAGAAATCACATCTTATAATGCGGGATTTGAGCCTCTTGAGACCAGCCAAGTTTATTTTAAAGATAATCAAGAGTTTCTGGAACAAGGAAAACAATTCTGGCAAAAAGACACTTTCGTTATAAATATTTTAGAACCTGTTTTACTTAATTGGCAAGGGGATACTGCCCGGTTAGCCACGCAAACAACATTTAACGGGGGGACGGAGGAACAATTGCTGATGCGCCAAACACATGTAGTAGACACCATGATTGAAAATCAGCCAGCTAAAGTCTTCTATAAAGAATTAGAGCGGCATTACGACTACGCTGAGCGAGAGGACAAAACTTATCAGACCCAAATCCAGAGCACTTACCTGGCAGGGATGGGGCTCTATAAGCAGGAGCTTTACCTGGAAACAGGCACCGGGAATATGGAATTGGTAGAGCAAATGCCCCGCAAGGCTTTTCTGAAACGCAGGGCCTCTGCTCCCGAGCGTGTAGCATATATTAACCCTGCAAGTACGTTAGATAATAGTACTCAATTTAAAATTTGTGACCCTCACGAATGGATTCATGACTATTACAATGGCAATCCTAAGGCAGGCTACCGTACAGGGAAGCGCGGGCTAGAAGCAGTTTTTCGTGAACAGCTTGACCCCTCCCTTTTCAAAGAAGTCTCTGGTTATCTTACTTATCGTTTTGTGATCAATTGTGAAGGACAGGCCGGGCGATTTGTAACAGAAGAAGCCAGTTTAGATTTTAAACGGATGGAATTTCCTGCACCTTTGGTTCAGCATTGCTTTGAGATTATCTATAATCTTGACGATTGGGAGGCCGCTGTAGCTTGGGAAGAAGCGATTGACACTTACGCTTATCTCACCTTGAAGTTCCGTGATGGAGCATTGGTAGAAATATTGCCTTAAGCGCTTGTTGATAATTTTTATTTGATGGGAAACCAATATTCTAAATCATTAACTAATTACGGAAGATTATGAATGCCTTACTTCTACGCTACATTGGTTGTATAGTTTTATTGGTGTTGTTAGTCGCATCTTGTGGGCAACAGCGTCATAATTGGTACCGAAAATCATTCACACAGGAAGAACAGATAACCCTCGCAAAAAAACTTACAGAAAGCATCGGCAGTTACTATCAGGGGTCTCCTGGATGTCAGCTGTTATTGGAAGAAGCAAAGGGATTCGCCCCCAATAACGCAACCGTTTACCGCGAGATTGGAGTGCCTTACCTCAAGCGGGGTATAGCCTCGGCCTTTCCTCATTATTACGGCAAAGCTGCTGACCTCGACCCTCTTGGCTGGATGGGCTGGAGAGGCTACCTATACCTTTATTTTTACAGAGATTATGAACGTGCTCTCACCGATTTTAATCGTCTGGATACCATTACCCCCGGCGTTGTCGACTATCCACAATCGGTCAGTGTAGACTTTATGCGGGGTATTTGTTACCTACAGTTAGAGCAGTACAAGAAAGCCGTTGACTACTTCGATCAGCATATCGAATATGAGACGAGTGTTACCGGTTTTAAATACATAGCGCCAGAAACTTTCCTCTTTCGGGGTATCGCCTACCTAGGATTAAAACAACCCGACGAGGCCATCCAGTCCTTCGAAACTGGCCTCAGCCTGGAAGACTACAATGCAGATTTGATGTATTGGCTGGCTAAAACTCATGCAGAGGAAGGCCGTAAGGCACAAGCACGTAGCTACCTGGATCAAGCCAAACTTGCTTTTGCCGAAAGGGACTACAATCGGCGGCCTTATGTGGAAGAATTTTACCAGTTATACGAAGTAGACTTGATAGCCTTGGAAGAGGAGATGTAGTCAGCTTTTTTATTTCAACAACAAAACATCCCCTGAGTAATCCAGCGTCACCCCGTCAATGAATTCTATTTCGGCAGACCAAACGAAGACATCACTCCCCAGGATTTCTCCTTGATAACGACCATCCCAGGTCATGGTATTCGAGTTAGGTAGCAGTTCCTTTGCTTCAAAAAGCAAATCGCCCCAACGATTGAAAACGCGGAAGTTTTTAATTAAAACAACTTCTGGCCCACCGAAAACAATCAACTCATCATTTACACCATCGTTGTTGGGGCTGAAAGCATTGGGTACAAAAACGTCACGTACATCCAGGATACTAATACGGATGGAATCAGTCGTCGTACAATCGTCCACGGAAGTAACAGACAATGTGTAAGTGGTAGGCAAAATGGCCGTCAATATTGGGTTTGGACAATCGATGCAAGACAGGCCATCAATTGGCGACCAAGAAAAATTATCCAAAGGCACACTTGAAATTGGACGCAAAGTCAATTGTTCCGCCAATTCAATACTGGTATCTACCCCCAAATCAATAATTGGAATGATGCGGGCTTGCAGCGTTTCGCTTATCTCAGTAATGCAGCCATTTGCATCCTCTGTTGTCAGTGTGTAGGTGCCCGCAGTGAGGTTGGAGTATTCAAGCTGTTCGCTAAATACACCTCCGTTTAAGGCATGAAGATAAGGAGCAGTACCCCCTGATATGGACGTGATAATGGCCTGGCCAGTGTCATTTCCCCCGCAATCCGGGTCAATAAATTCAGTCGTCATAACTAAAGGTGCAGGTTCTGCCAGCATGAGTGATGCTGCGACGGAACAACCCATGGCATCCGTTATTTGCACGGTATAGGTTCCCGCTGTCAAATTTTCAATACCTGCGGTTAGGGGACCATTGTCCCAACTGTATTCATAAGGACCGACGCCACCCATTGGCAAAGCTGTAATCATCCCATCGTCGCTATCAGAACAGCTAAGGTCACTGGCCACTAGTGTTACGCTGAGTAATGTTGGTTGTGTTACTTCCTGAATCAAGACAAGGTCGTTGCCAAAGTCATCATTGAGCGTAATGAGGTAAGTACCTGCTTCTAGATTAGCAATATTTGCAGGAGTATTGATCGTATTCAATGAGCCGCTGCCGGAAGCGCTGCTTCCTAGTTGCGTCCAATTATAGGAAAACGGTGGGGTACCGTCAGTTACGAAAAAATTAAGTTGCCCTGATGATTCTCCACGGCAAACCACGGGAACCTCGTCGATTTCTCCTTCTATTTCGCACACAATCAGGCTTAGGTCTAGAATAACTGTACTGTCGCAGCCGAGATAATTTTCAAGCACTGTTGTGTGAATATCCGTAGAGAAATAAGGAATTCCGCCAATAAAGAGGCTGTCTCCTTCGCAGATATTAGCACTCAGTTGTGTTTCTGCTGATTCAAAAACGGTAAGGTCTACAATCACCATACTATCGCAACCAGCGTCAGTGGGGAAATTGAATTCGTAAAACCCTTCTTCACATAAGGACAGTGAATCATGAACCTCAAAGCACTCTCCTGAACATATTATTTCTTGGTAAAAGGTCGGGGCAATAGACTGCACCAAAATATTTCTACAAGTAGGTGGAGCCTCGTCACAAGCATTGCTGATCTGGAGGCATAATTCAAAAACACCGTCCCCTGGCCAAACCACCTCCGCGCTATCCAATGTACTTATCAGCGTGCCATCCAATCTCCATTCGTATTCCGTGCCGCCCATCAGTCCGGGAGTAGTGTAAGTCGTTATCAATTCCGGACAGGATACTTCCGGGCCTTCAATCAAAGGCGCTGTATTTAAAGGGGCGGCCTCCGTACTTCCTTCTGTAACCTCCAGGGTCCAGTCGCAATTGTCGCCAAAAGCACCGTCCATAACAAGGTAGTAGTATTGACCAATCACCAGAGGTTCGGTGTTACTAATCAACCGCGGAATACCAGGTGAGACTATCGTCGTTGTACCTCCTTCACAGTTTGAAACTCGGCGAAAATTGGTACAATCTATCCCTTCATACAAACCGATCTCCAGGCCAGCTGACATTTGACAGTTGGATACCGTAATCCTGATGGTCAAATCTTCACTACCCGCAATAAAGGCGATCCACTGTGCATTATGAACCACGATGGTACAGAAATCATCGGGAGCCACTCCGGGCACATTGCTTTCATGGCGGCCTGTAAAACCATCAATGTCGCAAATAACACAAGCCTCCTCGCAAGTAGGCGTCATTGCTGGCGGATCATCGGTGCACGGAACCGGTTGTAGGAAAACAAGTGCAGGACATAATAGTGATAAAAGGAAGGAGGAGTATTTTTTCATCAGTAAAACAGCGTTTATTGGGGAAGAGCCTAGCCACTAAGTTAAGTTAAGCCTATTGAGCAATGAAATGGGCTAAAGGAAGATTAACTTATAGTAGCTTCGTACTATTAATAGCCACTGACACAAAGCTACGGCTTGGCCGCTTATTATACCCGTTATTTTTCATGAAGAACGTCTTCCTGCTTGCTTTATCACTCCTGTCTATCGTCTTCTTCCAGGAAGAAGCTAATGCGCAGGTCAGTAATTACCAAGGTGTAGTCCTTGACGCAGATACTCGAGAACCCTTGGTTTTTGTCAGCATTCAGCGAATGGGTACCACGGAAGGTAGCTACTCTGATGTGGACGGGAACTTTAAAATCAAAGCACAGCCTGGCGACACTTTGCGCTTGCGATACGTAGGTTATGAAGAACGACTTGTGGTGCTGAAATCACAAAGCAATCTCACCCTCACGATAACCACGGCTGGTGTTTCACTGGAGGAAGTGGTCGTTCGCCCAGAAGAAAACCCTGCCTGGCGTATCATCCGAAGGGCACTTGCTGCTCGGGACCTGCACGATCCTGCCCAAAAAGACGGCTACTCCTACCAAGCTTATCACAAGACAGTATTAGGAGTAGATACCCTCGCGGCTCCGCCAGTTAAAGTCCGTGAAAAGACAAGGAGGCGTTCTGCTAAACGCGATTCGGCTTTACTTGAAGCAGCTGCCTTACAGCAACGCCGCCAAGAACTCTTCACCGACGAAATGCACCTATGGGTAACAGAAACGCGCAGCCAACATGCTTTTCGGGCACCTCACCAGCAGAAAGAAATTATTCTAGCTACCCAATCCTCCTTGCCCAATGACTTTACGGGTGGCCTAAATCCGATCAACTTTCAGCCTTTTGGTTTTTACAAAGAAGTGATCAGGATGGAGGTGACCGACCAAAACTACGTTAACCCACTAAGCAAAGGCACCTTCCAACATTACGATTTTCTCTTGTCCGATACGATTGTACACTCACAAGACACCACCTTTGTCATTGAATTTCGTCCCCTGCCCAATAAATATTTCACGGCCCTGAAAGGCGTCTTGTATATCCACACAGATGGTTACGCTATTGAGCGGGTGATCGCTACGCCTGCTGATCCCCGGCAGACTATTCAGTTTAGTATCCAACAGGAAAGCCAACGTGTAGAAGGTAGCTGGTTTCCGGTGGTTTTACATGCCGATCTTTTCTTCCAAATTGGTCAGGGAGAACTTTTTATAAAGTATGGTTTCCGCAACCGGAGCGTACTCACGGAAATCTCGTTGAATCCGCCTCCTGCCAGCTTTTTTAATCATTATTTAAAAGAAGTTCAATCCAGTACCAATGGCTTGGACGATAGTCTGCGATTGCTGCCCCTCCACCCGCGAGAGGCGAATACCTACGTTTATTGGGATTCTTTGCCAGAGTTACGCCCTGCCTATCGCGTGCTTAGTGCTTACAATGGCCTCATACAGGTCGTCAGCAGCGGACTGTGGAGTGGGCGCAAAATAGACCTCGTCGTTCCCGATTTACTCAACGTCAATGTACGCGAAGGCACCCGATTGGGGCTAGGACTCAAAACCAGCCCCGAGTTATGGCGGGCGGGTTCTATTTATGCCTACGGGGGCTATGGGTTTCGTGATCAAGAATGGAAATACGGTGGCGCATTGGAGTTGAAGATTTACCCGCAACGTGATTTAAAGCTCCGTTTTAGCTACCGCAATGACCTAGTCGCCCCAGGAAGCATTGATTACCTTTCCAGTGTCAATAACCCTTGGGCCAATTGGTCGGCTAGAAATCTGATTCTTGAACGCCTTGACAATCAGGAGCAAATCCGTGCAGACCTGATCTATCGCCCCCACGGAAGCGTGCAACTCAATTTTTATGCCCAAAAAGAGGAACGAAAACTTAGTTACATCTATGCTTTCGGAGCTGCTCCCACGGAAGCGCCTCTGCATTACCAAACAGAAGAATTCGGCACACGCCTGCGCTGGGCACCCCGCGAACGCTTGGTCAAGATGGAACAATTCGAAGCTATTTTGTACCCCGTTTTTCCTATCCTCGATTTTACTATTGCCCACCTGGCGGTAGATGATTTTACCGCTCAGCGGTTCACCGCCCGCTTGCAACACGAGCAACGTTGGAAGTTTATGGGCATGACGGAGATTACCCTGGAAACAGGCTGGCTCAGCAAAGCATTGCCTTATCCCTATTTGTTTCAAGCCCCGGGAAATAGCCAGAATGGAATTACAGGCAACGGCCTTTTTAATACTGCTGGGGTTACGGAATTTGCGCAAGAAAAATTTGCTTACCTGTTTTTTACTCACCGTTTCGGTACCTTACTCGGCCGATTAAAAACTCCTTATTTTCGCCCTGAGCTGCGACTGATGCAACAATTGGGCTGGGGAAAGTTATCAACGCCCACACAACACCAAGGGCTTGACTTTCAGGATATGCGTCGCGGCTACCTGGAATCAGGGGCCGGTCTCGACAACATCCTCCGGATTCCTTATTTCAAGACGGTCTATATCGGCCTGGGGGCAAGCGTGTGGTACCGCTGGGGGGCTTATCATTTACCTGTTTTCAAGAACAATATGCGGGTGCAGTTTACGGTGAATATTTCGGTGTAGGGTGTCTGTTCCGATGCATCAGAACTCGCAGTTATTACCAGCCGGGAGGTTGTTTTCTAAAAATCGTCACTCCGCTCACTGGTCAACAAGCTCAAGTCGGTTGCTGTTGGGTCAACGTAGATATTGTCCCACAACAGGGTATTATCGCTCATGAGGTAGAAAATGCGATAGTAGCCAGGAGTGAAATTGTCTACGTTAAGGGCAAAGTTCCCCAAGTTGACCGTATTGGTCTGAACGACCGTTAGCGCCGCTACTTCATCAGGAGAGTAGGTGGCGTTATCAAGCAATATATTGTAATCAATGTCGGGATATTCCGTGTTTTTGGTCGCCGAAAAAATCCAATATTGCTTAACACTAAGCCCACTTCCACCAAAGTAAATGACATTTGCTTGCCCGATGGCCGGGTTGGGATAAAAGTCTACTTCTCCGGAAAAAACATTGGGGTTGCCATAGCTCCCAATCGGCGATCCGTTGGTGTCCCGGACATTGATGCCGGTTACGATCTCTAGCTGCAATTCTGCTTCGTAAGGATCGGGCGTCATCGCTTCGTCATCTCCGCAGGAACCAAAGATTAAGACCAATAAAAGAAGAGGGTAAAGATTTTTCATAGGGATGGTTTTGAGTTCATGCAATAACGTATAAGTAACCTAAAACGTTGTGTCAAAGAGTATTAAAGTATTTTGACTAGCAATTGGGCTATCCCGGAGGTATGTCTATGACAAAACTGTAGAAGGATGCGGGACGATTCTATCGCCCCTTGAGGTAGAAGGTAGAGGGGACTAGATCATTCTAGTAGGAACTAACTTTTTAATTCCCACCATCGACATAAATGACGGGTATTTCTATCTCTATACCCTATACTCTAAAGGGCGCGAAGCGGCCTGTATCTATATACAGACTTTGGCGTAACCAAAGTCAAGCTTATTTCTTTCTCCGAATCACCTTTTCCACTGCACTACGATCCAACAAGCCAAGGATACGACCGTAATGGTCGAGAACAGGGAAGGCGAATAGCTGGTGCTCGTCTAGTTTTTCGGCGGCGCGCAAGAGGCTTTCCTCAGGGTGCAGACCTTCCCATTTCGCTTGCCCTACCAGCGTAGTGATAGCATTGTCGGCGTACTCATCCAGGTCTTTGGTCAGTAGCGATTGTTTGTTCGTGATGCCATGGGGTTGTTGCCACTGATCCAGTAGCAGAATGGGCTGATCTGGCCAAGGAGTAACTTTTGTTCTGGCAGCAGCCAGGCTTAGCTGAGGAGAAAGGTAGAGTCGTTGGAAGTCTTCGCGCAAATAATCACCGACTACCGCTTTGGAAAGCCGCTCTCGGCGGCGCTGAACCTGGATTTCAGAAGCCGCCAGGATGATAATAAACAGGGCGCCAATACCAAAAACAACATCTTGGAGATAGACACCTGCAGCGAGCAAGAAAAACCCTCCCCACATGCCGATCCTGCCTGCGAGGACGGTAGCCCGCGTTCGTGAAAATCGCATACTGAGGATAGCCCTCAATACACGGCCACCATCAAGCGGAAATGCGGGGATAAGATTGAAAGCGCCTAACAATAGATTAAGTGCAAAGAACACCACAACAAGGTATTCCCAAATACTGGCATCAAAGATTACAATATTCCCATTGGGCTGGATGAACAACTTCAGGATGAGCAGAAAATCTTCGTTGCCACTATACCAAATAATGGGTGCCATCAATCCGGCCAAGATGAAGTTGACTGCAGGGCCGGCTAGCGCTATACTTATTTCTTCTCGGGGTACTTCGGGCATTTTTTCCAGGAAAGCACCACCGCCAATCGGGTAGAGCACAATTTTCTCTGTATCAATACCCCATCGCCGTGCTACGAGTGCATGACCCAGTTCGTGCAAAAGCACCGCCAAAAACACCATACTGATCCACACCAAAAGCCACTGGAAATTATCCCAGTTGAAATCACGACCAGGTGTCCAGCTATCGTAAACAAGCCATATGCCCACCAGCAGAAAACTCCAATGAAATTGAAGTGGTACACCCGCGATACGACCGATTTGCAGACTGGTTTTCATGGACTTAAAGATGCAACGAATTTTGATAATGGTGGTTGAAAAACGTTAGACGGCTAAATTAAGTTTTTAATCATCAGGAGGATTAGAAAAAAATCTTTATTACTGTTATAAACGGGAGTAATTTCAGAAATCTGGTATTACGAATATCATAAGCAGTAGGACTTTTACTAAGTTTTATTTAAGCGTGGTAATACGATCAGGGCAGCTGGCCTCGCCTGGCGGCTGGCCATCGCGCTATTCGCTCTCACCTCCCGGTGGTCGGTACCGCTGCTATCACTGCTACTGCTCTCTCTGTTGCGCCGTGCTCCGCTGTTCGCTCCACAACGATTTTGGATAAGTTGGGGCCTGTGGTTTTACCTCCATTAAATGCTAGTGCGCATGTTAGTTTCCAGCTAGCAGGTCTTACATCAGCTCCCGTTAGCTGGTCAGGGGACCAGAGCGGTATATTAGATTGTAGTTCGGAGACTACAATCCGCCTATGTTTTTGTGTGTGGATATTTTACCAATGTGTACCTAGCCAAGGTCAAAAAATAAAGAGATAAAGTCCCAGCTATAGGTGCGAAAGGCGGAGCCCAAAGGATAGGAGTTGCTTCATAGGGGCGGATTTCAAACCTGCACTCACGGAGCAGTGGATAGCCTAGTGCCGTAGGGGGCGTTGCCTTGCAAACGCCCCCTACCGGCATGGCCCATAATTCTAATTTTCGCCGACAGGCAAATAAACGTCACCTTTCAACACACCTCGGCTGATCACGATTTGCTGTACCTCGGAAGTACCTTCGTAAATCTGGGTGATTTTGGCGTCACGCATCAGGCGTTCGACATGGTATTCTTTGACGAAGCCATAGCCGCCGTGAATTTGCACTGCTTCTACCGTATGTTTCATGGCTACCTCAGAGGCATAGAGTTTTGCCATGGCACTCGCCTGAGAGTAGTCCATTCCGTTGTCTTTCAACCAGGCGGCGCGGTAGACCATCATTTTTGCAGCTTCGATATCCGTCGCCATTTGGGCCAACTTGAAGGCGATAGCCTGGTGCTGGCTGATAGGTTTACCAAAAGCTTCGCGCTCTTTAGAATACGCCAAGGCCAGTTCATAAGCACCACCAGCGATTCCCAATGCCTGAGCGGCAATGCCAATACGGCCACCAGAAAGCGTCTTCATGGCGAATTTGAAGCCAAATCCATCTTCGCCAATCCGGTTTTCTTTAGGCACTTTTACATCGGTATACATAATGGTATGGGTGTCCGAAGAGCGAATACCCAGCTTGTCTTCTTTGGCACCTACCACTACGCCGTCCCAACTGGTTTCGACAATAAAGGCGTTGATGCCTCTGTGTTTTTTCTCGGGGTTCGTTTGTGCAATCACCAAATGTAGGCTGGACGAACCGCCGCTGGTAATCCAGTTTTTGGTACCATTGAGCAGGTAATGATCCCCCATGTCTACGGCAGTGGTGCGCTGCATGGTAGCATCGCTACCGGCTTCGGGCTCACTGAGACAGAAAGAACCAATCCATTCGCCTGTTGCCAGCTTTGGGAGGTATTTTTCCTTTTGTTCTTCTGTGCCAAAAGTTTCAATTCNCCAGCACACCAGAGAATTGTTTACAGACATGGTGACAGAACAAGAATTATCTACTTTGGAGATTTCTTCCATCGCTAGTACATAGCTCATGGTGTCCATGCCGCTACCGCCATATTTGGGGTCGACCATGATGCCTAAGAAACCTAGTTCGCCCATTGCGCGAACCTGCTCCTTTGGAAATTCCATTTTACTGTCGCGCTCAATGACTCCGGGCTTGAGTTCTTTTTGAGCGAATTCACGGGCGGCTTCCTTTACTGCCAGTTGTTCTTCCGTTAATGAGAAATTCATAATCGTAACTTTATTCTTGGTTTAATTTGGTCAAACGAGCATCAATGGCTTTCAGGCGTTCTTTCTTTTTGACCACAATTGGATCAATGGCACGCTCTGAACAATCGGTAACGGCACATCGTTCACAGGTTCGGTTAACTTCCCGCATTTGAATCGCCGGATCATTCAGCCATTTTATCTGTTTTTTTACATCTTCATTGATTAGTAGTCCCAGTGTTACACTCACGTTGTGTTTGCCAGTGTTTTTGGTGGTCACCCGGCGACTGTTTTCCGACATGCCTGGTCGTGCAAGTGTAATGCATAGGTATTCATCTTCGGTTCCAAGAAAGCGGGATCGTTGAGCTCTTACAATGGTGCTTACGTATTTGCCCTCTTGCTGCATGGCTCCCAGGTCTTGTAACAGTGACAAACTCACCCAGCGCCGGCAGTAGTGTTCCAGGATGGCATTGCCGTGGGGGTGATGCCGCCGGCTTAGATGCAGTTCTCGATCTATCTCGAAATGATCTTTTTCAGGGTCATGCAAAAAGCGCAGGAAGAACAACTTAGGCATATTGAAAAAGCGAGGGATAACATTCGTCAGTCGATGAAAAAACATCTCCGGACTGGCCTCATAAGACTCCATGATTTGGAGAAATGCTTTGGCATCCCAGCGTTCCAATGCAAAAAACGATTTCATATCTCCGACAAAAGCTTGCAAGGGCAAATGCAATGCCACCGAAAAGTACGTAGCGAAAGCGTGATTGAGCACCTCCTCAAAAATTCTGGGGCGCAGGATACTGGAAGTGTACGAGCGCTCTTTCAGGTTCAATACCTGGAACCCAATCTCCTTACCGTACTGAAAAGCCAGTGCCATAGATGGCAATGCACTGTTGAGAATAAGTTTGCGGCTTTTGGGTAAAAACACAGAGCGTACCCCTTTCATTTCCGGGTATTCGTCCAGGCCGCCCATGATTAGCTCGTAATCAAAATCATTCTCTAGAATATCTGCCAGTCGGCTTGGCGGTAAAGGGCGCTTGGTGTTCAGTTGATGCTCCTTGATTAATTGCTCAACAGCTTCTTCTATATTTTCGAAGTAATTGTTGTTCAACTCCAAGTAAGCACGCAGGGCAGCAAAAAAGAAATTTTCTTCCCGCAAGGCATAAGACCGCGAAAGCTCAAGTAGGGTAGAGATAAAAGCGCCTACCCTCAAGGGGGCATTAGCGATAATTTCGGCCACTTTTCCCAGCTCTATTCCGAAAAGATCAAGGGGGAGTTCATTGAGGAAATTGGATTGCAATAATTCCGTAACAGGTGCCAGTTTAGCGCCCATTTCTGAACTGCGTAGTTGCTTCTCGTCGGCCTCCAGCGCTCGGGCCAATGCCGTGATTTTATCATCCTTAGGAAATTTCTTTCCTTTCTCTATTTCGTTAAGATAGGAAACGGACATCCCCGTGGCTTTTGCCAACGCTGCGAAACTCAAGCCTTTGTCTTGTCTTAATTGCTTGATTTTCAGACCAAAAATTATTCGCTGGTGCGGGATTTTTCCATTCATAGGTGACAAAATTACACTCTTTTTAGCGAATATTCGCTAAGCTATAGCAGATTATTTCACCTCTATTTCATTCTAACCATGAATTATCCTTTTCTTTGCGGCAGTCGTGAGAAAAAACTTTAGACAACTTCCTGTAATAAACCTTGAACATGCTTCCTCTCTATCAAAAAAGAGCAGCCGAATTTTCGGCCAGCGCTACTGCGCTACAAGCCCGCTACGAAAAATTGGGATGGGTACGCTTGCTAGCTTTTCTAGCCTTAGTGGCATTGATTATTCTTGCCTGGCGGGAAACACCATGGTGGTCAGGAATGTTAACGACGGGGTTGGGGATTTTTGCTTTTGCACAGCTGGTTCGTTGGCATGGTCGTATCCAGACAGATGCCCAACACCAGCAACAATTGTCCGAACTCAATGCTGCTGAAGCTCAAGGGCAAAACAACGATTTTAGTGCCTTTTCTGTAGGGGCGGATTTTGTGGACCCTCAGCACCCCTACAGTTACGATATGGACTTGTTTGGTCCTTACTCTCTTTTTCAGATGGTCAACCGGGGCAGCACCTCTATTGGGCAAGCGCGTCTTGCAAGCTGGCTGCAAGATCCCTCCACGAATGATGCCATTATTGAACGACAAGCGGCCGGCCGCGACTTGGCTCAACAACTAGAGTGGCAACATCATCTGCGGGCTTACGGAGCAGCATTGGAAGAAGAAGACGGCCAAATTGATCGTCTCTATGACTGGCTGAAAGAGTCCTTCATTGTGGAAGGAAATACCTTGAGAAAAGTGGCACTTTGGGCTGCGCCATTGTTGTTTGTAATATCTATGGCGCTGTGGGTGACGGTTTGGCCTTGGTATCAGGCACTGCTACTGCTCATTCCCGCTGGTTTGTGGCTACGGAATAGCCTGGAAGAAATACAGAAAATGCATACCCTGACTGGCCGAGCAGCGGACACCTTGCGGCGTTACGGTCAGTTGATATCACATATTGAAACGGCTCAGTTTGAAGCACCAAGGCTTCAAACATTACAAGCGGTTTTTACAGAAGGCGACGTTTCTGCATCACAAGCCATCCATAAGCTGGCATATCGCGTGAGTCAACTAGACGTACGTTATAATGCGTTTGTTTTCCTTTTGGAGTTCTCTATCGTATGGGATTTGCAACAGGCTTATCGGATGGATAAATGGAAATTACGCCACCGTGATCGCCTACCCCAATGGTTTGATGCACTGGCCGAGCTGGAAGCACTCGTGAGTTTTGGTAACCTGACCATGAACCAGCCCGAATGGATATTCCCTACGCTTCAAGAAGAACGGCAATTACACGCGGAGGCACTGGGCCATCCGCTACTTCCTAATGACAAACGAGTAACAAACGACATCAGTATGCCCACTGCGGGCCATATGCACCTTCTGACAGGTTCTAACATGGCAGGTAAAAGCACTTGGCTGCGGACGGTAGGGATCAATATTGTATTGGCCCTGGCAGGCGCACCTGTTTGCGCACGAGCGTTCCGCCTTCCGCAGCTACAGGTCTATACCAGTATGCGAACTCAGGATGCTCTCCATGAAAGTACCTCCAGTTTTTACGCAGAACTGAAAAGGCTAAAGTTCATCATAGAAGCTGTAGAAGACCCTAGCAAGACCGATGGCCGCCCTGTCTTCTTCTTACTTGACGAAATCCTTAAAGGCACCAACTCGCGTGACCGTCACACAGGCTCAAAGGCACTCATTCGCCAACTCATTGCCAGTAAAGGCGCGGGCATCATAGCTACCCACGATCTTGAACTCGGGGCGCTGGAAGCGGAAGCAGATGACCAGATTGAAAACTGGGCCATTGAGGTTGATATCAAGGACGGTCAACTCTTTTTTGACTACAAACTCAAACGCGGTGTAAGCCAGAGTTTCAATGCAACATTGCTTATGCAGCAGATGGGGATAAAGGTTTAAGTATATTTTTTACTTACTTTATTGCAAATTCCAAAACAAACTTTTATCTTTGCGGTCGCTTAAGCGGAAACTCTCTGAGGAGAGGCAAGCAAAAGCAAGATGGCGTGGTAGCTCAGCTGGTTAGAGCGCGTGATTCATAATCCCGAGGTCGAGTGTTCAAGTCACTCTCACGCTACGAAAAAAGAGCTCGAATGGTAACATTCGGGCTCTTTTTGTTTTTTAACGCTTCAAAGTCAGCTCCATAAGGTCGGGTTTTATACCCCAACCCTATGGAGTGAACATCTTTAATCTGCGCCAAAAATCTCGGCCAGCTTCGCCTCCAACTGTGCGCCGCGCAAGCCACGGGCGATGATTTTACCTTCTGCATCCAGTAGAATCGTATGAGGAATAGAGCTCACGCTGTACATCTGTGCCACTTCGTTTTTCCAGCCTTTGAGGTCGCTGACTTGTAGCCACTGGAGGCCATCCTGCTCAATAGCTTTCAACCAACGGTCTTGGGTTCTGTCAAGACTGACGCCTAGAATTTCGAAGCCCTGTTCTTTGTAAACATCGTAAACGCGCTTCACATTTGGGTTTTCCTTCCGACAAGGGCCACACCAGCTTGCCCAAAAATCAATGAGCACCACCTTGCCGCGCAAATCGCTCAGACTGATCGATTCGCCAGATGGAGTAGCTTGCGTAAAATCAGGAGCTTCGCCGCCAATCAGGAAGCTTTTTTGACTTTCGATTTGTTTGGCCAAGTCAGTTGTAGCCCGCGGGTCCAGCTCGCTAAAATGGTCGATAAACTGCTGCGCATAATCAACAAAAGCAGGGTGGCTTTTTTGTTTCAAAATAGAAATAATACCGCCCAGGGCCAGCTTTTCTGCCATACTTCCTTGGGGGATATCCGTAAAGATTGGGTCTACGGCAGCAGTAAACGCTTCCTTGTCTGTATACACCTGCGAAAGGGTATTGGTGTAGTTTTTAAAACTCTCATAAACCCATGGTAATTCATGGTATGCTTCGTCCTCCCAGTCTACAAACTGGAAGAATTCACGCGCGAAGTAAGCGATTTCATTATCGTACGCTTCTTCACCATGGTTAAAGTAACTCAGGTAGGTATTCAGGGCTGCGACCCTGGCAAGGAAAGGATTAGCTGTTTTCAACGAGTCTAACAAGCTGATTCTACGCTGGTCTACCACTGCCATCTTTTCGATAGCCTGTGGCTTTAATTCTGCATTACGAAAACTCATCCGGTACATTTGTACAGCTTGCTGATTTTCTTGGTTGATCGAATTAAACTCTTCTTTTAGCGATGTATACTGGTCATTAATAACCGAGTTTTTGACCGCAAACGGGAGTGTGCCGTTGCAGCTGGTATTGAGTATTACGCCTTCCTCACCTCCCAGTACGATGGGTTGCAATTTGGTAGGATCAGGACCGAAGTAGTAAAAACGGTGTCCGCCAGCCGGGACTTCAAATTCATAAACATTATCAGTGCCACTAGCGGCTATTATGGGTTTGAAAGACGTACCATCAAAGGTATACAAAGCCAGGTCTTTCGTACAGCTTTGAGTTTCGGCTTTCACCATAAGCGTGTTCTGCGCCTGAAGTAAAAAGCCAGTCAAAAGGAGAGAAAATAAAATCGTATAACGCATCGTATAAGGATTATAATTTTTATACATTCGGCACTAAGTAATCTGAAATATTCTCACTTAGTGCCGGGTATACTAAAGAAACAAAATTAGGTCTTATTGAGCGGAATGACAACTTAAGAGGGTGTTTGGGGCTTCCGCTGATAAGTAAAGCCATCGGATTCTTCGATAAAAAGTCATATCTCGTCGAAACAAGGGCACCTTTGCCAACCTCTTACGGTTAGAAATCGTTAATTTGTTATAGATTATTACTTGGGCAGTAAGGTTACTTTCAATTTTTTTAAGAAAATTCCTTTACGTCCAACTGCAAAACAATAACCTCTTTTTGACAACTTTGTGGTTAAGCGAAAACAGAAATTGTCAGAGAATCAACAACAATAACAACATGACTACCCAAGGCTCCTTTCAATTTGGTGGCAACAACAACAAAAGCCCTTTCCAGGGCATCGTTGGCATCGTGGTAGCTATTCTTTTCTTTTTTGCCCTTTTTTACTTTGTACAGATTTTATTTAAGATCCTGTGGTTTCTGTTGCCGGTAATGGTCATTGCTACTGCAATTATAGACCATAAGGTTATCCTTAATTATTTTGGTTGGATTGGAAAGTTATTTAAAAGCAACGCGGTAGCCGGGATAGCAATGAGTGCGCTCACTATTATTGGCGCGCCAGTCGTATCTCTTTTCTTGCTGGGAAAAGCACTACTCCGCAAAAAGATAAAAGATGTACAGACAGAGGCAGATCGCCAGCAAAATGGCGAGTTTGTAGAATATGAAGAATTGGACAGCGAAACGATGGACCTGCCTACACTGGAGCCACCGCTACGCGCAGATCCTCCTCCGAAGAACGATACTGGTTATGACGATATGTTCCGGTAGTCGCTCCGGTATAGAGCTACTTAGTGGAGGGTAGAAAGAGTAGTTTGTGTTATAGAAAATCCTATGATCTCATCTCTCTACGCAATGATCATGTAAATGACCGATTTTATAAAATTCTACAAAAAAATAAACGAGGGGGAACTCTTTCCTCACATTGCTGGTTATCCTCACCAAATAAGCAAATAACATGTATTCAGCACAGCACATTTTTAAGATTCTCGGTAAAGGGCTAGCGCCTTAACGGAAGTCTTATGTCCTGGCTGTACAGTGCAAAAGCGCCTTCCGTTGATTCGGGGGGCGCTTTTGTTATTATTTAAAATGCTTGTGTAGCGTAATTGGTTAACGCATCCGTCTGATACGCGGAAGATTGGTGGTTCGATTCCATCCACAAGCACTTTATCCCTTCAAAGCATTGCAGGCGATGCACCGGATTTTTGCTCCGGGTAACCAGGTTCGATTCCTGGTGGGGGGACTTGAAAAACGTGAGATGCTAACATAGCATCTCACGTTAAAAAGGGAACTTAGCAAAGATGGTCTATGCGCCGGATTGAAGCTCCGGAGATGGTGGATCGTTACCACCAGTTCCCACATTTAGAAAGGGGAGAGAAAATGCTTTATTCTAAAGCTTCTTCCTTAATCACTTGCCATTGCAATCGTCACCATACTGATCGTCGTCTCAGGCAAAACTAGCATTTGACTGGCACAAGCTTCCAGTGTAGCCCCCGTGGTCAGTACATCATCGACGAGTAGGATATGTTTTCCGGTGATGAGTTCAGGCTTTTTTACGCGAAAGGCAGTTTGTGCATTTTCGAGACGTTCCTGGCGCGATTTACGGGTCTGCGACTCGGCGTATTCTGGTCGTTCGAGAGCGTAAGGATAGTGGGGCAACTCCATACTTTCCGCCAGCCCCGCCCCAAAGGCAGCAGCCTGATTGTATCCGCGTTGGTGCTGCTTACGCGGATGGAGAGGTACGGGGACAATGGCATCAATACCCTTGAAGTGATCTTGCTCGCGGAGCTGCCGCCCAAACAATACACCCAACTGATGACCAATTTCAGACTTGTGTTCGTATTTAAGCTGGTGGATAAGGCGTTGCACCCGACCAGATTTAGAAAAATAATACTGAGCAGCCCCCGACTGTAATGGTACCCTTCCCCAGAAGATTTCTGTAAAAGCGTTTTCCTTTTGTTCGTGCTGCTTGGTTTTGGGGAGTTGAAATTCACAACTCAGGCAGAGCAACTCGTCATTTGGGGGTAAATTACTCCCACAGGCCAGGCAGAGCTTTGGGTAAAGCAAGTTGAAAAAATCATGTAGCCAGCGAAAGTGGCGAGTATCGATATTGGCCAAAGTGGATTAGTTTTAAACACTAATTATCTCTGCTAAGCTACTAAAATTTGTTAGAGAAATTGTCTAAAAGACGAGGTACTACGCTAGCAAAAGGCATGGAGATTCCGAAACAAGCTCTTATCTTCCGAAAAAAAAAGAATGCACCTTTTACGTTCACTTCTAGTTTGTCTGTTTATTGGTTTTATAACCTTGAGTTGCACTCAACCTAATACAACGAGTGATTCTACTGAACCAGAACAAAGCCCGGCCGATTGGCTGTTCCGTCAACGGGCTTTCCCTTCCGGAGAACTGGATGGGGGTGCGTATAAAAGCGCCCTTAAACAACGTGCTTTATTGGCGGAAGCTCAGCAGTCTAATACGACTAGCAGAGACTTGACTACAGCACTTTGGCAATTCGCAGGTCCCATTAATGTAGGAGGCCGGGTTACGGATGTGGAGATGATTTCGGGTACACCAGGTACGATTCTGGTGGGAGCTGCTGCTGGTGGCGTCTTTCGTTCCAATGACATGGGGGAGAATTGGGAAGCAGTCTTCGATGAAATGCCAAGCTTGGCTATTGGCGACATTGCCCTTGCGCCTAGTAACGAAGCTGTTATTTATGTAGGTACTGGTGAAGCCAACGCTGGTGGTGGTTCCATCGCTTACGATGGTTTGGGCGTTTTTCGTTCCGGAGATGGTGGCACTACTTGGGAGAGCCGTGGACTGGAAGAGGTAGGCAGCATCGGACGTATAGTCGTTGATCCACAAAATGACGACCGTCTTTACGTAGCTGCGATGGGCACTTTGTTTGCCAATAACAGTCAGCGGGGTGTATACCGCAGCCTCGACGGTGGTAACAACTGGGAGCAAGTACTATTTCTTTCCGATAGTACGGGAGCAATAGACCTGGTTTTACATCCTTCTGATCCAAATATCCTCTACGCAGCTATGTGGGAGCGAGTTCGTCGGCCAGATCGTAGGAGTTATACGGGTATCACCTCCGGTATATACAAAAGTACTGATGGCGGTACAACCTGGGAAGAACTCGGTAATGGCTTGCCCATTCTCGCTTCCGATAAAGGTCGCATAAGCTTGGCTATCTCGCCTTCCGACCCCAACCGCATCTACGCAGGGTTCGTCAATAGCGGTGGTTACCTCGCCAATATGATGGTTTCGGAAAATAAGGGTGCGAGTTGGGCCAACCTGCCCATTACCGATATGGAGATTAGGCCTTATGACTGGTGGTTTAATCGCGTAGTCGTACACCCTACGGATGCAGACAAACTGTATTACATCGGTTTCAATATCAACGAATACCTTCCGGAGGAGCAGCGCTGGGTTTTGGCCTTCGAAGGGGTACACGTAGACCAGCACAGCCTTTGGATAGATCCCGATAATCCCGATTTTATGCTATTAGGGAATGATGGAGGCCTTTACTTTAGTGAAAACGCTGGACAGGGATTTACCAAGTGGGACAACCTACCCATTACCCAGTTCTACACTTGTGAGATTGATTATCAACAGCCCGATCGCCTCTACGGGGGCACGCAAGACAATGGTACCAACAGAACGCTAACAGGAGCAACCAATGACTGGTCTAGGATTTATTTCGGCGACGGCTTCCGCGTATTGGTTGATCCTACGGATAACAATTACGTATACGCTGCCTACCAATACGGCAATATTGCCCGCTCCATCGATGGTGGTAGTAGTTTTACAGCGGCTACCGAGGATTTAAGCGGCAGTCGCCGAAACTGGTACACTCCTTATATACTGGACCCAACCGACCCATCCAGGCTTTATCTTGGTGCAGAACGTGTCTTTCGCTCCGATGATCGGGCAATGACTTGGCAGCCTATTAGTCCCGATCTAACCAACGGAAGTACGGGTGGAAATGGCCTCGTTTTTGGCACCATCACCTCCCTCAGTGTTTCTCCTTTGGACAACCAAATCATTTGGGTAGGTACCAATGATGGTAATGTGTGGATTAGTATAAATGGCGGTGACACCTGGACTTCATTGTCTGCGAGCTTACCTGAACGATGGGTGACCAGCATTACTGCTGATCCTAACGATGCGGCTACTGCTTACCTGACTTTTTCCGGCTATCGTTTTGGTACCAATATGAGCCACGTTTACCAAACCAGCGATTACGGCGAAAACTGGCAGGATATCAACGGCGACCTACCAGACATTCCTGTTAACGACCTGGTGATTCACCCCGATAATGGAACACTGTTTTTGGCGACAGATGTAGGTGTTCTCTTTTCAGAAAACAACGGCACCAACTGGCAGTTGTTAGGTGTAGAAATCCCGCCTGTCATCATCACTGATCTCACTTTGCACCTTCCTACAGAAACGCTGGTGGCGGCAACTTTTGGCCGTTCACTTTGGAAAGTCAATGTAGAAGCGGAGGTGAATACGACGCAAGCCGAAGCATTATCGCTAGATTGGAACGTTTATCCCAACCCCACAAAAGGTCCGGTGCAAATAAAGGTTACCGTTGAGGAAGCAGGCATCTACCAATTACTTGTTTTCAACGCACTAGGGCAGCAAGTACACCAAATCTTCAATGGCCACCTTGCCCCTGGTGACCATAAACTGAGTTGGAATGCGACTGTTTTACCGAAAGGCAATTACTTTTTGCGCTGGCAAAATGGGCGTAAGGTCAGTAGTAAATCTTTGGTTGTAGATTAGGAAGGAGACCATCTCTAGTTTTCTTGGAGCTCCCTAAACACGCCATCAGTAAGCACCAACTGCGTTGATGCTGAAAAACCAGGGGTTCATACCGCTTACCTTGTTGTTGATGCATAATTTTAGTAGCTCTCTACGACAGAGCTTATTTTTGGAATATGAATACAAATACATTCCTCCAACGCTACCGTCCACTTTGGTTGGGCGCGCTGATCACCTTCTTTTTTATCGTTATCCTGCGGATGATTGGCTTCCTGCTCATTGACCCCAACGAGACGGCGGCCAACCTGACCATTTTTACGGTATGGTGGCTGTTTCTTGCTTTTTTGTTGTACGGCTTCGATCGGGTTACGCACAAAATGCAGCTCCTTGGGCATTTGGGTATCATGGGTGGGCTGCTCGTTTCGGCCATTGTCGTAGGTAGTTCTTCTGCTATCGACGATAATCCGTTGACTGTTACCCTCTTGGTTGCTGCGGTGCTCTACCTGCTACGCTGGATGGCCCCTGCTTTTTTTCGGCTGTATCAATGGGTTATCATAGGTAGCTACGTGGTGCTCCTGGCTGTTTTTGCAGTCGCCCGTTTTACACCCGATTATTTTCAGGCCAATTCCGATGTATTGTACGCGGCCTTCTTTTGGCCGGTGCCGCTGTTGCTGCTGCTTTGGGTTTACCAGCAATGGAAGTGGCTGAAATCCATCCGTGCAGAAAAAGCGGAGGCGGAACTGGCCTTGCTCAAGTCGCAGATCAATCCACATTTTTTCTTCAATACGCTCAACAATCTCTATTCCCTTACGGTCGAGCAATCGCCGAAAGCCCCAGAGATGATCGTGAAGCTATCCGAGATGATGCGTTATACCATCTACGAAGGAAAAAAGGAATGGGTGCCGCTGTTGGAAGAAGTGACCTATTTGCAAAATTATCTTGAACTTCAGGAGATCAGGCATCATCACCAAGTTCGTATCAGCTTCTATCAGGATATTGATCCGGGCGTTGAAGTGTCGCCGCTGCTGTTTATTGTCTTATTGGAGAACGCCTTCAAGCACGGTGCCGAGCATTTGCTGGAAGATGCTTATATTCAGATGAAGCTTGTCGCAAAAAACAACCAGATCGTCTTTTCTATAGAAAATAATTTCGATCCTGAAGCACAAGTCGCAACGACTGACGGTATCGGCCTGGAAAACCTTCGCCGCCGCCTCGACCTCGTTTACCCTGCCAGCTACACGCTTGAAACGACGACGGTAGATAAGGTGTACCAAGCTGTTTTAGCCATAGTATTGCGCAAAAAATAAGTTGAGCCATCTTTGTGGTTTTCCAAATAGCCGACACGCTTAAAGTGAACCGCTTAGTCGGCTTTTTGAAAAACGATGGCTCAACTTATTTTTGTGCTGTTTCATAGGATAACTAAGTTTAATGATCAAATATCTCATTGTTGACGACGAACCTCTAGCCCATAATCTCATCCGTAAATTTGCGGATGAGATTCCGCACCTGCAAATAAAGGAGCAGTGTTATAATGCGCTTGAAGCACTGGCTTATCTCCAGAAGCACCAGGTGGATCTTATCTTTCTCGATTTGCACATGCCTCGCATCTCGGGCTTCGATTTTTTGCGTACCCTAGCCCAACCGCCCAAGGTCATAGTGACCACCGCCCACAAGGAGTTTGCCCTGGAAGGCTACGAACTCAACGTGGCCGACTACCTTCTCAAGCCCTTTAGTTTCGAACGGTTCCTCAGGGCTATCAATAATGCTTTCCCGGCACAGGCGCCTGCGCCACCGCCAGTACCTAGGCCTACTACCGATGTCGCGTTGCAACGCCTATTTGTCAAGGGCGACAAAGCCTACCACAACCTCCACTTACCGGATATTCTATTCCTCGAAGCTTACGGCAGCTACACCA
Source organism: Lewinella cohaerens DSM 23179 (assembly GCF_000379805.1). Lineage (GTDB taxonomy): Bacteria > Bacteroidota > Bacteroidia > Chitinophagales > Saprospiraceae > Lewinella > Lewinella cohaerens. Next base: position 263,927 of record NZ_KB903543.1, on the reverse strand, counting down.
AAGTTCACCTCCTCACGGGCATGTTGCTCACCCACGCCCCGCTCTCTTTTTACGTTCAGCAACTGCCGTCAGCCGCTTTTTTGCGGGTTCACAAGTCCTTCATCGTCGCCACCACTAAGATCGACCGCATAGCCGGCAATCGTATCTACATAAGCAACCATGAAGTACCCATTGGACAAACCTTCAAGCAGCAGGTAATGGCGTTGTTGCCGTAGGAATAGGCGTTTTTTGTGTTTTTATGCTAAACCATATAAGTACCTTTTTAACAATACTTAAATGACCTTATATTTCTTATATGGTTCATAAGAAAGCTATTCAGGGTGAACTCAAGACCCTTTCCTTCTTCTCAAAAACGAAACAATATGAGTCATCCCGAATTTTGATTGTCATCAAAATCCGTGCTGACCAACTGCAAAACCTATCGTTAAAGACGAAACCCCATGATTTCTACTAATGAAATCATGGGGTTGCGTACAAATAGTCAGATAAATCACTCTTTTCAGATGCTTAATGACTAGTTCTTAGTTGTAGTCAGCTTGGATTTTGGCCTAAGCCAAAATTTGGGATGACTCATATTGCTCCAATAAAGAAAGGGTATAATGAACGGTATTTAGGTGAAAAGTAGATGACACTTGATACAACATCCATTTAGGCTTATCAAAATCCCTATACCCTATACCCAGTACCTAATACAGTGAGGTTTTTGCCTTGAGAATCCTCGCTTTTTAGTAACCTAAGAAGGCTAAAACTGCACCTTACTCCACCAACCTCACATTCCTAAGCACATACATCAACTGATTGATGTCAGAGTCGTTAAGCTCCAGGATGCCTTTGATTTTTATGGCTTCTGTTTTGTACTGGATAGCCTCGTCAGCGTAGACTTCCATGACTGTTTCGGGGCCGGCGCCGCCACAGAAGAAACACATATTGTAGGGGAAAGCCGAAAAGATGAATTCCGTATGGCTTTTGTAGCCCTCTACGGGGATAACATAGCCTTTGATTTCAATTTCTTGCCCCTCTAGTGCTTTTACTTCTTCACTGAAAACGGGTACGTCTACCTTGAAACCCAAGAGTTCATCGTACTGTTTGGTGTAGGTTATTTTGGCTAAAGACTGCCAAATATTTTCCGTGGTTTCCTGGCCATATACAACGCCAACGGTAAGGGCGGAAAGTAAAACAATGCAAAGAATACGCATGATTTGGTTTTTGGTCGATTAGTATTGCGCAAAAAATAACTTGAGCTTTCTTTGAGGTTTTTCAAAAAGTTGACACGCTTTAAATGAACCGCTTAGCAGCTTTTTGTAAAACGAAAGCTCAACTTGTTTTTGTGCTGTTCCTTAGTATAACGCAAAGATAAGGTATTCGGCTTGTTACAAAGAGGTTAAAGTTTTAGAAGAGTTAAAATGATTGATAATCTTTTTCTAAAACATTAACTAAATAAAAAACCAAGTTAGGAAAATAAGGCAGAATATTGCATTGAATTTCGTGGATTCAACTGACCCGATCTTCCTATCATTTCATGCACAAGTCTATTGTCTTTGCAGCCTGGTAGGTCTACTCATCCTTTTTAGCGGAGAGCAGCGTTCTATGCCCTTGAATCCTACTATTGTTGCCCCTGTGGCAGACACGGTCGTTGCACCGTTAAGAACCTTAGTAGATGAAGAATTACAACTCCGATTGGATGGTATTCTAAACCAGCGATCGGATTGGAAAAACCTGATTAGTAATAAAAAAATGGCGGTGAGTCTGGTTGATTTACTAGACCCTGAACAGCCTCGTTTCGCACAGCTTAATGGCGACCACATGATGTACGCTGCCAGTTTGCCTAAAATAGCAGTACTTCTGGCCGCTATGGATGCTATTGATAAAGGAGAGCTGAAGGAAAGCGCCGAAGTAAAACGAGATATGCGGTTGATGATCAGCCGCTCAGACAACCAAGCCTCTACCCGAATGATTGACCGGGTGGGCTTCGATAAAATTGAGGACGTGCTTACCGATCCTGAGTATAAGCTCTACGACAAGCAGCAAGGAGGTGGCTTGTGGGTAGGTAAACGCTATGGCAGTGGGGGAGGGCGGCATCCGGAACCGATGAAGGGTTTGAGTCATGCTGCTACCAGCACCCAGGTTTGCCGTTTTTATTACTTGCTGGCAGAAGAAGCCCTTGTGAACCCGGAACGCTCACAGCAAATGATGAACATCCTTGCTGATCCGGCACTTCACCATAAGTTTGTCAATACCCTTGACCGCATTGCTCCAGAGGCGACGCTGTTCCGTAAGTCTGGCTCTTGGAAGACCTATCACTCAGACTCTGTTATGGTACTCGGGCCAGATCGTCGGTATATCCTGGTTGCTCTCATTGATGATCCTGCCGGAGAATCAATTTGCAGGGAACTGGTACTTGAAATAGAAAAAGTGTTGGCAGCTACGCCGTAGGTATTATCTGCTTTGAGTAACGTAAAACGCTCCGTTCAGTTTGCTGAACGGAGCGCCAAAGTCGCACACATTACCTTTATATAATCTTATACAACAGCCGCAAAAGCGTACTGAAATTTAACTTAAGTATTACCCTTTTGGCAAGACAAAGCTGGCACTAAAAAAGAAGATTACCAATAGGTACGAGTTTGTTTTTGGTTAATTATTCCTTAATGTTTTAGCAAGGTTTCAAGCATCTCAAGAACCTCTTTTTGGGTAGATAGGGTCTTGTCTCTAGCGTACCATTTCTGTGCATCAATCTTCGCTTGATCAGTAAGTATTGTCCGCTCTTCCTGTGAAGTTGCGGCTAGCGAAGCTGCTTTGACTTCCATCATTTGGTACTGTAAGACCTCAGGTCGTGGGCCCCAATGACCAAGTACTTCGTTGCTCTCTTTGTCAATGACGATAGTGATAGGAATAGCTCGGGCACCACCGGTAAGGAAGGCATCCATAATGTCGAGGTGTTCATCGCGCAGAATGAGAAAATGATCAATGTGGGATTGACTTGCCGCCATTTGCTCCAGTACAGGAATTACCTGAGCGGCATCGCCACACCAAGCTTCGGTAAGGGTAAGCCATACCAGCGGTCGCTCAATTTTCTGTAAAGCAGCCAGCGTTTCTTCCGTGAGGCGAGATCGCTTGTCCAGGCGCTTCATCCTTGTTACATTCAACTCTGTATAGTGGATCATAGCATCGCTATGATCTTGACCAGTAGTTTGACCTTTGGCGAGGAGCTGATCGGCCAGCTGTCTGAATTCCGTATACGTGTATCGGTTGGAGAGTTTTTCCCAAGCAAGATGTGTCATTGGTAAAAGTCGTTGTTTAACCAGTTAACCCCATGAGAGGAGAGAAGGTTGAAGGGGTAGAGCGTTATTTTATTCCTGTCCTTAACCAAGCCTCCTGTCTCTTTTTTACCTTGCCCTTTATTTCTTTGTGAGGCAACAAACTGACGTTGAACTCAGGGTCGAAAGTAGCTGTGAAAGAGCCTGTTGTTTCGATCCCGTTTTGCTTAAATCGGAGCTGGCAGGGTTGCCCAATTTTCAAGGCTGCTACCGCTTGCTTCCATTCTTTTTGTGAAGAAATCGCTGTGTCATTGAGTGACAATATATAGTCATCTTCTTCAAGACCAGCGGCATAGAGTGGGCTGTTTGCAAAGACTGTTCCGGCAACTCTTAATCCTTTGTCGGTATCTTTTAGGCGCAAGCCATAAAAACCAACGCTGTCCATTTCGTTCAGTTCCATTTTTACGCCAAAATCTTCCAAGAGGCCTTTTAAGTCTGGTAACCCACTGTTGTATACATGTGAAGCAAACCAATTTTTGGCAAACGTCTCATTATTTGTTAACTCAGCGAGCAAATGCTCCAAATCAGGAATATGGTAGGGGATTTCCGGTTCACCGTAACGCTCCCAAACCAAGCGCATAAAACGACTCAGGTCAGTGCCATGATCCCGGCGTAATTCCAGGTCAAGCGCTAGTCCAAGTACTGCACCGTAGGAGTAGTAGCTGATGAAGGTATTGGCAAAATTATCTCCATCAATCGAAGTAGCAGCATCTACGAAGGGGGCACATTGACTCATTCCAATCGGGCCACGATGCCGAGTACCGGGGCGTAGCAATACGTAATTGAGCATTCCGGTAAGGCCACTTACATAGTCTTCCGCGCTGAGGATCCCCGCCCGCTGTAAGCTGAGGTCATCAAAATAGCTGGTAAAACCTTCGGCGAACCACAATTCGCCGGAAAGATTTGCTTCATCAAAGTTGAAAGGTTCCAACGAAGCGGGCCGTATCCGTTCCACGTTCCAGCAATGGAAAAATTCGTGAGAGATCGTTCCGATCAGGCGATCGTCATAACCTTCTAAAGGAACCGAAGCGCTACAGACGGTGCTGTTGCGATGTTCCATTCCGTCACCATTTACGTAAGGATTGTAAGCACACAAAAAAGTATAGCGGCCAAAATCAAACGCTGGCAATTCGCCATAAACAGCCTGTTGCTCTAGCACTATTTTTCTAGTCCATTCTGCGTAAGCATCCAATAAACTATCGGGATCTGGTGTCAGGAAAGCCATCTCTATGGTGTCGATCCTGTTGCCGCTTGCTACCGTCCAGCTGCGGAAACGAATATCTCCTACGAAGGTGGGACTGTCGTAGAAGTAATAATAATCAGGTGCTCTGAAGCGGCGATCACCTACGCGCTGTAGCTGGGTCGCTACCTGCCAATCTGGTTGCTGATCTGATGGTATCAATAATTCCACTGGCCGATCATTGAGGCCCACTCCATATACAAAAGTCGCTGGCATATTGAGGTGCAACTTGCGGTTGTCGACCTTGGCATAAGTACCATCAGCACGATTGGCGTAAAGCGTATATTTGAATATGGCACTGCCGTTATGACCTGCTACTGTCCATTCATTTAAGCCAGTTCTGCTTACGGCCAACACTTTTCCGTCTTGAGTATGGGCTTTTACAGCATAAACGTTTTTTGCAAAATTATGGGTAGCATACCGCCCAGGCGACGCCGTTGGCATTCGTACCACCAATGGTTGTGGAGGTAAGGAAGGAAAGGTGACCTCTACATTCAACTCGTGGTGTTGAATATTATTAAGATCTAACGTATATTGGATAGCTTGCTGCGCATGTGCCGTCAGGCCGATGCTGAGCAGAATCAGGGTACAAATGATCAGGTTCTTCATTTGGCAAAGGTAACTACTTCTCTCGTTTAACAAATAGAATCAAAAAGCCTAATCCTACCACCATAACGCCTAATAAAGGCCACCAAGGAGAAGCAGAACGAACCTTTACCGGGTCGACACTGCCAATCACAATGCTTGGTGCCCAGTGTACGGGCTGGCGGCTGGTAGGGCTGCTGATTTGATCGTCCTTTAGGTAGATCAATTTCGCTTTTTGGAGGGCAATATCTTTGGGGTAACCATGGTTCAGTTGCTCGTAAAACAACTTCATGAGCTTTGACGAGGAATTATCAGGAATACTCCACAAACTAGCTACTACCGAGGGGATACCAGCGTAGTGAAAGGCTCGGGCCAGCGTCATTGGTCCTTCTCCGGGTTGAAGCTTGCCGTAGCCGGTATTACAGGCACTCAATACGGCCATCTCACCGGTAAGCTCCAAGCCATAGATTTCGGCAGCCCGCAGAAACAAATCGGAAGAGTCTGTTCGAGTGAAGATGAGTGCAGAATTCATTGGAAACTCCAGGTCATAACTACCGTGCATGGAGAGGTGTAGCAAGTTGTAATCGGTAGCTTCTTGCAGAAATCGCTCTTTGGTTACCTGCTCATTGAGCCAGCTATCACCTTCCGTAATAGCAACGATATCGCGAACTTCATTGTCAGAAAAGGCAAGTTTGCCGAGGTAGCGCCGAGTCGTATCCAGCGTAAAACCACAAGGGAGCGTAAATGTGGTATCGATCTCTTCAATCTTGGTGTAGTCGATCTCTTTGAGGTAATCCAGCGTAGCATCATCGTACTCCATGCCAAAGCCAACGAAGCCTTTTTCGGCAGAGCGTGGGTAGTATTCCTCCTCCAGTAATAGTTTGCTGGAGTATGCATAACTAAACGCGTATTTTTCGATCAAGAACCCTTCTGCACCGTTCATCTGGTCGATGTCTTTGTACAACAAGGCTTCAAAGGAGAGGTAATTGAGCAGCCCGTCGGGAATAACCACTAGTCGGTTCTTGCGATCACCAAGTTGGGTTAGGGGCTGATCTAAGAGCAAATTGTAGAAGTAGCGCCCCAGTTGGATATACGCTTGTTCACAGTCTTTTTCGATACCATTGGTGAGTAATTCCCTGAACAGCTCCACGGAATCGGTTAGTCCTTCGGGAGTAGCTTTCGAGAATACTTGTAACTCATTGCCGTCCATGAGGAAGGTGTAAATACTATCCTGCCCTACAAAGTATTCGAGCATAGCCTGATCTTTAGCCAGCTGCTGCTGAACATCGGCTACTAAAGGTGGTTTATCAGTGCTGTATTTGAGCTGATAATAAGCGGGATAGTTTTTTTCAAGCTGCTGGATAAACTGAAAATAAGCCTGTTCTTTTTCGAACACGACACTTTGCAGGCTGTCAAAAGCCTCTTCTTTTTGGTAGGCGACATAGAGGAGGCGTTCTTGTTCGGTAAGTTCATCACGCAGGTTTCTCTCGTCTTCTTGTACGGAAAGTGGCAGTTTGGCGAAAGTCATGGCGCGGTCGCTTTGCAAACTTTCCAGTAAGAGGATGGCTTTGTTGCGGGCATTGAGGGCGTAGGCTTGTTCGAGGTACTGCTGCTTGCCCGTCTGGGCATACAATTGACGATTGAGCTGGATGCCCAATTCGTAAACCGGCATCACCTGCTGGATGAGGTAAAACTTGGAGAGTGATGACTGGTAGCTCCGTCGGCTCTGGGTCACCAAGCGATTGAGCAGGGCTACATCCTGGAGCGCGCGCTGGTTGTCTCCTCTGCTGGCGAGCACTCGCGCGCGGAAGCCGATAATCTCTAGTACCCGCTTAAAAGGGCCAATGATACTGATGTTTTCTTCTACGCCGGTTTCCTTCAGTTCAGGCGCAACCACCTGCATCGCTTTTTCGAGAAAAGCCAGGCTGCTATCGTAGTTGCCGAGCGCGTGCTCTAGCTTGCCTTTTTTGAAGTAAATTTCCGCAAAACGCGGTAGGCGGCCGGTGCTGTCAACCTCTAGCAATAGGCGCAGTGCTTCGGCGTAGTGGTATTCCGCCTCGTCATATTCCTTCTTTTGGAGGTAGAGCTGGAGTAGGTTGGCGTGGGAGTTGGAGAGGAGGGCTTTGTTGTTGTTTGATTTAAGTGATAAAATATTTGTTAAATGAAAATCATGTTTTTCAAGTAAAAGAGGTTCTGCTAACTGAATTTCATCTAATGCTAGATAAGTTAATCCCAAGTTACCTTTAATCCCCTGATTTGATGAAAACCTTTGGTCTTCTAAGTATTTCAAGTATAAAAATTTAGCATCAATATATCTTGATTGGTCCATGTATGTTAATCCTAATGCTGTTTTTGTTCTTTTTTCAACAAGAGGGAATAGAAATTTATTTTTGAGTATAGAATTACCTAAAACCTCAGCGGTATTTAGGTCACCAATTCTTCGATTGATTTTCATCAACTCATAAGTCCAGTTTAGCGAGATAGAGTCTTTTTCTTCTAATTCATCAATTAAACTGAGAAAATTAATTGCATTCTCGATAGAGTGTTTAGCCAAAGAATAATGCCCAATAAGAGATTGAATAACGCCTTTGTTATAATAAGAGTTTACAGTAATAATATGGTCTTTACCATGTGCTAATTCATAGAAATGGATAGCAGTATCAGTATAACTCAGGGCTAGGTCGAAATCATTTAATCCATAAAAGGTTGCGACGCTTTTTCGTTGATACAGCCGTGCCATTGTTGAATCAGCGCAGCTATAGTTGTGACAAAGCTCAAATGCTTTCTCTAAAAAAGGAAAACTTTCAATGTTGTTGATTTTTTCTGCTTTGTCTGCTAAATCATGGGCTAAGGAATCAGTAGATTGTCCTTGTAGTAGGTTAAAGCAGATAAATGGACAGATGATGAGTAGAAAAATTTTTCTTTTTTTTACAATGTTTTTATTTCTAATCATTTGACGTAGAGGTGTTTTTTTGCGTTTTTGTCTTGCGTTTTTCTGCGAGTAAGAAAAAAAGCAAGAAAAAATGTCACGTTTTTACTTTTTCAAGCTTATATAGCTGACAAGATATTTGATCAACAAGATAACAACAAAGATGAAAACAGTTGTAAGTACATTTTTAGCATTTTTTTTCATGATGGCTTTGTTTGCCCAAAACTTCGTGGCCGATGAATTTATTGTAGGATATGTGGCAGGAACCACGAGTACAGAGCGCCAGGCAGTACGTGATTTATTTGGTATCACCAATGCCACAGATATCGGTGAGGGGATCGAACTTTGGTCAGACATTACTTTTCCTCTTTCTGTGATAGAAAATGGTGAGACCACTATAATTGGTGGTGTAGAAGAACTATTGTATTATATCAATATTCAAGAAGGTGATGATGATGATAGTGGAACAACTAATACCTCCGCCAGCATCAATAACGGCAATCTAAACCTTCTCCTCCAATTAGAAGAAGATGGCGCCTTCAATGAGGATGGTACTTTTGATCCCCTGCCCTATTGCGATGATATTCATAATTATCGATTAATTGGAGAGGACCAGAGTGATAATCCCTATCAGAAATCAGTTAAAGTTATTATTGTAGATCAAATTATTTCAGGGATAGATAATATTAATTTAATTGTTGGAGGAGGAAATCAAGGAGGAGATCATGGGAATAAAGTTTATTCTGTCATTAACAATATTCTTTCACAGGCAGGTATTAGTGGTATAGAATATTTAAACCTTGTAGCTTTTGATGAAAATGGATCGGGAACGGCAGGAACTCTGCTAGAATTAGCTCTATTTCTTAGAGAGCAGTTTGAATCAGGATTATGGAATTCAGAAGATAAAATAATTATCAATTTTAGCGCTAGTTTATATACGGGAAGAGGAGATTTACCTCCTTCAACAGATATCCTTAAATATCAATGGGCCACTGTCTTTGGCAGTAACTCTGGTAGTTCACCTTATGTACCATATGAGAATATTACTCTTATAAGCAGTGCTGGGAATCAAAATTTGAATTCAGGTAGGAATATTTTTCCGGGGGAAGTTGATTTTGCTACAGAGGTTACTGTGGCAGGAACACAAGAATGTTTTTCCCAACCATGGATGGACACTAACGCAAGCTCTAGTTTTTATGAAATTGCAGCTGAAGCTACTAATGTATTAACTCAGTCAAATGGACAATATTATTTATCATCAGGAACCTCCTTTTCAGCCCCTATGGTTACAGCAGTAGTTGCTCAACTAGTATTGATGAATCCTTCTTTAAATATGACTGAAATAAAAGATCTGTTATTAAATACAGCAGAAGAAGTTCCTGCCTTAATCAGTACGGTACAAGATGGTAGAGTATTGAATCTAGATAATTACATCCCTAGCGGCGGTGGAGACACCTCCCTTCTCCAAGGACACCTCCCCACCTCCCCCCTCACCCTAACCACCACCCCCAATCCCTTCTCCACCACCGCACTCGTAACGATACAGTTACCGGAGGCAGGTGATGTGACCATAAACATGTACAACATGATGGGCCAGCGGGTACACGAAGAATTTATCGCTAACCAGCAGGAATTATTGGAAATAGAATGGCCTACACCCACTAAGCTTGCGCCTGGCACCTACCTACTGCGGGTACAAGTTGGCGATGCTGTGGAGCAAATGATGATGGTGAAACAGTAAAAGGGTATTTGGTACTGTGTAAGAGGTACTTGGATAAGTGACCTTGATGAAGTACAATACTCAATAATGGGAAGTAAACTCCTTCCTGAAAAGAATAACGCGGTTTATTATTTTAGATGTAAATAATCCGGTTGCCCTGTAGTGGGGTAGCCGGTTTTTTAATTCCGGGTCCATACCAGCGGGGGGATGGTTTCTTCTTCGGCGATGATGCCCGCGCTGCGGAGGGAATAGAGCACACTCTTGAGCATCTTGTTGCTCACCCAGCCGTGGATAGCCCATTCGGTGCTGTGGTACCAGCGCGTTGCGTTTTCCTGGGTGATTCCATAGCGTTCGCTGACCATCTTAGTGATTTGCTCGTCTTGCATGAAGGTGTCACAGGCGTCGTGGATGGTACGGAGTAATCGAACGATGTTGTCTGGCTGGTTTTCTAAAACCTTGTCCGTTGCTGCAATCACAAAGCAAGGCCAAGGGGTGAGGAATTCTCCAATGCGCTTGAGTTGGCCAGACTTGACGAAAGGCTTAGTGGTGTATTTCTCCCAATAGAAAACATCGGTTTCTTTATTCGCAAGCGACGCCAATGCGCCATCCAGGTTACGGATAACGTTGAATTGGTCTTTGTTGATGGTTTCGTCTTTGCTGTTGGCATCAACAATGGCCATGAGGTGAGAGCCTGAGCCGAAGCGGCTGATGGCATATTTTTTATTGAAAATATCGAGATAATTATCCAGTGGATTATCCGCAGCGGTATGTACCCCCCAGGTGAGTGGAGAGATCACATAATTACTGATGATCTTGCTGGGGTTGCCATCAATAATGGCTTTGATGATGCCTTCTGTGAGTAAAATGCAGACGTCAATATCGTCTTGCTTGAGGGCTTCTGTCATCTGGCCGGTACCTCCTTTGAAGGTCGTCCATTCTACATTGATACCGCGCTTGCTGAACTCTCCGTTTTCTATCGCCAGGTGAATGGGAAGGTTGAAGTGTTCGGGTACTCCACCGATCCGAATTGTGTTTTCCTTCATTTGCCAAAGTTAGCAGAAATCTTTTTTCTACTTGAATGTATTCAAAATTGTTTGTTTCGCGGAAAGCCGCAGAGGGTGCAGCTGTTTTCGTGACTAAGGGAAAACGCCTTTAAGCCACTGCTTTTGGGTGCGTAGGCCAGGGGCCGAAGCACAGCGCACCCCGATCTTCCATCGGGGGAGCAGCGGCAAGGATGGTAGTCCCCGCAGGGGTGGACAGCCTGGTGCCGAGGTTAGAGCGTATTTGGGACTTGTTCCTGCTGCTAATCAGGGATTTATGAACCTTGCTTTACATCTAAATTCTCATTTGACCCGTCAAACTCGGATTTAGATGTTTCGCCAGAACCGCAAATCTCTGATTCTCGCTACGAAACCGTTCCAAATACGCTCTAAGATGGCAGCCGCCCAAAAAAGCGGGAACTGAACTTTGTTTGGCCGATGAATACTGATGATTGGTATAAATGGGCAAGGTGGATGTGGATGGGGTTTGTTATATTTGAGACCGCAGATTTAAACTCGAATATGACCTACGATAATTTTACGACTCGCGCCCAGGAAGCTATCATGCAAGGGCAGAAGGTAGCTGGTGGCTTGAGCCAGCAACAAGTAGACACTCCGCACCTGCTAAAAGGTATCCTGGATACGGATGAAAGTGTTGTCCGCTTTTTACTAGAGAAAAATAGTGTAGACCCGCAAGAGCTGATCACCAAGCTGGATCGCTCGATCAGGGAATACCCTAAGGTGGCTGGTAGTGAAAAGCAATTCCTTACGGATGGTGCCAATAAAGCACTGAGCCGGGCAAAAAAGATGTTGCCGGACTTTGAAGACGAGTATATTTCGGTGGAATTGATGCTGCTGGGTATTCTGCAAGGAGAAGATAAAGGTGGGCAAATATTGAAGGATATGGGCTTGACCAATGATGGCCTGCGCGCAGCTATTGTGGACTTGCGAAAGGGGCGTAAAGTCACCGATCAGAGTGCAGAAGAGAGCTATAATGCTTTGAAAAAATTTGGTATAAACCTGAATGAGCGCGCAGAGACCGGCAAGCTGGACCCCATCATAGGGCGGGATGAAGAGATGCGCCGAGTGCTACAAATCCTGTCGCGCCGTAAGAAAAACAACCCCTTGCTGATTGGTGAAGCCGGGGTAGGTAAGACGGCTATTGTAGAAGGGATTGCCTGGCGGATAGTGAAAGGAGATGTGCCGGAAAACCTGAAAAGCAAGCGTATTTACGTGCTGGATATTGCAGCCTTGATAGCTGGAGCAAAATACAAAGGAGAGTTTGAAGAACGCCTGAAGGGGGTGATCAAAGAGACCACGGAATCGAACGGAGAGATTGTACTCTTTATTGATGAAATTCACACCTTGATTGGCGCAGGTGGTGGCAATGGCGCTATGGACGCCGCCAACATTTTGAAACCTGCTTTGGCTCGTGGCGAGCTTCGTACGATTGGTGCAACGACGTTGGATGAATACCAGAAGTACTTTGAAAAAGACAAAGCACTGGTACGGCGTTTTCAGACGGTGTTGATTGAAGAGCCTAGTGTAGAAGATACGATCTCGATTTTGCGTGGATTACAGGAACGCTACGAGGTGTACCATAAGATTGAAATATTGGACGAAGCCTTGGTGGCTGCTGCCGAGTTGAGCAACCGCTATATTGCTGATCGTCAGTTGCCGGATAAGGCCATTGATCTGATTGACGAAAGTGCTGCCCGCCTGCGGCTGGAGCTGGACAGTGTGCCAGAAGAAGTGGATGAATGGGAACGTAAGGTGCGCCAGCTGGAAATAGAACGCGAAGCGATAAAGCGGGAGAAGAACAAAGCAAAGCTGGCGAAAATCAATGAGCAGATAGCCAACGCCAAAGAAAAACGCGATGGGCTGCGGGCCTCGTGGCAAGGAGAGAAGGAAATAGTGGACCTGGTGCAAGGCTTGAAAAAGCAGATGGAAGAGAAGGAACAGGAAGCTGATCGGGCGGAACGTCACAGCGACTTTGAGACGGTAGCCAAAATTCGCTACGGTGAGTTGCAGGAGCTACAAAGCCAGCTGGCTGTGGCCTTGAAGAAACTGGATAAACTACCTGATGAAAAACGTTTTACCAACGAGGAAGTGACGGCGAATGACATTGCCGAAGTAGTAGGTCGCTGGACGGGTATTCCTGTGGCACGAATGCTACAAAGCGAGAAAGAGAAGCTGTTGAAGCTGGAAGACGAGCTACATGAGCGCTTGATTGGACAGGATGAAGCCGTAGTAGCGGTAGCTAATGCCGTGCGCCGCAGTCGTGCCGGGATGCAGGATGAAGGACGACCGATAGGCTCGTTTATTTTTCTGGGGCCTACCGGGGTAGGTAAAACTGAATTGGCGAAAGCGCTGGCGGAGGTCTTGTTTAACGATGAGCGCGCGATCACCCGAATAGATATGAGTGAATACCAGGAGCGCCACGCGGTGAGCCGCCTGGTTGGAGCGCCTCCGGGGTACGTAGGTTACGACGAAGGTGGCCAGCTGACGGAGGCGGTACGCCGTCGCCCATACAGTATTGTGTTGTTGGATGAGATAGAAAAAGCACATCCAGACACCTTTAATATACTGTTGCAGGTATTGGATGACGGGCAATTGACAGACAACCGGGGACGGGTAGCCAGTTTCAAGAACACTATTATTATTATGACCTCGAATATGGGGGCAGAGGTGATTTTGGAAAACTTTGAAGACCTGGACGCAGTAGGAGAGGAGCATCGTAACGATATTGTTGCGACAACAAAAGAAGAGGTATTTGAAGCCTTGAAGGATAATCTGCGGCCAGAGTTTTTGAATAGGATTGACGAACGTATCATGTTTTTGCCGCTTACCAGGGCGGAGATCAAGAAAATCTCTAAGCTCCTTTTACGGAAGACCGAAAAAATGTTGGCGCGTAAGGGGATGGTCATGAAGATCAGCGAACGGGCCTTGGATTGGTTGGCCGAGCGGGGTTATGACCCTCAGTTTGGTGCACGCCCCATGAAGCGTGTCATACAGCGAGACTTAGTTGACGGTCTTTCGAGTGTTATCATTGCTGATACTTTTACTACCGGGGATACCATTTATGTTGATCTCGCTGAAGATGCGTTAAGTTTTAGCAAAGAGCCTTTTGATCCCAATGCCACTTATACGCCCAAAGCAGCAGAAGCGCCTAAAAAGCGTAGTCGCCGGTCCTCTAAGAAGCGGGAAGATGCAGTTGAAGAACTAAAAAAAGCGACCGACGACCTGAACGATGCTGTGACGGAGTTGGATGGATAGAACAAGTCTAATAAAAAGCCTTATTTTTGCTAAATTATTAAGTACTGTTCTTTTTTAAGGACAGCAAAAACAAAAGCTCATGAACAGGGTCTTAACCTTCGTTTTTATGCTCGTGGTTGGTTTAACTATTTTGGCTTGCCAGGGCGACAAATCTACTGATAACAGTGCGGTTACTGCACCAGCAGTTACTCCGGTAACTGCTACCCCTCCTCCAGCAGCAGGTGGTGCAGCAGCAGGTGTTGAACATTATATTTGCCCATCAGGCCACGTGGGCTCTGGTGGTCCTTCACAGGGGGCTTGTGCACAATGTGGTACAGCACTCGTTCACAACCAGGCTTTTCATGCTAATGATGCAGCGCCAACAGCAGCGCCAGCAGCGCAGAATCCTATGCTTCAGAACCCTAGTGGGGCTCCGGCAGCAGCGGCTCCCCCTACTGAGCCTGCTCAGAATGCGGCTGGTGTATGGCACTATACGTGTTCTGCTGGTTGTGCAGGTGGAGGTGCTTCGGCAGTGCCTTGCTCACAGTGTGGTGCAACCCTGGCACATAACCAGGCTTACCATAACTAGTAGTTAACGTTCTATATTTTACCACGTAGCCATCTCGTTTTAATTTAAACTTGGTGGCTATGTGGTCAAAATACCTTTCTTATGAATCCGGATAGAAAAGTCGACTTCAAGATAGATTTTCTGGATCATGTTGCTATCCGTGTGAAAGACATGGAAGTATCGGCCCGATGGTACGAAGAGGTACTGGGCCTCAAACGTTATGAGCCTGCCCGCTGGCGGCCTTTTCCTACCTTTTTACTGGCCGGAAAGACAGGCATAGCGCTTTTTCCTGCCAATATGGAAGATCAGCCTTTGGATGCTTCCTCGAAGCACATAAAAATTGACCATTTTGCTTTTCAATTGAGCCCGGCTGACTTTGCCAAGGCCCGATTGCACTATACCCAATTAGGGATAGTTTACCATTTCCAAGACCATCACTATTTTCATTCTCTTTATACCAAAGACCCCGATGGGCATACGGTAGAGTTGACAACGCTGGTGGTTGAGGAGGGCGATTTTTATTAGGAAACTACCCTTTATTAGGATTGAAATGCACCCAGCCTTGCGCTTGCAAGGGGTGAATGTTGCCACCTTTGGTATGTAGCATAACACCGTCTTTGGCGTCAGTGATCTCGCCGGCAATGTAAATATCTGGCAGGTATTTTACCTTTTCCAGATCGCGGGGATCAACGGTAAAAAGGAGTTCGTAATCTTCGCCTCCGCTGAGGGCACACGTAATAGGGTCAAGCTTGAAGTCTAGCGCCAATAATTGGGCATCAGGATGAATAGGCACACCGCTTTCTTCCAGAAAAGCCCCTACGCCGGAGGCTTTGCAAATGTGAAATAATTCACTGGCTACCCCATCCGAGACATCAATCATGGAGGTAGGAATCAACTTTGCTTTATCAAACTGTTCGATCATATCCCGGCGAGCTTCCGGCTTGAGTTGTCGACCGACACAGTAGGTTTGGTTCTCCAAATTGGGTTGAACTTCTGGCGAAGAGAGGTAGATCTGCTTTTCTCTTTCCAGGATTTGTAAACCTAGATAGGCTGCACCGACATTGCCGGTAATGCAAATAATATCTCCCACTTTTGCACCAGAACGATAGGCCAGTTTCTCTTTTTCGCCTTGCCCTATGGCTGTGACGCTGATGACCATTCCTTTGTTGGAAGAAGTAGTGTCGCCTCCGATGAGGTCAACCCCATAGTGCTCACATGCAAGGTATACGCCTTCGTAAAACTCCTCCAGTGCTTCTACCGAAAAGCGGTTGGAAAGGCCGAGCGACATGGTGATTTGCCGTGGGCGGGCATTCATGGCGTAAATATCCGATAGGTTGACAATGACGGATTTGTAGCCCAGATGCTTGAGGGGGGTGTACATCAAGTCAAAATGTATGCCTTCAACCAACATATCGGTAGAAACAACTGTCTTGAAGCTGCCATTGTCAATCACTGCAGCATCATCGCCAATTCCTAGATGTGAGGACGCGTTGAGAAGGGGGAATCGCTGCGTAAGATGTTCAATCAAACCAAATTCACCTAATGTATTTACATCCGTACGTTGCGGTTGCTCTGCTTGCTGTGCCATGTCCGTTTTTTAGATTTCTCGACAAAGTTAGGGGTATTTACTAACTTTCCGTTCTTAAACATCTCCAATGAAGATAAGGTTACCACTACTCCTCGTTTTTATCAGCCCCGTTTTTTTTATGACCAGTTGCTACGAACCACCAAGTGATCAGCAATCTGCAATGATGGAAGAAGCAGAAGTATGGGTAGGCACTTATACCCGAAAAGAAGGCCATGTAGAGGGCAAAGCCGCTGGCATTTACCAGTTACAATTTGAAGAAGACAGTTTGCTTTCTTCTCATACCACCGAAGGTATTGTTAACCCTTCCTTTTTGTGTCTGTCTCCTGATGGTGGGCGCGTTTATGCGGTAAGCGAACTAGGGCCTGATGTGGATACGTCGGGGTATGTGTATAGTTATCAACAGGAGGGAGAAAAGCTGGTGCTAATCAATCGGCAACCGACCTTCAGTTTTGCACCTTGCTATGTGAGTATTCATCCTAATGGTGAATGGTTATACGTCGCCAATTATGTTGGAGGTATGATTGCTCGTTACCCGGTAGCCAAAAATGGCGAGATTAAAGCGGCTACTGATACCTTACGCTTAGTAGGTCAAGGGCCCAACGAAAGGCAGGAAAGTTCACATCCACATTCCGCGACCGTCAGCCCGGACGGATACTGGGTGATGGTCGCCGACCTAGGGGCTGATCAAGTGCATACCTTTCGGGCAGAAGGACCGTCTTGGGAGTTGGTCGCTACAGCGGAAGTGCCAGGAGGCAGTGGCCCACGGCATTTGGCTTTCCATCCCCGTGCGCCATACGCTTATGTACTTAATGAGCTAAACAATACCGTCACAGGCTTTCATTATAATGCTGAAAATGGCGCCTTGAATATCATTGATCACTGGTCTACACTGCCGGATGATTTCAAGGATTTCAGCTTGGCCGCAGATCTGCATTTTAGCCCTGATGGTGAATATTTGTACGCTAGTAATAGGGGGCACGATTCTTTGGCAGGCTTCCGGGTAGACACCAGAGATGGTAGCTTGGAGTCTGTTGGCTATTTCTCTACCCGAGGAACTTTTCCCCGCAATTTTGCGATCCACCCTGGAGGGAAAACCTTGTTGGTTGCCAATCAGAATTCTGACAATGTGGTACAGTTTACTATAGATACTAAAAATGGGAAGCTACGTTACGAGCAGGAATGGGAAGTGAAAACGCCTGTTTGTTTGCAGTTTACAAAAAAGTAAAACAGAAGCTATGGTTTAGGCGGTAGCAAGAAAAATTGCAGCAGATGACCAACCCAAAACCTATAGTTAAAAACGAAACCCCATGATTTCACTAATAGAAATCATGGGGTTTCGTACAAAAAGCCAGATAAGTTACTCTTTTCAGATGCTTATTGACTTATCCCTTGCTCTAAGAGTTTATTTCGTAGAGAGATTGATTTGTAGTGCAATCTCGTTCTTAATAGCCTTGTCTTTCAAAGCACCAGCTGCTGTAGAGCCATACATTACTCCCCATTGAGTGCGATCAATAACAAATTGGGGCGTCTTCGCAGAAATACCACTTTCGTTGATAGACACCGTTGCCGGAATAGTAATACTCTTACTGATATCCTTCATGGTGAGGTTTCCTGTGATCTTGTGGGTAGCCTCAGCGTTACCTTCTACTGCTTCAATAGACGTGATTTCGAAAGCAGCTGTGCCAAATTTTTCTACTTCGAAGAAATCACCAGTAGAAAGGTGGCCAACTAGTTTCGCTTTCATCTCTTGAGGTGTTTCGTCGGTCACTTCAATCGTATTCATGTCAATGGTAAAGTTACCACCTACTAGATTGCCATCTGATGTCATCAAATTGCCTTCAGCAATCTGAATAGTGCCGGTATGTTGGTCACCTGTAAATTTAGCACCAACCCAGTTGATTGTACTGGCATCGGTATCAACGGCTACCGAAACGGTTTCAACTGCTGGCGTGGTAGTTTCTACAGCATCCTGAGCATCTACTTGTTCTCCTTCTGGAGCTGCACCACAAGCTGCCAACATTAGGGCAAGCGCTAAAATCATTATATTCTTCATAAAAAAATCAAGTTTAGTTGTTTAATAACATTTTGCTTAACAGCGGGTTATTCAATATTGTTGTATCAACATTGATTATTTTTTTTCAACAAGGTGTAATCACGAATATTCAGGCGCAAAAATACCTTAGCATTGATCAATGAATTGAAGCATTTGATCTAGGCTCTTGAGAATAATAACGTGACCTGGAGCTTCTACCTGTTGTGCAACAACTTGATAGCCAGACAAAAGTATTTTAGTGTCTGGAAAAGTCTCGGCAAGCCGGTCGACATAATTTTGGACGGGTTCTTTCGCAAAAGTTTCAGTAATCATTGTAAAGATGAATGCTGGCTTCTGGATGCGATTAGCATCTACTAGATCGGAGAGGGAGATGTCTTGCCCAAGATACAGCACATGCCTCCCGCGAGATTTGAGGAGGTAATGCATGAATAACAAGGAGAGTTCCTGTCGTTCTCCTTCGGGGAGATAAAGGATGATCTTTTCGGTTTCGTCCCCACTTGAGAGCGGGGTAACATTGATGGCACTGATGATCTTTTGCCGGATCAGGTAACTGATGAAGTTTTCTTGTACAGGAGTAATTGATCCCGTAAGCCAAAGTAAACTGAGCTTGTCAAGGAAGGGATAAATAACCTCCATCATTGTCCGTTCAAAACCAATCTGGTTGATATTGGTATTGATGATGCGGTCAAATTTATTTTCGTCCATCTCAATCATCGAGATGGTAAGCGCATCAAGTTGGGTTCCATCCTCAAAGTTGATTTCGGAGATGTCAGCTATTTTTTCTGCCAATTCCTCTTCCTTCATTTTGGCAATCTTAGAGATTTTGATGCCATTCTTATTTAGGAGAGCTACATTCAGTAGCGTTCGGAGATCTTCATCTTGATAATATCGGATATTGGTTTTAGTTCGTTGTGGAGCTAAAATATTGTAACGCTGTTCCCAAATACGGATAGTGTGGGCTTTGATGCCTGAGAGTTTTTCCAGATCCTTGATGGAATAGACTGCCACCCGTAGATTATTTTATTATCAATGCTTTAGCAACGCGGGCCTAATTAGCTGTGCTAAAGGAATGCTTGGTTACAGAAAAAAGGTAATACAATGGAACGCCGGTTTAACAACGAAAGAAGTAAAAGGTTTAGAACTATTATTAAGCACTATTCAATACTATTCTAATACTTCTTTGTCATAAAGCAGCTAGTCAGATAAAATAAAGTGGGCGTTTAAGGATTTTTGGCTAATTTTAGCACACTTTGCGGATCATTCAAAATTTAGCAACCTTCTGCCAAAAAAGATAAGCTTCATGAGCTGGAAATTTACACTGTATACATTTGTATTATTCACCCTGAGCGCCTGGCAACTCTCGGGCCAGTCCTGTGGTGAATTCTTCTATGATTCTGGTGGCCCCGACGGGCAGCACCAGAATAACGAAATTCAAAGTTGGACCTTTTGCCCTGATAATCCAGGGGATCTGGTTACCCTCAATTTTACTTTTGTAGATGTTGAGGCTTGCTGTGATGACCTAAGTGTTTATGACGGCACCGGTACGGGAAATCCACTGAACCTTGATGTTGAAGCCCCTGAAAGCTTCACTTCTTCTGCAACTGATGGTTGTTTGACGGTAACCTGGGATTCTGATGGATCAGTTGTCAATGATGGTTGGGAGGCCCTGATAAGCTGTAACCCTCCCCCTCCTTGCCCTAACCCGACATTACTGACGGTAAGCGATGTTCTTGGAACAGGCGCTACATTTTCTTGGGCCCAGGTAGGTAATGTCAATACTTGGGATTTGGAAATTCTACCTGCTGGTACGCTAAGCACCGGCGTTCCTACAATTGCAGATGTTACCGATAACCCCTTTATGTGGGATGGTGCAGAAACCGGTACTTCCTACGATGTTTACGTACGTGGCCATTGTGAAGACGAAGGTGAATTTACCAATTGGGTAGGGCCATTGAGTTTTACAACAGCTTCTGGTTGTGGAGACAGTTTCTTCGATAGCGGTGGCCCTGATGGCACTTATCAGAACAATGAAATAGAAACCTATACCTTCTGTCCTGATAACGCTGGCGACTTGGTGACGCTTAACTTTATCTTTATTGACGTGGAAACCTGCTGTGACAACCTTACTGTTTATAGTGGATCAGGTACAGGCGGTCCTGTTCTTAATGCTGATTTGATTGCACCAGAATCGTTTACTTCGGTGTCTTTAGATGGTTGTATTACGGTAACTTGGAGTTCTGATGGTTCGGTAATACGTGCAGGTTGGGAGGCCATTGTTTCCTGTGATCCTCCTCCTCCATGTCCGAACCCTTTTTTCTTAGAAGTTATTTCCGCAACGACTAATGGTGCGGTTTTGGGTTGGAGTCAAGAAGGCAGCGTTACTGTTTGGGATCTCGAAATTATTCCTGCGGGAACAATGCCTACGGGAGTAGCTACGGTAACTGATGTTACCGACAATCCTTATACCTGGACTGGTGGCGAAAGCGGTACAGAATATGATTTTTATGTGCGTGGTCATTGTGAAGACGAAGGCGAGTTTTCTTATTGGGTAGGGCCAGTTTTTTTCAGGACTATTCCCGGATGTGGCGATAGTTTCTTTGATAGCGGTGGTCCGAATGGTGATTACCAGAATAATGAGTTTGAAACATATACATTCTGCCCTGATAATCCTGGAGAGGCCATTATTCTGGATTTTAGTTTTGTTTCAGTAGAGAGTTGTTGTGATGATCTTTCTGTATTTAATGGTAATGGAACTGCAAATCCAATTGATTTAGATATAGAAACACCTGGATTATTTATTTCTACAGATCCTAGTGGATGTTTAACCGTTACTTTTGATTCTGACGGGTCTGTGATTAGACCAGGTTGGGAAGCATCAATCACCTGCTCCCCTTGTATTCCTGATCCAATTATCCTTACCCCTGATGTGTCGGTAGAATTCTTCGATGCCTCTTCGGTAGATATATTAGTCAACCTTGCTGGGCTTGATACCTTCATGATCGAGTATGATACCGTTGGGTTTGAGTTGGGGACTGGAACTACTTTGATGACGGATGACTCGTTGATAAGCATCAATAATTTACCAGAAGGAACAGACTTTGAATTCTATGTGGTCAACTTATGTCCGGATGGGCAAGCTACTGTTGTGTTAGGCCCTTTCAGCTTCTCTACCATATACTTCAATGATGTTGGAATTACCAATGTCATTGCTCCAACGGATGAATGTGGTCTAGGTAGCGGAGAACCTATTCGGGTTGAGATAACCAACTTTGGCCAATATCCTCAGACTTTATTCCCGCTGAATTACAGTATTAATGGTGTACTTTCTGGTGTAAACCAACCTGTTGATGGTTTCTTTACCGGGATTGTTAGCCGTGATAGTATGGAATCGTTTGAGTTTGACCTCAACTACGACTTTGATTTGCCTGGTGAATACACCATTCAGGTATGGACCGAAATGATGAATGACGGTGATGTAGAAAATGATACTTTCACCATCGTTGTGACACGCTTCGCGCCACCGTTGTTTGAAGACTTCGAGGCAGGAGCTGTTCCTGAATACATTACGACCAATGGAACTATATATGCGCCTTTGGCTCATGATAACGAGACATTTGTGCTTGGCGCTAACCTCTTTTTTGCAGGTGGTGAATTGATTGTTGATCTGCCAGTACTCGGTCCAATCCAGGAAACGGATACGCTGTTCTTTGATTACCGTTATGTGGAATGGTTTGCTGGCACAGAACCTACGATGGATTTGACAGGAACAGATTTACTTTCTGTACTTATCTCTACAGACTGTGGTGAAACCTTTGGTATTGCCTTTTTACAGTCAGGTACGGATCATGAGCCAAGTGCGGACTTCCGTACGGTATCGGTGCCTTTGGCAGACTTTGCAGGGGAAAATGTCCAGATTCGAATTGCCGGTACTTATGGTAGTGGTGGCCCGGATTATTGGTTGGATTTTGACAATATCAACTTGCCACGTTGTGATGGACTCGGTATAACCGCAGAAATCACTGATGCTACTCCTGGTCTTGATGATGGTGCCGCTACAGCAATTCCTGCTAGTGGTATTGCTCCATTTGAATACTTGTGGTCAACAGGAGATATGACGGAAACCATTACTGATTTAGCTCCTGGTGATTACACCGTAACTATTACTGACCGCTTTGGATGTAGTGATGAGCTTGTGGTTACTGTTGATGTGATGGTGGGCACGGAAGAAGTTATCGACCTTATTGGTAACATGTCTCTGGCTCCTAACCCTACCCAAGGACAAAGCAACGTACGTGTCGACTTTAATCAAAGTGTAGATGCACGTATTGATGTGATCAACCTCATGGGGCAGCAAATTTGGCAAAGTCCGATTCTGGAGCGCGTCAATACTGTTAATGAGACGGTTGATTTGAGTCAAGTTCCTGCTGGAATTTACCTGGTTCGTATTCAAGCTGCTGGTCAGGTGAAGACAATTAAACTTGTTAAATCTTAAAGCACCCTAATCGGTACGATATAATGAGCGCCACTTCTGCAAAACAGGAGTGGCGCTTGTTTTTTCACTGCGCATAGTGGGGTATCCACCAACTTACTAGAGATAGAGGACAACTATTTGCCTCCTCTTGCTATTATTAAAGACTGAACCTATCAAAGATCAATGAAAATAGGCATTGTTTGTTATCCAACTTATGGAGGCAGCGGGGTCTTAGCCACGGAATTGGGGCTAGGACTAGCTCAACGCGGACATGAAATTCACTTTATTACCTATCGTCCGCCAGCACGATTGGTGCATTTTTATGAAAACGTCTACTACCATGAAGTAGGTACGGATGATTACCCTTTGTTTGAATATACGCCCTACGATACAGCATTAGCCAGTAAGCTGGTGGATGTTGTCAAGTATGAAAATTTAGATTTACTGCACGTTCATTATGCTATTCCACATGCTGCAGTAGCTTATATGGCGAAAAAAATACTACTTACAGAGGGGCGTTATGTGCCAGTGGTTACTACTTTGCACGGTACGGATATCACCTTAGTTGGTAATAATAAAGCCTTTGCACCGGTAGTTGCTTTTTCGATTAACAAATCAGACGGTGTCACAGCTGTTTCCGATAGCCTGCGCCAGCAGACCTTTGATACGTTTAATATCACCCGTGAGATTGAAGTCATTTATAATTTTATCGACTTCAAGCGCTTTCGGAGGGTCAACAAAGATCACTTCAAAAAAGCCATCGCGCCCGAAGGCGAGCGAATCCTGGTGCATACCAGTAATTTCCGTAAAGTGAAACGGGTAGAAGATGTCATTCAAATTTTTGCCAAAGTACAGAAGAAGTTACCCAGTAAACTGCTCCTAATTGGTGATGGTCCGGAACGGCGGAATATGGAGACGCTCTGCCGCAAGTTGAAGCTGTGTGATGAAATTCGGTTTCTTGGCAAGCAAGATGCTGTTGAAGAGCTCTTGTCGCTAGCGGATTTATTCTTGATGCCTTCTGCCAGCGAAAGCTTTGGTTTGGCAGCACTGGAAGCAATGGCTTGTGAAGTACCTGTTGTGTCGTCTAATGTAGGAGGGATACCGGAAGTGAATATACATGGTAAAACGGGCTATCTGGCAGATGTTGGTGATGTTGAAGCAATGGCAGATTTTGCTATTGAGATACTTAAGAAAGAAGAAACACTCACCGAGTTTCGTGCTAATGCTTTAGCTCAAGCTAAACGATTTGATCTGGATATTATCCTTCCTCAATACGAAGCATATTATGAGGAGGTGGTGCGAACTGCAGTCTATCCAGTGGAGGAAGAAGACTAAAATTGGATAAGTGTAAGGGAGGCTCGTTTTACTAGCATCCTCCCTTACACTTCTTAAAAAACTATCCGTTCTTGATTGCATTAAATGCCGCATAGGCAGCCTCTAAGCGACGATCGACTTCTTCGGTACCAAGTAGTGCCATAACCGCAAATATAGAAGGGCCTTTCATGGTGCCTGTGACACCGATACGTAGGATAGGCAGCACGGCTCCAAAACCTAATCCGTTGGCCTCCATAAATGACTTAACAGTAGTTTCTACTGCGGCTTCATCCGGAGAATTTAGGGCCTTGAGCTGCTGGCGTAGGTCTTCGAAAAGTGCCTGGTTTTCTGGCTTCCACTTTTTGCGGATGTTCTTCTCGTCATAAGCAGTCACATCAGTAAAGAAGTAGTAACCACTATCCCAGAAATCGCCGTAAACAACAACCCTTTCTTTCATTAATTGCACAAAGGTGGTCAGGAATGCATCGTCTTTGGTAATGCCTTTTTCTGCCAGCATCGGTTTGATGATAGTGATAAGGTCTTCGTCAGACGATTGCATAATGTACTGCTGGTTGAACCATTTGGCTTTGTCAAAATCAAAGCGGGCACCAGCTTTACCGATTTTTTCAATCGAAAAGGCTTTTATGAGTTCTTCCAGGCTGAACAGTTCTTGTTCGGTACCAGGATTCCAGCCCAACAGCGCCATAAAGTTGACCATGGCACGTGGATCAAAGCCAAATTCGCGGAAACCAGTAAAAGATTCCTCTTCGGTTGCTCCTTTCCAGGCGAGAGGAAAAACGGGAATTCCTAGTTTTACACCGTCGCGCTTGCTCAGTTTTCCTTTGCCGGTAGGTTTTAAAATTAGCGGCAGGTGAGCAAAGGCGGGCATGGTATCTTCCCAACCAAAAGCACGGTAAAGCAATACGTGGTGGGCAGTACTTGGTAGCCACTCTTCTCCACGTATGACGTGGGTGATCTTCATCAAATGATCATCTACAATATTTGCGAGATGGTAGGTAGGCATACCATCTGTTTTTAATAGGATTTTATCGTCGAGTTCTTTACTTTGAAACTGTACATCACCGCGTACCAAATCTGTGACCTTGACGATCTCATCTGTCGGCACTTTGAGGCGAATGGTATAAGGGGTGTTAGCGGCTAGTAACTGCGCTACTTCTTTGCTTGAAAGAGATTCACTGTTACGCATGCTTGACCGACTGGCAGCATCATAGCGGAAATTATGATTCCCAGCTTCTTTTTCTGTTTCCCGACGGGCATCCAATTCTTCAGGGGTGTCGAATGCGTAGTAGGCTGTACCGTTATCAATTAATTTTTGTGCATGCTCCAGATAGATGGCTTTTCGGTCAGATTGGCGGTAAGGGCCGTAGTCACCACCTTGTTCGGTGCCTTCGTCGATGGTAAGGCCACACCAGGCTAGTGCTTCCTTGATATAATCTTCTGCACCAGGGACATAGCGATTTTGGTCAGTGTCTTCAATTCGTAGAATAAAAGTGCCACCCAATTGGCGAGCCAATAGATAGTTGTATAAAGCTGTTCTGACACCGCCAATATGCAGTGCTCCCGTTGGGCTTGGCGCAAATCTTACTCGGACATTACTCATCGGTAAAACGTAGTTTATGGTAAATGCTAACAGTTGAAGTTGAGTTTTTTGGAGCTCAATTTTTCATTTTCTGTTGTCATCACGAATATTTCTTCAAAAAAGTGAATTTTCTTTAAAAAAAGTTCCGTTATAAAGCAGCAAAACAGGCTACTTATACGTTTATCGGGAAACTTTTACTAAAGAAATTTGGTAATAAGGGAAGAACACAGTTTTTAAGGATACTCCCCATTCTAAAATACAGTGCCTTTACCAATATTATCTGTGGCAAAAGTAATGATTTAGAGCGGCAGCAAGAAATTCTCCCTGATTTTCCCATCGTTGTCTATTTCCCCAGGTTATTAGTACAAAAATGAACATGTAGGTTGTGATGTGTCTTAAGACCTGGCAACCTTGATTATATTATCCCTGAACTATTAATTGCGATTCCTATGTACCTCGTTAAAACCCCAAAATTCATCCAAGAGCTCTTTCCTAATTTTACCTGGAAAGTTCCTTCCGAAGACAAGGTCATTTACCTCACATTCGATGATGGCCCCATCCCTGATGTTACTCCTTGGGTATTGGAACAATTGGCACAATACAATGCCAAAGCCACTTTTTTCTGCGTTGGAGACAACATTGAAAAGCACCCTGAAGTATTTGAACAGGTGAGAGCTGCCGGACACTCTATTGGTAATCATAGCTTTAATCACCTCAATGGATGGAGCTCGGACAACATTCCGTATTTCCATAACATCCGCCATTGTGCAAACCTAACCAAGACAATTCTTTTCCGCCCTCCCTATGGAAAGTTGCGTCCACGTCAGACTCAGTTTTTACTGCGTCATTATAGAATTGTGATGTGGGATGTATTGAGTGGTGATTTCGATCCGAACATTACCGAAGAGCAATGCCTCTTAAACGTTACCCGCAATGTGGAACCAGGTTCGATTGTTGTATTTCACGACAGTCGCAAGGCCGAGGAGAAACTGCGGTATGCACTGCCTAAAACACTGGCTTACTTTGCGGAACAAGGCTACCGCTTCGAAGCGCTCAATGAGCAGGAGATGATGGTGCATAACGATCAGCGTAAATCAGCCTAAGANTAATTCTGCTAGACATGAATTTCAGAGCTGCCCCCAGGGGTGGCTCTTTTTTTAGGAGAAGGTTTACTCCAAACAGTAGGCTACAAACTGCCGGACCATGAGTTGCGTTTTACGCCGGGACTCTATCATTCCCATGTGTCCAATTTTTTCTAAAACATGGATGCTAGACCGAGCAGGCAAGGCCAGTTGTTGTTCACTAGCCTCCTTTGGTACCGCTTCGTCTTCTTCACCCACGATAAAAAGGACGGGTTTCAGGAAGTTTTCTAAAACAGCTGAGTAGTCGGGGCGGTTAGCCATTGCTTTTAATCCCTCAATGATACCTTCTGCGGGATAGCGGGCTGCTCGGTGGATAATCTTATCCAAGTCGAAAGGGTTGGTTTGCCCATAGGGAGGGGGGAATAACTTGGGAACCAACTGTTTTACATATAGGGGGTGGCCATGTTTATTGATAAACTCGATCTGCTTATATCTGGCGGCTTTCTTTTCATCATTATCCGCATAAGGGTGAGAATGGAAAAGGCCAATTCCTTTGAGGCGGTCAGCAACCAATGCTGCCAAAGCAAGGGCGGTGTAGCCTCCCATAGAGTGACCGATCACAATTACATCGGATAAATTTTTCTCCTCCAAAACAGCTAGAATAGCTTGCGCATAGTAGTCAATGGAAACATTGGGAACCACATCAGAACTGCCAAATCCGGGCAAGTCAATGGTAATGACCCGGTAGCGTTCTTCTAGTAAATCCTGTTTGAAATCCTCCCATATTTGGCTGTCTGCACAGAAACCATGTACCAGGACCACGGGGAATCCTTTACCTTCAATGTTATAGGCGAGCTTGGCTCCACGGAATATCAATGTTTTCATTTGTGCTTTCCTCTACTTGGCATGATGCAAAAATAACCCCTTAGCTTTCCTTTCCAAAATATCTAAGTACCTCCTTCCCATTTATTTTACGATACCTAGGCGTTTAATAGCCTGTTTTCTAAACCCTAGTCAGGAGGTAGTATTTGTTTTGCTTTTAGTATCTTTGGGGAGAGTTATAACTAAGAGCTTGTTGAGGAATTCTACGAATAGATTTTCAGCAAACTCTAAAATTCCGAGCTAGCGTACTATATGGCTGATTTTGCAAATATGGCCAGGCAGTTTTCTAAAATTGAACGCTTGGAGCATGAGCTTCATTTGCGACAATTGCAGGTCAATCGATTATTGACCCTTACCCAGGCGATCAATAATAACTTTCCGGCTGCGGAGCTTTTCGCAATGTACCATTCCTTCCTGACATTCGAGCTGGGGATTAAGAAAATGGCGCTATATGTTCACGGCGAAACAGAAGTGAAATGGGTTTGTACAGCTCAAACTGGACTGACCAAAGCGCAGAAGAAGTACAACATTGGCTCAGAATTGGCAGATTTTCGGGAATTAGTTAATCTCGATGCCAAGGATCATCCCTTTCTTTGTGCGTTTGAACTGGTTATTCCTGTTTTGCACAAAAAACAACCCATTGCTTACGTGTTTATCGGTGGCTTTGATGACGATGATGATATGTATGAAAAAGTACAATTCATCACCACTATCACCAACATTGTAGCGGTAGCCATTGAAAACAAAAGGCTGTTTAAGCGCCAATTAGAGCAGGAGCGCCTGCGCCGGGAAATGGAACTCGCTGGTGAGATGCAACGTATGCTTATTCCTGCCAGCCTACCGGTGAAGGATTGTTACGAGATGGCCAGTATCTATAAACCCCATTTTGGTGTAGGAGGGGACTATTACGATTATTTGGAGTTTCCTGATGGTAAATTGGCTTTCTGTATTGGCGATATCTCTGGGAAAGGAGTAGCGGCCGCATTGTTGATGGCCAATTTTCAGGCTAATTTTAATACCCTTATTAATAAAAGGACGCCACTTAAGGAGTTTATTATAGACCTCAATACTTCCGTTAACCGGATTACCGGAGGAGACCGTTTTATTACCCTTTTTGTGGCGGAATTTGACCGCCATACCAACGTCTTACGTTATATCAATGCTGGGCATAATCCTCCGATTCTAGCAAGCAAAGACCAGACGGTATTGCTAAAGGAAGGATGTACGATCCTTGGGTCCTTCCAGGAGTTACCGGAAATTGGGGTCGGAGAAGTCCAACTGACACAACCGTCATTGATTCTGACCTATACCGATGGCCTCATTGATATTCAGAATGCGCAGGGTGATTATTTTGACGACTTACTACTTAAGCAATTTGTGGAAAAACACCACCATCTTTCAGCCGCTGAATTCAACCATGAGCTACAGCAAGCTCTCAATGCCTTCAAGGGCGAAGAGGGGTATCCTGATGATTTTACAGTGCTTACTTCCAGGTTTGTTCCTGTAGAGAACCCCTGTTAATAGGCTGTTAAGCGATAGCAAAGCTGTATTAAAGGTGATGAAAACGACGATCTTTGGTAGCTGAGATTTATTAATACTCCGTCGCTTAAGGACAGCACGAAAACAAAACACGATTTTGGCTTTCACAATAGTTGGCCAAGCGGTTCATTTTAAGCGGGTTAACTATTTGAAAGCCTTATAAAAAATCGTGTTTTGTTTTCTGCGCAATACTTAGAGGTGTTTGGGAAAAATTCTCCTTATGCAAAATGCGGTAATTCGTTGGGTCGTCATTCTTGGGGCCGTGGCCTTGGTCGGAATCATTGGTATCCAATCTTACTGGGTGATGACGACTTGGGACCTCAATGAAGAAGAGTTCAACAAAAAAGTCAACCTTGCTCTTTACCATGTCGCAAATCAACTTGCCGATATAAATGACGCCGAACTCCCTTCTCGGGATGTGGTGAAACAACGCACCACCAACTATTGGATCGTTAATATGGCCGTCGAAATCGACGCGAAATTATTGGAGCACCTCCTGCAAAGTGAGCTGGAAGAAAGAACACTTAACGTTGATTTTGAGTATGCCGTTTTTGATTGTCATACCGATGAGATGGTATATGGTGGCTACTGTAGTTACACTCCAGAAGGGGAAATTAAAAACATGGATTTGGGGGATTTGCCCAAGGACCAGGAATTTACCTATTATTTCGGTGTGAAATTTCCGGGGCGTACCGGTTTTCTTTTTGATAAGATGCAGTTGATCATCTTTCTATCAGCAATTTTGCTGCTTACCGTTCTCTTTTTCGCTTACGCGATGTGGGTTATTTTAAGGCAAAAGAGACTCTCTGAGATGCAGAAAGATTTTATCAATAACATGACCCACGAGTTTAAAACGCCTTTGTCTACGATCAAGATTGCAGCTGGTGTATTCCTTAATGATGAGCGCGTGAAAGCTGATACACGCTTGCATCGCTACGCTACGATCATACTCGAACAAAACCAACGCCTAAATAAGCAAGTCGAAAAAGTGCTACAGCTTGCCAGTGTGGAAAAAGGTAACCTGGAACTCAAGAAGGAAAAAGTAGATTTGCTGGAAATTCTGGATGCACTACTTTCCAGCACCCGGATGCGACTGGAAGAACAAGGGGGCGAACTTACTGCCGACCTCGAAGATGCTGTTGGCGTTTTCCTGATGGCTGACCGACTACATCTGACCAATATCCTCTATAGTTTACTCGATAATGCTATTAAATACTGCCAGGAAGATCCCCAGATAAGTGTACGGGTCCTCAGAGACAATAACCTCGTTCAACTTGCTATCCAAGACAATGGGATTGGAATATCCCCGGCCTACCAAGCCAGGATATTTGATAAATTCTATCGTATCCCTACCGGTAATGTCCATAATGTTAAAGGTTTTGGACTTGGCTTGTATTACGTACGTCGAATTTGCCAGGCCCATGGCTGGAGTATTGAGTTGGATAGTGATGTTGGCCAAGGGACGACAGTGAGATTAAATCTTGGACAGCCATTGAAAGTCCGCCATCAGCCGATACCAGCCTAATAAAACCTAACCATATATGCGTGCCCACCTTTTATACGTAGAAGACGACGAAAGCCTGAGCTTTGTTACCCGTGATCATCTTGAATTGCAAGGTTATCAAGTTACACATTGTGCTGATGGGAGTAGTGCGAAGGAGGCTATTGATCGCCAGGACTATGACCTTTGCCTGTTGGATGTTATGCTTCCTGAAACGGACGGCTTCACGTTGGCTAAAGAAATTCGCAAACAAAACACAGAGGTTCCCATACTGTTTCTAACGGCCAAATCTCTCAAAGAAGATCGCTTGTTTGGCTTGCGCCTTGGTGCTGATGACTATATTACAAAACCTTTTAGTATCGAAGAATTGATATTGAAAATCGAGGTTTTTTTACGCCGTTCCCGTAGTGTGTCGACTCCTCCGCCTAACGAATACGTGTTGGGAGAATACATTTTTAATTATCCTAACCTCAAGTTGAAAATTGGCGATGACCTTCGGCGGCTTACTCAAAAAGAAGCCGACCTTTTGAAATACTTGCTGGAGCACAAAAATCAAGTCATTAAAAGAGCAGATATCCTCGAAGCAGTTTGGGGAGAGAATGATTATTTTTTAGGGCGTAGCCTGGATGTGTTTATCTCACGTTTACGTAAATACCTGAAGAAAGATCAGCAAATAAGGATCGAAAACATACATGGAGTAGGTTTTTGCTTTCATGTATAGCTCAGGTATTCTTTAAAATCCAAACCATAGCCTAGCCACAGCAACCCATGCGATAATCAGTATTGGCCCCACTAATCCAACGGTAATACCACCGAAACGGAACTCTTGTTGCGTAACTTTTCCGGTAGCGAAAACGATTGCATTTGGCGGCGTTGAAACAGGGAGGAAAAGGGCACAAGAAGCTGCTAATCCAATTACAAAAGGTAACACTGCTGGATGAACACCAGGCCACAATGCTGCTACGGGAATAAGAATAGTTGCAGCAGCAGTATTACTCATGATATTGGACAAAACAACGGTGAGCAGTGCAAAAATAGGCAACACTAACAATGGATTAAATGGCCACTGTTGAAGCTGATCCACGAAGTAAGCAGAGATACCAGTGTCCTGAATAGCAAGTCCAAGAGACAAACCACCAGCCACCAGCATAAGGGTGTCCCATGGGAGGGTCCGAACATCTTCGCCGGTAATAATACTCACCATCGTAAATACGATAATCGGGATGCCGGATACTGCGGCAGGGGGGATTCCGTGCATACGACCTGTAAGCCATAAGGATAAGGTGATAAGCAAGGTGATAACTACGATACGCTTGCGTAAACGGTTACCGTCAACAAGACTAATCTCCCGACTTTCGTCTTCAGTCGTGATGACTAAACGTTCGGTATAAGACTCTTTCTCCAAGAGTTCAGAGATGTCGAGGAGCTCGTTGCCTGGCTGGTATTTTCGTATCAGGGCTTGCCACATGATCAGGGTGAGCAAAATAGCGATAGGTGCACCAACAATCATCCAGTCTAGA
This sequence comes from Lewinella cohaerens DSM 23179, assembly GCF_000379805.1. Classification (GTDB taxonomy): domain Bacteria; phylum Bacteroidota; class Bacteroidia; order Chitinophagales; family Saprospiraceae; genus Lewinella; species Lewinella cohaerens. The sequence goes on along the minus strand of NZ_KB903543.1, from coordinate 231,726 downwards.
AAACCGATGGTGTAAGGCAAGGCTCCGCTATTGTTGATAGCTTCAACAGCAATTGCATTAGGCGGGCTGCCAGTAATCGTACCCATGCCTCCTACGGCAGCTGAGATGGGAATGCCCAGTAAGACCGTCTTGCCAAAAGGGCTTTGTTCTCCCATGCGTAACAGTAGTGGTGCCGTTGTCGCTACCATCATGGCGGTCGTAGCAGTATTAGACATGAGCATAGAGGCCAAGCAGGTGGCAAGCATCACACTTAATAGAATGCGGTCAGGTCGAGGCTCAAAACGAGCAACTAACATGCGGAATACATCCTGATCGACCTTGGTTTTTCGCATCCCTTCGGCAAGAAAGAAACCACCAAGGATCAGCCAGATAACACTATTGGACCAGGTGCTGACAAACTTTTGGACGTTGAGGCCTTTTTCGGCTCCGGTTGGGGCAATACTACCAAGGAAAAAGACCAAGAAACCAACAATTAGAATACCTACGGCAAAGGGAGGAATAGCCTCCGTAAACCAAAGACCTACGGAAAAGAACAATAAAAAAAGCACATAATCCTGAGCCTGGGTAAAATCAGCTCCTCGTAGCAGGTGAGTTAAAATAAAGGCGCCGATAGCGCTAAGCAAGAAAAAAATCAAGTGGCGCTGGTATTCCACCATCCGCTGGATTTGTTTCATGTGAAGACTGGATGCCCGCCGCGAGTCTGCCATAACCTGATTGCTTTGTCTGAAAAGACAAAGGTCGTTAGGCTTCGTGTACGATGCACAATATCTAAATTATCCCTTTCTGATGATTTTTGTTACTTGTTCCGCAAATCCGTGAGGTAGCGCTCCAGTTCTATTTCGTCGTAAACGAGTACTTCTCTGGCTTTAGAACCTTCTGATGGACCGACAATACCGGTAGCTTCCAGTTGATCCATGATCCTTCCTGCCCGATTGTAGCCCAGTTTTAGGCGACGTTGGATCATAGAAGTAGAGCCATGTTGCTGGGTAACAATTAGGCGTGCGGCTTCTTCAAACATCTCATCAACATCCCGATAGGTGAGGGTAGCGGAACCCTGCATATCTTCGTCACCGTGAAATTCGGGAAGAAGGTAAGGTTCTGGATACCCCTGCTGGTTGCCAATAAAGTCTATGACACGCTCTACCTCTGGCGTATCAACAAAGGCACCCTGAATCCGGACCATTTCACCCCCTACGCTGAGGAGCATATCTCCTCGGCCAATGAGTTGATCAGCTCCCCCTCCATCTAAAATAGTACGGGAATCGACCTTGGCGGTTACCTTATAGGCAATTCGGGCAGGGAAGTTGGCTTTGATTACCCCGGTAATGATGTTTACTGATGGGCGCTGAGTCGCAATAACAAGGTGAATACCAATGGCACGGGCCAACTGTGCCAATCGTCCAATAGGCAGTTCTACTTCCTTGCCGGCGGTCATGATCAAGTCGGCAAATTCGTCAATTACAAGTACGATAAAAGGAAGGAAACGGTGCCCTTTTTCCGGGTTGAGGCGGCGAGCTACAAATTTTTCATTGTACTCTTTAATGTTACGCGAAGAGGCTTTTTTCAATAGATCATAACGCTGATCCATCTCAATACAAAGTGAATTGAGGGTATGGATTACCCGATTGGTTTCCGTTGTGATAGGTTCATCCTGACCAGGAAGAAAACCAAGGAAATGATGCTCAAGCCTGCTGTAGGGGAAAAGCTCTACTTTTTTAGGATCAATCAGTACAAGTTTCACCTGTGAGGGGTGTTTCTTGTACAAGATGGACATAATGATAGCGTTGATACCAACCGACTTACCTTGTCCGGTAGCACCCGCTACGAGCAAGTGAGGCATTTTGGCAAGGTCCGCAACAAAAACTTCGTTGTTGATGGTCTTGCCCAGCGCGATAGGCAGGTCCATTTTGGCCTGCTTAAACTTCTCGTGCTTCAACACTTCCCGCATCGAGACCACCTGGGTCTTTTTATTTGGCACTTCAATACCAATCGTCCCTTTTCCGGGGATAGGGGCAATAATTCGAATACCTAGCGCAGACAAGGACAGTGCAATGTCGTCTTCCAGGTTTTTAATTTTGGAAATTCGCACTCCTGGCGCAGGAACGATTTCGTACAAGGTTACGGTTGGCCCAATAGTCGCCCGAATCTTGGTGATTTCAATTTTGTAGTGGAGCAGCGTCTCAATGATCTGATCCTTATTAGCTTCCAGTTCTGCCCGGTCAACTTCTACTTTTTGATGAGAATAGTCTTCTAGCAGTTGTATACTTGGATATTCATAACTAGAAAGATCAAGCGTAGGGTCGTAGGGCTCTGAATGGTCTTTGTTTTCTTGCTGAAGAGATAATGGCTGGCCGGTGGGGTTAGAGGGGACACCATTGCCGCTGGCACCTGGGGTAGGTTCTTCTATCTCCAATTCCGATTCTCCGGCACTAAGCGTAGTTGGTTTTTGTGCTTTTCGTTTTTCTGCCAGCTCAAAAGCAAGTTGGCTGCCGGTAGGGCGTAGCGTAGGCGGTGTCGACGATTGTTCACTTTCATCGTCATCAGGATCATCACCCAAGTCGTCTTCAAAGCCAGCTTCAGCTTCCAGCGCACGCTTACTTTTATTCGCCAGTGCTGCATCCCTTTTCTTGCGGCGTAAACTGGCCCCACTAGTAAGGTCACTGAAATAATCGACAATACCTTCCAGCATTTTGTCGAGGGTAAGCTCATTAAAATTAGGGTTCGTACGCCAAGTGACCATACCAATGACCACCGCAATGATGAGTAACCACAACCCTACAGTACCTACGAAGTTTTGCAACCAATCTGCAATTCCTTCTCCTACAGCACCACCCCAAGGGAAGTTGGCACTACCTGTAATGAATTCCAGAAAAACGGCAGCCAACAACATCGCTACAATGGTGTAGTTGATGGTTGGCATAATGGTGGTAAAGGGTTGCCGGAAAATACGGTTGTTACCTATTTTGAACAACAGGTAAACAAGAAGGAAAGAGGGCAATCCGAAGCACCAATAAAAGAAGAAATTAGACGTAATAGCGCCGAGACGTCCTAGCCAGTTGGCCATCTCTGCATTACTGTTCAGAATATCCCATCCCGTTCTTGTTTTAACAAGATCCTGGTCGATATGCCAAGTAAAAAGATAAGAGAAAAACGCTACAAATAAATAAGCCGCAATAAACAAACAGAGCAGGCCAAACAACTTTGGTATTCGTTCATCATTCAGCCCCAACCGCAATGCTAATTGACCTTTTTTCTTCTTCTTCGCCATAGGTGTGCCTTTGCGGCTTCCAGGATAGGTGAAAGGCAAAAATAAGGAATTTTCTTTCACTGCCAATTCTGAGGAGAAACGAATGAGCGGAGAAGGTTTATTTTCAACTTTTGAAAGTTTTAGGTTGTTTTAACATCCACTTCCCCTGAGCTTGTCGTAGGTAATAATGTAAGCGCATTTTCGCTCTAAGAATAAAACGTACACCAAACAACTTTTCCTGCCCCTCAGTGGAACAGGAGGAAAACTATTGTCCAATGAAAAAAACAATCTACCACACTCATTTTTTATTGCTACTTTGCTTTTTTACTAGCTTTTCACTGTTAGGAAACAACCTGCACAAGGGGTCCATCAGTGGTATTGTTCGTGATGCCACTACTCAATTAGAATTAGGTGGTGCAACAGTAGAGTTGGTCAATAAAGACAAGGTCGCCTATACCAACGAACTGGGTGTCTTTAGCTTTGTGGGCTTGCCTGCCGGGCAGTACACTGTTCAAGTAAGCTACCTCGCTTATGCTACGGTAATACTAGAGGGGGTTACCGTCACCGACGATAGCACTCAACCTTTACGTATAAACCTTGAGCCTGAAAACGTCAACCTTCCTGATGTGGTCATTAGCGCAAAGTCCATTGACCCTTTTGCGGTAATTTCTCAGCTTGATATAAAAACTAGGCCGGTTAATAACGGGCAGGAGTTACTGCGCATGATGCCAGGGCTTTTTATTGCTCAACACGCTGGCGGAGGGAAGGCAGAACAGATTTTCTTACGTGGTTTTGACATCGATCATGGCACTGACCTGGCAATTCAGGTAGATGGAATGCCCGTAAATATGGTAAGTCATGCGCATGGACAAGGTTATGCGGATTTGCACTTCGTTATTCCGGAAATAATCCAGTCTATTGACCTACGCAAAGGGCCTTATTCGGCGCGTGACGGAAATTTTGCTACCGCTGGTGCCGTAGAGTTGACGACCACCAACCGGTTGGCAAGAAGTTTTGCAAAAGCAGAAGCTGGAAGTTTCGATACTTATCGTTTAGTTAGTGGGCTCAACCTTTTGCCGCAAGGAGGAGACAATCAAGCAAGCGCCTATATTGCGTCGGAAGGCATTTTTACGGATGGCTATTTTGAGTCTCCTCAAAACTTTTACCGCATCAATACACTGGCTAAATACCATAATCCTTTTGATGGCCGGCAAAGACTTACGGCTACTTTTTCTGCATTTAGCAGCCGTTGGGATGCCAGTGGGCAAATCCCTCAAAGAGCTGTCGATCAGGGGTTGATTACCCGATTTGGCACTATTGATGATACAGAAGGTGGGCAAACAAGCCGGATTAATGCCAATATCCAGCACCAGTACTTTTTAAACCCGAGTACGCAAATTGAAAGCCAGCTTTTCTATAGCAAATACGATTTCGAGCTTTATTCCAATTTTACTTTCTTTGCAAGGGACCCTGTCAATGGCGACCAAATTCGCCAAAAAGAAGACCGTCACCTGTTTGGTTACCGTAGCCGAGTGCTTAAACAAAGCCAATTTTTAGGATTACCGCTAAATGCGGAATTGGGCTGGCAATTGCGCTTTGACCGTAGCAATGATAATGAATTGTCTTACACGCGTAATCGTACCACGACGCTTGAAAACGTACAACTTGGTGATATAACCGAATTAAACGCTGCTGCTTATGGGGAAGCAAATTTGCAATTGTTGCCAGCACTGCGCCTACAAGCGGGCTTGCGATATGACCGTTTTCGCTTTCAGTACCTCAATCAGATGGAGCCTGCTTATGAACAGTTATCTACCTCGGACGGGATTCTCAGCCCAAAGTTGAGCTTGTTTTATCAGGTTACTAACGGTTGGCAACTGTATGCGCGTGCTGCGCGAGGGTTTCATTCCAATGATACTCGCTTGATTTTAGCGCAGGAAGTAGGTAGCAGCTTGCCTGCCGGAATCAGCTATGATCTGGGAGCACTGTTTCGTACTGGTAGTCGCTTGGTATGGCAAGTCAATGCCTGGCAGCTCGATCTGGAACAAGAATTTGTCTATGTAGGTGACGAAGGGGTTGTAGAGCCCAGCGGAGAAACCATCCGCCGCGGATTGGAAGGAATGGCGCGTTGGCAAATTGGCCAAAATTTCTTTGCCGATGCCAACCTTACGTACACCCATGCTCGTAGCAAAACGACCGACGAAGCAGATCGTATCCCATTGGCTCCCATTTGGACCAGTACCGGAGGTCTTAGCTATAGCCCTGCTGAAGGCTGGAAAGCATCCATACGATACCGCTTTCTTGGAGACCGCCCCGCGGACGAAGCGAATAGTCTCACAGCCTCAGGTTATTTTTTGCTAGACGCGAATCTGGGCTACGAAGGCCGCAATTATTTTATTGGACTAAGCGCAGAAAACATATTGAATGAAGCGTGGAACGAAGCCCAGTTTGCTACAGAAACCCGCCTTTTTGATGAAGTAGAAGCTACGGAGGAAATTCACTTTACCCCAGGGACGCCATTTAGTCTTCGCGGAAAAGTAGTGTTGTATTTTTAGTAACGGGTATATGTCGCATATCCGTATTATTTTAGCGGCTCATCCACACTATTTCTATCATGCAAGCTATTACTGTTTTTTGCGGCTCCTCCAGTGGCCGGAAACCTATTTATGCAACACAAGCTACCTCCTTGGGGAAGACGCTGGCCCAAAGCGGGATCACCTTAGTTTACGGAGGTGCACAGGTTGGTTTAATGGGCGCTGTCGCAGATGGTGCCCTGGCTGAAGGAGGGAAAGTTATAGGTGTAATACCCGGTTTTCTGGGTAGGAAAGAGATTGCACATGACGGACTGACTGAGCTAATTGTGGTAGAAAGCATGCACGAGCGCAAGCAGCGGATGAACGAACTGAGTTCGGGAGTAATTGCGTTACCAGGAGGGTTCGGAACCTTGGAAGAACTTTTCGAAATGCTTACCTGGGGACAGCTGGGTTTGCACCAAAAACCAATAGGTATTTTGAATGTCGATGGCTATTACGACGACTTAATCAAGTTGCTGCAAAGTATGGTTGACAATGGCCTGCTCAGAGAAAGCAATTATGCGATGGTATTGGTGGATGAATCCATTGACGGGCTGTTGCAGAAAATGAAGGACTATGAGCCACCACAGGAAAAGAAGTGGATGACGGCCTCGCAGACGTAAAAAAAATTACAGTGTTTTTATATCTTAGCTTGACTTTCGGCATTTTGCCGAAAGTCGTAAAGGGATGCGCGGACGATGGCATCGCCACTTTGAGTAGAGCGTAGAGGGACTTTGGAAAACACAGGGTAAAGAGACTTCTAATTCCGAACCTCTGCAAAAAGCAGGCAATAAATGCCTTTTGTAACACTATCCCTATACCATCTACTCTAGGTACGCGGAGCGAACCGCTCCCTTCTACTGATTTTGCCGAAGGTCTATCTTAGACTAAAAAAAATAAGAAAATGATAGCTCCGATCCGATTAGCTTCCCCTGGCCCTGTTTTTTCCCGTTTGGTAGCAGGCGTAATGACTTGGGGTGTTTGGGGGCATGATCTTGATGTAAAGGAAATGTCAGCGCTGATTGATCATTGCCTGGGTTTAGGGATAACCACTTTTGATCATGCGGATATTTATGGGCACTATACCACAGAGGAAGCTTTTGGTAATGCGCTTGCACTACGCCCTAAAAGACGGCAGGAGATGCAACTGGTCTCTAAATGTGGGATCAGGCTGGTCTGTGAACAGCGCCCTGAAAATCAAGTCAAATCCTATGACCTGGGTAAAGACTACATCGTTGCTTCGGCAGAACGAAGCTTACGCAACCTGCGCACGGATTATTTAGACTTGCTGTTGATTCACCGCCCCAGTCCCTTGATGCAGGCCGAGGAGGTCGCAGAAGCTATTGCTCATCTAAAAGCGACGGAAAAGGTGCGGCATTTTGGCGTTTCCAATTTTACACCTTCACAAGTTGAATATTTAAGGCAGGTTACTCCTTTGGTTACCAATCAGGTAGAGGCAAGCCTACTGCATACCGCCCCGTTCTTTGATGGTACTTTCGATCAGTGCCTCCAGCTCGGAATACATCCGATGGCTTGGTCACCGCTGGGAGGTTTCTTCAATCGCGACGATGAAACCGCCTCCCGGGTTGCCGATAAGCTGGATGACATTGGCCATAAATATGGCAACCCGGGTGCTGATGTATTATTGCTGGCCTGGTTGCTGCATCACCCTGCGGGAATTTTACCAGTACTGGGTACCGCCCGACAGTCTCGAATGACAGCTGCCGTGCAGGCGCTTGACCTCCAACTGACAGACCAAGATTGGTTTGCTTTGTTAGAAGCAGCCAAGGGGCATGAAGTAGCTTGATTTTTTAGGTTTTTTTCTACTTTTTTTGCCTTACCCCTTTCGCCGTATCAATTTTTCTTGTACACTTGTCTTGATAAAACGCTTTTGTAATCATTGCTAATAATGAAACAGTTAGACAAGCAACGTCAGGGTCGACCAGAAAATAATGCTTCTGGGGCCAATTCTAATGATCAACGCCGGCGCACCAAGCTCCAACCAGTTGGTAAACAGAAATACAAACCGAAACAAGTCTATTTATTAGACGAAGATGATGACGAAGAGATTGATCTTTTCGGTTTGAACGAAGATGATGACGAAGATTACGACGAAGACGAGGATTAGCGTCCTCTCTTAAAGAACTTCATCTAATATTCCGTAGGTTACTGCATCCGCCGCTGACATCCAGCGGTCGCGATCGCTATCTGATGCTATTTGCTCATAGCTCTGGCCCGTATGCTCACTGAGTATGCGATAGAGTTCCTTTTGCATTCTCTTGATCAGGTGGTAGCTAATCTCCATGTCGGACACTTGGCCCTGCATCCCTCCGCTGGGTTGGTGGATCATCACGCGGCTATGAGGTAGTCCAGATCTTTTTCCTTTGGCTCCCGCAGCTAGAAGGACTGCCGACATGCTGGCCGAAACACTGGTGCAGATGGTAGCGATGTCTGGCCCCACATATTGCATGGTGTCATAAATACCCAGACCAGCGGTGACGGAGCCCCCAGGGCTATTGATGTACATTTGTATATCGCGTCGGGCATCCGTGCTGTGCAGGAATAATAGCTGGGCCTGAATGACATTGGCTACATAGTCACTTACAGGTACGCCCAGGAAAATAATCCGATCCATCATCAATCGGCTGAAGACGTCCATTTGTACCATGTTTAAGGAACGTTCCTCAATCACGGTAGGGGAGATAGTAGCTTTCAGTTGCGGGTTGGTTGCATTAAAGTATGCATCTAAGTGCATGCTACTCATCCCGAGATGACCAACCGCGAAATTTTGAAATTCTTTTCCGTAATTCATATTGTACTGATTTTGAGGCATAGGAAACCCCTTCAGAAAGAGCATGCTTTCTGTGCCTAATTGAATGAAATAATTGTTAAAAAAATAGAAGTAGTAGCGCGACCCTTCTACATAGCTTGACCATCAACCATCAACCATCAACCATCAACCCTTCCACCACCGCTGCCACCACTTCAGCGCCTGTGGCTCGGGAGCCCGATAAACCCAAGAGATTACGTCCTCAAAAGGAATAGGGTCTAGAATACCTTTGAATACTTTGAGCTGCTGTTCTATTTTTGAATTGGAGGATTGTTCGTTCATGTTTAGAGGTGTTTAGACAGCTTACTAAAGTAATATGGAGGTGTAAATATGGAGGCGCTCACTGACACTGAGGCGGCGACCGTCTTCTGCCAGTGTTTTACGTAGTTGTTGGCGAGCTCTGCTCAAGCTGGTTTTTACAGCCCCTTCGCTGCTTTGCTGTAAGGCAGCAATTTCTTTTATTTTAAAACCACTGATCTCAAACAGTCGCAGAGCTTCTGCTTGTTTGCTAGGCAATTGATCGATGGCTTTGAGCAAGAAACTAATGTCTAGTGCGGTAGCAGCATCACCGAGACGGCTTTCCAAAGCATTTAACTGCTGCTCACTCCACTGTCCTCGGAAAGGTGCCCGACGGCGATGGTTACGTACGAGGTTATTCACCACGCCGATCATGTAACCGAGCAATTTGTCCCTATCCTTGATCTTTTCCCAATTCGCGAGGGTAGCAAGTATAGCCTCTTGTGCCAAGTCTTCTGCCGACATTACACCGAAAGCCTTGCTGCTACAGTAGCGTACCAACTTTTGGTGATGTGGCTCATACCACTGTAGAAAGGCCGATTTTGCGGTTGTATTTGCCATCTTATTCGTGTCTTTATTACTATAGTAACGTTTAGGCCGAAAAGGTTACAGACACGCGCTAAAAAGGAATGTCCTCCCCATCGTTCATCTTCGACGGCTTGGTGATAATGTTGTTGAAAGGACTTTCGAAGGTATCGCCTGGTAAATCCCCAAAGTCGGGGTCGTCCATATTAGAGAAACGGGCAAACTCGCCGGTAAATCGCATACGGACATCCGTAAGCGCACCCGCTCTGTTTTTGGCAACGATCAAATCGGCTACGCCTTTCAGCGATTGGCCTTCTTCATCCTCAAGGATTTGGTAGTACTCTGGGCGATAGATAAACATTACCATATCCGCATCCTGCTCAATCGATCCCGATTCACGTAAATCACTAAGCATCGGTCGCTTATCTCCACCTCGGGTCTCTACCGCACGACTCAACTGAGAAAGTGCAATTACAGGGACATTCAATTCTTTCGCAAGGCCTTTAAGTGCACGCGAGATAGCACTTACCTCCTGCTCTCGGTTACCGCCTTTGTTCTCACCGCCACCACTCATCAGCTGTAGGTAGTCAATGATGATGAGTTGAATATCATACTGCATTTTCAAACGGCGACATTTGGCTCGTAGCTCAAAACTGTTGATACCGGGCGTATCGTCGATGAAAATGGGTGCATCTGCTACTTTTTCGATGGCAGTATGCAGTTGTTGCCACTCGTATTCTTCTAGTTGGCCATTACGCAGCTTGCTGCCGGGAATCTCTGCTTCCATGGAAATAATCCGCTGAGCGAGCTGCAGACTCGACATCTCCAAACTGAAAATTGCCACCCCTTTATTGAAGTCTAAGGCGGCGTTTTTGGCGATGGATAGGGTAAGTGCAGTATTGTGTGTGACAGTCATGTCACCCAATAGGAAACGACGATTACCATCGATTTCAAAACCGTAATAATCATCAATACCATCATCTTCCAGTTGGATACCGGTAACCTGCCAGTCGACCAGACTTTTCCACGGATTGGCCTGTTTGCGTTTTACCTTGCAAGGGACTTCATCGATGTTGCCATAAATCCGTAGACGATATACTGTACTGGTGTAATCAATCGACGTAATACGGGCTTCTTTAGCTTTCATGCTTACACGATACCCTAAAGAATCACAGAGGAATTTGATCTGTTGCGTTAGCGCTTTGCTTTTCTGGGTGATCTCAAAGCCATTGGACTGCTCCAGGTAGTGACCATCACTGTCGATGAGGCCCGCTAATAATTTTAGACGATTTTCTCTTGAGTTGATGAGATAGTCTTGTGGGATATGCTTGTTGTTCAATAGGCCCATCTCTCGTAGCTGCCCTTGGAGGGAGTAGCTGCTTGGCCCAACATCGTTACTGATGCGATACTCCGGGCACTTTCCTTCTCCTTCGTATACATGAAGACGCATACCTAACTGGTCTGCGTAATTTCCCAGGTATGTTACAATTTCTTCATCTTGATTAGTGATACTACTTTTACTCGAAGAACCGTCACCTAGCCAAAGTCCTAAGAAATAGGGAGGTAGGGGCAACTTACGTTTGGCAAAATCAACCGCTACTTTATAGCCTTTATAGTTAGTTTTAAATTTTTGAGACCGACTCAAATAATCACGCACTTCAATATCCAGTACGGATCCTTTTTCTCCTCGTCCTTCCTGGCGGCTTTTTTTGAGCGAGAGGATATGGCTTTCGTTGACGCGGTAGTCCATGCTTTTATTCTGTCGCACCCAGTACATCCGCTCCCGTCCACGGGCTAGGGTTAAGACCGTTCGCGGAGTAGAATCATCACCCATCAGTAGGTCTCCTACCTGAATATCTTCTACGGCCTTGATACTGCCGTCGTACATGAGTACAGGCGTGCCTTTTCCAAGGCACTTTCCCATTCCTGGCCGCGCCGCCAAAATGATCAAATCAGACTTCTGAAAACCACTCGTCAGGCGGTCCAAATCGGTGAAGCCGGTAGGTACACCCGTTAATCCATCTTCGGTGTCTTTGAGCTCTTCAATCTGCTTGAGGAGCTTGCTGGCCAAGGCACCCATGCGGTCGACACTCCGGCCCATATTGCGTTCGGCGATTTTAAAGAGGTTGGTCTCTGCATCGTCCAAGAGATCGAAAACATCGGTGGTATCCTCAAAAGCGTCGTTGATGGTTTTAGTAGAAATCCGAATCAATTCACGCTGGATAAACTTTTGCGCTACAATCCGTGCGTGGTATTCAATGTTAGCCGCCGAAGCTACTTTGTTCGACAGTTCTGCAAGATAAGCAGGGCCACCAATGGCTTCCAGTTCCCCTCCTTTCTTCAGTTCCTCCATCACTGTCAGCAAATCAATCGGCTGAGAACGTTCAAAAAGTCGTAGAAAAGCACTGTAGATCATCTGGTGCGCATCCACGTAGAAGGCATCGTGTTGCAACACATCCAATACTTGTGTCAAGGCATCCTTTTCCAGTAGGATAGCACCAAGAATGGCTTCTTCCAGTGGAGTAGCTTGAGGGGGGACCTTGCCAAAAACGTAGCTAGAGAGGTCGTCTCCGCCTTGTTTTCCAGCGCCCGCTGTACGTCTTTTCTGTTTATTTTTGAATGGTTCTGCCATAGCATACAAAACTACGATCTTTTCAGGAAACAGAAGGCGAGATTTGCCAACGAGCAGTGTTAATAAGCCTGTTTTTGTGTGGATAACTTTTCACAAGACCATCAACGTGGCACAAATACGATGGTTCGACAATGGTTTTTAAAAAAAAATGCGCGAAAAGGGCATAGCCTAATCGCGCATTTTTCAAAGTCGGAATACGGAGGTGGGAAGTCGGAAGTATTTGATAAAACTAGAGGATTGTCTCCTTCTTGTCTTCGACTTTTGTAAAACTCAGGAAAGTATTCACATCGTTCACGTGTATCACATTACTTCCGACCTCCGATTTCCGATTTCCGACCTCTTAATTCCCTCCCAAAATAAGTGGCAACCCACCTGAACCATCACCACCTACGATGATGACCTTGCTATTGGGCGAGTTGGCCAGTTCCAGCGTAGCTTCAATACCTTTATCCCGTAGGATATTGGCACTCAAACTGGCGTTCAGAATCTGGTTGGCACGCGCCTTGGCTTCTGCTTCAATGATGCGGCGTTCGGCTTCCTGGCGCTCTTTGGTTAGGATAAACTCGTATTTCAGCGACGACTGTTCTGCCTCTAGCTTATCCTCAATAGCTGAACGTACTTTTACAGGCAGTTCAATATCACGGATCAGGGTAGCTTGCAGGTCAATATTGTTGAGACCTAGTGATTTTTCTAGCTCGGTCTGAATCAGTGTTTGTACTTCATCACGTCGGGTAGAGTACAGCTCTTCGGGCGTAAACTTACCGATGGCTTCCCGCACTGCCGATCGCACTTCGGGGCGCACTAGCGTGTTGGCGTAGTCTTTACCGAACTTCTCGTGCAATACGCCAATTTTGTCGTACTTGGGGTTTACCCGCACCGTTACGTCCAAGGCTATGTTAAGACCATTGTTCGAAAGGGCATCGATCTTTTCTTCAATTTGCTTTTCACGCACATCGTAAACGTACATGGTATTCCAGGGAGCCAATACGTGAAAGCCCGGTGTGTATACTATAGACTTATCAATACCTCCGTCAAAACGACGGAAAAGTACGCCGCGCTCTCCGGCATCAATAGTCAGGAAGGTCGCACTGGAAAAAATCACCAGTAGCATTAGTACTAGAAAACCAATCACCGCAGCACTTATCAGTTTACCTTGGCTGGTTTTGTATCGTTGATCACTCATAAATTTAACTTAGCTTTTATTATCTATACAAGGTAACAGTTTATTCCTACAAAGAGGTTTGATTTTTGGACAAGTAAAAGGTTTTAGCCGAGAAACTGTCCTATTTACTCGGCGGTGTAGTACTTTTACAAACAGAATAATAACTAAAAATACTCCTTAATATGAAACATACATTGGTGTTTTTATTGATTGCTACGTTTATTTATGCTTGCGGCGGTTCTGATTCGGCTAACGAAACAAGTGGCGCTCAGGAGGCTACCACGGCTACGCCTCAAGTTGATGGCAAAAAGATATATAAGCAATATTGTGTGACCTGCCATGGCCTTTACGGCGACATGGGCGCTAGTGGTGCTTTCAATCTTACGACCAGCGAGCTTCCCGTTGACGAGCGCATCGTTGTGATTACCAAAGGCCGGGGTGCTATGACGCCATTCGAGAATCTGCTGGATGCCGATGAAATAGCTGCGGTAGCAGCGTATACCTTGGAATTGAAAAAGTAATTTTTGAGGTACTTGGTACTGCAAGGGTAAGCCATAAAGTGAGTAAAGGGGCTGTCGCTTGTTAGGGGCCTCCCCGCCCTGCGGGACGTGGCGCTACGTTACGCAGTTCGCTACTCACTCAGCCCTTTGGGCCTGCCCGTGCCGGGCAGCTGCTGCACATCGCTAGGCCGGGGGGCGGGTGGTGCTAGCTACTAGCAGCAACAAGTGTGTCCCACTGGAGGGACCGATCCACAGGATCGAGGGAGGATAACCCTAGCCGCAAGGGTATTCCTCCTCCGTCCTTCGGACACCTCCTCCAAAGGAGGACATTTACGTTCCCTTTGATTTGGCTAGCATTTTAGCGGATTCAGAACCCATCCAACACTGCACCTGGCGGAGCAATCACAGAGTGACGAGGGAGATGGCCTAGCGATGCGCAGTAGTGGGCCGCAGCAGGCGGGCCAGACCCAGCTTTGCTGGGGCCGAACGAAGAGTGAGCTACGAAGCGTAGCGCCCCGTCCCAAAGGGCGGGGAGGCTCCTGAAAGATAAAGAACAAGAACAAACATTAGACCACCGGTTTTTAACATAAAACAAATTCTGTTATGTCTACATTTTCGGTGGTGGGCCTCATGTCGGGCTCTTCTTTAGACGGGGCCGACTTGGCCTGGTGTACCTTCCAATTTGCGGAGGATGATCCTGCTCAACTGCTTCGGTGGACACTCCATCGGGGCGTGACCATTCCTTATGATGAAAGCTGGCAGCAGCGACTGCGTAATGCCCCTGAGCTGAGTGGTCGTGAGTTGTGGTTGTTGCATACCGAGCTGGGCTTGTATTATGGTCAGATCCTGAGAACTTTCCTTGATGAATTACCGGAGAAAGTCGATTTTGTGGCCAGCCATGGGCATACTGTCTTTCATTACCCCGATCAGCAAACAACAACCCAAATAGGTGATGGTGCTGCTATTGCGGGGGTATTAAATGTACCTGTGATCGATCAATTTCGTACCCAAGATATGGCACTGGGAGGGCAAGGAGCTCCTTTGGCACCACTGGCGGATCAGTATTTTTTTTCTCGCTATTTTGCCTGTCTCAATCTTGGAGGGATCAGTAATATCAGCATCAAAACAGACCGTGGTTATGTTGCTTTCGACGTAGGTGGTGCCAATCAGGTATTGGATGCCATGATGCAAGAAATCGGCAAAGACTACGACGAAAATGGGCAGCTGGCTCGCACCGGGCAGTTGATTCCTGTGTTGAAGAAAGCTGCGGACGCACTGCCATTTCATGCGCAATTGCCTCCCAAGTCCTTGGGCAACGATTGGGTGCGTGAGCAGCTGTTGCCACTCTTTCAGAATACGGAATATGCCTTGGAGGATCGCCTGCATACGTATTGTCACCACATGGCCGGACAAATTGCTGCCAGTTTGCGGCAGGTCGCAGAGAACGAGCAACTGACACTTACGGATCAGCAAGAGCTTCTGGTGGCTGGCGGAGGAGGCTTCAATGCTTTCTTGTGTGAGTGTATCGCCGCTGCCATTCTGCCTGTGCAACTAGAGATTGCTGGTTCTGATATCATCGCCTTCAAAGAAGCGGCGCTCATGGCGCTGGCGGGTGCCCTACGTTGGCAGCAACAACCCAACTTGATTCCTACGGTAACGGGAGCAAGGCGGGCAGCCGTTGGTGGGGCGATCCATTGGGCAGGGTAGGTTGTTAGGTTTGTTGATATAGAGAGTTTCCTGTTTAACTTCTGTGTCTATGTGTTTTTGTTTTAAAAAGTACTGAAATGAAAATTGAAAGAATGTACCTGGCCCAAGTCAATGTTGCCCAAATGAAGGAACCTTTGGACAGCCCTTTGTTGGCTGAATTCGTTCACTTTTTGGGGCCGATCAACGAATTGGCCGAAAAGCACCCCGGTTTTGTGTGGCGCCTGAAAGATGAAGAGGGCACTTCTGCTACCAGTATTGAAACGCCATTTACGGACGATATGGTGATCATTAATATGTCGGTATGGGAGAGCATTGACCAGTTGCGGCAATTTGTATACCACACCGCTCATAGCTATTTTGTACGCAACGGCAAGCAGTGGTTTGAGCGGATGGAGAAGCCTCATCTGGTGCTCTGGTGGGTGCCGGCAGGTCATGCGCCCACTCCGGAAGAAGCTGCCGAGAAATTGGAGTTGTTGGATGCACAAGGCCCAGGGCCAGCAGCGTTCAATTGGCGGCAAATGTATGACGCTGGGGGAGAGAAACTATGAGTAATCTAGACTAATGTGAAGTATGGAAAAAGAAAACAGGATACTATCTCCTTCTTTGTCACTTGAACCCGTGACAGAAGACAATGCTGCCGCGATTTTACCCCTCATGCAAGCTTGCTACACTCCTGTATATGCGCACATGTGGGTCGATGGTGGGGAATGGTACCTGCGCGAAACGTACTGTGTGGAAGCCGTGTTAAAGGATCTGGCCGAAATAGAAGCTCCTTATTGGATCGTGCATTGGGAGGGCAATCCCGTAGGTATTTTGCGCTGGCGACGGCACAAGCCCTGTATTGATTATCCGGACAAAGTAGGACTGAAGCTACATCGTATTTATCTGCATCCAAGTGTGCATGGCCAAGGTGTAGGCCGGCAATTGATGGCGGCAACGGATGCTGAAGCCCGCCACCTGGGCAAAGCACTAGTGTGGTTGGAGGCAATGGATACTCAAGAGGCAGCTCAGGGTTTTTATGAAAAAATGGGGTATCGGGTAACTGGTACTCTACGCCTGAGCTTTTCGCGAATGCATGAGGAATATCGGGGGATGGTGAGAATGACGAAGTTGTTGTAGGTGGTGCGGCGTGCGTGCGTAGTGCGGGGTGCGGGGTGCGGAAAATATTTCTGATTTTGCCGTACATCCCTACGGGCACATTTTTATTTTCTACGCAATACTAAGACATGAAGCTATTAAAATTCTTGGGGCATATTCTATTGTTTATTGGCCTTACTGTAGCCACTCAGGTTGGTGGAGTGGTGTATATAGGCAGTTTGCTGTGGAAACGTTTGCGACCCAATGCGCGCTGGGGCTGGGCTTATTTTCCTGGGTTGTACCTGTTGGTTTGGTTGGCTGTTCCGTTTTTTGCTCGATTAGATGGGCGGGTGCCGTTGCCGTATCGGGCGACGGAGGAGGTTCCTTTGCAGGCACAGCATATTTTTACGGTGTTGGCCAATCGGCATTATGTGAAACCAGCTTTGAAGTCAGAAGTTGTCGCTGTTGCGCAATCGCTGGCGAAAGAAACCCCAGGGGCAGTCGTCACTTACCTGGATGCTAACTTCCCGTTTTTCGATGGATTCCCTTTGCTTCCACATCGCAGTCATGATGATGGTGAGAAGATTGATCTGGCTTTCTTTTATAAAAAAGGAGAAATCCTCACGAGTAATGCGCCTGGTTTTTTAGGGTATGGGCGTTGCGCAGGTCCACTTGCAGGAGAGGCTGATCAACCTGCAGCTTGTGCAAACAAGGGTTACTGGCAGTATAGTATTTTGCCACGGTTGGCTAAGCCTTTTCTTGGGAAGAAACACGTTTTAGCCGAACAGCCAACTCGCCAGCTCGTCCGTGCATTTGCCCGCCGTAAAGGAATCGGTAAACTATTTCTGGAACCTCATCTGAAGACCCGTTGGGGGCTAAGTGACTATGGACAGATTCGCTACCACGGTTGCGCTGCGGTGCGACATGATGATCATTTGCATGTACAGTTGTAGTCACGGTGTAAAACAAGGTGTAAAGGTTGGGTAGGTGTAAGGGTGTAAAGGTTATTTGATTATCCTAGCGGCATCAATTACCTTCTGACTTCTTGGGAGAGACTTTTTGATCCAATTTTATCTAACTTTTACACCCTTACACCGATAAAACCCTTACACCTAAACCGGCTGCGGTATCGTCTTGGCAAGCACCTGTTCATACTGTTGGATGATCTGCTGAGGCGTACTTTGGGCAGGCATGTCTAGCATGAGGTCGTAGCAGGAGGCATTGGTTGCTACGGGCCCGATTTTTAGCCCTGCACGGGTATGGAGCGCTAGGTATTCGGTAAACTTGGAGGACTGAGGAAAGAGGCAAATAAGAACCTCTAGATCATGGCTGAGCCAGTGAGTGATGGCGTCGCCGTTGGGGCGTTGGGCCCAGTCGATCTGGCGAAGCGTAAAGAAATCGAAAGAGAAGGTAGCCTCTTTGTCGGCGGTAGCGATAAAACCTAGGGTGCTGACTTTTTTGCCCTGCTTGCGCAGTTTGTCGGCGTAGGCGAGGGTCTTTTTGCGATAGTCTATATCGGTAGCATCGAAGAGGATGCCGATGGTTTTGGCTTCTTCAACATTACGAGGTACCCGGCCCTTGTTACGTGCTATTTTAGCAGGTAAGGACTTTAGGTAAAACCGTTCTTTGATGCGATCAATAATTCCCATAGATACAGAAACAAGTCGTGAATGGAAGTTGTTTATTCCGTCACCACATCGTAAACGCCAATGTTAGCATATTTATTGATTCGGGCTTCAATCCGTTCTTCTGTATCCATTTCCTGTAGTTCGGCAATGGCTTTTTTCAGCTGGCGCTTAAGTATTTTAGACATTTCCTCAGGATTAGCGTGCGCGCCGCCTGTAGGTTCCTTGATGATATCGTCAATAATGCCGAAAGAGAGCATATCTTCAGCGGTAAGCTTCAATGCCTCGGCCGCTTGTTCCTTGTAATCCCAGCTGCGCCATAGGATCGAAGAACAGGATTCTGGAGAAATAACCGAGTACCAGGTGTTTTCGAGCATGAATACCCGGTCACCCAGGCCTATACCGATGGCCCCTCCACTGGCACCTTCGCCGATAACTGCACAGACAATGGGTACTTTTAACTGAGCCATCTCGATGAGGTTGCGGGCAATAGCTTCAGACTGGCCTCTTTCTTCCGCCTCGATGCCTGGATAGGCTCCGGGGGTATCTATCAAGCAAACTACTGGATAGTTGAAGCGTTCGGCTAGTTTCATCAAGCGCAATGCTTTGCGGTAACCCTCGGGGTTGGCCATACCGAAGTTGCGGTATTGGCGCATTTTGGTATTTACGCCTTTCTGGTGCCCGATGATCACGACAGTCTGTCCGTCGAGGTTGGCAATACCCCCTACAATGGCTTTGTCGTCTTTGAAATTACGATCGCCGTGCAGCTCAACAAACTTGCGGCTCATTTCCCTGATGTAATACAAGGTATAGGGGCGTTCCGGATGGCGGGATAGTTGTACCCGTTCCCAACCAGTGAGGTTGCTATAAATTTCTTTGCGGGTAGCACGGATTTTGTTTTCCAGTTCCTTGATGGAATCAGACATGTCCAAATCTCCTTCTTCTGCTACTTGCTGGATTTTTTCCAGCTGCTCGTATAATTTCTCTAAAGGCTTCTCAAATTCCAGGAATACCATATAGTAGACGTTTTACAGTTCTTGGGTAAAGCATAGTTTCCCCATCAGAACTTCTTATTTGCTCCGCAAAGGTAGTACAAAAGGATAAATGAGAAAATGAGAAAAAAGTTATATTAGTTAAGGTGTTCATTATCAGTGTTTTTGTGCCGAAGAGAGAATGTGTAGAAAGAAAAAAAGTAATTTTTTTTCGCTTAGGTATTGCATGGTAGGAAAAAGCGTCTTAAATTTGCACCGCTGTCGAACGAATGAGTTCAGTTATAACGGCGAAAAAATATGGTCCGGTAGTTCAGTTGGTTAGAATACATGCCTGTCACGCATGGGGTCGCGGGTTCAAGTCCCGTCCGGACCGCCAACAATTAAGCCTCGAAGCATTTGCTTCGGGGCTTTTGTGTTTTTAGGTGGTAGTGAAATAGGGGGATAACCACCTTCCTTAAAATTTTCTACTTTCCTTTTTCTACGCTGTCTTCCCCCACATACCGAAAAGCCAACATCGTCAGATCATCGTGCGTAGGAGCACCATCGACGAAATTAGCTACCTCCGTTTCTAAATCGCATATCAGAGATTGCATAGTGGGGTCTTTTAAGCTATTCAAGGATGCTTTGATGCGATCCGCTTCGAAAGCCACATTGTTCATGTTATAGGCTTCCGGCAATCCGTCGGTGTATAAAAAGAAGGTGTCGCCGGGTGTTATTTGCATGGTGGCTACTTCGAATTGGGCTTCTTCCACCACACCAACAATCGGTCCGTTTGGTACCTCTAATGGTTGAAACGTGCCACCTCTTAAAGCAGCGAAAGGCGGATGATGGCCACCGTTGACGTAGGTGAGCACACTGGTCTTTAGGTCAAGCACTCCTACCCAGAGGCTGACGAACATCATGTCGTCGTTCTTTTTTAGAAGGGTTTTGTTGAGAGCTGGGAGTACTTCTGATAAATCAGAACAATTGCTGACCAAAAAGCGAAGTGAGGTAAAAGCACGCATCATGAACAACGCCGCAGGCATTCCTTTTCCGGTGGCGTCTCCGATGGCGAGGTAGATACGATCTTGGTCGAGTGCTATGGCATCGTAAAAATCGCCACCTACGGCACGGGCTTGCTGCGTACGGGCGTACACTTCAATTTCGGGTCGCTGAGGGAAGAGATGAGCCCCGTTCGGGACGATATTCGCTTGGATATTCCCGGCCGTCTGGAAATCTTTTTCGAGCTGCTTGTACTTGAGCTGCTCCTCCATTTCTTTTATCAGGGCCTGGTTGTTTCGGTGCAAGCGTTCGGCCATGATGCCCATCAGGTTTTTCACGCCTTGTCGGCTTATCGCCAAATGGGTCCAGAAGACATCTTCCGAAATGACCAACACCTGGCTATCGAGATGGCAGACGGCTGTGGCCGAGGTGGGGCGTTCCTCCACCAAAGACATCTCCCCGAGGCACTCACCGGGCTTAATCGGGATAGCGACCTGGGTATTTGCTTTTTGTATGATAACCTTGAGTTCTCCGTCGAGCACCAGAAATAGGGAATGATTGGTAGTGCCGGAATGGATGAGGACTTCTCCAGCATGCAACTGCCTAATCTTACTTTGGTTAATCACCAGGTTTATGACCTCCTTCGGGAAACCGCGAAAGAGTTCATGTTGGACAACCAGTTTTGCTATTGTAGAAGAAGGAACCATATAGCTGTAAAAATAACCTATTTTTTGGCTTTACTGTATTTATAGTCCTCCTAGGCAGGATTTGTGATTTCTAACTTGCTCTTTTTTCGCCTCGCTACGTTAAAAAGCCTCGCCGTAACTCCGGTTATGCCTACGTTTTTCGCCTTGCGAGTCGCAAAAATAGCGGCGCCATATTCTCACAAATCCTGCCTAGGAGGACTATAGAATTGCTTAATAGGGTGAATCCTGCTTTCTCCGTTCAAGCCAGAATAACCTTTGAAACATCACTTTGGGGCTTTTTACCAAACTACTTAGTGCCGGATATAGCTTTCCTTTTTTACCTTAGCAGTGCAAATGTCACCCTCTAACACATACCCCGCTTTTGATCGCGAGCAATTTGAGCAATTGTTTCGGTCACACTTTACTTACTTGTGTAATTATGCTTTGCAGTACGTGGATGGATTGGATACTGCTCAAGAAATTTGCCAGAAGGTATTTATCAGCCTATGGGAAAACCGGGCGAATATCGACCCGCAGCAATCCGTGAAATCTTACCTCTTTACGGCGGTCAGGAATCGTTGTATCAACCACATTCGGGATAACAAGAAATACCGTAGCCAAATTTTGGACCTGGACTGTGGCGATTTTGACCTGGTGGGGGAAGAAGATCACTTTGCCGAAGAAGAATTGCAAAATCGCGTCGAAGAAGCCTTGAGTGAACTCCCTCCCAAATGCCGACAGGTATTTGAGATGAGCAGGTTTCAAGCAATGAAGTACCGGGAGATTGCGGAAGAATTGGGCGTTTCGCAAAAAACGGTGGAAGCGCACATGAGCAAAGCCATGAAACATTTGCGCGAACGCTTGCAGGATTATTTCTTCTTATTCCTGCTATTTATGGAACATTTAAAATAATTACAAACAAGCACTAAGGGTATTCCGGCCCTGGGGTGTATTAAAAGTGATATGGAAAAGCAAGACCAGCACGACTATTTTTCCGACCTCATGTCTCGTTACCTGAGTGGAAATACCGATGCTGCCGAACAGGCAGAACTCGAGCAATGGGTGCTGGCCGATCCTGTCAATAAAAAGCAGTTCATTGCCTTTAAGAAAGCGTGGATGCTGAGTGGTATGCAAAACCAGCAGGAGGCAAACGTGGATGCCATGTGGAATAGCACGGCGAGGCAACTCTTCCCTGAGGCTAATGTACGGCAACTACCCACGCGCCAAAGCCGTAGCCGTTGGCTGAAAATAGCGGCAGCGGTGGTGGTACTGATCGTTAGTGCTGCTTTTGTCTACCGTCATTTTCAAATACCACAACCGTTTTTTGCGGAGACCACGACGGTCACGATGCCTTACGATCTTTCGGATGGTACGCGGGTGACTTTAAACAAGTCTTCTTCTATCCGTTTTTTAGCCGAGAATGGAGCAGGCGAACGGGAAGTTCAGCTCACTGGTGATGCTTTTTTTGATGTAGCCAGAGATGAAGCCGCTCCGTTTGTCATCGAAACCCAAAACGTCGAGGTCGAGGTGTTAGGCACTTCTTTTTATGTGGATAGTCGGGTGAGTCAGTCAGCCATCCAGGTGATCGTAGAATCTGGACAGGTAGCTGTTCGGGCAGGCGATCAGGAGGTGATTCTGAACAGAGACGAGCAGGCTGTTTATGATAAAAACACCAACGACCTGATTAAACAAACTAATGAGGACGAGCATTATTTAGCGCTAAAATCCGGCGAATTGGTATTTGAAGCTACGCCAATGGAAACGGCAGTTTTTGCGTTAAGCCGCTATTTTAATACCAACATTGTCATTGGAGAGGAAGCATTGAAAGTCTGTCCGTTGACCTCTACTTTCAAAAACAAGTCGCTGTCAGCAGTGCTACGGATACTGGAATCTTCTTTTGGTATCCAATCCGCGCAGCAGGGAGATGATATTGTGCTGACAGGAAAGTGTAATCGAGAATAGGAGCCTGTTGGGGATTTATTTCATCACATAGACACATCCTTTTTTGAACCTTTGTGTGTATGTGGTAAAATAACCCATTAGCTAGCGGAACGAGGTATTTTTCCTACAAACATCACCCCTTAAACCTTATGCGAAACACCCTGTCCATCATCGCCTTACTGGTACTAAGCGCCTCCCTTTTCGGTCAGGGCGCGCTTAATTCCTCGGTAATTACGATTCGAGAGAATGCGATCAAAGTAGGTGATCTCTTAGCAGAAATCACTCGCCAATCCGGTGCCGACTTTACGTATAATTCATTGGTGGTAGATAGTGATGTGATTGTCTCCTTTAAGATAAGGAAAGCTAACCTGGAAGAAACCTTGAATCTGCTGAGTGAAAAGATTCAGGTAGCCTACACGATGGTAGAAGGACAAATTATACTGAACTTCGAAAAAAAAGTAGAACCACCGAAGTATTTTACCCTGAGTGGGTTCCTCGCTGATCAGTCATCGGGCGAAAACCTGATCAGTGCTACGGTATCCGTCAATGGTACGGGGCGGGGTGTTTTTACCAATGAATTTGGCTATTACGCACTCACACTCGAAGAAGGGGATTATACGATCAAAAGTTCCTACCTCGGCTATGAGGATACTCAAACCAAGATCACGCTGGATCAGAACCTCAAAAAGAACCTGTTGCTGCCACCTGCGGCAATTGGCTTGCCCGCGGTTATCGTTCGTCCGCCGCTGGAAGATATCCAAAACAAGAAACAGCTGGGTACGCTATCTCTTCGCCCTGAGGAGTTAAACAACCTACCCGAATTTGCAGGTGAATCAGGCTTGGTCAAAGGACTGCAAACTTTACCGGGAATTAAAATGCACAGTGATGGTTCTTCCTTCTTTTATACCAGAGGTGGAGAACGCGATCAAAACCTGGTTATTATTGATGATGCCCCCATCTTCAACCCATCCCACATGTTGGGTTTTTATTCGCTGGTTATCCCGGATTTTACGAAAGAGATCCAAGTCTACAAAAGTGATGTGCCCGCTTCGATGGGGGATCGCCTATCAGCTATCGTCAGTATCCGTACCAAAGACGGAAACTTGAACAAATGGGGATTCAGTGGAGCTTTAAATTCTTTTGTCAATCGCCTGTCTTTAGAAATACCCCTGGTAAAAGAACGGAGTTCTGTTTTTTTATCGCTTCGCCGTTCAAATTACGAATGGCTTTATAAGAATAATGCCGAAAACGTTGATCTGTATTTTCAGGATTTTCAATTCAAATGGAACTACAAGGTCAACGAAAATAATCGCTTGTTTTTTACGGTTATCCAGAGTGGCGACGTGTTCGAAAACAGGGCAGGCCCACTATCGGGCGTGCGTTGGGGCAATCTGGCGAGCACCTTCCGTTGGAATCATATCTTTAATTCCCGCTTATTTGCCAATACGACTTTCTACACTGGGAATTATGCCTACAAACTTCAGGTTCCTCCCAACTACTGGCAATCACAGCTCAGTATGATCAGTTTCAAGACGGACTTTACTTACTATAGCAACACCAATAACACGGCTAATTTCGGTTTGGAAATGCAGGCTTATTTCAATAACCCTGGCAGTATAAGTTTCGATCCTACGGTAGATCTCCTGCCCGAAATTACGAACAACTATTCCCGAAAGACGGCTTTCTACTACCAGGCTAGCCACCGATTGACTGATAAGTTGAAACTCAACACGGGAGCCCGCGTGACGATATGGAGCAACCTTGGCCCTAAAACCTACTTTGGTTTTGATGAAAACTACAATGTAAATGACACCATCAATGTAACAGCAGGTATTTACAATTCTTTTGTCAATGCTGATCCACGCCTGAGCTTGCAGTACAGTCTGGACAGTACTTCACAGTTAAAGTTAAGTTTTGGTACTTATCACCAGTATTTGCAACTGATTTCCAACACTGTTTCCCCATTTACAGCCTTTGAGGTATGGTTGCCAGCCAGCCCTAATATTGCTCCCCAATTTGCTTCTCAGTGGGCGATCAATTATCTTAAGTATTTCCCAGCGGCCAACATGGAAATCAGCGCAGCAGCCTACTACAAGAAATTCAAAAACCAGATTGATTACGAACCTTATTCTACGCCTTATCTCAATCCCTTGCTAGAGGGAGAGTTGCGTTTTGGTACCGCACAGTCTTACGGTCTGGAGCTTTTGTTTAAACGAGACTTTGGCCGCCTTAATGGCTGGATCAGCTATACCTATTCCAGGGTGTTCCGCGAAACAGAAGGCATCAACGATGGATTAACCTATCGTGCTTTTCAGGATCGCCCCCACGACTTTTCCCTTGTTTTGAATTACCAACTCAAGAAACGAATACTTTTCACGGCCAATTGGGTATCTCAAAGCGGTTCCACTTTTACTTCTCCTACAGGCTTTTACACCTTCAATGAGCAAAGGGTACCCATCTACGGAGAACGCAACAATGATCGGTTGCCGACCTACCATCGTTTAGATGTCTCCTGGCAATTTACGTTGAATCGAAAACCCGACAATAAATACCAGCACAGCTTGGTCTTTTCAATCTATAATGCCCTGGCGCACAAAAATGTCTTTGCCGTGAAGTTCAACAAACTCTTGACGGACGGTTACGGCCCGAAGATAGGAGCGAATGTACTGTCTGATCAGCAGCTTAGCCCCAGCCAGATAGATCTGGTGCGTTTCTTTCCATCACTTACCTACAAATTCAAACTATAGCTTATGGGCTTTTTAAAGAAATATGTGGTAAGCTTGTTTGGCTTCCTTATGCTATTAGGATCTTGCGAAAAATCCAGGGATTGGGAATTGGACACGCTGGAGGAACCCAAGCTAGTCGTTGAGGCCATATTAACCAATGAGGATACCATTCAGGAAATCCGCTTATCCCAAAGTTATACCGAACTCAACGGCGTACCGCCTGCCGTTGAAAATGCGATCGTATCCGTTGAGGCCAATGGCGTGGTTTATCCTTTTGCAACAGATCCACTTACGCCAGGGCTGTACCGCAGCCAGGCTCCTTTTGCTGTTGTTGATCATCTGGTTTATAACCTAAGGGTCAATTGGGAAGGCGCCTCGTATGAGGCTAGCAGCGAATTGGCCAGTGTGACGCCGATTCCAACAATTGTCTTTGTTCCTTTTCAAGGGACCGACAGCCTTCGGCTCGGAGATTTTATCCCTCCCTACACGGTTGGTCAGCAGTCGATGTATGAAGTAACGATGGATTGGACACATCTCAGCCCCATTGAGCCTAATCGGGCCAAGTTGTTTTTCTATACTTTTAGTGAGGTACATGTCAGTCAATTCGTTTTACCCTCACGGGAAGTGGTTGGTTTTCCCAAAGGGAGTAAGGTGAGTGTTGTTAAATATGGTTTGAACGATGAGTTTGCGGTTTATTTACGCGGCCGGGCGATTGAAACCGACTGGAACAGTAGCTTTTTTTACAGCACTTCGGAAAACCCACCAACGAACATCAGTAATGGTGGTCTGGGATTTTTTAGTACTTGTTCGGTTTTACGGCAGACCGTTATTGCGGAGTAACTACAGTAGTTTTTGCTTTGCAGAGCAGTTTGCCGCAGAGGTATTGAGACTCAGAGTGTTTTCAGGGAATATCTAATAAAAACCTCCGTGTCTCAGTACCTCTGCGGCTAGAAAAAGTCAAAGTGAGAACTGCTGGAGTAATTTTTTTCAAAAAAAAGCAATTTCCGACTAAGGGTAAAACAATTGGCCAGGGTATTAAGGGTGTAAGACGCAAATAAAACGTCAATTAGTAAAGACCTTAAATACCAATTATGAAAAATCTCTTTTTGTTTTTTACCCTGCTCACTACTTTAGCTTTCATCCAATCTTGTGAAAAAGAACCACAAGAGGAAGAAATCCAGAACCTGGTCGCACCCGAACTTCCACCGGCAGATATGTTTACGATGCCGATCTCTGAGGTCAGAGAAACGGATACCGATACGACGGCCCAAACGGGTGGTGGGGTGACCTACTGGAATTGGGCTCACGCTGCCCTCAGTTTGGTGGGCTGGAACACTGTAGTTTATCTTAATATGGTCGTGCCAACCACCGCATTTGCCCACGCGTTTAACGCAGAAGCTACTTATATCGGCAACTTAACTTTCCAGTGGGTTTACCAGTATCAGGGCCCCCAGAATTTAGGTGGACATTTCTACGACGTTTCCCTTACCGGACAATATATCAACAATACCCAAGAAGTAGCGTGGACCATGACGGTATCTCAGGTAGGTGGTTTTTCCGATTTTGTCTGGTACACTGGTGTAACTGCCTCAGGCAATACCGAAGGTTCTTTTATTCTTAACAGGAACCCAGCTAATCCGGAGCCTTACCTACGTATGGATTATCAAGACGGTTTGTTGCCCGAAGACGGTACACTCCGTTTCACGAACGTTATTCCTGCCGATCCTGCTAATGGTCAGTACCTGGAATACCGCGTAGATAGTGCTGCCGAATTTAATCGTGCTTTTGATGTGCAGGGCCCTCCCAATAATTTTCTGGAAATCAGATGGAGTGAGCCCGCTGGCAATGGCCAAGTCAGGCATCCTCAACGTTTCAATGACAACGAATGGCACTGCTGGGATACCGAGCAGCGGGATGTAGATTGTGAATAACACGTAGCTGCGGTGATTCTATTACTCCAGACAACCAAATGACTCCTTCAGATAAGGCCGTTCTCCACAGGGAGGACGGCCTTTTTAGGTGGAGTACGCTGGCTATTTTTTTACCACAAAACACTGCGTCTCCGGTGGGCGTTTGCCTACCTGTAGCTGAATCACGTAGTTGCCAGCAGGGTAGTGGCGCACATCAAAACTGACGACGGCCTCTACGGCTTCCAGTTCACGTCGGGCCATCAATTGGCCGCTGTAGTTGTATAGAGCGAAAGTAGCGGGTTGCCCTGCCTGATCGCCCATTTTCAATTGAAGCTGGTCGGTGGTCGGGTTGGGGTAGAGGGTCACACAATTAGGGTCAGGCTTAGTGACAGTGGGTGCTGCTGGTGTTTCGTCAGCTTCTAAGAGCGTAGGCATCTCGAGGCTGGCATCGCGCGGCATTATTCGGCCGGTCAGGTAGATGAAAGTTTGTACCGGATTAGTGTTGGCGGTGATGGTAACCTTTTGATTGCGCTGGCCGGTCTTACCCTTGCTGTTGAACTCTACCGTCATAGAAGCGGTTTCCCCGGGGGCAATGGGCTCCTGGGGCCAGGCTGGGATGGTACACCCACAACTGCCTTTTGCATTACTAAGAACGAGGGGTTCATCGCCCGTGTTGGTGAACGTATAGGTATGAGCAACCACTTCCCCCTCGGTGATGGTACCAAAGTCGAAAGTCATCTCCCCGAAAGTCATTTCTGTGATAGGCCCAGCCGGTGATGCGGGTTGGGGCGGAGGAATAGGAGCAACCTCAGGGTATCCGCCCCGGGGCTCAACGTTTCCGACCAGGTAAAGAAAATGCTCGGCAGGCCAGGTGTATTCGGTGAGCAAATGCAATCGGTGTTCCTGGTAGCCTGGTTTATTCATGCTGTAAAAAGTGATCGTTATGGTTCCCGTTTCACCTGGGGCAATAGGCTCACGGGGCCATTGCGGTACCGCACACCCACAACTGCTTTGCGCAGCGTTTATACGAATGTGGGCGTTGCCGGTATTGGTAAACGTGAAGTCATGGACAACCGACTTTCCTTCGGTAATGGTACCAAAGTCGAAAGTGGTTTCCGCAAAGGTCATTACCCCTTTTGCGGTATTTGAGTCGCTTGGCTGCGGGGTGTCTTGTGCCCCCAAAGGCAGCAGGAGAACCAGAAAAGATAGTGTAAGAAGTAAATGGCGCATAGTAATAGGATTTTGTAAACAAGCTCTAATTCTTACTAAGATAACGCTTGCCTGACGGAAAAGGCACATTTTTAGCTGCAATCAACCGCACATCAAAGCACCAATAGAACCTCCGTTCTAGTTGCTGTGTTGTAATAGTATTCAAAATTTAAACGACTATCAATTTATGCAACACCTCACTTTCGCCAATGAAGACGAAATGCCCATCCTCGGTCTCGGGACCTGGAAGTCTGCTCCTAACGAAGTTTATACTGCTGTAAAAGAAGCGATCCGTATCGGGTACCGCCACATTGATTGTGCAGCTGTTTATGGCAATGAAGAAGGAGTAGGCAAAGCCATTGAGGAAGCGATAGACGAAGGCATTGTCTCCAGAGAAGAATTATGGATTACCTCCAAGTTGTGGAACAATGCTCACGGAGAGGAAAATGTACTTCCTGCACTGAAAAAGACCCTCTCTGACCTGGGACTTGATTACCTGGATTTATACCTGATCCATTGGCCAGTTGCCAACCAAACAGATAAGCCCGGAGCTCGTATTGCTGCAGATTTTCGCACACTGGAAGAGGTGCCGCTGACCGATACCTGGAAGGGTATGGAACAGGCCAAAGAACAGGGCCTGGCTCGTCACATTGGCGTCAGTAACTTCAATGCCAAGCAGCTGACCGAATTGATAGAAGGAGGGACTGTTGTTCCGGAAATGAATCAGGTCGAGCTGCACCCTTACCTGCAACAACCCAAATTGGTCGCGTTTTGTAAAAGCAAGGGCATCCACCTGACAGCTTACTCGCCGCTAGGGTCGTCTGACCGCCCAGCAGGCATGAAGGCGGAGGATGAACCCATTTTATTGGAGGATGCCGAGATTAGCGCAATGGCAGAAAAGAAAAAAGCAAGCCCAGCTCAAATACTGATAAGCTGGTCGATCCATCGCGGTATTTCGGTTATTCCGAAATCAGTGAACCCGAAACGATTGCAGGAAAATCTTGCCGCTGCCGACCTCCAGTTAACCACTGACGAGATGAAGCAAATAGAAGCGATCAACCGTGATCGTCGTTATGTCGATGGAAAGTTTTGGGAAGTAGAAGGAGGCCCTTACACGACTGCTGAGCTTTGGGGCGAGTTGTAGAAAGATGCGTGGCGATTCTATCGCCACTTTTTGAGTAGAGGGTAGAGAGACATCGATAACTTTGTCTCTCTACCTTATACCTAAGAGACACGTAGTGGCCCGTATCTCTTTACTTATTTTGTGTGTGCTAATCAACTACCACAAAACAGCGAGGTTCCATTTGCTTACCTTCGACCTGAACGTGTGCAATATACAGCCCAGCAGGGTAGTGGCCTACCTGGAATTCGATGGTGCCTTCTACGCGGTCGATTTTACGCTCTGCCATGAGCTGGCCCGTTTTGGACAAGATGCTGACGGTGGCAGCGTTGCCGAGATTGCCCTCCATGTCGAGGCGGAGCAGTTCGGCAGTAGGGTTGGGGTAGATTGCAAAGCAATCGGGATCGATGGCCTCTACTTCAGGAACTTCTTCTATCAGAATATCTTCCACTTCTTTTTCGTCGGTAAGCGGAGAAATGGTAAAATCAAGTTCTGATTTAGGGGCAATTTCGCCAGTGAGGTAGATAAATCTTTGGGGAGGATCCGTATTGGAAGTAATTGTGACCCTTTGGTTGCGTTTTCCGCTTTTGGCTTTAGAGTTAAACTCTACCGTAATTGAGGCAGTTTCGCCCGGAGCAAGTGGCTCGCGTGGCCATTGTGGTACGGTACAGCCACAACTTCCTTTGACACTCGTTAAAATAAGGGGCTCGTTTCCGGCATTGGTAAACGTGAATACGTGAGTAACTACGGTACCTTCTTCAATCGTCCCAAAATCAAAAGTAGTTTCAGTAAAGCTGATTTCGGTGGTAGGCAAATAAGAAGGAGTGATTACTTCTTCGACAGGTACAGGAGAAATACCTTCGTATGGGCTGTCTTGTGCCTGAAGGCCAAAAGAGAGGCCGCAAAAGAGGAGCGCAGCGACGAGAGCCGGAATAGAAAAATTAGTTTTCATAATAATAGGGTTTTGGTTAATTAACGTTAGTTGTAACGATTTAAGCATTGGTTATTGTTCCCAAGCAGTTGTTAATAACTTTGGCCCGGAAAGGGTAACCATTGACACAAAATCAATTTGTAACGATATTCATTCGTAGAATAACTAGCGGTAGAAGTCATTCTACAGCATTCCTGTGGCAAAGTGGAGCTTATTCGATGCGAAGTAGAGCACAGCGGACAGTTTAGCCACCATTTTTCAGTATTTTTGCGGCGATTTTAATTTCCGGTATTCCTTTTCAGGGAATACCCTAAATCCATTCTAAAGAAATGAAATTTAATACCCTTCTTTTAGTTTGCCTAATGGTAGGCATGTTTGGTTCGGCTCAGGCCCAAGAGCTTAAATTTGCTGAAATGGACAAGAGTCCTATGGATGCAGCGCATTACCCTCGTAGAGCGGCGTTCCAGAATTACCTCGGTGAGGATGATGCAGATCGTACGCAGTTGGTTAAAGTATTGTACTGCCGCCCTGCTAAGAAAGATCGCGCCATCTTTGGTGGCCTTGTTCCTTACGGCCAAGATTGGCGTTTGGGTGCTAACGAAGCTACTGAGGTGACCTTTTTTACGCCTGTAATGATTGGTAATACCACCGTGCCTGCTGGTAACTACACCATGTTTGCACAAGTTTATCCTGATCAGTGGATTATCAAAGTTTCTACCGAGCGCTTTATCGGCGGAACGGCAAACCGTGATTTGAGCCAAGATATAGCGTCCGTTGTTGTACCTACGACTACCGTATCTGAGGTAAGAGAAAGTTTTACAATTGGTTTCCAGAAGGTCGATGACGAGAATGCAAATATGGTTTTTGAATGGGATCAAACCCGCGCTTCATTGCCTATCAATTTCAACCCTCCAAGCTTGGCTGGTGATGATGCCAGCCCAATGGATTTGGTACAGTACCCTAACATGTCGCGTCTACGTAACTACGTAGAAGAAGCTGAACTTGAGGCTAACGAGCCACAGGTACGAGTGGTATACAGCCGTCCGCAAATGAAAGGGCGTACGATTTTCGGCGACCTGCTGAAATTCGGTGAACTATGGCGTGTAGGTGCAAACGAAACCACGCTGATTACCTTCTTTTACGATGTGACCATCGCTGGTACGGAAGTTAAAGCAGGTACTTACGGCTTATTTGCAACCGTGAATAAAGACAACTGGGAGTTTATCATCCATAAGAATGTACAATCTTGGGGCAATGCTAACCACAACGACGAAGACAATGTCTTGAAGGTAGTGGCTAAAACCGAGAAAACACCTAGCACACTCGAAGCACTTTCTATGACTTTCGTAGAAAAGGGTGACAACCAAATCGNCCTGGTTGTCGGTTGGGAAAATACCATGGCGCGTTTGCCGATTACGGTAAATAAGTAAGTGCTTGTTGTACTTACGCTGAAAGGTGTAAGCGACATTACAGCGGGGCTAGGAATCTGAATTCCTAGCCCCGCTTTTTTCTAGAATAGACTTGTTCTACTGGGGCAGTGTGCGCAATTTACCCCCGAGATACTCCCCGTAAAACGAGTCTGGTAAGTTCTAAGCGGATGTTAAAACGTCCACCAGTTCTCCAGCGATCATTCGTGCTATTTGCCAACCAAGGAGCACCCATCCTCCCGGTTGGGTAAGCTTACTGATCATTTTGATAATTTTCAAGGTAGTGTCGATAAAGTAAAACATGCTATCTTTCATATCGTGAATATGATTGACATGACGCTTAATATCGGCAGGTGCTGCGGTGGAGCTGATGAGGTTGATACCATCAAAATCCAGGCTAAATTTAGTGGCTAGGATGTCGAGGGTATCGCTATCAGTAGATGGTTTGGCATAAGTGACGATGGGGCGACCCAAGAGGAAATGCCCTAAGTAGCGAAACCCACGAAAAAACTGCTGAATACCGGCCCTGATTTTGCCAGTGATGAGTTTGAAGAAACCAAAAACGGGCCCAAGGAGCTTTTTTAACCCTTTTTTTATCCAATTGACAATGCGTGAAAATCCTCGTTTGATACCGGAGAGAAAAGATTTGCGTGCGAAAGCTACCCTGCGTTGAGGTTTTTCAATAAGGTCGGGATAGAGCTCTTTAAAATCATCGCTATTAAGAATGCGGTCATCTAATTCGCTGTAGTCATGATCTTTTGAATTTTCTTCATTGTTGTTTTGCCGATTATTACGTCGACGGTCTCTACGGGAATCGGTATGGTTTTCTACGGGAGTTACAACCTTTTTTTGCAGTTCTACAAGCTGTTTTACCATTTCATCCTCCTCAGAGACATTGCTTTGCTTTATTCCATGAGCAGCGGCATGGTACTGCTGAAGTAGCTCGTACATGGCATTGAAACCAATGACAATAGTAGCGTCGCCAGTAGCGTCAGCAGGGCTTTGGAAAAAGGCCCGGGCTATCGCCAAACGATCTTTTCTTTTCAGTTTGCCATTATTTTTCTTGGGGCGCACTTCTGTCTCTTGTTCTATAAGGCCTTCCACGGCTTCGTGCGATTTATCTCCCCATTTTCCGTCTACAGCACCGATGTAAAAGTGCGTTTGCCAAAGTTTTACCTGTAGAATTCGGATGGCCATCTCGTGGTAGCCGGTATTTTCCAAAGCCTTACTGGCTTTCGTCATTTTACGACCACGCCTTCGTTCGCGGCCTTTTAAGAATCGTTTTTCATCATCGGCTTGTTCATCGCTTTCTTCCGCATCACTTTGCATGTTTTCTTTAGCATTCAAGGCGTAAGAGAGGACGATGTTGTTGACGCTAATATCCTTGGGGCGTGCATCCTTAAAGCGGGTGAAAAGACCATCGATATTACAAAGCATTGTCCAGCACTCCTCCGGTAAGACGATCTCTTCCGGTTTTGTAGTCTTTGGTAAGAACTTGAGTCCGATTAAATTCTGGAAACTGTATAGAAACTTGAGGTGTGACCGCTCAAAAATGTAAATATGCTGTAACGCTTTATCCAGCGTAAAGAGCGTACGTACCCTGAATGCCAATGAACGTCCATAGCAATTTACATCACCAACTTGGTAATCATCAGGTGGAGGTAGAGAACCATCAAAAGAAGTGTACCGTGCAATGCGCTCCACTACATGACCTAAGTGCTCTTCTAAGTGGGGAAGCTGAATGTCACTCAGCTTCCCTTTAAACATTTGAGCCAATACTGGCCAGTTTTCTTCGCCTAAATATTGAACCGTAGCCTGCAAAACAGGAACAAGGAGCCTTGGCTCATCCGGGGTGTTTTTCCTCAGTTTATGGTAAGTGATAAACTGATGTTCGGTGAGATAGCCCAGATCGGTAAGATGCTGAACCAGTTCGTGCCATAAACCACGATAATGCCTTGCATGAACCTTTTCAAGAAGAGAAGGTGATGCATTCATCGTTTCGAAAGGAACCTGATAGGTTGCTGGTAATTCTTCCTCGACGATATGCCCTAATTGGAGGGCATCATCGCTGGTTGCATCCTCGTCGAACGTCTTGCACTGCTGCTTGAACTGTTCGACGGTTGCTCGATTCATGTGGTGGCACCAGTTTCGTCGCCTTTACGGCCTCCTGGTCTGAGGCGCGCTAAAATGGCACTTCGGCCTTCGGCAGCAGCGGACACCGCCTCGAAATGCATCTTGACTAAGGGTATTTCCTCGTCTTTAAGATCACTAGCTACAAAATTGGTAGTGTCCCGATCTACTTCAACGCGGGTAGCGGCAAGGATACGTAAATCTGCTTTAGAGGTTGTTTTTCCTTTGATCTCTTTGAACATACCGTCAAAGTCTACAACATTAAGC
The DNA here is from genome assembly GCF_000379805.1 of Lewinella cohaerens DSM 23179. Lineage (GTDB taxonomy): Bacteria > Bacteroidota > Bacteroidia > Chitinophagales > Saprospiraceae > Lewinella > Lewinella cohaerens. The sequence continues at coordinate 197,231 of NZ_KB903543.1, read as the reverse complement.
TTCTTGTTTTTTCTTGTTTCGTCCCGGTCGTCGATCTTGACTTTAAATTCGCCGGTAATGGTAATCACGTCAAGCGTGAAAAGGTCATTTAAAAAACTCATATGGTAGGTGTTTTAGTGGGTTTTGCAATTACAAAATTAAACTGCTTGGGTAAGTTACAGAAAACTCAATACATTTTTCTTTTTCGCTACGTTTGCTTACCGCCGAAACACAATGTCCCCCCAGCCAGATACAATACGAGACTCTCGGCAGAGGCCATTTACATAAGTCATATAGCTTTCTTTGCCATCAGGAAGAGTGATTTTGTACTTGCTATTTCCCAGCGAAACTAAAGAGATATTTACCCCCCAGCGTTCCGAAAAGACTTCTTTCAACTGGGTAGGTTCTGCAAAATAGGAGGCCGTAAGTGTTTGGTCAATATTGTTGGTTAAAACGCGCTCCGTACGATCATCGAAATAGGTGGAGAAGGTATTTCCTTTTACTTGGCCGTAGCAGTACTCCTTGGTTTTGTGGTTGCGCTGATACTTAAAACTTGTTTTGGTCAGCTGCCCGTCTACATAGTGGGCCGAGTAGCTAAGGTCAAGGTCCATAGAAAGGATATAGGTGACCGTAATGTCTGTGACCGAGGTATAAACAACGCCACTGGCAGTCTCGGTACGGGTGACGGTCATGGTGCCGATATGGTCGTCGCCCAGGTAAGCATTAAAAACCAATGCTTGTGCAGAAAGCGAGCTCATTAGCAAAAAAGGAAGGGAGAGCAAAAATATTTTTTTGAAAACCATAAAGGGGGAGCGTACTGGTTAATAACTAAAGATAAAACCTTAAAAGGATAGGTAATGGTATTTGAGCTTGAAATATTATGTTAAGAAGGAATTAGGTCTTTTTTTGGGCCATGCCGGTAGTAGTCTTGCTGCGCAAACGCTACTACGGCACCGGGTCATACGTTCTTACCTTCGGTACCACTGCTACCCCTTGTCCTGCTCTCCCGATGAATCGGGATGCGCCGTGCTTCAGACTTCGTCTTTCGCACCTAATGAGAACAGTGGTCAGGTCATCAATTCGGAGCCTTTGAATAAATAGTGGAGGAGGAAAATCAATGGTAAGGAACTTTTTGTTCGTAGCACTTGTAGTTAGGGGTGTTCGTATAAATACATACACGTATTCATGCGAATTTACAAACCTGAACACAAGCTTAAATAATTCGATAAAAGAATGGCTAATAATAATTTACATCTCAGCAGTTACAACTGGTTGCATTCGCAAGAAGCAAGGGTCGTGATGTAAGTACTGATAGTCATATCTTTCTACTAAAGCTCCTTGCAATACATTTTTGCAAGGAGCTTTTTCATTTTTAAAACGATACAATTTCTTTGCCTGTCTACGCCAAATGGAAGAGCGTGCTGACTTAGAATCAGTAGGGTCGGGGTTCGAGTCCCTGGATAGGCACTTCATTACCAAGCGCGAAGGGGATACTGGCTAGCCCCGCCTGATTGTGACTCAGGTGTTAGAAATAGCTTGCGGGTTCGATTCCCGTCGCGCTGATTTTGCGTTCGCCCATAGGCGTGGTAAGCAGTCTCCAAAACTGTGATTTGTAGGTTCGAACCCTGCCGAACGCGCTAAATAGTAAGTAATATGAGCTTGGCGGCTTATGCCAGACTGCTAATCTGTGCGCTCCTGTGGGAGTGAGGTTCGATGCCTCTGCTTACTGCTTTTTTGCAAGTTTTGACTTGTTCAGATACGTAGTCGAAGGGGAAGAAGGCTTATCCTAGTACGGGCTTTTGCCGAAAGTCCAGCTAAGGGATACCAACGATTTTTCCTTAGTTTAGCTGCTCACCAATTTGGAGTGTTATGTCGACTCGTACCCATTACCGTGCTTGTAATCTTTGTGAAGCGATTTGTGGATTGGTCATTGAGGTAGAAAATGAGCAGGTGACCTCTATTCGGGGAGACAAAGACGATCCCCTGAGCCGAGGGCATATTTGCCCGAAAGCGGTGGCTTTGCAAGATCTTTATGAAGATCCAGATCGCCTCAAGCACCCGGTACGCCGTACCGACGACGGTTGGGAAGAGATCAGTTGGGAAGAGGCGTACACAGCAGTTGTAACAGGATTGCAAAAAGTAGAAAAAGACCACGGCCGCTCGGCCATCGGTATCTATTTGGGTAACCCCAATATTCATAATTACGGTTCGGCGCTCTACCTCCCAGATTTTATCCGTAGCATCAAAACACCCAATACTTTTTCCGCAACTTCTGCTGACCAGTTGCCGCACCACCTGGTAGCATACTGGATGTTTGGGCATTACTTTTTTCTGCCGGTAGCCGATGTAGATCGTACCAGTTTTATGCTGATCCTTGGTGCCAATCCGCTGGTTTCTAATGGTAGTTTGATGACCGCACCGGGCTTTGGTAAGAAAATGCGTGCTATTCAAGAGCGGGGCAAAGTTGTTGTGATTGATCCTCGCTATAGCGAAACGGCTGCCAAAGCGGATGAGCATCACTTTATTCGCCCTGGCACCGATGCATTGCTGTTATTGGCGATGGTGCATACGTTGTTTGCCAAAGAATGGGTGACGCTAGGGCACTTGGAGACACATTCGAAAAACTTGGAAGAGGTAGCAGTGGCGGTGAAGAAATTTTCGCCCACAGTCGTGGAGGGACTGACGGGTATTTCTGCAGCTGTTATAGAAAGGATTACCCAAGAATTTGTGGACGCAGAAAGTGCGGTGTGTTACGGCCGGATGGGTGTCTCTACCCAAGAATTTGGAGGACTTTGCCTTTGGTTGGTCAACCTAATGAATCTCCTTACAGGGAATTTCGACAAAGCAGGTGGTGCCATGTTTACCAGTCCGGCGATGGATACCGTATTACCCAACCGTAAAGGAAATATTGACCGCTGGCGAAGCCGGGTGAGTGGCTACCCCGAACGTTTTGGAGAGCTGCCCGTAGCTGCCATGATCGAAGAGATGACCACGCCGGGCGCGGGACAAATCAAAGCCTTCGTCACCTCCGCTGGAAACCCGGTTTTATCAACCCCGGATGGACAAAGTCTGGACGAAGCACTGGCAGCCTTGGAATTTATGGTGTCCATTGATATTTACATCAATGAAACTACGAGGCATGCGAATATTATCTTGCCACCCACGAGCGGGCTAGAAACTTCAAACTATGATGTCTCTTTCCAAACGCTAGCCGTACGTAATACGGCTAAGTTTTCAGAAGCTTGCTTTGAAAAAACACCAGAACAACGTCACGACTACGAGATTTTTCAGGAACTGGCCCGTCGGTTACGTCACGGTGATTATCAACCCTTGGCGGAGAAGCCTGAACAGATGGTAGATTTTGCTCTTCAGATGGGGGCTTACGGGAAAACAGGCTTGTCCTTGCAGCAGTTGAAAGATCAGCCTAGTGGCGTAGATTTGGGACCGTTACAACCGGTATTGCCAGAAAGGCTTTTCACGGAGGATCAAAAGATTGACCTTGCCCCGAAGGCCCTGTTGGAAGATTTGGAACGTATTGCCAAAAAGCTTACTGTGAGTACTTCTGGCAACGCTGAATTCCCGCTGCAGTTGATAGGTCGTCGCCAATTGCGGAGCAATAATTCCTGGATGCACAACAGTGAGCGTCTAGTCAAAGGAGGGGAACGTTGTACCCTGTTGATTCATCCAGAAGATGCCGAAAAGTATGATGTTGAAGATGGTCAGTTGGTTATGGTGAAATCTACGGCCGGAACGATCAGCATTAAAGCAGAAATAAAAAAGGAAATGATGCCTGGCGTAGTAAGCATCCCACACGGTTGGGGGCATGCCCGCTCAGGCGTGAAAATGAAAGTGGCGCAGGCACACCCTGGTGTGAGTATCAATGATTTAACCTTACCTGGATTTGTAGATGAACTGAGTGGCAATGCAGCCTTTAGTGGTGTGCCCGTAAGTGTCCAAAAAGGGTAGTATGTTTTTATCAGGTCAACTATTACAGTCAGCTTCCTGTTATGAATTTATTATCTTATATTTACAAGTATGGCAGTTGAAGCAAATATTCTGAATAGTGAAGAGGCGGAAAAATTAGAGCGAATAGCTTTTATCCTTAAAGTGGTGGCTCATCCGCTGCGTTTGGGCATTGTCCATATCCTTGAGCAGTACCCCGAACTTTCCGTTTCGGATATCTGTAAAATGCTGAGTAGTGAGCAATCGCTGACCTCTCATCATTTGCAAAATATGAAACTCAAGGGGATTCTTTCTTCCCGTCGTGATGGCCGTAGTATCTTATATTCGCTCAAAGAACGCGATGTTTCCCTTATCATCGAATGTCTGGAGAACTGTCAGTGTAATATGTAAGGATCAAATTGGCTTTTTAAATTCCAATTATCATCAGTAAGGCTTTTTAAATTCAAATCTCGCTGTAATCTATGAAGCTGCGTATTTTGGACAATTCTCTGCGCCTCCGCTTATCACAAGCCGAAGTAGCGCAATTAGCAGTATCCAAGGAAGTGCTGGCTACCATTCATTTTCCGGCCGGGAAGGCACTCCATTACCGTATTTCTCCTTCTAAGGATGTAAAAGAAATAGAACTCCGATATGATCAAGGTGGTATTACGGTCGTGATACCTGCCACTCAATTAGAAGAATGGGCGAATAGTGATATCGTCGGTATTTCAGCTACCAACAATTTGGAGAATGAGGATACCGTCCGCATTCTGGTAGAGAAAGATTTTAAGTGTTTAACTACTCGCGCTCACGAAGATGAATCTGGGCTTTTTCCACACCCGAAGGATGGGGAGGTAGCTTGTTAATAAAAGACATATTGTATGCCATTGACTAGATGCGTCGATCAGTCTCATAACACTTTGGTCGAATTCTATGAAAAGCTACTAGGAAATGAAAGTTCAATGCTTTCAAGTAGGGCAAAAGATATGCTAGGCTTGCTTGTTGAGCTGGACACCCTATTCAAAGAGATAACTGTTTATGCCTTTACTTCTCACTCAAACCTGCAAATTATTTCAGGGCGTTATACGCATGATCAAGTAGGAGTAACTGTCTCAGCTTATGGACACCAAGTAGGGTACGCCATAAGGTATATTGTGCCACAAGAGGATAATCCTCCATGGGAGGATGCAATGATAATAGGAGAGGCAAGAAGTTTAAAAAAGGCCGTAGAAATGATCGTTATTGCTATGCTTCGGTCTAATCTTTGGAAAGGAAATGAGAAAGCTGAAAAAATCCTCCTGTCGCATGTTAAAGAGCAATAGCGTAGATGAGACCAGAAAACGCTGGTTTCTAAAGTTCGACCTCCTCCGAGGTCGGAAACCTTACACCTATTGAGCCTACCAATATTTGACCTCTTCAGAGGTCTGTTGAAATACTTTCAGCGTACTTGATAATTATAAAAGAGACTCTGTGGACTCTGACTAGGCTGCGCGAGACACACAATTTTGAATACTCTCCAATTTAATCAGCAAGCTCAATTTCGACTATTGATTTTTAACCTCACTCACCAATTTCTGCAACGAGTCTTTGGCATCACCAAAAAGCATTTTTGTTTTTTCGTGGAAGAAAAGTGGATTTTGAATACCTGCATATCCTGGGCGCATACTCCGCTTGAGTACAATGACTTGTTTGGCATTCCAAACTTGTAGGACGGGCATGCCGTAAATGGAACTTCCCGGATCATCTTCGGCAGAGGGGTTCACAACGTCATTGGCACCTACAACGATGACGACATCGGTATCCTTAAACTCGGCGTTGGCTTCTTCGAGATCTAGTAGTTTATTGTAGGGGATGTCTACTTCCGCCAGGAGTACGTTCATGTGGCCTGGCATCCGGCCGGCTACTGGGTGAATGGCGTACTTTACTTCTACCTGATTGGCTTCCAATAATTCATCAAGCTCTTTACAGGCTTTCTGGGCTTGAGCTACCGCCAAACCGTAACCAGGGACGACCATTACTTTTTTTGAATAATACATTTGAATGGCCAGGTCAGAAAGTCCTACTTCTATCACGTTTTGGTCGCCACTAGCGGTTTTGCTAGCTCCTCCACTGGCACTAAAACCGCCGATGAGGACATTGAATAAGGAGCGATTCATGGCATTACACATCAATACCGTAAGGATGGTGCCAGATGCGCCTACCAGAATACCGCCCACCAGCATGATTTGATTTCCATAAATGAGCCCTGCTGCTGCTGCAGAAAGTCCGGTAAAGGAATTAAGCAAAGAGATCACCACAGGCATGTCTGCACCACCGATAGGAGCCACAAAAGATAAGCCATAAATGAGTGTCAGTACGGTAAAGAGGACAAGTACCCCGGTGGTCAGTTGCGCAGGAAATAGGCAGAGATAGGCCATGAATGCGACCAGCCCAAGCAAAAAGATGCCATTGATGAGGCTGTGACGGGGTAAGGTGATTGTTTCATCCCACACTTTGCCATCTAGTTTGAGATAAGCAAGGATACTACCCGTGAAAGCCACCCCACCAATAAACAAGGTAAGTAGCAAGATGAGTATCTCATTGGTGGACACACTTTGTGCTCCGCCTACGATTCGGTACAACTCCAGGCCGCCGAGTACGACTGCACTCGCACCACCAAGGCCATTGAAAATAGAAACTAACTGCGGCATGGCGGTCATTTCCACTTTTGTAGCTGCTCGCCAACCAATGAGGGCACCGATGAGCATGGCGCTAAGTATCCAAATGAGGGTGCCATTGCCACCAGGAGTAAGTAAGGTTGCAACGATAGCAATACCCATTCCAATGGCGGCGAGGCGGTTGCCTCTTTTTGCTGTATCAGGTGAACTGAGACGGCGCAGCCCCAGCACAAAAGCCAGCGCGCCTAGCAAGTAAGCTAAATTGATAACTGCTCCTAACATGGGTCTAGCTTTTCTTTTTCTTAAACATATCCAACATTCGATCCGTAACGGCAAAACCTCCCACTACGTTGATCATTCCTAGTACGATGGCAATAGAGCCACCCGCTAGTAGCAGCCAGTCGTCTGCTGCGGCTTGCTTGACCAGTAGAATACCTCCGATAATAACCACCCCGCTGATCGCATTTGCACCCGACATCAATGGGGTGTGCAAGACGGTAGGTACTTTGGCAATGATCTCAAAGCCCAAAATGATGGTAAACAAAAGAAGATAGAGCATCAGTAAATGCTCATTGAAAAAGGCAATAAGCTGATCCATAAAGGGAGGATTTAGTATTCGTCGTTACTTAGTGCTTGTTTCGTAGTAGGAACAAGTCCCAAACATGCTCTAAGGTTATGGTATCTATTTTCGTCAGCCTACTTAGTGATAAGTGTGCTGCTGACGATTTCGTTATTTTCATCAATGAACAATTCTCCCTCTTTTATCAATAGCTCCAAGAGGTTGAAGAGATTATTGCTAAAGAGTTCACTGGCATTTTGAGGCATTTCTTTTGCCAAATCAGAATGGCCTAAAATGGTAACACCTTCGTGAACGATGGTCTTTTCATCTTGGGTGAGTGCGCAGTTGCCGCCGGTAGAGGCTGCTAGATCAACGATGACCGATCCCGGCCGCATCTGGCCCACGGTTTCCGCTTCTACAAGCACGGGAGCTTTTCGTCCTCGAATCTGAGCCGTAGTAATGACTACATCTGCCTGGCGTGCGTGTTCCTGGATCAGCGCTGCCTGTTTTTTCTTAAACTCTTCGGTTTGTTCTACCGCGTAGCCACCCGCGTCAGCATCATCTTGTGCTCCGGCTACTTCGACAAAACGTGCTCCAAGGCTTTGAACTTCTTCTTTGGCAGCTGCCCGAACATCAAAAGCTTCAACAATAGCGCCAAGCCGTTTGGCGGTAGCAATGGCTTGCAAACCGGCTACACCAGCACCAATGATTAGTACTTTAGCGGGCTTGATACTTCCCGCAGCAGTAATCATCATTGGAAAGAAACGAGGCAAGAGTTGGGCTGCCGCCAGTACCGCTTGGTAGCCAGCAATAGAAGCCATTGAGGAGAGTACATCCATCCTTTGAGCCAGCGTACTCCGTGGGATCATATCGAGACTAAAGGCCTGTAGTTTATGCTCCTGCAAAAAGCCGACGACCTCTTTGTCAAAGTAGGGACGAAATTGACTGACAAGAATTTTTTCGGCAGGAAGGCCAGCTAAGCGTTCCCGTGCAGGAGGATAAATACTGAGTAGAATGTCTGCTTTAGCGATTACTTCCGCTTCCGCTGTACAGGTCGCTCCTGCTTGTTGATACATTTCATCTGAGAAGCCTGCACTTTGCCCCGCAGCGTGTTCTGTCAGGACTTTGGCGCCTAGTTCAACCAGTTTTCCCACATTCTTGGGAACCAGTGCTACGCGCTTGTCATTGTGCTCTGCCAGGATGCCAAATGTTACACTCATCGGTTGCAGTTTTGTAAATAACTAAGTGCCGTGAGATTTGAATGATTCAGGCCGGTAATAACGATGTACTAACCTTTCTCCCTCACGTTAACTAGTGCATAATACGGAAAATGGTAGATACTTCCCATTTTAGAAGTACCTACCATTTGGATTGTTTTACGAAAGCAAAACAATCAACGATGGAAATAAAGCACTAGAACTCCCGACCGCGGAGCATTCCGTGCCAATATATTTTTGGCAAAGCATAGGCTTTAAGTGCATACATACTGTAGCGTTCTTCTGCCTGGTTGAAGGGGAAGCTTTCCATTGGTACTTTGTTGTAGTCGAACTCTGCCAGGATGAGGCTGCCATAGCCTGTTACCAGTGGGCAGGAGGTATAGCCATCATAAGATTTAGGCAATTCACTGCCAGCCAAGTAGGCCATCACGTTGGCAGTAGTTGTAGGGGCCTGTTTTCTGATTGCCGCGCCTGTTTTAGAGGTTGGCAGGTTACTACAGTCTCCGAGGGAGAATACGTTAGGGTAGCGTACATGCTGAGTGGTATGCATGTCTACTTCTACCCAGCCAGTATCAGCTGCCAACGGGCTGTTTTTGATGAAATCCGGGGCACTCATCGGAGGTGTCACATGGATCATATCGTAAGCTTCTTCCGTTTCCTCACCTGTTTCTAAATGACGGAATACCGCTTTCTTTTCATCAACTTTTAAAGCGACTAAGTCGGTATTCCATACCCGGTCAATGCCGTACCTGTCGGCTACTTTCGTAAGGGAATCGGCGTATTTTTTTACTGCAAAAATACCAGGGCCACCCTTGATGAATTTTTTCTTAACCTGATTGCCAAGGCCGTTACGACGCCAGTGGTCAGATGCTAGGTAGGTTATTTTAATCGGCGCACCACCACATTTAATGGGCGTAGAAGGGTGCGTGAAAAGGGCAATCCCTTTCTTGAGTGCGCGGATATTCTCCCAGGTGCTTTCGACGGTATCGTAGGAGTAATTACTACACACGCCTGTTCCTGGCTTGCCAATACTTTCCTTCAAACCTTTGATCGCATCCCAGTTGATTTGAATGCCAGAGGTAACTACCAGTACATCGTACGTGTGGGTAGCTCCGCTGGCTAGGGTAAGGCTATTGTTATCGGGGTCAAAAGTAGCAACAGCATCTTTGATCCATTCTGCGCCCGGTGGAATGTAATCTGCTTCTTTTCGTTCAGAAACTTCTTTAGGGAAAACGCCAGCACCTACCAAGGTCCAGATGGGTTGGTAGTAGTGTTTTTCACTGGGGTCAATGATAGTGACTCCGGGAGGATTAGACTGGTTGCGGAGCATAGCTCCAACGGTAATTCCTGCGGAACCTCCGCCAACGATGAGTACTTCGTGATGTGCCATTATATATTAGTTGTTATAGTTGTTTACCTAAATGTTTTAAGAAATTGAGGGAGAAGCCCAGTGCTTTCTGCCGGTCTGGATCGCGTAGCGCTGTGAGCATGCCAAACGCTCCTACTTTGGTGGGCGGTTCTGCTTGCGTTTCTCGCATGGCACTGCCAAACTGTGCGGCCCATTCTATCATCGTTTCTGGTTCGAGGCCGTTTTCCCGGGCTTGTCGCATTCCTTCATCTAGTGTATCCATGCCCATGGCAATGAGGCCTGGTAGCTGGTTAGCAAAAGCTAGCGCACCGCTGAGTTTGTTAACCATAGTTGGTTCGGTAAGCTTTTCAGCCAGTTCAAGTGCTACTCCCAGACGTTGTTCTATGCTTACACCTCGGTTATCTGCTTGGCGGTAGGCTTCATCGGCCATGTCGGCAGTCATTGCTATCAGGCCCGGTAGTTGATCGGTAACAGTGAGAAGGTTGTTTAGCTTGTCGACCATAGCAGGAGCTGTAAGTTTTTCAGCTATCTCAAGTGCTCCTTTTAAACGCGTTTCTATGTTTACTCCATTAGCATCGGTGCGTCGGTAGGTCTCGTCGGCCATGTCAGCGACCATCGCTACCATACCAGGCCCTTGGTGCATAGCCGTTGCCAGACCACTAACGGCTTCTTCAACAGTGTCTAGCCGAGCCAGTATTTTGTCCAGCGCTAAAAGTGTTTTTTCTTCTGCCATTCGGGCTTTTACCTGCTGGCCGGCAGGGGTTTCTTCCCAGAGGACAGGGCTTCCGTTTTTGCTCATATATTTTCTTTTCTGGGTTTGAAATAGTCTTTTATTTGGGATAGTATCTATTAATCAATATACAATTATATGAAACTATTTTCATGTTTTAAAATAAATGAGACCTAAATCTTCTTATAAGCAAGTAGAACCAGCAGGCTGATAGGTTTTTTGAACCTATACAAGCCCACTGGAAACTTCTACTAATTAGCTGTACTTATAGTCCTCCAAGGCAGGATTTGTGAATTCTGACTTGCCCTTTTCTCGCCTCGCTGCGTTAAAAAGCCTCGCCAACGCGCTGCGTTGCCTGCGTTTTTTGCCTTGCGAGTCGAGAAAATAGCGGCGTCATCTTTTCACAAATCCTGCCTTGACAGACTATAGCTCTTTCTTGGCGAGATAAAAATCTACCTTTTCGTAGGACGTATTCGCGATGCGTTCGTCCATCTCTACCAGGGTTTTGGGCGGAGGTACAATCGCTTTATCACCAGGTTGCCAGTTGACGGGGAGGGCACATTTGTGCTCGTCAGCGGTTTGCAAGGCGATAAGTGCGCGCTGTATTTCTGCCATGTTTCTGCCCACGTTTAGTGGATAGTACATGATGAGCCGCATGACTCCTTTAGGATCGATGATAAATACAGCTCTCACTGCTGCCGTAGAGCTTTCTCCAGGGTGTAACATGCCGTAGAGGTTGGCTACCTTCATATCCAGATCGGCGATGATCGGGAACTGCATATACACCTCTGTTTTTTCTCTCACATTATTCACCCAAGCGAGGTGAGAGTGTATACTGTCGATACTGAGGCCGATCAGTTTGGTATTGCGTTCAGCAAACCATTGCTCTTCAACGGCAAAGGCCGACATCTCTGTTGTACAGACAGGCGTAAAGTCTGCCGGGTGGGAAAAGAGGATGACCCAGCTTCCCTTGTTGTATTCTGAAAGCTGAAGCTTTCCGGTGGTAGTGATTGCGGTGAAATCGGGTGCTGGTTCCCCAATTCGAGGCATACTATTTATGGTTTGTTCCATTGTTATTGGAGTTTGATTTTAAATATGAAACGAAGTTAAGGAGTCTGATGTCGGCGTTCAGTAATGTGAGTCACAGTGGGTCTTTTTTGATAAAAAAGGGAGTGCCGCGTAACCGCAGCACTCCCCGTTTTTGGAAAACCTATTTAAATGTCAAATCTACCTTGACACTTATTCATTATAACTCAGTCACCTGCTCCACGTACTCGGTACGCTCGAGGTTAGTTTCGGTGAGGGCTTTGTAGCCTCCCTTGATGTTTACCACCTGATCAAAGCCACGAGCTTTGAGAATAGAAGCGGCAATAACCGAACGATAACCGCCAGCACAGTGGAGGTAATACTTCTTGTTGCGATCCAATAAGTTCATCTTTGTATTGATAAAATCCAGTGGGAAGTTGACCAATCCCTTGATGTGCTCTGCGTTGAATTCACTGGCCCGGCGTACATCCAGTGCATTTTCAATGTTGTCAAATTGCTCGGCAAACTCGGTCGCGGTCAATTCTTCAATGGTGTCTACTTCTTCGCCAGCTTTTTGCCAAGCGTCAAAACCTCCTTCTAAAAAGCCAACGGTATTGTCATAACCTACCCTTGACAGGCGGATTACTACTTCTTCCTCCTTGCCTTCTTCAGCAATAAAGAGGATTGGTTTTTTTAGATCGGAAATCAACGTACCTACCCAAGGAGCAAAGGTATTATCGAGGCCAAAGTAAATTGTGCCAGGAATGAAGCCTGCGGTAAAGGCATCAGGTTCGCGGGTATCAATGACCAAAGCTTCTTCTTCGGCCCAAGCAGCTTTGAATGCGCGGACACTAAGTGCCTGTACACCACGCTCGCGGACAGTATCGATGCTTTCGTAGCCCATTTTGTTCATCACTGCATTCTTAGGGAAATACTGGGGAGGAGCAACGAGTCCGGTAAGTACTTCTTTGACAAATTCTTCCTTTGTCATGTCTTCCCGTAGGGCATAGTTGAATTTCTTCTGATCGCCCAGGTAGCCCCAAGTGTCTTTGCTCATTTTCTTACCACAAGCCGAACCGGCACCGTGGCCAGGGTAAACAATCACTTCATCTGCCAGTGGCATGATTTTGGTACGTAAGCTGTCGAAAAGGAAGCCCGCCAAGTCCGCCTCAGTAATTTCCCCTTGTTTGATGGCAAGGTCTGGGCGGCCAACATCTCCTAAGAATAAGGTGTCGCCGGTGAAAACGGCGTAGTCTTTACCATTTTCGTCACGTAATAAAAAGGAAGAACTTTCCATGGTATGCCCTGGCGTATGCAGTACCTGGATGGTTACATCACCGACTTTTAGAATTTCACCATCGGTAGCAATGTGTGCATCGAAGTTGGGTTGGGCAGTAGGTCCATAAACAATAGTACCTCCTGTTTTTTTAGCTAAATCAAGGTGGCCCGACACGAAATCAGCATGGAAGTGAGTTTCCAGAATGTACTTGATCTTGGCGCCATCTGCGGCAGCTCTTTGCGTGTAAGGTTCTGTTTCACGAAGAGGGTCAATGATTACGGCCTCGCCTTTGCTTTCGATATAGTAAGCGGCTTCTGCCAAACATCCGGTATAGATCTGTTCTACTTTCATAGCAATATTGGTTATTTGATTATGCTACAAAATTAGGGCAGAGTGAGGCCTTGAGGTTGTGAGCTTTATCACACAGGTTGGTGATGTTTGTCAGTAAAACAAGGTGATAAACGTCAATATACTTATTGATCGAGCCAAGCCTTGAACCATCCAGTCAAGATCACCACCCCAGTTTTTGCAACGCCAACAGCGTAATGTCAAGAGAATAAAAGGCGCTTTCATCGAGCTGCATCCATTCCTTAAACTCTGCCAAAGGAAGGGTAAATACCTCTAGGAATTCGTCGGCATCACCGCTGGGAGCTTGTGTCGGCGTACAGTCGGTTGCCAGGAGGCAGATTCTTTTCTCGGTACTGTATGCGGTGTGCAAAGTACGCATGTACTGAATGTTGCCGGCTTGGTAGCCTGTTTCTTCTAGCAATTCGCGGGCAGCGGCTTGTTCGGGGCTTTCACTCGTATCAATATAGCCTTCACAAAAACTGCTAAGGACCTGCTCCGGGCCTGGACGAAATTGACGGATCAGGATAGCATCGCGGTTAGCTGTAAAAGCAGCAACCACTACATAAGCGCCATTTTCTATTACATCGTAATCACGCTCCTTGCCATCTGGTTGCAAGAAGGTGCGTACGAGCATACTGCGCCAGCCTTGGTAGGCGTATCGTTCTTTGGTTTTTTGCCAAGGGGATGGGGACATGAAAGGGGAGTTGATTTAGCGTAATAAACGCAGGAAGTGCCTGGTTGTTGAGAAAAAGAGAGAAGAGGCCGGTGCTGTAGCGCCGAACCTCTCCTCAAAGACAACTGTAATCATTAAATAAAACGGGCCTCTATTAATTTGCCTACTAACTATCTATTCTAAATAATGGCGCTAATAATTGAATTATAATGTCCTTCCTTTGTATAAGATTGAAAAAGGCAAAACGTGACATTTTTAGCCTAAAAAAAATATTTTTCACTTTTTATGTCACGTTTTGCTATTTCTGAGCTTATATAAAGGAACACGGACAACTGTATCATGAAAAAAACATCCAGCGTAAAAATTGGAAGCGAAATGAAAAGTAAAAATTTCGGCCTTAGTCGATCAGCTTTTCAGGAGCTTCTCAAAGCATTGAAGGAGGGCGATGATAATCTGTATCAACAGATTTTTCTGGCCCACTTTGAAGACTGTCTTAATTTTCTGAAACGTCAGTATAAAGCCAGTCATCATGATGCCTACGATGCTAGTATGGATGCCCTGGTCGCTTTTTGCGATCGATTGAAAAAAGAGCGTATTCAGTACGGAAATCTGCGTTTTCTGTTCACCCGAATGGCTGGACAGTTATATCTGAGGAAAACAAAAGATGATAGCAGATTAATGGAGTTGACATCAGAATGGGATGTGGCAGATGAACCCGATGGGGATGTGCCTGCTGATGTAATGGATACCTTCAATGACGCCTGGCCCCGGCTAGGTAAGGGCTGCCAGAAATTGCTAAAATCATTTTTTTATGACCAGAGAAAATTGAAAGAAATTGCAACACAACTTGAAAGAAACGAAGCTACAGTGCGCAAGCAAAAGCAGCGTTGTATGAGTAAGTTGCAGGAAATATTTCAAACACTCTGTCAATAACCAAATCCGCGTTTCTTATGAAATTATTTGAAAAATACCGAGTTAATAACATCAACGAAGATGAACTCAGTACCGTGACCCAGCAACTGATAAAGCAAAAGTTTGACCGTGAGCTGCGAGACAAAATGACTTATCGCCTCAAAGAGGAATATGGTATTACTCGAGGAGCGGCGGCTAGCGGCCGAATTTCAGGAAGGATGATTCTACGCTGGAGCCTTAGTGTTGCGGCAGCACTACTGATAGGTATTGTTGCATGGCAAGTCGTTGGTGGTCATTCACCAACTTATCAGTCACTGACCAAGGAGTATCTGGCTACCTATTATCCGAATAATGAACTCAGGAAAGGAGCCACCGAAATTTCTAAAAAGAGAAGTGAAGCCATTGCTGCCTATAACAAGGAAGACTTTGAAACTTCCGCTCGCTTACGGGAAGAAGTGGTTGTTCTGCCGGGAGCTAATAGCGAAGATTACTTTTTCCTTGGAGTCAGCTACCTCTACCAAAACCCTCCCAAAGGAGAGTTAGCCATCGAACCACTACTGAAAGGATTGGAAGATCCTGCAAGAACTAGCCTGTTGGAAGAAGAAACCAAATGGTACCTGACACTGGCCTATGTGCAAGCCGGACAATTTGCCCCCGCTCGTGAATTATTGGAGGAAAGAATCCAAAAGGGCGGCTGGAACGCTAGCAAAGCGAGGGATCTACTCCATAGTTTACCCCTGGAATAACTTCAGCGTCGGTGTAGCCGACCTTGTTCATCATTAGATTTTGAAGTATGCTTTTTCCGTATTCGGAGGAATAATCTCCCGGATACCCTGGGAAAAGTATGCTTCCCCGAAAAAAACCAAAAAATCAATATCATGCGTGCTCTCTTTACTTTTAGCTTATTCCTGTTTTTTGTTTGCCTTATTCCTTCCAATGCTCAGGGGCAGAGTGCCCGGTGGAAGAAAACCCACCAGTATTGGCAGATCCGTAGCGGGGTAGGGTTGTTGCCCACCTTTGTTAAAAGCCATGCTACCTCGGAAGTACCGCCACTTTCTTTAGAGTTGCGGTATCGCCCCAGCCCTCTATTCAGTGTGGGGTTACTGGCCGGAAGTTCGGTGTCCTCGGCTACACAGCACCACCGCAGTGGGAGTAGCTTGTCGCTTAGGAATAACTTTCGAATGATTGCATTAAGAGGAGCAGTCCATGCTCAACGTTGGACCAAATGGGCACCCTATGCAGGTGTTTCCCTGGCCTATCAGCACTGTAGAGTGGAAGACGTTGGGAAAAACCGGGCTGCTCCGGAGGAATCCTTGATTCATTATATGCCTCGCAAAGAAGGCTTGTTTTATGGTGCTTTCGTGGGCACTTGCTATCAGCCAATTCCTCCGCTGGAAATTTTCGGTGAACTGGGCTATGGGCTCTCTATTCTGACCTTGGGAATAGGCTTCAGTTGGTAAAAGAATGTTTGTGTGTGTGTATTAGTTTTTGAAAACGCGCTCGGAGGGTGGCAAGCCCTGTATTTGCTCGCAGATATCGGTGTTTGCTACCCCANTTAAAATTAAAAGATTATGAGTTTCATAGAACAACTCTTACTGCTGCGCCGCCTACATAATCTTGTTCGGCGGAAGGCAACAGGCTCCTCCGAGGAGCTGATGGAAAAATTAAATGTATCCAAGTCCGGTCTTTATCGGCAGTTAGAATTATTGAAAAGCTTAGGTGCTCCTATCAGGTATGACCGTGCGGAACAACGCTACTATTATGCTAGCGAATTTGAATGGCAATGGGAAGTATTGAGGAGGAGCGAAAATTGATTTTTATAAAAGCCCCAAAGTAAAAGGTGGGCAATTAAACCTCTAGTAAGATGAAATATTACAAGATTATCCATTATTGTTTTTTACCTATCCTGATGTTATTTTTCATGAGTTGTGAAAAGGATCCCGATAGTTACGGTGCCCCTGAGGCAGTAGCCTACGACAATTACAGCGAACTCACCGCCATCCGAACGACCATCTATGAACAGATGAAGTATCAACTGGCCTTCATTGATCCTTATGAATTGGTGCCTGAAAACGAGCGAGCAACCTTTCAGCAAAAGTTCGAAGAAGATCTCGCCGCTTTTCAAGGAATGCAGTTGTCGGCCATACTCGATATCTACGTTCAGCAGGAAATCATTAGCCCGACATTCAGTGAGGTTTATACCAAACTTATGGCTGCCTATCAAGATGATGCTAACGCAAGTAATTTTGCTTTCGCTAATCAGCGGATAGATCGGGAGTTAGCGATTATAAAGAAGCATCCTTCATTGACAACAGCCGAAAAGAAACAGTTAACTACAATGGCTGCAGTCTTCCAAGGGGCTAATCAATATTTCCTGGATACGGGCTTCCAACTGCCAGACAGCCAGGCACGAGGAGGGTGTAACTGGAGAGAATCCTGGGGCTGTATTAAAGAATATACCGGAACTGGAATGCTGGTTGGCTTCGGTGTAGGCATTGGTATGGGGCCTGGTGGTGGCGTTGCTTTTGGGGTAGGCACAGCTGCAGGCTTTACGATAGGCCTGATTCAGGTAATTCGTGGCGAAAACGGCCCTTGTTGTGAATCGCCGGATTGTAATTTAGTGCTGGGCGTATCATTGCGGTTTGATGATTGCAACCCTACGGCCACTTACCTCGCTTACGGTTTTGGAGCAGACAACACAACGCTGGATTGGACGAACACTGGCGGTACCCCTGCCTCAGCGACTACGCCAACCAGTGACCCGAGGTTAGCGATTACTCAAGATAATCCAACAGTAGCAGTCAATACAGACATTGTAGCCGTTTGTGTAGATGGCACAACGGAGGCCAATACCTTGAGTTTCTCCCGTAATCTCGCGGAGCTGGTCAAGAGCGTTAGCGGTGTCAATTTATTAGGGCCCGATCAAATTTATCCAGGAGAAACCTATACCTATACTGGTTATGGCATTTCTGCCAACAGCAACTATAACAGCCAGTGGTTTGTAGATGGCGGTACGATTGTTACCTCGTCTTATAATAGCGCTACCGTTCGTTGGGACAATGATTTGAGCGAAGGCCGTTTACAACTCCAGGTTGGTAATAATTGCCCTGATGGAGAACAGCGAGTCTTTACGCTTAATGTTAGTGGCGATGGGCCAATTCCTTAGGAATAATTTAATTGCTTTTAAGATTCCTCTAACGAAATGAACTTTATTCAGGCTCTATATTACAGCCCCGCAAAATCTAAAATTAACAACTTATGAATCGGTGTATTTCTCTCTTGTCTTTTGTAGCCATTCTTTTAATTTCGGCTTGTGGTAAAGAAGAATACGATGTACGTAAAGCTTCCGAACAATACTGTCGAGATAATATGGTCTTTAAGTGTGAGGATGACCCCGATGCGGAGATTTATTTTCGCGGTAAGCTGAATGGAGAAGAATTTTGTATTTCCGTTCCTCAGGACGGTTACTTTGCGAGCAATGGTGTGGCCACGACTTCCACCACTTCGGTAGAAGAAGGTTACAATGCGAATACACCCCTTACGGGAAGCTTTTACCGAATGTCGATCCGGCCACCCATTTTTGATAACCTCAATGGTATTACCCGTGATTTTGCCCCGGTATTTACCCTGGATTCACCGACGATCAACGATACCATTGCTTATGCTCCGGAATATTATCTGGATGAATACTTTCAGGAAGGCGAACTCCCTATTCGTAAAGACGGGGAAGCAAAAACAGAAGGCTATCGCTTTTTTATCACCTGGTCTACGGTGTTGCGCCCAGGGTACGATCACTATCAGCGCAAAGATCCCTTTATGATTCCTGTCGTAGGCATGGGAATAAGCCCCACTTTCGGGCCAGCTAATCACGCAAAGCTGGAGCTGACGGAAATGGAGAAAAGAGAAACTGCCGAAGGCCTGCGGTATTACTTTACATTTAAAATGGACGCAGAGCTTTTTTACCTGTGTCAGTATTTTGCCGGCGACCGTTTCGGCACTTTAGAAGATGGAGAATTTAGAATGATTATTGATATCTAGTTTGTTTAAATTATTTAGTATTTAAAATTTAGAAAATGAAAAATTTAAAAACGCTTTTCTCTCTTACATTGATGATTTTAATTTATTGTAGCAATTTTTCCTGGGCGCAAGTGGCGTATGAAACCAAAGACCATGAAACTGGAGCGGTCTACAAAAGCCCGGAACGAATAGATCCGGTCGCGGCCGTGAGTATTCGCTTTCAAGGTGATGCGACGGGTTACGTAAAATGGAAAGCTGTGGACAATTCGAGCAGTGATTACCTTTTACGCTACAAGCCCGCCGATAGCACAACGGAATGGGTAGAAGTGACCGTCCGTGAACCAGAAGCAGTGATCGAGGATCTACCATTGGATACCGAATACCAGTGGGAGGTGATGGTTGCTGTGGGCGAAGAAATGATGAGCTCTGGTACGGGCAAGTTGTCGACTTTCTCGCAATCAGAACCGGTTGCGGTATCTGATCCATTGTTTCGGAGGTTGTCGGGCTGGTTTGCCCAAAAGAAGGGGCAGCGACCTTTTTGCACCTTTATCGAAGATATAAACGTGCACCCTCTGGAGAAACTAGCTTTCCTGCAAGCTTATTCCTTTAACAATGAGCCGTTGCTCAAGAACCAGGACATGAATAACTTGAGTAGCTGGTACCCGATGGCGTACCAGGGGGACTGTACCGGATTTGTGCCAAACAGAGATGTAGAAACCAACTGTCGTTGCCAGGTGATCACCCGCGCCAGTATTAATGTAGGCCCTTACGAGGAGATTGACTACGTAAACCGAGTCATTCACCCAACGATCGATCAGCATACGGAAGAGAGTGGTAATGATCGTACTTATGTTGACCAGTTTAAGGCAGGGGCATCAAAGTACCTGGCTTTACGCCAAGATGAAAGCGGTGGTAGTGCCGATTTTTCTCTCTCGAATCTACAAGGCGACGAAGCCGCACAAGGTATTTCTACCACTTTTTCGGAAATAAAGTTCCTATTGGGGTGTATCCGTTACGGAGGGTTTAGTACCGATTTGCCGAAAGATTGTACTTGCGACCGTCCACTAGATGTAGAGTACGAATACACCACCAGTTTGCACATCAAAGCCCGGAAAAAGGGCTGTATCTTCAGTAAAGGAGCTGCTGCTCAAGCCGAAGATTTTGCCTTTGTTGTTGCCCGAAACCTAGGCACCGGCGAACTCACGCCATTGGATGCTGGACACGCAATGATTGGACGTCGTTGTAGCTCCAGTTGGAACCCGGAATTCTGGATCAATACCTTGAATGTATTAAAGCCAGTATTCGATTTCTTTCTGGATACGCAGCAGCAGGAAGAAGAACCAGAAGGCGGTGAAGAGCCGGGGCCGGTACTACCCACCGAAGACCAGGTAGATAGCTTCTGGGATGCGATTACAGTCTTGGCTGGTACGCCTTTTAGCAACAATGAGGGCTACTGTTCTAATTCACCACTTGTTGAAGAACAAACGCTGGTGTCGGGCATTGGCCTCTTGACGCTTTCGCCCAACCAACCTATGGAGGTAATCCTTTTTTCCAACCATTATCTGCGTACCAGAGGTTACGGCTGTTACGAAGCTCAGGCCAGTGTTGCGAGTGATTACTACCTGGTAGGTGTTGTGGAAAGTGGCGGTGTTCAAAATTCCCTTTGCTGTTCCGATAAGGTGGCCACTTACGTTGCCGGATCTATTCCAACACCTGGAAATGCAGGTATTCAGAACGACCCTGTGAATAATATCAATAACCGTATTGGCCAGGTGGGCAGCTTCCTCGCTAACTACGGCGATTGGGACGACCACGAGCTTTTATCGACGGGTACCATCAAGGTTGATGGAGAGTTTGACCTCTTGTCTGGTCCTTCTTGTAAGAACACTAATACAACAGATTTTAGGTTGCCGGGTACAGGACTGGGACTCAATCAAAGTACATTTAAGGTCTATCCTACGTCTGCCAATGACCAGGTTACCATTGCTATTCCGGCTGCAGCCCAAAGCGGCGCGACCCTCCGTGTTTATAACGCCCAAGGGCAGGAGGTGCATCGGGAGATTCTACTCAATAAGGATGTGGCTATCGAGCGGCCTATCGATATCAGCAGTTGGGTTGCAGGTACCTACTGGGTCGAAGTAGTGAGTGGCGACAATGCCAGTACACAACCGTTTTTGAAAATTTAAACCATTGATTCCAGGTAGTTCGCTGCCGTAAATACAGATGGGGGCGTGCCATTGCGTACGCTCCCCACTATCAAAACCAATATCTGATGATTCACAAAATGCTATTAGGGCTTATACTGCCCGTTTTGTTTCTTGCTTCTTGCTGCGATGATGATGACAATGCTTGCGCCTGCCCCGAACCGCTAGAATGTGTAGAAGGGGAGTGTGTATGGCCTAGCAATTATGTCAACATTGGTGGGAGTGGCATTATCAGCGATAACCTCTATTTCGGGGTTTTGCCGGATCACCTTTGTCTGGATACGATTGCCTTTATCACCTACCCGGGAGAAGAACGCTTTTCGATGCACCTCAATACCGTGCCCAGTAATGTGACCGGTGTAGACATTGTGCCCATCGAAGAAATTACACCAGATGTTTGGACTTTGGGCCACGTTGAGCCTTTGTGTAGCAACGATGGTGGCTGGTACGCAAACATTGTAGCGGAGTTGTTTGAGCCTGATAGCGTAAGGCTGAAATTCCGGTTTTGGTTAAATGATACCCCCGAAGGCGAATTTATAGATAGTACCACTGTTACGTTGGTAGAGCCTGGGTAAGACAGACTTTCGGCTTTTGCCAAAAAGCCGGAGTAAGACGTTTTGTTTTTTAAATAATTTGTCACGCCCCATCTGCTGAACATAACCATGTTTTGTGCAGATGGGGTCTTTTATTGCGCAAAAAACAACTTGCGATTTTTTTAAAGTTTCCCGAACAGNNGACACNCTTAAAATGAAGCGCTTAGCCACCTGTTCTGGAAACAAAATCACAATTTATTTTTGTGCTGTTCTTTTATTGCGCAAAAAACAACTTGCGATTTTTTAAAATAGAAATAGTATGAAAAAGAAATATATCCTCTTAGCTATAGTCATATTGAGTCTGGGTAGTTTTTACGCTAAGAATAATCCAGGGAGCACGGAAGCTCCTGCTAGGCAACAAATAGAAAATACAAAGGAATGGCGAGAATCTTATGAACTGGAGCGAACTTCACCGATAGAGGAGGCCCCCCAAGCACTTTCGCCATTGCCACAGAAGCAAGCACCTGACGGTGTTGTTTTTATCCCGCGAGGCGTAGGAAAGCATTTTACTTTCAATGAAAATGCATTGGTAACATATCATTCAGGTCGAGTCTCGGGCTGTTCGTAAAAGGAGGAGTGGTTATATCATTAATGGTATTGCTACCTTTTGTGTTTTTGGTCACAGCAACACTAAGTGCATATAGTCCTCCAAGGCAGACTATCGCAATTTTGGAGCAACTCCAGAAAACCGTACCTCTGAGTTGCTGTGGCCAACATGGAGCGAAGTAGATGGTTAATAGGTACCCTAGGCGGTATTGATTTGCAGTTTACGCTGCATAAATTAGTTTTACTAAACTTCGCGTTAAATGCTTATATTTCAGCCAAAACAGTATCGTTTATGGCGAAAAACCGGGCAGGAAGACCTTCCACCACCGGCCAACTATTTCCTCCTTCTAAGGGAGATACTTATTTTCTAGGTATTGGTATTGATGATTATCAATATTGGCCTTCTTTGAATAACGCGGTACGTGATGTAAAGGCAGTTTCGGAATTGCTGATACGTGACTTTGGTTTGCCAAGGCAAAAGGTGACGCTGCTTTTCAATAAGGAAGCTACTAGAGAGAATATTATCCTGGCGCTGGAAAAAATGGCAGCGACAGTAACTTCCCAAGATAGCTTGTTGGTTTATTATGCAGGGCATGGGCACTTGAATAATCGTCAACGGGGGTTCTGGGTGCCAACGGATGCTCCTCGTGATGGTATTAGCTATTATATTCCGAATTCAACGATCAGAGATTATTTGGGAGATATTCCTTCCTTGCACACATTGCTTGTTTCAGATGCTTGTTTCTCGGGTAGCCTTTTTGTTCGAGGAGAACGTAGTGGAGAATTGGTTGCGAGCGAGTTGGCACAGTTGCCCAGCCGTTGGGCGATCTGTTCTGGTCGGCATGATGAGGTGGTCGCGGATGGCCCGGCAGGGCAGCATAGCCCTTTTGCCGAGAGTATTTTGGATGTACTGCGCACGACGGCGCGGCCTTATATTACTACCAATTTTCTTTTGGGGCAGGTGCGGGAACAAACCCGCTCCAATTACGAGCAACTGCCCGACGGAGGTCCTATCCATGGTGTAGGGCACAAGCGAGGTGAGTTTATTTTTCGCCGTTCGCAAGAAGAGGGCATTGCCTGGACGGAAGCTCAAACTGCTGGTACCTTGGAGGCTTTTCAGCAGTTTGCACACTTATTCCCGAAGGGGAAGCATCAGGAAGAAGCACAGAAGGTTATTAAGAAACTAAGTGCAGCGGCAAGCTGGAAACGAATAGCAGCCATGCCGGATGAAAAGCTGAAGGAGATAGATGCTAAGCGCCAGGAGGTTCGCACTTACTGCCAGGAATTCCCCCAAAGTACGTATTTTGACGAAGCCCTGGCTATGGGGCTTGATTTGGAACACAAGCGGGCTTTTATTAGTGTTTATGATTCAGAGTTTGGTTTGTTGGGTTTTATCCGAAAGGATACTCCTTATAAAGAGGCTGCCCAACAGCGGCTAGCACAATTGACGCAAGAAACGGCGTCAAGTTCAGTGACCGAACAGCCTACGCAGTCTATTTTGCGCGAAGAAAAGAAAGGGGCCATTAAAAAGGAAAAGCCCCCGGTTCCTGTCCAGAGATTAGAAAAAACAAGCCCTCAAGCGAGTGGCAAAGAAACAAGCGAAATCCTAAGGAGTAGAAGCAATATTATTTGGGGATCGGTACTGGGATTAGTGACCTTGCTTCTGTTGATATGGGGGGTGAAAAAATGTACTGGGCCATCTGCCGAAGAAATAGCAGCTAGTAAGGTGGAAAAGCAGATGAAGATCGCTATCCAGGACCGCGATATTAAGGCAGCAAAGACAGCGGTCGCCGATTATCGCCGTGTGCCAAATAAATTTCAGGACGAAAATATCGTTCGTCGCGTTAATGAATTTATCGCGAGCTATACAGACTCCATAGAACAGGCTCAAAATAAACAGCCAGCAGGGGATACACCGTTAAGTCGGGAAGATTTTAAGGCACCTCCGCTTTATATCAATACTGATCCAGTAGTCAAAAAAACAGAGGAAGCGTCTCAACAAACGACGGCTTCTGATGATAAAATTTATTTTATCGTCAAAAATAACCCGCTTTACCCTGGTTGTTCTACGAGCAGTTGCTCAAATAGAGCACTTACGAAATTTATCGCTGCTAATCTCAAGTATCCTTCCGAAGGCCGTGAAAAAGGTTTGGAGGCTAGAGCAATGGTATCTTTTGTAATTGAAAAAGATGGGAGCATGACCAATATTCAGATGGTTAATGATCCGGGAAACGGTTTTGGGAAAGAGGCTTTCAGGGTTTTTCAGGCCATGCAAACAAGAGGCAATCGCTGGACGCCCGGTAACAACGGTGGCCCACCGCTAAGGACAAAAATGAATTATCCGGTTAATTTTAAACTACAGTAATCGCTTAGTATACACACCATGGAAGAAACACTCCACCACGGCTTTTGGAGCCTGCTGCCACCGCTTATCGCTATTGTTTTGGCCATCCTCACCAAGCAGGTGTTTATCTCCCTGATCTTTGGCATCTTTCTGGGCTGGACGATGCTCAACGGCGGTAATCCGCTCTATGGCTTATTTGATACGCTACAAGCCTTGGTCGATGTGTTCAAGGATTCGGGGAATACGCGTACGATCATGTTTTGTGCCTTGGTAGGAGGGCTCATTGTTTTTATGCAGCGCTCGGGCGGGGTCGCTGGTTTTATCGCTTTGGTTCAGCGAAAGCTCCAAGCTTATGAAGGCCAAGACGATCAGAAAAGCAAGGTTATCGTCAGTCTGCTGGCTTGGTTTACAGGTGCCCTTATCTTTGTAGAGTCCAGTATTTCTGTGCTTACAGTGGGCGCACTTTATCGTCCGCTGTTTGACAAGCTGGGGATTTCGCGTGAGAAGTTGGCCTATATTGCTGATTCCAGTTCCGCGCCTAGTAGCATCCTCATCCCATTCAATGGTTGGGGGG
The DNA here is from genome assembly GCF_000379805.1 of Lewinella cohaerens DSM 23179. Taxonomy (GTDB): domain Bacteria; phylum Bacteroidota; class Bacteroidia; order Chitinophagales; family Saprospiraceae; genus Lewinella; species Lewinella cohaerens. The sequence goes on along the minus strand of NZ_KB903543.1, from coordinate 172,262 downwards.
CATTTATCATGAGTTTGTTGGCTGCGCAGGGTTTTTCTGACCCTTTTGCTACCATGCTGCGCAGCATCGGGTGGAATTTTTACCCCATCCTGGCCCTTTTGATTGTACCGGCGATTATACTCTGGAAGAAAGATTTTGGGCCTATGAAAAAGGCCGAAACCCGTACTCAAAGTGGGAAGTTACTTTGGGACGATGCTCAACCTATGGTCACAGATGAGCTTACCGAACAAGAAGTAGCTCCGGGTGTTACGCCCAAGGCTTACAATATGGTAGTTCCTATTGTGGTGATGGTGGTGCTCATGCCTGTCATGCTGGCTTATACCGGCTGGGCAGATGCTGCTACCGCAGCGCCAAGCAGTGGCTGGGACCATTTGCTGCTAGCCATCGGTAAGGGCTCCGGCTCTACGGCTGTGCTTACTGCTGTAGTGGGAGCATTACTGGTGAGTATGGCGTTTTACAAAGCACAAGGTATCATGGGCATTCGCGAAATGGTCGACCTCACACTCAAGGGTATTGCAGGCATGATTCCGCTTGCCTTGCTTATGCTGCTTGCTTTTGCCATAGGTACACTTTGTAAGGAACACCTTGGCACTGGTATTTATGTAGCAGAGATTACCCAAAGCTGGTTGTCGCCAGCTTTGGCACCCTTTCTTGTCTTTGTAGTGAGTTGTTTTGTGGCCTTTTCTATTGGCTCCTCCTGGGGAACTTTTGGCATCATGATCCCTATCGCGGTAGGGATGGGGCAGTCATTGGGGGCCGATCCTCATATTATTATAGCTGCCGCCTTGGGGGGCGGTGTATTTGGTGACCACTGTTCGCCGATCAGTGATACGACGATACTATCGTCAATGGCCTCCGCTACAGATCATGTAGATCACGTCAAGACACAACTCCCCTACGCTTTGATCGCGGGTGGACTGGCTGCGTTGGGGTATTTGATACTAGGATTTGTGTAAAACAGGGTAATAGTATGACCGCAATGGTACGGTCACTATGCGCCACCCAGTAGGGCTGTTCCTACGATAGGTATTAAGCGTATATACGGGGTGGCTTTGGCTACTGGCAGTAGCTAGATATCAGGTTGTGCAAATAGCAAAAAAAGCTTTAATGTGTGATCGCAATGGTACGATCACTGCTTACTTTACTACCTCTACTTCTCGCGCACGCGGTCCCTTATCTTCCTGTTCAATACGGAAAGTAACACGGTCGCCTTTTCGCAACGACCCATTGGTGTCAGAAACGTGGACAAAGGTATCATCTTCCAGCTCTGGGCAGGAAATGAAGCCGTAGCCTTTGCGGTAATTGAAATAACGAATGGTGCCAGTACGCTGGCCACCGGTACGCTTGGTAGTGCTGCTGCTGCCTTTTGATCCGGAACGGAAAAAGGCTTTAATCTTGTCGAGAATCATAACTCAAACGGTTAAGAAGAACCCAGTCTTAATCTAAAGCTCTTCGTTCTGTATTTTTTGGTCGCGGTAGATGGCCTTCAGGACCTCTTTGCGTCTCACGTCAGATGGCTTTTCAAACTGCTTGCGATTACGCAATTCACGGCGTAATTTTACATCGCGGTGCTTGCGTTTGTAACGGCGCAGCATACGATCAATGTTTTCTCCATCTTTGCGGTCAATAATAATCATAATACGTTTAAACTTATTTGACTTAGCCCGTCAATCATCCACTGGATTGCAAAAGGCCAAGTAGTTAGTGTTACGGAAATGCCAGTTAATCAGGTACGCGGAATTTTTCTGTACATATTCCATGAAGGAATGTGAAGCTCGTTTTGATATATTGCACCTTTATTTAAGGGCATAAACAGCAACCCGACTACAAGAAAAAGCGCTAGCTTAGATAAAACCACTGCAACTAATAAAATGCAAAAGTAGGCCTAACTAACGAATATATCTACCATTTTTTTATAATTAATACAAGATCATCTTTCTGTTGGTGTTTATTTAATTGGTTATCAGTTGGTTGTGTGTTGTTTTATGACGCGGGTTTACTACTTGTCAACCACCAATAAATAAGGTATTTGTCAGAGAATTAAGATAAACAATGAACGATTTACAAACAATTCAATGGATTACTTTAGCTGGAGCCGCTTTTATGGTCGGTTTATCCAAGGCAGGCCTCAAGGGCTTGGGCATGGTCCTGGTTGTGTTAATGGCACAGGCTTTTCCAGCCAAAGCCTCTACAGGCTTGGTGTTGCCACTATTGCTTGTCGCCGATACACTGGCGGTGGTTTACTATCGTCGCGACGCCAAGTGGTCTTACCTGCTGCGTCTATTACCAGCGGCAGCTATGGGGGTATTGTTGGGCGTCTGGATAGGGGAGGGTTTGGATGACGAAACCTTCGGTAATATCCTCGCCTGGATTGTTATTTTGGGGCTCGTATTACTCATCTGGCAAGAACGCAGCCCCCCTTCCGCAAGGTTCATGAAGCATCCTTTGGTGAGCGGCTTTGCAGGGCTGGCAGGCGGTTTTACGACGATGGTGGGCAATGCTGCCGGCCCTGTTATGTCCGTTTACCTCCTCGCTACACGCTTACCCAAACGGCAATTTATTGGCACTGCGGCCTGGTTTTTTATGCTCATCAATTGGTTTAAGGTGCCCTTTCACATCTGGTCGTGGCACACTATCTCTTGGCAGAGTCTGTGCCTCAATGTTTATGTTGTTCCTGCCATTTTTCTCGGCTTTTGGGTAGGCATTAAAGTAGTAGCAATGATCCCTGAAAAGGCATTTAGATATTTTGTCATGGTGGTTACGGCCCTCACTGCACTGCGGATATTGTTGGGTTAATTTAGGAAAAAGCGGAAGCGGGCCCAGTAGGAATGTCCATGGCAAAAGTGGAAGTCAGAAGTATTGCAGCTACTACAAGAACTGAAATAGCCCTTACACCCTTACACTTTTACACACTTAGACCCTTTTCTCCCGCTTACCGCTTTTAGCCAGTTTTACCCCACCAAGGACTGTAATTTCATTGCTACACCCATATCTCCTTTGATCTTCACTTTGCCGGTCATGACGGCCATCATTGGATTAAGTTCTCCTTTGACCAGTTTTATGAAGTTTTCGGTAGTAATGATGATGACACAATCGGCATCAGCGTCGCTAGTTGTCACAACGTTCTGATCGCCGGTACCATCTACATATACAACTTGTTCGTCACCGAAATCAATTTTCAAGGTGTTACCTAGCGGGGGGGCGGCCGCGGCTTTGGCGTTAATACCTTCTACTACTGCGGAAATATCCATTTAGTTCTTTTTTATTGATGTATTGAAGAGAAAACACAATATCTGTAATTATTGTTGTTTTTCAGCAATACCGAATGACCAGAAATATGTTTGTATGCTAACTCATAAAGAAATAAGAAATAGCAGGAATTGATTAATTTGAGGACAAATCTCCGTGTTCGGAATGGATGACGGGCTGTTTGAAATGAAAATGTTTAAGGATGGCGTAAATGCCGATCGATTTGTAGAAGACTACAAGAGAGAGGTTTTGGAGGTAAACAAAAACACGAGAGTCGCCGCTGAAATGGCCGCTGACGGTGGGTGGATAGCGATTCTTTCCAAGAAATAGTAAAATATGGCGAATTCAGAATCTACAGGCTGCGGAGGAGGTATTGGAGGGGTAGTTGCAGTTTTGGGTATTGCATTAACGAGTATGCTAAGGTTTGCCGACAATGCAGTATTAGGGTGTGGCCGCTCGGTAACGAAGTTTGATGATGTTGGTAGAAGCGCTTCTGTTTATGATGACCTGGGAAGAAATGCTTCTCGGGCTGATGAGTTTACACTCGGGGAGTCAAACCTTGATCGTTTTGGCCGGACAGCGGATTTGCCGAGTGAGGCTTTAGCAAAAAGGGGGGAGCAAGGAAGTATAGGGTCTGATTTTAGTAGGAAGTCTTTGTCTGTAGAAGAGAAACGTTTTTTCGATGATTTTTTTCTGTCCCACCCCCGGTTTTCGCCCATAGAAAAGGAAGTTTTACAAAGTTGGTCAAATAGTTTGCCCAAAGAAGCGAAAGGCTCATTTGCGAAGAATGTGTTGCAATTTGGCAAAGATTTGTTAGGTTTGGATCAGTTGTTTACGGACGATAATCAGACAGGGAATGACTATAAAGATTCATTTCTGGCAACAGGGAGCTTAACCGAGGCTGGAAACGCTATTGTGCCTCAGGAACTAATGACGTTATCTTCAGCGGATAAGCGAAACGAGTTGTTTGGTTTGCTAAAAGGAATGAAAATCACCAAAGAACAAGCGGAAATCCTTTCCAAGATAACCAAGAGGTCTCTTGTTGCAACGCCCCGGAGATACGATAACTATGTTCTTGTGGAGCGGAAGGGGAAAGAATTTATGGTGAAAACAACAAGCGGCATCTTTCAAAAACGACTCATTAATATTTTTGATGATATTCAAGTAGGGGAATCAACTACCGTCGTATTAATCGGACAAGCAGAGTCGGCCATTTTTATGCTTTGCACCCGCAAAGGAGTCAGCGACATTCAGCGCTATGATTCATTTATGGATTATTTAGAAAAAGGAGCGTTTGAATAGAAAACCTATGGGGTGAAAAGTGTTAAGTAGAAGCGGAGTAAATGCTATAGAATAGCTATTTATTGATAAATTTGCTTTGCATTAGATACGCAAAGAATAAATTGAACCGTCTCTGTGGTTTTTCAAATAGCTGACACGCTTAAAGTGAACCGCTTAGCCAGCTTTTTGAAAAACGACGGCTCAATTTATTTTTGTGCTGTTCCTAAAAAAATTAGTAAACATGAATTACATTGCCCAAAGGCTTAGTTTATTTGCTATCCTTTATCTCTCTACCTGCTTTCCCGGGCAGGCACAATTTTTCCTAAACGGAAATGCCGTCGCTACCAATGACAGTTGTTATCAGCTTACTGCTGCCGTAAATTGGGAGGCAGGCTCCTTGTGGAATGGGCAGAAGATCAACCTGAATTCATCTTTTGATTTATTGGCAGACCTCTTTTTAGGTTGTGAAGACCTGCAAGGAGCAGATGGGATTGTTTTTGGTTTACAACCCATCAGTACCTCTATTGGTGGGGGAGGGGGAGCTATCGGTTTTGGTGATGTAGAGCCTGCTCTAGGAGTGGAGTTTGATACGTACCAGAACCTGGATTTCGGCGACCCAGTCTACGATCACATAACCATTATTAGCGACGGGATCGTCAACCATACAATGCCTCAAGGAGCGCTAGCCGGCCCCGTTCAAGCGAATGTAGATGAACCTAATATTGAGGATTGCGAATATCACCAGTTACGGATTACCTGGGATGCAGAAACACAAACGCTTTCTATTTATCTTGATTGTGACCTGCGTTTAACCTACACGGCTGATATTGTCAACGAGATTTTCAATGGCGACCCACTCGTATTCTGGGGATTTACCTCCGCTACAGGAGGGCTCAATAATGTCCATGAGGTCTGTTTTTCTTACACTTCTTTCCTTAATGAATTAGCTGACGAGACCATTTGTCCGGGAGAGTCGCTGCAATTAGAAGCCAGTGGTGGTGCAAGTTACCTTTGGTCGCCTGCAACCGGACTATCTGATACGGGGATTTCCAATCCTATTGCTTCGCCGACGGAAACCACCTTGTACACGGTTGAAATTCTCGATGATTGTGGCATTCCCTTTTACGATGACGTGTTAATCACCGTAGATAATGATCAATTTGATGTGGCTATCGACATTATGCCCAATACCACTACCGCCTTTCCTGCGGGTACGGAATTGGAGTTGATTGCGAATCCTACGCCGGGTGGAGAAAATTATATTTACGACTGGTCTTCTTCCGAGAATAATACTTTTTCTGATCCGGCAGCAGACTCAACTACGGTAACTACTTTAGCGGACCAGGAGGGGACGGAAACCTACACGGTCACAGCCACTTCCGAAGCTGGTTGTGTGCAAGAGGCCAGCATCAGTATTGAGAATCTAGGGATATTGTACAGTGTTCCGAATATCTTTTCGCCTAACGGTGATGGGGATAATGACGTTTTTGGCTTGTTTACCAAGGCTAATATTGATACTTACAATTGTAAGGTTTTCAACCGTTGGGGCAAAGTTGTTTTTGAAACGAATACCGTCGCACAATTTTGGGACGGCACCTTTAATAATAATCAAGTCCCTTCTGAATCCTACCTCTATATGATCAACTTTCAAATTGGCGATCGGCAGTTTGAAGAACAAGGCAGTCTCACTTTGGTGAGGTAGGAATTTGGGAAAGTTGGTTGCAAGGAGAGCTTCTGTATGCTTAGAGACGAGATGGAAAACCCATCAATTAATGCCGTACATTAAAGTTTACGAAACGAGGATAAAAGCAAACTTCGAGAAGGCATGTGCAATTCTTGAAGAGGAAGCTATTCGTTATGAGGTGTTGTACGAGTATCGATTGTACAGAGAAAAGTTACATGAGTATCTGGGAGATGAAGGTGCGATTATTCGAGTTCCAAAATCAGTTTTTCACGATGCTGATAGAGTACTTATAAAAACAGGAGTAAAGAGAAAAGAGAAGGTGAAAGCAGACCCATCTTTACTTGTGCGATTTTTAGATAGATTCTTTTCTCCTAGTTCCGTACGTAAAAAGGCCTTTGTCTACATTATTTCCGTTGCCATCATAATTCTTTTGACAATCTTAATGTTGTTTTGGCTACTTAAAATGACTACATAAGCCTTTGCTTTTTTGGTACAGGACCTGGATGAAATTGTACATCAGAACAGGTGTTTCGATAAATTCGAAAAAAGAGGTAGGTCTTTATTTAATAAATAGCGAGTGTTATCTTGTCGTGCTTCCGTCTCAAATAAAAATGCCGCTTCTGATTTTATCAGAAGCGGCATTTTTATAAATATCCGAAGGATTTAGTTCTTGATGAACTTCATCACTTTGTTGCCTTCTTCCGCTTGAACGCTAAGGAAGTAAGTACCAGCAGCTAGATTTGTTACATCTATCTCCTTGGTAGCGTTACCACGCTGTACCGTCTGACCCAAAAGCGTTACAATCTGGTAAGATTGAACTTGTGCATCACTCTTGATGAACAAAGTTTCATGGGTAGGGTTAGGGAAAACGCTCATCGCAATTTCTAGATTGTTCAAATCGTTGACAGACACCGTGCCTGGGCCGATGACTACGCTACCCAAAGCCGCTTCGTTAGCAGGGTTTGCATTTCTACCTGTAACGCTGAAGCCGCACTGTATCGTTAAGCCAGGTGCCAATTCCGCACCAGTTGCGCTTACCGTAAATGCTCCACTAGCGGGTAGATCAAAAACTTTTGAGCCACCCAAGGCATCAGAAAAACCATTATTGGGATCAAGTGCTTTGATGAAGAACTTAACGGTGTAAGCGTCATCTAGCGTGTAAGCATCTACCGTTCCTGAAAAAGTGAGGTCAGAACCATTAAAGGCAGCCCCGGGTTCTAGTATGGTGTTAGCTTCCATGGTGGCAACGCCCTCACCAGTTGTCTGGTCTACCCATTCTGGATTTGTGGGGTTGTCAGCATAAGTATTGAAGTTAGGCTGCAATATAATGTTATTCGCGCTTACATCAAGTGTTGTCTTGAGATCAGCAACACTCCATGGATCACCAAACCAATAGTCACCATTGGCTCTGAAAACATTCATAAAGGAACCCCAGTTGTCGCTGGCATTACATAGAATATTGTTTGAACCAGAAGGAGTACCTTCTCCAGTAATCACAACGCTACCTAGGGCAGCTTCGTTAGCAGGGTTTGCATTTAGACCAGTAACACTGAAGCCATACTGGACAAGTAAGCCCGGTGCCAATTCAGCACCAGTTGCGCTTACAGTAAAGTCTCCACTGGTAGGCAGGTCAAAAGTCTTTGAACCACCTAAAGCATCAACAAAACCATTCTCAGGATCAAGTGCTTTGATGAAGAACTTAACGGTGTAAGCGTCATCTATCGTGTAAGACTGTACCGTACCCGAAAAAGTAAGGTCCTGACCATTAAAGCTGGCCCCTGGCTCTACGAAGGTACTAGCCTCCATCGTAGCAACGCCCTCACCTGATGTCTGATCTACCCATTCTGGATTTGTGGGGTTGTCAGCATAAGTATTGAAGTTGGGTTGCAATGTCATTGTGTTTTCACCGGCATTAAGTGTTGTCTTGAGATCAGCAACACTCCATGGATCACCAAACCAATAATCACCATTGGCTCTAAAGACATTCATAAAGGAACCCCAGCTGTCGCTGGCGCTAAACTCTACATTGTTTTGCCCCACCAATAGCGGAAGAGAAAACAGGCAAAGCACAATACTTGTAATAAAAGTTTTCATAAATACACTTTTTAAATTGTTGAAAGTTAAGAGCTTGTTTGGGAGCTTGTTCTCGCTACGAAACCGCCCCAAACGTGCTCTAAGAACTGGCAAGATAAGGCAAATTGAGCTACTGTGCAGCCATTCTATCTGACATTTTTACGATATACAGCATCCTCTTTTTGCGTAATACTTACGTACATTAGCAAGATCGTCGTTACGCTTTCACAATACTGAAAACTGTTATGAAGCTTATTACCTCCTATTCTTTCTTCCTACAATTAAAATGGTACAGCTTACTCCTGCTGTTATTCCCACTGGCGCTCAATGCTCAGTTTACGCTGCCACCAGCCAGCGCGCCGGCACGTGTAGAAACGGAGGTTGGGTTGACTAGCTTCACCTTGGATTATCACCGCCCTGGCGTTAAGGGAAGAAAGATCTTTGGTGAGCTGATCCCCTACGGAGAAGTTTGGCGTACAGGCGCTAATGAAGCGACCACGTTGTTTTTCGACCGCGAGATAAGTATAAAAGATCAGATAGTTCCGCCAGGTACTTATGCGCTTTACACCATTCCGCGTGAAGATGCCGAGTGGACGCTGATTCTGAGTAAAGATACGACCCTTTGGGGCGCTCGCGGTTATGACCCATCCAAAGATGTTTTGCGGGTAGACTTACCCACGAAAGCCCTCCCCGAGCGGGTAGAAAGTATGGAGTTTCGCTGGATGAACATTACTCATACGAGTGCTGACCTTGTGCTGGAGTGGGAGAACACCCGCCTGGAGATTCCAGTGACCTTGGGCACCCATGAGCAGGTTGAAAAACTAATTAACCAGTCTTTTGGTGCAAAGACCACTGGCCCTGACTATTATCGTGCTGCACGTTACTATTTAGATAATAACCTGGATTTGCAACAGGCTAAAGAATGGATGGATCGCCGGCAGGACCTCGATGGCGACCAGTTTGGAGTGATGCGCTATCATGCCATCATTGAGCATGAATTGGGCAACTATTCCGCCGCCGATAAGATCATGGCGCGTTCGCTAGAACTGGCCGAGGCGGCTCCCAACCCGCACTACGTGCGCATGAATACCCAAACCCTCAGGGAATGGAACAAAGAGCCGGTAGCCTATGTTAGCGGCTCCCAACTGCTGGAGAAAACCATCGCTTACCACGATCCCCAGGCGCAGTGGGGCGTGCTGCCTGTTAGCCTCAAACTCTACGAGTCGCGCCCCGGTGGTAGCTACCGCCGCTCGGAAGTGACGATGGATGAAGGGCACGAAATGTTTACCCTCGCGCAGATACGAGGGAGAGACGAAATATATCGAGCATACAATGCAGAAGGTTGCACCTTTAGTCTCAATGGCCGGACGGATGGCTTTACACCCGAAGAAATTCGCCAACACCGGCTAAGCTGTGAAGCCGGTGCCGTTTATAGCAACTATTACACCTACCTCTGGGGCTTGCCCATGAAACTACGTGACCCAGGCACCATCATCGACGATAACGTTTATCGTGTAGACTTCTTCGGGAAAGAGCTACTAGAAATGAAAGTCACTTATACAGAGGAAGTGGGCGGCGATACCTGGTACTTCTACTTCCACCCGGAAACCTACGCTCTGAGCGGCTACCGCTTCTATCACGATGAAGCCGCCAACGACGGCGAGTATATCCTGCTAGAGGGCGAAGCCCAGGTGGGTGCACTCCGCATTCCCGCCAAACGACACTGGTATACCCACGGCGACCGCAAGTATTTGGGGAGCGATGAGGTGGTAGAGTGATTCTTTAAAACCACCAAAGGCACCAAAGGAAAAAACCTTAAGTGCCTTTGGTGGTAAAAAAGGGAGTAATTAAAAACTGTTATTGTGTCTATGTGATAAAAAGGTGTCTAGATTAGTTTCACAACATAGTCGTATAGTTTGGCTTTGCCGAGGTCGATTTTTTAAAAAAAACTTAAGTGCCCTTGGTGGTTCAAAAAAACGTCCCCCTTAAATCTTCACCACCTTATAACTAACACGCTCACCCCCCGATTCAAACACCAGGACATAAGCCCCCGCCGGATAACCCGACCAATCGAGCGTCAGCGAGGTAGAATCTTGCGTAAATTCCTGTACAAGCACCTGCCCGGCGGCCGAATATACCTTCACTTGGGCACCTGCCAGCGTAGCGGGAACGGTAATGTTTAATGGCCCTTCTACCGGATTTGGAAATACTTGAATCTGCTGCAATTCTTCTGTGTCAGCCGTTGTATTGGTGCCTTCCTGATAAACCCTGATGTAGTCAAGCACCATCGGGCTTTGGGTGAAATTACCAGCAACCTCGCCCTGGATCGCTACGTTGAGTAGCAGGTACTGGTCGGCATCAAAGGGCCAGGTCGCGGGGTTTTGGTTGTTCGGAGCATAGGTGTAGTATACACTCCCGTCGATACTGAATCGCATCTCTTCCGGCGTCCATTCTAACGCGTAGATGTGGAAGGTATTCGAAACATCCGAAGCCAGCGTGCCTCCATGATTCTCTGTAGCACCGAAGGAAGAAGGCGTGTGCAACGCACTTTGTACATAATTCTGATTGTAACCCCAATGTTCCATAATGTCAATTTCGCCGCAGGCTGGCCATCCGGTAGTACCGTAGGTGTTGGCCCAGTATCCCCCTGCTTCGGTGATGTTTTTGCCCAGCATCCAGATCGCAGGCCAGGTACCCAAACCAAATGGGAGTTTTGCTCTCGCCTCTACACGGCCATAAGTGAAGGCAAATTTGGAGTTGAGGCGCGCTGAGGTGTAAGACTTGGTGTAGCCTTGGTCTGTAAAGTTTTCTTTCTTGGCTACAATGTGCAAAAAGCCATCTTCAACATACGAGTTTTCCACGCGATTGGTGTAGTGCTGTAGCTCATTATTGAACCAACTGCCGCCATTAGGTAGCTGCGTTTGGTGGTGCCATTTGGTGGGGTCAATGGGCCCATTGCCGTCAAACTCATCGGCCCACACCAGTTGGTTGTAGATACTCCCTTCTCCGTTGTCAACGCCATAGACAAAATCATCGATATAGGCCGTGACAAGGTCGTTGTTGTTTTCGCCGTTTACTTGTAAGACGACCCGATTGAAGTCGGTGCGTGTGACAGGGTTCGGCGATCCCTCATTCAGGTTTTGATACGGATCATTCGCAAAATCAAAGGTCACCTCTTGCCATTGGTCCAGCACAATGGGTTTGATGATTTCCGTTTGTGTAGACCACGGCTCGGGCAAATCACCATCCTGAAGTTTAAGCGATACCTGGTTGGGTTGGCCGCCAGTGATACTGCTGGACGTAACGTAAATTTTTAAAGCAAAAGCTGCGTTTTGCGACAAAGCAAAGGTCTCGTCAATCTCGAACCGAATATTGGCATATTGCCCACCATTATCTTGGTATTGCAAAACCGTAGCCGAAGTATTGATGCCTTCCTGAAATGGGTTGCCATAGGCATTGTCCATTCCACAGTCATCGCCGTACCAGCTAGTGATGGTACTATTGCCCTCAAAGTCGTCTTCGGCATTTTGCGCGAACCCAAGAAGAGGAACAAAGAAAAGAATGCTTAGTAGAAAGTTTAGTTTATGCACTGTATTAAAATTTGAAAGTTGAAAAGTTTGAAAGTTGCCCTAAAGATAAGATTAAGGAGGGTTTTCTCTTAGCAATGAGTGAGAGTCATGTAAGTCATTAGAAGGACATGTAAGCTAGACTTTTAGTTCATTTGGGGCCATGCCGTCTCCCGTCCCGACTTTTCTAGTCGGGACGGGATCGGCACCAGGCTATCCGGTCGCTATCGCTTCCTACTATCCCTTGGCCTGCTCCTCCGTCCGCTGAGCTTCAGGCCTCGCCTTACGCACCAATTCAGCCATCTCCTAGCGGCACCCCTGTCCTCCGCCCGGGCGGAGGTGTCACGCAGTGATGGAGGTGGGAAATGGCCTCGCCAAAGCGCAACATCTCGCCTAGTAGCTTACCTCTCACCCCCGACCTGCCGGCCACCCCCGCAAAGCAGGGGACACAGATAGCCCTAGCGGCACCCCTGTCCTCCGCTCGGGCGGAGGTGTCCACAGGACGGAGGTGGGAAAGACCTCACCAAAAACTTGTATCTTCCCTTAATAGCTCCTAACTTGATACCTTTGACTTTAGCTCTCACAAAATACGCGCTCATGAAACACGAAGAAGCACCCCGCTCTTGGAGTCACTATAATTACAACAGGCATCTCAAGGATTATGCCAATCACAACCGAAAGCATTTTACAAAATCAGCGGCTGCACTTTGGAAATACGCGCTACGCAATCGAAACATGCTTGGTTATCAGTTCCGACGCGAACGCCCCATTGGATTCTATATTGCAGATTTTGCTTGTCTTCCGATTGGTTTGGTCATAGAAGTAGATGGCATCACTCATCAAAACAAGAAGCAAAAAGCTTATGATAAAAGACGAGATTTATTTCTAGCTGATCTTGGATTCACCACACTTCGTTTTTCCAGCTCAAGGGTTCTCAATGATATGGAAGGAGTAAAGTTTCAAATCGCTACCTGGATAGAGGAACATGCGACTGTTCCGCCGCCTAAACCAAGGCGGCGTAGGAAGAAAAAAGAATGATCCTAAGTGTAATGAGAAATGGCTTCACCAAAACGCAACATCTCGCCTAGTAGCTACAAGCTCTCACCCCCGACCTACGGCCACCTCCGCTGAGCAGGAGACACAGATAGCCCCAACGGAACCCCTGTCCTCCGCTCGGGCGGAGGTGTCACGCAGTGATGGAGGTGGGAAAGACCAACAAGCAATCAAACCAACAACCATCAACCCTTATCCTCACTCTTCTGATAAACAGGTCCCGCATTGCGAATATTGATGATCTTTTTCAGCATGTCGAACCAGAAAGGTGCACCCAGAGAAATCGCAAAAGTGGTAAGCAGCAGGCCTATTAGTTTGTTGAGCATTGCAGGGAAGTTGGTTTTTACAGACACCCACTCGGCTTTGGTCCAGCCTAGCCCCAGGGGAGAGCTTGCAGCAGTAGTAACCGTCACTAATGAATCTACCTGTGTGAGTAATTGACGATTATGCTCGAGCAACAAACTGGCGTATTGGGTAGAGTCCGTTTTTTGCGCAGCGGAGTCGAGGGATAGTTTGATCTCATTGACCTGCTGATTGAAACCATCGTAGCGTTGATCTACAAAATCCTGGGCCAGTCCAATAATGGCCTGTTCTTGGCTAGAACCTGCTGCAACCAACGACATTTTTTGATAAATCGAAAGGGTATCTGCATTCATGTAGACGGCTACGAGCAAGCCCACCACCATAATGATTTTGTGGGTGTAGGATTTGTACCAGCCTGATACGCGGCTCATTACTTGATCGTACCACTGTTCTAGTCTAGCCCTGAATTTGGTGAGGTCATTTCCCGCTTCAGCGAGGCAATCCAGTAAGAATTTTTTCAACTTCCCGTCTTCCATATTATTGATAGCTGCGGTGAGGTTCTTCACGTCCTTGCCGTCTAAAACATGCAGTAAAATACTAGAAAAAGTAGCCGCACTCATGTAGGAAGGGTGAGTCGCATGGTTAGCTGACTGCTTGTTTTTATCCTGAACCATATCTCCATAAGAAGGGTGGTTTTGGAATTTTTCCAGAATAGACTTGTCAAGCTCCAGTGTGCCCTCCGTTGTTTTTTCATTGGTAAGCATCTGATCGATAGCATGGCCAAGATGTTTGCCTCGCATGGAGAACCAACTCGCCAAGGCTTCCTGAATAGCAGAAACCATTAAGCTGAGGATAAGATAAACGAGAATAAGGCCAATGGCCGTGGTGATAATAGACATTGAATATGGGTATTGGTATATGGAAAATGCAGGACCTGGTAATCAGATACTGGATATTAAAGTCGCAAGAAAAATAGGGGAGAATGCTCAATGCATACTGTTTGTCAACAGGAACTAAGCATTACTAAAGATAAAAAAAGAAAATAAAATCAAGCACTTAAGTCCTCAAAAACCATCTTGTCAGGTTGCTGACTGCTCCTATGCTGCTATAAGAACCCAAGAACACTTATCTTGTTATCTCAAAACATGCTCTTAGCTGGACTTTAGCCAAATTCCGTACAAGGACACAGGCCGCTTCGCGCCCTTTTGGTAGAGGGTATAGAGATGGAAAGACGAATGTTTATTAATTTCCAATATCAGTCTAATAGGTCGAGGTTGGAAATTTAAAAGCCGCTTCCCTCTTGGGTAAACGAAGTCCCTTTACCCTCTACTTAAAGGGGTGATGCAATCGCCCCGCATCCCTCTACGACTTTCGGCGAATGCCGAAAGTCCAGCTTAGTGTCGGGAAATGAGATAAAAAAATGCGTAGCAAGTGGTGGTTAATATTTAGTTGCTGTTGGTTGGTTTTCAACTGGTCGAAAGAACAAACCGTTTCTTTCCAGTATTTGTCCAAAAAAGAAGGCCTATCACAGACGTCCGTTTTTTCTATCGTACAAGATGGATCGGGCTTTATGTGGTTTGGTACCAGAGACGGACTCAATAAATTCAACGGCTACCAGTTTGAAATTTATCGCAACGATACGACACACAATAGCTTGGCTGGCAACGATATTCGCGCCCTCTACGCCGATACGGTGCACCATCGCCTGTGGGCAGGTACGATCTCGGGGCTTAGTTGCTATGACCCCTCTACAGATAAATTTCAGAATTATTACCACGACGAAAAAGACCCTTCCTCCCTTACCAGTAACGTGATTCGGCACATTTATCGGGACAGCAAAGGCCGACTGTGGGTAGGCACCTCGGTAGGTTTGAGCCTCTTTGACGAAAAGACGAATTCCTTTGAACGCTTTTACTTTGCGAACAATAATTCTCCTCACCAGGGGAGTAACGATATAGAAGTTATCCTGGAAGATGCTGATGGAGAGTTGATTTTCGGTACCGCCAACGGTTTATATGCTTTGCAAGAAACGGAGAGCACCTACTCATTTAATCGCTTACCCTTGCCTCCCTCGGCTTGGCCAGCGGACATCCATGTCAAGAGTATGCTGGAAGATGAGGAAGGCAATCTCTGGTTGGGAGCCCTCAAGGATGGTGTTGCTTACTGGAACAGGGCCGCTCATACAATGAAGGTTTATCGGAACGAAAAAAATGATATTAACGCACTGAGCAACAATAATATTCGGGCCATGTGCCTGGATAGGAAAGGCGATTTATGGGTAGGTACTTTTGATGGTCTCAATGTTTTGAAAAAAGGGACGAGCGAATTTCTCCGCTACAAAAAAGCAGCTACGGGCAATGATGGCTTGTCTGATAACTCCATTCGTTCTCTATACATAGATCAGCGGGGTAGTCTTTGGGTAGGTTCTTACTATGGGGGGATAAATCACTTTGATGAAAACTATAATCGCTTCACGAATTTCCATTACGCACCTTCCGGGAATGGGCTTGGTGCCGATGTCGTCAGTTCGTTTGAGGAAGACCCATTGGGTAATCTGTGGATTGGCACCGAAGGGGGAGGAGGGCTGAATTATTATGACCGTACGAATAGTCAATTTAAACAGTATCAGGCGCAACGAGAAGCAGGAAACGCCTTGAGTGGCAATAGTGTAAAACAACTTCTTCTGGATGGCAACCAACTCTGGATCGGTACTTTTCAGGCAGGGCTTAATCTGCTAGATTTAGAAACCGAAACCTTCCGTCATTACCAGCACGATCCACTGGTAGAGAACTCGCTCGCCCACGACAATGTCTATGGCTTGAAAAGAAGGGGCGATTACCTCTGGATTCTTACCTATGGTGGCGGCCTTGATTTGTTGGATTTGGAGCAAGGGCGTTTTCACAACTTCCGCCATAACGCGGAGGATAGCACTAGCCTCAGTTCTGACCTTACCAGGGTTTTTCTCGAAACCCAGGATGGTCAATGCTGGATAGGGACAGAAAGAGGAGTCAATAAGGTCTTTTTAGGGAAAGATGGTCTCCCTGACCGCTTTGAGGCGTTCCTAACCGGTGAGAAAATTTATGCCCTACAGGAAGACAGTAAGCAGCAGGTTTGGATTGGAACTATTAGCAGTGGCGTATACCGCCTGGAACCCAAGTCGGGGAAGCTGGATCACTTTACCGTGGCGGATGGCCTTCCCGGTAATACGATCTTTGGGATACTGGAAGCGGATAACGGAGATTATTGGATAAGTACCAATAATGGGCTCTCCAGGTATAATCCTGACCTAGGGACTTTCACCAATTACAATTTCTCCAATGGATTGGAAAACCTGGAGTATAATTTCAATGCTTACTACAAAACGCGCTCGGGGGAGCTGCTTTTTGGGGGGATTGATGGCTTCACATTGTTTGATCCTGAAAAAATTCTGGCTAACGAATTTATCCCACCGCTCGTTTTTACCCAATTGAAAAAGAATAATAGCGCAGTGGTTATTGGAGAAGAGGGGAGTTGCTTGGAACGTAGTATCAACGAGACCCAAAGCATCACCTTTAAATACAATGAAGCCAACTTTACCCTAGGCTTTGCAGCGCTGGATTATTTTAGCCCCGAGAATAATCACTACGCCTACAAACTGGAAGGCCTCGATCGGGAGTGGAAACACAGCGTTGGCGAAACGGAGGCTACCTACACTATTCAACGAGAGGGGACCTATGTTTTCAGACTGCGAGGAGGCAACAGTGATGGTGTCTGGAATTCAGAGGAACGAGCGTTAGAGATCATTGTCTTGCCGCCGCCCTGGCGCAGTTGGTGGGCTTACCTTATTTACCTTGCTTTGGTAAGTGGCCTGACTTTTGGCCTGATCCGCTTCGTTCGTTTGCAGCATAAATTACAGTTGGAGCAGGTCGCCAAGCAGCAGCAGGAAGAGCTAACAGAGATGAAGTTGCGCTTTTTTACAAATATCACCCATGAGTTTCGTACCCCGCTGACGCTCATTCTCGGGCCATTGCAAGATTTATTGAGAAGGGAGAAACACCCGGAGCCTGTTTTTCAACAACTGTCGCTGATTGAGCGAAATGCCCAGCGCCTGCTTAATTTAGTCAACCAAGTACTGAACTTCCGTAAACTTGTGACCGATCACGAGACGATGAAGATTGTGCATAGCGATTTCGTCAATTTTGTTGGAGAGATATTTTTACCTTTTCAGGAAACGGCTAAGTTGAAGAGCATCACTTATACTTTCGTTCCGGAAGTAGAGGCTGTTAACCTGTGGTTTGATCAAGACAAGTTGGAAAAAGTATTTTTCAATCTTTTATCTAATGCCTTCAAGTTTACGCCAAAAGGTGGTGAAATCACCTTGCTGATTACCGAAAGCGAAGACTATGTGGAGGTTAGGGTAAAGGACAATGGCGTAGGGATAAGCGCCGAGTTGGAGGATCAAATTTTTAAACGATTTTACGAAAAATCCAGCCTTGCCCATTCCAATCTCAAAAGCACGGGGATTGGCCTTGCTATTTCCAAACAGATGGTAGAGCTCCACCACGGTAAGATTTTTGTTGAACCCACTAGGGGCCACAACGAGGAAAAAGCCCAAGGCGCCACTTTTGTTGTACAGCTACTCAAAGGGCGTGACCACTTTTCGGATACGGATATTTATAATGATTATGCCGATCCGGATAAAACAGCGGATTATGAACCGATGTTAGCCATGCCAGTGATCTTGCCTACCATCCAAGAGCAAGAAGGTACGCCTCCTGCAGAAGCGCCTTTGTTACTTATTGTCGAAGATAACCCGGAGGTTCGGAGTTACATCGAGCAGATTTTTTCGGAGCAGTATCGTCTGGTGATCGCAGAAAACGGCATGAAAGGCTTAAAGATGGCCAAGAAGCATTTACCTGACCTCGTTATCAGCGATGTGATGATGCCTGAAATGGATGGAATCACCTTTTGCGGTAAGCTAAAAACAGACTTGGAAATTAGCCACATCCCTGTGATATTACTCACCGCCCGTACGGCTTCTCTCTTTAAAATTGAAGGGCTGAGGATTGGAGCTGATGATTACATCACCAAGCCTTTTCATCCGGAAGAGTTGGCTTTGAGGGTGCGCAATACCCTTCAATCCAGAAAGGAAGCCAGAGACAAGTTTGCCAGGGTGCTCAATTTTGATCCGAAGGAGATCAATATTACCTCGGCGGATGAACACTTCTTGAATAACGCGCTCCAATTTGTGGAAGATAATATGAATAACCCAGAGCTTACGGTTGAAAATTTTGCACATGAAATGGCTGTCAGTCGGCCTTTATTATTCATCAAAATCAAAGCACTCACCAACCAGACACCAAAAAACTTTGTAAAGAGTATCCGACTCAAGCGTGCTGCTCAGCTACTTGTTCAGGGTAAATTTCGTGTTACAGAAGTTGCTGATCATGTTGGTTTTCGTGACCCGCGCTACTTCAGTAAGTGTTTTCAAAAGCAATTTGATCAAACGCCTTCTGAATACATGGGGTCAAACAACTAAGCGTTTGACTTTCGGGTTTTACCGGAAGCTCGAGACAAGCATTGTTTCAACTGTAATAAATATTACTTCTAAATTAATTCCACAATTTGTCTTTTTAGGGTGATGTTGTAATGTGCTGACTGTCAGTTGATTGGGTTTGCGTATACTTTTTTACCCCCTTCTTTAGATTTTTGTTCTTCTTTTCTGCGATACTTTAGCGGCATGGGATATGACCAGATTGTTTGGTTTGCCTATGGCTGATTAAAATAAAATATCAACGATGCAGGTGAGAGAGAATATTATCTTTGGAATACTGATTGGGCTGTTGCTGCTGAGTGTTCAAGTTGGTGCGCAGACCGGAGCCATTAGCGGTGTTGTAAAAGATGGAGAAGATAAGACGCCATTACCAGGTGTTAATATTTTTCTGAAAGACTCTAATCTAGGGACAAGTACGGATATCGATGGCCGCTTCACTTTGGTAGGCCTGCCAGAAGGTGAACAGGTGTTGATGATCTCATTCATAAGTTATCAGACCAAGAGAATTCCCGTAATACTAAAAGCAGGCGAGGTATATACCGTCGATGTGGACATGGAGGTGGAAGCCCTGCAGGGAGTTGAAGTCATTGTGACCGCTCAGGCGCAGGGGCAAGCGCAGGCGATCAGTCAGCAGCTCAACTCTGATGCTTTAGTTAACATTGTTTCTGCTGATCGTATTCAAGAGTTACCAGATGTTAATGCTGCCGAAGCTATTGCTCGTTTGCCTGGAATTGGGATAGACCGTAGCGGTGGCGAAGGTCAGAAGGTCGTCATCCGAGGAATGCAACCCAAGTTTGCAGCCATTACCTTAAACGGTGTGAGTTTGCCTTCGAACTCTAGTACGGATCGTTCCGTTGACCTTTCGTTGATCTCACCTGAATTACTCGATGGAATTGAAGTATACAAAGCTCCGTTACCTTATATGGACGCCGAAGCTATTGGTGGTACCGTCAACTTGAAGTTGCGCAAAGCAGCTGAAGAATTCAAAATGACGGCCAAGCTTTTAGGAGGAGCAAATTTCCTGAACAGTGACTATGGCGACTACAAAGGCGTTTTACAAATGAGCAAACGCTTGCTTGCCAAAAAGCAACTAGGGTTTGTTATCCAGGGCGGCGTGGAACGCTTCAACCGCGGTGGAGATATTCAAACCAACAACTGGCGACGCGGTCCTACAGATGCAGAAACAGGCATCACAAGTATCTTTGGCAACTCCCTACGACTAGAAGATCGGCAGGAGATTCGCCGCCGCTACAATACCAGTATAAGTTTAGATTATGATCTAGACAAGCACGACTTCTCCTTCTTTGGCATCTATAGCCGTACTGAACGTGATCGCTTTGTGATGGAGGAACGTTTCCTGCCGTCGGAGCCAGGTATTGAGTATTGGGGACGAGGTATTGATAATCAACTGGATTTGTACTCCCTTTCTTTTACAGGAGAGCACATTCTAGGCCCTTTAAAGGTCGACTGGACGGTCTCTTCGTCTGAAACACGCGGAGAAACGCCTTACGATTTTTCTATGCGTTTTGTTAACAATAGTCAAGTATTTGATGCTTCAGTAGATCCGAATGGTCAGCCAAGTACCTTCTTCTCTTCGGCTAAGCCTGAATTAAGCAGGTCGCTGCTGCGTAGCAATAGTTTTCAAGAATCCAGCACTAACGAAAAAACCAATACTGCCTTGGTAAATGTCCAGTTGCCAATACGGATCAACGATTGGTTGCAGGGCTATTTGCAAGTAGGTGGTAAGTACAAAACAATCAACCGTACACGCAGCCTCACCCGTCAGGCAGAAGATTTTTATTACCTCGGCGGCGGCATTGTTAATGATGCTGTAGCGCGCTACGGTGGGCCAATTACTTTCTTGCCAGATAACAATGAGTTGATCAGTATCCTGAGTTTTACCGCTGAGGAAAACGATATAGAATTTGAAAATGAAACGGGTGACAACATCGGGCTAAGTGCTGATTTAGACCCCGATCGGGTTCGCGATTGGTACGAAGCGCAGCGTTCGATTTTGAATACTGATCGTTCTGCACTTCTGGAAAATTATTCTGTAGAAGAGCAGGTGAGCGCCGGTTACATCATGATGAAGTTAAATGTAGGGAAGAAAATAACAGTCATTCCTGGGGTTCGGTACGAAGCTTCTAATAATGTCTACAGCGGAGGTATTTCTACCCTTAACGGGTGGTACGGTGTCAATGGTACCTTTAATAAAACGACCAGTGAACAGGTTTACGACGAACTACTTCCACATTTGCACATTAAGTACGAGCCACTTCCTTGGTTGGATATACGTTGGTCTTCTGCGCAGACATTAGCACGCCCCGATTTTCTATACGTCACACCTCGTACAGAAATTGATGATAATCAAACCCGTATCACTACTGGTAATCCTGATCTTTCTTATGCGAAAGCAACAAATTACGACCTCTCTTTTGCAGCATATAAAGGAGGATGGGGCTTGTTTTCCGCGGGCGTATTCTACAAAGAGGTAGACAATATATTCTATCCTTGGACCACCAACCTTTTTGACCAGGAGACGGCCGATGCTTTTGGTTTTCCTGATAATCGGGGGTATGAACTAAGTTCTTATATCAATTCTCGTGAATCGAGAGTGTATGGTTACGAACTCGAGCTACAGGCCAATTTGATGTCTCTTCCCAAGCCTTTTTCAGGGATTGTTCTCAATGCGAACTATGCCAGACTGTACTCGGAAACGGAAGTTTTCTTCCTTACTTCAGAGACCCGACTGATTGTTCCTGTGCCTCCGATTTTTGAAACAACCTTTACCAATACCAGTCGAGCGGTGAACATGCCTAGCCAGTCACCTCATATTCTGCGCTTATCCATTGGATATGACGTCAAAGGCTTTTCCGCGCGTGTTTCTGGTGCCTACCAAGGCGAAAAAGTACAGAACTACTCGGTCAATAAAGATTTTGATACGTTCACGGCGGATTTCTGGCGTTGGGATGCCTCCTGCAAGCAACGCTTCGGAGACCATTGGAGCGTGTTTTTAAATCTGAACAATTTAACCAACCAGCAAGATGTCAGCTTTACCCGAACGGAAGCCTTCTTAAATACCATTGAGAACTATGGTTTTACAGGGAGTATCGGGGTACAGTATAAGATATAACCAGTAGACGAATTTCCTCCAGCGACATTTTTTATAGCTAAGCTAAAGTAAGGCGGTAAGTGGCTGTGCCATTGGTATCCCTATGGGGACAAGGATCGTCATTTCTGCATTCAAGCACAAAAGCGGTGAAGGGAATCAACACTGTTTAACACGACAACTAATTACAATCAAATTCAAATCATTTTAAATAAACTTTATTATGCAAAAATGTTACCAATTTATCGCCTTAGTTCTCTTCGTATGTGGAGGAATCGGGCTGCAAGCACAATCCGTCGTTACCATTCCAACGGATCCCCTAGCACCTGCTGATATTTTTGAGGTTATTATGGGAGATACCACCGTTACGGGGGATCGCAACGATAATAATACCATTTATAAACTAGAGAACGGCGGGGTTTACCTGTGTAATGACCGTCTTGTAAATACCGGTGAATGGGCCCTTCAAATTGAAGCAGTTGACTTAGAAGACATAGACAATAAACCAGTTATTACCCGAACCCCCAATGCAGATGGAGGATACCAGGATATTATGCGTGCTGGTGGTGATGTTACCTTCCGTAATATTTGGATTATTGCTGGGCAAACAGGGCCACTAGAACAGCATGACTGGGGCAAAATGCGTATTCAAGGAGAGAATTCTCGCGTTGTTGTTCAAGACTGTATCCTCGAGAAAGATCGTGGAGGATTTCTACAATTACGTGCCAACGGCGTGAGAATGTTCGTAGAGAACACTGTTCTTCGTAATGGTGGCAACCGGAGAGTAATACAAGGTAATGGTCGTGGGATTGATGCCCGTGATTTTTTCCTGGATACTTTGGTAATGCGTAACGTCATTGTCTATAATATTCAGGATCGGTTTTTCCGTAGCCAGGGTGGTAGCCAGCCTCACAATTACATTGAAATTGATAATTGCACAAGCTTCAATACAATCGGGCGTCATGGTCATATCCAGTTGGGCCGAGTACTGGAAGCAAAGATCACGGATAATTTATTTATGAACCCTATCATGTTAGGGTCTAGCCCAGCTTATACGGATGAGCAGACACAGCCAGACGGCGATCTTCATAAAGTAATTACTCTTGATACTTTATACGAAAATACCAGCCTGGAAATTAAATCGAACAACATTTTCTGGACAGAAGATGTGACGAATTACTGGGCTTCCAACGATAGCATATCTGCTCCTGGCTTCTTGTCTGATCTTATCGTTCAGCATTTAGGTGCTGAAGTAAGTGACGCTTATTTCTCAGAAACCCTGGAATTGGAAAGCATTCCTGCTACTATTCTACAGTACGTAGTAGACCTTTATGCTGATCCTACAGCAACAGATATGTATGATTTCATCGTGGAAGATGTAGCCGTTTCCGGCACTCCTTTTGATTCAGGTAACTTATTTGATTTTTCGGGATTTTCTCCATGTTATGATCCTGCTTCTGATTCTGCAACGGCAGCTACAGATGGTGGGCCGATTGGCGCAGTAGACACTTGTGATGATCTAATTAATGATGTTGATGATTTGAATATCAACCCTGCATTAGGTCTGCAGCTTAGCCCTAATCCGGTAGCTGCAAGTACGAGATTGAGCTTCACTACAACCAAGGCAGGAATGGTTAATCTGACCGTTTATGACCTTATGGGACGTGAGCTTGCTTCACTTCATAGTGGTAATTTGATGAGCGGTGAGCACCAATTCAATTGGGTTCCTGGTAGCATGTTCAAGCAAGGCATGTACATCGTATATTTACGTACGGAAGAAGGACAAATGTTCAAACGAGTAATCGTTAATAAATAATTGGGTACCTTTTGTGGGCAGACCATTTATAACCATTTGGTCTGCCCTCATTTTTCTTGTATTGAATTTAGCTTATCTGTAATGAAAATAGTACCAGTATTTCTTTTTTTGTTAACCCTTTTGTTATTCAATGCCTGTCAGTTGGCTACAGCTGAGTCTGCATCAGCTGAATCCGTACAGGTAGCGCAAAGTAACCGATTGATAGAGCTGTCCGATAAAATGGTGGCTTATCTTCCCCAATTTCCACTGGATTCTCTCCAGATACCACGTACTGTTGAGGATGGAGAAATGAAAGGCACCCGCTCCAAAAGCTGGACCAGTGGTTTCTTTCCTGGTGTGCTCTGGCAACTGTACGATGTAGGCCGGCAGGATGTCATTAAGAAAGCAGCTCTAAACTGGCAATCTTTTGTAGAAAAAGAAAAGTTCGACAGTACTACGCATGATTTGGGCTTTAAGCTCTATTGTAGCTTTGGCCAAGCTTACCGAATCACTGGTGACGAGCATTTTAAAGACGTATTTCTAACGGCAGCCAACACCCTCAGTACGCGATACAATGCTACGGTCGGTGCGCTCCGTTCCTGGGATCATCACGAAGATATATGGGCTTTTCCGGTCATTATCGACAATATGATGAACCTGGAGATGCTTTACGAAGCTACTCGCTTGACGGGAGATTCGAGCTATTATCATATTGCTACCCAGCATGCTGAAACGACGCTAAAAAATCACTTTCGTGGCGACAATAGCTCCTACCACGTAGTCTCCTACAACCCCCTTACGGGAGAAGTAGAACAAAAAAACACCCACCAAGGCTACAGTCACGAGTCGGCCTGGAGCCGTGGGCAAGCTTGGGGGCTTTACGGCTACACCGTAGCTTACCGCTATACCAAGCAGCCGGAATTCTTGGCACAAGCTCAGAAGATATCGGACTTTATCTTCACCCATCCTAACCTACCGGAAGACCTTATCCCTTATTGGGATTTTGATGCGCCAAATATTCCCGACGAACCCAGAGACGTTTCGGCTGCTGCTGTGGCCGCCTCTGGACTTTTTGAGTTGAGTACCTATGACCAGGAAAACGCTTCGCGCTATCTCGGTTGGGCCAACCAGATACTGAACAGTTTAGAAAAAGAAGAATACCAAAGTAATACGGCGCCTTTCTTTTTAAAGCACAGTGTGGGGAGTATCCCCGGAGAGTTTGAGATGGATGCTCCGATCATTTACGCCGAATATTTTTACTTGGAAGCGCTGCGTCGGAGCCAAGCTTCTGGAGACAGCACAAAGATAAATTGAACCTTCGTTTTCCAATAAATGGCAAAGCCTGCAAGTTCGGCTTGGTAGGTAGGTATGTCAACTATTTGGAATACTTAGAGGAGGCTCAATTATTTGTTGCGCAATACTTACGAAAGAAAACTAACCAATGAAAAAGAAGGTATCCCTGTTCTTTGGCCTGGTAGGGCTTTTCTACATGCTGTCTAGCAGCAATGTTGGGGCTTTTCTGCAACCTTTGCAGGAGCGAATCACCGAAAATATCAATGAAGGTTGGAGTTATCTGCCCGATAATTTAGGTGATGTAGCAGCTTTGGCTGATAGAACGGATTGGCAAACCATCAACTTGCCGCATAGCTGGAACCAGTGGGATGCGCTGGACTTTGAGCCAGGGTACCGCCGGGATGCTGGTTGGTACCAAAAGGAAATTTTCCTCAGTGACTATGATCAGGCAGAATACCTGCTTTATTTTGAAGGGGCCAATATCAGCACTGAGGTTTACGTCAATGGCGCATTGGCGGGCACCCACGTCGGTGGGTACGTTGGATTTGAGGTAAACATCACACCCCATGTTCGTCGGGGGCAAAAGAATACCATCAGCATCCGGGTAGACAATAGTTATAACCCCAATGTTATCCCTTCGCAGAAGGCTGATTTCTTTATCTACGGCGGTATTACCCGTGATCTGTGGTTGAAAATCGTACCGAAAATACGGCTGCAAGGTATCCAGGTCAGTACCCCAAGTGTGAGTCGCGACAAGGCAGAAACAACGCTACAGGTGAACCTGCCCGAGGGCATCGTGCTAACTGAAGATTACGAGGTAAGCGCAAAAATCATCGCCATTGATAAGCAGGTAGTCGCCGAAAAGACCTTTGCGGGTACAAGCCTCAATGACAAGCAAGCATTGGTGATGCCGGTAGTGAATCAACCACAACTTTGGTCACCGGATCACCCAAACCTTTATCAGGTGGCGGTTCAATTGTTGAGAGATGGCCGTGTTTTAGACGAAAAAACAACAACCATAGGCTATCGTTGGTACCACTTTGAGGAATATGGTGCTTTTTACCTGAATGGAGAAAGACTGCTCTTGCGCGGCACCCATCGGCATGAAGAACACGCTGGTTATGGTGCTGCGATGACTAACGAACAACACCGCAAGGACATGGCACAGATCAAGGAAATGGGTGCCAATTTTGTCCGCCTCGGGCATTATCCTCAGGATCCGGAAATCTATCGGGCTTGTAATGAACTGGGCCTTATTGTTTGGGATGAATTACCCTGGTGTCGCGGAGGCATGGGGGAAGACGAATGGCAAGCCAACACAGAACGATTGCTCCAGGAACAGATTCAGCAAAATTACAATCACCCCAGCATTATCTTTTGGTCGCTTGGTAACGAAATCTACTGGTTACCAGACTTCGAAAATGGAGATGATGAAAAGCGACTCAATGCTTACGTAACCAAGCTCAATACCCTTGCCCACAAGGCAGATCCGTATCGCCTGACATCCTTGCGGAAATACTACGCAGGTGCTGATCTGGTAGACGTTTTTTCTCCCTCTATCTGGTCGGGCTGGTACGCTGGTGTTTATACCAATTACAAAAACACCTTGACCCAAAATCAGAAAAAATACGCCCAGTTTCTCCACATGGAGTACGGCGGATCAAGTCATGTAGGGCGCCATACCGAGAATCCCATCACCGGAGAAGGTGCACTGAGCGATGACGATTGGGCAGAAGTAGCCAATCAAGTCAATGTTGAGAACATCGCCAAAAAGGGAGACTGGACGGAAAACTACATCGTTGATCTTTTCGATTACTACCTCAGTGTGACCGAAACTCAGCCTGATTTTGCGGGGAATGCCCAGTGGGCTTTCAAAGATTTTGGCACCCCGTTGCGACCCCAAAATGCCATCCCATATCTTAATCAAAAAGGCTTGGTAGACCGTGATGGAAATCCCAAAGATGCTTACTACGTGTACAAAAGCTATTGGGGTAAAACTCCTTTTGTATACATAGAATCACACACCTGGACCTATCGTCGTGGCCCAGAAGGCAAAGTTCGAAATATCTCCGTTTATAGTAATTGTGAAGCGGCAGAGTTAATCCATAATGGCCAAAAACTAGGGCGTAAAAGCCGCGTACTGGGGCAACTCCCCGCTGGTGGTCTGAACTGGGATGTGAATTTCAAGGCCGGTGAAAATACGCTCATCGCGATAGGTTTTGCTCCCGATGGCAGCAGCACTTCGGATACGCTAACTATTACCTATGATTTCCAACAAGCAGGCAAAGCCGATAATATCCAGTTGAGCAATAGAATGTTGGATAACGGGAATTACTTGGTGGAAGCAATTATGCTTGATAAAAACGGGGTACGGGTGCTAGACTATGAAGAAGAAATCTACTTCACCTGCGATGGCGCAGGCACGCTACTCCGGCATTACGGAACCCCCACCCGCAGCCAAGTATTACAAATGGCGAACGGACGAGCAGCCATCGAACTGACACCAGAGGAGTCTGGGCGAGCCATCATTGAAGCGCGGAACCAAGATTTTAAAGGCAGTTATTTAGTTATTGATTTTACTAAATAAAACGCCGTCAAAACGAAAGACTATGAAGAAGAATAGACTATTGTTATGGCTGTTGATAGCGGCCCAGTTTTCTTGCGCTTCTCCACCCACGGAGGAAGGGAAGCAGACCGAGGAAGCTGTGACCACCAAAAAGACCCAGGCCTTACTCCTTACCCAGGATTTTCCTTTTGATCCTGCGGATAAAGACAAAGTAACGGGGGATTACATTGCCCAAACGAAGGTTGTCGTCCCAGCGAACTTGGCCACCCAGAGCAAGTGGATCATGTTTGAGGGCCCGGTGTTGGAGAACGACCTCATAGCTTACCGCTACTATGCCGATAGTCGCCATCGTTTTGATATTTACGGTAAAACGGTACCTGATCTGGTGATGGATACCGTAAGTTGGCAATACCACGATATCATGAATTGGGGCTCGGACGTGCTCAAAGTGGGAGATGCTCTAGGCCTTGGCAGTCCGGCCATTTGGTACCAGGATTCTCTGTATACGCTCTCGGAATGTGTAGAGAAAACCATTGAGGTGATCGAGAATGGAGAGGAGCGTTCTGTTATTCGCACCACCTTCACCAGCTTGAAAATAGGGGAGGAGACTTTTGACCTCGTTCAGGATTGGAGCCTTGCCGCCGGGGAGCCCTGGTCGGAAATTCATCTCCGAGTCAGCAATGGCGCTTTGCCGCAAGGGATGTCCTTCGCTACCGGTATCGTCAAGCATTTGCCCGAGGTAAAGGAAGGGGTAAGCGATGGCTACGCCTATTTACTAAACTGGGGGGAGCAGTCTTTTCATCACGAAAATATGGGTATGGCCATTGTGGCCGAGCAAGCTTATCAGCCGGTTTCTATTGACAATAAGTTAAACCACCTTTATGTTTTTGAAAACGCTTCGAAAGAAGTTCGCTACCGTTTTTTAGCGGCTTGGGAGCGAGACAATAATGGGGTAACTGATGAGGTCGGTTTTCGCCAATTAGTGGAGCAATCCGCAAAAAGCGCAAAATAATGCCGAGAAAAAAAGATCAGTACAAAAATGAGTTGAGCACCTACCTGGCTTCGCCGGGCAGACAGTGGTGTCAGCTATTTGGAAAACTCAAAGCAGGCTCAACTAATTTTGAGTGGAATACAAACGTATTTGGTTTACTGTTACTAATGATTGTTTTGTGTTTGCCTAATTGTGCAAACGAAGAAAAAAACGCAGAGTTATCCATCAGTGATAAGGCAATTTTAGCGGAAGCAGATAAATACCTGCAAGAAAACCCCGTGACCATTACTGCTTTTACAGCAGAACGGAGCGCCGGTGGAGTAAATGATTATTTTTCGGAAGGCTCTTACTGGTGGCCTGATCCTGAAAACCCCGATGGACCGTATATCCGCAAAGACGGCCACCGTAATCCCAATAACTTCGGTGCTCACAAAAAGGCCCTCAAGCAAATGGTGGAATGGGTAACCTCCCTCACCGCCGCTTACCAAATCACAGGAGATGAAAAGTACGCACAGCAGGCCATTCGCCATTTGACAGCCTGGTTTGTTGACCCTGCCACTCTTATGAACCCCAATTTGCTGTACGGGCAAGCCATTCACGGCATAAGCACGGGCCGTGGCATTGGTATCATCGACACCCTGGGCTTGATTAATGTTTCCTTGAGCATCCGATTATTGGCAGCATCCGGAAAATTAGGAGGCGAGAACTACGCTGTTATCCAGCAATGGTTCAGCGACTATGGTGACTGGCTCACCACTCATCCTTATGGGATAGAAGAACGCGATAACAATAACAACCACAGCACTTGGTGGGGCGCGCAAGTAGCCGCCTATGCACTGGTGGCTCAGCGGGAAGACCTCTTCGTAATCAGTCGCGAACAATTCAAAAATCAACTTGACCTTCAGATGGCGGCGGATGGTAGTTTTCCGGATGAATTGGGACGTACCAAGCCGTTTCACTACACCAGCTATAACCTGCGGGGCTGGACAACATTTTGCCAACTTGCTTCTACGGCAGAAGAAAACCTGTGGACTTACGAAAGTAAAAGCGGCAACTTGAAAAAAGCATTGGAATTTGTCCTTCCTTATTTGGAAACACCTGCTAGTTGGCCCTATCTCACCCCTTTGGAAACCAGCCTCCATGTGAGCCGGAATGATTATCTGGTTTTTGCATATTGGTGTTCAGGGGAGGAGAAATACCTTGACTTTTGGCACCAACTGCCTCAAGGAGAAGACGATCATCACGCAAACTTGGTGTTGTGGCAAAATAAGATCTTGAATGAAGAATAGCTACCTCATCGTACTGTTCAGTGTATTGTTGTTGACAACTTGCAACGAAAAGTCAGCATCGGTCAAGAATACTTCTACCTCGGTAGCAGAGCTTGGTCTCGATTTTAATAAAGAACAAATTATCGCTACGGCGGACAGCTATCTTGCGCAAGCGCCGGTGCCTATCACCAGCGCTACTTGTGCCCGCAGCGCTGGTGGCATCCACGATTTTTATTCCGAGGGCGATTACTGGTGGCCAAACCCAGAAGACCCAGAAGGCCCTTACACCCGTCGTGATGGTAAGACCAATCCCGAAAATTTCACGGCCCACCGTCAAGCTATGCGCAACCTCAATCGTTGGGTAGCTGCGCTGGTAGCCGCCTACGAAGTTACGGGTGACGAAAAATATGCAGCTCATGCCCTCCGGCACCTGAATGCTTTTTTTCTCGCCCCGGCAACGCTGATGAACCCCAACCTGCTATACGCACAAGCTATCAAGGGCAGGGTCACTGGGCGCGGGATAGGCATCATCGATACCATCCATTTGATTGAGGTCACCAAAGCCATCGGAATTCTTGCTCAGCGTGGATATTTAAAAGGAGAATCGCTGACCGGACTGAAAGAATGGTTTGCCGCTTACGCTACCTGGATGAATACCCACCCTTACGGTCTTGATGAAAAAGACCACGGCAACAACCACAGCACTTGGTGGGCCGCTCAAATAGCAGCTTTCGCTCAACTGACGGGGCAGGAAGATTTGAGAGAAGTAGCCCGCCAGCAGTTCAAAAAACTCCTTGCAGCGCAGATGGCCCCAGACGGCAGTTTTCCTGAAGAAATGGAAAGAACCAAGCCTTACAATTATACCCTTTTCAACCTGGAGGGCTACGCTGTATTGTGTGAATTGGCCTCTACCCCCACAGAAAACTTGTGGACCTACGAAGGCCCAAACGGAAGTATTCGCAAAGCATGGGGCTTTATGTTGCCTTACATGAAAGACAAATCAACGTGGATCAAACCACCTGATGTGCAATATTTTGAGGAATTACCCATCCAGACGACGGGTTTATTACTTACGGCGAGAGCTTACGATGATGCCCAAATGCTGGAAACCTGGAAACAACTGGACCCCACACGCAAGTCGGAAGAGATCAATCGCAATTACCCGGTTAGAGAACCGACCCTGTGGGTAGCGGCGAAGTAAGAGCTTGTTTGGAAATTTCATTTGGTGAAAAACGAATATCTGCGGAACGAAACAGGAATAGACACTAAAGCTCCAAAGCACTAAAAACCGTAAAAAAGATTCGTGCAATTCTGTGTTTTAGTGTTTTTGTGGCTAATTGATTTACAAAGAGAAAATAGATATAATGATGAAAAAATACCTCCTTCTTAGTTTGCTCTGCTCCAGTAGTCTGTTGCTCCGGGCACAGGTGAACTGTTCTGCGACAGCAGCAACAGGAAGTGGCTATCCGGTCTTCCTGGCAGCAGGTCTTGATATAGAAACGCCAGATTGTGAACACACAACGTTCGGACCACACATCACACAAGGTTTCGACGAAAATTTGGAGCGTAACGTCTTTGTTTTTCATAGCCACATCGTGGAAGACAATGATCGCTGCCAGGTTTTCGATCGGGTACGTATGGAAGTAAAAGGCGGCCCGAACACCAGTGCGGAACTACAGCACAACTTGGGAGGGACCTCTTACTATCGGTGGAAATTCAGGGTTGACGAAAACTTTGTGGGCGCTTCTTCTTTCTGTCATATTTTTCAGAACAAAATCTTCGGCGGAGCAGATAGTGGGTTTCCTGTTATTACCCTTACACTTCGTGCGGATAAGCTGGAAGCGCGGCATAATGGGGGTGACACAGGAGCTGACCTTGGAGTGCTAGCCGAGGCCGACCTTGATCACTTCCGCGGGAAATGGGTGGAAGCCTATCTACGCCAAGAACACCGCGAAGATGGTGCCCTCTTTCTGACACTTAAAGACATGAATACGGGCATCACACTGCTCACTTACGAAAACAATAACATCGATCTGTGGCGGGATGGCGCAGAATACAGTCGCCCGAAATGGGGGATGTACCGCCTGAAAGGCAGCAGCCTGCAAGATGAAGAAATACGTTTTGCCGACTTTTGCGTCTCTGAAGTAGAGGAGGCGCTGTGCCCGGAAGAAGCGGTGTTGGTGCCTGATACGGAAGCTCCTACAGCTCCTGTTTTAACAGCCTCGAATGTTATGATCACGAGTGTCGACCTTAGTTGGTCTGCAGCTACAGATGAATATGGTGTCATTGCTTACGATATTCTTCAGGAGGGAATGGTTGTTGAGACGGTAACAGGATTAACAGCTACAATCAATGATCTGATAGGAGCTACCACATACACCTTTACTGTCCAGGCGCGCGACGAGGCGGGTAACGTTTCCGCCGCTAGCAATGCCGTCACAATCACCACGGATTTGACTACGGCTTTGCCTGATCTGGCCAGTGCGCCTAGCCCAGAAGATGGTGCTACGAGCGTGAGTAACGTTGCCAATTTGAGTTGGTTGGCTGGCGGAAATACCGATGATTTTGAACTTTATTTCGGTACGACTAACGCTCCCCCTTTGGTGAGCACCCAGAATACGACTACTTATATGCCTGATTTGGCACCTAACACGACCTATTATTGGAAAATCATAGCGCTCAACGAAAACGGAGCCACCGAGGGGCCATTATGGTCATTTACCACCGGCGAACTCAATAGTGATATGCCTTGGGAAGTGTACCGGGCCGATGCTCGGCCAGAAGTAGAGACCAACTTTTTTGCACTCAATGCTGCCCCTGCTGCTCCTCCTGTAGATGAAATAGTAGCCGATCCTAATGGGAGCGATAATCGCTATTTCGGCTTCCGCAGTAATTCCAGTGAGAACTTTCGCTGGCGCTACGAACTTGAAAGTACCGACACCGTCTATACCATTGTTGCCCGCCTCAAAGCAGTGAGTCCGGATGTAAATGGTATCTGCTATTTTGATATTCGCATTGGTGGCTGGCGCCAAAAAGTAAGAATCAATCAATCTACGATCAAGCTAGAAAAGTCGTCGCCGGTAGCGGAACAAGAGGTGCCTTTTAACTGGAACAATGAACTACACGTAATGCGCATGACCGTCAATGGCAGCCTAACGACCATCTATGTGGATGAAAATCCCGTCCCTCTGGTAAGTGGCGTAAGCAACGAGGAAAGCGCTATCAGTTTCTTCGAGTGGGGGAAGTCGGGCGGAGCAGATTATGGCGCTTACGTAGACTGGCTGGCTGTAGATAAAACAGGTGATTACGCTCCTGGTGAAGGCACACCTCTGCCCGAAGATTTGTTCTTGAGCAGCGATGCCACCTTGGCGACCTTGCTGGTAGATGGGACACTAGTAGCAGGATTTGCACCTTATCAATTAGAGTATACGGTAGACCTGGCCACAACGGAAGTGCCAACCCTAACTTATACGCCCCGCTCGGTATTTGCTACAACGACTGCTACAGACCCTATGACTGTGCCGAATACCCAAGCTACTGTGACCGTCACTGCCGAAGATGGGCTGACGGTAAAAACCTACACCGTCAATTATACGGGTGCCACTGGGGTGGAAACTCCTGCTACAGACCTTAAGGTGGAGGTGTTTCCTAACCCTGCACGGGAGCAGTTGCAGATCACTCTGCCAGGGACTCAGGAGGCCAAGGGTATTGTTTACAACCTGAATGGCCAGGTCGTGAAAGAAAATCTACTTTTACGATATGATACCTTAGTTGATGTTTCAACTTGGCCGAGAGGGGTCTATATCTTAAAGGTGTATACACCAGAGAATACCTCGTCGGAGATTAGATTTATTTTGGAATAATTTGAAGAACAGCACAAAAATAAATTGAGCCTTCGTTTTTAAAATAGTTGGCTAAGCGTTTCATTTTAAGCGTGACGTCTATTTGAAAAACTTCAGAGAAGGATCAATCTATTTTTTGCGCAATAAAAAACAGCACAAAAATAAATTGAGCCTTCGTTTTTAAAATAGTTGGCTAAGCGTTTCATTTTAAGCGTGACGTCTATTTGAAAAACTTCAGAGAAGGATCAATCTATTTTTTGCGCAATAAAAAACAGCACAAAAATAAATTGAGCCTTCGTTTTTAAAATAGTTGGCTAAGCGTTTCATTTTAAGCGTGACGGCTATTTGAAAAACTTCAGAGAAGGATCAATCTATTTTTTGCGCAATAAAAGGACATGAAAAACAAAGTAGCCGTCATCACCGGCGGGAATGGTACACTGGGTAGTGCTTTTGCAAAAGGTTTGGCAGAAGCCGGAGCCACCGTTTTTATATTGGGGCGGAATGCCGAAAAGTCTGCTGCTAGAGTAGCCGAATTTAAGGAAGTGGGTTTAATAATTCATGCAATTACCTGCGATGTGCTCAACGAAGACTCTGTGAATAAAGCCGCAGAGGAAGTTGTCGCTAAAGCAGGACACGTCGATATTCTGGTGAATGGCGCTGGTGGCAATCGCTCGGGAGCCACGATCATGCCGGAGCAGACCATTTTCGATATGCCAATTGATGAGTTTCGCAAGGTCAATGACCTCAATCTGGCCGGTACGGTGCTGCCTTCGGTGGTTTTTGCCCGACTGATGGCAGAACGAGAGCAGGGCTGTATTATCAACATCTCTTCGATGGCTGCTCAGTTACCTCTAACAAGAGTGGTTGGGTATTCGGCATCAAAGGCGGCAGTGGATAATTTTACGCGCTGGCTGGCCGTAGAGTTAGCCGTGAAATACGGTGGTGGTATCCGGGTCAACGCTATAGCACCTGGCTTTTTTATCGCCGAGCAAAACCGCAGTTTACTGCTGAAAGAAGACAATACCCTCACGGATCGTGGGAATACGATCATCAGTCAAACTCCCATGCGCCGCTTTGGCGAACCTGACGAATTGATCAGCACTTTGCTGTGGTTGTGTGATGATCGTTCGGCTTTCGTTACCGGAATTGTAGTGCCAGTAGATGGTGGATTTAGTGCATTTAGCGGAGTGTAACAAAAGTAAAACACTAGATTAATGAAGCATTTAGAACAAACCTGGCGTTGGTACGGCCCCAATGACCCCGTAAGCTTGGCGGACATCCGGCAAGCCGGAGCTACGGGTATCGTTACGGCTCTGCACCATATTCCGAGTGGTGAGGTTTGGCCGGTGGCAGAGATTCAGAAAAGACAACAAGAAATTGCCGACAATGGCCTGCGCTGGTCCGTGGTAGAGAGTATTCCGGTGCATGAAGATATCAAGCGCACAACCGGCGATTACCAGCGATATATCACCAATTACCAGCAAAGCATTCGCAATCTGGCGACTTGTGGTATTCATATCGTAACCTACAACTTTATGCCTGTGCTCGACTGGTCACGCACCGAGCTATACCATCTTATGCCGGATGGTTCTACGGGGCTTTATTTTGAAAAGGCCGCTTTTGCCGCTTTTGATTTATTCCTCCTGAAACGGGCCGGAGCGCAGGCGGATTATACCCATGAAGAACAGCAAAAAGCGGCCGATGCCTTCGCTGAAATGGACGAGGCTGCTCGCCAAAAACTGATAAAAAACATCATCGCGGGCTTACCCGGCGGTACAACAGAGGGCGTGCTTGATCTCGAAAAATTCAGAGCAATCCTGGCGACCTACGAAGGTATTGATGCGGATCAACTGCGAGAGAACCTGATCCATTTTTTACAACAAATCACTCCCGTAGCGGAAGAGGTTGGTGTAAAGTTGGCTATTCATCCAGATGATCCACCGTTCCCTCTTTTGGGCTTACCCAGAGTAGTGAGTACAGCAAAAGACGTACAGAAGCTCATGCAGGCTGTTGTTTCCCCCTGCAATGGCCTGTGCTTCTGTACGGGTTCTTTCGGAGTTCGTTCCGATAATGATTTACCTCAAATGGTAGCTCAATTTGGCGAGCGTATTCATTTTATCCATCTGCGGGCTACCAAGCGCGATGCCGAGGGGAACTTCTTTGAGGCCAATCACCTCGAAGGTGATGTGGATATGTATGCCGTAATGAAAAATCTGCTCCGGGCGGCGCACCAGCAAGGTGTAAACATCCCCATGCGCCCCGATCATGGCCATCAGATGCTTGATGATCTACGCAAACAAACGAATCCCGGCTACTCAGGTATCGGTCGCTTACGTGGTCTGGCGGAACTACGCGGTTTAGAAATGGGCATTTTAAGATCAGCGGAAAATTAAACTAATTTACATGAAAACATTTTTGGACGAGAATTTCCTCCTCGAAAGCCCTACCGCCGAACGCCTCTACCACGAGTATGCACGGGAACAACCTATTATTGATTACCACAATCATTTGTCGCCACAAGAGATTGCGGAAGACAAGCATTTTTCGACCATTACCGAAGTATGGCTCAAAGGCGATCATTACAAATGGCGCGCCATGCGGGCCAACGGTATCCCGGAGACCTTCATCACCGGCGCGGCAGATGATCGCAAGAAATTTGTGAAATGGGCAGAGACTGTGCCTTATACCTTACGCAACCCGCTGTACCATTGGACGCACCTGGAATTGCAGCGGTATTTTGGGATCAATGATTTACTTAGCGCAACTACAGCTGAAGCTATTTACGAGCGGACTAATATAGCGTTAGCTTCTCCGGGATTTACGACGAACGGCCTTTTGACTCAAATGAAAGTAGAAGTTGTTTGTACTACTGATCACCCTACGGATGATTTGGCATATCACCGCTTGCACGCGGAAGCTGGACGAAGTTTGAAGATGTTGCCCACTTTCAGACCCGATAAGTTTTTGGTGATTGATGGCGCTGATTTTCTTCCCTTTTTGGGCAAGTTGGAAACCATCATTGGCACGTCTATAAATACGTTTGATCAACTATTGGCAGCGCTGGAAAACCGGATCGACTACTTTGCTGCACACGGTTGCCAATTGGCAGACCATGGTTTAGGACAACTTTATCCTGTCGATTTTGGAACAGTCAAGCTGGATGATATTCTGGCTAAAGCCAAGAACAAAAGTCCATTGAATTCCGAAGAAGTAGCTGCCTTTCAAATGGCTGCGCTTCACGAACTCGGAAAAATGTATCACCAGCGAAACTGGACGATGCAATTGCACCTGGGGGCACTACGTGATAACAATCAGCGCTTGCTGAAAAGCATCGGTGCGGACGTTGGCTGCGATAGCATTGGCGACTTTGATCAGGCTCGAGGGCTGGCGGCTTTCCTCAATCGGCTGGACAGGGAAGACAAATTGGCCAAGACTATCCTCTACAACCTCAATCCTCGTGACAATGAAGTATTCGCTACGATGGCAGGTAATTACAACGATGGTACCCTGCCGGGAAAAATTCAATGGGGTTCGGCCTGGTGGTTTCTCGACCAGAAGGATGGTATGGAGAAGCAGCTCAATGCACTGTCGCAGCTGGGTTTGCTCAGCCGATTTATTGGTATGCTCACGGATAGTAGGAGCTTTTTGTCTTTCCCTCGGC
Source organism: Lewinella cohaerens DSM 23179 (assembly GCF_000379805.1). GTDB lineage: Bacteria > Bacteroidota > Bacteroidia > Chitinophagales > Saprospiraceae > Lewinella > Lewinella cohaerens. Next base: position 134,995 of record NZ_KB903543.1, on the reverse strand, counting down.
ACGAATATTTTCGGCGCATTCTGTGCAACCTCTTGGGCGACGATGTTCAACGAGGAATGCTACCCAATGACCTGCCTTGGCTGGGCGGGGTCGTAGAAGATATTTGTTATCGCAACGCTAAGCAATTCTTTGATTTTTAAAAATAAAGAATATGAAACATTGCTTTTACCTGTTGGCTTTTGGACTCCTGCTCACGGCAGGTTCCTGTGAAAAATTGGGTAGTGCCAAGGTGGTTTACCTGGCGCACACCCTGCCCATTACGCATCCTGTACACCAGGGGATGGAAGTTTTTGCGGCTAGCGTAGAGGAGCAATCGGGCGGAGCTCTGACAGTAAAGATTTTCCCCGACGGCCAGCTGGGTACCGAACGTGAAGTACTGGAACTACTCCAGATTGGAAGCATTGCGATGACCAAAGTGAGTGCAGCGGCCATGGCCAATTTCGCACCGGAGTACCAGGTGATGGGCGTTCCTTATCTCTTTCGTGACAAGGATCACTTTTTTTCGGTGTTGGAAGGGCCAACGGGTGAGGCTATCCTCGAAGCTGGCAGCGAATACCTGCTCAAGGGCTTGTGTTTTTACGATGCCGGTAGCCGTAGTTTTTACACCAAAAAGCAGCCTATCCGGACACCTGAGGATTTGAAAGGCCTAAAAATACGAGTGATGAGTCACCAGATGTCGGTAGATATGGTCAACGAAATGGGAGGCTCTGCTACGCCAATGGCTTACAGCGAACTGTACACTGCACTGCAGCAAGGCGTAGTAGATGGTGCTGAAAACAACCCTCCATCCTTTGTGACTTCGGGACATTATGAAGTGTGCAAATTTTACACCCTTGATGAGCACAGTTCCATCCCCGACGTACTGGTGATGGGTACCAAGTATTGGGACACGCTCAACGCCCAGGAGCAGGGATGGCTCAGGGCAGCCGCCAAAGTTTCGGCCACTGCACAAAAGCAGTTTTGGGAAGAAAATGTAGCCGAATGTATGGCCAAGTTGAAAGCTGAAAATGTAGAGATCATCCGTCCTGAAAAAAGCTTGTTTGCGAATAAGACACAAGCTGTTTTGGAGGAGTTTAGCAAAGACCCGCGCATGAAAAAGTTGGTGGCGGAAATTCAAGCGCAGTAGAGCAAGTCTAGTAAAAAGGAACAGCACGAAAATCGCAGGTTGTTTTCTGCGCAATACAACGAGAAAGATGAAAAAAATATATGACCGCATAAATGGGCTTATCGAAAAACTACTAGTAGTCATTTTCGCGCTGCTGGTCCTGGATGTGCTTTGGCAGGTGTTTGGCCGCTATGTCCTCAATCAATCGTTTTCCTTTACGGAAGAATTTGCCCGCTTTGCCCTCATCTGGCTGGCAGTTTTGGGAGCTGCCTACCTCAATGGTCGGCGAGAGCATCTGGCGATGGATTTTTTGCTCAATAAGCTTTCCGAAGAACGCCAGCAGGAACGACTACAGATTATTGAGTCTCTCATGCTGGTCTTTGCTTTGGTGGTGATGGTGGCTGGTGGCGGCAACTTGGTTTACACGACATTACGCCTAGGACAAACCTCGGCAGCAATGCACATTCCCTTGGGTTATGTGTACTCCATTGTGCCCGTCAGCGGCTTGCTGATTGTATTTTTTTCTATTTGCAATATTGCCCATTACCACAGGCAAAAAGTCAGCGTATTGCGCAAAAAATAAATTGAGCCTCCTTTTAGGTTTTCCAAATAGCTGACACGCTTGAAATGAATCGCTTCGCCAGCTTTTTGAAAAACGTCGGCTCAATTTATTTTGTGCTGTTTCTTACTCTAGTTAGCGCAAAAAATAAATTATGTCTATAGAACTTATAAGTATACTACTGCTTTTCCTGAGCTTCTTCTGGTTGCTGGGCTATGGGGTGCCAGTCGCCTATAGCATTGGTCTCTCCACCACGCTGACAATTTTGCTCAATATTGCCTTTGTGCCGGGTATTACAACGGTGGCCCAACGAATGACGACCGGTATTGATAGTTTCGCCCTGCTGGCAATTCCCTTTTTCGTCCTGGCGGGTGAATTGATGAACCAGGGGGGCGTCGCCAACCGACTGGTAAATTTCGCCAAATCGCTGATGGGGAGCCTTCCTGGTGGGCTGGCTTATGTCAATACGCTGGCGGCGATGTTGTTTGGTGCTATTTCGGGTTCCGCAGTAGCGGCGGCCTCTGCGATTGGTAGTGTAATGACAGACCGTATGGAGGAAGAAGGCTACCCGCGACCCTTCAGTGCGGCTCTCAATATTACGGCTTCGACCACAGGGTTGTTGATCCCTCCGAGCAATGTACTGATTGTGTATGCCCTCGCGAGTGGAGGAGCTGCGTCGGTAGCGGCACTGTTTATTGCGGGTTATATTCCCGGTATTTTGGTGGGACTGGCCTTGATGACCGTTGCTGCGGTGGTTGCTAAAAAACGCAAGTTCCCGAAAGGAGAAAGGGTAAAGCTCAGTAAAGTCTGGCACGATTTCCGACGGGCATTTTTCAGCCTGCTAATGCTGGTGGTCATTGTAGGGGGGATTGTGCAAGGTGTTTTTACAGCTACGGAAGCTGCCGCAGTAGCCGTGTTTTATGCGCTTGTTTTAGGGTTTAGTTACAAGACGATTCGCTTTGCTGATTTGTCGGGTATCCTGCTTAATAGTGCCAAAACGACGGCTATTGTTATGTTCCTGATTTGTACATCGATGGCCATGTCGTGGTTATTCTCTTTTGAGAGTATTCCTCAATTGATGACAGGCTTTTTGTTGGATACGGTCAGTAGCCCAATCCTGATTTTTTTACTGATCAACTTGACCTTGTTGATCGTAGGGACTTTTATGGATATGACACCAGCAGTGCTGATTTTTACGCCCATTTTCCTTCCTGTTGTAACCCAATTGGGGATGGACCCTGTACACTTCGGTATCATTATGGTCCTGAATCTTTGTATTGGTTTATGTACGCCACCTGTGGGGACAATTCTATTTGTCGGAGCGGGTGTTGCCAAGATATCGGTGTCGAAAGTGATCAAGCCGCTGATGCCCTTTTTGTTAGCTATGATTTTGATGCTGATGGTCGTAACCTTTTTCGAGGGACTTTCCTTGTGGTTGCCGAGCCTCTTTAATTTATAACCTCAATAAAAAAATATGAGTATCCTCAACGCATTTGACCTCAGCGGTAAGACAGCCCTCGTAACGGGTTGCAAACGAGGGATTGGAAAAGCAATGGCCGTAGCTTTGGCCGAAGCAGGTGCCGACGTGATAGGCGTATCTGCAACACTAGCACTGCAAGGCAGTGAGATCGAAAAAGAGGTGACGGATTTAGGCCGGAAATTTAAAGCTTACCAGGCGGATTTCTCCAACAGAGAAGCCCTCTATGCTTTTATCGAAAAGGTAAAAAAGGAGGAAGCTCCCGTGGATATTCTGGTCAATAATGCTGGTACCATCCTGCGAGCTCCTGCGGCCGAACATTCTGATGACTTTTGGGACAATGTGCTGGATGTGAACCTCAACGCGCCATTTATTCTGGCCCGAGAATTTGGCCGGGATATGTTGGAAAGGGGCCACGGTAAAATAATATTTACCGCTTCTCTTTTGACCTTCCAGGGGGGGATAACGGTGCCAGGTTACGCGGCCAGCAAAGGGGCCATCGGAAGCTTGGTCAAAGCGCTCTCGAATGAGTGGGCCGGGCGTGGCGTTTGTGTCAATGCCATTGCACCAGGTTATATCGCCACGGATAATACCCAGGCACTACGTGAAAACCCTGAGCGTAATGACGCTATTCTGGCACGAATTCCAAGCAACCGCTGGGGAACGCCTGCCGATTTTAAAGGCCCAACCGTATTTCTGGCTTCTTCAGCTGCTGATTATGTCAGTGGGGAAGTATTAGTCGTCGATGGTGGTTGGATGGGGAGGTAAGGTGAGGCTTGCCTTTGAGGCCATAGTGTGGTGGTGGTTTTGAAAGCAAGCCTCACTGTACAAGGTACTTGGTAGAGGGTATAGGGGTTACCCAAGAGGAGAGTTGCTTCTTGATTTCCTTCCGGTTCTTTGTTATGATGTTGGAAATTGACATTGAACCGTTTTAAGTCCCCTCTAATCTTCAGATTTAGACGAGTTAATGCGAGTCGGAATCGCTATGCCCGGCTTGGCTGAATTCAAACTAATTAATTACGAATAAAAATTTTACAAATGAAAACGATAGAACAACGTTATGAGGCCAGTCCTCGGGAAGTAGAAAGAATGAACACGCAGGAATTGCGCAACGATTTTTTGGTGCAAAACCTGTTTGCGGCAGGAGAGCTGAATTTCGTGTACAGCCATTATGACCGCATGGTGATGGGAGGCGCAACGCCTACTACTGCGGCAATAGAGCTGCCTAATTACGAGACGCTAAAAAGCGAGTTTTTTCTACAGCGCCGGGAACTTGGGATCATCAATATTGGAGATTCTGGTAGTATCACTGCAGATGGGGAAACGTACAAGCTAGACAAGCTGAGTTGCCTTTACCTTGGCAAAGGTACCAAGGACGTAAGTTTCCAGTCGGCAGTGGCGGATAGCCCGGCACAGTTTTTCCTTTTTTCGGCACCAGCGCATCAGCCGTTTCCTAATAAGATGTTTACGAAAGAAGACGCTGCACCTGTAACACTTGGAGCTACAGAAACAGCCAACCGACGGACGATCTACAAGTACATCCACGATGCGGGGATCAACAGCTGTCAAGTTGTAATGGGGCTGACCGTGTTGCAAGATGGAAGTGTTTGGAATACCATGCCTGCACATACTCACGACCGCCGCAGTGAAGTGTACTTGTATTTTGATGTGCCAGAAAATCAAGGGGTTATGCACTTTATGGGCCGCCCATCCGAGACTCGCCACATGTGGGTAAACAACCAGGAGGCTATCATCTCGCCGCCGTGGTCGATCCATGCTGGTTCAGGTACCGCCAGTTACTCCTTCATTTGGGCCATGGCTGGGGAAAACAAAGATTTTACGGATATGGACTTCCTTGAGTTGAAGGATATTCGGTAGACCTGATCAATCTGGTGGAATCTTATTCTGTTTTAATTGATTCCACCGGATTGGCCATCGCTGCCTTTAAGGTTTGTAAACTAATGGTGATAAAGGCAAGCCCAATGGCGATGACTCCTACGAGAGCAAATATCCAAATCTGCACCTCAGTGTGGTAGGCGAAGCCTTGTAGCCACTGCTGCATACCCCACCAGGAAATAGGGATGGCGATGAGTGCTGACCAAGCAATGAGTCGTAGGAAATCACCCGAAATTAACCCTATGATATCCGTAATAGCAGCGCCCAGTACTTTGCGAATGCCGATCTCCTTGGTACGTTGGAGCACCGTGTGGGCTACCAGGCCAAACAATCCGATACATGCAATAAACAAGGCCAGGAAAGTGAATATTTTGAAGGCATCGCCAAACCGCTGCTCGGCACGGTGGAGTTTATTGAAAGAATCATCCATGTATCGCAGATCAAAAGGCACTTGTGGGATGATCTTTGCCAGTGTTTGCTGAATGTGAGCCATCGTTTCTTCTGGGGTGTCGGAGTTTATTTTCATGGCAATATTACCAGCGTAGTAGCTACTGGTCCGTGTTTGGAAAGTGATAAACATGGGCTCAATCGCCAGATTGAAAGGCTGAAAGTGGAAATCCTTGACTACACCGATAACCTTGCCATCACGGAAGGACTTTCCGGCAGCCTTGGTCCAACCCATCGTTTTGATGGCGGTCTCATTGAGAATGTAAGTAGCCACTGTGTCGGAAGGAAAATCCGGCGAAAAATTGCGACCTTCTACCAGCTCCATCTCCAGAAGTGGTATGAAATTTTCGTCGGAACGAAAACGATAAATGGGAAGTTCTTGCTGATTGGCGTTGCCTTCCCACTCCGTTACAATACCTTGGTTATTGGTGTTGAGTGGGAGCACGTTGGTAAATGCGACCTGCTCTATGTGCGGGTCCTTCATGAGCTCTTCTTTAATCGTGGTGGTTTTGTCAAATAATTCCTGATTACGATAAGGCACGTAGACGACTTGGTCACGATTGTAGCCCAGTTGTTTGTTTTGAATGTATTGCAATTGCTGATAAATAACAATACTGCCGGTTGCCAAAACAATAGCAGCAGTAAACTGGCCAATGATAAGCGCATTACGCAATAGCCCCGATTGTTTTTGATTACCGAACCACCTTCCTTGTAAAGCTTTCACTGGTGTAGCAGCCGATGATATAATCGCCGGATATAAACCCGAAAGCCCGCCCATAAGAAGCGCCAGGAGTAAAAGGGTGCCTAAGATCATCTTGTTGCCACTAAGTAGAAACGGCATTTCCAGATCCAGCAAGCGGTTGAAAAACGGCAGTAACAGTCTGGCCAAGCCTAAACCCATTAGTAAACTAATTCCAGTCACCAGCATGGATTCCGTCATGAACTGTTGAACCAGTTGCTTCCTTTTTGCACCTAATACCTTGCGAACGCCAACTTCTTTTGTACGTTGCTGAAAACGGGCTACCGAGAGGTTCATGTAATTGATCAGTGCCAGGAAAAGAATGATAAAAGCAATAGCTGCCGATAAGTACAGGTAGCGAATGTCACTCTTTATACCTTCTCCGAAATTTGCTTTTGAGTGCAAATAAATATCAGTGAGCGGTTCGAAAAAATAACTCGCAGAGAAAGGCCATTCTGCGTAAGCTGCATTGACTTTATCGTCAAAAATAGACATCTTTTCTTCTAGTTGCTGGTAGTCGGCACCCTTCTGTAGCAGAGCATATACTTCGTAGTTGTTGCTCCCCCAACGTTGCGCTTTGGTATCTTCCACGTATTCTCCGTAGTTATCAATGGAAGCTACAAAGTCAAATTTGAAGTGCTGGTTACCAGGGAGGTCTTCCATAACGGCTTTTACCGTAAGGAGGCGGTCGCTACTCAGTTTCATCGTTTTGCCGATGGGGGAGGAGTTGCCAAAGTATTTTTTTGCCAATGCTTCGGTAAGAATAATTGCATCCTTGTCGGCGAGGGCAGCCTTCGTGTCTCCTTCTATGATTGGGTAGGTGAAAACCTCAAAAAGTGATTTAGTGGTGTACAAACCTTGTTCATAAAATACCTGATCTTCTTGTCCAAACAGTGTGGACAACACCGTAAAAGTTACTGTTTTTTCTACTTCCGGAAACTCAGCCTCCAGGGCGGGTCCAATGGTCGCAGGGGCTACTGCAAACTGGTCCGTACCACGGAAAGTATTGCCTTTTTGGGTCTGTGCAATTCGGTAAATACGATTTGCGTGCTCATTTTGCCGATCATAGCTGGATTCGTATTGGATATAGAGCGCCAACAGCAAAAAGCACGTAAGTCCCAGTGTCATGCCCGTAATGTTGATCAACGAATATCCTTTTTGCTTAAAGAGGTTGCGCCAAGCAATTTTGAAATTAGTGCGAAACATAAAGAAGGGGTTTAGGGAAGTGAGCAGATCCTCTCGCAAGGCAAATGGGCGGAGGTAATTGATGACCTGAAACCAGTAATGGAAATTGGCTTGTCGTTGAGAGTTGTTTCCCAGTTGGCCAAAATATCTTTCTTCCAGATCACCGGCAACCTCTTCCCGAAGGTCAGGTTTGAGAAACCACAGCAGAAATTTTGTGGCAATCCGAGGTGGCTGAAAGTTTTCTTTTTTCATGGAAATAGGGGGCTAGAAATTGAGACTTAAGGAAAATCCGGGATATTGATCCCAGAGCGATAGACGTAGATCTCGTGCCTTTTTGAGAGCAGCTTCTCCTGCAGCCGTGATTTCGTAGATGCGTTTGCGGCGGCCACCACGTTGGGCGGTAGGTTCTCCCATCTTTGATTTCAAGAAACCCTTGTCGCCCATCCTGCTTAGGGTAGCGTGTACGGAACCAATAGAGGCGGATCGTTTGGTCTGTACCTCAAATTCATCGGCAATTCTTAATGCATAAGCATCATCGCCTAAGATGCCTACGAGCAGTAGAATTACTTCTTCAAATTCGCCAAGTCTGGTTTCTTTCATGCCAGTGTGATTGATAGATCTTACTTTATTGTAGAACAAATATAAGGGGAAAGTTTTATTTTATCTACAATTAAGAAAGAAATAGAGTGTTTGTTGATTTTTACGCCATAAGAAAAGGGGATGCCTACCCTGATATTTGCTGGGATAAGAAAGTATTTATTACCTTATCTTAACTAAGGAAATTAAGTATATATGAAGCGCTGGAATCTGTCAAAAAACAAACTTCTTCTAATAGATGAGAAGTTTTTGGGAATAGTACATTCTGATCATGGTGGTATCAATGTCAATATCAATGATGATGGCGTATTTCGAATACCCATTCCTTACATAACGAAAATTGAGGTAGAGGATTCGAGCCATAAAATGACTGTTTTCTTTAAAGAAGAATCCTATGAAGAAATTCGAATTGGAAATGATCAGGCGAAGAGGGAGATTATAGTGTATTTAAAAGATCAACCAAGCGTTTTTGGAGGATACGAGTTTCGAAAAGAGAAATTGTTTTCATTACTGAAGAGGCCGATGTTAGCGGGGGTAATTCTATCGGGAGTTTTCCTTGTTGCTTATTTTCTTGCCCTTAATATCGAGGCAGGGAAAGCAGTAGCGGCTCCTGTTTTTATCCTGGCAATTGCAGGTATGGGGAGTTCGAAGTTGTTTGGGATCTTTTCAGTAATAATGATTGTGATAGCAACAACGATTACTTTGAAGGTTAGGGCTAATCAGCAAAAGCATATTTTCATCAGGCGCCAACAGCACAATGCTATTGGCGATTTTCTAAGAGAGAAGAGGTGACAGAAAGTGCTTCGTTTTATAGGGAGGTAGGGAATCTTGAACGTTTTTCTAGTCCTGTTGAGTAGGAACTATTCTGTAGTTAATTCGTGTAGTTATGCTAAAATTAAATACCAGGTTAAATGCTAGACGGTAGAACTAAAGAATTTTTGCAAGAGGCGCTTGATGGAGATAGATTGATCACCTTTTTAGTAGGAGCTGGTACTTCTGCAGATAGTGGAATACCAACGTTTAGAGGAAAGGAAGGTTTTTGGACAATAGGTTCAAAAAATGCAACCCCTCAATCAATGGGCACAAAGAAGATGTTTGATGTCAATGCGGATGAGGTCTGGCGCTGGTTTTTGTATCGGATTAGCATTTGTGAGCAAGCAAAACCAAACTTGGGACATATAGCGCTATCTTCTATTGAGAAACGACTAGGGGCTAGGTTTGCCTTGATTTCTCAAAATGTAGACGGCTTGCATTTTAGACCCGAAAGCTTGATTAACAATCTGTACCTGATTCATGGTGATCTCAGATATATGCGTTGTGCTGATGAGTGCTCAAAAGCATTGTATGCTATCCCTCTCTTTTTTAGAGAGCAGATCAGAAGTAGAGAAACACCTTTGACATTCGATGAAAAGCAAAAACTAATTTGCCCAAAATGCGGAGAAATGACCCGACCTCATGTACTTTGGTTCGATGAGTATTACAATGAAAAATACTATCATTTAGATACAACACTTAGGATTGCGAAATCCACGGGCCTAATGATCGTTGTTGGAACATCGGGGGCGACAAACTTACCCCAACGTTTAGTAGAAAGAACATTGTCACGTAACGGCAAAGTAATTGACGTTAATCCTGAAACCAATATCATTTCTGACAAATTGAGAGGACTCGTTCACGGCCATTATTTGCAAGGCAAGAGTACTGAAGCTCTTCAGGCGCTTGAGGAGTACCTTGGGGAGAGGGGCTAGGTTAGAGGATCAATTAAAACCTTTCCAAAGGTAAGATGTCCTGTTTTTTAGTGATTGTAGAGAAACTAAGGTCAAGTGAAAAAAAGTAGTATTTTCTCAGGTGTCTTTGGTGATTCAAAAACGAGCGGCACAAATTTTTCACAATAAAACCCTGTAAAATGTTCACGAAACTTCTCCGATGGCTAAATCAGCTGGCATCAACTGCGCCTGCCCCGACTCCGACAGAGCGCAGTTTGCCTGAGCAAGTCCGGGAGTTACTGGCACAGTCAGAGGTGCCGGCGGCTTTGGAATTGCTCATTGACGCGGGTTATACAGAGGCTGTTCCCCTCAAAGCACAGCAGGAGAAAGCATCACATCAGTATAAGGAGAAGTTGATAGATGAAGAAACCTTCTACGTTACCAATAACCGGATTGTTTATGCCGTGCTGGAAATGGTAGAATCGGGCAAAACGACGCGTGTTAATACACCAGCAATAAGCACTGTAGAAGATCCTGAGGAATACTTGCCTAAGCATTTTACAGAAGACGAATGCCAGCAAATTCGTACACATCTGCTCCGCAACGAATATACTGAGGCGCTGAAATTGGCCAGCAGTTACAGCCAATACGGCCTATTGCTTTTTCAACGTTATGAGCAGGCGATTCGTGATTCGAGGTTAGGCCTGGTTCGTCAGGAAGATCACCAACGGAGTGTTCAGCAAATTATTAACACCATCATGGGTTTAGTGTCTCCGGAGGAGGCGAAGATTCCTCTTTCGGGAGGGCAAAAAGAACAACTTATCCTGTTGATGGAAGAAGGCTGTTGGCCTGAACTATTAACTCTTGGAGGAGAATGGAATGATCAAATGCGACTATTTTCTACGCAGTATGATCAAGTTGAAAAATCCTTTTCACGAGGTTTGATTACAAAATTGAGTTGTGAGAATTCTCTCAAGAGCATTCAACAGCAAGTGGAAGACTTGATTAAGAAATGATGGTTTAGGATCACCGAACTTATTAAATAAACAATAATGGCACATAACTTCCTTTGGAAAGCCCTCCCCACCGCCTTAAAATCCGTGGTGGATAATGGCGAAAACGGTGTGGTTAGCCTCTATTCTTATACGACCATTTTGCGAATGATGGCCTTGGATAACCCCGATTTTTCGGAAACCCTAGTACGCGAGGGGATATCTCTGACAGAACCTCCGGCGCACGAACAATTACTGTCGGTCAATTCTTGCTGGCTACAGCAAGGGGAGGTGGTGCCTACGGCGGCAACATTGGCAGGATTGAAAGCCTTGGATGTAGAGCCCGTAGAAGTTGATTTTCGGGAAGGTACTGCTGCTGCACGAGCCATCAATGCGGCCATTGAAGAAGGTACCCAGGGGCGGATTCCTGAGATGAAGCCAGAAGAAGCTTTGGCTGGAGAGCTGCGCGAAGCCATTGCACTTTATCTGAACACCTTGTGTTATACCGGTGCCTGGGAAACGCCTTTTGATCCAAGGAAAACGAGCCGCAAGAATTTTTATGCACCACAAGGTACCGTGACGGCGGAATTTATGGTGTCTGATGAATTATTCAATACCGTCAATGGCTACGATGATCTATGCGCGGCGACGCTAGGCAATTGTATGCAAGATGGCGAAACCCTGTTTTGTGCCATGATGCCGCATGAGCATGTATCGATGTCTCAGTTGTTGAACCGGCTTTCCGAAAAAGGAATCTCCAGCTGGGGAAGCGCCAAATTTGAACTCCATTTACCCAAGTTTATCGCCACCGGAGAAACAAATCTGTCAGTCTTGTTTCCTGAACTTGTACCAGCTTCTATGCCTGGTTTAGGCCGGGGGCATACCCAGGTAGACATCATGCAGAAAGCTAATTTAAAAATTGATGAAAATGGGGTAGAGGCTACGGCTGCTACGATGGCGATGGCAACGCTGTCTATTCCTCGAAGGGTGGTTTTTAATCGGCCTTTTCTGGTATTAATCCTCAATGCACAGGATGATCCGATCTTTGCGGCGGTGGTGAATAAGCCGGTTGGGTGAAAAAAATCTTGGTGCCTTTAGTGGTTAAAAATTAGAGCTTACCGTACCAAGACCACATCACCACTAAATTCCCGAACAACACCATCGAGGAAAACAACCTCAATCGCGTACACGTACACCCCCTGGTCGACAATTTTGCCTTTGACGCGACCATCCCAGCCTTGGCCAGGAACACCGGGAAACAAGTCTGTCGCTTCGTACATCGGCTGGCCCCAGCGGTTGAATATCCGGAAGGAGCGGATGCTTGCTATCCGATTGGCATTACCGTAAACGGTGAAATAATCATTCACGCCATCCAGGTTGGGACTGAAGGCATTGGGGATATACAGGTCGTAGTTAGGAGTGACGGAGATAAAAACGGAGTCGGTCACCGCACAGCCGTTAGCGTCCTCTGTAGTCAGGTAGACGGTCTGGCTCTGCGTAGGTTGCCAGCTGATCTCTGGGCAGTCGGGTTCAGTGGTGCAAGGCAAGAGGTTGTTGGCATTATCGGTAACCCACGAATACAGACTGACAGAAAAGTTGGTGTTGGCCGTAAGGCTTATCTCTTCACCCAGTTCGATATCGAAATTTGGCCCCAATTCCAGGGTGATTGCCGCTGGGGAAGTCAGGGTGATGTTGGTATCGAGTTGGCAACCGTAGCGATCGGTAATTAACAAGTTGTAAGCGACGCCACCGGGGACATCTGTGAGGATGTTGGACATGGTGCCGCTCTCTGTCCAAAGGAAACTATAGGGCGGGTAGCCATTGAGGACGTCCGTGACTTCAATTTGGCCGTTTTCTGTATTAAAACAATCTGGGACACTGGCTAAATAAACAGGAAGAATATTAGGGTCTGGCAATACCGTCAAATTTGTAGAGATAATACTATCGCAACCGAAGCTATTGACCAAAGAATCCACAAAGTTGCCGCTAGTGGTGTAGAGGGAATTGCCAACAGGGTAAGTAAGGCCAGCGCAAATAGTATCAGTGACAGCAAATTCGGTGGGTAGCACAATAACTTCCTTGACATTGGAGTTAATGCGGCATTTTTCGTTTTGGAGGTTGACGATACCATCCGCAATCTGGAAGCGGTAATAGTAGATGCCGGAGGCGAGAATGGTGTGCAGGTAGGTCTCGTCGTTTGCACCGGCAATATCCACCCAGTCGGTGACGCCGTTGGGGCTAATCTGCCACTGCACGGCAGGATCATCATACAGGTTGCCCATAACGGTAGCGGAAAGGGGGAGTGGCTGCCCATCTGCGCAAATGTTGGCGGGTTCGGCTGGAAGGATAAAGGCCTCATCACCACAAGGGCGGAAGCTGATATTGTCTAAAGCCAGGTCGTTGCCGATCCCTCCGGGCGCATTGTTGCGTAGCGAAAGTCGTATGCTGGTCTGCCCTGGGGCAGTGGTGAAGGTAAAGCCATAGGTCTGCCAGCTGTTTGTTTTTGGAATTTCCCCCGTGGTAAACTGTACTACATCATCGAGCAGAAAGCTCACATTGGGATCAATATGGTNTGCGACACCTATTTCAATGAGGTTGATAACATCTACCGAAAATTCGTAGAGAGTATTTCCACACAGCTCATCTATTTCACGATCATAAAAGAGGCCAGGTTCAAAGCTGGCGTTGACGACCATCATGTAGCCATTTGGGTCGAGGCTGTTGTCTCCGATGCCTAGCCATGTAGGGTAGAGGTTGTTCCAAAGCCCCGTGTTACTAGTGATTGTGTATTGCCCATCGCTAGGTGGAGGGGTGTTGTTATAGAAATAATCGGGTGCAATATTGGGGTTGGAAAAGAGTACATTAGATGAGCCGGACCCAAAATCTCCTTCTATGAAAATGTTATCTCCCAGGTTGCCATCACAGGTTTGGGCATGGAGCAATCCAGAACAAAGTAAAAGTAGAGGCAAGATATATTTCATGGAGCAATGGGCTGGTTTTTCACAAAGTTAGTCGCTATTATTTCTGAATAGCATAGAGTATTGTCTTTTTTTGGTCGGAACTGAATCTGATCAGTGGTTTTAAGCGGAAAATTGACGCTGGACTAGTAGCCCTTCCGAAGAATGGCCTTTGACTAAGACAGTCGCCGGTACTTTTTGGTTCGTGTGTGTGCATCAATGTATTTATGCAAATAGTACTTTAGGGATGAGGGAATAAATAATCTACGCAAAGGACGTAGCAAGTTTTTCTTTAGACAAATCGGATTTTGCGCAGCATAGCGTGCTACGCAAGGAAAATCTGATGATGGATAAAGGAAAAGTTGTAGGAAGGTGAGTATATTATTTTTTGCGAACTCCCTTAAATCCGTATTTCACCCCAAAAAAATACCTTCCGGCAATAAACTATCTTTGCGCAAATGTTATTCTTAATGCGTTGATATTAAACAGCACGAAAACTACGTAAGTCATTTTTGTGCAATACTAACAGCCAGTTTCCCAACAAGCTCTTATGTCCAAAGACAAGAAAAAGTTTGATTTTTTCCTTTTCGGCCGAGTTATTGCGCTGGCTCGTCCTTACCGTCTGGTATTCGCTACTGCGGGGGCTTTAGCGGTGATTTTGGCCCCCTTGGGTATAGCTCGCCCCTATCTCATCCAGCAGATGGTGGATGACTATATTTTTGAAAATGACATTCCTGGCCTTACGAAAATCGCGCTGCTGATTCTTATTATCTTATTGGTAGAGTCGGTTTTGCGTTATGTGTTTATTTTTTCTACCAGCTGGTTGGGCCAGTCAGTGATTCGGGATTTACGGGTGCGGGTGTTTACCCACCTCACAAGTTTGCGCTTGAAGTATTTCGACCGTACGGCTATCGGTACAGCGACTACGCGAACCATCAATGATATCGAAACCATCAACACGGTATTCTCACAAGGTATTATTACGATTATTGCCGATTTACTTTCGCTGATAGCTGTTTTGGGAATCATGTTTTACACGAGTTGGAAACTTACCTTGATTTGTCTCATTACGATGCCTTTCTTGATGTTGGCGACTTATATTTTTAAAGAAAAGGTGAAGTTTTCTTTTCAAAGAGTGCGGACGCAAATCCAGCGGATGAATGCATTCTTGCAAGAGCGTATTAGTGGGATGAAAATTGTTCAGGTTTTCAATGCTGAGCGCAATGAAATGGAGCGGTTTCGCACCATCAACAAAGAATATACCCAGGCCAACCTGGATGCGATCCTATACTATGCTATCTTTTTTCCGGTGGTAGATATCATTGCGGCAGCATCGCTCGGCTTGATGGTCTGGTGGGGCGCGCAGGATGTTATCCGCGCAGGTGGTGTTACTTTGGGCGCGCTGGTCGCTTTCCCTATTTACCTGAATATGCTATTCCGCCCCATTCGGATGCTGGCTGATAAGTTCAATACCTTACAGATGGGCCTCGTGGCCGCCGAGCGGGTATTCGACGTTATCGATACCAATGAGCAAATTGAAGACCAAGGCGATCTCAAAAAAGAAAAACTCGAAGGCAAGGTTGAATTCGACCAAGTGTGGTTTGCTTATAACGATGAAGATTGGATACTCAAAAATTTGAGTTTCACCATTGAACCTGGTCAGACGATGGCCATTATCGGTAGTACGGGGTCTGGAAAGACGACCATTACCAATACCCTCAGCCGATTTTACGAAATCCAAAAAGGAGCCATACGTATTGATGGAGAGGAGCTGCCTTTGTACGATCTTGAGTCACTGCGCCAACGTATCGCTATCGTTCTTCAGGATGTCTTTTTATTTGGAGGCACTGTTATGGAGAATATCACCTTGCGCAACGAGAATATTTCACGTGAGCAGGTAGTGGCTGCGGCCAAAATGATCGGCGCTCATCCCTTTATCGAAAAGCTCCCTGGTGGCTACGATTACCAGGTGATGGAGCGTGGTGCCACCCTGGCAATGGGGCAACGGCAGCTCATTAGCTTCGTGCGTGCCCTGGTCTTTGACCCGGATATTCTCATTCTCGATGAGGCCACTTCCAGCGTCGATCCGGAAACTGAATCGGTTATCCAGTATGCTATCGAGACGCTCATCAAAAAACGGACGTCTATCATCATCGCCCACCGCCTCAGTACTATTCGCCATGCGGATAATATTCTCGTTTTAGAGAAAGGTGAAAAAGTAGAGTTCGGCCCGCATGACGAGTTGCTGAAAAATGAAGATGGCCGTTACCGCGAACTGTACCAAATGCAGTTTTTGGAGGAGGTAGAGTAGTACATTTCCAGCGCTTAACCGTTAAATTTTTCTCTTTGTAAAATGAGATTAATGTTCTACCTGTTAGCTTATAAACGGTGCTGAAACAAATCACACTTTGTTTTCTACGCAATACAGTTAGTATGAAAAACGCACTCTCTACATTTACGTTTGTTACCGTCTTCTTTTTTAGTAGTGGTATATTATTTGCACAAGCACCTAATTTAGTTTTCGGTGCCTACGCTATCATGGGGCTCAGTGGTGATATTCGCCAAGAGGCAACAAGCCCCGTTATTGATGGAAGATTGACTGATTTTTCAGGTAATGAACAGCTACAAATCTCTTATGGAGCTGGCTTCTGGATGGAGCACTCCCTTGATGCTCATTGGAAGATTCATGCAACGACGAGTTATCAACGGGTAAAGGTAATGGCCAATTCGATGTTTGTTACTGATGCTCCTGATCTGTATTACTTTAGCGAAAGCCTGTCTAGCTGGACGAGTCATTATCTTCAACTATCACTCAATGGCAGGTATTACTTTGGGGAAGAAGAGGCAAGTCAGCGCTGGTTTGTCGGTGCAGGAGTGCAAGGGGTTTATGTCTATCGTCACAACTATTTAAGAAGAAGTCGTTTTCGTTATGATCCTATGCTGGGCCCTGGCTTTGGCTTTTCGGGTGACTGGACTGTATTTACAGAAAAAATCAATCCTCGTTCAAAATCTGATCTGGAAAAAAGTCCCTTGGCGCTTGCTGGGCAATTGGAGTTTGGCTTGCGGATTAATCGTTGGTCTTTGAGCTTGGTCAATACCGCTTTTTTTCAAAAACGTAGAGAAGGAGTTCCTGCCTATGAGAGGTACTTGGATTTTAGCGAACCAGACTCGAGTGGCGCGATAACGGTTTCAGGAACTCCGCTCCGCTATGTGCGATCGGCTGCTTTGCATTTTGCTTATCAAATAAAAAAATAACCTACCCAACCCTTTTTTAGCAGGCTGCGGTCTTACGACATAAGCAAAAGAAATGCACCAGCTATGAAAAAAATAATCCTACTCTCCGCTTTTGTTGTAATGGCTATTGCGCTCTCTGGGCAAAGCCGTTGGGCCTTTGGTCTTGATGTAGAAGCGGGCTATAGTGGCCACGCCGATTTGCAAGAGCAAACGTATTATGACGATACTTTTGGCGATTATTATTACAAAACCGAGGTTCGCCGGCAGCCAGGTTTTAGTGGAGGAGTCTGGACGGAGTTTCTCTTGAGTCATCGTTTCAGCCTGCGTTTAGGCGTGAATTACAACCAGTGGCGGAATTTCTCTGAATCGGAGAGTATTTCCTACAATACGGAGGACGTAATGGCTTCCTACAGCCGTGAGCGTTACTACCAAAAGCAAAGTCAGCTCCGTATTCCACTCGAAACGCACTTCTATTTCGGTAAACCAGATAGTCGCGCCCGTTTTTTCTTGAAGTCGGGCATCCAAGCTGGATATTTATTGTCTCAAAGCAATATGGTGAATAGTTACTACGGCGCTGCCGGGCAACCAGATTCCTATGGTTATACCTACGGAGAAAAAGTTGATCTCAGTGCAGAGTGGCTGGATGTGAAACGCTGGCAAACCTCCTTTATCGGCGGACTCGGGGTCACCATAGATCGCGCTACCCTGAGCCTCCAAAAATCATGGGGTTTGAATAAAAAAGATGATTATGGCTATGGAGGCTATCCCTATGGTGGTTGTTGCGGCTTTGGCTTATGTGATTGTTATTTGCCATATAATGTCCCTTCTGGTATTAGGCAATTGCAACAGACTACGCTGCGGTTCGCTTATACAATATGGTAACACTTGTTTGATATATAGCACAATCCCAAAACGTTCGGATTTGCAAATCAGAACGATGCCTCTCCTTGCTGCCCCTACCTTTGTGTCATAGAAATTAGGAAACAAAAACTAGTCAAAATGAACGCAAGGAAAATGAAAGCCATCGTCGCCACCAAATATGGTGGACCAGAAGTATTGGAACTACAGGACGTAGCCATGCCAAGCCCCAAAGCCAACGAAGTATTGGTACGTATTGATGCCTCGGCAGTAACCACTGCAGAGACGATGATGCGTACGGGTATCCCCTATATTGGGCGATTGTTTATGGGTTTTAGTAAGCCTAAATATCCGGTGACAGGAACAAGCTTTGCGGGTGAAATTATTGATACGGGTAAAGATGTTACCAAGTTTCTTGTGGGAGAATTCGTCTTTGGTGAGTCGGTTTTTGGATCAGGTACCAATGCAGAGTATCTGTGTGTGTCGGAGGATGGTGTTATTGCTACGCTTCCTGATAATGTGAGTGCGGCAGACGCAGCCCCGATTTGTGATGGGGCTTTGACTTCTTTGAATTTGCTTCGGGAAGTAGCTGGTATCCAAGCAGGGCAAAAAGTGTTGATCATTGGTGCTTCCGGAAGCTTGGGAACAGCGGCAGTACAGTTAGCAAAACATCTCGGGGCTGAAGTTACCGGTGTTTGCAGTACGGCTAACCTGGAGCTGGTTAAATCACTGGGGGCTGATGAGGTTATTGATTACAAAACCACTGATTTTACAAAATCAGGAAAAACCTACGACATCATTTACGACACCGTAGGCAAGAGTAGTTTTGGTAAGAGTAAAATCTCGCTCACACCTAATGGTACTTATCTTTCGCCAGTACTTGGCCTGCCTTTACTTTTTCAAATGATCCGCACATCGTTGTTTGGTAAGAAAAAGGCTAAATTTGATGCTACCGGGATGAAGCCCGTGCCAGAATTGAGAAAGATGCTACTTGAGTTACGCGAAATTCTTGCCGCCGGGAGGTTGAAGACGGTTATTGATCGGCAATATTCTTTGGCAGAAGTACCTGCGGCACACCGCTATGTTGATAAAGGACACAAGAAAGGGAACATAGTGATTACGATGGGGTAGTGCTTTTGAAGCATCTATTCTTGTGTTTAAGATGTTTTCTTATCTACCAACAAAATAAGAAAATGCCAGCACAAACCTATCTAGACGCTACCCAAGCTACCGGGCAGCAATTTTATCAGCAATATCATGGCCATGGAGAAGTTGTGATGCTCAACTTGTTGAAGTTTCGGGAAGTTGCAGATTATTCGGCGAGCCCTGAGTTGGCATCAGCTACTACGATTTCCGGCGAGGAAGCTTACCAGCGTTACATGAAGCATACTACGCCCTTTTTGCAAGAAGCGGGAGGAGAATTGTTGTACTCAGGTAAGGGTGGTTCCTTCCTGATAGGCCCTGAAGGCGAAGGCTGGGATATGGTGCTCTTGGTCAAGCATCGCAGTGCAGAGGCTTTCATCGGCTTTGCGCGTAACGAAGGTTACCTCAAAGGGATCGGCCACAGAACGGCAGCCCTGGCGGATTCTCGTTTGTTGCCTATGAAATAACCTGTTTCCGGACTAGATCACCATTTATGCTTTCGCTTAAACAAACGCTTTNCCAAACCTGTCTAGCTACCCTGGCCGCCAAAATGGTCGATCTGCAAAAGGCCATCGATTCTATTGATGAATCCAAACGGAATGAAACCAAAAGCAGTGCCGGAGATAAATACGAGACGGGCCGCGCCATGATGCAAATGGAAGCCGACAAGATAACGGCCCAGTTGGAACTAGCGAAGCAAATGCAAAGCCAACTCCAGCAAATTAATATCGACCAAAGCCCCGACCGCATCCAAAAAGGCAGCCTCGTAGTCACGGATCAGCGAACGTATTTTCTGGCCGTCAGCTTGGGCAGGGTTGTTGTTTTGGAGCAATCCTGTTTTTGTATCTCACCGGCGGCTCCCATTGGGCAGTTGCTATTGGGAAAAACAGTAGGGGAGGAGATTGTCTTTAATGGCAGGAAGGAGGAGGTTTTGGAGGTTTGGTAGGTAAGTACTTCATCACCGCTTCAACTTCTTATTCTTCTGATAAAAGTTGATATCCTTCTTAGCGACCCAGTGGATGAATTTACGCATTTCTTCGTGTTCCCTCAGCTTCGCGGGGGTATGGAACTCATCCCTAAGTTCTTTTTCCGTGAAGACCGAGTGTATTTTTTGATGGCAGATATTGTGGATCAAAATAGTATCGGTATGCTTCCCTCCTCGGGATTTTGGAATGAGGTGGTGTTTAGAAACGCGCTTGCTGTTTCCCAGCGGTCGTTGACAAATCAGACAGTGTTGGTCGTCCATTACAAAATACGTGTGGTAGTTTTTTTTGAAATCAACTGGATCAACGTTTTTCTGTAAACAGAGAGTTCCCTTAATAGCACAGGATCAGTAGGTTTCTGTTTGTAACTTACTTACGGTGTTTTCGATTTTTTGATGAAGCTGCTCTATTTCTTCTGAATAGTCATTAGTGNTATAGTTGATGGCTGTTCTAAACAGTTCGAAAAGTTCAATTTGTAATGTGCAATACTCGCTCAATAGTGCATTTCGCTGGGCCAATTCAGCAGGGAGGTTCTCTATTTGATTGGTCGTTTCTACTATTTTTAGGTTGTCTTTCCAGCTGGGAATAGTCCTGTTGTCCAATTCTTGTATCAGTGAGTAATCGGAATTGGTTTCAAGATGGTCATAAAACTCAAAGGCTTTCGATTCATTCACGTTGAATTTTTCCATCTGAATATCGTATTGAGCGTATGCTGGGTTGGACGTTTCGTAAAATGTATATCCAAACAATGCACCGATAATGAGCAGCATACACAGAAAGCCTATGCCCGCTGCTCTCCAACTGGACATGAATTCATGATCATTGGCCTTGTGTTGATTGAGTGCTTCCCCTTGAATTTTTTCAACAATGAAATAAATTATAGCCGTATAAATGGCAGGTATAATTTGATTTGGAATTTTTGACATCAGGTGGTCAGGAACCATAAATATGCCACCAAATAGCAATATCGTAGCGATGATGCCAATGATTAAAGCTGTTTTGCCATCGTCTTCTTTCCCTAATTCGATGTAGTTATGACGAACCAATATCCCCGCAGCGAGCGGGCCACCCAAAAATGTCGCGCCACCAATCGCAGCTTGAGAGTAAAGCTTTATGTCTTGCTGATTATCATTTAGTTGTTCCATTATAGCGCTTATTTTTTGAGAGAGCTGATATAATAAACATCAGAGAAAAGAGAACTGCTCCGTATCTCCATGAAGGTAGGTCGAATTAGCGTTTTTTCAAAATAGACGCTGCTTCAGATAGTATTCATAAGGCGTTACAAATGTTACCCCCTCCTCTACTAGAAAAAGGATGATTCTTTTAAATTCTTCAAAGCGATTTTCGTCCTCCGCCCAGCTCCGAGGGTGCCCCTGAATAACCAGTAAAGGTTCGTTTTTGAACTGTTCGTAGCCTGCTTTGAATTGTTCAAAATCTGGTTGATGAACAGGGTACTCAATATTTACTTCCGCAATTCTGGGGAGCAAACACTTGTCAGTAGGCTCGTCGGTTTCCTTGTACATCCAAACTTTCAATGCGGGAATTTCTGCCAAGGCGCTAGCCGTATACTCGTCGGTAGAATTATAAGGTGCGCCGAAAGAGCGGAGGGTAATACCTAGCTTTTCTTGCGCTAGCTGTTGGGTCTTTAGCAGACTTTCGGTTTGTGCCGCCAGGTCTTCTCCTCGGTATTCTCTGATTTCAACATCCCCTTCTTTATGGCGGCAATGGCAAAAACCGTGATGCCAGATTTCATAACCCTCAATATGGCGTTCTTTTATCCAATTGAAATAGGTAGCATCTCCTTCCTCTAAAGAATTTCCTACAATGCCTATAGTGCCTTTTACCTCCATGCTGTCAAGAAAGTCTACCACTTTTATCCAACCGGGGTGAACCAAGCCTTCTTCAAACCACAGGTCGTCTAATTTTAAAATAACCATTGGCTTTGCTGGAGGAGTCAGACTACTTTTTGTGGTGTTACAATTGGTCAATAAGAGCATTGTTATTGCGACAATAAAAGGAGTTCGTATACACATAAGGTCTTCTTGTTAAGAACAAAGGGGAATTTTACGGAAGAAACATTTTTTTGTACAGTATAGGGTACTCCGGCTAATGTTTTTTTAAAATGGATGATCTTTAATGGGTTCATACTGTTAGAGCATTTACCACACGTAAAAACAACAAATGCTGTCGAATCCCATTACTTTAAGTCTTCTTATCTCTCTAGCCATCAATGTCTTGGTGTTCATCTTCGCATATAGATACCAAACAGATAAGCTTACAGATCTTACGTACAGCGCTACTTTTTTGCTGATTACGCTTATGTTTCTTTTATGGATCGGCGATACGAGTAACCCTTACCGCTTGCTCATTGCAACAATGCCCATCCTGTGGTCTATCCGACTAGGGAGCTACCTTTTCAAAAGAGTTTTGACGAAAGGAAAGGATCACCGTTTCGATGAAATGCGCCCGGTATGGTGGCGATTTGGTAGTTTTTGGATTATTCAAGGGGTCAGTGTTTGGGTGATTTTGTTGCCGGTAGTGGTAGCGCTTAGCGCTACGAAAGCGCAATTGGACGAGGCTTTTTTGTCGAGAAGTTTACCCGTCGGAGTTGCCATTTTCGTCTTTGGCCTATTGATAGAGACCATTGCTGATGCCCAAAAGTTCAAGTTCAGGACCACACCAGGCAATGAGGGCAAGTTTATGTCAGAGGGCTTGTTTAGTATCGTGCGTTTCCCAAATTATGCTGGAGAAATTTTGGTGTGGTTGGGTGTTTTTATTGCATGTATTCCGGTACTCGATGGCTTGGAATGGGCCACTGTTATTAGCCCTGTCTGGATAACGGCCCTTCTCTTGGGGCTTAGTGGTATCCCGATGTTGGAAAAGTCGAATGAAGAAAAATATGGCCATCTAGCGTCCTTTCAAGATTATCAAGCGAGCACTGCAAAGCTAATTCCGGGTATCTATTAGCCCGTTTTTTATAAATGCTATATCCTTTTCTCTGAACCTAGGGTGCCTAACCTGATGGTCAAGGAGTGTGATGCTTTTGAGCCTGTATTTACCACCCACGCTCTAGCTCCCTCTCTTCCTTTCTATCCATGAATTCCAGTAGTTTTCACCTACCGGAATTACCGGATACCCCCAGCCTTAGGGAAGTGTAACTTTGCGGAGGACACCTCAATGGTCATCCTTCAGTATTATACAATCACAAAACCCTATGCTTATGCGTTACCTTTACCTGCTATTCATTTTTAGCTTCCTTGCTGGCCCCATATCGGCCCAAGTGCTCGTCGAGCCTCTCACTCCTTTTGATTTTGCGACCAACTTCCGTGATGTCTACGTCGACGATAGTGGCAATGGCTGGGCCGTTGGTACCTGCAACGTGCTGGCGCGCACAACTAATAATGGCGACGACTGGGAATTCCTCGCTGCGCCAGAAGGGCTGGACTTTGACGTAGTCGCCTGTGAGCCAGGTACCGATTGCCAGACAGTGTTTTTAGGCATAGATGGCTTTGTATTTCGTAGTACCGACGGTGGCGAAAACTGGACTTCTACAGAAATAGAGTATAGCTCTGGCCGCGAATTTCATTTCCTTGAGGGGGATGTTATTATGCTTTCGCACAATGAATCAGGCTACTTACGGAGTACTGATGGTGGCGATACCTGGACGGCAACACAGCTAGACTTTTACTACCGAGATCGTCTACATTTTCCAACCCCCACCACGGGGTACCTTTATCAGCAGGGCGGCCCATTGCTAAAAAGTACGGACGCCGGGGCTACCTGGGATTCGATCTATCAGTTTGAAAGTAGCGCCTACTATGGTTCCTGGTTGACGGAAGATATTGGCTTTATGTATGATCAGAGTCGCCATATTTTCAAGTCTACTGATGGCGGAAGCAATTGGACATTAGTGACGGATACTGGCGTACCAAGCAATATCCGTTACCTGGAAGCACTTTCCGAAACACACCTGGTCGCTTATGTTTTTCCTAGCAGTATTTTTAGTTCTATGGATGGAGGAGTGACTTGGTCGAACAACGAAGGTGTTGGGCAAAGTCTCGAAAATGGCCAGTTTGGCCTGCGGTTTGAAGGCATTCACCGTTTGGGCAACAGTTTCTGGCTGGCCAGCTGGGGAACAGAAATTTTATATTCTACAGATGCACTGGAAACCGCAACCAGCCAATTTCCAGCTCCACGACCCAGCCTCGAAAAAGTAGCTTTCCCAACAGACGATGTAGGCTACGCCCTACAGGAACGGGTAGGCATGATGAAAACCACTGATGGTGGTAATAACTGGACCCAGGTTACGAATGATTTCTTTACGGTAAGCCGCGACTTTCTGGTATTGGATGAAGAAACCGTTATCATTCCTTACAACAGCTCGGGCCCGCAAATCACAGAAGATGGCGGAGATACGTGGTCGGCTCTCTTTCCGGAGGATATTCAAGACACCACTTACGTATTTCACATTGAGCAGTTACCTGGTGGGCGGCTCTATCTTTATGGCTCTGTACACGGCGCTTATTCAGATGATGGCGGAGATACCTGGGATGTTGTGTACCACGGACTGGGTGGTTTCCCGCGTAGTATGTTGTTTGTAGATGACCAAAACGGTTTTGTAGGCTCTGATGGAGGCCGGATCAACGCTACGACCGACGGTGGCCAAACCTGGACGCAGATTATAGACGGCGACTTTTCGACACAACCCATTGCCAACTTGTTCGCATTGAACAGTACCACCATCATGAATACCGTCAGCGGCACAACGCGCTGTTCTTCGGATGGCGGCCTCACCTGGAGCACCGATGCTTGTGGTGGCGTAACAGCCCCTGGAGAGGTCATTGTCGGCCCCGATGGTACCTACTATTCTGGCCGTCTTTTCCCCTCTCAGCAAGATTTATTGACCAACCTCCAACGTTCCTTGGATGGTGGCCTAACCTGGGAGTCGATTGCCGGATTCTGTACCTATGCGATTCCTGGTGCGGTAACGCCAAATAACCGTTATCTCTACGTTTACCAGTCGGCAGGCTTCCTCGGGCGCGTAGATTTAGATGCCATCGTAAGCACCGAAACGCCAGCAGACATTACCGCAGCCAAGGTTTACCCCAATCCTACCAGCGGTTTGCTACAGGTAGAATTGCCAGAACAGGCAAGCACTGCGCACCTGAGCCTTTATAACCTTCAAGGCCAGTTGGTTCAACAACAAGCAGCCAGTTCCAATACAGCAAGCATGGATTTATCTAATCTGCCCGCTGGCATGTACCTGCTCCGCGTGCAAGGTGAAGGCTGGCTCCAAAGCGCCCGCGTGATGGTGAGTAATCGTTAGATTTGTTTGGGGTCATGCCTGTAGGGGCGTTTGCATCGCAAGCGCCCCTACGGCCTCTATCCTCCGCTTGGGCGGAGGTGTCCGCAAGACGGGTGGGCAGCCCTCTGAGCCCTGGAACAAGAATCTTCACAAGGACTATAAAGCCCGCCCTGGTAACGAAGTTGCCAAGGCGGGCTTTCTTTATATTCTTAGGTGCCTTAAGTGGTTCAAAAAACACCCATCCTATTCAAGGAAACTTCCATAAAAACCCTTACCTTTGCGCCCTCAAAATCAAGGGATTGCCCTTGGTGGAAACCTCAAGAAGCATGATCACAGTAAGCGATTTGGCGCTCCAGTATGGTAAGCGTGTTTTATTCAAGGATGTAGATATCAAGTTTAACCAGGGCAACTGCTATGGTGTTATCGGTGCCAATGGTGCGGGTAAGTCTACGTTTTTGAAGATCCTTTCCGGCGAAATTGATGCCAATCGCGGGCACATTGCCTTCGAGCCCGGCAACAGAATGGCCGTATTGAAGCAGGATCACTTTGCTTACGAAAGCGAGCAAGTCCTCAATGTCGTCATCATGGGCTACCAGGAGATGTACGATATCATGCAAGAGAAAGACGCCATCTACATGAACCCAGACGCTACTGAAGCCGAAGGCATGAAGGCGGCAGAGCTGGAGAACCGCTTTGGTGAAATGGGCGGCTGGAACGCAGAAAGCGACGCAGCCGAACTGCTCAGTAACATGGGCATCAAGGAAGACCTGCACTACCAGAACATGTCGGACCTGAGTGGGTCGGAAAAAGTGAAGGTACTGCTGGCACAAGCCCTCTTCGGTAACCCCGATATGCTCCTCCTCGATGAGCCTACCAACGACCTGGACGCAAATACCATCACTTGGCTTGCCGACTTCCTGGCCGATTTCAAGAACATGGTGATCGTCGTTTCTCACGACCGTTATTTCCTGGATATGGTGTGTACCCACATTGTGGATATTGATTACCAAAAGGTCAATATCTACACCGGTAACTACACCTTCTGGTACGAATCCAGTAAGCTGAAAGCGGCACAAATTGCCAATAAGAACAAAAAGACCGAGACCAAGCGTCAGGAAATGATGGAATTTATCCAGCGTTTCTCAGCCAATGCTTCCAAGTCGCGCCAAGCCACTTCGCGTAAGAAGGCATTGGAAAAACTCAACATGGAGGACATCAAGCCTTCCAGCCGTAAATATCCGTTTATCAGCTTCCAGCCCGAGCGTGAACCTGGCGACCAAATCCTGCGGGTAGAAAACCTTAGCAAGAAAGACGAGAATGGTGACTTGCTTTTCAGCAATGTTTCTTTTACGATCAACCAGGGTGAGAAGATTACCTTATTGGGGCATGATAGCTCCGCAATCACCGCCTTGTACGAAATCCTGGCGGGCGAACTAGCGCCAGATAGTGGTGTAGTAGAATATGGTCAGACCATCACTTCTTCGTATGNGCCCAATGAAAACCAGCGCTACTTTGCTGGCGACCAAGACCTTGATTTGATCAACTGGTTACGTCAGTATTCTGAAAACAAGGAAGAACAATTTATCCGTGGCTTCCTGGGCCGGATGCTTTTCTCTGGCGAAGAAGTGTACAAGATGTCCAGCGTATTGTCTGGTGGCGAAAAGGTGCGCTGTATGATGTCGAAAGCGATGTTGGCTCACCCCAACTTCGTCCTCCTCGATGAACCTACGAACCACCTTGACCTGGAGTCGATCACCTCCCTCAATGAAGCCATGCGCGACTTCAAAGGCAACATGATCTTCACCTCTCATGACCACCAGCTAACGCAAACGGTAGCCAACCGCATCATCGAAATCACCCCCCACGGCATCATCGACAGCCTCATGGATTTTGATGATTATCTCAAATCAGAAAATGCCCAGGAGCAGCGCGAGAAACTGTTGGGTAAGGCCATGGCGTAAATCTTAGCTGTTTTTTGAACCACATAAGGCACCTAAGGACACCTAAGATTTTTTATTTTTTTACCACATAGGCAGATAGATAAAACCTTATGTGGCTCATGTGGTGAAAAAAATCTAGCCAGGTACGCTAAGCGGGGATGGTATATAGCACATAGTCAC
This sequence comes from Lewinella cohaerens DSM 23179, assembly GCF_000379805.1. GTDB lineage: Bacteria > Bacteroidota > Bacteroidia > Chitinophagales > Saprospiraceae > Lewinella > Lewinella cohaerens. The sequence goes on along the minus strand of NZ_KB903543.1, from coordinate 107,692 downwards.
ATAGGCTTTTACAATTCAAGGTTTATCTCCATAAAAAGTGACGGTCACCTGGATTTCATTATCAGCGCAATTTTCCTCTGTTGAAAAGAACTCGACCCCAAGGTCCTTCTCATACCAGTCTCCATCAAAAATAATTTCATTAACCCGCCCCTCTTTTAGTTGTATTGGCTGGCTATACCTTTTGGAGCCCTGCAAAATTTGTACCTGTCTGTCACAAGACAGATCTCCTTTGATGCTTACTTTAGCACGATAAATATAACGATCAGACGAATGAAGGGTGATGATTTTCTCTTCATTCCCGAATGCAATCCTCGTTTTTACGGTTTCTTGTTGTGAAAAATAAAGGATACTACCGGTTATTAGTGCCAGTAAAAGGATGCCGATAAGGATCTTGCCAATTAGTTTTAGGCTGTTCATGTAAAACGGTTTTTATTAGCTAAAACGGATATAATAAAGAAGAAACCCCACGATTTTTATTAGTGAAATCATGGGGTTTTCTACAAAAGTCAGATAAATCAATCTTTTCAGCTATTTATTGACTCTTTCTAAGTTAAAGTCAGGCTGGATTTTGGCTAAGGCCAAATTCGGGATGACTCATGTTGATTATTGGCAGTGTCTTTTGTTATGTCTTACCAAGTAATTCATACAAAAAAATGACTCTTTTCAAGATGTCTAAATTACTTGGCATTTTTCCTATATTATCACTTTTGTTAAAACTAACAAAATCGATATTATTGCTAATGAAATCCTTTTCCATCAGTAATAAGGAAGGAATAAGTTTTTCTTTTAAAAGAGTATGCCATTCAGGATCTATATATACAAAAACTTGATCCCTGCTGTATAGTTTACTATTTAAATACGCTTCTAAAGAAGAAACAAACAGCCTAAAAGTATCTAAAGTACTTCTTGAGAAAACAGGAGTAAAAGAACTTTCTTTAAAGTAGTTATACTCATTAAAGATTGAATCTAATAGTGAGGAGTACATACTCTTGTGACTCAGTAGTAAAGTACAATCAAAATGGAAGGTCTTTGAAAAATTTATTTCTTGTTCTTCTATCATGCTCTTTTATTTTATGGAAAGAAAATGTCAAGCAGGTCATCTGTTATTTCCGACAAAGGAATGTGTGTGTCCAATTCAAAGTTTGGGTTTTGAATTCCTCCAGGAAGTGTTGATATGGTAAAAAAAAATCACAACCTTTTTCTCACCATCCCGTATAGCTTGACAAAGAGCACCGAGAAAACGAAATAGTACACCAAGGCTCCTAGTAGAGAGGTACCCATTACGTAAAGGCTTTTTGGAGCGGAGAAAATACCTTTTAGAAAGGCCAATAGCTCCGAACCCCCAGTGTAATTAATCCACATGGACAAAATCATTGCCAAATAAAAAACGGGGATAAAGATTTTCACCATTTTAAAGAACAGTATCCTAATAGAAAAATCTTCGACCCTGGCCTTGTTCCACAGAATGAAAAAGGCATTTAGTATCACGACAAATATTGAAATATAAGCCATGAAAAAGTAGCCCCCGAGTAGGTCATCCGAGATGATATTTAATGAGCTTACCGGAAGGTAAATAATCATATAGGTTACGATGGACAGTACGATACTGTAGCCAGCCAGTTGTAGGTAGTGAAGGGTTTGGTTCTTCATAATTAAAATATATTGTTTCTCGCTAAAAGTCTAGCGACTTAACCTGCCGCGCAGGTAGATCCCAAAAATCAATGGAACTAGCTCTTATTGCTGTGACGGGATAAAGTGTAGTAAGCCCCTTATCTACCTTGACCAAGAAATAGTAATCATCAATGACCTTTAATTGCACCTCTTCAGGGAAGGAGGGCAAAGGGTCAATCAACGCAGGCCTTTTGAGGCGGTGGTAGTAAATTGGCCTACTTTCAGGGAGTTCCGTGATGTCCATCTGGATGACCAAATCTGAGGTTCTTGAGAAGACCATCCGCAAGTCCTCCGCTAGGATCGTATCGCTCCCCTGATACTTGATCTTCGTTTCGGTGATAACCTCCCCCGNATGGGTATAGAGAGTACCAGTCTCTTCCGCCGAGTCGATATTGATCAAGCCGATTTCTATGTATGAAATTGTGAAATAGTCTGGTACGTAGTAAATGTATAGTCCATCCATAGTGTTAATGCAGTTTGCCCAAATGAGCAGAAGTAGGTAGTTCATGGTTGTGGTTTGACTCCAATTTTGAGTTTATCGAGGAGGATATCCAATTGATGTACTGAAGAGTTCGATTTTATCTAAGGAGGTACTGTTATTGTCAACATTGATTTCGAATGTAAGCGTTCCAAAAATGTTTTCGACAACAGATTGAAACTCACACTGGAAAGTTCCTGTGCTTGTAGTCCACAAGCTGTCAGGAATTACGATGCCAAGTTCTCCATCTACCAAAGTACATTGGTTTTTCGCCGGATTAAATGGTTGATAAGTTATATCCAGTTCAGGTAACTGCTTGTTTATTTGCTCCAATATTAGTTTGAGATTAGGATATGGATGATTCGAAATAAGAACAACTTTTTTGTAACATGAGCTCATGTTCTTTTTCGTAATATTCATTAACAATGTAGCTTATAGCATTTGCAATAATTGATGGGCTATTACAGGGAGTTATGTTTACAAGTAATGCGAATAAAATGACTGCCATGATTACTTATGGTTTGTGAGATGTATTAGAGGGGGAGTGAAAAAAGCATATGTCTGATAATGAAAATGATATGCAATATAACAGTTGCAAGCTATAAGCGTAGTTAAAATAAGGCTTTAAGCGTATTCCATTTTGCTAGGTTCAATTGCCAATAGAAGCTGTTTTTTGCTTAACTCGGCTGATAGCTGAAACTATTTTGGGGTGAAGATTTATTACTTCTTCAATACCGATAATTTCGAATATTAAGATTGGTGAGTGGTGAGTCGTTTCTTCTAGTTTTAATCGAAATTTATTAAACTCAGTAAAGCTATCTGTTCCAAAATAGGGGATGAATTTGATGATGTTTTCGTTGTGTAAATATTTCCTCAATAGGGGCACGTCACTCATGTAGACCTGTGATTGAAGTACTGCTTTGCCTTGGTTGTTAAGATAGTTGGTCATCTCATGGGACTGCGAATAAATTTCACACTCGTAGTCGAGAAGCGTTTCTGCTCCTCTTGGAACAGGAGTGTCCAATAGGCGCATGGTTTTTTCCTTATTTGTTTCCAAGAGTGCTACCATAGAAACAATACTATCCCCCTCAAACTTAAAGGATTTTTCAGTGTCCATATCTAAGACAGAAATTATGTCAGGTTCTTCCGTCAGCTCGTTGGAGTAATAAGCAACGACAATGAAATTTCCTTGAATGGAAACAGTGTAAAAACCAATCAAGAGCTTAATAGTAACAATCAGGGTATTCATTTTTTTTGATTTTGTTCAATTGTTTAAAAGACAAAAAATAAGTGTAACAGCTTTTGGTGATAATCTTTGCTAAGAAACTTACTACAATGAGATTGGGTAGGAATATCAAAAGAAAGTTGTTACACTTATTTTTTTATAAAGTAATTGAAATGCTTATTATTCACATCCGAAAAACTGTTCATCAAGCCATTCGAAGAATCCTTCATTCCATAGTGCAGATGAAGGAGTGGCCAAGCAATCTGCTGCCTCACAGTTAGTCATAACTCCATATCCACAATCAGTTAGAGCCATTTTGATTCTAAATGTTTCCTTAAAAAGTCTTATCATAGCTTCATCGGTCATACTGTAATCAGGTGATTCTGCAAATGCAAATCCCACAATGGTTGCAGCTGCATTAGCAGCCCATGCAGCACAATCAGCTGCTTTACCTGCTGAAATTACTTCTCCTGAATATCGTACTCTAGGAAGAGTGAAATGTCCACAAAAGAAGTCAGTATTAGAGTGCAAGCCTCCGAAATTTTTTGAAAGATACAAATTGTCTAGGCATGCAATCTGCCCTGCACCGCTGGTTTGGGGGATAAAATTAAATGAAAAACATTCAAGTGTTCTATCAAAAAAAACAGCAGTCTCAGATGGAGGATTTTCATGGTCATATCTTGAGGAAAAGAGCTCTGCAGTTTTTGTGATCACCCACTCCTCAAAAGCCTCTTGATCCGTACATTCAGGATTTCCTCCTGAAGTCAAAATAGCCAATCTTTCCTCTTTGGTCAGCGTGATGCCATAAGTGGCCAGGAAATCCAGCAGCGCATTACGACATTCTTCATCTATGAGGTTTTCGTCTTCGGGGGTGTAATCATCCAGTTCGTTGGTAGGCGTACAGTCTGCCGGGTCTGCGATGACTGCGGTAAACAATTCTGGGTTGTTGTACTGAAACTCAGCCCAGGTCAATATAAGCCCCTCGTAAGAAGAAATCGCTTCAAACTCATTGAATCCGGGTTGATTGGGTAGGATACAATCCTCGAGATAAGCCATCCAAATTGCACAGAAATCATAATCAGGATGCAATTGCGATGGGTTGTCGGGGCCGGTGTCAAAGATGTCATTTACTCCTTCACAAAACCTTAATCGGACGTATTCTTCCTGCCAGGTGGGGTGGAAATCTTCGTTTCCGCCGCCACCGCCACCGCCACCGCCGATCATAATACCAAAATCAGCGGGGTCTTGCCAACACCATACCCAGACATCAAAGCATTCTACTTCTAAATCAATAGCAGGGCGATATCCAGATAAAACGCCAGAAATATCGCCACCTATCCCTGTTGCTAAATAGAAGGCTAAACGATCATTGTAATAACGTTGTAGTTCTAGGTAATCTTCGGAGCTAATACCACTTGGACCTGTATTGTTGTAACCTTCGCTTTGTAGGTAGGTGGTAAGTTCATCAATTGTAAAGCCATCAAACTGATCATCAATTGTTCCGTATACGCCATAGTTTTCATCCATATAATCCCCTACAAGTGTTCTGGCATCTAATCCTTCAAGGCCACCTGTAATATACACGCATATGTGTTCAAAAGAACCACCCTGACAAGAAGAGCCTTCTCCTTCTCCTCCAAAAAAGACATCCATATCGGGAGGGGACAAATTTTCGGTAGCAATGCCACTCTTTAAATCGGTGAGCAAGAAATTTCGATAAGCGAATTCTTCGTCTTTGCTTATTTCAGAGAATGCATTTGCACTGATCTTAGTCTCTACTTCCGTTCGATCAATAAATTGTATCCGCTTGTCACTTCCCGCTGAATAGTAGAGAAACATTCCATTAGACGTACCTCCATTGGGCGATTGTACCGGAATGGCTAGTAGTTTTCCTACTCCGGGGGTGACATACTCTATGGTTTTCGACCAAGCGATATAACCATATTGTTCGTAAAAAGTATCGTAAAACCCAGTGCGATCTTGTAGGTCGAGTAAGTCTTCGTAAAAAGCATTTACTAAATCGGCATCTCTGTCAGCAATGGGTGTTGATCGGAATGAGACCGTTTGGTTTCCTGATAAGGATTCTTCAGGAAGGGGAGTCAAGTCTTCTTTTTGGCAACTTAGGATGACTAAAAGCATCATTACCAAAGCATAATTAAAAGTTTTCATTGGCGCGTTTTTTAAAAAAATGATTAATTCATTTAACAGTGCTAATATCAAGGTCAACTTTCCCAGAAAACGGGAAACTCAAAAATTAAACTCAAAATTATTCAGGTAGTAATAGGTTTTGCTGTCAGTGGAATATTCAATCTCCGCGCCTAGATTTTTTAAGGTATCAAGGTGCCGATACAAAGCAGATACAGAAATACCCAAACGTTTGGCAAAGGCCCTGTGGCAGCCCGTACCTTTTCGTTTAATAAACTGGTGTAGACGACCTACCAATTGAATTTTTTCAGAGAGAGATTAGTATTGCGCAGAAAAAAGATTACGATTTTTCTGAGTTTTTCAAATAGTTAACACGCTTTAAATGAAACGCTTAGTCAACTATTGTGCAAAACAAAATCGGAATCTATTTTCGTGCTGTTCCCTAGCTTAATATTTTTTGATAAGTAACTTTCCTACTCCTATAAGCTCAAAAACACCTTTTCGTGACTTTTTTTAACATCTTTTTTTCAAGAGCCCTTCCCTTTTGACACAAATCACCCACCACCACTGCGTTTTCTTTTTCCAGGTGATAGTTTTTTTTCCGTTCTTGGTAATTCATCAGCAAATCGCACTTGCCCGAACACTTTGCATGAGAGGTGCCCATGCACAGCGTATTTTTATGGGATATCCCATAAAAAACCTCCGTGTCTCCGTGTCTCCGCGGCTAGAAGAAACTGCTGGTAACAAACGCTTAGCACACCTGCAAAACAACGCCTATGGAAAGCCTGGATTACCTGAAAACGTGGATGACGGAGCACGCCACCGCCACCGAACTACTAAAGTACCTGCTGTGGGTAGTGGTCATTATATTGGGGATTTCGTTTTTGCGGCGGCTCCTCAAGCGGCGGCTGCCGGATATTTCGGTGCGGTACAAGGCGCAGAAAGGCGTAGAGATCATCGGTTATCTGTTTATTATCCTTCTGACGATCTCTTATTTTACAGGGAATATCCAGGATTTTACGCTAGCCATTGGCTTGCTCACGGCAGGTATCACCATTACGCTACAGGAGCTGGTGTTGAGTATCGCGGGTTCTTTTTACATCTTCCTGGTGAGGGTCTACAAGCCGGGTGACCGCATCGAAATCAACGGAATCAAAGGTGATGTAATTGATGTAGACAGCATCTACACCACCATGATGGAGATAGGGGAGTGGGTGAGCAGCGATAACTACAGTGGCAGAATCGTAAAGCTCAGCAACGCCTTCGTTTTCAAAGGGCCGATCTACAATTATTCACAGGATTTTCCCTTCGTTTGGGATGAACTTACGCTGCCCGTTCGGTACGGCTCAGACGTGGAGTTGGCGAAATCTATCATCGTCGAAATTGCGAAAGAAACCCTCTCTGAATATGTCAATCAATCTATTGAAAAATGGCAGGAGGTCGTCAATAAATATTACATCGAAGATGCGGTCGTTGCTCCCACCCTGGCCATCACCATGACGGACAATTGGATGCAGTTTAACCTCCGCTATATCGTCGATTATAAAAAGCGGAGAAATACCAAACACATCCTCAACGAAAAGATAGGTAAGGCCTTCTTGGCCAGCGAAGAGAAAGTCCGTCTGGCATCGGCTACCTTTGAAATTGTGCAAATTCCGCCAGTGCAAATTGAATCTTGAAGGTATTTATCACATAGGCACATAAGTTTCTCTACTTATGTGCCTATGTGATAAAAAAACAAAAACCTTAGGTGCCCTTAAGTGCCTTATGTGGTTCAAAAAACACCTATGTGGTTCAAAAAAAACTAAATCCCCGCCAACTCCTCACGAATATCCCGCAAGCGGCCAGGGCGATAATCGAGGGTGATCAGCAAGTCGTCGGTGATGATGACTTCCTGACTAGAGAGGTAAGCCTTCTTGTCTTGCACTTTGATCGCCATGATTTTGGCCGTTTCTCCTACCGGCACACGAGATAAGACGAATCCTTTCTGGTCGCGGTAAGGCATCCTAAGGATGATGTTTCGCTCGGGAATCATGAGGAAGACCATCGCTTTGGCGTCTGTCTCTGTGGCGTTTTCGCGAGCAGCCAGTGGCGTTGTTTCTACGGTCTTCAAGAAGCGGTCGATATTGGCCCAACCCATCTGATTGATGTTGAAGAAATAAGAGCTGACAACGCCGGCGTCTACCTGCCCAAGCGCATCTACCCGGCGTTCGTAAGCTTCGGTTTTTCTGCGGCGGTACCCTTCATAGCCTGTGCTGTCGCGCTGGTACTGTCGTTGGTCGGCTGCAAAGGCAGAATCTGCTTTGGCTTTAAGGTATTCGTACATAGGGCCAGTAGTGATAAAGCCATTTTCGTCGACTTCACCTTTACGTATCGTGTTGTATTCCTCCATCGCCAAGCGATACTTTACCAAAGACTGGTTGTAATTGGCAATCCTTTCTTCGTAGCTCTTGATAGATTCTTCGTACCGGATTCGGCGATTTTCTCTTTTTTCTGCCGTACGTTCCTCTTGGGTAGCTTTGCCCATGAAGATCTTTTCCAGACCTTGTGGGTAGTAGGCAATATTGTCGTAGTTGGGTTCGCGTGGGCGAACAGGCTTGGTACTTTTGGGCTTTTTGGGTAGTCGTGGGTCCGCTTCGTCGTCGGGTTGCTTGAGGTAAATAAGGGCAAAAGTCATCCAGGACGGGCGTATAGGTCCAGGAGCAAAAGTAAGCCGAGGAAGCCTGCTTTGTACCGGTGCTTCAGAGTTGGCCCAGTCGATATCCTGGTTTTCTTCGCCGTGTGCTTGGCCGTAGAAGAGCGACATGTCTTGGCGGAACTCATTGGTAGGCACGGAAGATGCGATAGAACTACCAGGCTTCAGCTGCAAGCGCTGTCCATTTTGGTAAGCATTGATCTCCAGCATACCACCTGATTCCAGGATGCGGTCTTGCGCCGTTGTTGTAAGGCCCTGGCTGATCATGTCGCCGAGGGAATAGCATTCTGTAAGTTCTATGTCAACAAGACCAGTAACTTCTTCGCCGGTAGCGGTGACAAAGCTGTTGGCGGTGAGGAAGAATCGGCCCCCTTTCTGGCCTTCGATCAGTTGGTCTTGGTCGGCATCAATGATGTGTTTTTGTGCAAGTGGCTTCGCGAGGCTGTCACGTAAGCTGCCGATGCCCTGCCAGTACCAGCCACTGACGATAACATCTACCCGTCGATTGTCGCGCTGAAGTTCTTCGGAGTTGCGGTCGTTGCCGGCTTCCTGCTCCCCGAGGGCGAGGGTACGCATACCATCGGTGGTGATGTACTGCTGTTCGAGGAAGTTGGTCACCGATTGAGCGCGCTCTTGTGCCAGCTGATCATTGTAGCGGCTAGNGCCTCGGCTGTCTGTATGGGCAGCCAACTCGAGGCGATAATCGCCCATGCCTTGTAGCTGATCGATGAGGTTTTGGAGCTGTGCCTGAGCAGCAGCATCTAGTTCGGCACTAGCACTGGCAAAGTACACAGAGAATTGCTGTGCTTCTGCTTCGGCAGTTGTGCCTTCCTGCGCGAGCAGGTTACCAAAGGCAGCAAGGAGCAATAAAAAAGGTAAAAGATAATGGCGCATAGTTAAAAGGGGTTGGATTAGAAAGGTAATATCTTGCATTAATAACGTAAGTTACGCAAAAGGTAACGTGCAAAAGATGTGTTTTTTAAAAAAAGTGGTGCTTGATTAGTAGGGATTTAAAGGTTTTTGCGGACGGAATAGGGGAGCACGGCGCATCCCGATCTTCCATCGGGAGCGCACAGCCAGGGATAGCAGCGGTATGCGCCGTAGCAAAGCGAAGGAGCATAGGAGCGGATAGCCCGGCCGGCACGACGCCTTAGCGGAGTAGGCGGGGATGCCAAATAGTCGAATTGCTGAAAAGTAGTTATGGGGTAGAAGCACCGAAGGCACTTGAAACTTTTGAACCATATAAGTTCATAGAAGAGCATATAAGTTTCATTTTTTTAAATTCAACCATGAACCATCAACCATCAACAAATAATCAAACTAATGAAAAACCTGTTTTTACTTTTCGCCCTGCTACCATGTCTTGGCCTGTGGGGGCAACACATTTACGTACGTGCCTACGCAGGCGATAAGGGGGGCTGGATCGTGACTTCGGAAGGCAAAACATTGCATGAACTGCCGGGAGAGTGGCGTGTATCGGGGCACGATGCTGCTATGGCTCCGGTAAAAGAGTGGCCAATACTACTATGGAAAAACGGCAAGTATCCGGCGCCCAATGACTATGCCTTGCTGCACCTGGATGGTAGCATTGAAGAATTGTCTCAGTTTACGTGGGCCCGAGAAATGGGCAGCCAGTTGCTTTTTGTAATTATGGATGGCGAACGAGGGGTGCTGTGGCACAAAGATGGCTATGTACTGGGCAGGGAACTGAAGATGCTCAGTAAGTTTGATGAACGAGGGCTAACGGTAGTAGGGAGCGGTGCTTATCAGGGGTTAATGGATACTTTAGGGCAGTTTTTCGTGCCTCCTGTCTATAAAGCGATAGTGGATCTGGGTAAAGATTGTTTTTTTGTAAAAGACACTTTGGAACAAAGTTACCTGCTCCACTTGAAGAGTCGCCGCGGGAAGGAACTGTCCTGGGATACACTGGCCAACCCGACGATAAACCACTGGCAAATTAATTCGGCTTGGCCCTTCAGTGAAGGTGGCTACCTTTTGGTAAAAGGAAAAGAAAATCAACTACAGGTTATTGATACTACTGGTCGGCTGCTGCATCCGGATTTGGAAATAACGTACCGAGGTGCCAATGCTTTTAGCGAAGGTAGGCTGATTGTAGGTACGGCTGCGACTGACCGTAAGTTGGGCATTTTAAATACGGATGGGCAGTGGGTGAAAGCACCACAGTTTGATTATCTGCTCGACTATGAGGACGGCAGGGCGCTGGCCCATGATACACTTACAGGCCATCTGGGGTACCTTGATAGGCAGGGGGAGTGGGCCATTGCTGCGCGTTACTGCTATGCCAATAGTTTTCGATACGGTTTGGCGATTGTAGGTGCCCCTGGTGATCCAAAACGCTGTGAGGGGACGATGAGACAACGGGGCCCCGTGATGCATAGGCCTGGTAGTTTGGCTCGCTACAGGAATGTCAGGAATTATCAATTACTGGATACCAGTGGGCAAGTGGTCTGGCAAGATTCGTGCCGCGAAGTTTGGCTGCCAATACCGGGTGTGGTAGGCTGCAACTACAATGAAGGGACTTATGTGCCTGCCTATCGGCTGGAATGGTTAGCTACGGGGAAGTATTGGTTGAGCCCTGATTTTGTGTTTACCCGTTGGGAGCAAATAGCCGAAGTAGCGAAAGAAGAAGTGATACGGATAAACCTGGGCGCTCGGCGGCGGATGATTTTTCGTCAGCAGGTATTCCCTTTGCCTGAAGGTTTTACTCAAATCTTACCTACACTCACTGCTTTGGAAAACCTGAACCTGAACTACCATGAGGTAGCAGCAGCCTGGACACCGATACTTAACCTGGAGAACCTGCGGAAATTGTCGGTGCACGACTGCAAGTTGACGGAGTTGCCTGCCGATTTGAAAATACTGGAACAGCTGGAGGAATTGGATATTTCAGGGAATGAACTGACGGAATTGCCACGTAGTATCTTTCGAATGCGGCATTTGCGGGTGTTGAATATTGCAGACAACCCGCTGCCGCCAGCGATCATTCCGCGGTTGCGAAAGGCTTTGCCAGATACGGAGATCGTTTATAAATAGAATCAACGGTGACTATCGGGAAAATAGGCGAAGGGTATAGACGCTACGTGAGAAGGAAACGACGATCTTGGACAGGGACACCTGACAGGAATTACCTCACGGGATTTGACCTCGGAAACCAGCTATATACGCTAAATAGGAGTATTCGTTTTCGGGGAGCGGCACTGTATGAGTAGATCAAATGGTATTGTTTTTATTGACCGTGCTTCGGCTGCTAAATCTTTGATTAAAGGGTAGTTAAGGGAGGATTTTGTTGTAGTTGATAGAGTCATGTTTATACCTTTCGATCCAATTAACGCTTATGTGATTTAAATCACTAAACTGTAGTGATAAATGTAATAGTAATACTATTAATAAGCCCACATCTTTGCCTTGAACCAGCAAGCAAAGCAAAATGAAAGCTTTAAATTTTCTCCTTCTTACCTTCCTGACGACGCTAGTCATCGCCCCTTTGAGTGGGCAATCTTATCGACTGATTAAATCTGATTTTAGCATCTCCGGTACTTCTAATGTACACGATTGGGAATCTGCTGTAACGAAGATCAGCTGGCGGGGAACTTTTAACTTTTCCGATGGCATACTGAGCGAGCTGAGTGACGTAAAAGTCAATATTCCTGTCGATGGTATTATCAGTACCAAAGGCCGGATTATGGATGGCAAAACGTACGATGCGCTGAAAGAAGAAGAGCATCCCAATATCGTCTTTACGATGACCAGTGCTACGATTACGAACAAGGGTACAAAGGTAGCTGCCAAAGGTCGACTATCGGTGGCAGGAGTTACCAAAACAATAAACCTGGAAGTAATGATCACTCCATTGGCCGATGGCCAATATCAAGTGAGTGGTGCTTACCCCATGAAAATGACAGATTTCGGGATTGACCCACCGACGGCCCTATTGGGTACGATGACTACAGGTGACGAAGTGACGATTAACTTCAACCTGACCCTCAGCCCTAACTAACAACCAACTAATTTAAAATCATTCATTGTCTTAATAATTAAGTTATGAAAACCACCACTTTTTTCCGTTCCCTATTTATCCTGTTAATTAGCTTCGGCATGTGGCAACAAGCTGCTGCTCAGGTCTCAAACTGGCGCCCTTACGATCAAGACGGGGTCAACGTTTTCGAACCTGCAAAGGATATGACCACGACCTTCGATAAGCGTTTCCTAAGAGTAGGAGGTAGCTTTACGCAGCAGTATCAAGGACTGGAGCACGGCAATAGCGCCGACGAAATCCTCGGCCCAGACGGTTCTAACCTAAATGCATTGTACGATTTGGGTAGTGGCTTCAACTTGGCTACGGCCAACCTTAACCTTGATTTTCAACTTGAAGACGGTATTCGGGTATCTTTGGAAAACTATATGTCTTCTCGCCACCACTCAGAATTTTGGGTAAAAGGAGGATACATCCAGGTGGATAAGCTGCCTATGTTTAACAACTCCGATTGGTTCGACAAATACCTGCGGGTGAAAATCGGCCACATGGAGGTGAACTATGGTGATCAGCACTTCCGCCGTACAGATAATGGTAACGCCATCTGGAACCCGTTTGTAGGCAACTACATCATGGACGCTTTTGCCACCGAGATCGGTGGTGAGGTGTACGCTTTCCCTTCCCAGAACCTCATGGTAATGGTCGGTGCTTCTAATGGCCTTATCAAAGGAGATGTAACAAATAATACTCGCAAAGCATCTGTCTACGGTAAGCTAGCTTTTGACAAACAACTGAACGAGACCACTCGCTTCCGCCTGTCTGGTAGCGTATACATGAACCCCGAATCAGGACGTAGTACCCTTTATGGTGGTGACCGTGCAGGATCTCGTTTCTACGAAGTAATGGAATCAGCAGCTTCACAGGGAGATTTCTCTGGCCGCTTGAACCCTGGCTTTACGACAAACGTAACCAGCTTCCAGATCAACCCCTTTGTGAAAGTTCAAGGATTTGAATTGTTTGCTACCTACGAGCAGTCTCAGGGCTACGCCAGCAGTGACCCTCGCAAAGAAAATGCTGAAAACCCTGAAAAGCGTCAAGTAAGCCAGATCGCTGTAGAAGGTATTTACCGTTTCCTTCCTCGCGAACAGGTGTACGTAGGTGCTCGATACAATACGGTTACTGGTGCGCTGAGTTCCAGAATAACGGACGCTAGCGAAGAACCTATGGACCTTACCGTAAACCGTATGGAGATTGCTGCAGGATGGTTCCCAACGCCTAACTTACTGCTCAAGTTATCTTATGTAGATCAGCAGTATAAGGACTACCCAAGTGAGAACATCTTCAACGAAGGTTACTTCAAAGGTGTAATGGTAGAGGCCGCGGTTGGTTTCTAAGCAATATCACAATAATAAATTTTGAACGACGAAAGCCTCCCCGCAAGCATATCGCTTTCCGGGAGGCTTTCTGCTACCTGTCTGAATTATGAAAAGCTTACTCTTTGCACTGTTTTCCATTGGAATGTTTACGGCTTTTCTACCCGTGAAGCCCGATCCTGTTTTTGCGGAGCGTTCTTCTTTTTCCTATACAATTGATCAGGAAAGTAAGCTGTACCTGGAAGGCAGTAGCAACGTCATTGATTTCACTTGCCATTGTACGTCTTCTCTTCAGGGCGGGCGGTTTACGATGGCGGCCGAACAAGGCAATGGTTTTACTTTCGTAAACAGTCTTTTGCAATTGCCGGTGGAGGCACTTGATTGCGGTAACCGGGTCATGAACAAAGACATGTACGAAGCCCTGGCAGCCGAAAAGCACCCTTCTGTAGATATACAGTTGTTGAGCGTAAAAGCTCATGATCATAAGCTGTTTGGAGAATGCCATGAATGGGAAGACCTGCAAGCCCGCTTGCGCCTGACGATAGCCGGTGAAGCCAGAGACGTAATTATGCACATTAGAGGTACTCACCTCGGTTATCAACGTTATCGCTTCGTTGGGGCCAAACCCATTTACCTAACCAATTTCAATATCGAACCTCCTCGTGCTATGATGGGCGCTATTAAAGTTGATAATTGCATCACCATCAATATGGACCTGGTGCTGGTATTGTCTGCTGATTAGTGATTTATGACTAGTGGCTTGTCAAGTTTGAATATGCGGTGTTCAAAAGCTTGGGTTTTGCACTTTTACGCCGGACTGGCAGTGTTCTCTCAACTAAAAGTCGGGATCACGGTGGTACCGACTGTGTCGGCGGCAGCCGCGCTGACCGCGAGCTTTAGCGAGCACCGCCGCGAATCCCGAGGATCGGGATAAACACCACCTACCAAGCGTAACGAACAAATCACCAAGCATCAACCCGAAGTTTCAAACTTGACAAAGCACTAGCGTTTTGAACATTTTATACCTTCTCGTGCTAGGTAAAAAGCAGATAGTACTTGGTATTGTACCCATTTAGGGTTCTCGAAATCCCTATACCTGTACTAAGTACCTAGTACAGTGAAATTTCACCCTACTTTCTTTGCCAACAACTCCATATCTCTAATCAGTAATCGTTTGCGATTAAAGGTGATGATGTTGTCATTGCGCAGTTCGTTCAGGATGGTCGTTACCGTCTGTCGGGAAGTAGCCGTTAGGTTGGCAATTTCCTGATGAGTGAAGAATTTGCGAACGAGCACTTCGTAACCTACTCGTTGCCCTTGTTTTTGGCCCAGCTGGTGCAGGTATTCAATGATTCTACTTCGAGAGTTTTTGAATACCATAGATTCCAGGCGATGTTCTGTAGCTAGTAAGCGTTGGCCTACGAGGCGCATCAGTTCTAGATGAAGACTGTGATGCTGGCGAATTTTCTTTTGAAGCTCCGAGACTTTCATGACGCGCACTTTCACACGCTCTAGGGTGCAGGCAAAGTTGTGGTGTTTTTGCTCTCCTAGTAAGGCCATGGCGCCTACGATTTCTCCTGTTCTGTAAATAGCTTTGGTGATTTCCTTGCCACCAGCACCATAGGTGCCCAGCTTTATTTGGCCCTCTTGGATATAATAAACCATATCGGCTCGATCATCTGGTAAGAAGAGATAGGTGCCACGAGCCAAGGTGCGCACAGATAATGGATCAAAGGCATCTTGGAGCGTGTTGACTGCTGAAGAATTGGCAGTAAATTCGTTGAGGTAGGCAAAAGAGGAAGTTCCCATTATTATTGATGTTTTTGTTTTTTTGAAGCCGAGACTAAAGCGCTTGTATATATAGTTACGAGATAAACTAGGTTACTGGATGTTTTTGATAAATAGTTCGCGTTTTTTAGCGCGTTGTAATTGCTCGATTTGATAGGAACAAAATTAGCGGTGAAGTATAACAAAAGTATCACGGCAGTATAACAAGGATGTTTTTCTTTAAACGACGTACTTTTGACGTAGTAAACCTTACTACTATGTATCTACTCGGCTACGATATCGGCTCCTCTTCTATCAAAGCCGCTTTGGTTGATGTTCAAACGGGAAAGCAACTGGCTGTGGCGCAATCGCCGGAAACGGAACTGGATATGCTGGCCGTACAACCAGGGTGGGCTGAACAAGATCCCGAAACCTGGTGGGCCAATGTATGCCTGGCAACCCAGAAGCTTCTGCAAAGCACGGGTGTGGACCCTGCGCAGATCAAAGGCATAGGTATTGCCTACCAGATGCACGGATTGGTACTTGTGGACGAAAACCAGAAAGTACTGCGCCCTTCAATCATTTGGTGCGACAGCCGTGCGGTCGCAATCGGAGATAAAGCTGCCGAAGAAATTGGGAGCGAAAAATGTTTGCAGCACTTGCTCAATTCTCCAGGCAACTTTACCGCTTCCAAGCTCAAGTGGGTAAAAGACAACGAACCTGCGCTGTACGAGCGTATCCACAAAATAATGCTACCGGGCGACTATATCGCTATGCGGCTGACGGGCGAAATACGGACGACTGCAAGCGGCCTGTCCGAGGGAATTTTGTGGGATTTTCAGGAGAATGCGCCCGCAGCGCTGGTGATGGATTATTATGGTTTTGATAAAAGTCTATTGCCGGAATTGGTAGGCACTTTCTCTTTGCAAGGAGAGGTGACGACTGTGGCTGCCAAGGCAACAGGACTGACCAGTGGCACCCCCGTCAATTATCGGGCAGGCGATCAGCCTAACAATGCACTTTCGTTGAATGTAATGGAAGCTGGCGAAGTGGCGGCTACCGGAGGTACTTCTGGTGTCGTTTATGGTGTTGTTGATCAACCGCTTTATGATCCTGCATCGCGGGTCAATGGCTTTGCGCATGTCAATCACAGTAGTGAGGCTCCTCGTGTAGGCATTTTACTTTGTATCAATGGGGCAGGAATCCAATATAGTTGGATAAAACAACAGATGGCGGAGCATGGTATGAGTTACCCTGAAATGGAAAAAGCCGCCGCCGCTATCCCTCCAGGAGCCGATGGCTTGCGGATTTTACCTTTTGGCAATGGTGCAGAGCGAATGTTAGGAAATAAAGCTCCTGGCGCTAAGATCAATAATTTGCAGTTTAACCGCCATCAGCGTGCTCACTTTTATCGGGCAGCGCTGGAAGGTATTGCCTTTTCTTTTGTTTACGGCATGGAAATATTGCAGGAGATGGGACTCAATTTGCAGGTCATGCGAGTAGGGAATGACAACCTATTTCAATCGGCCGTTTTTTCTGGTACAATTTCCAATTTGCTGGGCAGTCGGATCGAAGTTTTGGAAACCACGGGTGCCATTGGTGCTGCAAAAGCAGCTGGCGTAGCCGTTGGGATTTACAGCAGCGTACGACAAGCAATGACTGATAATAAATTGGTGACGGCTTACGAGCCCGTGGATAGAAATGGTAGCTATCAGGACGCTTACCAAGCATGGCGTAGCGATCTTGAAGAGATGATTCTTTGATATTTTTTTTGTAAAAAACAACAACAACCATCAAAGCCCCATTCTCGGCCCTTCCCATTAGCAAGTATGGTATTGTTTCGGGAGCTATGCGACGGACGATTAATAACTGTCGGGTTTAATAGGCAAGTGATTTTGACTTTGATTGAGGCAAAGGTTCCCGACCTTAGCCATAGCTAAGGGAGGCGGTTCTTTAACGATGAGTAAAGCTAAAATCACTCCTAGGATATCTGACAGTTATTGATTGCCCGTCGCTATCTTGCAGGGGAAGGGAGGCTGGATGCGCGAAGTCGTTTAGGTCATTTTTTTACCACCAAACCATCAACCACCAAACCATGATAACAACAGGAAGTAAAGAATATTTCAAAAGTATTGGCAAAATCCCTTTCGAGGGCAAGGAATCGGATAACCCGCTGGCCTTTCGTTGGTACGAAGCCGACCGGGTAGTCGCAGGTAAAACAATGGCCGAGCATTTTCGCTTTGCGGTGGCTTGGTGGCATACCCTTTGTGGCACAGGCGGGGATCCTTTTGGTGCACCTACCAAGAATTTCCCTTGGCTGGGAGCAACCGACGCCGTTGATGAAGCAAAAAACAAGATGGATGCTGGGTTTGAGTTTATCACAAAACTGGGCGTTCCTTACTACTGTTTCCATGATTTCGATCTGGTAGCCGAGGGCGATACGCTGGCTGAAAGTGAGCGCCGGATAGAGGCCATCACGGACTATGCCTTGGAGAAGCAAAAGAGCAGCGGTGTGAAGCTCCTTTGGGGAACAGCCAACTTGTTTTCGCACCCTCGTTACATGAATGGTGCGATGACCAACCCCGATTTTGCGGTGGTGGCACGCGCAGGCGCTCAAGTGAAGATCGCCCTTGATGCAACTATCAAGCTAAGTGGAGAGAATTATGTGTTCTGGGGTGGCCGCGAAGGCTACATGTCGCTCCTTAACACCGATATGAAGCAGGAACTAGACCACATGGCTCGTTTCCTTCACATGGCTAAAGACTACGCGCGAGCACAAGGATTTACGGGCACCTTCTTTATCGAGCCCAAGCCGATGGAGCCGAGTAAGCACCAGTATGATTTTGATGCAGCTACGTCGATCAATTTCTTGCGAGAATATGGTCTGGCTGATGATTTCAAACTCAATATCGAAGTAAACCACGCTACCCTTGCGCAGCACACTTTTCAGCATGAACTGCAAGTAGCAGCCGATGCGGGTATGTTGGGTAGCATGGATGCCAATCGCGGCGACTACCAGAACGGATGGGATACCGACCAATTTCCCAATAATGTGATGGAGTTGACAGAAGCAATGCTGGTATTCCTTGCCGGAGGAGGTGTGCAAGGTGGAGGTATCAATTTTGATGCGAAAACACGCCGGAACTCTACCGATTTAGCCGATATCTTCTACGCCCACATTGGGGGCATGGATGTATTTGCACGAGCTTTACTAGCAGCTGATGCAGTGATGCAACAATCGCCTTATCTGAAGTTGAGAGAAGAACGCTATAGCTCTTTTGCCAATGGTGAAGGCAAGGCTTTTGCTGATGGCGCACTGAGTTTTGCCGATTTGGCCAAAATCGCTCAGCGTGATGGTGAGCCGGAACAACGCTCAGGTAGGCAAGAACTATTTGAAAACATTATCAATCAATATGCCTAGTCATGTACCTGGCACGAAGTGGCGTGGTGTTCGCTAGGCCACTTCGTGACGAGTATAACTATAATTGTATGGAGATTACTGATGCTATTTTCATTATCATTGTGATGAATGGAGTGTTGTTTTGGGATACCACTAGCTACGGCATGATTAGGGTCAAAGCCTCGAATTAACCTTCCTACTATCTAACCAACTAACTATCTAACCAATTTAAGGTATGGAATCATCATCTACCAGGTTTACAATTTTTTTAGCGGTCGTAGTGTCGCTTGGCGGCTTCCTCTTTGGCTTTGATGCCGGGATTATCTCCGGCGTAATGAATTTTGCCAGTCCTTTCTTTGAATTGACAGACTCGCAAGATGGTAGTATTGTGGCGGCCCCTACGATGGCAGCCATGTTTGCCATGCTGGTCGCGGGGCGTTTGAGTGATCGCATTGGACGAAGAGTGGTATTGAAAGCAGTCGCTTTTCTTTACGCGTTATCGGCAATATGGTCGGCTTATGCAGGCTCTTACGAGGCACTTTATGTTGCGAGATTAGTTGGTGGATTAGCCTTCGGAGCAGCGCTGATTATTGCGCCTACTTTTATCGCTGAAATATCTTCGGCAGCTAAGCGCGGATCGTTGGTGTCTATTCAGCAACTAAATATTGTATTAGGGTTTTTCGCTGCATTTCTTTGCAATGCGTATCTCAATCATTTAAATAATGACCCGGCCAGTAGTCTTACGGATGAAACGGTTTGGCGATGGATGTTGGGCGTAGAGTTTGTACCTGCGATCTTGTACTTTGTACTCTTGTTTTTTGTGCCGCGTAGCCCGAGGTGGCTCTACCTGCAA
The DNA here is from genome assembly GCF_000379805.1 of Lewinella cohaerens DSM 23179. Lineage (GTDB taxonomy): Bacteria > Bacteroidota > Bacteroidia > Chitinophagales > Saprospiraceae > Lewinella > Lewinella cohaerens. Next base: position 88,091 of record NZ_KB903543.1, on the reverse strand, counting down.
GGCATGAAAGAAGAAGGCGAGCAGGTGTTGGTCAAACTCCACGGATCTGCTGTTGCTAGGCAAGAGGCAGAAGATATTCAGAAGAGTATCCTGGAAAATAAAAACACAGAAAAGCCCAAAATAAAAGACTTATTTGCACCAGCGCTCAAGTACATTTTGTGGGTAGGAATTGCCATCGGCATACTACAGCAAGTGACAGGGATCAACGCGGTATATTTTTACGCTACTTCTATTTTTAAGCAAACAGGCATTGGTACCGATGCGGCCTTTGCATCTGGCGTATGGTTGAGTTTGACCACGGTGGTATTTACGATCATCGCTATTTTCCTTATCGACCGAGTTGGGCGTCGCCCGCTCTTGCTAATGGGTATTGGCGGCATTGCCGCCAGTATGTTACTTTGTGCATTTAGTTTTAATCAAGCTACTTATACCCTTACGGAAAACGATGCGAAAGCGCTGACAGAAGAGATTGACGCCACAGCGTTAACACCTTATTACGGACAAACGTTTACCAATGATTTGGACTTCAAAAATACAATGAAGGCAGCCATTGGCGAGCAAGTTTACAAAAAATACGAAGGAGATATTCTGGAGAAGGCCACCAAGATAAATGCTGTATTGGTGATGATTGGCATCCTTGCGTTCATCGCTTGTTTTGCGTTCTCTCTTGGCCCCGTCATGTGGGTGATGCTATCAGAGCTTTACCCCAATCAATACCGAGGCTTGGCCATTGGCTTTGTTGGGTTTATCAACGGTTTCGCCAGCTGGCTGATTTCGCGGATATTCCCTTGGGAGCTTGCCACTTTAGGCAATGCAACGACCTTCCTGATTTATGGATTGATAGCCGCAGTTGGCTTCTTCCTTTTCTTGAAGATTCTACCAGAAACCAAGGGCAAAACCTTGGAGGCTATTGAGGCGGAATATACCAGGTAAAAAAGTAAGCGCTTGTTGGGAAGTTTCCCGGCAAGCGTTCTTGTAAAGCTATTTTTAATGCTCAAAAATCCTATACTGCGAGGTTTTAATCCAGATCCTTCGATTATTAGGGTAGGAGAGGATTACTACATTGCAACCTCCACTTTTGAGTGGTTTCCTGGTGTGCAAATTCATCACTCAAGAGACTTGATAAACTGGGAGTTGGTCGCACGTCCGCTGAACCGGAAATCGCAGTTGGATATGCAGGGCGTGCCTGACAGTGGTGGTGTTTGGGCACCTTGTTTGAGTTACGATAATGGGACCTTCTATTTGGTCTACTCCAATGTGAAATCCTTTCAAGGCGTTTGGAAAGATACACCTAACTATTTGGTGACTACCCAAGATATTCTTGGCGACTGGTCGGACCCCATTTTTCTCAGCAGTAGCGGTTTCGATGGCTCCTTGTTTCATAATCCCGACGGGAAGAAATACTATTTAAGTATGTTGGTAGATCACCGGCAAGGGAAGTTTTCCGGTGGTGTTTTTTTACAAGAATACTCTGCTTCAGAACAACGACTAATTGGCAAATTACAGCCTCTTTTTCCAGGAACGGAATTAGGGCTTACGGAAGGCCCGCACCTTTATAAACGCAACGGTTATTACTACCTCATCACGGCGGAAGGAGGCACCGAATACGGGCACGCGGTGAGTATGGCACGTTCTCGGCATTTATTGGGCCCTTACGAGGTTCATCCCGAAAACCCCATCATGACGGCAAGGGATAATCCCGAAGCGCCTTTCCAGAAAACAGGGCACGCTGACTTGGTGGAAAGCCTCGATGGAGACTGGTACATCGTTGCCCTCACGGGGCGCCCACTCTCTACAAAAGGACGTTGTGTATTGGGTAGAGAAACAGTATTGGAGGAGGTTGTTTGGCACAATGGTTGGCCGCAGCTAAAGCAAGGAAATAAGCTGGTCAGAGAAAATATTACAATAGGAAATGAAGTTATCGAGAATGCACCGCCAAGCGACGTGAGGGTAGCATTTACAACCAAGTCTCTGGATATCAACTTTCAGTCTTTGCGTATTCCGATTACCGAAGACTGGTGTACGTTAGCAGACCGCCCCGGTTTTCTTCGCCTTTATGGGCAGGAATCGTTGAGTTCTCTACACCGTCAGTCTTTACTGGCCCGGCGTGTGCAGCACTTTAATACAGAAGTCGCAACTGCTCTTGATTTTCAGCCTAAAAATTTTCAGCAAATGGCAGGCCTGGTAGCTTATTACAATACCTATCATTGGTACTATTTATACATCCAGGGCACCGACAAAGGAGGCCGAGAGTTGCAGTTATTACGTTGTGATAAATACGAAATTGAAGAAATGTTGCGGGTACCTATAGTGTTGCCCGACGAAGGGAATATTAAGCTAAAATTCCGTTGGCAACATTCGGCCATACAGTGTTTTTACGCGCTGGATGGGGCTGATTGGCAACGCTGTGGCCCGGTGTTAGACGGCAGTATCTTGTCAGATGATTACGTTCGTGATGAAACCAATCGTTATCGCCCAGCCTTCACGGGGGCTTTTGTTGGCCTATGCTGTCAAGACCTAAGTGGCCAGAATCATCACGCAGACTTCGCCTGGTTTGATTACCAAGAATTTACTACATAGCGCGATGGCCTTCCGAAAAACTATGTGGCTATGTGATAAAAATTAAGCAATACAAAGAAAGGAACTATGTGGCTATGTGTTAAAAAAAACCTCGCTTTCGCGTTGTTAATCCTGTTAAGCAGCTGTCAGCCTAACGAATCGGCAGAAGAAAACACCTCTTCGGAGCCAACGGCAGAAGTTCGCCCCCTGGCAAAATTTGAACCCGCCGATGGGAAATGTATTCTCTTTGTGGGGCAAGATTTGGAATCGGTAGGAGGTTTGGAAGATTACAACGACGGATACTTCGATCACTTCCCCACACCGGGAGGTTTCACCATGTATTCGGGCATCTCCCCCGGTGACACCTCTTTTGGTTACGTGATGAAAGGCTTGGATGGCATTTGGGAAACCGATGATTGGGGCGATAGTGATAATAATATGTCGCTTCAGTTGGCTGATGAAGATTTCAAGCATTCTGCCTTGGCGATAGGTTTTTGGATGGTCAATCATGAAGGAGAAATTGCCCGTGGTGAGCAGGATGAGATGGTCGACCGTTTTGGGGAGTGGCTGAAATCATTGCACCCGCGTCCGGTATTTTTACGAATAGGGTATGAGTTCAGCGGCTCGTGGAATCATTATAATCGGGAAGACTTTATCACTGCCTTTCGGCGAATAAAAGACCGATATGATTCGATGGGGGTGAAGAATGTCGCTTACGTCTGGCAATCACATGGTGCGGATGAGCCTTTAGATTTGTTAGCATCGTGGTATCCAGGTGATGAGTACGTTGACTGGTGTGCTTACTCCTTCTTCTCCCGCTGGGAGGAAGCCAACATGGTGGAGTTTGCCCGGCAGCATGGTAAACCTGTCTTTATTGCAGAAGCTACTCCCACCATCTCTACGGCCACTACCAAGACGAACGGGAAAACAAAAGAGACGGTTCTTTCTAACCCCGCACAAGCGGAAGAGGCTTGGGATAATTGGTTTGTACCCTTCTTTAAAACCGTTACCGATAATCCTGATGTCGTAAAAGCAGTGAGTTATATCAATTGTCATTGGAAATCGCACCGCATGTGGTTTGATAATCCCACTTTTCAGGATGTTGATGCGCGATTACAGCGCAGTGAAATGATTCGTGAGCGGTGGTTGGAGGAAACGGGTAAAGCCACTTACCTTAAAGCTTCACCGGCATTGTTTGATGAGCTGTGGGGCGCTGGAAAAGATAGTGATTAGAGGTGACGACGACTGGGAACTATTGCTATCGATTAGGATGTTAATGGTCTATACGAATATCTTATTGAAATGATAGAGGATAACAAAATCGCCCTTCGCCCCTTACAAGCGTCCGACCGCAAAGCATTTGCCCTTTTGGCGAATAATAAAAATATTTGGGACAATGTCCGTAACCGAATGCCCCACCCGTATACAGAAGAGGATGCAGACGAATTTATACTAATGGCTCATACCCTTGGTGGCCCTACTATTCGGGCTATTACGCTGGATGGTACGCTGGCCGGAGTAATCGGATTACATCCCGCGCAAGACGTTTACGAAGGTACCGCAGAACTGGGATACTGGATCGGGGAACCTTATTGGGGGCGCGGCTTAGCATCAGCTGCGGTAAAAAAGATGATTCCAATAGGATTTCAGGAAATGAAGCTGCGACGCATTTACGCATCCGTTTACGACTATAATGCGGCCTCTATGCGAGTACTAGAAAAGAATGGTTTTGAAAAAGAAGGCGTAGCAAAAGCAGCAGTACTCAAAAACGGGAAAGTATTTGATGAGGTGAAGTACGGGTTGCTGCCGTAGGCGGTAACTTTCGGTATTCGTGTAAGTGACCCCTTCGGGGGTGAAAGGCGTAGAGGGGTTACGTCGGTAATCCCTCTACGATCTCTTATTTTTCGTTGGAACCATTGTCCTCTGCCGTCGTTTCCACCTCAAAAGGCTTCCGCGGCATCATCTCATCTCGCATGGCGGTATGGAATACAAAAGAAGCAATGATGGTAGCCGCTTGGGCCAGATCGGCTTCTACGAGGTGGTCCAGGTTATCCATATTAGAGTGGTGCGTACGCGCAAAATAAGCCATAGGCTCTTGGATAAATTGAAAGCCGGGGATACCAACGGCATCAAAGGCCAGGTGATCCGTGCCGCCAGTATTGGATAAGCTCAGCGTGCTGGCGTCCAAATCTTTGAAGGACTCCAGCCAAGCTCGGAAAATGGGAGCTACCGCCTCGTTTCCTTGCATATAAACACCCCGGATTTTACCAGTGCCGTTATCCAGATTGTAGTAGGCAGAGATTTTTTCCTGCTCCGGTTTCAAGCTTTGTGGCGTATTGTTATCGGGGGGGAACGTTGCAAAATGCTCTCTGGAGTAGCCACGGGATCCAAACAAGCCTTGCTCTTCGCCAGTCCATAACGCCAAGCGTAGGGTCCGCCGGGGCTGGATGCCACTTTCTTTAATCGTTTCCAGTAAAATACGGGCTGCTTCCATCATCACTGTAGAACCAGCGCCGTTATCGGTTGCGCCGGTACCGGTATGCCAAGAGTCATAGTGAGCACCGAACATGACCACCTCGTCCTTCAGGTCCGTTCCGGGGATCTCAGCGATGATGTTATGTTCCATTCCGTCCGGGTTGGTATAGTGAGCCTCCAGCTCTACACTGAGCTGTACGGGAATGCCGCGCTGGAGGTTTCGGAAAATTCGATTGTAATGTTCTACCGCCAAAGTGAATTGAGGCACTACTTCGCGGTCCACATTTTGAGCTCTGCCTTCCGCTGTTCGGGCACCGGATACAAATACAGTACCCAGGTCGCCTTTATAGCTACGGGTCAAAACGGCCAAAGGCTGTTCTTCGCCAAGAAATTGCCAGAGCTTCTGGTTGAAAGTAAAGCCACTTAAATCACGGTAATTGCGGCGTGGGCGTGGCGTAGGTTCCGGAGCATTCGCCAGTTCCAGTAGGCTTTCGGCATTATGTCTTTTTGCAGCGGGTTCAAATAGTTCCTCTACCTGACGCGTCGTGTCGAATAACACAAACTTCCCTTTCAGTTTTCCTTTGTAAGCGGCCAAGTCTTCTTCTTTATTTGCCTGGAGATAGATGACCTCCCCGGTGCCTTTTACCGAAGGAGACCAGGCTTTTGGGTAGGCAATGATCGGCCAGTAGCCGGGCCCGTTGGCGTGCATTTCAAAATGAGTCATTTCCCAGCCGCGCCCAAAAGGTCCCCAACTTTCCAGATGTACGTTGGCCATACCCCATTCGGTCAGGGTATTTTGGGCCCATTCGGTAGCCTTGTCCAGCATTGGCGAGCCTGTCAGTCGCGGGCCGTAGACGTCAGTGATCCAGCCTGCAATTTCCATGGCTTGGCTTTGGTCCAGACCGTGTTTTCGGATCAGGTCGTTGATGTCCTTATTCACCTCTTCTTGGGCAGTAGCCATGGTGAAGGTCGCGACCAACAAAAATACGAACACTAGTAAGCGATTAGTCATAATGCATGATTAAGTCAAGTGAAACAATGATGTTAAACCTCCTAAAGTTAGGGTAAAATCGGAAATGGAAGGGGAAAGAGAAGTTTAAGGTGTATAACAAAATTGCAGGTTCTTAAGAATTTCTTTGCACCAGGTGCCCTCTTTGCCTGAAACATCAAGAATTCTCCTTTTTCATTAGGCACTGGCGGTCAGATCGTCCCACAGCTACGGCAGATTACCAATTTGGGTACGATGGTTAGTACTTCGGTTACTTCCTTCCAGTTCTTGATATTTTTTTTGCTTTAAGTAATATTGTTGAATATTATTTGTGTTTTTTTGATCTGATTTCATACCTTAGCATTTCCTTGAAGAATTGACAATCTTTAAGAAAATCAGAGGTACTACCCCCCATCTTGTCAAGGGGGCATTCATCGGTTTTTTTTGCGTATTGTTTGGCTGCTACCTGCTATGGTAGCAGGTGATGTCGCACGCCCTTTGTGGTCGGTTGACCGAGGGCGGATTTGGCGGTCCGGCAGCTGGGTGGGAACCCTCCCACAAGCGGGTGTTATGCCTACTATTTACCTTTCACAAATACAGGTCTAAAACTTCCCCTTAGCCTAATTTAATGCTCACTGCACCACAAACAGTTCCTGGTCGTAACCGACTCCATTGCTATAAATTTCTATCACATACCACCCTGGCTCATAGCTTCGAATATCGATCAATAGTCGAGAGGTAGACTGTTCTTGATAGTTTAGTGGCATGATAGTACCATCGCTTCTGCGGATGGAGATATTGTTAACATCGATATTTGGGAAATTAACAGTAAGAAAACTACTGGTAGGGTTGGGGTAGAGGTTGATCCGTGCAAATTTAGTTGTGCTATTTAAGGCAATGATTTCGCTCTGACTGCACTCACCCGAAAAATCAACCTGGGTAAGGCGATAATAATTCATTCCAAAATTAGGGTTAGGGTCGGTATACTTATAATTGATGGTCTGTTGACTATCACCGTTGCCAGCCACTTCGCCGATGGTATTGAAGTTCTTGCCATCAATGCTGCGTTCAACCATAAAAGATTGGTTGTTGTGTTCTGTGCGGGTCTGCCAGTAAAGCTGAGTGCCACTGTCGGTGACTTCTCCCCGGAACTCAGAAAGCTCTACAGGAAGCAGGCCGAGGTCGAAAAAACCATTCCAGACATTACCCAGTTGAATCCCATCTACAACCATCATGTTAATACTAGCTGCTGGAGCATTGATCAAAATACGCCCAATTTGATCAGGCAAACCTGTTCCATTGACAGTAGTTGTTAAAGTAGGAGAAACTGGCTCTTGAGGCATGAAGTCAGGACTGATGTACACCTTGAGAAGGTCGTTGCCTGCGACGATAAATTCGTACTTCAGAACCACATGGTAAACGGTAGCTGCAGCAAAAGTAGCAGTGCTGGTAACTTCGTCGGCTATAGATTGCGTCGTTAAGGCGGCTTTTATCACACCACTTAACTGGTCTTTATAAAAACCAAACCCGGCAAAAGTACTCGCGAAGGCCTCCTTTTCTACCGCCATTTGGTAATCAGGAAAAGTAGGTAGCTGGCTCTCATTATCAATTCGAACCAGGAAGGATAGGTAGGCAGCACCACTGGCAAAAGAGGTTGCCAACAAGTTGTCGCGACCAATGTTTCCACCGCTACTCTGCAATTGCAAGACCTGCCCGTCTGCGTTGTTCTGCGGATAATCGGCGAGCGTCATAGCATCAGTAATCACTTGAAAGCTAGCATTGCCGCTCCATTGATTCTGATTGTTGAGTGTGCCAAGATTGAGGTCGAAATCTTCGTTGAAGTTGTTTTGAGCAACAATGGTTTGCTGAAAAAGGAGTGTAATAAGAATCGCGAAAAAGTATTTCATAGGGGTACATTTCTGAGGCGAATAAAACTTCAAAATACCCCGTCATTAGCAAGTGGCTAATAACGGGGCTTTAAAATTATTGATCAATCAACTCAAGGTATTAGTTCAGTACAATTGCTTTGGTGTACTGCTCACCAGCTTCGGTTTCCAGGCGTAAGAAATACTGTCCTTTAGGATAAGAAGCTACGTTTAATTGTATTTCCCCGTAAGGGAAAAGCAGGGTCTGGTTTTGGTAAATGATCTGCCCACCGTTGTTGAGGAGGGTTACTTTTCCTGGTGTTTCGATGTTCAACATGTTGGTTTTTACAAACAAGCGATCTGTCGTAGGATTTGGGTAAACACTCAATTCAAAATCAGCGCCTGATGTATCACTTTGTGGAACGGTGAAATTCTGGGTAGGGTTTACCCACTGATCAAAAGTACGGGTAGCAATTACTGCAAACTCCACACGGCTGATCTCCGTATTTGGCTGAAAGTGTGCATGTATGGTAAATCCTAAACCAAAAGGATTTTGAGTGATAGAGTAGTATACATTGATCAAATTAAGGTTCAGAGCTGCTTGTACGTGTCCGCGCAAGGCTGTGGGGATGTCGTTTGCATCTTCTACGTCAATGGTTTCTCCATCAACGTTGACAGTGATAGGGTCATTGGCGAGGGAGTTGGCATAGTCTTCTAAGCCCAGGCTTTGAGCCAAAGTGTAGGCTAGTTCGGCGCGTGTTACGGTACCGTTTGCATCAAAGCCATTGGCAGTTGTTGTCATTAATGGGCTACTGTTTGATTCACTATCGCGCAAAGCAGCACCGGTAGCCATTACTGATTCGGCCAGTAGACTTGCATTGCCATTGAGGGTAGGAAATTGTAGTGTGCCGGTTGAGGAAAGGTACTGGCGAACACCCTGGCCCATCATTAGGTAATCGGCGAGCTCCAAGCGGGTCAATAAAGCTTCTGGTTCGAAATTATTACCATTACTGTCCATCAAGCGGTTACTCACTGCGAGGCGAATAGATGCCTCGTTGTCGTGACCATTTACATCATCCAGCCCGGTAGCACCGGAAATAACACTTTGGGTGATAGTACCCTCTACGGTTTCAGGTAAGGCCAAGCCATTTAATCCTTCAATACTTAGGGTCCAGGTACCGGATTCAGGGCTAGCTACAGCTACTCCGCGTCCAACACTCAAGGTAAAGGTTACAGGGATACCTGCACTATAGCGTTGTCCACTAGGTGAGAATAATACTAAGTTCAAGAGGTTGCCGGTTTCGCCCAATACACCACCAATAACGGTCTTGGCTTCCAGCGTCGTCGTACCCGAAGCCACTTCAAAAGTAAGCTGCTCGGTATCACCAGGGAGATACTCTACAGTAAAGTTTTCTGTAGTACTTGCTGTTAATACATTGCTGTTAAAGTTGCGATTGATATTTAGGGAGCTTCCGTAATTGCTGGCATTTCCAAAAATGGTGTTTACCGCAGCGTAAGCGTTTACGTAGCCTGCGCCTACTTCCCAACCTGCACGGCCAGGAATGTTAGTAGCAGTCTGTTGTATAATGGCTTTTACCTCGTACGGATTCAGCGTGGGGTCTGCCTCCAGCATCAGTGCTACAATACCAGCTACGTGAGGTGCTGCCATAGAGGTGCCATCAAGTGTTGTATAGTAGGGTAGGTGAGCAGGTTCTATCGTTTCAATATCGTCGGGGGTGCCCAACACACCAATAGGAGAAATAGCTCTGGTAGAAATAATTGCTTTTCCTGGTGAAGTGACGGTAGGGCGATCTTCCCAAGTGAAAGTCTGACCATCAACGACCACTGTACCGCCTACGTTGTCGCGACCACGTGAAGAGAAATCCGTCAGGCGCCCCTGCTTGTCACCGGCAGCTACACAAATTACCCAAGGAGCTTTTTTATAGTTTCCGGTAATGGTACCCGAAGAAGCACCAGAGTTGCCCGCCGAGAATACAATGACAATATTACGATCTGTACATTTTTTTGTAGCAACGTTGATAGGGTCAGAAGGGTTGAAGTCGGTACCTGCATCGCTGGTCGTTCCCCAAGAGTTGGTCACTACCCGGATGCCGTACTGGAATTGCTTGACAATAGCATAATCAAAGGCAGAAAGGACATCAAGCAGTGCTACTGCTGCACCTGCACCATAGCCAATAAGATCGGCGCCAGGAGCTACCCCTTCATAAAGACCCTGTGATGCTATGCCGGTACCCCCTACAATACCTGCCACGTGGGTGCCGTGTCCTCCGGCAGCGTCGGTATTAGGTACGTCTTCAATAGGCGTGTAAGGCAAAATGCCAGAATAGGAATTGAGGTTGGCATGGGCTGCAACGTTTTGAACCAGGTTAGTACCAAACTCCAGGTCAGGGTGAGTGCCATCCACACCGCTATCGTTAATGATGACGCCTATACCACTGCCTGAGACGGGCAAGCCCCCATTCTGAGCGGTGATGATAGGGTCGGTCCTTAATTGGTCAACGCCGGTAATTACTGTCGCACGATTGTTCTCGTAATCGATGTCATAATTCAAAAACAAAGAACGTACACTGGGGTTAGCAGCGAGCGTATTAATTTGTGTTGGGGTAGCGATCACACCAGCAATAGGTAGTGATTGCAAGGTAGCTCCTTGGGTAATCCCAATAGATTCAAGTAAGCCAAGGTTAGCAATAGTAGGAGTATCATCTCCGTGAAAGGTTACTACTACTTCTAAGGGCTGGCCTAAATTCAGCGCTTCGGTAAGCTGAGGGGCAACAAAAGCTTGTGCTGTAGCCAGAGATAAAGAAGAAAGAAAGAAAAAGAGAATAGTTAAAAATCGCATGGTCGTGTATGTTTGAAGTAATTAATAGTGGATATTCAAATTCTATGCTTCAAAAATGCGACCTCTCTCTTCGAAATAAGGGCTGGTGTGATATTGACGATCGTATGGGAAAAAAAATAACGACGATTTTTATTTTCACTAGTATACTTGGGATAAAGCGAACATATTTGCGGGGAATTTACTATTTACCTAATCCCAACTAAAACATTTTATTATCGAAGATCCATCCAACATACAGCCAGTCCAACCTGGAAGCTTTCGTAGTGAGAACCATTGGTACCCCAAGGCACTCAATGCTACTATTCATCCAATGGTGAGCTTTTTTCTTAATCTTTCCAAAGAGAGGATCATCACTCGCTATTGTCATCTTCATCCAATGGTGAAACGAGCAAAATTGGAAGAAGTACTGGACTATGAGTGCAAATACTTTCTGTGGAGCGGTGCGGATTTGATCAATGCTACTTCTGCTACAGGAAAGCGCCAGATGGTCATCCTTGAAAATAACTCTTGCCCTTCGGGACAAAAGTCGATGCCACTCCTGGATGACAATAAGGAAGACGGTTCTTATCGCCTTCTTATTGAACGTACTTTCAAGCCTTTATTGAAAAAGAAAAAAGGCATGGGCAAAGGCAGGCTTGGCCTGATCTACGATAAAAACTTTATGGAGGCCTCTGGTTATGCAGCCGTTATTGCAGATGTTATGGAGGAAGAGGTATTGTTGATTCCTTATTATAAAGGAGAGGCTAATACCCACATTAAAATCGAAGACGATTGGGTGTACGTAAAACATGAAGGAGAGTGGGTGCCACTACGGGCTGCTTTTCGCTATGTTACTCAGAAGCCTTGGAATCGCCTTCCGCTACAGTGTAAAACAAAGCTGCTCAACCCTATCGTGGCTTGCCTGGCTGGAGGGCGCAACAAAATGGTCGCCGCTAAAGCTTACGATATTTACAATACAGAGCTACGAGAGTGTGGGCTGAAAATCAATATTCCGGAGACGATCTGGGATGTTAGTAGAGAAGAAATCCCGCTCTGGGTGCAAAAACTTGGCGGGCAAGCAGTAATAAAAATCCCCTACAGCAATGCCGGTCAGGGGGTTTACACCATCATTAGTGAAAAGGAGTTAGATAGCTTCATGGAGCTGGATATGGAATACCAGCGCTTCATTGTACAAAGCTTGATTGGCAACTATAATTGGAGCTCTACCAGTAGTACAGGTAAGTTTTATCATGTTGGTACAATTCCTACTTCAAAAGGAGAAACTTATGTGACTGATCTTCGTCTAATGGTTAGCAGTACCAAAGACGGTATCAAACCACTGTGTGTCTATTCGCGGCGGGCCGCAGAACCCCTCGCTGATAATATCACCAATGGTAGTGATTCGTGGAGTATGCTGGGTACAAACCTTTCTATTAAGCACGCAGAAAATGAATGGGGCTCGGATACCAACCGTTTAATGTTGACGGACCGACGGGATTTTAATAAGCTCGGACTTGGTCTTGATGACCTTATAGAGGCTTACATTCAAACCGTATTGTCCACGATTGCTATTGATAAAATGTGTAAAAACCTTTACAACAGTAAAGGTAAATTTCGGATGCGTCTTTTCAAGTCGTTGAATAATGACCGGACGCTACTGGATGAAATTATGATATGATAAAGGCACAGTATAGGGTACTTGTCCTGACGGATCACAAAGGACATAGCCCCGAAAATTCTATCTACGCTTTGCTGCGGCAAATGCGTACACATTCCCGTTGTGCGGGGATTGATATTGCCAGCCGATCGTGGGCTGGAAATGATCCGTTTTTTAATGGGCAAACAGGGCAAGAATTACAGGCGGCTACGGTCACCGATTCTTTTTCCTACACCATAGACGGCGACCATCTGGTAAAAAATATCAAGACGGTTAACCCTCAGGATTATGACCTCGTCTTCTTGCGGTTGCCCCGCCCGATCAGTGATGAATTCCTGACTTGGCTGGCGGATTTGTTGGATGGAAAAGCCATTGTAAATCATCCTAATGGAATTTTACAAACGAGTAACAAGCAATTCTTACTTAATTTTCCAGAGGTAAGTCCTTCCATGTGTTTGTGTCAATCTGTGGCGGATGTGCTGGATTTTGCGGCCAAGTTTCCCATCGTATTAAAACCATTAAAGGAATACGGCGGGCGTGGCTTGCTAAAAATTGACGGCAACAAACTGGACGACGGGACGACTATCCATGATACGGCGACCTATTTGAAAGAAATAGAAGGCATCCTTCAAACAGACGGGATGCTGGGGATGAAGTTCCTTAAAAACGTCAACCAGGGTGATAAACGAATCATTGTCGTAGGTGGTCAAATTATGGCCGCTTCGTTGCGGCTACCTGCGCAGGATTCCTGGTTGTGCAATGTTGCCCAAGGAGGTACTTCGGTACCCACCGAGGTGACGCCGGATGAAGAAGCAATCATTTCAACAATAAACCCCAAACTTCAACAAGCGGGCATCCTTATTTATGGTGCCGATACCTTGGTGGATGATGATGGTAAACGAGTGCTTTCGGAAGTTAATACCCTCAGTATTGGAGGTTTTCCGCAAGCCGAACAACAAACGGGCCGCCCCGTTATTCAACCAACAATAGATAAAATATTTCAGTATGCTGATGCCCACTATGCAGGATAACCTGCCGATGATTTTGGATTTCAATCTGGAAGATACTCCCCGGGGTACCAAGCGTAATTATTGGCTAAAAATCATCTCTGATGGTTTTGCCAACCCTATTTGTATTCCGGTCATGGTCGCTCGTGGCCTGAAAGATGGCCCCGTTTTAGGGCTCACCGCAGCTGTACACGGTAATGAGTTAAATGGTATTCCTGTTATTCAGCGCTTGTTTAATGAAGTGGAAATTGAAGAGTTGAGTGGCACCATCGTCGGTGTGCCAGTGGTAAACGTACCTTCTTTTATTCGTAAAAGTCGACGATTCAATGATGGCGTCGACCTCAACCACATAATGCCCGGCAAAGAGAGTGGTAACGTAAGCCAAGTTTACGCCTACCGTTTTATTGATCGCCTGGTAAAACATTTCGATTATCTACTCGATTTGCACACAGCTAGTCAGGGAAGAGTCAATTCTTATTATATTCGTGCCGACATGGATCATCCGGTTGTGAAAGAGTTGGCAATGCTGCAAAATGCAGACATCATTGTACACAATCCAGCTTCGGATGGTACCCTACGTGGAGCAGTAGATGAAATGGGTATTCCGGCAATAACCTTAGAAGTTGGCAACCCGAATACCTTCCAGAAACGATTGATTCGCAGTGGAATTACGGGGATTCATAATGTCCTTTGTCACCTGGAAATGGTAGACGATGAGATAGAAGTACCAGCCAAACCTACCGTCCTATGCAAATCTTCTTTCTGGATCTATACCGATGTGGGCGGATTACTCACCGTTTGGGTAGATTTACGGGAAGAAGTGAAAAAAGGCCAGCTAATTGCAACAATTAGAGATATATTTGGCCGTAAGATTAAGGATTATCTCGCACCGTCAGATGGCATTGTCATTGGCAAAAGCGTAAGCCCGGTAAATCAAACAGGTGGGCGTATATTACACCTTGGAATTTATAAATAAAGTTTTAGAGCATGAGCAAGCCAAAAGTGATTAAGGATTACGAAAAACTTCCGGAGGAAGTAGTCGAACAAATCAAATTGGTCTATCCACGGGGATTTAGTCAACACTTGATCGCGTTTGTCAACCGAGATGGTGAACGTAAAATGGGACTGCCTTTCGAAACAGAAGACTATTACTACCTGATTCGAATGACGCCCGTTCGAGCGAGTAATATCATCGAGGAAGATGATGATTACGATGACGACGGTGTCTTAAAAGCAAAAGCGAAAGCGAAATACACCGACAAGTACGATGATCTCGACTTTTTGGATGATCTCAACGCTAATGATGACAATGACCTGGGCGATACCGAAGAATTAACCGATGAACTCAGCGATGAATTGGCTGATGAAGCGGGTGATGACTTTGATGATTAAACATTCTTGATAGTGCTTGCTAGAGGTATTGACGTCATAAGCGTCAATATCTCTAGCTCTCACACGCTTTTCCCTTCTCCTTCAGGTTGATCTACGGTGTGCAGATTTCAGAACTTCGGTTAAAATCAAGGCCTATCTCCAAAGGAATTATCTATATCCTGATTGCGACCCTTTCTTTTGCTATTATGAATGCAATGGCGAAAGAACTCTCTGGAATGCACCCCCTTCAGGTCGTGTTTTTGCGCGCCTTCGGCTCGTTCGTGTTTATTTTTCCCTACATGCTTTATCGGCGCATAAGCATAGTCGGCAGTAATCCTAAAATATTGCTTGCCCGGTCTTTGGTGGGCGTAGTTTCTCTAGCAACATTTTTTATAGCGCTACAACGGATCCCGCTGGGGTCGGCAGTCTCTATTCGCTATCTAGGGCCTATCTTCGGAGCTGTATTGGCCTGGTTCTACCTCAAAGAGCGGGTAAGCCCTTTACAGTGGATCAGTTTTGCCATCGCTTTCCTCGGCGTAATTGTTATCAAAGGCTTTGACCTCAGAATTGATTACCTCAGCCTTGGTCTGATGCTGACCTCTGCCTTTTTTCTGGGCATGGTGTTCGTACTTATTCGCTACCTCAGTGATAAAGAACACTACCTCACGATCATCAATTATTTCATGATCGTTTGTATGCTGGTAGGCCTTTGTTTTGTCCAATATTGGCGTATGCCCCTGGCCGACGAGTGGCCTTCCGTGATCGGCATTGGCATCTTCGGCTTGATTGGCCAGATCTTCATGACGGTAGCCTTTAAGCATTCCGAGGCCAGCGTGTTGGCACCCTTCAAATACATGGAGCTGGTGTACGCGCTCATCATGGGCTACATTTTCTTTGGAGAAGGTTACGCGCTGCTACCTATGCTGGGGATTGTCCTCATTGTTATTGGTATGGTGCTGAATGTTTATGGGAAAGAGAAGAATACTTCTTCAACCTAACGATTCCCCCGCTGCGCATTGCGCATCCGATCTTTCTCCGTCTGGTTGAATTTGTAAACAAAAGTAAAGGTGAAACGAGCACCGTAGCGCCGACTACTTTGCTCTAATTCGTAACTAGTGGTCTTGGCAACCGAACGACGAATGCTGGAATCAAGGAGGTTGAACGCGCGGATACTCAAGCCTATTTTATCATCCATAAATGATTTGCTCAGCCCCGCAGACAATTCCGAGAACGATAGCGTGCTCACCTGGGCCTCATTACGAGGCGCTACGTAAAGGTAGTAGAGTTGCACCTGCAAGTCTTTAGGAAGCCGAAGATTGGCGGAAGCACGGGCACGCCAGCTGGTACCATTGGCCGAAAGGTCCTGCCCCTCGTAAATGCCGCTTTCTTCGAAGTGGTAGAAGTTGAAATCAGTGCTCAACTGCAAGGCGGCAACAGGCTGATAACTCGCCGTGAATTCTACCCCGGTTTCCCGTAATTGGTCGATATTGATAGGAAGTAAGACAAACAGGTCATCCTCCGTTCTATCAAGAAAGGTCTGGAAAGGTTGGTCGCTACTGCGGTAATAAATGCCCGGATTGAAGGAGTATTTATCGTGGCGATGGGTGAAAGTAAGTTCGTAACCATTGGTGTAAGTAGGGTCAAGCTCAGGATTGCCGGTTTGCAGTACATTGATATCGCGTACCTCATTGAAGGGGTAAAGACTCCACAAATTAGGGCGGTTGATCCGGCGCGAAAAGCTAGCCTGGATACCACTGTTTTCGCTAATGTTATAGGATAAAAATGCGGAAGGAAACCAGTTGAGGTACTCCTTGTCTTGCGTGAAGGTGTTTTCTGCATCTGAAATGTCAATTTGGGTATACTCACTGCGCAAGCCTACTTTGTATTCAAGCTCACCCAGTTTGTTTTGGTATTCCACATAGGCCGCACCGATAGCTTCGGTATAGTCAACCTCATTGTCAAAATCGCGAAATACCTGCCATTGGTCGTCCACCTGATTTTCGGCAAGGTAGTCGTTGGTCACAATCCTGTTTTCCAGCTTAGCACCAAGCTGTAATTTGCCGGTTTCCCCCAAAGGGTAGGAGTAGTCGGTGGAAAGCACATAATCGCGGCTGCCTGCTTTTGAATTGGTACGAATACCCGTAGCAACATTAGCAGGTAGTTGCTCCCCAAAAGTACTCAGGTCCCAATCTTTGTTGCTGTTCCAGAAATCATATTGAAAATCAATCGTCCATCGTTGCCCGGGCTGCTCGTAAGTGCGGGTGTAGTTGGCTTCTAATTGATTGTAATCGCGCCGTTCCAGCGAGTTGCCTTCGCGCAGTAGGGTAGAGGTCGCTTGTTCATCAGTGATATCATAACTGAGTGCGGTGAAATCAGTGTCTTTGGTGTCGGCCCGAAAAAAGGCCAAGGTGACGCTGTTGTTGTCGTTCCAGTAGTAGTCACCTCCCACGTAGAAAGAGCGCCCATCATCGTGGCGATCTTCGCGCTCGTCTTTCACCAGTCGGGTGATTCCAGTGTCGGAGAAGTTTTGCTGATCAGAGGTGTAAATGCCGTTGTAGTCGGAATAGCGCCAGCGGTAATTGGCAAAAAAGTTAAGCTTGGGGCCTTTATACAATAGACTGGGGCGGATAATGTGGTTGGCTGGTGCGCCCACCGTAGCGCTTACCTCTCCTTTGAATCCGTAATCCTGGTTCTTTTTCAAAACAATGTTGATGATACCCGCCGAGCCACTGGCATCAAAGCTGGCAGAAGGGTTGGTGATGACTTCAATACGTTCAATGTTTGCACCGTCAATTTGATCAATAGCATTGTTCATCGTCAAGCCGGTCCGGCGACCATTCACCAGTATTTGCACCTGGCTGCTGCCACGAAGCGTAACGGTGCCGTTGGGGTCTACCGCCACTTGTGGCACTTGGTTGAGAATATCCAAAGCATTGGCACCCTGTGCAAGAACATCCTTGCCCACATTGAAAACCTTTCGGTCGAGCTGAAGGCTGTACTGCGACCGCTCAGCGGTTACGACCACCTCGTCGAGCGCTATCCCCGAAGGAGCAAGGTAGATGTCTTCCAGCGTAAGCGTCTCCTTATCTTTTTGTAAATCAAAGGTTTGCTGAAAAACCTGGTACCCCAAAAACTGAATTTCAACAGCATGAGGCCCCAGGGGGATGTTGTCGAGTGAAAATTTACCTTTTTCGTCGGTGATGCCACCTGTTATCAAGGTGCCCTCAATGTCCATAATACTAATGGTGGCGTAAGCAATAGCTTGTCGGTTTTCGTCAAAAACTTTGCCTTTGATAGTGCCTCCGATTACGGGTGCTGCACCTTGCGCTGAAAGCACAACTAATGAAAGAGAAAAAAGAAAGAAAAGAAGAAGAAACTGTTTCATGTCGGGTGTAATTTTTGGTGAATGACTGGTTGTTGACCAGCTACTCCCACAATTATCGGTGCTTCTTACTCCAAGTAAAAGCAAAAGTTTGCCAACTGCTCAGTACGCTTGCCAACGGCACTTGGTCGGTTGATTAATGCGCTATATTTGACTTATGAAAAAGCTATACTACTATATCTTCCCAATTTTGCTGGTTGTGATACTGTCCTCTTGCCAGGAGCGGGAAGACAATCCTATCTATGCGTGGGAAGAGGTGATGCTGGGCGATTCTACAGAATGGAAGGAGCTGTCTTATGATGATAGTCATTGGGATGGGCATTATAAGGATCCCACAGGTAAGGGCATCTTTTGGTCGCGAATGAGAGTGAAGTTGCCCCCGCAGGAAAAATCACGCAAAGGTTGCGGTATTCAGGTGTTTGCAACAGCCGCTTACGAAGCTTACTGGGATGGTGTCTATCTAGGCACCAATGGCCGGCTCGCAGAAGATGGTTTTTTTGAAATACCGGGTGATTACCAATGGTTCAGCTTGTTGCCCGATAGCCTAGTGGGAGATGGAGAGCACGTATTGGCATTGCGAAGTACTAAAGAAATTGAAGAGCCTGGGCAACACTCCTACGTTTTCTTTGACGATTATTTTAGGCTTACCCGCGGGCCGCTGCAAGTAAGCAAGTACATGTTTATGCTGGCAGGCTGCTTTCTCTTGACGGCCATCTATTTCCTGTTCTTTTTTGCAACCGAGCCCAAAGAGTTCGCTACGCTTATTTTTAGTGTGATTTGCTTTGTTTTCATGGGGATCATTATCATGGAATACCTCAAGTTGTTTCACATTTATCCTTATCCTTTTCAGCGTACTCGACTAGAGATCATTGATGCGCTACACTTTTCTCTTGGGATTTTGATTCCGCTGTTTTTTATGATCCATTTTAATTTTCCGTGGAAAGTTGTTGGCTTAGCGATCATCATAGCCGTTATTGGTTGGCTGGAATTTAAGTACTACAGTAATTTTGATTGGATAGCGCGAAAACATTCGACCCTGGCCTGGGTATGGTCGGTTTTATTGGTGGGCTATGCGATCTACGAAAAGAAAAAAGGCGCAATATGGGTAATGACAGGCTTGGTACTTTGTTTTATTGTAGTGAACCTTATGCCAGTAATTCCCTATTACTATATGTCGTCTTACGATGTGAGCATCTTCATCGCCTTTGTCATTATTGTACTCACCATGCTCTACGTAATGAGCCTGAAGCGCAAAGACGAACGTTTGGCTTATGAGGCATCGCTGGTCCGTTCTGAACGCCTGAAAAACGAGTTGCTCAAGAAAAATATCAAGCCTCACTTCATCATGAATACGCTGACCTCACTGATCGATTGGGTGGAAGAGTCGCCTAAAGAGGGAGCCGCCTTCATTCATGCACTGGCCGATGAATTTGAGCTGCTCAACGAAATTGCCGATTATCAACAGATTCCTATTGGGCAAGAGATTCGCCTTTGCAAAAACCACCTCAAAGTGATGGGCTACCGTAAAGAGATCAATTACTTGTGGGAACAAGAGGGGATTGATCCCAACGATATTATCCCGCCTGCCATCATTCACACTGCCGTGGAAAATGGCGTGACACATGGTTTGCCGAACGGAGAAGGTAATATCACTTTCCGACTGGTTTATGAAATAACAAAAGCGTACCGCCAGTATACCCTCACCACGGTGGCCCAACAAAGGGCAGCCTCAAAGTTTGCGAAAAACAGCACGGCGGGGCATGGTACCGGCTTGCGTTACATTCGAGCCCGCCTACAGGAGAGCTATCAGGATCGTTGGGAGCTAATTAATCAACCTGCTGAAGAGGGCTGGCAGATGATCATTAGGATCAAAACCCTATAAATAACACGCATGAATATCCTTATCATCGAAGACGAACACCGGATCGCGCGCCGCATCGAACGAATGCTTCGTAGTATTATGGGAAAAGAGATTACCTCTATCCAGCATTGCGATGCCCTGGAGGATGGGCAGGGATTTATCGCTCATCACAAAGTAGACCTCCTTTTTCTTGACCTCAACCTCAATGGAGAAGACGGCTTTGGAGTCTTGGAGTCGGTAGTTGCCGAGCCTTTTCCGACCATTATTATCTCCGCTTATCGTGATCAGGCCATTCGGGCTTTTGAGTATGGTGTACTGGATTTTGTACCCAAGCCCTTTTCAGAAGAACGCCTTGCACAAGCCGTTCAGCGTTTGCAAAAGCGAGAAAAACAAGCCAATACACTGAGGTACCTTGCTATCCAGAAGAAAGGCCGCCGTACGTTGATTCCGATAGCCGATATTTACTATATCCAAGGAGCGGGCGTCTATACCGAACTCCATTTAAAAGACGGTACGACGGCTATTCACAATAAAACGCTGGAAAACCTCGAACTCCTACTGCCCGAGCATTTTGTTCGCATCCATAAATCGTACTTGGTATCCATGCAAGAAGCTCGCGAAATTGTGATTGAGCCCGGCAGCAAATACAGCTTACGCCTAAACAATGAAGAGCAGTTGCCCATTGGGCGGACGCGGTACAAGGAAATTAAGAAACGGTGGTTTGGGTAGTGGGGCAAGGTGTTTTTACGAACCAAGGTATACGGGATTTGTTTTTTAATAAAACCTGTACAAATGCGTTCATTAATAATCTCTCTATTCTTACTAACCTCCTTGTCCTTAAATGCTCAGCTGCAAAAAGGGGGTAAATATTTCAATTCAGCCTTTGCAAACTTTGGGGGACTAGAGACTCCTAGTTACCTCACTAATAATTCTGATCTAGGGGGATCTTCTCTTTTCTTATCCCCTCTTTATGACGAATTTTCTTTGTTAGCTGCACCTGAGTATGGAGTGTTTGTCTCTGATCGGCTACTGTTGGGTGGAGGACTGTTAGGGGGCTATTTTTCAAATTTTGAAGATGATGTGATACTGGCCCGCTTAATCCCTTTTGTGCGTTATTATTTTAATCCGCAGGCGAACAATACTCACTTTTTTAGCGAGCTAGAGTTTGATTTTGCAACTAGGGTTTTTAATGGAGAATCCGATTATGGTTTAGGAGGCGATATTAGCTTCGGGCTAACTCATTTTCTTGGTGACGGTTTGGCCCTGGATGCTTTTCTTGCCTTACGTGACGATGACTTAAGAGAAGGCGAATTGCCTCTTCGCCTCTTCGCGGGTACATCACTGAGTATTTATTTTCAGCAAGGCCAGTGGGCCGGGCGCAAAGCTGCTGAGGCTGGCTTCAAAGCGGGCTCGTGGATGATCGGAGGAAGTACTTCTGGATTCACTTGGGAAACTACCGAAAATGGTAATCTCGGTTTTTCTATTCGCCCCAATGTCTACTACTTTGTGGGAGATTACTTAGCGGTAGGAGCTGGTGTTGGGTTTGACTTTCAACGGAGAAAGCTCGGTAGTCTTCAGAAAGTAACTTTTGCTGAGATACTGCTTAGTCCTCAAGTACGGTTTTACCTTTCGGAAACAGGAAGCCGATATCAATGGTTTGTAGCTGGTGGTGCAGGGTTTCTTATAGAAGAAAGTCGTTTTAAATCTGATATTCCTACGACCTTTCCTTCAAAAGAAAGCGCCCGAAGTTACGAGCTAGGATTGGGTTTTGGCTTAAATACTTTCCTTACGTCTAACGTTGCGTTAGAGCTGGGGCCCAATTTGCGTTACTTTGCTGATGACGAGAGCTANCGCATAGGTTTTGATATCGGGTTGCAGTATTTTATCAACAAAGCAGAAGGGGAGGATTAAGCACTAGGTGATAGCTGAGGGCTACCCTCAAATTCCCTTTCCGTATTTAGGTAAGCTTGAGATTCGAGGCCTTCGTGTTTCGCTATGTTTTTGACACAGTGCAGCCACAAAAGCCTAGCCAAGTGCTAAGCTCTTTTGGCTTTTGAAAAACTCGCGAATAGTATTTGGTCCATTGTATTTTAAAATGATAACAGCCAATCAAACTTCAACGAACAACAATCAACCAAAAGCAGCTACACTGTATCTTTTCTTTGAAAAAGCGTTATGAAATAAAGATCATTAAAAGGCTCTCTCATGGAAATCATCACCTCGAACGAAAATTGGTTCAGGCGCTATACAAGCATTCGGAATATTATCTTACTCGTATTGTTAGTGGTGGTAGGTTATGGGACCTTTTTCGAAAGTGCTCCATTGGTTATTAAAAACCTTGCCAGTTATGTGGGCCTCCCGGTGCTATTAACGCTGCTGGTTTTTGATTTTCTTCAAAAGCCTTCCCTCTTTGAACTACGAAAAGGCGAAGGACAACTAGCCATAGACCTCTACGTACCAGATGCGCGTTTCTTGTTTTTTTACAACCCCAAGAAAAAAAGGACTATCACCATTGCTAAAGACACCCAGATAAAGGTGATCGGTACCTATAAATCCCTTCCTTGGCAGAGGAAGGTGCAATTTTTTATCAAGCCCTCTAATGGCGAGTTATGGACAAGCCCTAAGCTGGATTTTAGCTGGGCCACCAAGGCTGACGTCGCGCTGGTGCTGGAAACAGCAACGCAGCATAATCAAGACAGCCAAGAAATGCTAATGTAGAACCCTCGACTATTTCGTTAAGAGCCACGGCTCGCCCATATCCTCCGCTTGGGCGGAGGTGGCCCGCAGGGTCGGAGGTGGGGCACTCAAGAAACAAGGACCATCAACCATCCAGCCAACAAACAAAAAAACCAACAAACAAACCACCCTTACTCTCGCACCACTTTCCAACTCTTGGTACCATGCTGCGTCGTCACCTGCAAGGAATAAATGCCGGACGGGTATTTGCTCATGACTATCGGGTTCAGCGCCTGGTAGGGGGCTAGCTGCTCTTGCCAGCATACTTGTCCCATACTATTCATCAGCGTCCATGTTTGTGAGCTGCCATTTTGCTGCTGCATCACCTGAAGGTTACTGCGTACGGGGTTGGGATATACTTGCGTATCCGCAAATGCGTCAGGGCTGTTGGTACTCGTGAGCACATCAATCAAATAGGTCACCAGACTGTCACAGCCATTCACGGCAACATAGCCAATGGTGATACTTGTGTCGTTGGTGATCAAAATATCCTGGAAATATTCGCCCACAGGAATTTCCAGATCAACAGAGAAGGCCGTTTCCGAAACATTGAAATGCACAAAATGGATGCTGTCGTATTCGACGAAAGACACGAAAATCTCTATACTGGTATCTTGCAAAATAGGCAGGCCATAGTACAGCTCTCCAGCACACCAGTCCAGTCGTTCACTACTGGCTACAACTGGTTTGCGGATGGTATGATCAACCGTATTGGTGACAATCGCATCATTGAAGTCAAAGTAAATATGGGCCGTGTTTTCAATGGTCGTACCCGGTAGGATACTTGTTTTGGGCCTTATCGAAAATTCCACAAATCCGTGCGAACCTGGTTCGTTGGTGGTACTATCAGGGAGTAGAATGTCCGCAAAGGTAAAGGTCAGTGCCCGCTCCGGCGTAAGCTCCCAAGTGAATGGATGAGAGGCTCCCTTAATGTCAATGCTGCTTAAATCCAGCGCTTCTGAGAGCGTGTCGGCGATGACCACTTCGTAAGCAACATCGTTACCGGTGTTCTGAAACTGAATCATATAATTCAGCGTCCAATCTTTATCGATCAAATGCTCCGGCCCCACCCCGGCCGGCAAAGCAGTCTTGATATTAGGGTCGTAAGAATTAACAGCCGGGGCGCAAAAGACACCAGAGAAAGGGTCGCCGTCATTCATAGGAAGCTGCATCACAAAGCTGCCGTCCGATGTGCTATTGCAATTCGCTACCACTGCCGATACTTCGTTGTACACCGGGTGGCCAGGCGTTTGGTCGGCCTCTAGTCTCAAGCCTTCTCCCTGTACTTCGTATTGTAGCACCTGAGAGGCACCCGCAGGCAATTGGTAATCATCAACCTCTAGCATCAGAATGATGTCATCAATCACTATTTCTACCCGCAGTTGGGCAGGGGCCGACATGCCGCCAGCGCCGATATTCTCCAGCTGAAAATAAATGCTATCATTCTCGCAGTAACCACTGGCCGTAATCAAAGAACCATCCCACAAAGGATCGGGCGCGCAGAGTTCTTCCGAAAGGAGCGATACTTCCACACACGGGAAATCGCCAATCTCCACTCCTTCACAGGCCAGAAATACGTCAAGCGTAAACTGGCCACACTCAAACAAATCAAGCGTTTCCAAATCGAAATAGAGTACCCCGTTGGCATCCTCTGTATAAGGCACAGAAGCTGTGTCTATCGTCAAAACAGGGTCTAGCGTGATGGTGAAAATCACGTCTTCGGCAGGCAATGCCCCATTGTTACAATAGTCAACCGTGATGGTGCGCGATTGGCAAACTCGCAGTGGTGGTATCGTCACATCCCAGTCTATAAACGGGCAGTCACCTTGCGGTTGCATAAAGAAATCCGTAGTGGTCGAATCTCCAAGCGTTGTCACTTGCAAAAGTGTATCCGTAAAGCAAGAGGCCCAGAAAGCAGAGGGAGAAACCGCATTCAGGGTGTAATCCCCCAATAGTACCGGTAGCCAGTAGTAACCTTGGCTGTCCGTAGAGACCGCGTAATTAAAGGTAGCACTGCTCACTTCTACCAGCCAGTTGGCGATGCCTGTTTCATCATTGGTTTCACTACAGCTCAGGTCGGTGTCGGCGATTACCCTGCCTACGAGACTATGGTGAGGCGTATCTGCAAAACAGTTTTGTAAAAGGTCTTCAATTTCATTACAGCCTTCGGCATTTCCGGATAAAATGACGTTGCCGCCAGTCACGATATAATCACAAATATTTTCCTGTCCACAGACGGCCAACAGCGGATTGTCAACGAGTTCTATACGATCGATACCCGTAAAATCGATGTTTTCTGTTCCTTGCAAGCTGGCCAACGCATGATTGCCATCCATTTGGAAGTAGCTGCCGATAGTGGTCAGGTTACTGAGCGCCGAGAGGTCTTCGAGGGAGTAATTCCTGATCCATAAATAGCTACCTATAGTGGTTAGCGACTCCAAGCCTGCCAGCGATTCAAGGTTTTGGTTGCTTAGGAGAGAAAAATAACCACCAATGCTTTCTAGTGCTCCCAAGCCGGTAAGGTTAGGGAGTTGAAACTGGTTCCAGATTTCTACACCTCCACCAATCGTCGTCAGGTTATCCAAACCCGATAGACTGGTAAGGCCATTGTTGCCGTTTATTCTCAGTGATCCAGGGAGGTTCGTTAGGCTTTCCAACCCACTCAGGTTAGTTAGGTTGTCGTTGTTATAAATTTGAACAAGACCGGTAATGTTGCTCAGGTTATTGAGCCCGGAAAGGCTAGTGAGAGAAACATTGTACTCCAAAATAAAATAAGACTCAATGCTGGTGAGGTTGTCGAGCCCGGCCATGTTTATCAGATCACCATTCGCGGTGATTTCCAATTGGTCGTTAATGACGGTGATGCCTTCCAGGCCATTCAAGCTCACCAATTCGGCGTTTTTGTCAATAATGACATGGCCTCCAATTGAGGTAAGCTGTTCGATCCCACTCAGACTTAGTAGCCCATCATTGTCTTTAATCTCAAAATCTGTCCCTACACTAGCAAGCGAAGAAAGCCCTTGCAGGTTGGTCAAGCCATCATTCTGAATAATCAGTAACCTTGTCCCTATCGAGGCGAGGTTGTCCAGGCCAGCAAAGGACTGTAGGTGTTCATTACCCGATATGGTAAATAGGTAAGTAACCTCCGTGAGTCCTTCTAGTCCGGTAAAATCAGCGAGCGCCGAATTCGAGACAGCGGCTAAGCTACCAACAGTGTTTAGGTTTTCCAGCCCTTCCAAATTTAAGAGCTGCTCATTACTGACAATGTTGAGTAAGCCCCCAATGGATGCAAGCGAGGAGCTGGTAAACAAGCGCTCAACGAGTGGCAGTTGGCTGATCGTAAAGTTACCTCCAATACTGGTAATACCCGCGATGTCATCAAGGTTTTGCAACTGGGGCAGGATCGTCAGCTGGACATCCCCTGTGATGGAGGTGAAATTTTCTAAGCCCTCCAGTGAAGTCAATGCAGCATTGTAAATGATAATGCTTCCTCCCAGGCTGGTAAAAGAGGTCAGTTGGGCTATGCTTGCCAAGGCAGGATTATCACTAAGCTCCAGGTCGGTACCAATAGCGCTGAGGTTTTCCAAACCCGCCAGGTTTTGTAAAACGGGGTTGAGATATACTCTGAATCCTCCCCCAACGCTGGTCAAGCTTTCCAGTCCCGCAAGGCTATTTAGCAGCTGTTGGTCCGCAATGTTTACGTCGCCACCCACAAGGTCCAGGCTGTTGAGTCCATCTACGGAGGTGAGTGCTAAGTTGGAGATCAAGCGCAGATCACCGCCAATCAAGGTCAGGTTTTCTAGCCCGGTAAGGTCTACCAAGCTTTCATTGTCGTACAGCGACAGATTGTTGTAGATCGCCGTCAAATTGTCTAGTCCCGATAAACTCGTGAGGCTCGCCGTCGCATCAATAAATACATACCCGGCCACTTCGGTAAGCTGGCTCAGTCCGGCCAAACTGGTAATGTCTCCGGGAATAGTCTCTCTGATCTTAAGGTCATGTTGCAAAATAGTACAGCCAGGGTAGGTGGCCGCAAAATCATCAATTTCTTGCTGACTTGACAACACAATATCTCCTGTAGGGCAGGTCTGTGCCTGCAATTGCAAGCCCGAAAATACCACTAGTAAACACAAGATCAGCACTTTTTTCATCGCTATTGTTTTTTGAAAACTTTTCCAACACTACAAAAGTGCCTCTTCTTATCGGCTTTCAAAAGAACATTATTTTTGTTTAGTACATATTTTATGAGAAATAAATAGCTGATATTCAATAATTAAAATATATTTGAGTACAGATTAGTTGACTGTGTTGAGCCTTGCCTGTTCAGTCGGTACAGTGTTGTATTGGTTCTGAATGCCGTCAAAATTCGATCCTAGCTAGAGCAAATCCACTGTCCTCCTTTGGAGGAGGTGTCCGGAGGACGGAGGAGGACAACCATTCGCCGATAGGCTATCCTCCCTCAATTCTTTGAATTGATCCCGGCAGCGGGATACATGGGTGGCTGCTAGTAGCTAAACATGGAAGCTGTTCATGAATGTGTGTATTAGGTCATCAGTTATTGAAAAAACGCTGCGGACTTTGTGTCTCTGCGCGAGATACCCAATCTTGGATATTCTCTACTTTGGGGGCCTCCCTCCTTATCAGTCGGGCGCTACGTTTCGCAGTTCGCTATTCGCTCAGCCCTTACGGGCCTGGCCCTGCAGGGCCAGCTACTGCACATCGCTAGGCCAAAATCATAATCGATGAAACTCTTCCAAGTCCTTCACCAGCTCAATTCCCGCGAGCAAACCCAGTTTCGGCATTTCGTCGATTCTCCGTTATTCAACAAGCGCGAGGATTTAAAACAGCTGTTGGACTACTGGCTAGCCAGAAAAGGCCGCGCTGCTCCACCTGAGGATCATTGGCAAGCATTGTTTCCCAATCAGCCATTTTCTCGCAACCAATGGAACTTGCTGGCTTCTCGCCTGTTCAAGCTGCTCGAAGAGTTCCTTGCACTCCAGCAAATCCGCAAAGACGAGGCGCAGACCAAGTTTCACCTCGCCAAAGCCTATCGCAAGTTACAACAGGAAAAATACTTTGCCGAAGCCATCCGGGATGCAGGCTTGGCCCTCGAGAAGCAGGATTTTCGCGATACGGCCTACCTCCAAAATCGGCACGACTTCTCTTTCGAGCGCTACGACTATATCCTGAGTAGCAACCGTAAAGCCAAAACCAACCTACAAGAAGTCAGCAATGAACTCGACGCTTACTTTTTGGCGGCCAAACTCCGGCAGGCTTGCAACGCCCTCTCTCGGCAGACCATCAACCCCGAGCAATACACCATTGGCCTTTTGCCCGAAGTCTTGGCTTATGTCGAAAAGCATCCGGCTTACCTTCAGGTGCCAGCCATTGCCATCTACTACTATTGCTATCGCGCCATCAATGCCAAAGAGGAAGAAACCTATTTCAGCCGATTTCGGGAAGCCATTGAAAGTTACCAGCAATATTTTCCGCCTTACGAGATGCGCGACCTGTACACTTTTGTCATCAATGTCTATATCCGAAAGCTCAACACCGGAGCGAAAATCTACGCAGAGGAGGCCTTTGCTCTCTATCGCTTAAGCCTGGCTCAGGGCTACCTCCTGGATGATGGAGTATTGCTGGAAAGTACCTACGTCAACATCGTTGTGCTGGCTGCAATACTGGGTGATTACCAGTGGGCCGTCCGTTTTGTAAAGGAGTATCAGCCCTCGCTGAAACCCGAGTTTCGGGTGCCGCTTTACCATTTTTGCCTGGGTAGAATCTACTATGAGCAAGGCGAGCAAGAAAAAAGCCTCCGCCAGTTGGTATTGGTGGATACCAAAGCCTCTTTTATTTACTTGGGCGCTCGCGTCCTACAACTCAAAATCTACTACGAATTGGGGGAATACAATCCGCTGGAAAGCTTGCTGGAAAGTCTCCGTGTTTATTTGCAACGTAGCAAGGATCTAGGTTACCGCAAGGCGCACTACCATCACCTGCTGGCTTTTACCCGCCAGTTGCTACAGCTCCCCACGATGGACAAAGCAGCCCGCACCGCCTTCCGTCAGCGCATCGAAGCCGCAGAGGTTTTTGGCGAGAAGGAGTGGTTTTTGCGGCAGGTAAGGTAGCTTCTTCAAGGAACGAAAAAAGAAAGCTTGTTGTTCCTGGCTTTGGATACAGTTCTCTTAGCTGGACTTTCGGCATTAGAATGATAAGTGATGATCAGAGAATTTAAAAAAGAATACAGATGGTTAAGCAATTTCGCACCCTGTGAAATTACTTTCAATGGAATGCTATTTGCTTCCGTTGAACACGCCTACATGAGCGCTAAATCCAATGACATGGAATGGAAGAAATTCTGTGCGGACTCGAATAATTCTCCAGGCACCGTAAAGAAGAAGAGCAAGGAAATTGAACTTAGGGAGGATTGGCAATCGGTCAAAGTGGAGGTGATGGGCCAGTTGTTGAAGATGAAATTTTCACAACGGCCCTACCAGCGTTTGCTATTGAAGACAGGTGACCTTTATATTCAAGAGGGCAATTGGTGGGGCGATACATTCTGGGGCGTAGATTTAAAAACCAATACGGGCGAAAACAATTTAGGGATATTGATAATGGCTATTCGGGAGGAATTGGAGGAGGAATCGAGAAAAAATCTGCCGCAAATAATGGTTAAAAGGGTGATAAGCTTCTTTCGTCGCTTGCTGCGGTTGGGCTAGTCGCGATGCCTAGGGCAAATTCAGTAAATACGTCTTTCTAAAGGGCACATTTATGAATTTGCCCTTTAATCCAAAACCCGCGTACCGACGTAGGAGGGGAGCACGGCGGACGGAGGAGCACAGCCAGGGATGGCAGCATCCCCCTTGTGGGGTGCGAACAGCCCGGCCCCGCCGTCAGGCCGGGGGGATGCAAAATAAATACACAACTATTGGTAACGCAGCCTTTTTCATGGGTATAAAAGGGTACAATTAACAACTGAAGTACTCCTGGTTTATAAAAATCCATCGCGGAAAGTATTGATCGTTGTATATGAAAAAAAAACTCCGTGCCTCCGCGTCTCTGTGGCTAATAAACCAAGTACCAACACCTTAAAACCCAAAAACCATGGCTAAGAAGTCTTTAACTAAGGACAATTCCTGCGTGGAATTGCCCGAAGGATTAATCGCGTTGGCGTATAATAAAGACGGTCACCTGCTGGCCCGCACCCAACCCAAAGACAATAAACTTTATTTTAAGCTGGAACCCGAGGAGCTGCGGTATGCGCGGGTCTTTGTGATGCCAGAACCACCCAAAGGGCTGGAGCCCAAGAGCTTGGCCGCTGCCGAGCGCCTGCAAGCCTACGAACCCACCATTCGGTTGGGCAAGAAGAATGAAATCGATATTTCGCGTGTCCCTGATCAGCTGGTTCAGCGCTGGTGGTGGTACCGCTGCTGTACGCAGGGCCGGGTGACCAAGCGCTTCCTGATTGATGGTAGCTGGCAGGATATGCCCCTGTGTAATGCCCTTGTACATATCTGTGAGGTAGACCCCTTCCTGCGACTAGTGCCCCACGTTCCTGATCATATTCTGGATCGTTTTCGTGATATACTTCTGGAACGCGTCCCCATTCCAATTCCGTACCCGATTATTGATCCGCCGTTTTTTGAAGAGCAGCCTTTACCCCTGCCGCCGCGCCCGTTTGCGCGATTGGCTACGCAAGAGCTTAGGTCTATCGGCGGGCAACCCATTCAGCAACAAACTGCCAGTTTGGCGACGATTAACTTGCCCCAAGAAGTACGTCTGCAACTGAATAACGCCAGCGCCGAGCAGATGCGTAACCTGATCATTGACCAGCGGGCGGTATTTATGCCTTACCTGTGCTTGTGGCCCATGTTTTGGCCTTGGTTTTATCGTTGTGACGAAATAACAACGGTACGCACCGACTTTAATGGTCGCTTTGAGGCCTGTTTTTGGCAGCAGATTTTTGAAGAAAAAGCCGACCTCTACTTTTGGGTAGAGTACGAAATTCATGGCGAGCTTACCACCGTTTACAAGCCACCAATTCCTTGCTACACGCATTGGAATTACGAATGCGGCAAAGAGGTAAACATCCGCGTGACCGATCCCCGCGTACCTATGGGCTGTTTTGAGCCACTTGCCGGAGAGATTGCCTGGGTGAAGACCATCGGTTGGGGTGCACAAGTGAGCCACATCGAGCAGCAGTTGGCAGCCAGTATCTCCCAGCAGGGAAGAACCTTCCGTACCGCGGGACTGACCCGCTACGCAACGAGTAGTCTGGGGTACGGATTGGCGAACAAGCATGTGCGTCCATTTGCGAGTAACCTGGCCTTGGTGGTGCAGTTTGGTAGCGGCTTCCCTAGTGGCAACGTCACTCACTACAGGTGGTCGTATCGCAAGACGCACAACGATAAACTTATAGGTGCTTCTGTTTCTGATCAGCAATGGGTGCCATTGGATACCCGCACGATGAGCAAAGCTTACACCATAGAGGTGACCAGCGGCGTAGTGACGAGTTTCCAGACCCAACATTTCCCGATGGGACCGTTCCCGATTGGTAGTGTGCAGGGGTACAAGATACCACCCGTGTCACCAAAAGGAGCCGATGTAGCCAACAACTCAACGGCTGAATGGAACCAGAATACGGTGACCATGATCGTAGATACCACCTCGTTGAAGGGCGACGGCCTCTACGAGTTCAAGCTGGAGTTCTTCAACGCAGCGGGTGTACGCCAGAATGTAGCTGATACTGTGAATCAAATCTCGAATCCGGCAAATATCGGGGAGTCGCAGCCTGCCAATAGTGCTTATCTGTTATCTGCGGGAGAGGACAGCTTCCGGCCATTCCGTATGAAAGTGCGGGTAGATAACCAGAAAAGCACCGCCACGATCTACAATGTAGAAGTGGATGGGCGGGCTTCGTCTACCGAGTGTGGTTTTGTGAAATACAACGACAAAGCCAGCTCTGATGTCAATTTCCGAATTCGGGCGAGCCACCCCAATGATTTTGCCATCTTTAGGTTCAATGTGGCACGTGGCAACAGCAGCGACCCACTGGCAAGCGCCGATACCGGCGGAATGGTGATTGGTTCGACCAGTAACTATACCCTGGGGGCAGACGACATTTACCGCAACAAGGTCAAGGTAGCTACCCTGTTGGGTACTTGTCCGGACAAGGCCGCTTTCGCGGAACACCTCCATGTAGATGGCCTGCACACCAACGGCACCTCGATCCTGAATAGCTTTGATGCTTCGGATCTGGCTGCCTTTGCTTTGGAGCCGGCGTAGTTTTATAAGTGTTTTTTACCACATAGCCACATAGTTTCTAAAACTCATGTGGCTATGTGGTATTAAACCTATTGAATAGTTTGAGGATTAACGTAAATTAGTTGATAGATAATGGTTTAGAGCATTGCTGAAGACTAACACCTACGTTATGAAAACACCTGTTCTGCTACTTTTAATGGGGAGTTTTAGCCTATTATTGACGGGTGGCCTGGTCGCTCAGACCAGCTACCGTGATAGCCTTATCCAGGAATTGGCTATGGAGCCAGATGCCGAAACCCGCATTCGGCTAAAGCTGAGCTTGGCTCGTGAGTATGATATGCGTGACACCTCGCTGCGGATTGCCAATGAGATTATGGCCGAATCCAAAGCCATCGGATTCCTGAAAGGGGAGGCCTTCGCCCACGAAATCCGAAGTTATGCTTTCTACAATATGGACCGAATGGCGGAGTCTTTGGTAGAAGACAGTATGCATATTTTAGTACAACAGCAGTTGGGGAATACTTTTGCGGTAGGAGCGATTCACCATGCGATGGGCTCGACTTATTCAGCCATGCGCAAGCTGGATTTGGCGATTGTACATTTGCTAAAGGCAGTGGAAGTGCTAGAGGCAGAAGAAAACTACGAGTGGCTGGCTCGTGTGTACAATGATCTTGGGGAGGCATTTGACTTAAGTGAGCAACCTGAGCAAGCCCTTTTCTATTTGCGAGAAGGTTTGACTTTGCGCAAAAAACATATGAACCCCTCAGAATGGCATTATGCCTATACCGATCTGGGTAATTTTTTTTCTACGGATGACCAACTAGATAGTGCCTTGTTTTATCACCAGTTGGCGCTGGAAAGTGCACAGTTGGGAGAGGATGTAGTAAGTGCTGCAATTGCTTATCAAAATACGGGCAACGCGCTATTGATTGCCGGAAAAAATGAAGAAGCAATTCCTTACTTGCTAAAGGCCAATCAATATTTTGAAGACACAGACCGCATACAGTATCTCGCTCCGAATTACAATGCTATCGGAGAAACCTATCTTAATCTAGGGCTTTATGCCGAAGCTATTGACTACCTCAACCGCAGCCTGAAAATGACGCGCGAAAATGGGCCATTGAACCTGGCTCAGGATTCTCATGGGATATTGGCGCGCCTCTTCGAACAGCGAGGAGATTATCAGCAGGCCTACGTTCATTTGCAGCAGCAAAAAATACTGCAAGACAGTCTGCTACAGGAGCAAAACCTGGAGGTCATTGCCGGACTGGAACGCAAGTATCAAAATGAACAGCAAAAGACCCAATTGGCCGAACAGGCGCTGGAGTTGGAGCGGCAAAGCCGATTGCGGAACTACACCTTGCTAGGTGCCGCTCTTTTCGCGTTGGTACTGATGAGCGTTTTTCAGTTCGTCCGTAACCGGCAGAGAAGCCGTGTTCGAGAGGCTGCCTTGGAGGCTCAGCTAGAACGCGCCGAAGCAGATAAACTGAGAAGTCTGGATCAACTGAAATCTACCTTCTTTGCGAACATCAGCCACGAATTTCGCACGCCGCTGACCCTCATTTTAGGCCCTGTGCAACAAGCTCTTGAGGGAATGAATAAACGATTTGATGCTGAGGTACCGGAAAACGTGACGATGAAGACCCGCTACCTGCAATTGATCGAACGAAGTACACAACGCCTTTTGTTGTTGGTAAACCAGCTGCTGGATTTATCTCGAATTGATGGCGGTCAAATTCAGCTTCATCTGCAAAAGGGGGAGTTATTACCGCTGCTACGGGCACTGGTTTATTCTTTTGAAAGCTTGGCCGAACGGCAGCATATTGATTATGAAATAAGCTTCCCTGAACAGCTGCCACAAGCCATCTTTGATCGGGATAAGTGGGAGAAAATATTGGTCAATCTGCTTTCCAATGCCTTTAAGTTTACGCCGGAAGGTGGGCGGGTTACTTTTCTGGCGGAAGCCAAAGCAGGGGGCTTGCAAATACAGGTTACTGATTCTGGGCCAGGTATTAAAGCCGCAGACCTGGATCGTATTTTCGACCGTTTTTACCAGGTAGAAGGTACCGAAGCACGCGGTACCGGTATTGGTTTGGCGCTGGTGCAGGAGCTGGTCACGATGCTGGACGGACAGATACAAGTAGAGAGTGAAATAGGAGAGGGGACGACCTTCCTATTGTTATTGCCTTTCTTGCCGGAGCATTTTCCGCAATTGGATATTGAGGCACTGGAGGAAGGTTTGGCAGAGGCTGTTCCGTTGGCACTTCCTGGTTTTCCGTCGCCAGCCACCAGTGGTGCTATCGCTGGAGGTGTAAACGATGAAGTACCGACTGTTTTGATCGTAGAGGACAATGTTGATCTAAGGAGCTATATCGCCGAACAACTGGGAAGCAGTTATCACATCATCACCGCCGAAAATGGGCGAGTAGGCCTTGATCTGGCAGTTGAACACACTCCTGACCTGATCGTGAGCGATGTAATGATGCCCAAAATGGATGGTTTTGAACTGTGCGAAACCCTGAAGTCTGATGAGCGGACGAGTCATATTCCGGTTATTCTCCTCACTGCCAAGGCGGGCCAAGAACATAAACTGACTGGCCTGGAAACCGGTGCTGATGAGTACCTGACCAAGCCTTTTGATGGTCGTGAGTTGCAGCTGCGAGTACAGAACCTTATCCGTCAGCGGGCACAATTGCGCGAGCGCTATGGGCGTACCATGTCGTTGCAACCCGCCGAAGTAGCGGTTACCTCTGCTGATGAACAATTTATTCAAAAGGTTCAAACTGCCATTGAAGACAATCTCGACAATGAGCAGTTTTCGGTAGAGGACCTGGCTGCTGCGGTAGCCTTTAGTCGTAGTCAGCTACACCGCAAGTTGAAAGCCCTGACGGATCAATCNCCCACGGTGATCATCCGCAATTTTCGCCTCCAGCGTGCCAAGCACCTCTTGGAGCAGGGAGCAGGTACCGTTTCAGAAATTGCCCTGGAAGTGGGCTTTGGTAACCTCTCCTATTTTTCTAAAACCTTTAAATCTGCTTTCGGGGTCTTACCGAGTGAGGTGGGGGAGGAGTGATCTTATTTTTTATAGCGACGGAAGCACGAACCTGCCTGCCTGCAAGCTGGCCTTGCAGGCAGGAACACTAAATTTTACAAAAGTGCACCGTAGTCCCTAGGTTACGATGTACTATCTTGTTGGTTTCCCGGTTAGAGAGCAAGAGGTTAGATGGTCAGGGAGCCAGCGTGATATCATATGTTGTAGTCAATTTGAATAAAAAAATCAAAAGCCATAGTAATCATGATTATAATAATGTTAAAAAAGTCTATTTTAATAATGACTTTTTTTATCCTTTTGCTAACTATGGCACTGTTTTGTTGTGGTAACGAGAATAGCAGTTGTTTAAAGTATGCTCAGGAAGAATACCTATATGACACAATAAATTCAATTTCAGAAGAAAATTTTCTAATTTATAGAGATGCATTAAGTGAGAAATTCGAAGAGAGACCAATAAAAGGACAGTTAAACCCTACATATCAATTGATCTTTTATTCTTCACACGACTATGGTGAAGTTATAAAGTTTGAGAAAAGTAATTCAGGCTATTCTTTAAAAGTGAAATGCTTGAATAAAAATGACTGGTTTGATGAGTGTGAAAACGATCAGATCAGGATAACCGAAGAAGAATGGGAACAGTTGGAAGAGATGATCTATGAATTTAACTATTGGACAGAGCCAAGATTTGAAATGAATGAAGTATTAGATGGTTTCGGTTATGTTTTAGAAGGGAATAGACCCCAAGCACAAGAATGTAACAAAAAGACATATCAATTAATAATTAGAGGCTCTCCTAGATACGATAAAATTGGTGCCTTATGTTCCTTAATTAGAGAATTTAAAAATCAATTAGTTTTTAAGTATAATCAAGAAATGTTTAGAGGTAATAGCGTGACTCAATAAGAAACAATATTTCTGCCAAAGATAAGTGGTGTGCCTTGTTGCTGGTCAGGAGGCCAGAGAGATAGTTTGAGAACTAACATGCACGGTTGTTTTAAGAAAAAACCTCCGAACCTCCGCGTCTCATATGTTTGCGGAAGGAAGCAGGAATAGCCACTAAAGCACCAAAACGCACAAAAAATATTCTGTGCTATTTTGTGTTTTAGTGTTTTTTGTGGCTCAAAAAAGGCTCAGTACCTCTGCGGCGTATTTTTGGATTAAGTTAGCTGATAATGAGTGATTTACCCCTGATTTGCGACAAATAAGTCAAGATTTGCGACGAGGCTGTTAGCGGTAGCCTTGGTGCTGCCCCCATCTTTGTGGTGTTCTTTTTTATTAACCTAAAATCACTTTATCATGAAGAACACTATTGTTTTTACACTCGTCTTTTGCGCTTCTCTTTTTACTGGTTTATCCGCACAGCAGAGCGATCCCGCAGTAGCGACGGTCCAAGAGGCTATTACGACCTTCTTTGCGTACGATGCCGTCGGTTATGGAAATTACTTTGCGGAGGATGGAGAACTGATTAACCCGATGGGAATGCGGATGCAGGGCCGCCCAGCGATGATTCAATCACACGTAGGCTATTTCAAAAGTCTGGAGGGACAAACGGGGCACGCTTCTTTTTCAGCAGAAAAGGTACAGTACCTCAGTCCTGCCATTGCCGCAGTAACCTTGAATGTTGACGCAAATAGCACCAACGCCGCAGGCGAGGAAGTAGATAGGTTTAATGTTGCAGTAATGGCGATTCTAAAAAAGGATGGAAACAACCGATGGATGATCCACCTTTTTCAGGTGACTCCCGTCCACTCTTTTGCACCACCCACCGAAGGGTAATTTCTTTATCCAAACGCAATCATTATGTCTAAGTTATTCAAAATTCTATTGTGGATATTGGGAGGGTTGGCTGTGCTTATAGCCTTGGCTGCCACCTACAATTCCCTGGCTCCGCTTCCCGTTTATGAGGTTCGGTTACCCGAAAATGTAACGATTCCCTACGGAGACTCCCTGGCATTGGCACAAGGTGCCCGTATTGTGTCTATGAATTGTGTGATTTGCCATCGCAATCAGGACGGAAATCTGGCGGGGCGGCCCATGCCCGAGAAGGACTTTGGGGATGTCTATGTGGCTAATTTGACCAATCACCCAGAGGCAGGTCTGGGGCGTTATACGGACGAAGAGTTGGTGCATCTTATCCGCACGGGTATTAAACCCGATGGGTCTCAGTTGTTGCCGTTTATGACGCCGTATTTTAAAATGTCAGATGAAGACCTTTACAGTGTAATTGCTTACCTGAGGTCGGATGCGCCATTGGTACAGCCAGTAGAAAAGTACTGGCCCGACAACAAGTTGAACTTCCTGGCGAAAGCACTGACGAGGATGGTCTTTAAACCTGGGCCGATACCCGATGGCCCGGTGCCTTCTCCTCCGTTGGATGACTTGGTCACGCGTGGAAAATACCTTGCGGATGCGGTATTCAATTGCTACCAGTGTCACTCGGCTTCTTTTGAGACGAATAATGATCATGAGCCTTGGCTTTCAGAGGGGTATTATGGTGGTGGCAACCCGGTAGGAGGTGTGGCTGGCCCCTTAACCATCTCCGCTAATCTGACCATGCATCCGGAGTATGGCCTGGGCGAGTGGACCCTGGATGACTTTGGCAAAGCTATCCGACAGGCCCGTCGGCCCGATGGGCGGATGCTCTCGTCAACGATGCCGCCTTTTACATCTCTTACCGATGATGAAGTTGCAGCGATTTGGGCTTACCTGAAAACGGTTCCCATTCAGGACAATAACGCTCCGTCAGGGCTGGTGGTAGCGGATTGATTACGTATAAACGGTTTAGCTGAAAAGCAAAATAGGAGTCATCCCGAATTTTGATTGTCATCAAAATCCGTGCTGACCAACGGCAAAACCTATCATTAAAGACGAAGCCCCATGATTTCTATTAGTGAAATCATGGGCTTTTCTATAAATAGTCGGATAAATCACTCTTGTTAGCTATTTACGAACTCTTTCTAAGTTAAAGTCAGGCTGAATTTTGGCTAAGGCCAAAATTCAGTCTGACTCATGTTTTTTTAAAAAAAATAGCGGGTACTGAGCTATCTTCATTCCTGGAAATGAATCCATAGGTATTGCGCAAAAAGAAGTAGTTGAGCGGTCATTAAAACAAACCAATGATTCTGAAGAGATGAAGAATTTAATTCTTCTTGGCGTTTTTTTGATATTATTCACATGTTGTGAACATTGGCATACCATCGAGATTAGAAATGAACTTGATTTATCACTGTTTTTTAATAGAATTTGCTGCTATGAAAAAGAACATGTTGTTGTTCCTGTGTGTGGGGTGTCTTTTTGGTTTTTTTAATAGCCAGAGCGATATTCAAATCATCGATCAGCTAGACCTCGCTGCGGTTCCAGAGGGGAAGATCAGCAAATACTACCTTCATTTGGTGGACAATGGCCTGGGCCAACCCGTGTATGTGCCCATTATGGTGGCAAGAGGTAGCGAAGAAGGGCCAGTGCTAGGGTTAACCGCGGCCATTCATGGCAATGAACTAAACGGGATTCCGATCATTCAGGAAGTTTTTCAACAGCTGGATTTAGACAACTTGCGGGGTACGGTTGTTGGTGTACCTGGCCTCAATGTTGTTAGTTTGAATATGGATAGTCGCCGTTTTATTGATGATGAAGACCTGAATCGCAACTTCCCAGGCAAAGAGAATGGTAACCGCAGCCAACAATACGCTTTTCGAATATTTGATAAGATTGTCCGCCACTTCGATTACCAAATTGATATGCACACGGCGAGTTTTGGCCGAATCAACAGCATGTATGTACGTGCGGATATGGCAGATGAGACCTTGGCCCAGATGGCTGTTTTGCAGTATGCAGATATTATTCTTGATAACAAAGGCATCCCATCGGCGGGCGCAGCTGCTGGGAGCCCTCGGACCTTACGCGCCGAAGCGGTGTTGAACGGTATTCCGACCATTACGGTAGAATACGGAGACCCCCAGGTGTATCAGCCGGAAATGACATGGCGGGGAGTGGATGGCATTTTAAATACTTTGGTGTGGTTGGAGATGATGTCTTCACCAGCGAAAGACGAACCAGGTGCGGCCGTTGTGTGCAAGAAATCCTATTGGATTTACACGACACAAGGAGGCTTGTTGGATATCCCCGTGGAATTAAAACAGCAAGTAGAAAAAGGGGAGGTGATCGGTGTTTTGAAAAATGCTTTTGGAGATGTAATCGAGACCTACTTAGCCCCCGAGGCGGGTATTGTAATTGGCAAAAGCACTAACCCGGTAAACATGACAGGTGGGCGAATTATTCACCTGGGGATTTTGCGCTGAGCTGAACTTTCGCCGTTTGGCAAAAATGATAGAGGGGATAGCGTAAGGTAGAATTTGTGCGGACCGAATAGGGGAGCGCGGCGGAGCGGAGCGAGCACAGCCAAGGATAGTAGGCATTCCGCAGGATGCCGGATAGCCTGGCCGCCCCGCAGGTGGCGGGGATGCCAAAAGGATAATTCTATTAGCTCCGTCGCTTAATGTTCCCAAAAACGTCACACTGATTTACCATCAGTTTGTGAAATTTTCAACAAGCTCTTCTTAATCATCTACCTTGTGGAAAATTTCCAAATGTTATGCAAAAAACAGCCATTTTTGTTTTCGTCGCTTCCTTATTGGCTGCCTCTTGTGGGAGTGCAGGCCTACTGGTGACCGATAATTTAACAGTGTCTTTGAACGCGCTTGCCTCCGGTACCTCTGTGAAACTAAAGCAAGGAGACTACCTACTGGATGAGACGATCCTGCTAGATGGAAAACAGGATATCACCATTGATGGTAATGGTTCAACACTTACCGTAAATTCGCTTTCAGATCATGTGATTCATGTGGCTAATTGCATTAACATTCGGTTGATCAATTTCAAAGCAACTCACATAGAACCGTCAGGCCCAGTAGGGTGTACAGGCAACGTTTTATTACTTGAAAATAGCTCGGATATATTGGTAGAAGGCTGCGACCTGAACGGTAGTGGTATTGTAGGCATCGCTTCCTACAATGTGGATAACCTGCGCGTATTGAATAATTTCATTCACGAAAACAGTGAATACAGTATTATTTATCAAGGCCCATCCCTACTACTGGACGGGAACATTTTCGAAGAGAATGGCAACAGTAATGTCATCTACTTCAGTCATGTAGAGAAAGGCGGAATGATGGGTTGGCCTCCCGATGAGCAAATTGCTACGGATACTCAACTGCAAGGTTTGGTGATGCGTAATAATACTTTTAAGTAGGGGTGCTGAGTTTTTATCACATAGACATATAGAAAGTGCTTTTTATTACATAGGCACATAGTTTTTAAAAACTATATGCCTATGTAGTAAAAAAAAATTACCCTCCCATCCACCGAAAAAGAAGGATAGTGAGTAAGCCCCAGGTCGTACCACTAACCATACTGAGAATAGCCAGCACAATGGCGTGGGGCATCCACTCTTCGTTGTAAGCAGCCGCGACGGTAACGGTGACAATCAGAAGGGCTATCGTTAGCATAGTAAGCCCCGTTTATTGCAGGTGTTCCCGAAAGAAATCGATGGTACGTGTCCAGGCCAATTCGGCGGCATCTTTATCATAACGAGGCGTCGTGTCGTTATGGAAACCGTGGTTGGCACCGGGGTAGATATGGCCCTCGTATGTTTTGCCATGCTCTTTAAGGGCGGCCTCGTAGGCTGGCCAGCCAGCGTTGACGCGCGCATCCAATTCACCAAAATGAAGGAGTAGCGCTGCTCCTATTTTAGGCACATCTTCTACTTTGGGCTGGCTGCCGTAAAAGGGTATTGCTGCTGGCATTTCCGGCAAACGGACGGCCATCATATTGGATATCCAGC
The DNA here is from genome assembly GCF_000379805.1 of Lewinella cohaerens DSM 23179. Taxonomy (GTDB): domain Bacteria; phylum Bacteroidota; class Bacteroidia; order Chitinophagales; family Saprospiraceae; genus Lewinella; species Lewinella cohaerens. Next base: position 47,196 of record NZ_KB903543.1, on the reverse strand, counting down.
CGCCAAAGCAGAAACCTACCACGCCTACTTTGCCATTACACTCAGGGTGTGCTTTGAGGTAGTGATAGGCCGCAATGAAATCTTCGAGCATCTCTAGTTTGTCGCGTTGCCGTTGTAGGGTACGGCCATCATCGTCATTGCCGGGGTAGCCACCCAGCGGGGTAAGCGCATCAGGCCCCAAAGCAATAAAACCTGCCAGCCCCGCCCGACGGGTGACGTCTTCGATATGAGGGTTGAGCCCCCTGTTTTCATGGACCACAATGATGCCCGGTAGCTTTTCGGTGTTTTCCGCAGGGCGGCTAAGCAAACCTTTAATACTGCCACCTCCTTCAGCGGAATCGTAATGGATGTATTCCGAATTTAAGCGTGGATCATTGACTTGTACCTGTAGTTTGCTCCCATATTTAGGCATCAGGTAATCCATTAAACTGGCAACAGTCAGTCCACCTACAGCGTACATGGATAGTTGCTCGACAAAAGTACGCCGGTCTATTTTGTTGTGTGCATATCGGTCGTAGAGGTCAAAGACTTCTTGGTTTACTTCCTTTTTGTTGAGCTTTTTCATCTTGCTTTTAGGTTTACTTATGTAATCGCCTCTCAATATACGAAGGAGGTTTTGAAACAGGAATACTAAATTTCTTCCAGCTTGCGAAGTAGCCACTTGCGTTCTGACAGAATTTCTTCTTGCAAGATCATCGCTTTGTTTTTTTGCTTCTCTTCATTATCGTAAGGATTACTGGTAATGAGCTTGCGGGTGTAAGCTATGATGTTTTGAAAGTTTTTACGATGGTAATCACTCACCTCTCTTCGGCGGATAAATAAGCGAAAGCTATCGAGATGAGACTCCAATAGGTCAAATTCTTCCGCCTCGTAATAGATTTTTAGCTGAATGGTTTTAGCGATCAGCTGATTGACTAAGTCTTTAGGATTGGCAACCTGAAGATGGGCCAAGGCTTGATCATAGTTTTTTTGACCGTATTCCAGCCGGGCCAGATTAAAATAGACGGTACTTTCTTGATAATCCTGGGGCAAGTAGCTTTTATAACTTTCAATAAATTGTGCCACTGGCAGGAATTCCTCTAACCGCAGGCCAAAACCAACAATATTGTCAAAAGTGAATCGCGACAACTGATGGTTTTCAATAAAAAAGCCTTTCAGGAGCCCTTCCTGGTATAGTTCCCAACCTTCGCGAGTGAACTCAAGACTGCCCTCATTGAGTTTTCGGATACAGAAGTTGATGGCAGCCCGGTACAAATCTTTGAGTTCTTCCTGCGGGAATTGGGAATAATGAATAAGCAGGTGCTCCCGGAACTTGCGGAAGTAGATTTGGCTATAGGCCTCCGTCAAAAAACGATAGCAGTAGTAGTACAAGGCAATAGCAGGCACCTCGAGGTAAGGACTGTCTTCCAACTCGTCGATCCAGCCTTTGAGTAAGCCAAACTGATAGTCTGTCTGATACACCGCCCGATGCGACAATTGAGAGCAAACGTGGCGGAGTTTTTGGGCGAGGTAGAGCACGTCCATCGTGTCTCCTATTTCTTGTAAATTAAGATGTCCCGTCCTTTGTTGGGTAGATTGAAACTTGCTGGTTTCTAGCTGGAGTTTTAATTGGTTTTGAAAGAAATCGGCATTGCGATAGGGGTGTTGGCTTTGTTTTCGATCTGCTTTTTTTATAGCCCTGCTATAGTGCTTAGTAAGGTTTCGTTGACGATAAAATCCTGCCAGGGCGAGGTGACTGGAAACTTCATCGGCTGTCACCGCATTCCACGTGAGGTATTTTTCGATGATCAGATGCAGGTCGCTCATGAGGCTTCTCAGCAACTGGTCATCATAAGGTTGGTCGTCAAAAACCGATTTGAATAAATGTTCCTTTGTAGGAAATGGTTTGCCTTGATAACAGTAGCTGGCAAGCGTGTTGAAGAGTAAGGGTATATCCTTGCGGTGGGTTACGTAAGGGGATCGTACCAGTTTCTTTAGTTCTCGGAGCGCTGTTTTGTCCAGTTTGTCTAGTAATTGATATAAAAGAGGTGTTAGGGGCATTTTTTATTTCTACAAATAATTATAATTAAAAAGCTTTAACTAAGCTAGTTGAGGTCTAATTTAAGGAAAATAATTTCCACAAATGATATTATTTGTTCTTGTGTTTGCGCGCCTCATCAGGCACCTTTGTCAGGAACGTATTACGAAAGAACAGATCCAAAAAGATAAAACGGAACATAATGATGAAAACTAATCTCCCCTTTTTCTCCCTGGCCAAAGTTGTGTTCTCCTGTTTATTGCTACTTGCGGCTACAGGAACTGTAAATGCGCAAGGCTGGCAAACGTGGTTTTATTTTGGTAGTGGTGGCGATGTTGCCAAGAACGATATTATTGATGTTATCGACTATACCGATAACCAGGCGATTGTCGTTGCTCAAGCTACTGGTGGCGTGGCAGAGGCTTCTTTTACCCTTTATACGGTTATGGGCGACGAGAATCTAGTGTCTGGTCAATCGGGCGTTAATCTCCCCACAGGCGAGGAGGATGAACTGGACTATTATCCTATTGCGGGTGTAACCAACACTGCTGATACGGTCTACGTATTAGTTGAACGAACCGACGAACTAGCTGCGGGCCAAGCGCTGTATCTCGTGAAGATGGTGCGTGTCGCTGGGGCAGTTAGTTATGTGGTGGATTGGCACAAGCCACTTTATGATCTTTTCCCGGACTATGTATTCGGTGCTTCTTTGGTAAAAACCAATGACGGGCAAATCATGGCCTTGGGTACTGTCACCAGTGATGTGACGCCTGGAGATGATGGCACAGATATGTTGATGGTAAAAGTAGATTACGATGGCAATGTCTTGTGGTCCAATATCCAAATGACGCTTGGAGGCGATAAGGCAGTGCAAATCATCCCAGCACCTGACGGGGGCTATTGGGTACTAAAGGAAAACACCGTGTTTTTGCCAGTGCCTACTACAACAAGCTGGTTGGTCAAGACCGATGAGTTTGGCGAAACTGTTTCTGAAACGATGCTGGTGGGTACTGAAGGTGATGATGCGCTAGATATGGTCCTTACAGCTGACGGTGGCTTCGCCATTTGTGGACAAACGGCTGACGAGGCGCTTTATGCCCTCAAAATAGACGCGGCTGGAAATATACTCTGGCGGCAAGATTACACCTCCGATAGCTACATGGCGGAAGGGCTTGGCATTATTGAAGATGCACAAGAAAACCTGGTGGTTTCTGGCAGCTTGACCTACCTCAACACTAGTGTAAAAAACGCCTTCATCGTAAAGCTACAAAGCGACGGCACGCCACTCTGGGAGCGCGACTATCCACGTAGCGGCAACGCGGCAGGTTTTGTAGCCGACGTATTCAATGATCTTACGCTTACCCCTGCGGGGCAATACCTGATGGGCGGCGCCCGCTTTTCGGGTTCAAACCCAGGGACGACCTTTGCTTATTTTGTAAAAACCGACACTTTCGGTATTACCAAAGGGGGCAATGTACGTGGCAATGTTTTTCATGATTTAGACCTCGATTGTACCGCAGGTATCGATGATTTGGATTTGGAAAACTGGGTTGTTCAGGTCAGCAATGATAGCCTCAATTTCTTTGGCAATACCGACGCGCAGGGCAATTATGCTATCCCCGTTTTTGTCACCAATGGCAACCCCGTAGATTATACTGTTTCCATCACGCCACTCAGCAGCTACTGGGAGCCTTGCGTGAACGATATTCCTGTTACCATTGAATACCTGGATACATTGGCCGTTGATTTTGCACTCCAGGCAGTGGTGGAATGCTCCTTAATAGAAACCCACATAAGCAGTACCAATTTCCGCCCATGTGATATGACAGAGATTGCAATTGACTATTGCAACCTCGGGACGATTACCTCCGAAGATGCATACATGGAGGTCGAACTCAATGATGACCTTACCTTTGTTAACGCTACCTCTGTACCTACCCAGGTTATGGGCAATACTTACACTTTTGATTTAAACGATTTAGCAGTCGACGACTGTAGTAGCTTGATGATCACGGCATTGTTAGCTTGTGATACGATGCTATTGGGTCAGGCATCTTGTATCACTGCTCACGTTTATCCGGATACAATTTGTCCCGTTCCCGGCGAAAATTGGACGGGAGCTCTCCTGAATGCACGTTACACCTGCGCTGATGGCAACATCCAATTTGAAATTGAAAACGTAGGTACCCAAAGCATGGCCACAGACTTGCAGTATGTTATTATTGAAGACGCTGTATTGCTACGCGAAGGCACTTACAACCTAGATCCGGACCAAGAGATGCTCCCTGATGTGGTGCCCCAAAACGGCTCGACTTATACCCTGATAGCACAGCAAGAGCCCGGTGCCCCTGGGGCGGAGTTGATCAGTATTGGTGCTGATGCCTGCCCCAACGAAGGTAGCCCGGGACTCAACGAGTTTGCACAGTATACAGGTGATCCCTACTCCGTGACTTACTGCCCCATTGTGGTGGGTTCGTATGACCCCAATGACAAGCAGGCTATTCCCGCAGGCTTTGGTGAAGACCACGGTATTTCAGCCAACACCCCAATTGAATATACCATTCGTTTTCAAAATACAGGCACAGATACCGCATTCCGGGTGGTGATCAAAGACGAGCTCTCTCCGTTTTTAGATCCTTCGACCCTTCGGCCTGGGCCTTCCAGCCACCCTTACGAATGGTACTTTGAAGACCAGGCAGTGGTATTCCGTTTCCCTAATATTGAACTGCCGGACAGTAGTGCAAACCTGGCTGCTTCCCAAGGCTTCGTAAGTTTCCGAATCGATCAAGATGATCGCCTGCCAGCGGAGACGCGTATTGAAAATAGTGCTGGCATTTACTTTGATTTTAATGCGCCCATTATTACCAATACCGTCTTTCATACAGTGAAAGAGTTTATTGATATTATCAATGAAACGGTAGTGTTGGCTGATCCAAGTCTAGCGGTAAACATTGCTCCCAATCCGATAAAAGATGGTGCTCGAATATGGGTAGAAGGATTGTCTGCGCAATCGACGGACTTACACCTTCAGTTGTTTGATGCAAGCGGCAAGCTACTGAGAACGATGACCGGAAACGAGGAAGGCTTTTGGCTACAGCGTGGAAACTTGCCTGCCGGCATGTATTTCTTTACCATCAGCAACGAACAAGGCTGGTTGGCCAATGGCAAGCTGGTTGTTCAGTAGTATACCCTATCGTGTGGCGAACTGATTAAGCCTAGGTGCAGTCAGAATTTGATCCAAAATCAGTGTGTAAGGCAGAGCCTGAACCCCGCCGTGTTTCGATCTTCCATCGGAAGTGAGGACAATGGATAGAAGCCGCTCCGTAGGGCAGGGTTTCACACCCTGCGTGAAGGAGCGACGGATAGCCAGGTGCCGCTCCCGACTGTATCAGTCGGGAGAAGGCATGGCCCAAAGTAGGCTATACTTCCACTATCATTTTTCCGCCCAATTCGTTGAGCAAGCCACTTAAATACCCTTCCGTGATGTGCGCCTTGGCCCGGTATTCCTCTTGTTCCATCAATAGCTTGTGGAGCTTTGGAAGGTTGTAATAAGGCACACCTGGGTAAAGGTGATGTTCCAGGTGATAAGCCACCTGGTGCGGCGCAATGAGAAAGCGCTCAAAAGCATTGGTCTTAACGGTGCGGGTAGAAGAAAGCATATCATCATAGGCCATCTCACCATAGTGCTCGGCCACACTGCGGATATACTGAAACATGAAGAAAGACGAAAGGTAGGGGACGAACCAAAACATCAGGTAGTACAACCAGGTGCCGGTAAGCGTAAGGGCCGCAAAAAGTACGGTGTAAAACAACAACTTGGGCCAACGCGCCTCTTGTACGGTATGGGTTTTAGCATCAGGCGCCTGGAAACGCTGCAAGAACCATACAGCATCTTTAGTACCTTGGTATAATACGAGGTAGGAGAGAAGTGTGCCAATAAATTCCCGCTTGGTTTTAGGAAATGTAAACTCCGGCTTACCAAACTTGGCCACCCAATCGGGGTCGTGATCAGTATTCAGATGCTGATGATGACGAAGGTGGTTTTGACGATAAATGGCGATAGAAGTAAACAAGGGATACATCGTCAGGAGGTTGGAAACCATATCGTTCCAGTAGCGGTTTTTCAGGAAACGAAAATGGGTAGCATCGTGCATCAAGATCGCCAAAGCGTGCATTCTCGCACCAATGACGACAACTGCCAAAAGATAAGTAAAGGGGTTTAGGAATTGCAAGCAAGCATAAATGGTCACTACGATCACCAGCCAGTCGAAGGCCATACCCAAAGCGTGACGATACGCCTTGGTTTTGAATAGCGGCTTAAACTGCTTAGGGTGAAGCGTAATCTGTAAGTCGTGCTGATGGTGATGGGCTCCCATAATAGTTTAGTATTAAGTTTTATTATGATAGCAAGTTCCGGGCATTGGCCCTATTTTAAAACACCAGCAATGCTAGAGAACAGCCTGAACGGGTAATGTGCGCTTTGCGCTTGATAAGTGGTACAGGGCTCTCCTCCTGTTAAATTCAAGAATTTAACTTATCTGGTATCTTCTTAGGGACAGCACGAAAACAAAACACGATTTTGGCTTTCACAATAGTTAATCCAAGCGGTTCATTTTAAGCGGGTTAACTGTTTGGAAGCCTTGTAAAAAATCGTGTTTTATTTTCTGCGCAATACTTAAATGTCCTTATAATCTCTTTTGGGGTTCAAAAAAACTTAAGTGCCTATGGTGGTTCAAAATCCCTCTCTGTCGGGTAAATCCATGAATTCACCCTAATTAGTCTAGCGCTTATAATTCCTTATAATCCCTGATATGGTTCAAAAAATCTCAACTACCCTTGGTGGTTCAAATCAAAAAAAAACTTAAGTGTCCTTGGTGGTTTAAAAAAAAACTCCCACCGAATACCAAACATTCCCTACTTTTAGGAGAGAGAAAACGAAATAGCTTTTTTGAGCAGACACACACACACGATACATGAGATTCATCCTGAAATCCCTAGGCCCGGAGTATGTTTCGGCAGAATGTTTTTACGAATTGCACGCTGAACGGGCTACCTTTTACAGTCCAGTCTATTCGGACAAAAGCGCCGCCTTGTTGGCTATGGAAGAACTGGTTTTGAAGTTGCGGAACCGTAAGAAAACCAAGGTGTCAATTGCCAAAAACAATGCCGCTTATACCATTGCCCTCTTTGGTAGCGATACGCAGGTAGTGCGGCCAAGCACTGCTTTTACGGACAAGATGACCGCCATTGAAGTATTTGAAGAAGTACTCAATGCCGCCGCTGCGGATAGTTTTCCGCTTAGTTTTATGGAGTTACCGGAAGCGATTGGAGGTATTGCTTCCATCGGTGATTTGGGGCTGCGAGCTGGTATGGATAATTATCCTTGGGTAGAAGTAAATACGAGCACGCTTCGGGTAGGTGCCAAAGAAAGAGGCGGCGCGACCCTGATGGGCGCACCCTTTGGCATGTCGCCTTCGATGGGCGTTTCCCCATTTTCTGGGGGCGGCCCTTGTGAGCCACTTTTTGATGTCTTGCAGCCACAGGTAGCAGCAGACCTTCCGCTCTTTATGGGGCGCAAGCAGGAGGTAGAAGACCTCTACGCTATGACGCGCAATAACCGACTTTTGCTCCTTTACGGACAACCGCGCGTAGGCAAGACCAGCCTCATTCAGTGTGGCCTCGCGAACAGGATGGAAGCCGCACCCGGAGAACTCTTCGTACATCGTCGGGGCGATGGGGGAATGCTCCCCTCTCTGGTGGAATCCCTACGCACAGAAATCGCCAGCCTCACCAATAAACCTACTCCCGAAGCGACAGACCCCATGGATTTGTTGCCCCAACTACATGAGCAAGTCCAGAAGCCCGTTTTCCTGGTTTTTGACCAATTGGAAAAACTATTTGAACCGGAAGTCACAGAAGAAGAACGTAATGAATTTTTCGCTTTCGTCCGGCGCTTGACCTCCGAAGAAAGCTTGCCTTATCGGATTATCTTATCCTTGCGCGAAACCTTCCTGGCTCCGTTGGCGGAATACGAGGAGATGCTCCCTTCGTTGCTCACTCACCGTTATCGGGTACAGCCATTGAGCAAAAAGTCAATGATGGATGTATCTCTGAATTTGCTGGACTTGTTTAAGTCCAAAGGCAAGATGGATGTCGATAATCCGGAAGTAATTGCAGAAAAGCTATGTTCGGAGTTGGCCAATGACAAAGGAGAGGTGCCTTTTCAGTGTCTGCAAATCTATATGCAGGAGCTGCACCAAACAAGCTGCGCAGAATCTGGTGGAAAAGTACCCGCGTTTGATGCCAGCCTGATCGACAAAATGGGCCCTGGCCGCGAGGTGATTGAAGGTTACGTAAACCGTGAGATGACTCGCCTGGAGTCGCTACTACCCGAAGATGGAAGTCTTGCTGACCCCGAGATTTTGCAAAAAATCGACGACCTACAGGAGAGCCGCCAATGCTGCGGCTGTGGAGACACCAAAGCGGTAATGCCCGTGGCTGCGGCTGTGGCAGGTGCTGGCGTGAGTAACCGTAGCCGCAACCTGCGCTGGTTGTTGCTGATCGCGCTTTTGGCCCTCCTCTTTGGCGTCTTGGCCTATTGGCTGCTCAGCAACTGGTCACAAAAGCAAGACCCCTGCTACGCCGCCAAGCAAGCAGACACCTGCGAAGCTTACGTCAATTACCTCAGCAAATACGGCGAAGATGCCACTTGTGCTGCCGAATTTCGTGAGCTATTGGCCTCCAGGGAATGCGGTACCCTCTGGCAGGATTACCAAATGTTGCAAACCACAAAAACCTGTGGCGCTTACCAAGACTTTTTCCGCAAGTATCGCAACACGACAGTCTCTACCGAACGGGTACAACGCTACCTACTGGAATGGCAATGCCCAATGGTGCGCGACACCGTAGAGGTGCCCGTTCATGATACCATCTACAGTGGCCCCGCCGATGGTTACAATACAACAGGAGGCCGGCTGCCCACAGCTACCGGAGGCGTGAGCCGTACAGGAAGCAACCCGCCTTGCCAGGATTTTAATGGTACTAACTTCAAGCAGGTAGGCCCACTGTGGTTTATGACTGATCCACTGGCAGGTGGCCCCTACGCTTGGGAGGAGGCGCTGGATGCTTGTCAGGCCAAAGGCTGGCGCTTGCCTTGTATCGGCGAAGTTGATTATCTAATCGACAACATCTACCGTGGGCAAACCAGTCGAGCCTATCAAATGCTGACGGGCAGCGGCGAGTGCTATCTCATGAACCCTGCCCAAAACCCCAACGAGCGCATCGACTTCTGGACAGGCACCGAAGCCAATGATGCCACCGCCTGGACGTTCTACTTTGACACCCAAACCAAAACCATTGGGCGCGAGTCGAACATTATCAAAGGCCGTCGCCTACCTTGCCTGTGTGTAAAGAAAGACCCGCAGAAAGGGAGTGGATTACCGCCTTGTTACAATAAACGGGTGGAGAGGAATTAAAGATTGGTTGACTTCCCGCCACAATCGTCATTGTTTACTTGCACTATATGGTAATTTCCATTAACTTTGAATAGCAAAGTACTTTTAAAAACACAACTAAACTATGACTATTCAAAACGCAAGGCTTGTTCGGATTTTGATGAGTATTCCTTTGTTATTACTGATTCCGTTCATCGCGATGCAATTTTCGGGCGAAGTCCATTGGGGCTTACTCGATTTTGTGGTTGCAGGCTTCCTATTGCTCACTGCTGGATTGGCTGTAGAATTGGTGTTGCGAAGAGTAACCCAGCGGCGTCACCGGGCTCTTCTGCTTTTGGCTATCTTGGCTGTATTCTTATTGGTTTGGGCCGAGTTGGCTGTTGGCCTATTTGGCACGGTGTTGGCTGGAAGCTAGCTTGAGTTAAAATTAGCGCGCAGGCCAGTAGGCCGGAGCGCGAGGCCCGGAGGGACTAAGGACAAGCGATAGAAGCTGCTATGGAGGCAGGGGGTTACCCTGCACGAAGGAGCTGCGGATAGCGCGGTGCCAAGGAACGATGGCATGGCCCCAGCAGAACAAGTCTAATTTAATGATCCAATGATGAAGCACTTATTTTTCCTTTTAGTAGTAGCTGGTACCCTGATAAGTTGTGGCGAAACAGCATCTAATAATAATTTGCTTCCACAAAAGATGAGTGTGGAGCAGTATACGCCTGCTGCGTTAGGTGTTTTGGCCGACGGCACCATACAATATGGCCCTAATGCAATCGCTACGCACTGGAAATGGTTTTTTGAAAACACGAATGTCTCAGATCGAATGGTAATAGGGAGCGTGCCAGTGGGTAAGAAAGGGGAATACGCTTATGAAATTAGCCGTTTTGAAACAGCCAATGATCAAGCATTTGCGCAAGTCATTGTTTGGGATAACCAAGGTGCTGAACCGCTACGTGCGCTTCAGTTTGTTGCTCCTTATGATAAAGTGCTGCCTGATGTGGCTCCCATTGATGATGCTCGTGGTCAATGGATGGAATATTGTAATGCCCATGAGGTAGAACGGCTGATACAAGAGATGTATACGCCGAATACGCTCTACTACAACCATCGCCCTTTATTGCGTGGTCGTGATGCGCTGGAAAAGGAATATGCCTATATGAAAAACCCCGATTACCAGCTCACACTGACACCGTTGCATGTGGTGCCTGTGGCGGAGCATCTGGTGGTAGAACTAGGGCAATGCAGCGGTAGTTATGGAGGTAAGTACCTCATCGTTTGGCAGGAACAAGTGCCTGGAACCTGGCAGGTGTTGCTGGATGCAAATCTGTAAACTTTAGCTGGACTTTCGGTACTCTGCTGCAAGTTCAGCTAAGCCTTCGTGTGCCAAGTGTTTTGGGGCAAGGTAGAAAGCATTGCTATGTCCTTGCCCCAAGCGTGCTGCTACTGCTTCACCAGCCCTCTGCTCACTGGTCTTCCCCCGTCCACCGACAACTGAATGGTGTAACTTCCTTTGGGCAACTTTGCTGTTGGGAGGTGTACTTGGTGAGGGCCTGCCAGCAGATTTTGATCGTCCAGCACTTGCAGTAATAACTGCCCTTGCAGATCAAAGACCTGAATAGATACACGGCTGCTCTTTTGTAGCTCAAAACGCAGTGTACTCTTATCAGTAGCGGGGTTGGGGGATAAAGACCAGTGGAGAGAAGCGGCTAGTGCTGTCGACGCTGAAGTGGTACCATCTTCGAGGCCCGTAATCATGCGCAGCGCCCTGGTATTGTAATCGGATACAAAAAGGGTGTCTTGTGAAGGGGTAGCCACAATGCCGTTGGGGCCATTAAATTTGGCCGTACTGGCATCGCCATCTACCGTGCCGGCGGTGGAGCCCAAAATGATGGTGCCATTGCCATCGAGGTCCATGCGGTAAATTTCATGCTGGGTAAAGAGCGTGCCATAAATGTAGCCTTTGGCATAAGCTATAAAACCCAACCATTGGTTGCTGTTTCCTGGGGCTTGTCCAATGAGTGTTTGTTCGCCATTGTCTCCAAGTCGAATGATCTTGCGGTTGTTGAAGTTGCCGGTATACAAGCGACCCTCATCGTCGTAGCAGAGGCCCACCGGGCCGTTTAGCTCGTTGCCAGTGCTCCAGGGGAACCACTCGCCGTTGGGGGCGACTTTTGCAATGCGGTTGCCGGTGTAGCTGGTGGCAATAAGGGTGTCGCTGTCCAGTTCGAAAATCAAGCCGGAGGGGTTGTTGAAGTCGTCCACAAAAATGGTAGCATTCCCTTCTGTATCAATTTTGTAAATCTTGTTGCCCTCATTATCGGCCATGTAGAGGGTGCCGTCATTACCAAAGGCCATACCATTGGGGGTATTAAAACCATCAGAAAAGACAGTGGTGCTGGTTTCGAAAGGGACCCACCGCGAAATGGCAGACCCTTGGTAACGAACACCAAAAAGCTGTCCTGTAGCGTCGATAATCAGCGCATCATCAATGCCAGAATTGGTAACAACCGTGGTGACTTGCTGGGCGTTAAGCGCAAGCGAAAAAAAGATCAGCAGCGCAAGAGAGAAGTACTTTGTAAACATTTTTGGAGGTCTTTGAATTCGAGTGATAAAATTGAAGATCACTCGCAAATACCTGCAAAACCCGTAGAATGTCGACCTCTTTTACAAAGTGGGACGCTTTTTTTTTGATAAAATCAAGGGCTTCGCTATTTAACGTGAGGTTTGAATATAAGTGTCTCATTATTAGTGGTCTGAGCCGCATCACCGCGAAGCAGCTACGAAGTAAAACCTCACCGTACAAGGTACGAGGTACATGGTACTTGGTATAATGTCGAATTTGGGGTTGCAAAATCCCTATACCCTGTACTAAGTACCTAATACTGTGAGATTTGCCTAGTGTATTCCTCGCTTTTCAGGAACACAAAAAGGCAAACCTCACGTTATTTAGTAGGGGCTGTAGCAGCGCTTCGCTGGCTACCGCTTGTTCCATTACTAGTGCTTGCTAAGCTGCGCACTACCATTGCACCAGCTCATCCTTAGTCCCTCCGGGCCTCGCGCTTCAGGCTCCGCCTTGCGCGATTTTCTTAGAGCTTGTTGGGGAATTTGCGAACTGATTTTCAACGATTTACGGTTCTGTCTAAGAAGTCAAAATCGAGCTTAGCGGGCTAAGTGAGGTTTTTAGTTCGAAGACAGGTTCGAAAATCCTTGAAAATCAGGAAGCACCAACCTATTTCCGTCGAATACTTTAACTATTCCCTTTTTACCAAATTAAATTTCCCAACAAGCTCTTAATAGTGGATAGAGGACACCGTTAAGATGCGACCACTTCTCTGAAATATTCACTGGGGCTGCATCCGGTAACCTTGCGAAAAGCGCGATTGAAAGCAGATTTGGAGTTGAAGCCCGACTGATAGGCCAACTGCAAGATGGATCTTTCGTGTTCCGTTGCCGTTTCGTAAGCTTTGATGAAATTACCGATCCGCAAGGTATTGATCAGGTCAAAGAAGCTCTGGCCAGTACCGGTATTGATGATGCGTGATAACTCGTGGCGTGGTAAACCCGTGGCTTGGGCCAGATCAGCGAGTTTGAGCTGAGATTCCAGGTACGGTTTTTCTTCTTCCAGGTATTCCATGATACGATCAAGGGTTGCCACTTCTTCTGCATTGAGTGTCTTGTCATTCGTGGGGAGTGGAAGCGTAAAGAGCTTGTTTTGAAGCAGGACAGTATAGGCCAACCAAAAGATGTAGCCGACGGTGAGGAACCAAAAAACGCGGTACATGAGATAGGTAGGGTCGTGGACGAAAATTCGGTACCCAAAAGAAAGGGTCCAGCAGGCCGCTAGTACCAGACCTACTTGGAAAAAGACCGGCAAAAAACTACGGGCTGCTTCACTGGCCTGCAACTGCCCAGCAAGAGAAGCATGCCTGGTTAGTCGGAAGCTAACCAGAAGATAAGTAATCAGGCTAATCATCGCACCACCCTCAATGAGCAAGAAACTAAGGTAGACGGCCCCACCACTCATAAAGTGCCAGTTGCCATTGAGGTGCTGCCCCAGTATCGTGTTAGCAACGATAATATGAATAAACGCAGGGATAGCATGTGGCCACAATTGACTTTGAGGCAGCGTTGGCAAGCGCAACAAATGACGTGTAAACAGCCACAAACAAGGCCCGAGCACAAACAAGATCACATCGGGTAACAAGATGACTTCCGCATAACTGTACAGCCATTCTGAACGATAGCTCAGGCGAGCAAACAACAAAAAGGAAACCAGCAAAACAAGCGCTACCAAATAATTAGCTGCTGACTGATTGGCCACTTTGCGTTGCCGCAAAAGGAAAGCCAGGAACAAGCCCTGTGTTCCGCCAAGGATCAAAAGTGCATCAAATAAAGAAAAAGTCGGCATGATCGTTAAACGATTGGAAGGCTAGGAGTGCTGCGTTTGAAACACTCGGTTTTGAAGAAGAAGTTTAGCGCAAGCGCTTTGATGGGGCAGCTTTTTACTGCCCTAATCACGTACGTTAAACCGCCACCGTTACCCGCAGGGCCTTCAAACCATCGGCCCCCTGCAAGCGTTCGAGTTCCAGTTCTTCAATTTCATCTGTAATGTAACCCTGCTGAAGGAGGTGATCAATGTATTCCAGGTATTCCGTCCGGTCTTTTTCCTGTAGCCATACGATGGCCAGTTTGCCCTTGAGGGTAAGCCGTTCATTGGTTCCCTTGATGACTGCTTTGTCGATTCTCTTCTTCAGGATTTCGTAGCGCACATTATAGGCACCGTCCACATCAAACTGCTTCTCATCCATATTGAAGCGGATGCTTAGCGCATTGTTGTAAACGAAGATCAGTTGGGCCGTTGATAGCGGCACCCGTAAGTTTTGTTTATTCTTTTCTACCAAACGAGTAACTTCACACATGAGCATGAGCTGCCACAGGCGAAAATCCTGGAGGAAATAGCGACTAAAATTACCTTCCTGTAAAAGAGATTGCCCCAGGTAGATATTATATTCTACCCCATCGGTGACGTATTTTTCAAAAAAGTGAGGTAATAGCTTCTGCTTTTTGGCAACTTCCTTATCAATGTAGTTGGAAATAAGCTCATTGAGCTCGTGTACACTGTCTTCGTAATCTTTCCGCTTACGGTAAACGATATTTAGCTTGGGGTCGAGGTAATCGCAATATTCTCTCAGTTCCTCCTTAGGGAGTTGATCATACATTTCATTAAGTTCCCGTAAGAGTGGGTGAATATCTTCCGTAAGCAATTCTACAATTTGCGATTCATCGCTGGATACGTAACCACCATTTTCGAGCCTATGAAGGAAGGCTTCCGTCTTGGCCAGATAAATATCCAGTAATTGAAATTCTAGTTGTTTCCTAAAAGCCTTGATTACTTTTTGTACCCGTTGCAAGTTATCGAGCATATCAGCCTCAATGGAACGGTTTCGGATTTGGGAGGAGCCTACAATGTCGGCCTGTCCGTAAAGTGGATATACATTTTTGAAAGCGATGGGCTCCAGGATTGGAGCTTTACCGTTCTCGTGGGGCGACAAGAGAAACTGCTGGGTCACTTCCTGAAACTTCCACTCCACAGAAGGATGGATATAGGTAAATTGCTTTTGAATGAAAAAACTGATCGTGTTATCCATTTCTTGTATCCAGCGATTGCTGCCCAATGAATACAAAGAGATGACCTCTTCCAGTTTACCCAAGAGTTGGTTGTTTAGGCGATAAGGCTGTTTGGATGCAAGCTCCATGACACCAAATATTTGACCATTTCTATTTCTTTGTGGCGCAAGCAACAGACTTCGGTACCCTTGCTTAATCAAGTGTGAGGTTACTTTGCCCGGCTGCTTTATTTGTTGCAAATCACCGATGATAATGGTTTGGCCATCATTCATAGTTTTACCGTAGGTACTGTCGTTGCAAAAATCTCCTTTGGTAAACTGAGCCAAAGTAGGGAGACCGCCAAGAATACTCCAGGAAGCTAAGGTCGCGTACTTGAAATCGCGATTGGGTACACTGCCAAAAACAACATCAGGCATCTGCAGGTAAGAACAGATCATGCCACTGAGCTGCTGGCGAATGTTATCCGCGTTGTCAACATTTTGGTCTACTTCTGTAACCATCATCTCTTTCATCCTGGAAAGGACCTCTACCTCGGTGACGTCCTGGATGTAACCAATGACCAGGCCTTCAAAAGAAAAGTCTTCTGGTGGAAAGTTTTCTAGCCAGTATTGTTCGTTGCCCCATTCCTGGAAAAGTTGGTAAATTTGCACCTCGTTTAAGGGGGGAAGCGTATTCAATGGTGTCGTTTTAACATAGTCCAAAACGACATTTATTTTGAAGTGCCTTTCTAGCATGGTCTTGCTATGCCGAAAGGTCATCGTCTGGTAAGAATTCGATTCAATTTGTTGCCCATGAAAATCATGAAGAATCAGTTTTCCTGCTTCAATAGCAGGGCTCCCCATTTTTCCTTTGATTAAGTCGCCAGATATTTCGACTTCCCAGTCATCGGAAGAAAAAAGCTCTTGCAGCGCAGGTGTTATGTAAAAGAATTCTTTTGTAAATGGCTTTGATACAAAACCCATTTGGCCTTCAAAAAACAGCGCAGGGAACAGCATACTTATCACCGCTTGCCTTTTTTCCGGCGTATCCAGTTTCCCGGGATCAGAAAAAGCAATTAAATTTCGTTCAGCCTCTTCCATAATAGTACTGTCGACTGCCCCTATAGTCTCATGTATTCCAGTTCTTTTCTCCCTCATTTTTTCAATAAAGGGCATAAAGCTAAAAGTAGACGAATATGGATTGACCTCCTTTGAAAGGGACATTTTTTCGAAAAATGCTTTTATCGGGAGATACTGCGCGCATTCCTGATCAGTAGCCGGTGGGGCTTGGGTAATTACTTTCTGCATAGTATGGACGATTTAGCTTCTAAAAATGAAGCGAAAAGGTAGCTGGAAAAGAAATGCTCGTGTCTGGCTTGTTGATGCACAAAGAAAGGGGTAGAATACCATGCTTTATCATCTTTATAGACATTGAGCTAGATAATAAACGGATAATGAGGGGGAGTGGTTGAAGATGGGTATTTGTATGGTGAAATTTTGAGGGCTTATGGTAGCTATTGTTGGCGCTTTAAGATTCTCTTTATGGATTATTGATTTGGGTGCGAGACTGTTTAGTACTGTGCATATTTCCTTACTTCTCGTAAGAATCTCAAGTCGTCTTCACTTTTATCGGATTCATTGGGGTAAATCATTGGGAAACGATCTTGTGGGTTAAATTTTACACCCTTGATCTTATCCTGTATTGTCTCCAAAGGCGACAACTGTAAAGCATGAATAACAGTAGCTTGCCCATCGTAACAGTAACCGAATTTTTCTTTGGTTAACGCAAGATAAGTATCATGAACAGCTGTATCAAATCCCACCTCTTTGAGGAGTGTATTAATGCCCAGTAGCGAGTATTTCTGTAGACAACAGTATTTGTGATTTACAAAGGGGAGCAGTTTGGTGATATAAGTATTATCCTCCTCTTTAAGCCCGTAATAAGCACACCATTTGACGGCTTCGGTAATGACATAATCATTTGCATCCTTTAAGAGTTCAATACATCGGCTTTTCAGTTGCTTATGTGGCAGAAAGTCGCATTTTTCGCTTCTTGTCAGATAAGCCTGCCATACAAGTGCCAGTTCTCTTACTTTAGCAACCTCATGAAAGGTAAGCTGATATAAACTGTCTGATAGATCAGGCGTACATTTTTTCTCAAGGATCAGGGGGGTAAAGTGAGTTATAGCTAAACTAGCTGCGGTAATCTTGTTATTGAGTTGTTCAAGATGATGAATAGTAATGTCCAGTAGTTGACCTGCATCAGGAAGTAGGTCTTCATTTTTAATCAAGAACGCAAATACACACATATTACTCAATAAAGCATTTGTTCGTGTTTTGTTTAAAAAGGAAGGAAGTACTTCAACCATAATAGCTTCTTCGCTAAGCCCTCCTTTTCGTAAGATACAATAGGCGATATAGCTAATTTCATACTCCGATTTTTGACGGATAAAATGCCGGGCTAATTCAATTGCCCAGTGATCAATAAAAGGAGCTAGTTTTAAAATGCCTTCTAAGGCCTGCAAGACACCACTTCCCTTAGCGTTGGTCTTGAAATTCTCATTGCAGTAATCAATAATTAATTGATAGTGTTCTGGTTCTTTGTACACCGCCAAGGCGTTTAATGCCATGGTGTGATAAACTTTATGTTCAGGAGATTGAAAAATACTTAACAACCATTCTTTCGTTGAATTCCCCTCGTATTTTATGATGACATCAAAGAGTCTTCGACGTAGATGACTAGAATCACCTTTAGGGGATTGCAAAGCGTATAACCGAGGGATTAGCTCCCAAAATAATTTCAAGTACCCGTCGGCATTTTCGGGCACTAAGGGTGTTAAATAATGAAATGCCGTGTGGTATTTATTAATATCTTTCAAGAACAACATTCTTAGGCCTTGTATAGCCAGGAACTCTTCTTTACTAAGTGTTGACTGCTCATATTTATGGAAGAGTTGGCGATAACTTTTTATCCATGCTGACTGGGGTAGGGAGGTCGTATCTTGCTTGTTCTGTATCCCCGGCTCTTGCTGTAGCGCTGCTAGCTTTATTTTTATGTCTGCCAAGCTTTCCTGAGAAACAAGAAGTTCGGCTGGGTCGATGACTAGTGGTTGGTTGAAAAAGGAGTAAGTTTCATTTTCCTTGATAGGGTTCAACTCAACAGGGATGACGTATTTTAGGTATTCACCGTAAAGATGAATTTCTTGTAAATACTTTTTGTAATCAGCACCCAAGGTGAGTTTTTGGGCCGCTTCTGGTAAGCGCTCCATTAAGCTATCCACCGCGAGAACTTCTCCAATAAGACTAACCGTTACCTCGTAGTCATAGTACTTCTCGTCAATAGTTACACCGAGAGTATGGATAATCGTATGTCCTGTATTCTTCATGAAGTAGCCTTACATTTGAAGAAGATAAAGGTACAAAGCCAAGGCAGAACACAATAATGTAAATTGGACTTTCGGTAAGCCTGGAGGGATCGCTACCCGGAATACCGAAAGTCCAATTTAGTAATATTTAATCTTGCTTCGAAAACACCTTTCGCAGCAATTCGCTGGTACGCAGGGCCGGGTTGTCACGAATTTCGAGCTCCTTAACTTCTACAAGTCCGAAAAGTCCTGTCAGGGCTTTTCCTGTAACGTGTTGGTCGAGTTCGGGATTCGTTTTTTGGACGAGTGGAATACGATTGTAAGCCGTGACAGCTGTACGCCAGTACTCGCGCGCGCCGACTTCATCAAGGCTTTGCTGGATAATGGGGAGAAACGCATCGGTCAAGGATTGTGTAGTCGTGCGCTCTAGGTAGCGGGTAGCCGCATCTTTATCACCCATCAGCAAACTCATAGCATCTTGGAAGCTGAGTTGCTTGATAGCATCGACAAAGATAGGCTTGGCCTTAGCTACCGCCAGCTCCGCCGCACGGTTCATTTTCTCTTCCAGCTTTTGCTCTACGTCGCCAAAACCTGGTACATTTTTGAGGCGGCTTATCACGTTTTGCGCTTCTTCCGGCACCATAATTTTGTAGGAGCTACCCAGGTAACCATTTTCGGCAGAGAGGAAGCTTACGGCTTCACCAACACCAAGGTCTAGTGCTTCTTTGAGTCCTGCGCCCACCTCATCTTGCGAGAGTGCCACATCACCACTGATAACGTCTTGCGCTTGCTGCTTGAGCTTGCCGAGCGCTCCTCTTACTTGTGCGAAAGCAGGTAGCGACAGCGCGACTACGATCAGGAGCGTCATTGTTCTTTTCCAGTTCATTGGTATATTTTTTTGTGGGGTAAACGATATTAACTAACACAAAGTAACTCTAAAGAGGGGTGCTTGGTGGGCTTAGGTTGGTGTTTTAATGAATCTTTAACTAGTAGGTTTTTCACCCTAGTGTGAATGAGAGACGGGTAGGCCACAAACGAAAATCAGGAGTAGTCACGAATTTCACCCCCTCTAATGAGGACGCTGTTCGAGACGACTCCTGTTGCATTTTTTTTTAATATTTACTTACTCTCCCGGGCTAGCATCATCGCTACTAAGACCTCCCCGCAACAATCCCGTTCATTCGAATGAACATCTTCTCTTTGTATAAGTCTACAAATGAAAAAAGGACCACCGTGTTAACGATGATCCTTTTGTAGACCTACTAAGACTCGAACTTAGAACGACAGAACCAAAATCTGCTGTGTTGCCAATTACACCATAGGTCTTTAAAACCAGCTCTAATTTCTTAAAGCGACGCAAATATAAGACGAATTATAGCTGTATGCAAGGCTTTGAGGAAAAAATATTTTTCTCTTGCCAAACAGTATTTTTAGAACAGCCCCCAACAGCTATTAGTTCCCGATTATAGGGTATATTGCTGTCCTTATATTTTTTTGTGCTGCCTCTTATTTTTAGCCCTTACTTATGAAACGACATCCCGCGCTTACCCCTCTTTCTCGAGAACATCACCAGCTTTTAGTGCTGGCCCAGGTACTCAAACAAGATGTGCCGGCTTATAAAAATATGCCCGTTACGCCCATTGAACAAAGAGATTATGCACTTGAACGTTACACCGAACTTATAGAGCCTCATTTTGCTTGGGAAGAAAAAGTCCTCCTTCCGCTGGCAAAGCGGTACGGCGATAAGCTCCTGCGGCTCTCTGCCCAGGTACTCACAGAACACGATGCTATCAGGAAAGCATTTGAGCAACTTGCAGTAACTCCAGAGGCAGACCTCGCCCAAGAACTCGACCTGCTAGGGCGCGCGCTGTCGGCCAATGTCCGCTTTGAAGAAAGGGTACTCTTCCAAAAAATGCAAGAACTCCTCCCCGAAACCGCCTGGATCAGTATGGAACAACCTGGTCGATGGAATTGATGAAAGTAGTAAAGTGGGAGGTGGGAAGTCGGAAGTGGGAAATATTGGAATCGCCTGGTGGCGAGCATTCCTTTGGTTTTTCGCGTATCCCATTACTTCCGACTTCCCACAACCCTTACACCTTTACACTTTTACACCTTTACACCCCATTACCTCCGATTTCCGATTTCCGATTTCCGATTTTGATTCTACTCTTCCTTCTCGGCTTGTTTTCCTCCTGCACGCCTGAACCCATCGCTATCGAACCTGCTTTTTACCATTGGCAAACTGAACTGAATATCGATAGTACGGGGCAGAATTACCTAAAAGCCTTAGACGCACGCCGCTTATACGTTAAGTTTTTCGATGTCACTTGGAACGAAGCCCGCAACGAAGCGGCTCCCCAAGCGAGCTTGGAACGAACAGAAGAGAGCGCCGACTACGAAATTGTGCCAACCGTTTTTATCACCAATCAGACGATGTTGGAGCTTCCGGCAATGCAAAGGGCTGCCCTGGCCGATCGTATCCTACAAAAGATAAACGAACTCTGGCCAGGTTTGGAACCTGCCGAAATACAGCTGGATTGTGATTGGACTGAACGTTCGCGGGGAGCTTATTTTCAATTACTGGAGCTGATCCGCGAGCGTCTGCCAGTTACTACCAAGCTATCGGTAACCCTACGCCTGCATCAGTATCGTTACCCCGAGCAAACGGGCGTGCCTCCTGCCGACCGCGCTATGCTCATGTTTTATAATATGGGCGACCTCACGGATTGGCAAGAGCCCAATTCTATCCTTAATCTGGAAAAAGCAAGGCCTTATTTGCAAACGACAACGGCCTATCCACTCCCCTTGGATTTTGCGCTGCCCATTTTCAATTGGGGCGTTTTATTCCGAAAAGGAAAAATGATTAAGTTAATGCCTGGATTGACAGCGGAAGCGTTGCTGGGCATTGGTGCAATACCACTAGAACAGGAAGATGGCCACCGTTTTGAGATTACCAAAAGTACGTATCTTGAAGGCTATTATTTATACCGTGGCGACCAACTACGGTTAGAAACAATCAGTTCACAGCAACTAGAGTTCGCAGCTCGACTTTTGCGAGGCCATGCCACAGGGGAAAAAGCATATCTCAGTTTTTACCATCTGGATAGTACCTTGATTTCCCGCTTTCCGGTGGCTGATTTACAAAAGTGCTTGAAGACATTAAGGAGCTTAACTAATGAATGAAAACAAATCACAATTCTACGGTAAAAATACATTGCTAGGGCTATTGCTGGCATGTTTGGTCTGCTTTCCACTCACGATCAGCAGTGACTGTGGTGCTGGCTATGTTCCGTTTTATGGGTACAGCTTTATTAATCCCGAGATCACAAAATTCGACAGTGAACTGGCGCCATTCTTTTTGAATTTTTCGAACATCTACAAGGAATTTTTCAAGACGCAGCAGGAAATTTACCAGCTTGACAATGCCAAAGAATGGCAGGAACGATATTGTGAAAACGCCAACGTTGCAGATATTCGCTACATCGTTTACAAGGCTTCTCGGTTTCAATTACAGGATTTACTCATTGCTATGGATAGCGAAACGGGCAGCGCTTCTCGCCGTATTGGGGGGGCTTTAGCGAATAACGGTTGGGCCCGCTACATGGTGAAACACAATTGCCGGGAAACCGTCGACTACCTGATGTTTGCCAAAACTTGCGAACCTCACGCGGTGGCACCTGCCGACAGTTGGCGAGAAATTAATCGCGATGTGGTAGCGATGAGCCGCCTGATTGACGAGGCTCATGACCGTTTTTTGCGTACAGAATCCGACTACATCAAGCTGCGTTATGCTTTCCAGGCGATTCGCCTGGCACATTACAGTAAACAATATGATAAAGTCCTGGAGTTGGTAGATTATTACCTCCCCAAAATCGATTATGACCCTTCTATTGTGGAGTATTGGATATGGGGGCACAAGGCCGGAGCACTACAAGCACTGGGGCAAAGGCCAGAGGCCGCTTACCTTTATTCCAGAATATTTGAAAAATGCCCAGGGAAACGTGAGAGCGCTTATCGGAGTTTTCGGATAGACACTAATGAAGAGTGGGAGCAAAGTCTCCTTTTATGTAAAAGCGACCACGAGCGCGCCAACCTTTATGTCCTTCGCGCGAATAGCAACAATGCTTTATTGGTCGAAGAAATGCGCAATATCTACGCTTACGACCCTCAGCATCATGCGCTGGAGATGCTACTGGTAAGAGAGTTGCAACAATTGGAAAAAGACCTGCTTGCAGAGAGTATTAACCCTTATCGGGCAAACAATGTCCGCCAACATGGTATTCCCCGGGTTTATGCTGGTGAGCGGGTTATTGAACTACAAAATCAGGTGCGCAGCTGGCTCAAAGAAAATAAACTAAGGCAACCAGCGCTGTGGAAACTGGCCCAGGGCTACCTGGAAGTGTTGGCAGGCAACTACTACTTTGCAGAACGCACACTGGAGGAAGCCGATGAGATGATTGAGGACAAACACCTAAAGGAGCAACTATCGGTCTTTCGCCTGGTCTTGGAGATTTTATCCCTGGAGGAAGTAGGAGATGATGAGGAACGGTACTTGGCCAACTTAGGGCGGCAGTACAAGTTTTATAAAAACTACCCGGATTTCCCCCGCCTGATCAATGATAAATTGAGGCTACTTTACCGCGAGCAGGGCGATGACGCAAAGGCTTACCTAATGGAGTATAGCCTGGCCCAGTTGAAAGCAAATCCTGACCTGGATATTATCGATAGATTGATTGCCCTGTGCCGTAAAGAAGAGCGCACTCGCTTTGAGAAGGAATTAGTGGAATTGCAAGACGGTACCACTATAGAAAACGAATTACTAAATATTAAATCGGCCCATTTGCTTGGGCAGGGCTTTTTGGAACCAGCCCTTAAAGCTATGCAGGAAGTCACCCTCGTCGAACAGGATAATTTTGGACAGTTTAACCCATTTGTGCGCCGGTTCAAGGATTGTGTCAATTGCCTCCTCCCTGATACGGTGACGACCTATAACCGGGTAGAGCTGATTGAATTGATGCTGGAAATGGAGTTCGATGCTCGCGCAGCCGAGTCTGCAGATCAGGCCGCCTCCATTTATTTTGACTTGGGCGAGGCGTTCTATAACATGTCTTACTTTGGTCAGGCCTGGAAAGCGACCGATTTGTTTCGCAGTAGCTCCAGTGGTGATCGTGCTTATCGCAACAAAGGGCAAGAAATTTTCTCTCATGTTGGCTTACCGCTGGGAAATCATGAGAATTTCAATACCGATCGCGCCCTTCGCTATTTTGACTTGGCTCGCCGTACGGCTAAGAGCAAAGAGATACAGGTTGCCGCCGCTTACATGGCCGCAAAATGCGAACGCAATGACTTTTATACCCAACATGAAAGAAGAACCTACGACTACTTCAGCATCATCGAAACGGATTACAAAGACACCCAGTTTTACCAGCGTATTATCAATGAATGCCGCGATTTTCAAGCTTATCTCTTAAAGTAAAAGGACTTCGGTGTAAAAGTTGGGAAAGTGTAAGGGGGTAAGGGTTTGTGATACACGAGGAGACCGGAGACTCTTAAGGAGGGTTTTTCTTTTTTGTATTCTTCACAAATAGAGGCTAGACGTACCCCGCAGGCCTAGTCGTGATAGATGCGTAAGAATTGTATTGGCGCGTAAGGCAGAGCCTGGAGCTCGCCGCAGGGACGAGGAGGACAAGGGATAGTAACTGCTCCGTAGGGCAGGGTTTTACACCCTGCATGAAGGAGCAGTGGATAGCCCGGTGCCGAGGAACGACGGCATGGCCCCACCTAACCATCAAACCATCAACTACCTCTAATCCTTGATCAACCACCGAATTAACAAAGGCAGCAACAACAAGTCAGATGCCACCGCACTCAGCAGCGTCAAGCTAATGAGTAGGCCGATGGTAACGCTCGGCGGATGAGAACTGAAAAGCATGACCATAAAGCCAAAGAAGAGGATGATACTGGTAAGAACGATGGCTTTCCCCGTTTCCTGGAACGTAAGATGGATGGCCTCTTCGACGGGTAGGCCTCTCATACGAGCGAGTTTAAACTTGCTCAAAAAGTGAATGGAATCATCTACAGCAATTCCAAATATGACCGCAAAAACGATACTTACCCCAGCCTCTAGCTCAATCCCCAGGTAGCCGAGTAAGGCTCCCGCTAATAACAGCGGAATAAGATTAGGAGCAATAGAGATAAAGAGCATCCGCCCATTGCGGAAAAGCAGGGCCATCAGTAAACTGACAATCAGTATGGCCATGCACAGGCCCGTTAACAGACTGTAGCGGATATATTCTGCATTTTTATCAATGATGAGGCCCGTTCCAGTACGTTTGACTTTGATGATATCCTGGTCGATATTGTTTAGAATCCATTGATCGGTACGTTGGCCGAAGGCTTTAATAGTGTCAGCACCGATGTCAAAGATACGGCTGGTGATACGAGCCTTGTCTTGCGTTTCATTCACCAATACGTTGAGTTGCAGGTTGGGCACCTGGTCTGCCATACGGCGGTAGCGCCGATATTCCCCTTCTGTTTCAGGGAGGTGGTAGGCGTCGGCACGGTTGTTAGCGTGCATCTGATTCAGGCTCTTGTAGATAGCCGTCACCGAACCAATGGCCTGGATGTAAGGGAACTTGTGGAGATAGGTTTCCAACTTGTCCATCTCTTGTAGTACCGGGTAGTCCGTGGCTTTGTAATCTCCTTGCGTGAAAACGGCAAATTCAAGTGGGCGAAAGCCCGAAAGTTCTTTTTCGAAAAAATTAAAGTCGGCGGTAATTGGTGCGCCGGAAGGCATATTGTTGATAATATTGTAGTTGGTGGTAATGCGACTGATACCCCAAGCACACAGCACAGCAATAATGAAAGTCCCTACCGTAATAGCGCGCGATCTATTCAAGGTAAACTGGTAGGTTTTTTCCATAAGCTTTTCCCAAAAAGCTTGGCCTCTTCCGAGTTTGATGATCTGCTCCGTCCGGAAAAAAGATAAAGCTGCCGTCGTGAAGCAAAGTACGGTCACATAAGCGATAATAACACCTATGGCAGCGTTGATTCCAAAATCACGAATAGGGATGATCTTCGAGGTCAGTAAGGTTGCAAAACCAATAGCCGTGGTTAAAGAAGTCAATAAGGTAGCCATTCCTATTTCCCGAATACTCGTCCGGATAGCGTCCTCACGGCTGGCACCAGCTTTGAGTTCATCAATGTATTTCGACATGATGTGGATGACATCCGATGTGCCCACGATAATCATCAATACGGGGTAGAGTGCCGAGATCGCATTCAATTCTCGCCCTGCTGCACCAAGAAAGCCCAGAAAGAGTAAGAGCCCTAGCCCAATCGAAACCACCGAGACGATAATCCCCCAGGGCCGGCGGAAGAGCAAAAACATGATCAGACTCACCAGTATACCCGAAACGATAGCCGAAAATGTAATTTCTCGCTTCTGCATATCCACCAACTCCCGTTGAAAGTAGGGTCGGCCCATGTAGTGAACCTCTGAAAAATCATACGTTGCCACCAGTGCTGCAAGGGAATCCATGTGTTGTTCACTATCTGCCAGACTCATGCTACTGGTGGTCTTGAGATAAACCATCAGGGTCGTTGCATCGTCGTTGATAAAGTTGTGAACAAAGCGCTCATCACCGAGTACTCGCTCACGGTCGGCAGCGTAACGAGCGGGATCATTCCTATGAATGACCGGGATGTTGGTGATAAGGAAAGGTGTCTTAAGCGGATAGTTAAATTTGGTTAGCGACTGGCTTTCTTCCACAAAGGGGATTTCGCGTGCTTCGAGGGTGAAGCCATGCACCTCGTTCAGGAAAGTACTGTCAAAAACGCCCTCTTCCCGCACCAGCGCTACGAGCATGAAGTTGTCGTCGGCCTCAAAGTTTTCGATAAAGTCTCGAAAGAACTCCAGGTCTTCGTCTCCTTCCGGAAAAAACTGCTCAAAATCGAAGCTAAATTTCAGTTGTGTGGAGTAATAAGCACTGGCACCGGCCAGAATTGCAAACAAAATGAGGATAGGAACCCGGAAGCGAATCATACGTACTTTTTAATTATTTACCGAACGGTGCAAACGTACAATGGTTTACTGAAAAACACCTAATTTTTCGAAGTGATGTAGTATATCCAAAGCCACTTTGTAACGGATCGGTTTCATAAAGCGAACTTGGGTTTTCCTCAGTGAAGGTTTTTATGTAATTTTC
This sequence comes from Lewinella cohaerens DSM 23179, assembly GCF_000379805.1. Classification (GTDB taxonomy): domain Bacteria; phylum Bacteroidota; class Bacteroidia; order Chitinophagales; family Saprospiraceae; genus Lewinella; species Lewinella cohaerens. The sequence continues at coordinate 20,556 of NZ_KB903543.1, read as the reverse complement.
GCTCATGAACTGGACCAATGAACTCCCTGCCCCGCTGTTGCCTTTTATAGACCGTTTCCTCGCTACGGAGCGCGCTTGTATTCGGTTGCAAATAAAGGATACCGCCCCTTCCCATCGCTGGCAATCTGCCATTGGCAGTCTCCAGTATTGGCCGGTAGCCGAAACATGGCCCGTTGATGAAAATGGCCGGCCTTTGTTTGGGCTGATACAGCTGAATTTAGCCGAGTTGCCTCCTCTTGAACCATTCCCCAGCCACGGGATCCTCCAGTTTTTTGTCACTGATGATGCTTTCTGGGGAGCCAACCCTATAGCCCCTCATCGACAGGATAATTTTCGAGTCATCTATCACGATGATCCTGATCCGGCTTCGACGCCCTTGGTAGAAGATTTTTCCTTCCTCCCGGCTTTTGAAGACCTGCCCTTGCAGCGGGATCTTTGTCTCGCCATTGCCGGCCAGACCGGAACGATGCTCTTGCCACCTGATGATTACCGCTTCGATGAAGAACTAGGCGACATTTTCCACGATTTAGGCGACGAAAAATGGGAGGTGTTACGCGCTTACCGCAAGGCCATTGGTACCGTTGGTCACCGCCTCGGCGGCTATGCAGCTTTCGCTCAGGAAGACCCCCGAAGTGAAAACGATGATGACACCTTGGAACTCCTCCTTCAGCTAGACACCGATCCTGCTATCGGCCTGCTCTGGGGCGATTATGGTGTAGCTCACTGGCTGTACAAATCCATTCCCGAGCTACTATCTACGATAGATTTTAATCAAATATGGTACGGCTGGGAGAGTAATTAGGAATCCCCATCTATATGTCTATGTGATAAAAGCACTTCCTATGTGATAAAACCCATACACACTTCACCAAATAGACACAGTGTATTAGAATTCTCCTAGAGGAGCCTAAGCCCCAATCTATGTGTCTATGTGATAAAAACACTTCCTATATACCTATGTGTTAAGAAAAAGTACATAAAAAAACACCCGAACCACTACAAGTGATCCGGGTGTTACTATTTTAGAAATACTCAGAGTATTGCGCAGAAAATAAATGACAATTTTTCTAAGTTTTTCAAATAGTTAAAACACTTTAAATGAAGCGTTTATTTAACTATTGTGAAAAACAAAATCGCATTTTATTTTCGTGCTGTTCCTAAGCATATCGCTGTTTACTCATCATCTCCACCGTCGTCAGACAACTGCTCTTTGAGCTGGCTGAACACGTCCAAGTCACCAAGCGTATCACGCTCAACACTTGATTGTGTTTTCTTAACGGCTTTGCGAGTTTCCTGACGCTCATCGTCACGCTCTTTACGAACTTGCTCGTCCGCTTCGCGGCGAATATCGTCAAGGTAACGCAAGTGGCTCACCATGATGCGCTTGTCATCACGGTTAAACTCGATTACTTTTACAGTCAATACCTCATCAGCTTCAGCATAAGTGCCGTCATCCTTGCGGATGTGCTTGAGGGGAGCGTATGCTTCCAGACCGTAAGGTAATTGTACGATTGCACCGCGGTCATCCTTACGTAGGATGGTAGCTTCATGGTAAGATCCTTGTGGGAATACCGTTTCGAACGTATCCCATGGGTTTTCTTCCAGTTGCTTGTGACCTAGTGACAATTTGCGATTGTTCTTGTCAATTTCAAGAATCATCACATCGATTTGTGCACCAACTTTCGTGAACTCACTTGGGTGGCCGTAGCGCTTAGTCCAAGAAAGGTCAGAAATGTGGATCATACCACCGATACCATTCTCCAGTTCCACGAATACACCGTAAGGAGTAAGGTTCTTCACCTCACCGCTGTGGCGGCTGTTTTCAGGGAATCTTTCTTCAATGTTATCCCATGGATCATCCTGTAGTTGCTTAACCGATAGCGACATCTTACGATCTTCGCGGTCGATAGTAACCACTTTGGCTTGGTATTCTTGTCCGAGCTTGAAGTGTTCGCGGGCGTTGATCGGCTGATTGCTCCAGCTTACTTCTGAAACGTGGATCAAACCTTCTACACCAGGCTGAATTTCCAAGAATGCACCGTAGTCTTCGATATTAACGATCTTACCAGTAACGGTAGAGCCTTCGTTGATGTCTTCTGCCAATACTTCCCATGGGTGGGGTTGTAGTTGCTTAAGACCCAAAGAAATACGCTTCTTGTTCTCGTCAAAGTCGAGTACAACAACGTTGATCTTCTGGTTCAATTCGAGTTTCTCACTTGGGTGAGAAATACGTCCCCAGCTGATGTCCGTAATGTACAACAGACCATCTACACCACCAAGGTCAAGGAATGCACCGAAGTCGGTAAGGTTCTTAACCAAACCTTCCAGTACCTGACCACGCTCAAGGCTGGCAATGATAGCTTCACGCTGCTCGGCCAAATCGCTTTCGATAAGGGCTTTGTGAGATACAACCGCGTTTTTGATCGCTTCGTTGATCTTCACTACCTTGAATTCCATAGTCTTACCTACGTAGCTATCATAATCGATGATTGGCTTGATATCAATTTGTGAACCAGGCAAGAAGGTTTCCAAACCACCACAATCGGCGATCAGACCACCTTTGGTCTTGCTGATAACTGTACCCTTGATAACGGTACCGTTCTCGTAGCTGTCTTTGATAGACTCCCAAGCCAGCAACAATTTCGCTTTACGGCGAGAAAGTACCAACTGTCCACGAGCATCTTCCTGCTGCTCAACGTAAACACGTACGTGATCACCTACCGCTAGGTCTGGTGTGTCACGGAATTCCGACAAAGGAATAAGACCGTCTGACTTGAAGTTGATGTCTAATACAACATCACCATCGTTGATAGCCGTTACTAAACCAGAAACGATTTCCATTTCCTGAATAGCAGACATCGACTCGTCAAACTGCGCTAGCATAGCTTCGCGCTCTTCTTCGGTGTAGTTGTCGTCGGCACTCTTGTCAATCGACCAGTCAAAGTCGTCGTGAGCTTCACCAGTAGCGCCAGTTGGCATCTCTACTTCAATCTCTACGTCTTCGTCTTCGTCGTCATCAGAAGCGTCCGCTTTGGTTTCCGTCGCTTCAGCTACTACTTCTTTCGTAGCCTCTACAGCAGCTTCTACCTTTTCTTCCACAGCTTCAGTTACCGCTTCCACGGTTTCTTCCACAGTTTCCGCAGCAGCTTCAGCTACTTCTTCTACCTTTTCAACAACGGCTTCTGCCGCGTCATTTACAGTTTCAGCTACCTCCTCTGCCGGAGTGGCCTCTTCCTGCTGGTTGTCCTGTTCTTCCAGGTTCTTGTCATCTAGCATCTAATAGAATGCTTTAAGTTAGGAATGGGGCAAATAAGTTCTTCAAAATGAAAAGCTTATAAGTTTTTTCACCATTAACCCTTGTGAATAAATTAAATTGCGGCGCAAAGGTAACTCTTTGTTTGCTAACAACCAAGCATTTATCCTGCCTATTACACTGGTTCTCTTGCCTTGGTTTATCTCCCAAAATATCCCGAAATTTGAGTTCCTTTTCGAAGTCAGAATTACTTAAAGTATCTAGAGGAATACGTTCCTTGTTCTCTTAGTGTACCTCGTTATTTCCAACTTCAAATAACCTTTACACCTTTACAACCATCAACCATCTAACCAATAAAAAATGACCTTAAAAAACGCCCAACAAACCGTCGACGAGTGGATCAACACCATCGGCATCCGTTATTACAGCGAGCTCACCAATACCGCCATCCTCACGGAGGAAGTAGGGGAGGTCGCCCGGCTCATGTCGCGCCTTTACGGTGAGCAGTCTTTCAAGCGCCCCGAAGACGCCAAGCGTGCCCCCGCTCAGTTGGCCGACGAAATGGCCGACGTTCTCTTCGTCCTCATCTGCTTGGCCAACCAAACCGGCATCGACCTTACCGAAGCCCTTCAGCGCAACCTGGAAAAGAAAACCAGTCGCGACAAAGACCGCCACGCCAATAATGAGAAGTTGAAGTAGTGTTTTTTGGGCGCTCCCCCTTCCCTTGGTCGGGGTCGGGTCGTCCGCCACGCGCTGTTCGCTTGGCCCTGCGGGCGCCCCGCGTTGCGGTGCTGGCTCCCACCCCTTGCGCGAATAAGCGGATGAGCAGAAATGTTCGGTTAAACAGGCCGTTGGGTAGTGGAAATATATATAAATGCGTGATCAATGAATAAGATCAATCTTGAAAAGTTAAAAAAGTGTGATCAGGTTTGGGAAGATATGACCCCAAATGAGCAAGGAAGAATTTGTACGAAGTGTCAAAACACTATTATTGATTTTCGGGCCCTTACTGATCAGGAAGTAGCTGAGATTCATATGTTCTCAGAGGGAAGAGTTTGCGGGTTGTACCGCAAGGATCAGCTACAAATAAAGCCACCTAAGAAAAGGTACAGTAGATTTACGTCAGAGATAATAGCTATTCTTGGGATGCTTACCACCGTTGATTTGTCAGGGCAAAGCACCTTTAATAATGCCCCAGTCGAACTTCATGAATCGCCCCATAGTGATGTTTCTTTAATCAAGAGAAATCAGTCATCCGATAATGACTTGAAGGAGGAGGGTAAGAGTATTTACGGCCGCATGAAAGATGAAAACGGGGAGCCATTAATCGGTGCTACCGTTCTGATAAAGGGAACAAGAAAAGGTACCGTTTCAAATATCAATGGTTACTATCGCCTGGAGATAGGAGATCATCTAAGTGATACGAATCATCTGGTTCTGATTTATTCTTACACGGGATTTGAAACACAAGAATTTGTAATATACAGTGGTGCTGTTGCTGATCAGGAGCGGATAAAAGTGGGTGTATCTTTTGAAGAAGCAGCCGAAAGTCTAACTTCGTTTTCTATAGTAGGAACACGTAAAAGAGGAATTCATCGTAGAGTTTGGTGGCATATCAAAAATATCTTCACCAAAAAATAGTTGATTATGAAATCAATGCTGCCGGTACGGAATTGATCATAAATCGAAATATAGAGTATTTGCAAAGTTTTGATAGTGGTGTTTTCAAGAAAATAACAATCAACTCAACTTCCACTTGGCGTAAGCTGTAGTACTTTTCAAACCACCTAACCCTCTAACCATCAAACCCTAATGCCCATGATGCTCATGGCTCCCACCGGTACGTAGCAGGTCTATTTTAGCTTGCGTTACCGCCTTCACCTCTGGGTTGCCTTCCTCTATTTGATAGATGGCATTGGTGGAGATGGTGCCGTAGTCAGTATAGCCGGGTTTGCCGTCGGGCCAGTCGATGCTTAAAGTGGCGGCACTCACATTGGCACCCAGTCCGATCTCTGCTTGTAGGCTGTTGGCCCCGAAGCTGCCGCCGGAATTGACGGTGTGATAGATGGTTTTGTTACTGCCATTGCTATAGCTGGCCATGATTTTTATCCGTGCTCCGATGGCCGACCGGTTGGAGGTCGTGCCCTTCAGGCGCAGTGTAACCCAATCATTGTCGTTGCCGGGGTTCTCAAAAAAGGCGTTCTGGAAAAAATCGCCGGAAACGGAACCACCCATGACGGCGTAAACATCTTGGTCACCATCGTTATCCATATCGGCGAAGCTGATGCCGTGCCCTTTTTGGATGTGACCGAAGCCGCCATCGTAGGTTACATCAACGAACTGTTGGCCGCTCTGGTTTTTGAACATCCTGTTTGGTACAATAGCTCTGAAATCAGGCGCACCGCTGCCTAGATAAAAATCGAGGAATCCATCATTGTCTAAGTCTCCAAAATTACAACCCATTGCCGGAAGTACATGGTTGAGGCCTACGGTCTGGGTGACATTGGTGAAGGTGCCATCACCATTGTTTTTATACAAACAGGAGGGCGTTGACCTGACGGGCAAGTTGAGGTAATCAGCAGCTACTTCCATCGTTTGCTGTTTGAGGAGGAACTGATCGAAATTGGTCACAAATAGATCTTCAAATCCATCATTGTTGTAGTCAAAAAACCAGGTTGGAAAACTGCTGTGAGGTTCTTCTACACCAGCTGTTTGACTGACGTTTCGAAAAGCAATATCACCATTAGGCGTTAGACCAGTGTGAAGGAAGAGTTGGTTAGCACCATTCAGATCTGAAAAATAGAGATCGGGCCAGTCATCGTTGTTTATATCTCCTACGGTGATGCCTTTGAAAAAGCCAAGGAGATTGAGCCCTACTTTGGGTGCAACATCGGTAAAGGTTCCGTCTTGTTGGTTAATATATACTTGGCAGGGGTGAGGCTCAGCAGCGGAGCTTGTTTCATAAGTAACCACCAGGTCTAGCCAACCATCGGCATTTAAGTCGGTCCAGGCGGCTGCCTGAGATGGCCCTGCTTGGTACACACCGCTTGCAATTGTTACATCTGAAAAAGTACCGTCGCCATTGTTTTTAATTAATGAATTGGGTAACTGTCCGAGTGTTTTGCTAACATACCACGGGCTGCGAAGGATGTAAAAATCCAGCAGTCCATCGTTGTTATAATCAGCTTGTATCAGGTTTAGACCACCTGTTATATTACCTAGTCCTGAAACTTGGGTTTGATCAGTGAATGTACCGTCGCCGTTATTGACAAAATATTGGAGAGTACCTTCTATGTCCCAAGAAGAAGCGAGTACATCTAAATTGCCGTCGCCATTAAAGTCATCGAGGATGATGCCGCCAGCCAGGTCATTGACGTCGATCCCAAGGTGCATTGATGTATTCTCAAAAGTAGGGATGATGTTTTTCGAGGCAAAAAGCTTGGGGTTGATCAGCCATTGCTTGGGCACTTCTTGTGGGAATTTACCTAAGGTCATATAGGCTAGGTTGAGTAACCAACGAGAACGCAGATCATCTGGAAATACACGGAGGATGTTTTCGTAAATAGTGATAGCCTTGGCCGATCCTGTTGTGTTGGTGTGAATACCGTCACCGGCAATAGGGAATATGCAAGACTGGCCAGTATGATTTTCTATNCAGTTGCGCTGCTCTCCCAGCCGTAGATAACACAAAGCGAGTGCCTCGTGTAGCCCCTTGTTTTGGGCAACAATTATTTTGTTGACGGGGTAGCGCTCTAATAGGTCTTCAAAAACGTTGATGGCATCTTGCGAACGACCGGCTTCCAAAAGGGTTTCTCCGTAGGCAATGTACGCAGAGAGGGAGAGTTGCTCCTGCTGTTTCATCGATAAAACCTGAGGCTCAATGATAGTGAGCTTTTTCTGGGTTTCGTAAGGGTGCCCCGAAAAGTTGACCTGAGCTATAATTTTCCTAATGCTATCCTGCATCTGGCGAGCACCGGCAGATGGGTCATTGTTCGTGGTCGATTCACTAGAGCTCACCTCCTGGGCAGTATTTTCAGGTTGGCACCCTACGAGTATTAATAACAGGCAGACGTAAAAAAATAAGATGTATCGATTATATTGAAAAATAGGCATGGGGAAAATTTTCCACAAAAGTACTTTATCATCATAAGACTAAGATATTGTTTGGGCTAGATTGTTAATAACCGACTTAATTAGTGGTAATACTACTTTAATGCCAGTCGAGAAAAGTTGAGTTGCCTCCGTACAAATCACTGTATTTGTAAGTATGGTGTCTTTTTTCAGAATAAAAAAATGAATACTTCGAGATATGCCGTTAATATTTCGTTGCTTTGCGGGCGATGATATTGAGAGGGTAACCTCTGGCTGTCGTGTTATTAATTTAGTATCTAGATCAATATTAGATGAGCAATGCAATATTAATTACTGGATCTAATGGCCAGTTGGGTACCGTTTTAAGAACTTCTCTACAGCAGAAATATGGGAAGGACAAGGTGATTGCCTCTGATTTGAGACCACCACCGAACTATGACGGAATTTTTGAAACGCTTGATGCTACCAACGAAGAAGACCTTGCAGCGATCATAAAAAAATACGGGGTAAGAGAAATTTATCATCTGGCCGCCATTTTGTCTGCCAACGGAGAGAAAAACCCTCTTGCGAGCTGGAATGTGAATATGATGGCCTTTCTGAATGTTTTAGAAACGTCGCGGCTTAATGGCGTAGAGAAAATCTTTTACCCAAGTTCGATTGCCGTTTTTGGAGAAAGCGCGGCTTTAGAAAGTACACCCAACGATACCTTTTTAGATCCTTTGACGGCCTATGGTATTAGTAAGTCTGCGGGAGAAATGTGGGCAAATTATTATTTCCATAAGTATGATCTAGACGTAAGGTCGTTAAGGTATCCAGGAGTAATTGGTTATCAGTCTATTCCTGGTGGTGGAACCACGGATTATGCGGTAGAAATTTATCATAGCGCAGTAAAAGAAGAGGCATTTAATTGTTTTCTTAAAGAAGACGAGACCCTACCGATGATCTTCATGGAGGACGCTATTCGCGCAACTATAGAGCTAATGGAGGTACCTAAGGAAAAGATTAAAATAAGAACCTCCTACAATTTAGCAGGTGCGAGTTTTTCTCCGGCAGAAGTAGCTGCTTCCATAAAGGAGATATATCCTAAATTTGAAATCATTTATGCCCCTGACCATCGACAGGAAATTGCTGCCAAGTGGCCCAATAGTATAGACGATTCCGCCGCCAGAAATGACTGGGGCTGGCAAGCCGAATATGACTTGAAAAAAATGACGGCAACGATGATAGAGAAGCTTCGCCGCTAAATTTATCTTTGTAAAAAAAACAATAAGCATGTATAATATCAAAGAAGCGTTACAGCAAGAGCTGGATGCGATGAAGGAAAATGGTGTCTACAAATCTGAACGAGTAATTACCAGCCCTCAGGGGGCGGAAATTAGTACCGTGGCAGTGGACAGTGTGCTCAATTTTTGTGCAAACAATTATTTGGGGCTTTCTTCTCACCCAGAACTACTCAAAGCAGCTAAGGAAACGATTGATACCCACGGTTTCGGATTATCATCCGTACGTTTTATCTGTGGAACACAAGATATTCACAAAGAACTGGAGGAGAAGACTGCCGCATTTTTGGGTATGGAGGATTGTATTCTCTATGCAGCGGCTTTTGATGCCAATGGCGGCCTCTTTGAACCTCTTTTAGGAGCTGAAGACGCCATTATCTCTGATGCTTTAAATCATGCTTCTATCATTGATGGAGTTCGTTTGTGTAAAGCAAAACGCTTTCGGTATGACCATAACGATATGGCCTCTCTAGAGGAGCAACTAAAATCAGCGGCAGATTGTCGTCGGATACTGATCGTTACGGATGGCTCTTTTTCCATGGACGGTACCATTGCGCAATTGGATAAAATATGTGCCCTTGCTGAGAAATATGGCGCATTGGTGATGGTCGACGAATGCCACTCCACGGGCTTTATTGGTAAAACAGGACGAGGAACTCACGAGTATTGCAATGTAATGGGCAAGGTGGATATTATCACCGGTACTTATGGTAAAGCATTAGGCGGTGCCTCTGGTGGTTTTACGGCTGCCCGCAAGGAAATTGTAGATATGCTAAGGCAGCGTTCTCGGCCTTACTTGTTCTCCAATACATTAGCACCAAGTATCGTTGGAGCATCCATCAAGGCTTTGGATATGCTGAGCTCTACCACGGCACTCAGGGATAAACTGGAAGAAAACACCAAGTATTTCAGGACAGAAATGACGGCGGCTGGTTTTGATATCGTTCCAGGCGATCACCCTATTGTTCCGGTGATGTTGTATGAGGCTCCATTGGCACAAACCTACGCCAACAGGCTATTGGAGGAAGGCATTTATGTGATCGGATTTTTCTATCCTGTAGTACCTAAAGGCAAGGCAAGAATTCGAGTACAAATGTCTGCCGGACATGAAAGGGCCCATTTAGATAAAGCTATCCAAGCCTTTGTGAAGGTAGGGAAGGAGTTGAAAGTTATTTAGTGCCGAAAACGTCCCTCAATAGTCTTTCCAAATACCGCTGATCTATCTCGTCAAAAGACGCTTCCAGGGTGCTATCGACATCAAAAACGGCGATAAGCGCTCCTTGAGGGTCAAAAACCGGTACGACGATCTCTGAGCGCGAGTTGGGGTCGCAGGCAATGTGCTCGCTGCCTTGAGCGAGCGCGTGCGTATCGGGGACGAGTTGCGTCTCCTCCGTCTGGGCTGCTTTGCCGCAAACACCCCGCCCAAAGGCGATGTGCAAACAACCGAGCGTACCCTGATAAGGGCCAACAGAAAGTCGTTCCGGGCCGCTGACTAGATAAAAACCTACCCAATAAAAATAGGGTAGATAAGTCTTCAGCAAGCAGTTGATCGTCACCATTTTTAGGGTGCGATCTTCTTCTCCGGCGAGGTTGGCAGTAATGGCCGCGATAGCCTCTTCGTATGCTGTTACTTTCTCCGTTGCCGTAAGGTTTACCGAGGGCTTGATGAAGTATGGCATTTCTGCACTAGCTGACATGGGGGAGTTTTTGTACTATGTCTTAGCGTAAAGGGTAGGTGGATAGACCTTGTGGCTGTCTAATCCCTATACCCTGTACTAAGTAACTGATACGGTGGAATTTGCCTGTCATGAATGCCTCCTGTAGGTAATTCATAACAGGCAAAATTCACTTTAAATATGTAAGGCCCGATCTGCCGTAGCAGCCAGTGCCGCTTCTTTAAAGGCTTCGGTATAAGTTGGGTGGGCATGGCTCATCCGAGAGGCATCTTCTGCCGATGCGCGGAATTCCATTAAAGCCACCGCTTCAGCAATCATATCGGCGGTCCGTGGGCCTACCATGTGTACGCCCAGAATTTCGTCAGTTTCCTGGTGAGCGAGTACTTTTACCATTCCTTCGGTGTCCATACTGGCACGGGCACGGCCCAATGCTTTGAACGGAAACTTACCTGCTTTGAAGGGGATACCTGCTTCTTTGAGCTCGTCTTCCGTTTTACCTACAGCGGCTACCTCTGGCCAGGTGTAAACAACGCCAGGAATCAAATTGTAGTCGATGTGTGGCTTTTGGCCAACGATGGTTTCGGCCACAAATGTGCCTTCTTCTTCGGCTTTATGGGCCAGCATCGCACCTTTGACGACATCACCAATGGCATAAATGCCTGGGACGGCGGTTTCCAGATGAGCATTTACCTCTACCCGGCCGCGATCATCGGTGGCAATTCCTACGTTTTCCAAACCAAGTTTATCGGTATAAGCGCTGCGGCCAATAGCCACGAGGCAATAATCCGCCTTGATTTCAAAAGTTTCTTCACTGTCTCGTTTCTGCACGTTGACAGTAACGCTACGGCTGGTAGCTTTAACTTCGGTAACAGCGTGCTTGAGGTGGAATTTCAATCCGGTTTTCTTCAGTGACCGCATCAATTCTTTGCTACAATCTTTGTCCATAGTAGCGATAATACGGTCTGCGTATTCTACAACCTCTACTTCGGTACCCAGACGGGCGAAGACGGAACCTAATTCCAAACCGATTACGCCACCACCAATAACAACCATGCGCTTAGGCACTTTGTCAATGTTGAGCGCTTCGGTAGAGGTAATAACCCGTTTTTTGTCGTAGTTAAACGCTGCGGGTACGATAGGCTTTGATCCGGTAGCAATGATCGTTTTATCGGTAGAGATTTCTTCCGTGGTACCATCGTCTTTGGTAACGATGATGGTATTCTTATCCTTAAACGATCCGTGGCCGTGGTGAACGTCGATCTTGTTTTTCTTCATCAGAAATGCGATCCCGTTGCAAGTCTGCTCAACGACTTCATCTTTGCGCTTGATCATTTGGGGCATATCTACCTTCAGGTCCTTGAGCTGAATACCATGCGCTGTAAACTTCTCAGCAGCATTGTGGTAGTGCTCGGAAGAATCGAGTAGTGCTTTGGATGGAATACAGCCTACATTGAGGCAGGTACCTCCCAGGGTAGGGTAACGTTCGATAATGGCTGTCTTAAGCCCCAGTTGTGATGCTCTAATGGCAGCAACATAGCCGCCAGGGCCGGAACCGATTACCGTAAGATCATATTTCATACTTAATTGTCTTTGGTGGGGTTATTTCCTTGTTGATTATTGTTGTTTCTGCTGTCAGGTTTGCGATTTTTACTACGGCGACGGTTATTTCGCCTCCGTTTTTGGTTACTACCTGGTTTTTCTTCGCCTTTAGCTTGTGGCTTTTCCTTTTTAGGGCCTTCCTCTTTTTTCTTAGGGCGGTCTTTACGAGGCCTTTCGTCAGGTTTTTTCTTAGAGTCTTCTCTACGAGATCTTTCGTCAGGCTTATTGCCCCTGTTAGAAGATTTACGGCGCTTGTTACGTGATTTTTTCTTCCGTTGTTCAGGAGGAAGTTCAATGAATCCGGTTACATCTTCGTAGTCTGGCTCCTGATCTTCTTCGTCAATAGCGGCCATTGCCAAAAGTCCGAGGTCGATAGGTTTTTCACCTTTCTTATTCAATGCCTGTATTTCTGCGACTTGCTCAATTTTCAGGGCGTACAGTTTGCCTCGGTTACGGCCTTCGGTGTAGGCGTAGAACATCAACTGCTTGAAAATATCGGTTTTCACCAGTACGGCTGCACCCGATTCGGTTTGCAGCTTATCTGCTTTTTTGGGAAACGCCTGAACAGCCTCCATGTAGGTGTCTAACTCGTAATTCAAGCAACACTTTAATCGACCACACTGGCCTGAAAGTTTGGCCTGGTTGATAGCTAGGTTTTGGTAGCGTGCCGCCGCTGTAGAGACTGACTTGAAATCGGTCAACCAGGTTGAGCAACACAATTCACGGCCACAAGACCCCAGGCCACCGATACGAGCAGATTCCTGGCGTGCACCAATCTGGCGCATCTCAATCTTTACCCGGAACTCGCGGGCAAAATGCCGAATCAATTCGCGGAAATCTACACGCCCGTTGGCGGTATAGAAAAAGGTGGCTTTACGTTTGTCACCCTGAAATTCAACATCACCGATCTTCATGTCAAGACCTAGCGAACGTGAAATAGCCCGGGCTTGGATCAGGGATGGTTTTTCCTGTCTGCGAGCTTCTTCCAGGCGTTCCAGGTCTCTTTCATTGGCCTGGCGGATAACCGCGGGAATTACACTGTCTTCTTTGACTTTCTTTTTCTTCATCTGTAAGCGAACAAGCTCTCCAGAGAGACTTATGCGCCCGATATCATAACCGTTTTTGGCCTCAACCACCACCATGTCGCCCGTATGTAAATGCAGGTGAGAAGGAAGATGAAAGAAGCTTTTCCGGGAGCCATTTTTGAAGCTCACCTCGACGGTGCCAAACTGGTCAACGTCGGATATGTCCATTTGAGTCAGCCAATCAAAGGTATTCATACGGTTACAGCCGCCGGTGTCGCAATTTCCTTTGCTACCACAGCCACTTGGCGTCCCGTTTTCTATACCTACACTACATCCTGTACATCCCATGCTGTTATATATTCTAAGTCGGGTGGTTGTTTTTTAAGAAACAAACCAGTTACATAAGAGTTGCTCTAAGCCAGGCCTTTTGCCAGGCGGGCTTTTTGTTGCTCTTGATAGGCCGACCAGTGTTTAATAATTTGATTAATCTGGATACTGGCGTCCAGAAACAAAAGCTTTGGGTGCGCATTGCGCTCCACATAAAACATACAATCATCCAGTAATTGTATAATGGCTTCTAATTGGGGGAGCTGTATAACCTTGGCCATTCCGATGGCCGTTTGTTTTTCTCGCTCCCTAAGCCGCACGACTTCTTCGCCTCTGGTCTTCAAAACGAGGAATTCTCGCCAGAAGTGTAAGGCATACTGTAAAAAGTGTTTTTGATTTTCCCTTCCTTGTTTGGCAAAATCATTGGCCCATTCGACCATTTCTTTGGGTAGCCCTTTGTAGCAGCGCCGCATCCAGTCCAGAAAACGTACTGCTTGGTCGCTTTCTTCGTGTTGAGCAGCTTTCAGGGCGTCGTTAAAATTACCACTGGCAAGCTGCGCAATGGCCATAGCATCTTCGTTGGATATTCCTTTCTGCTCGCTTAATGCTGCTGCAATATCGTCGTCGGAAAGCGGGTTGATTTTCACCAACTGGCAACGAGAAAGGATCGTATTTAGAATCAATTCCTGATTTTCGGCAACCAGAATGAAGACCGTCTGTTCGGGCGGTTCCTCAATGATCTTTAGAAGACGATTACCTTCGTTGCCGAGGTATTCTGGTAACCAGAGAATAACCACCTTGCGTGGACTTTCAAAACTCTTGAGGCTGAGTTTGCGAATGATGTTGAGACACTCGTCTTTGTTGATATTACCCTGCTTGTTTTCAGCACCGATATGCTGAAGCCAATCGTTGATTTCCATATAAGGGTTGGCGAAGAGTGCTTCGCGCCATTGGGGCAGAAAGTGATCGGAGAGGGCCTTGGTACCAATGGCAGGGAAAGAGAAGTGGAGGTCGGGGTGAACGTATTTCGTGGCTTTTCGGCAGTGGCTACATACGCCACAGGCTTCTTCTTGTTCCTCGTTTTTTTCACAAAGCAAATATTGAGCGAGGGCCAGTGCAAGTGGCAAGCCACCGCTGCCGGTAGTAGCCAATAACAAAAGGGCGTGCGGCATCCTGTCCGAACGGATCATTTGCCGGAAGAGGGCCTTCGGCTGTTCTTGCCCGATGACGTCATCGAATAGCATACCCTTTTTATTCTAGACTGTACACCCCTACCGCAGAACCGGGCCGGAAAGAAAACGATCAAGAAGAAAGCCGCCTTTGTAAAGTGATAGCATTGACCATCAAGGCTGTTTCTTTTTGCAAAATAGACTCACCGGTGAGGGTGATATTTATAACAAGGGCCTGAGCCGATGATAAGTCAAATCGCTTTCCCGAAGTTTTCAACTTGACCGAAACGACTGGCCAGCGGAAATGTACAGGATATATGGAAAGTAGCAAAAGTTGGAAACGGGAACAGTGATAAAAAACGGCAACCATCCGACCCGAAAACAACGACTGGATACTTTTCTTGGTTAAATAATAACACCAAATTTAATGCTTCCTTTGTCAATTGCCAAAAAAGCAGCCAAGAACTTAAAAAGCGTTTTCTTGTTGGAGTATTTGAAAGTTATCAAACCAGAATAAACTATGCGAATCGCCGCTTTTCGCCGGGCTCATTTCAACGCTGCTCACCGCTTGCACAATCCTTCGTGGTCGGCAGCGCAAAACCAGGAGGTTTTCGGAGTGTGCAATAACCCCAACTACCACGGCCATAATTACGAGCTGGAAGTAAAAGTGGTAGGAGAGGTAGACCCCGAAACCGGCTACCTGATCGACCTGAAGATTCTAAAAGACATCATCTACGAAGAAATAGAGCAGCGCTTCGATCACAAAAACCTCAACCTGGACACGGAAGAATTTCGCACCCTCAACCCGACGGCTGAAAATATCTGCTACGTGATCTGGCAAATAATCCGCGCCCGGTTGGAAGATCGCTACGAGCTGACCATCCGCCTGTGGGAGACACCGCGCAACTATGTAGAGTATCCGGTGAGGTAGGGCTGGACCTCTTGTGTTGGGGAGGTGGAATGAAGGAGCTGCGTTCGAGAATAATGAAAGCGGAGAAGGAAAAATCTAAATTGTTAACTTGTTGTAGATATGACAGGGGGAGCTTCTTGTGTGGGGCTTGCAGGGAGGTGGTGCTGCGTATAAAAAGGAGTTAAACTAAACCGCCTGTGGCGGATGCAGGGCTTATCGTTGGGCGAAAGGAAGAAAACTGATCATATTTCAAAGCAAAGGAATAGTTCCGGTGATGACTTGCAAGGCAAAAAGTATTTTACTAAATTACGGCTATTAGGACTGAAAGCGTAATTTTAGTTAATGAAGACGATACCCTTAATCAGAAATCTTGAGGAAAAGAATAAGGTATATTCAACTCAAGAATTAAAAAATCTAGGTTTTACTCACTATAGCATAAATAAGCTTATAGCAAATCGTTTAATTGAAAAAATCAAAAGAGGAAAATACATTTTCACTAATAGTGAGTTGCCAGACAATCTTATAGTCCAGCAATTGATACCGAGTGGCACTTTTTGCTTGCATTCTGCGGCATTTATCTATAATTATAGCACTCACGTTCCATTCGAGTTTCACGTGGCAATAGAAAAAAAGGAGAAGTATACTCTGCCTGACTATCCTCCAATCAAGTTGTATTATTGGAAAGGGCCACAATACCAATTAGGTGTAGAGATAATAAAATACAATTCTCATGACATAAAGGTGTACAGTAGAGAAAAAACAGTTTGCGATTTTATCAAATTTCGCAGTAAGCAAGAACGTGCTGTGGTGAATCAAGTCATCAAGAACTATCTGGAAAGTCAAGATCGTAACCTAAATAAGTTGCATTCGTATGCCGAGGAGCTGGGAATAAAAACTGTACTAAAGCAATATTTAGAGGTACTTCTATGAAAAATCCAGAGTCAATAAAAGATAAACTTAAAGCCTATTCCAAATCGAAAGGTAAAGTTCATCAGAATACGATAGTAAAGTTCTTTCAAGAACGGTTTTTATTTAGATTATCAAAATCGAAGTACAAGGGTAATTTCTTACTGAAAGGAGGAGCACTTGCTTACACATTCAGTGGAGAGGAAAGCAGGCATACAAGGGATATCGATTTCCTACTTACTCAGCTAAGCGCAGAAACAGAATTTTTGAAAAGTGTTTTTGCTGAGATCGCTGAAATCGATGGTGATGATGGTGTGATTTTTAAAGCGAGTAGCATTAAGGTAGATACAATAATAAAGGAGGGAAACTATTCTGGTACTAGGGTAAAGATTGAAGCTAGATTAGGCAAGATAAGTCAACAGATACAAATAGACATTGGAGTTGGAGATTATTTAACTCCAGGGCCACAAGAAATTACTTACCCAACAATCTTGGAAGAGTTAGAAGCTCCAAAACTATCAGCGTATTCAATCGAAACGTTAGTCGCAGAAAAGTTTAATGCTATGATAGATCTCGGAGTTTTTAATTCACGCTTGAAAGACTTTTATGATATTTATAGGTTTGTTGAAGTATGTGATGTAAATATTCTAGAAGATGCAGTCAACAACACTTTTGAAAGGAGGAAAACTGGATGGACGAGAAACCATCCCGTATTTCAAGATGAATTTTACACAGACAAGTCAAGACTTAAGCAGTGGGAAATTTTTCTCAAAAAGAACCAGTTAGGAAATATTGATTTTGCCTCAGTAAAGAGTAAAATTATAGAGAATCTTCACCCGATTTATGAAAAGATGGGGATTCGCCCAACTTAGCCTACCGCGACAATGCCTCCTGCGTCGGCACTGCGGGTAGATCAGAGTTCTGCGCAATTAGAGTAAAAGAATGAAGCCAGGCTCAAGGTTTATTGTGTCTTGAAACGGTGTTCGCCATAAAGGCTCACGATTTAAATACACGGCCTTAAATGGCCGAATATGTTTTTAGGAAGATTTCTTCTACACAGTTGAGTAAGAGAGATATTGACCCTTAGATTAATCGCGCCTTCAAAATCGCTGAAGATGAAAGTAGAAGATTTACAAAAAGCAAGTGAGCAAACGAATGATTGTATCATCGCTGCCCGTGAGTTGTATAGTGAATTAGTTACTCTCCTACGCTATTTAGAGAAAGCAAGAGGCTGGAGCATTGGGAATCTGTTCGGAGGCAGTTTCTTCAAAGTCGATCGTAATGAAGCTTTAAGTCAGGTGAATACGTCCGCCAAATACATCAAGCGATTAAATAGAAGGTATCAGATGGCGTTAGGCGAACTGTCAGTCAGCATTAAATCCGACTCCTCAATAGCGGCATCCAAAGTTGTGTTGGATATGATTGTAGGAAATACAGTAACTGAATGGATTGTACATAACGACATAGTGAAAGCTATAAAGCAGAACAGGTGGTGCCTGAGTGAATTAGATGATCAAATTGTGGAGTTGGAGAAACAAGAAGTAGTTTTTGAAGAAAGGGTATCCATTATCCTGAGAGAAAATAAAGATAAGTGACTGTACCGAATCGAGTGGAGACTGTTCATAAATGTGTGTCTCGTAAAATTACGAGCTTAGCGTTATGGAAAAAGAAAAAGAAAAAGACAAAAAAGAAGAAGTCTTTGATTTCAAAAGCTTCTAAGAGTCTGCGATAGCAGGTCTTCAAACAGGTCAGCCTTTATTTGGTGAAGGAGGTTGTACTCAAGGGTTTAGTTAAACACTTGGTAGAAGCGTTTCTGGATATGGAAATAAAGAAGAATTAAAATAATGGTGGGTTGTACGTCGAACTTTGCTAGTGCGACAATGCTTCGTTCCTCAGCACATCACCCAAGCCCGAGTTGTGCGGCAAGAGAAGAAAAAATCCAAAGAACCCAACACAAAATTATTGTGAGTCAAAATTCTCCAAAAAGATGAAACTGCCTTTAAACTGTGATGTCGAATATTTGAGTAGCTTTTTAAATATTTACGATGCAAATGAGCTATTTGCTGAATTAATAAACATTATAAAACAAACAGACTTTTGTCCTCAAACAGAAGATGGGAAACTGTTTAAAGTCAATTTTGGAAAAATTATGTTTTTAGATAAAAACCTTATTGATGAGAATAAATTTCCTGAACAATATTGGGGGGCAACAAGGAGGTGGACTAATAAATTGAAAGCGCTTAAGGAAAAAATTGAGAATTTCACAAATCAAAAATTTCAAGTTTGTGTATTGATATATTATCCAGATGGTAACTCAGGAGTAGACTTTCATTCGGACTATGTTGCCTTTGGAGATACATCAATAATTCCCTCAATAAGTTTGGGAGAAGAAAGGATATTCAAGCTTAGAGAAAAAGAAAGTAAAGTTGAAGTTTCCCAACTATTAGAACATGGAAGTTTAATAATTATGGGAGAAGGTTGTCAAGATAGATATGAACACAGCCTCCCAATAGACCCTAAGTATAAAAAATCAAGAATTAATTTAACCTTTAGGAAATATGGTTTTAATTGAACTCAGCGCCTAATAATGGAGGCTCCTTGGAGTTCGTCTCACTGCATAGAACGCTGATGACTGAAAGGGCGATCACAGGAGATACAAGCCTCGGAGTAAATGCTCCGCTTGAGTTATACGTCACCAGAAAAAACAAAGTGATAAAAGGTAATATTCATGAATGGGAAAATATTTGAACCTAACCAAGAATTAAAAGATTTTGTCAAATGTTATTGGACATTAGATTTTCCAAGAGAGGACACTCCACAAATGAATACCATCATTCCTGACGGCACAATGAAGTTGATTTTTCATTATGGAGATTTATACTGGCACCATCCCGAAAATGGAGATAGTTTTTTGCAACCAAGGTGCTTTTTGATAGGGCAGCTAACTAGACCTTACGTAGTTGAGCCCGCTGGGGATACAGGGACTTTCGTAGTTCGATTTCACCCTAATGGATTTTTACCATTTGCGACGATACGTTTAAAAGAAATGGAAAACACGCCCATTCCGTTAAAGCAGTTATATGGAAAAAACGGACAGGCATTAGAGGAAAATATTCTTAGCGCTAATACAACTACAGAAAGAATTAGTATTGTCGAAGAATTCTTGCTCGACCGTCTGACTGATATGAAAACAATTGATAGGGTTGTAAAATCTATAGTCGACACGATTTTAACCGCAGATGGACAGATTTCAGTTGCCGATTTTTATTCGATATAAAGCTGACTGATTTACCAGCTGAGTGGGGGAAGCAATCCACTTTCCCATTTGATGAACAAGGGCCGAATGCGACAGGTGCTTTAGTAGAGAAAAATGATATGGATGCTAATGGGAATAATACTGTAATCTATTTCGCTTCAGCAGATTGTATTACTGAAGAGGTAAGAATAGAAAAAGCAGGAGGCAAAATAATTAGGCCTAAAATGCCGATAGGAGAATTTGGTTATATTTCTTTGTTTCTGGATTTAGACGGTAATACAATAGGTCTATATTCCAAGAAATAATATTTCAAATAACGGAAAATAGAAAGACTAACGCGAAAAAGCATAAACATAAGTCACCCCGAATTTTGGC
This sequence comes from Lewinella cohaerens DSM 23179, assembly GCF_000379805.1. Taxonomy (GTDB): domain Bacteria; phylum Bacteroidota; class Bacteroidia; order Chitinophagales; family Saprospiraceae; genus Lewinella; species Lewinella cohaerens. The sequence goes on along the minus strand of NZ_KB903543.1, from coordinate 688 downwards.
TAAGGCCAAAATCCAGCCTGCCTTTAACTTAGAAAGAGCCATTAAATACCCTGAAAAGAGTGATTTATCTGGCTATTTGTAGAAAACCCTATGATTTCTATTCGTGAAATCATGGGGTTTCGTTTCTAACTATAGTTTTTTCAGTTGGTCAGCACGGGTTTTGATGACAATCAAAATTCGGGATGACTCATATTGAGGCTAGCTAGATTTGTGTTGCCACTGTTCTTTTCGCCCCGGAGTAAGCCCAATACGCTATATAGTCCGTCAAGTCAGAAATCACAAACCCTGCCTTGGAGGACTATAAGTCAAAATTCGTATTTTTGAGAGTACCTTCCATAAAACGACACCCACCCATGCTCAAATACCTTCTTCTTACCCTAATACTCTTATTTCAGACGCATGCGCAATGTAAGCGTCCGAGCAACCCCATCTTGCCTAGTTCTTTTGGTGGCCTGACCTTTGTTCCAAAAGGAAGATATGAGCAATACAGCACTCCGCCAAAGATGGGACGCGATCCTAAGCGAGCAGTCCCGTTCCGGTCTGACCAAGAAGGCTTTTTGCGAGCAACGCGGCCTCAACCCAGCGACCTTTTATTATTGGCAGCGTCGTTTGCGTGCTTCCGATGATGGTAGCCCAGCAGGCTTTCAGCGGGTTATTCTTCAAGAAGATCATGAACTAACGGTCTGCT
>NZ_KB903542.1 GCF_000379805.1 Lewinella cohaerens DSM 23179 | reverse complement strand
ATACTGTTTTTGGGTATACCAAAGAAAGAGCTGCTCAGTATGAGAAGAACCCCCGTTTTGTTGAGTAGAGGGTGCTCATTGCGTTTACGTGGGTGTTCTCCCGACTTTTTAGTCGGGAGAACAACACCGCGAACAACACCGCGAACAACACCGCGAACAACACCGCGAACAACACCGCGAACAACACCGCGAACAACACCGCGAACAACGTGAGCACCGACATGAGCGCGGCGAATACCTATCCTGGCCAGATCAACAGCGGAACGTGGGTGTATTCTGCCGTTCGCTTACTTTGGCTACGGTGGAAGAGCTCTTGAAAGAAATTACGGCGTGGGCGCACCAGTACTTGTAAGTCGATATGGTACATTAAATTAAAGGCCTCCAGTGCTTCAGTAGTATCTTCTTCTTCTGACTGGTGAAAGGTAATATTTACGCCCTGAAGTTGATTTTTGAATACGCCTATTAGTTCATCTAAATCCATTTCGGTACGTTCGTCATCATCTGTGACAATATGCAGACAGCGTAACTCCGGTTGCTGAGGCTTAAGGAAGTCTACCAACTTAAGAAGGTGTACAACATCGGCCCGGTGCAGGTCGGTAGCAAAGCTAATACGATCCAGAGGTTGGTAACCAGCAGCAGCGGGTACTATTAATACGGGTACTGTAGGATGATCGATAATATCTTTTGATACACTACTCATCCACCAAGGCTTTCCTGCTGCGCCTCGAGTACCAACAACGATCAAATCGGCCTCTTCTTCCGCCAATTCATTAATGGTAATTCCTACAGGGCCTATTTCCACTTCTGTGGTGAGGGTAATCTCGTTTTTCAATTGATCGCCCATCTTGGTGAGAGTGTCCTCTGCCAGCTTTTGGAGGTTGACACGTGCGTCGTCCAATAGTTTTCTATTGATGGTAGGCACCGTTTGGGGAATCTCCAGCATTGCATCAGAAACAGGTTCTAGCACGTGGAGTAATTTTACCTCGGCTTGGTATACGTCAGCTAAACGGAAGGCATAAGACAATGCATTCTCAGCTGCGGGAGAAAAATCGAGGGAACAGATTATTTTTTTGATAGCAGTCATTGCTTTGGAACTTAATTGATCTTTACTAGAGACAAATTAAGCCTGAAACAACACCCGCTGCGGCTAGGTTCGTCAGTAGAAGAAGATGATTTTTGTCACCACCAGTCGATGTGCGTAAATCCTACTCTCCGATTTTTTTATTGGTCTCGGTGGAGTAATTGTAACAGGTATTCCCCGTAGCCACTCTTAAGGTACTTCTGACCCAATCGCTCAAGCTGTTCTTGTCCAATAAACCCCTGACGATAAGCAACCTCTTCTATACAGCCAATTTTTAACCCCTGGCGATCTTCAATAACCTCAATAAACTGCCCTGCCTGAATCAAGGATTTGTGAGTGCCGGTATCCAACCAGGCTACTCCTCGACCGAGTACATTTACTTGGAGGTCTCCTCTTTCAAGATAGTATTTGTTGATATCCGTGATTTCGTATTCTCCTCGGGGGCTGGGTTTTAGATTTTTAGCAATATCCACCACCTGGTTATCATAGAAATACAAGCCGGGTACGGCGTAATTGCTTTTTGGGTTAGTGGGTTTTTCTTCAATCGAAATGGCTTTAAAGGCCTCATCAAAAGAAACGACACCATAACGCTCGGGGTCTGCGACCCAGTAAGCGAACACAATGCCGCCATCAGGCTGAGAACAATTCTTTAGCTGCTCGTCAAGGCCAACTCCGTAGAAAATATTATCACCTAATACCAAGGCAGCTGCATCCCCGTCAATAAAGTCTTCACCAAGTACAAAGGCTTGGGCAAGTCCATTGGGTTCGTGTTGCGCTACGTAGCTGAAATTACAACCAATAGCTGATCCATCTCCAAGTAACTTTTCGAAATTGGGCAAATCTTCGGGGGTAGAGATGATTAAAATGTCTCTTATCCCTGCCGACATAAGAGTGGAAAGAGGATAATAAATCATGGGCTTGTCGTAAACAGGCATGAGTTGTTTACTTACGGCAAGAGTCAACGGATATAGGCGAGTACCTAAACCGCCGGCGAGAATGATTCCTTTCATTTGATGGTATTTAAATGTTTTTCAAAATACGACTTACTTCTGTGGCTACTTTTCTGCCATTGCGTTCCAGGGTAGTAAGTTGTTGTTGAACGTCCTTGGGGTTAACCTCCTTGTTCTTTAAATGTTTTTTTGCAAAATCCCATAGTTTTAGATTAGCATTGATCAGAGCTCGGTCACCAGAAAAACTAAGGGTTGACTTGTAGTGATGACAAAAACTATCGAGATTGATCCAGTCTTTTTGTTCATAAAGCTTTCGGGGAACCAGGTAATTGTTTTTGAGTTCTTTTAGCAAGGTTTCCAGAAGTGTTTTCATGGTTCTGGAGTCTCCCCCTGACATGGTCTCAAGATAGGAAAGGTCTAGCTTACTCTTAATGGGCATATTTTTCTTTGTGCTTTTATTTAACGTATTGAGCTATCTTTTCAAAAAGCTCCTCTGGATTAAAAGGTTTTAAGACGTAATCATTCATACCTGCTTCAAGGTATCGCTCATCTTCGGCGATTTGGGTTTGGGCTGTCATCGCCAGTACTGGAGTTGTGGTATGCTTATCATTCAACGTAGTTCTAAGGTAGCGCGTAATACTGAATCCGTCTTCGTCGGGCAGTTGGATGTCCATCAGAATCAAATCAAACGAGGTGTTTTCAAGTGCTTGTCGAGCTTGGGCACCATTTGGAGCAATGGTTATTTCTAAATCAGACCATTCTTGTTCCAGTGTTTTTTGCAAGACAATTTGATTCATGGGGTGGTCTTCGACAATAAGTATTCTCTTGGGGACTTTCCTTGTTTGTGCAGCGGCTTGCTTGGTCGAAGCTGAAAGGCCAGGGCTAGGAGGGTTTGTTTCGAGTTGTAATGGTAAATCAATCGTGAATTTTGATCCTTTTCCTAGTTTAGCGCTTACGCTAATTTGCCCTCCCATACGCTCTATGAGTTGCTTGGCAATACTTAACCCTAGCCCTGTCCCCTCTTGCCGCTTTCCTGTAGTATAGATACGATGAAAGGGTTGGAAAATGGCGGCTTGTTGGTCTTCTTTGATGCCGGGCCCAGTGTCCTGAATGATTAATTGCACATTAATTCCTCCTGAAGGCGCTTCTTTCCAGTTGATTTGTAGGTCTACCTGGCCTTGTTCTGTGAATTTGACCGCATTCCCGAGGATATTATACAAGACTTGGCTAATCCGCTGCTTGTCTCCTTTTACGCGATGTGCTAATGGAGGTGAAAGATCATAACGGAGTACTAAGCCTTTGGCAAGTGCTTTGGGCTTGAGCACATCAACGATTCTACGAATAGTTAGCGGCAGGTCAAAAGAGTCTCCCTCCATGCTTAGCGCATCATTCTGTAAACTAGAGGTGAGTAGGATGTCATTTATTATCCCCAGTAAAAGATGAGAGGCTTCTTGTACGGAGTATACATACTCCTCTTGCTCTTTGTTTAAAGGGGTTTTTATAAGTAAGTTGCTCATCCCTACAATGGCATTCATCGGAGTCCGCAGCTCGTGACTGACGGTAGCAATAACTTGTTCCCGTACCCTGGCAGTTTCTTCTGATAATTGCTGGGCCAGCTGTAATTCTTCTGTTCTTTTTTGTAGGGTAATATCTTGAAGAGTGCCCACGTAATAGCTTTCTTGTTCATTCCGTTCTACTCGCCGGCTATTTAAAAGCACATGGACGGTCCTTCCATTCTTTTGCTGGAAAGGGCTGTCCTGTTGAAAAGCTAGTTGAGCAGGCTCATGATCTTCCTGTGCTCGCAATAAATAAAAGGGGCAATCAGGTGACTGGATATCATTGTAGGTGTAAGTACATTCACCGTGGTTCATTCCTAGTATTCGATAAACTTCTTTGCTGGCAAAGAAAAAACCGTCAGAAGGCCGAAATTCCCAGTTGCCAATGCGGGCAATCTGCTGAGCCTCTTCCAAGCGCATTAAAATTTGCTTTCGTTCGATCGAAAACCGGAGTACCCGATATAGCTGAGGAGGTTCGAATTCGCCTTTTACCAGATAGTCCTGAGCACCAGCTCCCACTGCTCGTACGCCTTGATCGCGGTCACTCGTTCCTGTAAGAACAATAACGTTGGTGTTCGGAAAGGCATCAATTAGCCGCAAGAGGGTGTCGATGCCCGTACTGTCGGGAAGGCTGAGGTCCAATAGGACGGCATCAAAATCCTTCTCTCCATTTAATTGTTCCAGGCCTTGGGCGAGTGTGGCTGCAATAGTCGTTTCACAATCCTGTTCAGGATTAGCAGAAAGTAATACGCTGACTAGGCCCGCATAACTAGCTTCGTCTTCGATCAATAATACTTGCATCATCGCTCGTTTATCAAGCAAAGGTTGCCGTAAAGAACGCTGTGTAAGCTTATTGTCCATGGTTTCTAGTCTTCTACTATCTCGGCAGGGCCAGCGTCGGTAGCGGGTATAAATACGAATTGGGCGTTGCCTTCGTGCCAAACCAGACAGCAAATAGCACCTTCATTCGTCTTGTATACGGTAGTAAAGCGCTCAACGTTCTCCATTGCGACCACTTTTTTTGCAGCCAGCTCTTCTAAGGTCGAAGCATTAACCGACCAGCCCTCTGTTGTAGCCTCTGCAGCTACAACAGGTATACCTAAGCCAGCGGCTTCTTCTTCCTGGTAAACAACGAATACCGGATAGTTAGAAATATCCTGATCTTTAATGGTATTAGCAGTCTTTACCAAGAGCAATAAATAGGGGTGTAATTGCTTTTTTAAATCATGTAAACCTTTCTCACTCAACATAAGCAGTCTTTAGGATTTTGATTCCCAATTGCCGCAAGATACAGACTATTTCCCTTACGAACGTTTTACCAATAAGGCTACATTCTCTATGTGGGAGGTGTGTGGAAACATATCTACCGGACGCATTTTCTCTACGCGGTAAACCTCGTCTAACAATTGCAAATCGCGGGCTTGGGTAGCTGGATTGCAACTCACATACACTAATTTTGGAGCAGCCAGCTGGATAAGCATTTGTACGACCTTAGGGTGCATGCCGGCTCTCGGTGGATCAGTGATAAGTACATCAGGAGCTCCATGCTCTTGAGCAAATTCATCGGTAAGGATATCTTTCACGTCACCAGCATAAAAACGGGCATTTTCGATACCATTGAGTTCTGCGTTAATTTTCGCATCATCAATAGCAGCAGCAATTTCTTCGATGCCTACGATCTGCCGGCATTTTTTAGCCAGGTAAAGGCCTATACTGCCGATGCCTGTATAGAGGTCATAAACATTTTCTTCCCCGGTAAGGCCAGCAAATTCGGCGACGATATCAAAAAGTCGAGTAGCCTGACCTGTATTGGTCTGAAAGAAAGACTTTGGACCAATACGGCAGCGAATATGGCCGAGGGCTTCTTCTATATAAGGTGTACCCTGAAAGAGATGCATCTCCAAATCCATCAGGTACTCGTTGACCTTGGAGTTGACACAATAGAAGAGACTGGTAATTTCCGGAAGCTTCGCCTGTACAGCTGTTAGGAAAGACTTAATGGCATCCTGATCATCGACGTAGAAGGCAATTAGTACCATGGTCTGTCCCAGACTACTGGTGCGAATTACCAATTGGCGCAACGAGCCCGTACGTTCTCGCATATCGAAGAAAGGGAAATCCATTTCTATCGCGAGTTCTCTGACGCCTGTGCGAATAGCATTGGACGGATCCCCCTGAAGGTGGCAATGATCTATCTGGATCAGTTTGTCGTAAGCTCCTGGCCGGTGAAACCCGACTACTTCCGACATTTGAGAGATACTTTCATCTTTGACTTCTTCGTCAGTTAACCAGCGGCGATTAGCGCAGCCAAAATCGAGTTTGTTACGGTAGTAAGTCGTTTTTTCTCCACCTAATATAGGTTGCTTTTCCCCTACATCAACTTTGCCGATCCGTTGAATCGTATCGTAAACACCTTGTTCTTTGTGTTGCAATTGAGCAGCGTAATCTACATGCTGCCACTTGCAGCCCCCACAAACGCCAAAATGAGCACAGAAAGGCTCAACACGATCGTCTGACTTTTTGTGGAAATGGTTGGGTCTACCCCAAAGAACGCCTTTACGTTTTTTGAAAATCTGGACATCGGCAATGTCTCCTGGAGCAGCGCCTTCAGCAAAGACAACCTTGCCTTCTGGATCTCGGCCCACACAACGACCTTTATCGGCCATACTTGTGAACGTTACATTGTACAATACTTCAGGATATCTCTTGCGGCGTGCCATAATTTTCGAATTAGAGCGCAAAGCTAAGCATAATGTAGGATAGAATGTGGATCACTTTAAGAAATCCGTGGCCCGTCAAGTAGAGTAGGATAGAAGGCTGATCGAATAGGATTAGCTACTGTGATATAACCGCTCCAATTGCGTATGCAACCGCTGTACCAATAGCTGCGTAATTCTCCGATTGATTTCGGCTTCGTTCTTTAGATAAAAGTCAAGTTCTTCTTTCGTGAATTGCCCTACGATGATACCAAAGAGTAGCCCCCGTAGGCGATTGTCTTTGCCAATGCTGTGTTGTACTTGTTGTTTTTGCTGAGCAATGTCCATTGTTGCAAACCTAATTTTCCGCTTCACGAAAAAATGGCTGGTAATAGACAGGAATAATTCATTCTGAAGCTTTAAAACAGGTCTTAAAGTCTGATGCAAAAAAGCCTCTGCTGGATGATCAGTGGGCAAGCTTTCAATCTGTGGTCGTATTTGCAAGCGAGGATCTGGGGACATAGCATATTTTATCTTGGTTAAAGGGGGACATGGCGATTGTATCACAATCTTGGAGTTAGAGGGTAGAAACGAGCTTAAAATTCACCAATGTCGGATTTTCTTACCGACATTAGGAGTTATTCCTAGTCGTTCACTATCCCTCTGCACTCCAGCTTTAGGGCGCGAAGCAGCCCATGTCTTTATAAAAATAGGTAGGAGTGTCAGCTTTTTACAGGCTTACATCTACCTCTTCACTTTCCAGTGCGAGGATAGAAAACACGCATTTGTGTACATTGTTCAGCGCCTGACGAGCGACGAAACGTTCCATCGCCTCAATCCCGAGAGCGAATTCCCGCTCGGCGAGGCTGCGCTTCTTTTTGAGGTGCCGTTGACGTAAGCGCACCATATTGTCAGGCAGGGTGTAATCGGGGCCATAGATGATCCGCAAATACTCCTGGCCTCTGACTTTTAAGGCGGGCTGCACCAGGGAGTTCTTTTGTCTGGCCACGAAAGAGGCAGGTTTGACTACCATCCCTTCTCCTCCTGCACTGGTGAGGCCAAGCCACCATTTGGTAGTAGCCTGAATATCTTCTTCATTGTGAAGATTTACCCAGCGGTGATTCGTAGCCACGAGGCAAGGTTCCTCTTTGTTGCAAAAAGTGTCTAACTCTTGAAGGTGCCAAGCGTGATCTTTGTCGGTATGAACTTGACCTTCGGTCGCTAGCAAGTGGAAAGGAGCAATCCGTAAATCCTCCGGCCCCACCGCGTCCCAACAGTAATGGCGGTAAGCCTGGCGGAATTTCAAAACATTCTCTTGGCGTTGAGAGAGTCGGTCTTTCAATGGACCTAATTCCGGCAACCTCAAGAGGGCATTATCTACGGTCACTTGCGCCGCTGCCAAGGAAAGGTCGCCCGCAGTGGCGGTAGCGGCATATTGAGTTTTAAGCAGCTGGCTGGCTTTTGCTGACCAAGGCATCAGTTCGGCATCCAGTAAGACCCAGTCAGTTTGGTGGCGTTCCCAAAATCCGCTTCGACTTAGTTGCTTGTTGATTCTCGTAAGTAAAGCCTGTTCTGTAGTAGAATCACTGAAAAATTTTCTTCCTGTACGGGTGATTATCCAACCCAAGCCTTTCTCTACACCAAATCGTTTCGTAAGTGCTGCTGCTGTTTTCCCTATCGTAATAACAGCTCTGGAACCCATGTGTTTTTCTTGGCACACAACCCGATCTAGTCCTTGCTCACGATAGTAATCAAAGGCTTCTTTAGGGTGTTCTAAAAAGCTAGGCAGACTACTGGTTTTTACTGGCGACATGGTCGGTGGTAAGTAAATCAACTGACGAGGATCAACAGCAAATCGACTCATTGTTTCCAGCGCTTGAACGGCTTGGTTTGCTGGTATCAGGATTTTAGTACACAAACGTGTTTCAATGGTTTTCCTTCCTAATACATTGGCTGCTTTCAGGGTGGTACTGTTATTAGTAGCTGGTGGCTGAAAAGGTCGACTGCTATGGGCGTAGGTTTCGAGCGCTGGAACCTGGACGATCTCATTTTCCGGATAACGCAATGCTGTGAGCGTACCCCCAAACACACAACCAGTGTCCAGACACATGGTTTGGTTGAACCATTGTGGTTGGCTCACGGGAGTATGCCCATAAACGATTTTTGCCTTTCCCTGGTAGTCTTGTGCCCAAGGGTAGCGTTCTGGGAGTCCGTGCTCGTCTGTTTTGCCAGTAGTTTTGCCGTAAAGGCAAAAAGAACGTACGGCATTACCTTCTCGCCCGTGCATCGATTCTTCTAAGCCTGCATGAACAACCAATAGCTTGCCATGATCTAGTTCTAAATGCCAGGGGAGTTGCTGCAAGAACTGTAATGCTTCCTGTTGAAATTCAGGGGTGGTGGCAGATAGTTGCTCCAAAGTCATTTCCAAGCCATGAGCTATTTTTACCTGCCGGCCTTCGAGGTGTCTTTTGAGTTTGTCGTCATGGTTGCCAGGTACACAAAGAGCTTGTTCCTGAGCGACCATTTGCATGGCCAGCTTAAGTACCTTATGGCTTGCTGGTCCACGATCGACCAAATCGCCAACGAAGATGACTTTTCTACCAGGTGGCGTGCTGATCTTGAAATCACCTGTAGTGGTTTCTTCCACTTGGTAGCCGAGTTTGTTCAGCAAGGCAAGCAGTTCTTCGAAACAACCGTGTACATCGCCAATGATGTCAAACGGCCCGGTAAAGGTTTTATAATCACTGGGCATGGGATGATAAGTGATACTTGTTTCTTTCCCTTCCGGTAATAGCCAATACTGGCGAAAACCTTCTTTGCGCAACTGCCGAAGAGCTTGCCGTGCTCGCTGATGCTGGTTGACAATCACCCGCACCGGAAGCTGCCGATCCGGGCGTTGCTGATTGCGCGTTTTTAGCGTTTTTAAGTCAGGTTGTAGAACAATGGCGTAGGCACTTATGTGGTATTCGTGGGCTATTCTTACCAGTGCTTTCCTGCCCTCCATGTCAAGGTTAGTCGCATCAATGATCGTGAATAAGCCTCTTTCCAGCCGCTTGCGAACAATGAGGTACAATACCTCAAAGGTTGCTTGATTGGCATCCAGTACTTGTTCGTCGTTGGCAACCATTGCCCGACACTGGTCAGAAGACAGGATAGCCGCTGAATTAAAGTGGGTTTTAGCAAAAGTAGACTTTCCTGCTGAGCTGGCACCTACTAATAAAACGAGGCCTTTTTCGGGGAGGTTTATGTTGATTGAAGTATTCATTGGTATAAATTAATGCTAAGTTGTAATTGATCAAGTTCTAGTAAAAACGGCCATTTGCGAAGGTGCTCCATGTATGGGGTGTTCCTCACCAAGAGGATATAGGTCATAGCTGTAGCCTTGCCGTTGAGCTGTTTGTTTCGCCCAGCTCCGAAAGGTTTTTCGGTCCCATTCAAAGCGGTGGTCGGCATGGCGGAAAGTTCCTGCTGCCAGCTTAGGAAAGAGCGTATTGTATTCCACGTTCGGCGTTGTGATAACGACTATGCCCGGTTGAGCTGCGCCAAATACGACCTCTTCCAAAGCAGGGAGTCGCTCCGGGTCGAGGTGTTCAATAACCTCTACCAGTAAGGCTGCATCATAGCCATGAAAGCGTTCGTCTTCATAGGTTAGAGCGGCGTGAATAAGCCCCGTGCGGGGATCTGGATTTTGGTTTTGGCGGTGGTCCAGGTTTAATCTTCGTGCAGCTATGTGCAATGCTTCTGCAGCAACATCAGCACCTGTCAGGCGGGTGAAAGAAGTTTCTTGTTGGAGGCGTTGTAACAGTTTGCCGGAGCTACACCCCAGGTCGAGTACTGTTTTTACGCCTTTTTCTAAAAGTACTTGAGTGACGCGCTCGTGGCGTAATTGATGTAAAGTCAATGATTCTTCTTCCGTGTTGGCGGTAGTTTCCGCTGGTTTTTCTGTTGGTGGTTGAAGCACATTTTGGACGGCTTTCTGGTAGCTTTTTTTATAACCAAAATACCGTCGGGTAATCAAATCACTTTCTGGATGACTATCTAGCCAATTACTGGATTTGCTGAGTAATTTGCTAACCTCGTCTTCTTTAAAATAATAATGCTTTTGGTTGTCGAGAACAGGGAGTAGTATATAAAGCTGTTGGAGTACCTGTTGAATGGTGTTTTGTGTACGCAAATGAAGGTGGTAGTAAGGGCTGTTGCCCCAGTTGGGGAAGTTTTCATCGAGGAGTACTTGCTCGTATTTACATGTATAGCCGAGGGGAGAAAATAATCGTCCAATTAAATCCGCATTTCCTTTTACGCAAACGGTAGCAAGTTCCACCTGAATGTCCCATGTCCGATCGATCAGTTGTGGGTTAAACTTGCAAGTGCCATTGAGTGCACTAGAGTAGACCTTAGAGATAGCGGTAGTAAGCAGAGAAGAGGTAACGTAAGCCCGGTCATTGACGTACTGATCCAAGCCAGCTTTGATATTGGCATTGCGACCAAAATGATCACGACGACTTTGGCGCATTTCCTGCGTGGTGTCGATATCCATCAGTAGCGTAGCAGTGCAGCTAGTGGCATTTGCCTCAGGGAAGAAAATATGGGCCAGTCCAAAGTTGAGTTCCTTGGTTTGGTATTTGTCAGGGTGTTTGCCTAACAGGTAGCCTAATTGGGTGGCTTCAGGCCCTTTAACGGTAATGTTGAGTAACATTTTTTGACTTTGTCTTTTGTTCTGAGACAAAATTGCAGCCTTACTACGCAGAGGTGTTGCGTAGTAAGATGTTTTTTCGGATTTTTAAGAAAAAAAATGGCGCTCAACCGATTGGCTCTTATTCGTTACCGGACCATTGACAAATGTCTGCGTAACCGTTCACGCCGTTGGACATTAGATGACTTGATGGAGGCATGCTCGGAAGTACTCTACGAATACGAAGGTTCTAATCGTCCGGTAAGCCGCCGCACCATACAATACGATCTGCAGATGATGCGCTCGGATAAACTGGGCTATGAAGCACCTATTGTGGTAGAGGAACGAAAATATTACACTTACGCTGACCCCAATTATGGCATTTTACAAGGGCCTTTGAGTACAGCAGATTTAGAACAATTGGGAGAGGCCGTGTCGGTGCTTAAGCAGTTTCAAGGTTTTGGTCATCTCCAGGAATTGGGGGGCTTGGTTCAAAAATTGGAAGATAAGGTCAGTACGGCTGATTCAAAACAGCCTATTGCCATCATGCTGGAAAGCAACGAGGGGCTACGCGGATTGGAGCATCTTGAGGAACTTTACCGCGCCGTCCGGCAACAGCGAGTAGTGCGATTGACTTACCAATCGTTTAAAGCCAAACAGCCAGGATTGGTCGTGTTAAACCCTTTGCTACTGCGTGAGTTTAATAATCGTTGGTTTTTATTAGCAACCAAAGAACGGGAAACACGAATTCTTAGTTTTGCACTTGACCGTATACAGGGGATTACATTTCCAGGTACTCCTTTTGTCCCTTTGCCTAATTTTGACCCCGAAGCTTATTATAAGAATGTAGTGGGTGTAACGGTGAATACCTACCGGATAACAAAAATACGCCTTTGGCTTGATGCACGAAATGCACCATACGTGCTAACCAAGCCCTTGCATCCTTCGCAGGTGGTAGAAGAAGAATACGAGGATGGTAGTACGGTCGTTTGTATTTGGGTTATCCCCAATTATGAATTGGAAAGGCTGCTACTCGGGTTTGGTCCTGGGTTGCGCGTGCTTTCGCCAAACAGGATACGGCGAAGGATCAGGAGGCTGATCAAGGCCGCTTTGGAAGGGTATGAAGAACCGATGGATGAATAACTGTTTTCAACAGCATAATTCAAGTACTTAAAAGCTAACCATCAACCACCTCCCCCCATTTTATCAATCTGTTCCAAAAGCCAGGGGCGATCCGTCAAGGGGCTAGCATTTTCTATTTCCTGACGCAACACTACTCTTTTTTCTTTGTCAAATGGATTGATCCGTACGAGCTTTTTGGTGTATTTCAGCATGTTTTGGAATACATCTTTATGGTAGCCAATAACTTTCTTGCGTTTGAGGTAAACTTTCATGCTTTCTAATAGCGACTCCAGAGCATCGTGTTCATCTTCTTCGTAATAAATTTTCAAGAGCATGGTTTTTGCATTCATGCTAATAAGGATGTCGTTGGAGTCGAAAAAGAGGAGTAGCTGCTGAGCACGAGAATAGTTTCCTAATTCAAAAGCTAGTTTTGCTTCGCAAAAATCACGGAAGACTTTCTGGTATTCTGGTTCGAGATAATGGGTGTATTCTTTAATTACATTCTCTACCCAGTCAAAAGCTTTAAAGCGTAATGCAATCATAATAGCATTAAGGTAGGTGCGACGTGAAAGGACGTCGTTCTCCAGAATGATTTTACTTTCAAAGGTATCTTGATAGATTTCAAAGAGCTCTCGTTGGAAGTTAGTAGCTCCTTTGTTGATACGCTGGATGCAATAATTCAGCTTCATTAAGTAAATATCTCGTTGCTCACTTTCCCCAAAAACATCCAGATGTTTTTGGAGCGTGGATTTAAGAGAGAAATAGTATTCGTCACTGTCCTCGTCCTTTCGTTGTACGAGATAACCATAATAATAAATGGCAATGGCAGGATAGTCAAGTAAATCTGGCTCGGTCTCTACCGTTTTTATTACTTCTTCGAAAAACTTGCTTTCATACGTTGTGCGAAAAACCTGCTGGTGGGAAAGCGCAAGGCATGCATATTTCAGTTTTTCAGCAATAAAGAGGGTGTCAAAAGCATTTATGCACTCCTGCAAATGAATGTCTTTTGTCCGATCGATTCCACCTAATAAGGAGGAGTGTTCGTCGTATAGCGCAAAAGAATGCTTGAGTCCTGAATTGTCAAGAAGCTGACTACCTAGTCCCTGTCGCTTCATTGCTTTGAATTTATTTTGAAAAACTTTGGGTACGTTGCGCTTACGCAGGGCTCTCAAATAAGCTACAGCGTAAGCAAATTCATCCCGCTCAATCTCTTTGTAAGCAATAAACTGTTCCAATTGCTTGTATAGGAAATGCACAGTTTGTCGGAACTTAGCATCGTCATAGCTCTCCTTCGGGAATAGTTTTCGGTAAATTCGTTCTTTTAGTAAGAATTTTTCTTCTGTCAAATGTTGTCCGGCGGTCAGGTATTGGAACAAATCAATGACATCCTGACGTTGATTAAAGAAGGGAGAAGCCAGCCATTTAGAGAACTCTCGGCATTCTTTTTTATCAAGTGTTTTTAAAACAGGAATAATTGTAGAATTTTTCATAAAAAAATGACTAAAAATGATCAACAATCAAATATAATATAATCAACTGTTTTTCAGTTATTTAATTATAATTATGCGTCATAAAAATACGATTTTTTTCAACAAAACAGCTTTTTTGTCCTTGTTTTCGTTTCAACAATGGGGCACTTTTGTAATGTCAACAGAAGCAAACGACCTAATTCAAGCGCTAATGAAACGAGCAAAGGCTCATCGACTACTTAACATAGTGCAAAGCTTCACAATAGCTTTGTTACTTGTTTTATCTGGTCAGTCGGCTTTAGCGCAGGGATGGGAAGCGACTTTTGGAGGTGATAACGAAGACTACGGTACCGCTATTCTCCAAATGATCGATGAAGGCTATGTTGCAGTAGGCTATAGTGAGTCGTTTGGCAGCGACAATGATTTTGACATTTATTTAGTTCGCACAGATGTAGATGGTACTCCATTATGGGAAAGAATCTATGATGAAGGATACATCGAACATGCTTACGATATCATTTTACTAGATGACGGAGACCTCCTGATTTTAGGTGATATCAACGAAGCAAATGGCAGCGCCGCAGGAACACCTAGTGAAGTATACCTTTTAAAGGTTGATCCTTCAGGCGACATTAAATCATCTATTCGTTTCGAGAATAACGGTTTCTTCCAGAGTGGCCGGGAAATTATTCGCACCAATGATGGCGGTTATGCTATTATCGGGTCGAGTGCCAACCCAGCGATGGATCAGTCAGATATTTTGATGATCAAACTGGATGCCAATGCAGAGGAAGAGTGGCGCCGCATCTACGGCACTCCTTATCCTGATGTAGGCCAAGGGATTGTCGAAATCAACGGAGGTTATGCGCTTGCTGCGAACGTAAAAAATGGCGGAAATTTTCCAGACAATGATGTTGCCATTTATCGTTTAGATGCTGCGGGGAATCAAATAGCCGCGCGTTTCTACGGAGATGGACAGGAAAATAATGAGGATGTTAATGATGTAATCAAGACCCAGGACGGTAACCTTTTACTGGTTGGTTCTTCGAATAACTTCAATAACACTTATATTATAAAGAGTGATCTCAACGGAGATACACTTTGGACACGTGAACTTGAGGTTAGCCTCTTCGGAGAGGAATTGTACGGTGTGACCGAGTTGGAAGATGGTAGTATTGTTGCTACCGGTTATTCTGAACTCAACGAAAGTACACCAGAGATTTTGTTGCTTAAAATGTCTCCAACGGGAGAATTGGTTTGGCAACGTAATCTTAGCGAAGAATTTTCCGATTGGCGGTTCGGACTCGATGTAGTAGAAACTATTGACAAAGGCTTTATCATAGCCGGACACAATAGTCTCAGCCAGGGTTTCATCAATGATCTGAGTATTATCAGAGTAGATGGCGAAGGCAATTACTTTACGAATCTGATCCAAGGCAAAGTATTCTGGTCGCAGGATGGTTGTAATCCTTTCGAGGATGGAGACACTCCGCTGAAAGACTGGCTAGTAGAAGTTGATGGTAACAATGGCCGCTTTATTGGTACTACTGATGAGCAAGGGCATTACCGCATTCCGGTAGATATCGGCAACTACACTGTAAGTCTTTTACCTAAGAATAATGCTTGGAACATTTGCTCACCCGCAAGTTTCCCCGTTAGTTTCACGGCCAGTTATGACTCTTTGGTTTACAATTTTCCGGTACGAAGCATTCCGGATGCTTGTCCTGTTCTCAGTGTTGAAACAGGAGTCGGACCACTGCAAGCTTGTACTCAGGTAGATTACCTGATAGAATATTGCAACGATGGTTCTGCTATAGCAACTGATGCTTATGTGGAAATCTTCCTGGACGAAGAACTCACTTATGTGACGGCCAGCGTAGATACTTCACTGGAAACAAGCAACTCCATTATAGTAAGGCTTGGCGATCTCGCTCCGCTTACTTGTGGAAGCTTTACCATCACGGTAGATGTTGCTTGTGAAGATGTTGAAGACTTGCAATCAGTGATTGTTAGTACAAACATCTACCCCAATGAATACTGCGGCCCGATTGACCCTGACTGGGACATGTCGAGCATCGAAGTAACCGGACGTTGCGAAGGAAGCGACATTATTTTTACTGCTCGTAACGTAGGAGATGCTCCTACCGATGGCACACAAAATTTTGTCATCATCGAGGATCAGTTGCTTTTCCTAGATGGAACGGTACCTACGCTTGACCCTGATGAAGAGGAACCAGTTGGTGCTCCAATTCCGGCAAGTATGCTAGGTGCTACTTATCGCTTAATTGTAGAACAGGTTGAAGGCCACCCAGGCAACAATTATCCCACAGTAGTGGTCGAAGGTTGTACGCTGGAAGGCGAAGGAGGATACACAACGGGTCAAGTGACCCAGTTTCCTGAAAACGATCAGGATCCTTATGTTGACATAGATGTGCAAGAAATTTTAAACACTTTCGGTACGGCGAACTTATTAATCGGCCATCCCAAAGGCTATCAGGATTCGATCATTACGACGAATACCGATATTGAATACACAGTTTTATTCGCCAATACCGAAAGTGATACTTTAAATCGCTTGGTGATTCGGGATACACTTCCCGAGGAATTGAATTTAGCCACTTTGGCTGCAGGACCCGCAAGTCATCCCTACACTTTTGAAATTTACAACAGCGGAGTTCTTAAAATCACCTTTAACGATTTAAACTTGCTTCCAGCAGACGGCAGCGGATCGGAGACCGATTCCAGGGGTTATGTAAAGTTCACTTTATCCCAAAAACCCAACTTGCCACTTGGAACGGTTATTGAAAATCGTGCTGCCGTCTACTTTGATTACGTTGCTCCGGATATTACCAATAGCATCCGTTATTCACTTGCCTGCGAAGATTTCCTTGTTGAAGGATGTTTAGCAGTCGAATTAACAGAACCGCCGGTAAGAGAAGGACTCAATATACGGGTTCAACCGAACCCTTTCCATTCATCAGCCATCATCACTATCGATGACTGTGAATGCAACCAGCTGGAGATGGTTCTCCGTGATGCCACCGGGCGTGAAATGCGCCGGGAGAAATTCAACGGAACTAGCTTCACTTTACAACGAGATAATTTGCCTGCAGGCTTATATTTCCTGGAAATATACACCGACAAGCAGATTCTTCAGACAGGTAAGTTACTAGTCCAATAGCGGTCTAGTAGGCATAATCCCAAAAGTTTTTGAAACGGTTCCCCGCTACGGCGGGGAACCAACCCAACAAGAAGGTAATTTATTTTAATATAAACACCCTGTGTGACAAAGCTTTAGAAAGTACGTCTAACAGAGTGACCAAAGAATTTTAGGTCGTCTTTTTTTCATGAGATTATGATTTGTTGTGGAGCCGCCCCATTTGGGCGGCTCACTTTTTTTGTATACCTACGTAATATTGCGCAGAAGACAAAATGCGCTTCTCTTTAGGTTTTTCAAATAGTTAAAACACTTGAAGTGAACCGTTTATTCAACTATTATGAAAAACAGAATCGCATTTTATTTTCGTGCTGTTCTTATTTAATTCCAGCAGGAATATTTTATAAATATAGTTACCATCGATAAGGTACTTTTGCAGAGAAATAATAACCTGCAAGTCATGAGTACTCTAAATATCCGCCCCGTTGTAGCCACAGATATCCCCCGGTTAAAAGCCGTAATTGCTACCAGCGACCTTTTTCCACCGGATTTACTCGATGATATGATTGCGCCTTATTTGGCTGGCGAAGATGAAAGTATCTGGCTCACTGGTGAAGAAGATAATCCAACCTTCGTTGCCTTCTGTGCTCCAGAGCAAATGACAGAAGGTACTTGGAACCTCTATCTCATTGCGGTTTACTCAGAATTACAAAGTAAGGGTTATGGCCGGCAGGTTATGGGTTATCTTGAAGATCTCCTCGCCGAGCAAGGGGCACGAGTGCTTTTAGTAGAAACCTCAGGGTTGCCAGAATTCGAACGTACCCGTTCGTTTTATCATCAGTGTAACTATACAGAAGAGGCTCGGATTAGGGATTTCTATAAGGCGGGAGAGGACAAAGTTGTATTCTGGAAATCACTTCAAGAAAGGCAATAAAAAATCCCGAATGCCGGCAGTTGCTAGCATTCGGGATTTTTCCGAAAGTTGTCAAAACGAGGGGAACCTAGTTGCGATCATTAATCGCTACTCGTTCCAACTCAATTACATCGTGCATGATAGAAAGCACTTCGTTAATATAGACATCTTTAGAAACAGCTTTTAAGAAGTCGTCGTTTCTTGCCTTCTTACTTTCGTCTGCCTCGAAGATTGGGAGATCTACCTCTAGGTTACGAGCGCTAGTGATCACTACCTTATCGAAGAGGTTTTTAAAGCGTTCGGCATCTGCGGTCCGAGCAGCTTCGAGGTCTTGGTAGGCCTCTAAGTCAAGTGGGTAAGCCGTGAGGTCACGCAATTTTTGCATGCGAGCTGCATTGGCTTGTACCTTGCTAAATATCTCATTAGTGGCTACTCTTGCCTTGCTACGTGCTTCGATCTGCTCCATGTGGGTCATGTTAAGCACCTTCTGGTCATAATCTACAGCAGCGATCTCTGTCCAAGGCATGGGGTACTCCTGCTCTTTTTCACCTGTTTGAATATAGGCATAATTATCAGGTAAAATGATATCAGGCGTTACACCGCGCAGTTGGGTAGAACCACCATCAATGCGGTAAAATTTCTGTGTAGTCAATTTAACCTGTCCAAGTGGCTTGACGTCTTCAAAGCCACGGAGGGTACGATCTAGGTCAATAAAACGCTGGACAGTTCCTTTGCCAAAGGTAGAGTTACTACCTACGATAACGGCACGACCATAATCCTGTAGCGCTGCTGCGAGGATTTCGCTGGCACTGGCGCTGAAGTTGTTAACCATAACTACCAGTGGTCCGTCATATTGAACTTGTGGATCAACATCCATNAGTACTTCTGGCTCGTAATCGCGAGACTTTACCTGAACAACAGGCCCGCTTTCGATGAAGAAACCAGACATTTTGACTACGTCGCGTAGGCTACCTCCGCCATTGTTACGCAAGTCGAGAACGATACCATCAACACCAACGTTCTTGAGTTTTTCAATCTCTTTTTCAACATCGTCGGCACAGTGGCGGCCATTACGATCCTGGAAGTCAGCGTAGAAGCTAGGTAAAGAAATGTAGCCGATTTTTTCGCCTGGTGCCTGTCCGTCTATAATGAGAGATTTGGCAAAGCTTTCGTCTAAAATTACGATATCACGGGTGATAATGATTTCTTTTTCAGAGCCATCTACTTTTTTGACGGTTAGGATAACCTTGGTGTCTTTGCTGCCACGAATTTGCGAAACGACATCATCTATTACCATGCCCTTGATATCAACAGGAGCTTCTCCTTCTTGGGCAACCTTTGTAATAATATCATTCGCCTCCAATTCTTTGCCTTTCCATGCAGGGCCTCCTACGACTACCTCTGTGACCTTGGTATAGTCTCCTTCTGTCAGTAGGCGAGCGCCGATCCCTTCAAGTTTGCCGCTAAAGCGGATATCAAAGTTTTCCTTGTCAATCGGCTTGTAGTAGTTGGTGTGTGGGTCAAATACACCTGTAAAAGCATTGAAATATTGGCTCATCCGATCTTCACGATCTAGTTTGATCAAACGATCAAACCAGCGGTCGAACATGGTCAGAACATCTGCTCGTGCATCTGCTTCCAACTCCGTTGCGGTTTTCCCAGCCAATTCTTCATCCCCTTTTTCTTGCTTTTCTATTGCTTCAGCATACCGATCAAGTGTTTCGTACTTGAGGTACTGGTGCCAATATTGCCATAGTTCTTTCTCGTCGCTTGAATAGGCGCGCTTTTCGCCATCAAGTTCTACTGATTCTCCACCGGCAAAATCAAATGGGGTTGCAAGGATATCTTTGTAATAGCCTTGAGCACGTACCAATGCTTTTTCCATCAACTCTTGGCTGAGGTTGAAGAAGGTGAAATCGCTGGCATTAACCTGGTCGTCAATTTCGTGACGGTAGCGCTCTAGCTGGGCTACCTCTTTGGCTGTTAGGAAGCGTTTGCCACCATCAATGCCATTTAGATACAGGTCATAAATTTTTTCAGAGAAACTATCATCAATGTCCTGGGGACTGTAATGATAACGCTCCATGCTTTTCACTAAGGTCTGTAAGAGAACGGCTTCTTTTTGCTCGTCGCTCAACTGTGGGTACATAAATGCTGCGAGCATTAATACCGCTGCGAGCGAAAAGAAAATTGATTTTTTGAAATTCATATAACTGTATTTTGTCGGATCTACTTCTTGAGACGATTAGCAGTTCAAAAAGACACTGCTGTAATCTTTTGTAATTAACAAATATGTATCTTAAAAATTGTGTAAATGGGCGGTTAGCTATAACTAATGATGCCAAAAATAGCAGATTTGCATCGAATGTTACATTAGTTGAACTATTGAGTTGCCTCAATAAATACCATATTTGTTAATGAATGGTTTTCCAAAACCGTGCCAAAGCTCGATTTTAACGCTTATTTGACGAAGTCTGCCTATCTTTACCCCTGTAATTGGGCAGCAAGCCTGCAACTTGCCCATTCTGCTTTAGCAGAAATTAGCTTAACTACAGAAAAATAACATGTTTAAACGATTACACAACCTCGTCAATAACGACGAGCTGAAGCGCCGTATGGAAACCTCCGAGGAGGCGCGCACTACCCTTTCCTTTTATCAGTACCATCAGATCGAAGACCCGCTGGCTTTTCGCGACCAACTCTTTAGGGATTGGTCAAAGCTTGGAGTGTTTGGGCGTATTTATGTGGCCAAGGAAGGTATCAATGGTCAAATATCTGTACCTACGGATAATTTTGAGGCCTTCAAAGTAGCCATGTTCAGCATCCCGTTCCTGAATGGTATTCGCCTGAATATTGCGATTGATGACGATGGTAAGTCTTTCTACAAACTGAAGATCAAAGTCCGCGACAAAATCGTTGCCGACGGGCTCAATGATGATACCTTCGATGTTACCAAGCGTGGTAAGCACCTCTCCGCGAGAGAAGTGAATGAGTTGATGGCCAATGACGAGACCATTGTGGTAGACATGCGCAACCACTACGAAAGTGAGGTTGGCTATTTCAAAAACGCTGTCCGCCCTGACGTAGAAACCTTCCGAGAGGCGCTGCCTTTGGTCGAAGAGATGTTTGAGGATGCCAAGGACAAGCCGATCATCATGTATTGTACGGGCGGTATTCGTTGTGAAAAAGCCAGTGCTTACTATATGCACAAAGGCTTTGAAGCCGTCCACATGATTGATGGCGGCATCATTGAATATGCGAGGCAATGTGAAGAAGAAGGTTTAGAAAACCAGTTTTTAGGTAAAAACTTTGTTTTCGACGAACGACTTGGAGAGCGCATTTCAGAAGAGATCGTTTCAAAATGCCATCAATGTGGCAAACCCAGTGATACCCACAACAACTGTGTGAATACGGCCTGTCATATTCTCTTCATTCAATGTGAAGAATGTGCGGAGAAAAATCAAAGCTGTTGTTCCAGCGAATGCATTGATTTTATCGCCCTTCCGGAAGAAGAGCAGGAGCGTCTAAGGCCAACGATGAGTTTCAATGGGACTAAGTTTGGCAAAGGGCGATATAAAGCGAATCGCCAAAGTGATCCGATGATTTAGGAGCCATCCGACAAAAGAAAAGTAATATCCATTTTAGGGCTTACTTCAATCACGACCATTATCTTCGCAGATATAAGTTTGATGAAGATGGCCAATTGATTGATATCATCTACTAGTGTGGGTGAATTCGTATTAAGCGTATGGTTGGCCTTCTAGATGAGTAGGTTGCGCGGGCTTTAGCCCGCATTCTAGCGGACTAAAGCCCGCGCAACCTGTTGCTTTTGTCTAAACAACTTCTAATTCTAGTATACTATGTCTGGTAAACTCTATCTCGTTCCTACGCCAATTGGCAACCTTGAGGATATGACCTTACGGGCATTGCGGATATTGAAAGAGGTGACATTGGTACTTGCAGAAGATACTCGCACGAGTAAACGTCTCTTACAGCATTTTGAGATAGAGACGCCTTTGCGGGCTTTTCATGCGCACAATGAGCACAAGGTGACGGATAGGATAGTCGCCGAGTTACAGGCAGGAGCCGAGTGGGCACTGGTCACCGATGCCGGTAGCCCTGGTATTAGTGATCCTGGTTTTTTGTTGGTGCGAGCTTGTGTGGAAGCCGGAATAAGAGTGGAAGCATTGCCAGGAGCAACAGCCCTTATTCCAGCTTTGACTGCTTCAGGGCTGCCTGCTGATAAATTTCATTTTGAAGGCTTTCTTCCTCATAAAAAAGGCCGTCAGACGCGACTCTTGTACCTGGCAGAGCTTCCCGTCACCTTTGTGATGTACGAATCTCCGTACCGGTTAGTAAAGTGCCTGGATCAGTTGATTGAGCATTGTGGCCCAGAACGGATGGCTTGCGTAGCGCGCGAGCTCACGAAAATGTTTGAAGAAGTAACAACTGCTACCCTACAAGAACTTGCGGATTACTACCGCGAGAAAGATAAAGTCAAAGGCGAAATTGTATTGGTTGTGGCGGGGAAGTAGTCTTGTTAAGAGTTTGCCTTAGAACGATTTCGCAGTAGGAGCAAGTGCTAAATAAACCCTAAGGGCTAACAACCAGCCGGTTTCCTGTCAATTCTAAAACCTCTAAATCGAGGACCAAGGCCTGGTTCGCGTCATAAATTTTCAAATTTGCGTTCTTCGTATTATAATCCCAGGTTCCGGTAAGGGAATAATGAGCATCAACGGGAGAGAGAACAGAATAGGTGCAACTACCTCCTTCCTGGAGGTGGTAAGTGGCGCGGTATCTGCTGGCTGGGAGATCAGAAAAATCACAAGGTTGGAAATAGCGCCCCTCTTCTAGCACCTCTTCGTGGACGTGCGTCCAACAATTCAAGAACAAATTAGGATCGATAACACTAGGGTCTTTGGCCTGGTCACAGGCTGAAAAAATCAGAACAATTAAGATAGAGGATAAGCTCAGGAAGAAAGTAAGGGGCTTCATGTTTCGTGGTTTTCTATGAAAGACAGTCGATTATGCCTGTGGTGTTGGGTAAAAGGTAGGTTTTTTCGGTGAGAGACTTGCGTTAAGTATTAAAAAGGACTAACTTACCGATCGAACGGTTAGTAAAATTATGCCTGTACAAAAAACAACAAAAGAAGATATCCTACTGCGCTGCTGGGAGGTGATCAATTTACACGGTTATAAAGGCTCTTCGATCAGTATGCTGGCCAAGGCTGCTGGGCTGGGCAAAGCTGGCTTACTGCATCATTTTGGTTCTAAAGAAGACCTGATGCATGCTGTGTTAGTGTTTTCGATGGATTTTTTCCGTGGTTATGTGTTGGCTATAGCAGACGATGAGTCACTGCCTTTGGAGCAGCGGTTGGAGAAAATGCTTCGTCGTCAAAACCGTTTGGCCAAAATTGACCAGCGGGGGTGTTTTTTCACCAACGTAATTATGGAGATGGGGCAGGAAGGCATTCATAATAAACTACTGATGGACTTTTATGATGAGTGGAAGCAGATTTTCGCTCAATTATTAGGTAAAGTACTGACGGTAGAGCAAGCCAAAGATCAAGCTTACTTGATGCTTTTGCAATACGAAGGAGCTATCACTTTATACAAACTTAGTGGAGATGAAACACACCTTGAATCATTTGTAGGCCGCTATGTACAAATTCTAACTTCTGCCAAGAACCAATTGGTTTAACCCTCAAGAATCGGAAGCATCATGAATTATCAAAAACTTCTTTTCAAAGCGATAGGTGTGCGTATTAATTTCACCGCACTATTTAACGTGAAGAAGGCCGGACAACGCACCTATCGCCTTTTTACGACGCCTCCGAAACCACAGTTGCGTGAAAAAGAGCTTGATTTTCTAGCCACTGCTACCCGCCTTGATAGTATGCGTGCAGGACGGAGCATTGTGGAGTATCACTGGGGAGCAGAAGACGCTCCTTATATATTACTTAGTTATGGTTGGGGGTATAATTCTGGGCGTTGGCGTTATTTTGTAGAACCATTGATCAAGGCAGGTTACCGTGTGATTGCCTATGATCCCCCTGGGCATGGACAGGCAGTAAGGGAGCGACTTAATTTTGTGGAGAACGTCGATATTATTACAGGTTTGATTCGCTATTATGGGCGCCCGGAAATAACAATTGGTCATTCTTTTGGAGGGGCATGCAGTGTACAAGCTATGGCATTGTTACCTAAGTCTCTGCACCCTCAGCGGATGGTGGTGATGGGGGCTTTTAGCAATGCTCAAACCAGCGTCTTCAAATCGCTCAAGGATGGTTTGGGCTTAGGACAAGCTGTTTATTCAGCGTTTGAAAATTGTATTAAAGAAGCGGCGGGTGATCGCTTTACTTCCTTTGATATCGGGCGAGGGTCGGCAGCGTTAGGGCATATTTCAGCATTGATCGTCCATGACCCTCAGGATGAGGTTACCGCAGGGAATCAGGCTTTGGGCTTTCATGCTTACTGGCCAGGCAGTGCCTTGTATTTGCCTCTCGGCGCTAAACATCATTTGGGTACCCCCAGGGTGACGAATGCAATTATTGATTTTGCTGTGCGTGGTGATTTGCCTCAAACTGCGACTGTGCAGGAGCGCCCATTGCCCAAAAGCTACGAATTAGCGAGCTTTTACAAAAGGTAAGAGGCATTAATAGTTACGCAATTCCCAGCTTCTTTCTATCTTCGCGCTTTATTTTGAACGGCCTCCGTCGTGGTAAAGGGAACAGTATCCTGCCTTTTCGCGTTAGAGTCTGCAATAAAAAGATAAGCGGGAATGATTACCAGAACAGAAATCGCAAAAATCTTACAGACCCCCCCCATTGATTCCGATGTAACGGTTATGGGCTGGGTACGTGCTTACCGAGGCCGGCGCTTTATAGCGTTGTATGATGGCTCTACTTCAGAAACATTACAAGTTGTTGTAGACTTTGAAAATTTCCCTGAAGATTTGATTAGTAAGATCAAATTTCACGCGTGTATCAGTGTTACTGGCACCGTTGTTGAAAGCCAAGGAAGTGGTCAGGCTGTGGAGATTGTCGCTAAGGAAGTTGAGATTCTGGGTGAGAATAATCTGGAAGATTACCCCTTGCAAGCTAAAAAACAAACGGTAGAGTTTCTACGAGAGCAGGCTCACCTGCGGATGCGTACGGCTACCTTTAGTTCTGTTTTTCGTATTCGCCACGCCGTGGCTTACGCTGTAAATAAGTACTTCAACGATCGTGGTTACTATTACCTACACACACCTATTATTACAGGTAGTGATGCTGAAGGTGCTGGGGAAATGTTTCGGGTGAGTACATTGGACCCTGAAGACTTGCCACGTACTGAAGAAGGTACTGTTGATTACAACAAAGACTTTTTTGGTAAACCCACCAATCTGACGGTTTCTGGTCAGTTGCAGGCAGAGATTGGCGCTATGGCATTGGGCAAGGTCTACACTTTTGGGCCTACTTTCCGTGCAGAAAACTCTAATACGACCCGTCACTTGTCGGAGTTTTGGATGATTGAGCCGGAAGCAGCCTTTTTTGATCTAGAGAATGACATGGATTTGGCAGAAGATTTTGTCAAATACCTGATTAACTATGTCCTAGATAATTTTGACAGCGATCTTCAATTGCTGGATAAGCGTATTCAGAATGCCGAGAAAAATCTGCCTCAGGTTGATCGTCGTCCGATGGGGTTGATTGAGATGCTTCGTTTTGTGGTAGAGAACGATTTCGAGCGTATCACTTATACGGAAGCAGTGAATATGCTGCGCAACAGCAAGCCATTCAAAAAAGGCAAGTTCGAATTTGAGCCGGTTTGGGGCGTTGATCTACAGGCCGAGCATGAGCGCTTTTTGGTAGAGAAGAAATTCAAAAAGCCAGTAATCGTTAGGGATTACCCTAAAGATATCAAGGCCTTCTATATGCGGATGAATGACGATGATAAAACCGTTGCCGCAATGGACGTTCTTTTCCCTTACATCGGTGAAGTAATCGGTGGTTCACAGCGGGAAGAGCGCCAGGATATGCTCCTCAAGCGGATGGGTGAGATGAATGTTTCAGAGGAAGAGCTTTGGTGGTACACAGATTTGCGCCGCTTCGGAGGAGCACCTCACGCAGGTTTCGGTCTTGGCTTTGAGCGTATGGTACAATTTATCACGGGTATTACCAACATACGTGATGTAATTCCATTCCCTCGTGCTCCGCGTACAGCAGAATTTTAAAACGCTCAGAAATAACTCAATTATTAGCTGGTCTATACGATCGTACTGGAGTGAAGTTTTCAGTACGATCGCATAGAGGTATATGTAGGTTTTTTATTCTTTCAAGACTTTAAATGTTTNTGATGTACCATTGATCGTGGCCACCAAAATGTAAATACCTTTTGGATAGTTTGATAAGTTGATCTTGGTTTGTAGCGAATTTATTTCTGCTGAATAAAGCTGATGACCAATTAATGAAAAAAGAGTGATTCTATCATTACTGGTAAATGAGGCATCATTGATTTTTAAAACCACTTCTGAACTGGTTGGATTGGGAAATACGATTACTTGATTTGCAGTAATTGGGTCATTAGTATCAGTGGTTATAAAACTATTACATTCGTTAGTATATGCAGTACTCAATTCAGTACTTACTGCTAGAATGGCGGTAGAGTCTTTACAGATACACCTTCCGTCATTAGAATTATAAGTCATGTAGGGTGCATTTGTTTCAAAAGCCTTGAATGTGCATTGTTCGAATGTCAATGCGTCACTTGTAAGCATTTGGGCCGTATGATTCCAATTTGTGAAAAGTGTATTTCCCCCAGTCCAATGATTTAAACCAGCTTGTTGATTGAATTCACAGGGTTTGAAAAACAATAAATATAAAGCTCCGGCACTACCTGCTCCTGCTCCCCCACCATAGTTTACTGCTATTGTTCCATCGCCTCTCAAATCACCAATAAAAGAAATAGAACGGGAGAATCTGTCTTCAGGGGTTAAAGTGAATCCAAAACCACCATCCGTATTATTGATTCGAGTATACGTTTTTACTGTCTTATCTTCATTGAGGTATAAAATGTAGCCCCAGTCTTCATTTTGCTGGTTTGCTCCGGTCATCAAATCAGGCACACCATCTCCATTGAGATCTCCAACTTTGCACAATGCATGCCCAAAATTTGCACCTTGAGATCCATTGGGATTCGAACCAACCGTCAGCGTATCAGTAAAGCCATTGAGTCCTTCTGTGATTTTAAGTTTAGATGCGACATTAAAAGTTGAGTTATTCAAGGACAATATCCAGATTGCTCCTTTTCCACCATCAGATTTAAAAGCACCCACAGCTAATTCTTTTGTTCCGTCACCATCGAGATCTCCTAGCATAGCTACCTCTCTTCCTTCAAACTCATCCCCTGGAAGTAGCCCTGTTCCTAATCCACCACTTAAAGGGTTTATTAATACTGTTTGTTCGGGTATTACTTGCGAGTCATTATTCAAAAAAAGGATACTAATAGCTCCAGTATTGTTACCTCCAATATCTGAACTTGGGTCACAAGCAACTAAATCAATTCTACCGTCATTGTTAATATCACCAATAGCTGAAAGCCCTTGTGCAACAATAGCTGTGTTTTTTACAAAATTCTTTACTGTTCCATCGCTGTTTAGATGAATAATATATAAAGCTCTATTGGTTGAAGCGGGTGCCGAAGCTGCTATATCTGGAATGCCATCATTATCGTAATCACCTATTCCTGCAACCCCGTAACCAAAGAAATTATTTTCAAGCAAGGTTTCATTAAATCCCCCTTCTAGCATTGATATTTTTTGATTAGACTGAACTGTTCCATCATTATTCAAAAACACAATATAAACGGCACCTGCGTCTGTTGCACCATCATCATCAGAACGAGCACCAATGACAAGGTCTATAACACCATCTCCATTAATATCCCCGGCTTGGTCATGATCACGGCTGAACCTATCGCCAGGTTCTAAGTCTGCCATCATACCACCTGAACCATTTTCGATTTTCACATATCCATCTGGCCCCCATTGTGTATTTATTTGAGCACCAAGGTTGTTAAATGAAGATAATAGGATAAGCACAAGTAATTTGAGTAGATTAAATTTCATAATTCACATATCTTAGATATTGTCAAAAAAAACATTTGACTCATCAGTAGTGAAAAAAGTTTAATCCTATTACTTGATTCTATTAGCCTTTGTAGTTTCTAATGGACGTCAGGTTGTTTTTTATAATAGTTTATAGCTACGCTTCGGCTTCTTCTTCCTCGTAACCCGCCATTAATTTTTCCTGAATATCAAAAGGTAATGGATTGTATTCCGCAAAGCGGCGAGTGAACTTGGCCCGCCCTTGGCTTAGTGACCTCAATGTAGAGGAATACTGGTACATCTCAGATTGTGGCACCTTGGCGATGATTTTTTGGTAATGCCCATCTGAATCCATCCCAGAGATCATTGCTCGACGAGTTTGGAGATCTCCCATTATATCTCCCAGAACCTCTGCATCACACAAGACTTCGAGGTCGTAAATAGGTTCCAGAACTTGCGGGCTGGCATTTTTGAAAGCATCTCTGATGGCCATTTTTGCTGCAATCATAAAGGCCGTATCATTGGAATCAACAGCGTGCATTTTTCCATCGTAGACCGAAACACGTATATCCTGACAGGGGGAACCCGTAAGTGGCCCTTCTTCCATTCGTTGAAGGATACCTTTTTTTATCGCATTAGCGTATTTCGCGTCGATACTACCTCCAACAATACACCAATAGAAGGAAAGGGTGCCTCCCCAGGGAAGTTCTTCTGTCTCTTTCTTACGCACGTTTAATCCTTCTGGCTCAGGCATTCCTTCGTGATAAGGCTCAACACGGAGGTGGATTTCGGCAAATTGGCCCGACCCTCCGCTTTGTTTTTTATGTCGATAGCTGGTGTCGGTAGCTCCTGTGACCGTTTCGCGATAAGAAATGCGAGGACGGATAAAGTTCATTTTAATGCCATTGAGTTCTTCAATCCGGTAGCGTATCAGGTCCAGGTGTAACTGTCCTTGGCCATGAACCAGTGTTTGTTTGAGTGCGGGTGACTGTTCCACGTGAAGGGTGGGGTCTTCTTCTTCGATAATATGAAGGGCCTTCATCAGCTTTTCCATCTCTGCTTTGCCCGGTGGTTCGAGGGCTACACGAATGCGTGATTCAGGAAAGTGCATAGGCTCAATGCTGCGCTTATGACCTTTAGCATTGAGTGTTTGATTGGAATGAGAGTCTTTTAATTTTAGTGTAACCCCCAAGTCGCCGGCACGTACTTCTGTTGTACTAGTGCGGTCCTTGCCATTGGCTAAAAATAATTGTGTGAAACGTTCTGTTTGCCCGGTGGAAGCATTCTCTAGCTCATCGCCGGCGGCTAAGACACCACTGAACACCTTGAAATAAGAGACGTTACCTACGCGAGGTTCGGAAATGGTTTTATAAATGAAGATGGTTGTATCACCGCTTGCTGAGCAAGCAAGTTCACCGCCATTTTCCAGGGCTGCTGCTGGTCGATCTGCTGGACTGGGGCATACATCATTGATGAATCCCATAATTCTGCCACTTCCCATGTTGTGTTCGGCGGCACAGCAAAAGACGGGAAAAAGCTCCTGGTTGGCAATTGCAATTCGGAGGCCGGTGGCAAGCTCTTCTTCCGTCAGGGTGCCTGCTTCGAAAAATTTTTCCATTAGGCCTTCGTCATTCTCTGCGGCTGCTTCAACGAGGGCATTGTGAAGCTCCATTGCCCGGTCCATTTCTTCGGCAGGGATAGCTTCTTTGGTGGGTTTGCCACCATCTTCGGGGAAGACATAGAGGGTCATCCGTAAGGCATCAACAATAGTGTTGAAGTCTCTGCCAGGGTTGAGTGGATATTGCACGGGGATTACCTTGTTGCCAAAGCGAGCTATTGCTTGCTCAAGGGTATTGTCGTAATCGGCTTTTTCATGATCAAGGTGATTAATGGCAAATAGGGCGGGCGTTTTAAAGCTTTCGATGTATTCCCAGATCAATTCTGAGCCTACTTCGACACCACTGCGTGCATTAAGGAGCATGACTCCTGTATCTGCAACCTTTAAAGATGAAATAACTTCTCCTACGAAATCATCGTAGCCGGGCGTATCGATAATGTTGATTTTACTGTCCTTCCAGTTAGCGTGAAGAAGCGCTGAAAAAACGGAATTGCCCCTTTCCTTTTCCAGGTTGGTGTAATCAGAGACGGTATTCCCTGCTGTAGAGGATCCCCGGCGGGAAAGACTCCCTGCTTCGAAGAGCATACACTCCGCCAGGGTAGTTTTTCCCGAACCAGGATGTCCTAGTAAGACTACGTTACGAATATTATTGGTGTCATATCCCATAAGCGATTGATTTTAAATGATAGAAGAACAGTAAAATCAGATTAGGATTGTAAGTCGGAATTAAATTAGGTATTTATTCTATTTTTTCACAATATTATTTTACGATAATTTAGAATTGTGGCTTTTGGTTGTGTTTTTTGTTGTTTGGTGATTAGCGTGGGATTGTTTGTTGCTTTTGAGAAAGCAACTTATCGATCATTAGGGGCGTTAAATTTTTAGCCCTGGCACATTGAGTTCATAGGAAGTAATCTAATTGTGTAGAGCCTCAAATAACTTTGTTGTACTGATATATAGTGATACTCCCTTTGT
The DNA here is from genome assembly GCF_000379805.1 of Lewinella cohaerens DSM 23179. Taxonomy (GTDB): domain Bacteria; phylum Bacteroidota; class Bacteroidia; order Chitinophagales; family Saprospiraceae; genus Lewinella; species Lewinella cohaerens. The sequence continues at coordinate 145,664 of NZ_KB903542.1, read as the reverse complement.
AATGTTGTATTTTGTGGGCAGGACTTGGTCAAGAACAGGCTTTAGCTTCATGCGCAATAAAACATCAGCGAAAACAATCGACTTAGCCGAGGAACTCGGCGTAGAAACGGCCTTGGAAAGAGCGCTCATTGGGCATCCTCTAATGATAGAGGGGATGCTATGGGGACTTCCTCGTTATGGGCATCCGGAAGGGGAGGTTTATAAGCATGTCAAAGAAGTTTTAGCAAATATCGATTGTTTAGAGATTACAGACAAAGAGCGCGAATGGCTGCGAATAGTGGCGCTGGTACACGACACTTTCAAGTTTCAGGAGGATAAACGTGAGCCCCGAAATTGGCATCGTCATCATGCCGTTTTAGCACGCCGGTTTTTGGAGGAGTTCGTTGACGATGAAGCATTGCTCAATATTGTCCAAAATCATGATGAGGTCTATTACATTTGGCGGGATATGGTTCTCTTTAAGCAACCTGAGCGCGGCGCACAACGGATGGAGCGTTTAATTGATCGTCTACAGGGGTACAATCAACTTTTTTATCTGTTTTTTAAATGTGACACCCAAACTGGTGACAAAAATCCAGCACCTATTAAGTGGGTAGAAGAAAATTTTCCAGGGGTGACTCCAGTGAAATTGAAATAAAAACAACTATGCCCCAATTCCAATGGTTACTGTTTGATTTTGATAATACCTTGGTAGACTTTACCAATACCAGTAAGCATGCTTTGTGGCAAAGTTTCCGTGATTTTGACACGACCTGTACAGAAGATATTCATGAAGTGTACAAAACCGTCAACCACCAAGTGTGGACGGCCTTTGAGAAAGGAGAAATATCAGCGGAAAGGTTACGTGTTGAACGATTTGAATTGCTTTTTCAGGCAATAGGATCAGTACCTTCTGAGCCTCAGGTTTTTAGTAAAAGATTTCTGGATAATCTGGTTCAATTAAGCGAAGCTTATGAAGGTGTACCCGCATTGCTTGAGCAACTTGGGACGCAGTATCACCTTGGGGTTATCACCAACGGGCTGAAGGAAGTACAACGCCCTCGCTTGGATTTGTTAAAGCTGCGTGACCATTTCAAGAGCATCGTTGTGTCAGATGAAATAGGCGTGGCCAAGCCGCATGCTGCTTTTTTTGAGCACGTTTACCAAAATCTCCCGCACCCTGTGGCCAAAGAAGAAATTTTGGTGATTGGCGATAACCTCCATTCAGATATTAAAGGAGGAAACGACTATGGCTGCCCAACATGCTGGGTCAGTCATGAGCGAGACAACAAAACCGATATCCTACCCAATTTTACAATTACTAAAGTTCAGGAGTTGGTTGGCGTATTGGAAGACTAACAGAAAAGCTAACTACTGTATTTCCTGAAAGTATAATACTTGGGCCTCTTGTCCCAGCGAATATGTAACCAGTATACTCCCAAGCCTGAGGTGCTCAGCCAATGTTTTTCATCAGTGACTTGCGCTGCGAGTAGATCACCAAGAGCTTGCCAGTACTGATGCGTATGTGCGGTGGTAGCCGTACGGCAAAATGTGGCCAGGTGAGGAAATTGGGCGTCTTGTACGGGACAGGGCGCTAATAAATGAGCATCACCCCTTAAGTTTGGGAAATCAACAACCATTTTGTAAGTATCAAAAAAGGCAGAAAAGGGCTTAGGTGTTGCCTGAGCTTTTGCTAGAGAGGTACTGTTTACCAAAACAAATTCATAATCCTGTCCGAGAAGATTCAAAGACAAAGGAGGGTGTTCCCAAAAATAAGCAGGGAAGGGACTGTCAACTAGTGTACGGTTATAGAATTGCCGAAACGCTGCTGATGTTTGCCAATAGTTGATGACCTTAGCAAAGGATAGTCGCTCGTTTTGATCGCTGATCTTATAATGCTGGGTTCTATCATCCAGCACGGTTGTTTCAAGAGAGAAAGGAGTTTCGATGATATCTGAAGTTTGATTATGCTAATTTTCGGTTAACGGAAGACCATACTTCGGTACGTACAAAGTATAGGCAACATGCCAAAGAAATCACTAAGTAGGCTACAACCAGCCAGCTTCCCATAACCCCTAAGCCAAACCATCCTTGAAAGAGGTAGATTGCTGCCAAGCCATAGACAAACTTCAAGCCTTCCAGTGGAAGTGATAGTCGATGACGATCCATCAGGGTAGTGTAGGCAAAAACAGAAAGCATCAAAAAGCCGCCATAGCATAGAATCTCAATAAAGGTAAGCGTGCCAATCTCAAACATGAGGTGGTACATCAATACAAAGTTGATGGTCAATTGCCCCCATGACCAATAGCTTAGTGGGCGTGAAAGGTGGCTGTCGTATTTTTTCTGTTCGCCTGCTGTTTTGTAATATGGGATCGGGTATTTCTCAAGTACATCGGTGGGGCGCCAGCCGGTGGGCATAAACCAGATGCGGGCCTTGTCCCACCACGAGCGGGTATGCCAGGCATCTTGCAAGATGCTCCAAACGTGCATGAAATTGATTAAAATGGGGTTCCATGTACCCGCTGGACGCTTGGTGCCGTATACTGGTGGTACTTCTTTAAGTTCTTCCTGAAATGTGCCGAACAGCTTATCCCATATGATGAATATTTCGGAAAAATTCTTGTCCAGGTATTCGTCATTGATAGCATGATGTACTCGGTGATGGGAGGGCGTAACCATGATGGATTCCAACGGCCCCATGCGGTCGATCAGGCGTGTATGGTACCAAAATTGGCTGAAAAAGTGGATGGGTGCAATGAAGGCAACCACCTCTGTGGGGACACCAAGTAGGGCCATAGGGATATAGAGAAAGAAATAAACACCAACAAAGGCAGAGACATCCTGCCGTAAGGCACAAGAGAGATTGAATTCTTCGCTACTATGATGAATGACGTGGCGGTTCCAGAACAGGTTGATTTCATGGTTCCAGCGATGTGACCAGTAGCCCTTGAAATCAAGGCCAACAAAGGCCAATGCATAGACCCAACCTGCGGCAGGCAGATCAAAAAGCGCCAAGTGCCCGACCATCCATTCGTAACTAAGGATGATGACAGCCAAGCCCATGAGGGTCTTTAGCGTGTTGGTCATGCCAGAGCTGAGGCTGGAGATGGTATCCGCTGCGTGATTGACTTGCACGCCTCGCCAGCGAGCGACCAGTGATTCAATGAGAATCAAAATCAGAAAACCCGGGATAGCATAAGCAAGTACAGTGGCGTATGTTTCCATTGCAGTAATATTCGGTTAGGATCGGCTAATTTAGCGAAAATTCGCTAAATGAAAATATTTACCAATTTCCTGCGTAATTCAAGTCTATGCCCGTTGTTTGTTGAAGATAAGCTCTCTTGATACGATTGATTTGCCGAATATGCAGTTGATCATGTGCTAACCAGTTGGCTAAAAACAAGCCGGCACTCATAGGGCCGAGTTTGGGATGTTGATAAGTGTTGTCCCAAGCTGGTGAAGTGAGTGATTGTAGCCAAGTTATAGAAGCCGTTCTTTCTTTGAGGAATGCAGCTATTTTTACCGTGTAATCTTGGGCAAGATAGGCGCGTTCCTGCACCCATTTTGTGGGATCAAATGGTGGCAGTGGTTGCGTAGGGTCTTCCAAAATAAGTTTTATCCGCTGCCGGAAATCTTCCTTTTCTTCATCATAAAGGTGGCAAACGACTTCCAAGAGGCACCAATGCTCTGGTTGTGGTCGCCAAAGGATCATCTCCGGATTGGCGTCTTGCAAAAGACCAGCAAAGACCAGCTGGTTGTTGGCCAATTCTTGAATGATTGGAATAGCTTGCTGGATGGTCATAACTTAAAGGGTTAATTGCAAAATGGAGGTATCAACAAAAACTCTCAGAGCTAAAGAATAAGGCATTGGGTAGGTGTCCCAACAAGCTCTTAAATAAATAGAATCAATGAGTTTGTAAATATACAAGGAGTGGAAATCTGAAAAGGTCGAACCTCAGTCTTAATGTGGTTGACCAGAATTTGAACCGATTTGTTACACGTTACTCCTGTTGTGTTTCTTCCTCTTTCTTCGAAGAAGGTAAATTACGAGCGATTAATAAGAGCGCAATGCCCATCAAAAAGGCCCCTCCTGCACTGAGTAAGGTACTGGCCCCTTTACGGTAAAATAGAAATACTAAAACAGCCCCTGCAGCGACAAGCATTCCTGCTAGGATTTGTAATACCGTTTTTTGTCCATTCATTATTCAGCCATTTTACGTTTACCTTCCACGGTGATGGCCGACCCTTCGGCGAGCATGACGGTAGAAGGTTTTTCTTGGTTTAAAAAGGCAAAGTCTGGTCCATAAACCTTACCGTAATCTACATCAATTTGGTAGTCATTTACTTGGTATTGCTCCCATTTTGGGTGTGTTACCTCGTATTCGTTGCTTTTCTTGGGGCCAGCATGCGCATAACCCCAGTAGTGTTCGGTGATGAATTCTGTTTCACCACCGGGTTCAATGGCGCTAGTCGCCCGATCAGCATTTACCATGAAGGTGAACCAATCTTGCTGCATTTTCCATTGGTATTCTACTAGCCTGGTGGCATCGGTTTCTTCCCAGCGGTGGCGCATTTTTAAGGTCTGGTAGTTTTCCTGGTAGATGGTGTTGGCTACAAAAGTGATCGCTGGTTTGGGGACAATCTCTTTGATAAAAACAACGCCGCGCTTCCATTCTCCCTCCTCAAGTCGACGGACATAAAACCGTAGGTTGACTTCCTCGAAATTGACATGAAAGGGAATCTTGACCCCTAGTAAGCGGACATTTACAAACATAAACCCCACCAAGCTTACGTAACATTTGCCTTGCCAGAGGTCTAGTTCGGTGCCAAAGGGAACATAAGGTTCCAATACCTTAGGGTCGATAACATAATTTGCGAAAGCCAATTTTCGCCATTCGGCAGTGAGAAAACTCATAGGTGTGCTTTTTAGGAAAACAAGACAATAATAGCGATAAGTCCAATTGTTCCCAGCGTCGTAGTCGTAATTCCTAATCGCTTTGATCTCAACCAACCAGATGCTCCAATGGTGAACATTAGCGCTAAAATACCTCCCATGTGAGCGAGGGTGCCGAAAGTACGGGCGCGTATCATTTCTCCTTCATCGACCTTGAATGGAAAACCAGGGGTAGTAAACATTACCAGCTCGGTCATGGCAAACGTAGCAATGATAAACAGGATGGCTGCACTTGCTGAACTGACAATTAGGACCTTCATCATTTTACGCTCATTATCAGCGACCAGGAGAGTTACCAATAGTGTAGCAGAGAACCCACCCAGGAAGACACTGATGAAAATGATTTGCGTGGCCAACGCATTCATATATTCATTTGAAAGAGAGATCATATTAGGTGTTTGTTATGGAAGGAGGGACAAAGGCAATTCAAAAATAACAAATTTAAAATAGTCTTCTATCACCTCAAACCACCACTTAATGTTGGCCATTTTTTTCGAAAGAGGAGCATTGCAAGACCAATGATTAGCGCTAAGCAAAAACAATGGATCAGTGAAATCTCTACAGAGAAGCTGTTTTCTAGATAGCTTACTCCTTCCGTCCAGAGGTAGCTGAGGAGAAAAAACACACCAATCGTCGTAGATGCATATTTAGGTTCACTCAGACGAGTAATGTAAGATAAGGAGACCGCACTCATAGCTACTTCTACGCCTGCTATCAGGATGCCAGCACCTATAATGCCTATTTGTAGAGGGACTTCGGGGAGGTAGTCAACGCCTATGAGTATTAGGCTAACCAAAAGGACGCCGAAAAATGCAACGGTGATTCTTTGCCAAGAACTAAGGCTAGATTTTTTGCGCCAGATAAATAACAATGCAAACCCCATTATTATGGAACTAATAAAGTTAAAGATACCGGCTAGCCAAATAGATGATTCTTGTTCAAGGAAAAGGAATCTAGTGATCTGGTTGAAGGCATCGCTAAAAAAAGATAAAGCAGTGCCGGATATTTTTGAAAAAATAAATAAAAGAAAAGAAATAATTAGAACAGTATAAAAAGGGTTGCGCTGAGGCTTAATGTCCTGTTCCTGATCAAGAATTAATGGATCAGGTAGAGGGGAAAAGGGCAATGCTTTTTCTTGGATGTCTAGCTTATTTCTGATAATTAAGAAAAGTGTCAAATAGCTAAAAATAGCTAAGGCAGCAAGGCTAAAGCCATAAGTATAGCCCATTGCCTCACCGGTATAACCGATAGCTAATGCGCCTAGAAAGGAGCTGAAGTTGATGGCTATATAACGGAGAATAAACGCTAAGTCACGCTTTTGGTCTTCTTTGCGAAACAAGCGACCCAATAAAACGATTAGATTGGATCTTACAAATCCAGTCCCAATATTGAGCAGTAATACGCTTGCCTTACGACTATACATGCTGATCAATCAAAATGGGATTACCGTCGGGGTCCATGACCACAAAGCTGGCTGGACCACTGGTAGTTTCATCGGCTTCGGTAGCGAGTGTTACGCCTTTGTTTTTAAGGTCTTTCTGTATGACTCTTACATCATCAAAAGTATCCAGAGGGCTGGCATTCTCGTCCCATCCAGGGTTGAAGGTCAGAATATTTTGCTCAAACATTCCCTGGAATAAGCCGACGAGGGCATTCCCGTTTTTCATAATCAAGTAATTCTTCTCCTGCTGGCCGGCGTAAACCGTGAAACCCAGCTTTTCGTAAAAGTCTTTAGAGGCTTGAAGATCTTTAACGGCAAGGCTAATAGAAAATGCTCCTAAGTGCATGGTGAGGTGGTTTTAGTCAAGAAGCCCTATTGGAAGAGCTTGGACTTTGTAACTCTTCTTGTCGGGTGTAGTTGCAATCAAGTTACGGAAATAGGAGGAGTATTCCGATAGAGAAGATGAAAAAAGCCCCCTTGTTTGCTTCAGCAAATAAGGGGGCAATGTAATCTATGGACTTTTGTAAGAAAGATCAGTACTTGAAGATTCTTTCCTGATAAGTCTGGCTACTTGTTTCTACTACAATCAAGTACGTCCCATTGGGTAAGGAAGAGATATCCAGCGGTAGGCTGTTACCATCAAAGGTTTGCTGCTTCATAAGGCTGCCATTGATATGAAATACTTTTACAAGAGAGCTGCCCTCATCTTCGGTCACGATATTTATCATTCCATTAGTAGCGGTAGGGTAAACATTGATAGCGCCCTTGCGGGTAAATGTTATGGCTGTTACCGAGCTATAAGTAAACTGGCCGTCGTAGTCCATTTGCTTGAGGCGGTAATAATTGAGGCCTGCTACAGGTGCCTGATCGGTAAATTGGTAAGCTTGAGTTTGTTGGGTAGTCCCTTGGCCACGTTCTTCGCCAATCATACTAAAGGTACGACCATCGGCACTGCGCTCGATCTCAAATTTTTCGTTGTTGAGCTCCGTAGCCGTTTCCCAGTTGAGTTGGATCGCTTTTGGGGTAGCTTTGCCGGAGAAGGAGAGGAGTTCTACGGGGGTAACTGCAGTTACTGTGACGATTACGCGGCCTGGAGCACCAGCGCCAGATGCAGATCCACCTGTACCTGTACCTCTCCCACCACCACCACCGCCAGGACTCTGCCCAACTAGCCCTGAAGCACCGTTATTTCCTCCATTTCCACCATTTTGGAGATCACTACCATCATTACCCTGTCCGCCGGCTCCTCCAGTAGCTCCTGAGGCATTTCCGCCGTTCATATTGGTAACAATTCCCATATAAGGGCCAGATCCTCCGCCTCCGCCGCCTCCGGAATTATTTCCGCTACTACCGCTACCACCGCTACCACCGTCACGAGCATTTCCCATTCCACCAGCTCCTCCACCGACGTTTCCAGTCCCTCCAACTCCACCAGTTGCAGAAGAGGTCAGGAAACTAGAAGTTCCTCCATTATGTGTGGGGCCATCAGCAATACTGGGTGTTCCGCCTGCCCCAACCACCACAGAAGTAGAAACTTGCATCATAGACGCATCTATCGTGTGCACACTTGTAGAATAGCCACCACCGCCACCGCCACCTCGACCGGAGTTAGCGTTACTATCACTTCCCCCGCCACCGCCACCGCCCCAAACTTGGACAGATACAGTTACGGAATAACCCGCAGGAACGGTGAAATTCCCACTGGTATTAAAGGTACAAACGTCATTCACCAACGGCGGTGTAGAAGTCGCGCAATCTTGCCCAAAAGCATAAGTTCCAAAGAGTGCCATCAAAAGCACCAGTGTAGAAATCTTCGTTTTCATAAAAATTGGTTTTTAAGGATGAGTTGTTAATATCAGTTTTAGTATCATTTGGGCAAGAGCCCAAATAATGTTAGTTGTGACGGTAGTGAATCGTGAGGTCACTCACGTTCATTGAGGAGGGGGGGACGTAAAAGTTGTAAAAAACAATAATTAGAACAGTGGTACTGACACTGTGGAATACTAAAATGCGGTTTACTTAGTAAGCGGGCTTTTAAATACTAAGACAGACTATTACCGGAAAAAGCGCGTGATATGTGGTACAAATGTAAACTTATTCCCTCAATAAGAGTGACTTATTTAGTTTTTTTGTATTCATGAAATAAAGAACTAAGTGGTTGTTCTATTTAGCTTTCCCTGTACCATTACAGGTTTTACAGAAGTTCTTTTCTCCCCGGGTTCCTTCCCAATAGCCGTGGCCATCACAGTAGCTGCATTTATTGGCATTTACTAGGCCGACCAGAAGGTTGAAGAGGTAATAAGCGACAGCACCGATGAGAACGAGCCATAAAAGTCTAAATAACATTAAGAGCTGTTTGTGTTTAGAAAATTGGTGGTTTGAATACTACAATATAATGGAATAATACAATAACGATGGGTTTAGAATAGACCAAAGCCTTCGTTTTTAAGATGTAATACCCCTAAAGCTTGAGGAGGCCCAGCCTGTAATCCCGCCCATCTTCTCCGTAAATAAGCACAAGGCGAGCACCAATTTGATGGCAGCGGCGGGGGTGAGTAATTACATCAGCATCTTTGCTTACATAAAGAGGGATGGTATTCAACTCTCCGTCGCGGCGAATCTCACTAAGCGCAAGTACAGCGTCGCGGCCATCCATCTCTGAAATACGTTTGCTGTCCGGGTTAAAGTTTTCTGGGTTGTCATTGTAAAGAAAGATGAACCGGTCTTGTACGGTTACCTGTGTAAAGGAGGAAATGGCCCCTCCATCATTGGGCGTCTCTTGCCGTTTGGGGATGCGCTTGAGCCAGGTGTAGGTACCGTCGGGAGCAATGTTGGCAATGAGGATGTCATTGAAATTATCGAAACTCGTAAATTGCGGGCCCATCATTGGGCTCATCTCTGTGCGGTTTTGTCGGAAAAACTGTTCAGCCACTAAGACAATTCCACCATCAGAGCGCAGGGTAAGATCTCGGAGTTGGTACCGGATAAGTACGGGTGCTGCTCCTCGCTGCAAAGATTGTCCGGCCTCCTCCAGAAAGGCTTCTGAAAAAGGAAGAAGGTCTACCTTGGAGGCTTCCTTCATGAGCGGATTAATTCTGATATGCCCGATGCCTTTACTGCCAATCTGCCCTCCGATACCGTAGAAGCCTGCACAAACGAGGTCGCCGTTATTGGCTAGTTCTAACCTCAGGTTAAGAAAACTTATACCTTCAATGTCAAGTTGATAAGCGACTTCTTCCTGTCCGTTGCGTCGGTATGCATAGACCATATATTTAGGCGGTATGCGGTCTTCCTTTGTACCTGTAACCTGACGGCAGAGGAGGTAGACATTCCCCTCTGTGTCTACTTGATAAGAACGGATACTAAACCCCTGATCACGATAAGGGAGGGTCACATCTCGCGACCACAGGAGCGAAAAATTGTCAGAAAACACGCGTAGCGTAAAGCGTTCGGGGCCCTCTTTTTCAGGGGGAAGTTGATTGTATAGTAAAAGGTGACTGCTGTCACGGCTGTATTCAATGTCGAATTGTTTGCGGCGAAATTTTTCATCTTTCTCCATGTCCGCCAACAGCTTCTCGGAGCCTGTAACCTGTGCTCGAGGACTAAGAGAGCGGGCAAATACCTGGGTTGCTTCTGCTACGGTTCTGCTGGTGATCAGGTACAGTTGTCCTTTTAAACTTATGAGGTCCTCAAGCTCCGCACCTTTGGGAGAAAGGTTTACCTCATGCCTTGCGCGGAGGCCAAATCGCGCGTCAAATTCTTCTAACCAATACTGTTCTTTGTTGAAGCCACGGGCTGGGCGATAACGCAAGAGGAAGGCCCCCCATTCGCCGGCGGCGACTACCTTGGTAATATAGCTGCCCGAAGGACCTTTTTCAAGACTGCCCCACTGTAATTCGGTTTGGATGTCGCGCATTTGCGCGTTGAGTTTCTGCGAAAGCGGGCCAATACCTATCAATAATAGGAATACGATTAAGCGTATTTGATGCCAGCGAGAAAACATACCTAATAGTGTTAGAGACTTCGGTAATCCGCACCATTGGCGGGGTCCACCCTGGTCATTACCTGGCGTACTGTTGTTCGTTCCGTATTAGTGCCGCGCCGGAATAATTCGATAACCTCTTCGCGTTTCGCATTGAGAAAAAGCTGGGTAAGAATAGCATTCGGGTAGGACTGGTCTACTTGGCCAAGGGTGCTGATCACTTCGGCAATCGCCGCTCGTGCCTGTACAATATCCTGTGTCATCATATCGAGGCCAAGGCGGTGATATTGATACATTCCAAGGCGTAGAGGTTTCATTCTTGGCGAAAGGAAATTCTCCATAATCCAGTAGCGGTTGCGGCTGCCCCGGCTGTTACTGGCATCCGTAGATGACCAGCCAAGGTAAGTACCATAAAGACCTGCGGGTACATTGTTGACAATCTCCTGCGCCTTCTGAAAGAAAGGGTCACCACCTGTAGGGGAGAAGGAGTCGTAATCCATCCCAAGGATGACATTAACATAAAAAGCGAGTACAGAAGTCAGATTGTTGTCAAATCGGTTTTCGCTAAATTGCAATGGCTGGTACTGTTCGTAGTCGAATGTTACGTAAGCGTCAATGGTGTTAAGTAAGGGCGTGTTTTGGTCGGTGCCAAAAATGGGGCGAGAGGATTGTATCGCCAAATTCATTTCGAAACTTGTAGCGGAAATTTCTTTTTGGAGCGTCAGGATAAAATTGCAGTCAATACGCTCATCGAGGTCGTAGATGTCATCAGTCCATTTTTGGTTAATGAACTCTGTCACCGCCTGTTCCAATGTAGCAAAGACGCTGGGGTCTACCAATTGAACTTGCTGGTAGTTAACTTTTACGGTAGCATTTAGTTCTTGTGCCTGTACCAGGCCGGTAAAGCCCACGAGGAAGGCCAAAAGTATCCAATTTCTCATGTTGTATTTTTAGTCTTTAGACTTGATGTCGAGTAAGGTGGTTGCGACAATATCTTGGGCAACAGCGTCCTTGGTTTTTAACTCAAAATGGTAAACTTTATTGTCCGAACTGAAGATACTAACCTTGTTGGTGTCCACACCAAATCCGGCACCGGAATCTTGCAGGGAGTTCAATACGATAAAGTCGAGATTTTTGCGGGCCAGTTTACTTTTGGCATTGGCCTCGCCTTGGGTAGTTTCCAGCGCGAAGCCAATGAGGCGCTGGTGTGCCTGTTTTTGACGACCAAGCTGGGCTGCGATATCCGGGTTTTTGACCAACTCGATGGTCATCTTGTCGTCGGATTTTTTGATTTTCTCAGTCGCCATATTTGCCGGGCGATAATCGGCAACGGCTGCCGCCATAATACCGGCCTGGCAATCGGGAAAAGCTAATACTGCAGCATCATACATTTCCTGCGCAGATTCTACCCGGATAAGCTGAAGGCCTTCTCCTTCTGGTTTTAGTGCAGAAGGGCCGAGGATTAGTATTACGTCTCCTCCCTGTTCAATAATCGCTTGTGCGAGCGCAACGCCCATTTTGCCGGAAGAACGATTGCCAATAAATCGTACAGGGTCGATGCCTTCGTAAGTAGGGCCAGCAGTGATGAGTATCTTTTGCCCTTTGAGTAGTTGGCTTTTGCCAAAAAAGCGCCCTAGGTAATCGACAATATGCTCGGGCTCTGCAAGGCGCCCTTCTCCAACGAGGCCACTCGCGAGTTCACCATTTTCCACAGGGATTAGATGATTACCGTAGGTGACTAAAAGGTCGATATTTCTTTGGGTGCTGGGATGATGCCACATGTCTACATCCATGGCAGGAGCTACAAATACGGGGCAGCGAGCAGAGAGATAAACCGCAGCGATGATGTTGTCGCAAATGCCATTGGCAAGACGAGCCAGCGTATTGGCAGTGGCAGGAGCTACCAGCATGGCATCAGCCCAAAGGCCTAATTCTACGTGGTTGTTCCAGGCTTCGCCAGCGGTCACTTCCGTAAATACAGGCCTTTTACTGAGTGTGGCAAAGGTCAGCGGTTGAACAAATTTGGTAGCCGCAGGGGTCATAAGTACTTGTACTTCTGCACCTGCTTTTACCAACAAGCGAGTGAGTACCACTGCCTTGTAGGCCGCAATACTACCGCTAATTCCGAGTACAATTTTTTTGCCTTTTATCTCTTTCATATAAGCAAGAACAGTCGACAAGGATGGAAATACCCTGTCGACTGCACTGATTTAAAGCGTTATAAAACCTGAAAGATTTTACTCTTCCACGTTCTTTTTGTCGTTATACCGGTGGTACAACTCATCGTTGAGGTATTCTTCCGTAGCAATGATTACCGGGTTCGGTAAACGCTCGTAGAATTTAGAGATTTCGATTTGCTCTTTGTTCTCGGTAATTTCTTCGATGGTATCAGAAGAAACCGCAAACTCTTCGAGCTTCGTGTTTAGTTCATGCTTGAGGTCAACAGCCAACTGACGTGCACGCTTCGATATGATGTTGAGCGTCTCGTAGATGTTGTCTGTGTTGCTTGCCAATCCGTGCACGTCACGTGCGCGAACGTTAGGATCAAGCCCCTGCACTTTGTTCTTAATATCTGACATATTCCAGTTGTGTTAATCGATTTTGAGCTTCGTCAATCATTTTCTGTACCTCTACTGCATTTTCGCTACTGCGGTAACGGGCTAGATAGATTTCGGCTCGCTTTAACATATCATTGTAACGCTCTTCTTGCTTTTCGACAAAACTGTTTTGTGCAAGCAGGTAAGCGGAACGAACAATCTTATAACGAATTTCTTCGGCCTTCTTAGTATCCGGAAATTCAATCAAAAGGTTTTCAAAAGAACGTATAGCTGCCTGGTATTGTTGAAGATCGAAGTACAATACTGCTGCTTCGAAGTCTTTTACTTCCAGTTTCTTACGCATTTCGTCAATCAGGGTGTTGCATTCTGCTACCCTTTCGCTAGCGGGGTGCTGATTGGCAAATTCTTCAAAAGCCTCAATGGCGGTCAAGGAATAGGATTGATCCAACCGGAAAGTTGGTGACAGTTTGTAGTTGCTGTAAGCATGCATAAACTGTGCTTCCTCCTGGTACTGACTAGCCCCGTAGGTAGACGAAAAGTTTTTGAAGTAATAAGCTGCCAGAATGTATTGCTCCAGATTGTAGTAGGTGTAAGCATACTTGTAGGAAATGCTTTCGGCCTCCGGGCGACCCCGGTAGCTACTAATAACCAATTCGTACAAAGTCTGTGCTTTGAGGTATTCTTCTGCGTCGTAATAGGCGTCAGCCTTGGCGAGAATTTCAGTAGGGTCACCACTTGTACGGATACGCTCAAACTCGCTTTTGCAAGCAGTTGTAAGCATAAGAAGCAGAACAGCGGATAAACTTATTAATAAGCTATTTTTCATAGAAGCGCAAAATTACGGATTTTCAAGGAATTAGCTAGGTTTAGGGCGGAATTTATTATCAATGCAGTATAAAGAGCAAAAGAGAAGGAGGAAGGTTGTTTGAACGAGGAGTATTAGTAGCTGTTAAATAGCCTTCCTTTTCCGCCTTAAGAGCTTATTTCACAAATAACCAGTCGGAATCCGTAGAACCTTCCTTTTGGTAAATGTAATCGTCGGCGACGAGTTCCTTGATTTGTTCGGCTTCGGTGATTTGTTCTTTGACGATGAGTTGTGCCATTTTGCCGCGGGCTTTCTTGGCATTAAAAGAGATCACCTTTAATTTGCCATCACGATCTTCTTTGAAGTGAATGTTGATCAGCCGTCCCTTGAGTTTATCCGTCTTCACCGATTGGAAGTATTCCTGTGAAGCGAGATTCAGGACAGTATCACCTGTTGCTTTATCGAGGTCTTGTTGGACCAGTTCTGTGATTTTATCACCCCAGAATTCGTAAAGATTTTTTTTGCGACCTAGCTTAAGAGAAGTACCCATTTCCAATCGGTAGGGTTGGATCAGGTCTAATGGGCGTAGTAATCCGTACAAACCTGAGAGAATACGGATATGCTCTTGGGCAAAAGCCAACTCTTTATCCGTGAAGCTATTGGCCTCCAGACCCGTATAAACATCACCTTTGAACATAAGTGCTGCTGGCTTGGCATTTTCCTCCGTAAAGGTTTCTGAATACGTTTTGTAGCGTCCTTTATTAAGTACTGCTAGCTTTTCGCTAATCTTCATCAAGCCCTGCAAGTCTGCAACGGACTTACGGCGCAAATTCTTAATCAACTGTGCACTTTGAGGAAGTAATCGAGGTTCCGTGTGAGGGATACCGTGTACAGGAGTTTCATCCAATGTTTTCGCAGGAGAAAGGAGAATAATCATGCTGTTAGTTTTCTGGAACGCAAATTTACTACTTAGTAGTCAATTTATTTCAAACAAGAAAAACCGTCAGGGGTTGAGTGAATTGGAGGTTTCCTGTTGGAGACTGCTGCTTAATCGTTCCTGATTGTATACTATATATCTTGTGAAGTAAGGAGATAAGTAATTGATTGTCAGTTTTGTGTGTGTGGTTTTGTGTTTTCAGGAATCGTAATTAACACCAGCTAGCAATTGGCGTTTATGAACCCAAGGCATTCCTTTTTGTTTGGTTCCTGTTAATTTTGATTTTTTATCAGGATAGTTATTATGGAAAAGTACGAGCAGATTCCCGCAGGTATTGATGATTTAGCAGCTTATATCCCCGAGGTGTATCTGCCTATTGCTACTTTGGCGGACGCCCGGGGTATCGAATACGCTAAACTGAATAAAGGTTTGGGATTAACAGCGATGGCTGTTCCTGATGTTGGCGAAGATGCCGCTACCATGATGGCAAATGCTGTACGTGAGCTCATCGAAAAAAATGACCTCCGTCCTCAGCAGATTGGTCGCTTGTATCTAGGGACAGAGAGTGCAATTGATGGTGCAAAACCCACGGCGACCTATGCGTTGCAGATGTTGCAAGCCTATTTTGCGCCGATTTATGGCCCAGATTGTTTCCTCAATTGTGACGTAGTCGATTTGACTTTCGCCTGTATTGGTGCTGTTGATGCTTTGCAAAATACACTCGATTGGGTAAGGGCTAAAGAAGGACGTTTAGGGATTGTTGTTGCTGCTGACAATGCTAAGTATGAGCTGGGGTCAACGGGTGAATATACACAAGGAGCTGGTGCTATTGCCACTTTGGTGAAACGTCATCCTCGCCTGCTGGCTATTGATCCAGATTGGGGCGTAAGCACCCGAGCCGTTTATGATTTTTACAAGCCATTGCGCCAGGTAAAGAAAAGTGATGTGATCGCAGAAGCGCTTCAGCTTGCCAGTCGTAATCATGTTGATGTTGAACAACTTACGGAGCAGCTTCAGGATGGTATTGAGGTGAAAGGCGTACTGGATAGCAATGAACAACTCTTGACTTTACACAAGGATACGCCTGTTTTTGATGGGCCTTATTCCAATGATTGTTACCAGGAGCGCATCAAGGATGCTTTGATCAACTACCGTCACGAAACCAATACGACAAGCGATGAGCCTACGGCAATTCGATGGGATCGGCTCATTTTTCACCTCCCTTATGCTTTTCAGGCGCGAAGAATGTTCGGCGAAATCTTCTGGCAGGAAATGCAGCAAACAGGGCAAGCAGCTGCTTTGGCAGAGCAAATAGGCTTGGAATTGCCACAAGCCACTGATTTTGAAGACGAAGTTGTTTATCAAAAAGCACTCACCGGCTTTTGGAGAGCCGTAACCAAAACACCGCTCTACCGAAGCTTTGTAGCAGAACGTATAGCCCCCAGCGAAGAAGCATCAGGACAAGTAGGTAATATGTACGCTGGGTCTGTTTTCTTGGCCTTGTTGGGTACGCTCGAAGCAGGGCTGGAGCAAAATAATTTATCGCCTGATGCTGTATTTGGATTTTTCGCCTATGGTAGCGGCTCCAAGAGTAAAGTCTTTCAGGGGCGCTTGCAAACAGGATGGGAGCAGGTGGTACAAGGCTTCAAATTGCGACAACGCCTCGATGAACGAACGGCCATTGATTATGCTACTTACGAACAACTGCATCGTCAGGCACTCGATAGCCCGGTAGTGAAGCGTTCTTCGTATTTTCGGCAAACAAATATCACCGAAGACGGCAAACGGGAATACTTTATCCCAGCCAACAAGGAAGCTATGCGGCCTTCTTGATTAACTCCTTTATCTATTGTTTGCTTTTACCAATTATCAGGCGGTTATTAGAAGTTTTCTCTTTTTCTGGCTGTTGTTTTCTTGTATTGGAGCCAAGTTAGTCGGGCAGCAATTGCAAGAAGAGCGTGCGCGTTTTCAGGCCTTGTCTATACAAGCGGATCAAGCCACCACACCAAGCACTATAACAGGTGTTGTTAATATGCTACGTGTTGAATTACCTCCGAACTTATCAACGGATATCTTTCGTTCAGAGGTCTTTCTGCTGGCTTCTCAGGTTTATCAAGAACAGAATGATTTTCCTGCTGCTTTTCAACATATAGATAGCAGTATGCAGCTTGTTCGGAGGCATTATCCGGAATATTCGCTAGCTGTTTTACCACAAATGAACCAGTATGCTTTTCTGCTAGACCTCTACACTGGGCAGTATGAAACGGCTATTTCTTTGCGGGAGAAAATTTGTGAATACCTCGCAACGATTCCACTAAAGCAACAAATCGAGCACCATGAGGAAGTCTTGGTAAGTAACCTGATCCGCCTCGCAGACTTAAAAGACCGTACCGGTGAGGAAGAACAGGCGATCAGGAGGATGCAAGAGGCGGCACAGATTGTCCAAAATCCAGCGGTAAGCGATAAGAATTACTATCGCTTTCAGTTGTTTCGATTACATTTTTTCTACCATCATGGCAACCTTGAGAGTGCGAAAAAATTAGCTAAAACTCTATTGGGAGGTGCCTCTTTACGAGAAATTAGCGATCAGCAATTGCCCGCGCTTCAAGCCTTGTATGGCAATGCCCTCTATGGCTTAGGGCAGCTGGATAGCGCTGAGTATTTTTTCGAACAGGCCTTGAATAACTATCAGCAATTAGCAGCGGGGCTTACTTTTGAGCAGGAAGAGCTTAAGCGAGATTTGGCCCTCTGCTATCAATCGCAGGGGCGATACCGTGAAGGGCAAGCCTTGTTGGAGGAACAAATAAATGCGGTGGCGGCTAATGATCCCAATCGTGATCTTCGATTAGCTGATCTTTATGCAAGTCTTTCCGGTAATTTCTTTCAGCATTTTCTGGTTAAGCAGGAGCAGCATTTACTACAGCAAGCGCTGAAAACGGACCGGTTGGCCCGCCAGCACCATTATGCTTACCGAGAGCAGCTTCTTCACCTCCGAGATATTCAAATCAGTGCTGGCATAGAAGATTTTAGTCAAAGTTTTTCCTTGGCCATTCTTCAGCAGGCTTATCAGCAAACTAAGGAGGCCAGCTACTTTTTTGAAGCACTGGAGGTGCTGGAACAGAACAAAAATATTCAGTTGCGAGCACAACTTCGTGTTGGGCAAAATCGACGAGCATTTTGGGAAGAAGTTGCCCTTGATCCAAAGGCATTGCAAACGAGGCTTCGGCAAAATGAGCAAACACTGGTAGCTTTTTACTCAACAGAGGAGGCGCTGTTTTTGCTGGGGCTAAGTGATAAAGGTGTGGTTTTTAAGAAAATCCCCTTTGGCGAGAGGCGTTTAGTGGAATTGGTTGAGCAATTACGTGCAAGTATTCACGACCATCCGAGTGAGGCTAACATGGAGGACCTTCATGTTTTGGCTACCATTAGTTATGAGTTGTACCAGTTATTACTACAACCCATTGAAGGTATTGCAACATCAAGGCTGTTATTGCTGCCGGATGGCCCCTTGTCGTATCTGCCTTTTTCGCTGCTTTTGCAAGAAGAGGCCGCAGGAGACTTGCCTTTGAACTTATGGCCATTTGCTATCCGTAGCTACAGCTTCAATTATCGCTACACGCTCGAAAGTTATTTGAGTAAAAAAGCCTCAAGGATAGCTGCGTCACGACAAGAAATCTTGGCATTTGCTCCAAGGTTTAAGGCGGGTTATCTCCGAGGAGATGGTACCCGTTCTTCCGGGCCTTTGCATGAAAATGCAGCAGAAGTCGCCTATCTAACCGGAAAATTCCCTTGTGACGCCTTTATTGGAGATGCCGCTCGGCTAGAAGTATTTCGGACGCTTGCACCTGATTATTCTATCCTTCATTTGGCGACTCACGCAGTGGCCAATAATACTCATGGCGACTTCAGCTTTCTGGCTTTCGCCGAAAATGACACCGCTGATTATCAGCTAGAGGTAGAAGAAATATACCAACTGCCTATCGCTGCCAAACTCGTGGTGCTGAGCGCTTGCGAAACCGGTTTGGGAGAATGGCAGGCTGGGGAAGGCATTGTAGGCCTGGAGCGTGCGTTTACCGCCGCCGGCGCACAAAGCATGGTGACGACCCACTGGAAAATAAGCGACCGAGCCTCGGCGCAGCTCATGCAATATTTTTATGATCACCTTGCTAATGAGTTGCCCAAAGACGAAGCTTTACGGCAAGCTCAATTACAGTTTATGGCTAACAATGAAAGCTGGTTGAGCCACCCCTTCTTCTGGGCCGGGTTTGTACAAAAAGGAAGCACGGAGCCGTTGAACTTTATTCAGCAACGACCGTTCTGGCAATGGGCCGGTTTTTTGTTGTTAGGCCTCGGTGTAGTCGTGTATATTTACAGCAAGCTCTAAATAATTTCGATCCATGCATTTGAACATAGAAATAAAAGCACGCTGCAAGCAACAACAGGAGGCCATTCGTCAGTTGCTAATAGAAAGGAACGCCGATTTTCGGGGCACCGATCACCAAATTGACACCTACTTTCAGGTAGCCAACGGCCGGTTGAAGCTCCGCGAGGGCAATATTGAGAACAACCTCATTCATTACCAGCGCCCTGATCAGGCAGGCCCCAAAACGTCGGAAGTACATTTGTACAAACCTACCGATAGTGAATCGCTAAGAGTTTTGTTGCAAACGGCTTTAGGCGTAAAAGTTGTAGTCGACAAGCAGCGCGAAATTTACTTTCTTGATAATGTGAAATTTCATCTGGATACCGTAAAAGAGCTGGGCACCTTCGTCGAAATCGAGGCCATTGATGCAGATGGCAGCATCGGCGCGGAACGCTTGCACGAGCAATGCCAATTTTATCTCGACTTGTTTGCGATAGCGGAGGAAGACCTTTTGCAAAATTCCTACAGTGATATGCTGTTGGAGAAATAAATTGATAGTGGACAAAAAAATCCCAGCCAAAGTCTTGCTTTTCGGAGAGCATACCATACTGCGCGGCTCTAGTGCACTGGCTGCTCCGTTGTGGGCACGGCACAGCCAATGGAAAACAGGAGGAACGGCCGCTCAGCAAGCGGGCTTGGTGGATTTAGTCGCTTATTTGGAGGAGCATTTTCCAGGAGCATTTGACCTTGTACAATTTCGAGAAGATCTTGCTGCTGGCCATTATCTGGATTCTAATATTCCTGTGGGTTATGGTTTAGGAAGTTCGGGGGCTGTGTGTGTTGCGGTATACACCACCTATGTTACACCACAGGGAGAAGCACAACTGGAAATAGAAGGGGCGAAGGCTTTCTTTGCCCGAATGGAAAGTTTTTTTCACGGTACCAGTTCTGGCACTGATCCTTTGATTATTTATTTACAGCAGGCCATACGCTTACTTCCCGATGGTGGTTTTCAAAAAGAAACGATTCCGTCTTTGCCATCGGATTGGAAGTTGTTTTTGCTGGATACGGGCAAGGCGCGACAAACGGCTCCATTGGTCAACTATTTTACACAGCGTTTTGATGAAGAAGAGGCTTTTCGAACTGCTGTTCGCGCAGATTGGATCGCTCCTAACAATGCAGCTGTTGATGCCTTGCTCACTGGTCAGCAGGAAGCATTATGGCAACATTTCCGCCAAATCAGCCAGTTTCAAATCGACCAGCTTCCGCCCATGGTGCTGCCTAGTATTGAGGCTGTTTGGCAACAAGGCCTGGCCAGCGACCGCTACCTCCTCAAAATTTGCGGTGCTGGCGGTGGCGGCTACTGCCTAGGCTTGAGCCGCGATTGGCAAAAGACGCAGGGTGAGTTGAAAGATTGGGATTTGTTGGGGATTTGAGGCTTAGGTTTTGAAAAAGCTGGATCACCTTGTACCATTAAAACCAATTATGAAGGGGGGCTAGTACATTGTATCTATATGAACGGCCCATTTGCGCGAAGCGCGCACTCTCCAACCGTAGATCGCATTGGTATGATTAGCCTCTTTCTTCCGCTATCCAGTTACTTGCCTTCTTCTAATCTCTCCCTATCTCTCGTCGATAATTTCAGTATTCTTGCCGAAAGAAGCGGCGCAGTGCTCAGATTTACAGCAACTTAGCGATGTGCAAAGGGGACTGCCCTTATTCTTTCACCGCTAAATACACCCATTATGAGCTTCATGATTTCAGCCAGCCAGATGATCAATAGTAATCGTCGTTTACAGCGTAAGCGTAATGTAGGCTTCCGCACAACAGGCTTACCG
The DNA here is from genome assembly GCF_000379805.1 of Lewinella cohaerens DSM 23179. Lineage (GTDB taxonomy): Bacteria > Bacteroidota > Bacteroidia > Chitinophagales > Saprospiraceae > Lewinella > Lewinella cohaerens. The sequence goes on along the minus strand of NZ_KB903542.1, from coordinate 124,807 downwards.
TTAGCTAAAACAAGCAACGAAATTATGGAGCCGGTGTCTCCGTTGGTCGCTCAGCGTTTTAAGGCGCAAATGGAGAGTGATCGCAAAAGAATGGAAATGGCCACAGGCTTGGTGTTGATCCTTGTACTAGGTCTGAGTACAGCTGCCTTGCTTCTGATGACCGGTTTTTTCTAAGATAATTATTTGATAGTGTAGTATTATTGTCGTTGCCTGAACTGGGAAACCGGTTCAGGTTTTTTTTATAGCCGTTGCGATGCTGAGGATTCTCTGATGAAAAGGATCAGGTCAAAATCATCATAAATTGCCGCTTCCTGGAATTCCTGTGATTTTTTCATCGCGCCTACTGACCGAAAAGGCAAATTGGCAAAAATCCACTGTGCTGCTGCTTCATTGCGGTCAATGTTACGGAGGTCAAGTAGAAAGATAGGCTCGTCGGCAGCCTCAAAGAAATATTCGTAAGTCCCGGAATAAGCGGTTTGGGCCGGATAGGTGTTAAGGCCATTTTCGCCCACCGCGGTGTAGCTTCCTTCATAAAAGGAGAAACCAATGGAGAGGTAATCGTCACCGAAAACCTCATCTAGGTAATCCCCCATTCGCCGGTCCGTTTGTTGAACATGGCCATTGTGTGCCCAAAGAACGATTTTTTCTTCTGGTGACTGTTGATGTATCCAATGGAGGTTTTCGGCCATGAACTTGTCGCGACTCAGAAAGCTGTTCATTTGAGCGTACTGAATTAACAGTCGAACCTGCTGGTGAGCCCAAAACAAGGTTTTAGTATCAAAGTCTTGCTCATTGATGAGCTGCTGAATACGAGAAAACTCTTCCCTGACATAAGTCGACTGGGCCGGAGAAAAGGATACGCTGGAATTCTGCTGCTCTCGTAAATTTTTTAAATATTGAAATTCTTTGCTGACTCCTTCCAGTTCTTCTTCTCCCAGTAATTGCGACAAGGCTGAAACAGACCCTGCAAAATATTGCATATCGAAACCGGTAAACTCCAGGTCGCTGGCCGTTTGTTGGTTGTAGTCGCTCATCCACTGGATGAGGTCGCTTACCTCCTGCGTGTTCCAGGTCCAGAAGTACATGTCTGACAGCAATTGTCCAATAGAAGGCTGATCATTGCCTTGTAGGAAGCTATTAACGGCATAGGCTTCCGTCATGTTGGCTTCCAAGGCAAAGCGAGTAAAACCTAAGTCTTGGTACAAATAGCGAATGAGGCGGTGCTTCATTTGAAAAATTTCGCTAGAGCCATGCGAAACCTCACCTAGTGCCACCACTTTTGCGTTTTTAAAATCTTCCTCTAGCTTTAGGATTTCCTCTCCGATAGATTGTGCCGGATCAACTGTACTGAGAGGGATAATTCGGGACTTGAGCCAGGCTATTTCTTCCGTCGTAGGCGCTCGCTTGAGAGGGGCTGGGCTATCGTACAATTCGCCGTCAAGAAAAATTTCCAGGTTATCAAACCAGGCATGGCCTATGCCAGAATGGAGTGCTCCAAAATTAATATTGGCAGCTTCTTGAGGCACATCCAACACCATTTCATATTTGGTCCATTCGGTGTCTCCTTTTATCTTTTTATTGTCCATGTTGTCAAAGGCCAAGACGCCTTCGGGGCCATCTACCCGCATCCATAAACCAGCACTTCCTTTGGTAAGGTTGCTCGTTTTGATGTATCCACTGAATCGTATTTGTTTACCGCGTGCTATCGCGACAGGGAAGTTACCCGTTGCTACACCAAAACTTTTTGGAGAAGACTTGTCCGCAAACATTCCAAGGCTATAATCCCCCTGGATGTGCTCCTCCTCGTCTAATTCCACGATGTAACCATCGCCTCCAGCATACCATTTTTGTGGTGAAGCGGAGCCTTCCTGAGCGTGTTCAAAATCCAAATTCAGAAAAACCTGGGCCGTTAGAAAACAAGGAAGGCTAAGTACTATTAAAGCAGAGAGAATACGGGTATTCATTTCGAAGGGTATTAGTTTAGATAGACTTTTGCAGAAAGTCCAGGGATTGAACATGAAAATGCTCTACCGAACCAAGTCATAGATTATACTCATCTGCAAGCTGTACTGAATACCAACGACTGGAGATATTTCATCAATCACCTTGTCTACGGCTAAGCTATTTTGCGCGCTTTCATAAAAGAAGGTCTTGTCTTTCCTGACAGATTCTTTGATGTAGTTTCCTGAATAGTGGGTGTTTACAACAGAGCTTTCAAAAGCTTCATTGTATTGTTTGTACATGTTTTGGGGGTTATGTATGCCGAAATGATCTTGGATAATTCTGTATCGATCCGTGACAGTGAAGGAGCTATGTGCTGAGAATCTCGCTTTTCTGTTTTCAATAATCTTCATGGCCTCGTCAAATAGCTCGTCATATATTTGATCAAGGTCATCATTAAAGTATTCGACTTTGACGATATCAAAGATTTCTTGCTTCGAGGCCAACTCAATTATTTCGTCAATGACCGCTAGCTCTTTTAGTTTTATGATGAGGTTTTTTCTTATTTCGAACCCATCGAAAAACTCCGTAATGACATTGCCTTCTATACTGTGATCGTATAATTTGGTTTGAGAAATAAAATCAGCATAAACATCCTCTCCTTTGATGCCCGCTTTCGACAAGTCGGATAGAAAGGAGTTGATTCTTTGATTCAACTGTTGGTTACATTCAATAACCGTTTTTGCTTCCTCTTTGACACCAACGGTCATCAGGTAATAGTCGGCTTCTTTATTCAACAGTACACTTGCATTGATCGTCAAGTTAGAAGCTGTTGAAACAATACTACTCTTGTTGATGGAGGCAGGGCTTTGATTCCTGTTGTTGTTATTTTGATAAACTTGGTTTCCTCCTACCTGGGCATAGGAATGTGCACTAAATATTATGAGGCAAATAATAGTGAGATAATTTTTCATCTAATTCCTTTTTTATTGAGAATGTCTACCGAAACTCTTTGATGTTTGTTCCGATTGTCAAATGATTGACGCCGCCGCCAATGTGAAAGTTGGTTCTACCGTAGTCTAATCGAAAACGATTGATCTTTACTCCCGCGCCAAAGGTGAATCCTCCGAGGCTACGGTACTCTTCTATACTCAGTTCTTTGCGCAATAGATGGCTGTAGCCAAAACGTAGGCGGAAATTATCTTTTTTACCCACAAAGAGTTCTCCGTTGAAAACAAAGTGGCGGGCAAAATTATCAAACCAGATTTCTGTATTGGTCTGTTCTGAATCCACATCCCCAAAAAGAAGGGTGGTTTCTGTTGAATTTGGATCATCGTAAAGAATATTCCAACGATCGAGATAGCGATAGATGAGCGAAAACTGGAAAGGCAAATGTTTCAGTCGCTTGCTGATCCCCGCCTGAAGTTCAAAAGGAAGCGGTTCTACATTATCTTCTCGGTAAGTACTCAGTTGGCGGCCAGCATTGCGGGCTACCATGGTTATGATCAGGTTTTTAGCGGTATCCTGATACAAGAGGCTCAGGTCCGCTACGATTCCTGCTGAGTTGTAGCTTTCCAGACGAGAAGTGACAAACCGGAGGTTGATCCCCCCGCGCAGTCGTTCTGCAAGCTGTCGGCCAGCACCAATGCTGATGCCGTACTCTGCTGCTTTGAAGTCGCCCTCAACTTGGCCAAGGTTGTTGGTCAGGTCAAAAGTACCGTAGTTGGCATAACGAATGCCACCAGAAAAGGTGGTTTTTAGCTTTTTGTGGTAATAGCCCCCCGCAGCATAGCCATATTGAACGCCGCCAGGATGAAAAGCATGGCTAAAAGAGAGCTGTTCATGCATCAGCGGATTGAGGGCTGCCGGATTGTTGGCGGCAATATTGATGTCATCATCAACCACTGCAATATGTGTGCCCCCGAGTGCCGAGACCCTGGCAGAAGGTGCAAAGTTGAGAAATTCGTAGGTAAACAATCCGCCGACCTGAGCAGCCAGTGCGGATGAAAAACAAAATGCTAAGGAGAGTAGTAGTAAGCGCATATTTATTCCTGCTTTTCTTCTGCCGACCAAGTGGTACTACATCGTCCGCTAACGCATTGCATGGTGCGGGTAAGCTCCCCTTGTTCATCATAAATTTTTAATTCACCGTGTTCAAAATCCCCGTTGAGGTAAGCACCTTCGGCAGCCAGATTACCATTGCGATGATATTCTATAAAAGGACCATTCTCCAGGTTTTTTGAAAATGCTACGGCTTCTTTAAGCTGGCCGTTGTCGTAATAGGTTTTCCACTTGCCGGTCATTTCGTTGTTGACGTAATCTCCTTCTTGTTTTAGGATACCATTTTCATGGTAAAGGCGGTAAGGACCATCGAAAATACCTGTACGATAATTTTCAATAATACTGGTGTCTCCGGTAGCGGTGAAAAGGATGCGTTGCCCATCAAGGGTGTCCGACCGATAGTGAGCGACCTCTACCAGCACTCCATCAGGAGAAGTGGTATAAGACCAACCTTCGCGAGCAAAATCGCTTTTGCGGCGTTCAAAACGAATGGTATTACCGAATTCATCTTGTTCAGTGATCTCTTCAATATTGCTTTCGCAAGAAGGGAAGAGGAAAACGGCTGTGATTAAGCCTATGAAAAACGCGAACCATCTGTCCAAGGTCAATATCATTTGGTTAACAATTATGCCAAAGGCCGTATTGGGATTCGGGATGCTTCGCGCCCTGTGAGTATAGGGTAGAGAGATAGAAAGACCGTTTACTTTTTGTTTTCCAATATCCGTATGATCTACTAATATTAGAAATAAGAAGAACAGCTTTCCTCTTGGATTTACAAAATCTCTCTACCCTCTACCTCAAGGGGCGATAACATCGCCCCGCATCTCTCTACGGTTAAAAATAACCAGCATAATTGAATAACGACAACTGTTGGGGTAGATTGTTCGCGTTAACGTGTGTAGGCGGACTAAAATGTCGCCTTCAATTCTATTCGACGATTGTTCGACCGATACTTTCGTAGGTGAAGCCTTTTTCCTCCATCAGTTCTAATGGATAAAGGTTGCGGCCATCAAAAATGATAGGCTCCTTCAATAATTCTTTCATCACCTGGAAGCTAGGGGTACGGAAGACACTCCACTCTGTGGCTATCGCCAAGGCATCGGCACCAATTAAGGCTTCGTACTGATCTTCACAGAAGTGAACCTTGTCTCCGAATATGGCTTTTACATTATCCATTGCTTCGGGGTCAAAAGCTCGAACTTTTGCACCTGCTTCCAGCAATGCTTCAATGGTATAGATGGCTGGAGCTTCACGAATGTCGTCGGTATTGGGTTTGAAAGCTAAACCCCAAAGCCCGATTGTTTTTCCTTTCAAGTCATCACCATAACGAACTTTGATCTTATCGACCAAGCGCATCCGTTGCTGATGATTAACAGACATAACTGACTTCAGAATACGAAAATCGTAATCGTACATATCAGATGTCTTGGCTAGTGCTTGCACGTCTTTCGGGAAACAACTGCCACCGTAGCCTACGCCAGGAAAAAGAAAGCGTTTGCCAATCCGGGTGTCGCTGCCCATGCCGTGGCGTACCATATCTACATTAGCGCCTACTTTTTCACAAAGGTTGGCGATCTCGTTCATGAACGTGATCCGGGTAGCGAGGTAAGAGTTGGCTGCGTACTTGGTCATTTCTGCCGAGCGCTCATCCATAAAGATGATGGGATTTCCTTGGCGGACGAACGGTTCGTACAGTTGACGCATATTCTTCTTAGCACGGTCCGACTCTGTACCGATGACCACCCGATCCGGTTTTAAGAAGTCTTCTACCGCTACCCCTTCTCGTAAGAATTCGGGATTGGATACTACATCGAATAAGTCTGTTGACAAATTTTTAGCCAGCGTAGCATGTACGCGCTCGGCGGTACCTACGGGTACGGTGCTTTTGTCAACGATGGTTTTATAAGAAGTGATAATATTACTCAGCTGATCTGCGACTCCGAGGATGTAGGATAAATCGGCAGAACCGTCTTCCCCCGGAGGGGTAGGCAATGCTAAGAAAATGATATCAGCGTGTTCTACTGCTTCTGCTAGATCAGTCGTAAAAGATAAGCGCCCCTGGCGGGTATTGCGCTCAAAGAGTATCTCAAGGCCAGGCTCGTAGATGGGAACCTCTCCAGCCTGCATTCGAGTTACCTTTTTGGCGTCGATATCGACACATATAACATTATTGCCTGTTTCGGCAAAGCATGTACCGGACACTAAACCTACATAACCGGTACCAACTACTGCAATGTTCATGTTTTATTCCGTTTTTTGGGTATATTAGGCCGCAAAGGTAAATAATTGCCGGGGCTTATTATACTCTTGCTGGTAGCAGTCCTTCAGAGGTCAATTATTCATAATAGATACGTGGTGTATATGCGCCGATTTTTTCAACAGCTTTACCATTCTTTTCCAATACAGTTGCTTTTACTGCACTTGCGGAGCAATTTGCTATTGCTCTCCCTTTGGATGGTTTTGTTGTTGATGATGTCTGGTAGCCTGGGCCGCAGGTTGGGTCTCCAATATCTTTTTCTTGACCCAGAATATTTGGGGCAGGTCAATTTTCTTAGCTTTTACATTGTTGGTTTGGCATTGGGGGGCTTTTTTATGAGCTGGAACCTTACGACTTATTTACTTACGGCACAGTATTTCCCTTTTCTTGCTAGCCTTACCCGCCCTTTTTCCAAGTTCAGTATCAATAACTTACTCTTGCCACTCGCTTTTGGTGGGTTTTATCTGTTGTTGATTGGCTATTTTCAGGACCATTACCAGGAAATGTCGCTGGCCCAAAATGCTTGGCATTTACTGGCGCTGATGCTGGGGAGTTTGACGCTTGTGATAGGGTATTCTGTGTATTTTAATTTCACCAACCGCGACATTTCCTATTATCAGCGCAAGCAGTTGCCGCCCAATCAGGTGAGTTTACACATTACGCCAGGGCACCGTCGTGCGGACTTGGATTACCTGAAACTAGATCGTAATCGACTTAAAGTCTGGACTTACCTTGGCGAAAACCTTCGTCCTAGACTCGTGCGTAGTGTGGCCCACTATGAATCGCGTTTGTTGCTCAACATATTTAAACAGAATCACCTCAACGCGCTCGCTTTGCAACTCATCAGTATGATGTTGTTNTTGGTTTTGGGCTATCTCGTTGATTGGGAGATTTTCCGGATTCCTGCTGGTGCTAGTATTATCATTCTCTTTAGTTTGTTGATTGCATTTATTGGTGCACTTACTTACTGGTTTGCTGCCTGGCGGGCTTTCGTGATTATATTATTGCTCTTTGGCATCAACTACATTACGTCTTTCGGAATCTTCAATCATCCTAGTGCGGCTTATGGTTTAAACTACGAGGGAGAACGGGCAGCATACAGCTATGATCGGCTTCAACAAATTTGCTACGAAGATCAGGTAAACAAAGACCTTGCGGCCACTCAGCAGATATTGGCAACGCGAGTAGGCTTGATGGACACGGGAGGAGAGAAACCCAAAATCGTTTTCCTTTGCGCCAGTGGCGGCGGCCTTAAAGCTGCTACCTGGAGTACCCATGTTTTACAAAAAGCAGATAGCCTGAGCAGTGGACGTCTGTTTGATCATACCGTTTTAATGACCGGCGCCTCTGGCGGAATGCTGGGTATGGCCTACCAGCGAGAACTGTATCGCCTGAACAAAGAAAACCGGAAGAAAGTCTACGAGCGTGAGTATTTGGACAGGATCAGCTTGGATTTATTAAACTCTATCGCTTTTACACTGGTGGCCAATGATATTTTTGTGCCCTGGCGCCGCTTTGAATATGGCGGGCATAATTACTTCCGTGACCGCGGCTACGTGCTGGAAGAACAGCTCAACGAAAACACAGAAGGCATACTGGATCGCCCATTGGCGGCCTACCGACAAGAAGAGATAAATGGTGAGGTGCCCTTGCTGTATCTGAGTCCTGCTATTGTGAATGACGGCCGCCAGATGATTATTTCGCCACAAGGGGTGTCCTTTATGATGTTGCCGCCCGTAGGTTTTGAACAACCCAACGCTTATGAAATCGACGCGGTGGATTTTCGCTGGTTGCTGGGCGCGCAAGATGCCGACAGCCTTCGGTTTTTAACAGGCTTACGTATGAATGCCACTTATCCTTACGTACTGCCAACGGTGCATCTGCCCACTCAGCCGACAATTGCGCTGGTAGATGCGGGGTTTCGCGATAATTACGGTATCCAAAGTGCCACTCGCTTTATTCAAGTTTACCAGGATTGGATCAAAGAAAATACGAGCGGTGTAGTTTTGGTGCAAATAACGAGTTCGGAACGAATCGAAAGCATTCCGGCCAGTGATGCCAGCGGTATCGTAGAGTCGTTGTTCAACCCGCTGGGAATTGCTGGTAAGGTACTTGATGTTCAAGAACTTCAACATGATAACACCCTTAGCTTTATCCATGATCTGCTAGGGCCTGAGCATTTTGAGCTTATCCGCTTTATCTATCGGCCCACGAATGAGAAGAAACTGGAAGCCTCTGTTTCTTTCCACCTCACGCAGCAAGAAAAGGAAGACGTATTGGAAGCCTTGGCCTTGCCGGCAAATAAGGAGAGTATGCGGCGGTTGTTGGAGAGCTTGGGGAAGGTGGAGTGAGTGAATTTGTCTTAAGGTTGGGGCGCAAGGCAGCGCCTGAAGCCCGGCGGATCCCGATCTTTCGGGAGAGCAGGACGAGGGATGGGCAGCCGCTCCGTAGGGTCGGGTTTAAAACCCGACCCTACGGAGCGGCAGACAGCCCGGTGCCAATCCCGTCCCGACTAGAAAAGTCGGGACGGGAGAAGGCACGGCCCCTAATAATCAATCATACGGTAAAAGCAGCTCGGAAGAAGGAAGGTGCCTGGCTGATGGTTACCTTTGCCCATCTCACGCAATAGAAGGTTTGAATATAAAAGACAACGATGCTGAAAACTATACCATTAGTAATACTGTGTGCTCTTATGAGTTTTGCCAACGAGGCTAAGGCCCAAATTGGCAAAGAATACTGGGACCTGGAAGTGAAAGGACCGGTGCGGGAAATAGTGATGACCAATATTTTCAATTTTACAGATGAAAATGGGGAGGTAGCGGAAGCACCACGCAATGAGACGACGATTTTGGTGAAAAACGGGCACCATATTGCGAGAGAAGATAGGATGACCGTTGGTACCATTACCAGGTCTAGCCATGCGGAAATGGACTGGGATGGTGATCGACTCACTATGGTGCGCGAATACAGCAGCTATAGCGAAGGTAAAAAGCGCCTGACCAAACGCTACCAACCACTTTACGATAGCGAAGGGCTATTGGTTGCTGAAAATATACTAGACAACAAGGATAAACTGATGGCCAACCTCGTTTATGCACATAGCGTAGCGGACAATGGCAACGAGATTGTGCAAATGACCATGTACAAGCCGGACTACACGACCCCTCAAGGGCATTATTACATAGAATCTGACGAATGGGGTGAGGTGCTTCATATAGAATCTGTAGGGAAAGATACGGGTATTCACATTCAACGGATCAGTATGGTCGGAGATTCTGTCATTACCTTGCGTCATATTATTGCTAGTCGTGAAAAGCGAGGTACCAAGGATACTTTTTTGGTGGAGCAGGTTTTTGAGTACGATACTTACGGGAATGCAATGGCTGTGGCCAGTGAGATAAGGCCGGTAAGCCAACCTGAACTGGGGATACAGCGGATGAAAACCCAGAATGTGTATTACTACGAAGGAGACGATCTGCCCAGCGCAAGCTCTGAGAACACGGTACCAGACTTGATTGGGAAATGGTCGAGTAACGGCTATAATATTGAACTCACTTTCGGTAGTTCAAATTCACCTACAGCAGGCATTTTTAGTACAGACCAGCTCCGCGAAAATGACCCTGAGATAGTAGAAGAAGGCAGTGATTGGATTTTCAACTTACGCGACGCAGCGATAGGAGAGTGGTACTATGACCAACAAACGAGAACGATCACTTTTAAACAGGCCGAGTATATGCTGATGAAGGTGAAAGCCGAAGTTGTTGGTTACAAACTGATCATGGTGGCGGAAGGGGAGTATCCTGCTGTGTTGGAGTTGGAGAAGAAGGGGTAGTTTTCTCTACAACCTCATCTCCCCAAAAGATAACACCGCAGAACACCCCTTCTCCGTGAAATAGGCCTTGAGTTGATCTTCCTCCCAATCGGAAAGAACCATCACAAAATCGCCGCCCCATGCGCCGAGGGACTTGATGGTGCCGGGGAAATCGGGAAAACGCAGGTCTTGCACCTTGTCCATTTGCAGCACTTGGCTGATAAAATCTTCGTGGGCCGCAGCGGCTTGTTGGGCTTCGGTGAGGGTATTGGCCTGATGAAAGGCACGGGTGAGTTCGCTCACTTCATCAACAAGAGAAGCTTGGGTGCCGCCCAGTTCGCGGTAGTAGCGGATACCTTCCCGGCTGTTTTGTTTTTGCCCCAAGTAGGCAAAGTAGAGTTGTTTGTGGTACGCAGGCTCCCAATGAGCGGGTTCACTATGCGGCTGGCCGTTTGGGCGCTGATAAAATATAGGGCCATCGGCCGTAGCGCAGGCAATATCGTAGCCCGAGCCTCCAAAAGTATCGGCCAGCAGTTGATAAGGGTCGGTTTTGGACGTTTGGGCGAGCAAGCTTACCAGGGTAGAGCTACTGCCCAAGCCCCACTCTCGATCAAACTCGAGGCGTACGCGCACATCAGCCTGGAAGAGTTTGGTTAATCCCCTGGGGTTCTGATGCTGGATGGCGAGAAACAATTGTTGTAGTCGTTCGGCCACTGCCGGGTCGGTATGTTCTCCCATGATGGGTTGGCCGTCCTTTAGGGTCCAGCTTCCGCGAAACCATTCTTCGCCATCTTTGGTGAGGCTTCGCCAGAGGAGTTGGAAAGGGTAAGCGGGTTGTGGGTCAATGGCCAATCGCTGGCCAAAACGTGTGGGCATAGCCAGCGCAAGGGCACCATCCAGTACAAAATACTCTCCCGTAAGTAACAGTTTGCCGTGTGCGTACATTTTATTGAACGGTATTGTATTGGGCCATAAACTCCCTGACAGCGGTGAAAGATACTGTACGATCTTCGAAATGGACTTTTGCCTCTTCGATTTGGGCAGGGGTAGCGCCGAAGTGGATCAGGATGTTTTGCAGGTGCATTTTCATGTGGCCTGCCTGTATGCCTGTAGTCACCAATGAACGCAGTGCTCCGAAATTTTGCGCCAAGCCGGTAGCTGCGATCACCTGCATGAGCTCTCGTGCAGATGGTTGCCCCAGTATTTGCAGACTCATCTTGGCCAGCGGGTGCAGCTTGGTAAGACCACCTACTGTACCTAGGGCTAGTGGTATTTCTAGCTCAAATCGGAAGGTGTCACCTTTGATGGTACAGCGGCTAAGGCTCCGGTACTGGCCATCACGAGCAGCGTAAGCGTGGCCACAAGCTTCGATGGCTCGGAAATCATTGGCTGTGGCCAAAACCACCGAGTCGATCCCGTTAAAAATACCTTTGTTGTGCGTAACCGCCCGGTAAGGATCGTGAACCGCAATGTTTACCGCAGTTTCAAACTTTTGGCAAAAATGGCGGACGTCATCTCCCGTTTTGAGCGTCTTTTGCATGTCTTCCATGCTGCATTCTACCCAGGCTTTTACCACACAGTCGGGGGTGTAGTTACTCAGGATGGCCATCAGTATTTGAAGCTCTCTTTCTTTTTGGGTGAGTTCTGGAGCACTGGATGCCCATTGCTGTAAAGTGGCACCAAATTGTTCCAAGACCGAGTTGATAAAGTTGGCTCCCATGCTATCGCAGGTCTCAAAGCTTACCCTTAGCTGGTAGTAATCAGGTGCGATTTCTGTTTTGCGTAGCCAATCGAGCCGTAGAATTCCGCCGCCGCGTTTTTCCATATTGGCGGTGAGGTGAGTGGCCTCCAGGCGGAGTCTTTGCTCCAGCTCAGGAAATAATGCTTGCCAGCGTTCTGTTGTTCCGCTCCAGCGGAAATGAAGCTGGCCTAGTTTTACGGTATCGACGACCTCGGTATGAAAACCTCCGAGAGGGAGCCAGAATTTAGCTGCTGAAGCAGCCGCTGCTACGACCGAGCTTTCTTCAATCACCATCGGCACTGCGTACACTTTGCCATTGATCATGAAATTCGGGGCGATCCCAAAAGGTAGTGGAAAATTACTGATGGTATTTTCACTGAAACCATCCAGAATACGTTGTAAATCTTCGTCCTGGTGCCAAAAACTGGCCAACTCCTGGGTGGCAGCAGTAGGTTCTTCGAGAAAATGAGTACTCAACCAATCGATCTTGGCTTGCTTGTCCATTTTCGAAAAACCGGCTATTTTTTTATCCTGCATAGTCACTGTAGGTAAGAATGTCGTCTATTTTAAACGAAGGAAAGTTTTGGCCACCTTCAATCCGCGGGCTTGTGCCTGAACGTAAGTTTGCAGTTGCTCATAATCGTCTTGAGCATGCCGCAGAAAAGCCGAAGCTTGTCCGTATATACTTTTAAACTGAATCTTCTCGGTAAGGTAATAACCATCCAGGAAATTTTGGACACCTCCAGAAATGATGATGTGCTCGCACTGTAGTTGTGAACCCAATTCTTCCTTTAGTTCATTCACCAGTTCCACCATTTCGTCTGCTCCATGGCCTACTTTGGCCAGTGGCTCATAGACGAGATGCTTAGCAGGGTCACTGCGTAGTAATTCCAATTTGGCAAAGTTAGTGCCACCACTTGCAGCAAAATCTATGGCTGCCAAGGGCAATTGCAAAAGCGCCCGCAAGCTCTCTTTACCCATGCCCTGGCCTACTTCTTTCACTATAATTTGTAAGTCTGGAAGTCCACTCAATACCGCTTTGATGGTAACCAAGGGAGCGTGTTGAAAACGGTCGCCTTCTGGTTGCAGCCACTCTTGTAATGGGTTTACATGGATGATAAGCCCGTCGGCATCCAGTTTTTTTATCATGGCACTCACTCTCCACAATTCTTCGTCCGCGATCAATTGCTCTAGTTGGGCAATACCGAGGTTCGCGAAAAGCAACTGGTCTTCGCCGATCAGTTCTCGCACCGCAAAATCACTTAATCGTTCATCACTGTAGAGTAGTGGACGACAAGAGCCCAGGCCCATACCCATACCGAATTCACGGCAGGCACGCGCCAGGTTTTGGTTGATGCGCTGCGCTTTTTCGGTGCCTCCTGTCATACTGGAAACCCACAGTGGGAGTTTCATCGTTTTGCCCAAGAAGGAAAATTCCTCAGCCGTGTCCTCCGCTGGATGAGCTGCAATGATGGGTTCGTAATAAAAGCGAGCATCCAGGGTAGCCGCAGCAACTTGACTTTGAAAAGCCAGCTCAATGTGATCTTTTTTCCGCTCGGCAGCGGTAGGATCATCATCGGGTAATCCTGCCTGTTGGGTATTCATATCCACGCTTGAAAGTATGCTTGACATGCAAAGTTAGTTAACTTGAGCTAATCGTTAGGAATAATGCCAAAACAGCGTGACCGACTAATGGTTCAGCTTGAACCCTAAGATTGATTACCTTTTTGTATGCATTTGGAATACACTATCCCCTTTTATTATTTCTAAAAAATCCAAAAAAAAGTGAATCTCAACTACTTATATAAAGCAACAAAAGAACTTCGGCCAACTCTTTTTGTAAGTGCTAGCGGTATAAGCTACTATCTGAAAGACTCTTTTTCTAATCCAATACTACAGGTTTACAGTCAGGAATATGAGCTTATTAATCAAATCGAACTGTTAGCATTGTTAACTGAGATTCAAGAAACGGCCGTTCGCCCATTGTTTAAAAAGCCCGATGTCCGGCATATATTCACAGCCGACGATAAAAACATTGTCCTCAGTTTAAGGGACAGTATCATTGTCGTTATTGACACAACAGGGAAGCTTCTTAAAAGGCATACTGTTTATGACTTGAAGGAAACGGAAACGGCTAATGGCCACCTGAGATGCAAATTCCAGCCGTTTAGCGACGAACGGCTAGGGGTGATTGTTGAATCTCAATTCAAAGGCAATCTACTGGCAGTAAGTAAGGGCACTAATCCGTCCTTTTTAAGCGACACCTTTTTTGCAACACAGTATTTAAACGATACGATCAAGTACCCTTCAGAAACCTCTATCTCCATTAAAAACTTGCAAAAAACTGGCGAGAAAGAAACGATAGGGCTTGAGCTAATAAAAATTGGTAAGGACTACTTTGCAAATAGGAGTGAAGACAAACTATTCGTACATCACCCTGATCAAACCGAAATTTGGGCTATCCAGGAATTTGCACCCAATGTACTGGCTGTATTAGTGATGACGGATAATAAGAGCAAGTCAAATTATGGCAATAAAAACATGCCCTATTATATCATGTTTATCGACCTCGGCACCGGAGAGGTCATAAAAAAGGTAAGTCCAAATGATAGAAGCATCTATCAAGGCAACATGCGAACAGCTTTTTTCAAAGATGTTCAAGGGAGAATACATCTAAAAACGGCAGCTTCCATCTATAGGATTGAAAATGATATGGAGTTAAAAGAAATTATCTCTTTGGAAGAGCGAAAATTTGCCAAATTCAGAAAGTTTTACATTACCGGACAACACGGGAAAGTTATCCATTTCTCTGATGAAAGTACAGGCGAAATCTTTAATTATGAATTCGATGACTTTACTGGTGAGGCAATCGTTGGAATGATAAAATCTTATAGAAAAGCAGTGAAACAGGCTAAGATCAAGCCGTAATTCGCGGTAGTAACAAGTCTCAAATAGACTCTACCCTTTCAGCTTTTGTTTCAAATAAACGACTCCTTTTTATTATTTTTGACAAAACAACCTGAGGGAGTTCGCAAAAAAACAATCTATACCCTTTTACGTAGATTCTTTATTACCTAATACCTAAACCCACTTTATGCAACTACTGAAAACAGCAACTGCTGATACTGTTGCCAATTACCTTAAAACCCGCTTGGTTCAACTTGGGGTTCAAGATCTCTTTGGCGTAGCGGGCAATTACGCAGCACCTTTTCTCGATACAGTACTGGCCGACCCTGCCCAATACATCCAGCTTTTAGGAACTACTACCGAAATGAATGCAGGCTATGCTGCCGATGCTTATGCTCGCTATCATGGTTATGGTGGCGCTTTCGTGACTTATGGCGTTGGGTCTTTCAGTATCCTTAATGCTACCGCGGGATCTTTCGTAGAGAAAGTGCCTGTACTCGTTATTAATGGTGCGCCTACTAATAAGGAAGACAACATTGAGAAAAATGCGGGCTTACTTTTCTCCCATTCTACGGGTAACAAGTTTGCGGATATTGAAATGTTTCGCAAGGTTACCATCGCGGCCGAGCGTATCACCAATGCCAATCTCGCTCCTTTTCAAATCGACAAAGTGATAACGGCCATGATCGCTTACCAGCAGCCGGGGTATATCGAAGTAGCCGAAGATGTGTGGCGATCACCCTGCCCTCCACCGAAAGGTCGCCTGAAGGTCAACCCTGCTTTGACCACCTCTGTCTCGGAAGTAAAGGCTGCTGTAGATGCTGCGATGGAAGTGATTTCCTGCTTTCCGAAAGTGGTCGCCTGGGCGGGAATTGAACTGCGGCAGCAAAAACTCACAGCGGAATTCGAACAGCTGTTAGAACAACTGAATAAGCTTGTGCCTAAGGACGAAGCGGCTATCCAGTTTGTGACCTCCTTCATGAGCAAATCCGTCATGGCAGAGGATCATCCGCGCTTTGATAGCTGCCGAGTTATCGAAAAGAACTTGACCAGTGAAGTTATACCTGATTATTGCCTTTTGGGGATCGGCGGTTGGACGGTAGATGCCAATGTGGCTAGTCAAAATATTCGAGATGAGCGGCTAATTCTGGCTTGTAATGGCGGTGTTTTAGTAGGCGCAGAATTTTTTCCAACGGTTGCTTTACCAGACTTTATTGACGAGCTCACTCAGCGTTTACGTCATCAAAATGGCCTTTCCTTAAAAGGTGCCGTACTAAAGCCGTTGCCAGTACCCAACCTCGGTAAAGCACTTACTTTCGATACCTTCTTTCATGCCTTGCAACAAGGCTGGAAGCCGGAATACATCTTGCTCTCTGGCGTAGGATTCACCCTTAGTATTGCTTCTTATCTCAGGGGCGTGGCCCAAAACGGCTACCTCACCGATGGGGTATGGCTTTCTATTGGTTACCCGGTCGGAGCCGCTACCGGTGTCGCGCAGGCTTGCAAGCGAGCAGCCGCCACGAAGGGACAGGATAAGCGCACCTTTGTCGTTATCGGCGACGGTGCCTTTCAAGAGGTTTGCCAGGCGGTTTCTGATCATAATTATCATCAGCAAAACAACGTCATCTTCGTTCTTTCCAATACCATTTATGGCATCGAGCAGTTTCTGGTCAATCCCAATCCTTTCCGGGAAAAGCCTACTGATTACGAGCCACCTAACCAAATACTCAACACGGTTTACAGCTACAATGATCTCCACCAATGGGATTATGTAAAACTGGCAGAGTCTTTCGGTAGTATCGGCATTAAGGTAAGTACCCTTGAAGAGATGGAACACGCTATGTGCATGATCGAAGATCATCTCGATCGTAATTTTCTTATCGAAATAGTAGTACCCAAGACCGATATTCCTGCCGACCTGCTGGCTGTAACGCCCTACGTAGGAGAAGACGAAACGGCAAATGCAAATTGGCCACCAGCCAGTAAGTTTTAGTACCATAACTTCACCAACCATATTCATAAAATAAAACCAAATTCATGCGAAAATTTAAAGATGTCAAAGGCCAAGAAGCTTACGATGTTGCCATTATCGGAGCTGGCATAGCCGGTCTTTATTCTGCTTTCCGCCTAATTGAGAAAGACCCCAAGTTGAAGATCGCCATTTTCGAGCGCCTCAACCGTACCGGCGGCCGTCTCGATTCAGATATTATTAGACTGACCAACGATGGCGAACTAGCACCGAAAGGCGACCAGCACGGCGTCAATACCATCAAGGAAGAGCAAGGTGGAATGCGCTTCAATGACAGCATGGAGGAGTTGATGAACCTGATTCATGAACTGGATTTAGAAGACCAGGTTGTGCCTTTTCCCATGAAAAGCGAAGTCGTCGTTAAAGAAGGCGAACCGGCAGTAAATACCAATAGGTTTTATTTTCGTGGCCACGGATTTTCCGTCGCCGACGCCGTTGCCAGCGATAATACCATCTGGGGAACCTTGTATGATATCGACCAGGTAGAAGAAGGGCTCGACCCCAACCAGATTATTGCCAATGCCTTTAACCGCATACTGAAGGCCAACAATTGGTCGATGGGCGAAGAGCTCTCTGCCGACCAATGGACAGAGATACGCGAGAAGGTAGAATGGAAAGGCAAAACCCTCAATAAATGGCACATCTGGGGGCTGTTTCGTGATATGGGCTACTCCGAGGAATGTGTACGGATGCTCGCGGACACCACTGGGTTTCCCGATACCTTTAAGGCATTTACCAATGCAGGGGGCGCTTTTCAATTGCTGGCAGATTTTCCTAAAAACCCGGTCTTCAATACCTTTATTAATGGTTTCAGTACCCTTCCCGATGCTATTGTTGAGCGCCTGAAAGGCAAGGTCGACATCTACCTTAGTACTAACCTCAATAGTATGCACAATGCTAAAGGTGGGTTTGAGTTACGCCTGGCTGCTGCTGAGAGAGGCAAAAATGCCACACCATTTAGTAAGGACACAAAATCGGTACACGCAGAACAGGTTATACTGGCTACAGCAGTAAAAGGAATTCAAGATATTTTCTATAAATCCCCGGCCTTGTTCCGACACAAAGAGGCCCCAAAACTTTGGAGCGCTATCAACGAGGTAGAGGGTGCAGAGTTGATGAAAATCAACTTGTACTTCAAAGAAGCCTGGTGGCTCAATGGTATGACCGGGCGGCCTGAAATACAGTTTGGCGGCAATTTCACCACCCTGCCACTCAATGCCATCTATCCGTTCTATGCGCTGGAAAGCATCTCCTTTGATGGTGACAACGCCAAGCTAAAGCATAGTCATTACGATCGACCGGCTGCTTTGACGCTGTACACCGACTTTAGCAAGAGCCAGTTTTGGGAAGGCTTGCAAAATATCGAACCGATGTTTGATTCAGACCTGCAACGACACTTCAGCGAGGCCAAGGTGCAGGATCTTTTCCCCGCTTCGCAGGCGGTCGTCGACGAAATGATCAAGCAGCTCTGCCTGCTCTTTGGAGTCACCAATTTACCGCAGCCCATCCTCACCAGTTACCGATCGTGGAACGGGAAAGATGATTTTGAGTACGCTTACCACCAGTGGAGACTCAATGCCGAAGATAGCGTTACGCGCCATTATCTGGCCAAGCCCTACAAAGACAAAGGTATCTACCTCTGTAATGAGGCCATCTCCGACATGCAAGCCTGGGTCAACGGATCGCTGCGCTCAGCCGATATGGCTCTGGCACACTTCGACATCGAAGCGATGCCCAAACGGGCTACAGAACGCGGCGGCCTCGATGAGGTAAGACCACCGCTCAAAAAGCTTGGATTTGGCGGCGTTTGGGGTTAGGGATTAGGTGAGGTTTAATTATAAGTACGCCATAATCAGCGAGCTGCATTGTATTAAACCTCACTGTATTAAGTACAAGGTAGTTGGTACTTGGTGTTGCATGAAACCAAGTTGGCTGACATGATAATAGAGAAATATGAATATTATAGAAAAATTATTCGATCAACCATTTGAAGAATTTAATTCTCATATTAACTGGGAATCGAACGAAAAAATCATGTTTTCTGGAATTTATGGATTAGGAAAAACTAGTTTTTTAGGGTGGTTTTTTTCTAAGTCTAAGGTCAATTCGGAATGGGTTTCTGTACATCTTTTTCCAGTAAACTATTCTGTTCTTTCGAATGAAGATATAGCAGAATATATTAGGTATGATATACTATGCGAGCTATTAATGAAGCCAGAGGTTTCTTTTCAAAAAGAGGTAGTTAGCAGTATTGATGCTGTCTATGGAGCCTTGCAATATCACATTGAACGACTTACAATAAAGCTGATCCAATATATGCCCAAAGTTGGAAAAACGATTAATGTAATGTCTAAAGAGTTATCAGAAATTTCAAAATCATACGAGATTGCAAAGAAGCGCACTGAAGTAAATGAATTAGATGATATAAAGGTTTTAATCAGTAAAGTTCAAGAACAAAGCAGTAGTATTTATGAGGTTAATAACTTGTCAAGTATTATTACATCTACTCTTGAGCGAGTTAAGAAGAAGACTAATAAGAAAACAGTTTTGATAATTGATGACTTAGATCGGCTTGATCCACATCATGTATTTAGGTTATTAAACGTGTTTTCAGCCCAGACTGATAACAAAAATCTTCAGCAACGTAATTTTGGATTTGATAAAGTTGTTTTCGTATGTGATTTTAATAATATCAAAAATATATTTCATAGTAGGTATGGGGTAGAGGTTGATTTCAATGGTTATATTGATAAATTTTATAGCACTAATGTGTTTTACTATAAAAATGATAAAAAAACCATTGATGGAGTTATAAATAATGTAGTTTATTCGATAAATATAAAATTTGAAAAAAAAGAAGTAGAATCAATTTATAGTAAAGAGATTAATACGATAAAACCAGGATTAATATTCTTTTTTAAAGAATTGTATAAAATTAATGAAATTAATTTAAGAGCTCTGTTAAAGTACTATGATAAAGATATTTACATTACGGAACGTATTATTGAATTTAATAACAGTAAAAAGATAAAACCTGAAAATTATTTAATTCCCGTTGTTGTTTTACTCGAAATATTAGTAAAGCATTTTGGAAATACATGGAAAGTGGAAGAGGTGTTTGATAAATTGTTGTTATCAAATGTCACGTACTGTGAAAATGCTCAATACTTACTTAATGATATTTTACTTTTATTAGCAAATCAATCGCATGAGTTTGGTCATAAATCTAGTCAAAATGATAAGTATGGATATAAATTTAATGATAAGAATAGGGCCGAGTTTATTTTTTCAACTAAAATATTAAATGGTATTTCGTTTCCTCAGGTTCGTTCTGCTAGTCTCTTGTTAAATAATTCCAGCAATGTATCAGGTAAATATATAGATAAATTGGGGCTACCTATACTACTAGATGGATGGAAGAAATCAATCAAGTTATTAAGAGAAAAGAATTATTTTTAGAAAATGATTTACGTCAGCCAACTTTGCTACTACGTCTATGCTCCCTTCGGTCGCACGGCGCATAGCCAAAATGTCAGCACCTACTGCGTCGGCCCTAGCCGCGCTACCCGCGAGCGTTAGCGAGTACCGCCGCCCCTTCCGACCCATCGGAAGGAGCACAACCGTGAGTTCCGAGGTATCGGAACGAACACTAATGCGCTTCCAACCAATTTTCACCAGTGCCAATCTCTACAAGGATCGGAACTTTCAAATCCGGCAGCGCATTTCTCATGTTTTCTTCAATGACGGGCTTGATACGTTCCAGCTCATCACGGCGCACATCAAATACGAGTTCATCGTGTACCTGGAGGATCATCTTTGATTCAAACCCTTGCGCCTTCAAGGCGGCTTGTACATTCAGCATTGCCAGCTTGATCATGTCGGCTGCTGTACCTTGGATGGGCGTGTTGATAGCCATCCGCTCCGCGTTGCTCCGCGCGAGAGAGCTCTTGCTGTTGATGTCTCGCAGTTGGCGACGACGCCCCAATAGCGTGTTGACAAAACCATGCTCACGGGCAAATTTTACCGTATCCTCCATGTAGCGCTTCAGGCCAGGGTAGCGATCAAAGTAGGTGGCGATCAACTCCTTGGCTTCGCCACGGCTGATGCCCAACTGCTGGCTCAGGTTCTGCGACCCTGCACCGTAGATGATCGCAAAATTGACCGTTTTGGCTTTTCCGCGCTGGTCGCGATCTACCTCGTCGTAAGGAGTGTCGAAAACGCGCGCGGCAGTGGCCCTGTGAATGTCGCGCCCGGTCTGGAAGGCATCCAGCATGGCTTCGTCGCCACTGATTTCGGCAATCAGTCGCAATTCAATCTGACTATAATCCGCCGCTACCAAAATATGGTCAGCATCACGCGGGACGAATGCTTTGCGGACTTTGCGGCCCTCCTCCGTACGGATAGGAATATTCTGTAGATTGGGATCTTTCGAACTCAAGCGCCCCGTCGCGGCTACCGTTTGGTTAAATGAGCTGTGAATACGGCCCGTTTTCGAGTTGATCAACTTGGGCAGTGCATCCAGGTAAGTAGAGCGCAGTTTTGTCAATCCACGGTGCCGCAAAATTTTTGCTGCAATCGGATAGTTTTCTGCAATTTCACTCATCTTCTCCTCATCGGTAGAGTGCTGCCCAGATTTGGTTTTCTTCCAGCGGTAGGGGATTTTCATGTGCTCAAAAAGCACTTGGCCTACCTGTTTCGGCGACGCCAGATTGAACGGCACGCCAGCTTCTTCCTTTACTTCTTCTTCCAAGGCCACAATTTCACTCACCAACTCCTGAGAATAAGCTCCCAGAAAGTCAGCATCTACTTTTATGCCTTCAAACTCTATTTCGGCCAAGGTCCGTACCAATGGCCCTTCGATCTTATGGTAAAGCTCTTCGATCTTGGCTTCTTCGGCCAGCTGAGGAGCCAGTTCTTGGTGAAGTTGTAGCGTAATGTCCGCATCTTCACAAGCATAGTCCACCACCTGTTCCACAGGCACGCTACGCATGGTTTTCTGGTTTTTCCCTTTCTTGCCAATCAGCTCTGTAATCGAAACCGTTTTGTACTGTAGTATGGTTTCCGCCAGGTAATCCATGTTGTGGCGACGTTCCGGCTCCAGCAGGTAGTGCATCACCATGGTATCCAGCAGCGCTCCTTTTACTTCCACTTTGTACCAGCGAAGAACGAGCATATCGTACTTGAGGTTCTGCCCAATTTTGGCGATGTTTTCTGCTTCAAACAAAGGCCGAAAACGTTCTACAATTTCCTGCGCCGCAGCTTGGTCTTCTGGCACAGGTACATACCACGCAGTACCTACCTCTATGGCAAAAGACATGCCTACTAGTTCGGCCTCATTGGCGTTTACACTGGTTGTTTCTGTGTCAAAACATACCGTATCTGCTTTGAGCAGCTTCGCGAGCAGCTCTTCTTGTCCCTTTACGGTATCTACCAGATGGTAACTGTGCTCTGTGCTTGAGATGTTATTGGTGGCGATGTCATGCTGCGACAGGCCGGTATCGGCACTGACAGTAGCTACGGTATCAAAGAGGCTACCTTGTTGCCCCGCCGCCATTGGTTTTTCTACTTCTTGCCCCAGAATGCTGTTTGCAAGACCTCTAAATTCCAATTCTTTGAAAATCTCCGACAACCACTCCCGGTCAAAGGGCTCAATGATGTAGTTGTCTGCATTGAAACTGATCGGCACATCCAGTTTAATACGGGCAAGTTCTTTACTCAGAATAGCCAGTTCGCGATTGTCTTCTACCTTTTCTTTTTGCTTTCCTTTTAGCTGGTCGGTATTTTCGAGCAAGTTTTCTAGTGAGCCATAAACTTTCAATAGCTTGGCTGCCGTTTTGGGGCCTATCCCCGGAATTCCCGGAATATTATCTACCGAATCGCCCTGCATCCCCAGCATGTCTATCACCTGGTCCACATTTTCGATGTCCCATTTCTCGCAAATTTCCGGTACGCCCAAAATATCAACGCCGTTACCTTGCCGCGAGGGTTTGTACATGAAGATATTTTCAGACACCAACTGCCCGTAATCCTTGTCGGGGGTCACCATATACACCTCGTATCCTTCCTTTTCTGCCTGCTTGGCCAGGGTACCGATCACATCATCTGCTTCGTAATTATCAACAACGATAATCGGAATTTTGAAGGCCTGCAATATCTGATGAATATAAGGAAACGAAGCACGAATATCATCGGGCTGCTCTTCCCGGTTGGCCTTGTAGCTTTCCATCATTTCGTGGCGGAACGTTGGCCCCGAAGGGTCAAAAGCTACCGCCAAGTGTGTCGGCTTCTGGTTCTTCATCAAATCCCACAGCGTACGGGTAAAGCCGGTAATAGCCGAGGTGTTAAAACCCTTGGAGTTGATCAGTGGCCGGTTGATAAAGGCAAAGTGCGCGCGGTAAACCAAGGCGTGACCATCAAGAAGAAACAGACGTTTATCAGACATGTGTAAGCTTAAATTAATGCGAGGTTACCCTACGCGGTACAGGGTACAAGGTACGTGGTACTTGGTAGGACGTCAAATTTTGAGCTATGAAAATCACTTCAGGGGCAGGATAACACTCCGGCATTGAACCAGTCATAAGTTTTAGGGTTAGAGCAGGAAAGAAAATCCATGTCCTTAGAAATATTGGTTCGTTACCTGCACTTCATTGGCATCTTCACCTGGGTAAGTGCCTTGGTCTTGCAGTGGGTATTGTTGAAGCCCCTCCTTAGTCGCCAGCAAATCCAACAACTTGCCAAAATCGATATGGTTTATGGTCTCAGCGCTATGCTCGTGGTGGGTATGGGGCTCACGCTCTGGTTTGGTTTGGGTAAGCCTACGGCGTATTATTCCGAAAATCCGATTTTTCACGCCAAGGTAGGCCTAGCCGTCATCGTGGGGCTGTTATCCATCTATCCTACCGTCTTTTTTGCCCGCCATCGTAAGGGCGACGATCCCACCAGCGAGGTTGTCCTACCTGCCCGTATCCGACAAGTAGTCACACTAGAGTTGGTGATAATGTTGGTGATCCCTTTTCTGGCTACGCTCATGGCTGCGGGAGTGGGGAGGTAATTCAGGGAGGTCCAAATCCTTTACTAAATAGCTTGAATTCAGCCTTTCAGGTAATAGATATAGTCTGCCTTGGAGGACTATAAAAGCAAAACGCATGTTGCAGCCACCCGCCCTGCGGTTGGGTCGGGTCGTCCGCCACTCACTGTTCGTTCGGCCCCCGCTTGTGGCGGGGTCTCCCTTCCCTGCGGTCGGGCTGGCTCCCACCCCTGGCTGAGGAGTACCTGGAAGTAGAGGTAACCACCTCCCCGTTGTAGCTTTTGATGGGGCGAATAAGTAGGGGGACTCACGTTGTCCTTGCGCCAATCGTACCAGTGCGATCTACGGTTGGAAGTATGTGCTTTATCTGCAAAAAAAGCGACCCCGTTCGTATAAATACATTCATGCAGTTACACTGCCATATGGGCATTACAAAAATGGAATCTCCTTGCGTAGCAACAATTCACGAAAGGCTTCTTCCTCACCAGGACTAAAGGCTGATTTAGGAATCGTCATCGCCTGGTTTGTACCAATGTAAAGAAAGTAAGACTGTTCAGAGGCACCGTAATGCAGAAGACCTTGGTAGGAGAATGTTGATTCTGAATTGGCGGTCTTTATGAGGATTTCCTCTTCGTCGAAAATCATTTCTCGGGAGGTGCCAAGCTTACTTTGTTTGTCCGCGCGTTGAATTTGTTTTTTCAGGCTGGCAGGGATCAACCAAAGCCATATGACGAGTATCATACCGATGGGCATCAATATCTTTAATGCTTCTTCTCCACCTCCATCTTTTACAAAAGTGATGATGAGTTGCACCAATAATACCACCACGATTGCAGCAAAAATGAGCTTCAATAGGCGCTTGGATTTCCAATAGTGGTTTGCGAAATCGTAAGCTAGTTCTGGTGTATGCTCGTACTTGAGGTGGATCTTCATGATCGGTATGCTTTTAAAAAAAAGAAAACTTGGATACAAATCCTTAACCACTTTCCTGCTTTATGCGTTCTCTTAGAAATAGTTAAAAACTCCTACCGTCACAAAACTAAGTTAACTTATGAAGAATTTTGCACCCTTGCTGTTAATTATGCTGATGGGAATCGCTCCAAGCCTTACGGCGCAGGAATTTCCTGATGCAGACAAAAGTTCAATGGATATGTCTTACTATCCTCAGCGAGCGGCTTTCCGCAATTTTGCTAAAACCCCAGAAGAGAAGCTAGCGGGTGAGCCCATCATGCGTGTCATCTATTCTCGCCCACAAAAGAAGGATCGTATCGTATTTGGTGAACTCATCAAGTATGGCGAAATGTGGCGTATTGGTGCCAACGAGTCTACCGAAATCACTTTCATGCGTGATGTTATGATTGGCGATCAGCCTGTTCGTGCAGGGCGCTATACCGTCTACGCGATGGTCAACGAAAAAGAATGGACGGTCTACTTTAGCCTCGATCTTGATGGCTGGGGACAGTACGTGTTCAAGCCTGAAGAAAGTAGTGTGGCGGAAATTACCGTTCCTACAACAGTCGTAAGAAATACCATTGAAACACTGGGAATCATCTTCGAAGAAGCAGAAGATGGTGCGCACATGGTGATTGGCTGGGACAACACGGTTGTTCGTGTGCCTATCAAGTTTCAGTAATACTAAAGTAGTCAACAGGGATGTCAATGCTTATTGAAGTCCCTGTTGATCTACTCCTTTTTTTGGGCATCAATCTACATCTTGTCTTCTAAATCCTAGAAACTTACCCTTTCTATTTACAGCTCCAACTCTATTGCCATTGTCATAAATGACTTTTGCTATTCCGTTCTCATCAAAGCCATAGATGCTGAAGAAAATGGGGTCAATGATAAAGTTTCCGTCTCTTCCAACCACACCATTCTTTCCATTTACGGAAACTCGGATCGTTTCACTATCAAATATATTTATATTGTCATATAAAGGCTGGATAATGACTTTGCCTGTCGTGTCAATCACTCCAAACTTGTCATTTATAACGATGACAGCAATGTCCTTTACCCCATCAGTCTTTCCCCAATGTTCGTCAAACTCTTTGGCGTCTGAAAAGGGGCCTGGGATTTTTGTTTCTCCTTTTTGGTTGATGAAAAAATAATCTTCACCAATTGCTACAGGTGTCAGGTTATTGGTAAAATAAAGACCTGTGTCATCATATTTAAAATCGATTACAATATTCCCTTTGTTATCAATGAAGCCCCATTTGCCATCCTGCTTTACCGAGGCAAGCCCTCCTTCCCAGAATCCTCCAGTGTCTTCAAATTTAGGTTGAATTACGAAACTTCCTTGTCTGTTAATGAAACCCCAGCGTCCGTTAACTTTTACGGCTGCTAGATTATTCGTTTCATCAAAGCTCTGAATACGATCAAAAGGCCCTGTAATGACTTCTACCCCTTTTTTATCGATGTAACTCCATTTTTGACGACTTTTAACTGGTGCTAAACCTGATTCGTCAAATTGGTACGCATAATCGTATTTAGGCGGTATTACCTCGTTCTCCTGAAGGTCAATAAAACCCCATTTGAAATTCCTTTTGACGATTGCCAATTCGCAACTATTATCAAAGCGTATTCGCGCTTGGTATTTAGGTTGAATTACAAAATCTCCTTGAGCGTTAATTGCACCAAACTTATCATTTACTTCAACAACATAAAGGCCGCATTTTGAATCGAAAGAGACATCGTCAAATTGCGGTTTGATTTTCACATTCCCCAGACTATCCATCAACCCATACTTTAACGCTTCATTGTTAAATGGATAGAAAGGTTGACCATGACTGATTGACAAAAAGAGCACACAGAATAGTACAGAAAACGCACCTCTCATTTTTATTGGTTTTAATCTTGCGTATATGTGCCCGTTATCAATTTTTAATCAGCGCTTATCTCCGCAGTAGGAGATGTTATTTCTAGTTTAGCAATTTTACTCATTACGATTGCTCCTGTTACTGATACCAGGATTGTACCACATAATACACCTATTAGTGGTATCAACATCAACAAATACAACACAAAACCCAGTGCTAGCGATACGCCTATGTAGGATTTGCTAAAGGCCATGCTTTCTTTGATAGTCATGCCGAATTGTTCATTGTAATTGTCAAGAATCACCAAGCCGAAGAAATAGCATTGAGTCAAAAATAAGATGGGGCTTTCTAGCCAGTCCAGGAAGCCAAAGATTCCAAAAAATACGCTTACCAAAGCAGAAACAATTACCTCCATGATCCAGGCTCGGATGGCTACCTTGATCATTCGCACCTGTGCGGTAAAAAAAGCTTGGAAATCGGTACGGATAGGATGCCCTTGGATTTCTTCTAATGCACGTTGCATAAAGTGGAAAACCACTACTTCAGAAAGCACAAGGATGACGTATTTCAATAAGCCAGAAGTGAAAGATTCATAACCTTCAGTAACGACGTTGCTGATCATTGTGCCCATGGCAGCAAAAGCATTGATGTCGGTGTCTCCGACAAAGAGACGACCAACCCAACTGCCAACTTCCGTCAAAAAGGACAGTCCTACAATTATAGCCACAATCACAAGGGCTTTGAATACCCAACTATAGCGATTGATACCTTGCCAAAGTTCTCGCTCTCGAATCAGCTCTATGGCTGCACGAAGGCTTCCTAGCGTAATAAACAGCTGACTAATAATCGTTCGATAGGTCAAAGTCGGTTGGGTTTCGTTTGCCTTCAAATTTAAGTGATTTGCAGAGGGTACCCAAAAAATAATGGCCTAGTTAGTAATTTTTTCGACAGCGTGAGTTGTTTTTTCTATGAAAAAAGATTTTATTTGCGGCGCTTTAATGCCATCCTAGCTCAGCTGGTAGAGCAACGCATTCGTAATGCGTAGGTCGTCGGTTCAAGTCCGATGGATGGCTCCGTCAAAAAGACTTGTTACTTAGCGGTAGCAAGTCTTTTTTTGTGGGGTGAATCTTTCCCATCGGTCGCAGAAGTTTATCCCGCTCTCACTCAGTTAGCCGTGTTTCTACCAGGTCGTAATGAGTAGCTACGGGGATGAATCCTGCGGGTGAAAAACGGTAAAGTAGTTGTTTATTCTACCGGAATGAATATGTTTTTTGCTGACTCATAGACTTGCCAATTGGGCGTGTTGGTGTCTGAAGACAAGCTTTGGTCTGGCATTTACAAAAAGATAAGGTTAAA
This sequence comes from Lewinella cohaerens DSM 23179, assembly GCF_000379805.1. GTDB lineage: Bacteria > Bacteroidota > Bacteroidia > Chitinophagales > Saprospiraceae > Lewinella > Lewinella cohaerens. Next base: position 96,864 of record NZ_KB903542.1, on the reverse strand, counting down.
TTAATGCCTTGAAAGGCAGCTGCATCCTCTACTATTTTTTTACTTTGGGTTAAGATAAAAGTTGTCATAGAACCAATAATTCAAAACAAACATGCCCTCACCTCATTTATACGATACCATTCAGGATGCGGTCAATTACCTCAAAAGCCAAAGTGACCTTAGTCCGCGTTTCGGACTCATTTTGGGCACAGGTCTTAGCGGTTTGGCTGACGAAATAACGGACGCGACCGAAATTGCCTACGGAGATATTCCTCACTTTCCTGTTTCAACCGTGCAGAGCCATCGTGGTAAACTTATTTTTGGTAAACTGGCCGGTATTCCCATTGTGGCGATGGCCGGTAGGTTTCACTACTACGAGGGCTACAGCATGGAGCAAGTCACTTTCCCTGTAAGGGTCATGAAATTTTTGGGAATCGAAAGGTTAATCATTTCTAATGCTTCCGGCAGCGTCAATCCTGCTATTGAGGCTGGGGATATTGTCTTTGTTCGCGACCATATTAACTTCATGGCTGACAACCCACTTAGGGGGCATAACGATGAACGCTTGGGCCCTCGCTTCCCGGATATGTTGGGTACTTATGACCGTCAGTTAAATACCCAAGCACTACAGATGGCCAGGAAAATGGGTATTCCTGCCCATGAAGGAATTTACTTAGGGCTACAAGGCCCTAACCTGGAAACACCTGCCGAGTATCAGTTTTTTCACCGGATTGGCGCCGACCTCGTAGGCATGTCCACCGTGCCAGAGGTGTTGGTGGCCAAACACATGGAGCTTCCCATTTTTGTGGTTTCGGTCGTTTCAAATAAATGCTACCCGCTCGAAGATATTAAGGAGACGAGTGTAGAGGATGTCATCGCGAAAGTTGGAGAAACTTCGCCTCGCTTGCAAGCGCTGGTTAAAGAACTGATTGTTAAGTGGTAGGTGATACAAATGCAACGAGGCTACCTCTTCAAAAGAGATAGCCTCGTTGTGTAAAGACACTTAGTTATATTAGAACCTAAACCCTACAGATGCCTGTATGGAGATATTCTTGTCCACGTCGTCCCGCGTTTGATAGCGGTTGCCGAGATCTAGACTTACCGGAGAAATATCCTGCCCTTCGTTGGTGATGTCTGTCAGGCCATAATTGGCACGAACACCAACATAAAGGCCCTTGTTCAGGAAAAAGGCCACACCAGCATTCAGACCAAAATCAACAGACTTGAACTTATTATCATCACTATCTGCTGCTGCTTCGTAGTAAGCATCGGTAGAGCCTGGTAAAAAGGCTTGTAGGGTATTCAAGGTAATCGTTGTAGACCCTTGAATAGCATCTACTCCTTTTTCATCACTGAAATAGCCGTAATCAACGCCTGTTGTGAATTCAGCTACAGGGCTACCTGCCTGGGTGGCGCCGGAAAAGGTGATTCCCCCGCTGCCGCTGCTGCCAATTAAAAAACCAGCATTAACACCTGCTTCAAATTCGAGGCGACCAATCTTGTAGTAGAGCAACACCGGAATGTCAATGTAAGAATTGGAAATGCTGATATCACTGCGCCGGTTACCTGTTGCGAAAATAGGCGTGCCAGTATTAGTAGTGTAAAACGTGAAATACGATGGCCCGTCATAAGTGTATTGAGTTCCTTTCTGGCTATACATCAATTCCCCTTTAATCCCGAACAGATCGGTAAATGAATACACAAAGGAAGCACCAATATGGAAGCCGGTATTGGTCTCGAAGACCTCATCATCCGTTTCTGCGGGGCCATCAATATTATTAAAATTCAGACCAGCCTTGAAGCCGCCTGAAAACTCTCCCTGAGCAAATGTTACACTAGTAAAAAGCAGGATAGCTAAACCAAGGAAAATTGATCTCATAACAATGGTATTTGGTTTGCTGACTATTTAGTATAGCCAGTTCAACTGAGTTTTTTTTAAAACGAGGCGTAAGATACATCACTTGCGGCTATTCGTAACTAGAGAACCTTCTGTAAGAGGATACGGTTGGTAGACGCATCTCCTTTTTCTTTAAATCCGATAATATTAAACCCACGCTTTAATGCAAATAAGAGCATATTCTTGTGTTGATTTCTGGTTTTGAAGGTCACACTTTTATAACCTTGCTCTATAGCCCATTTTTCTTGCCTTTCGGCCAAACGACGAGCAATATTTCGACGCCGATAGCTGGGTAAGACGCCTCCCATCCAAGAATAAAAAGAGCCATTACGCTCATAACCGACTTTGAAGCCTACAGGACGAGTGCCATCAAAAGCTACGAGGATAAGATGTGGAACATCTTTTAAGCGCTTTTTGTATTCTTCTTTGCCTGGAGGGCCAATAAATTCGGGAATACACTTGGATATTGCTACTGCGGTAGCAACATCTGATGCTTTAATAATAGGATTAGCCATGGTGTTTGTGTAGTTATACTCAAAGGTAGAGTTTATTGAGCTAAACAACGTGTAAGAAAAGTACGGATATCTGCTGCCAGCTGTTTTAATTCATCATGTTGGGTGTACATCATGTGGCCCCCTTCATAATATTGCATTTCAACACGGTCTGGAAGGATGCCATGCCGCTGAAAAGTATACTCTGCATCGAAAAAGGGAGTCACCAAATCGTAATAGCCATTGGCTACCATAACTTGTAGTCTCTGATTAGCCCGCATTGCCCAACTCAACTGCGGAGCAACATTTACGTAAGCAGGTTCCCATGATTGTTTGGCAGAGACGGGGCGCCAGTTCCATTTAGGATAAATACTCCGGTTGGATGTAAGGTAGGGCAGGTCCATCTCGATCGCCAGGTTGTTTGCAAAATGGGTGTGTAGTGCAGCAGTATAAGCACTGCTGATAGCCGCACTTGCTGCGTCGCTGTGGGTTGGCGTAGCGGCAGTTTGATCGTACTCTTCAAGCGTGTATCTACTGTCAAGACCGCCAATAGTGAGTCCTTGGTTGCGAAGAAGTTCCTTTCTGAAGCGGGTAGCAGTTACCCGTAGATCGGAACGAAGAATATAGGCCTTGTCTAGCCCGGTAAAATAAGCCAAGCGCTGTGCGATATGATTTTTGCTTTCCTCTGAGAGGGTGTTGCCTCGTAACAGCGCTGGTGCATATTCGTCGTAAGTAAAACTGCGGGCCTCTTCCACAAAATCATTTAGGGTAAGGTCTTTGCCTGCTTTGTCATGGTACCAGGCAGTGGCCGCCATGGTCGGAAGGTAGGTTAGGAAGGCAATCAAATTGTCAGCTTCTGGCGTCGATCCCGTATAATCAAGGGCTTGAGATATGAGTACTAATCCATTCAGTGCCATATCTTGTCCTCCTTGGTGGAGCGCTCTAACTACGCCTGCTGCTCGCGTGGTGCCAAAGCTTTCGCCAGCAATAAATTTAGGTGCATTCCAACGTTTGTTTTGTGTTATCCACATCCGGATAAACGTAGCGATAGATGCTGCGTCTTCGTTCAGACCCCAGTAGTTGCTTTCTTTACCTTTGTTCACTACACGGCTGTAACCAGTACCCACGGGGTCGATAAAGACAAGGTCTACCAAGTCAAGTAAGCTATAGGGATTTTCAACTATCGCAAAAGGAGCTGCGCCGTCATCTTCATTTGCTGCGCTGGCTACGCTGGCCAGTTGTGGCCCGAATAAACCCATGTGTAGCCACACTGAAGCAGAACCGGGGCCGCCATTAAACACGAACATTACAGGTCGGTTTTCTGCTTGGTCAACATCTTTACGTAGATAACTCACCGACCAAATGACGGCCTCAGGGCGCCCCTCTGCATCGGGCATGAAAGTTTCTGTCCCAATGGCGGTGTAGCGCCCAAAATTATCTTGGTGCTCGGTAACAAACTGCTTGGGGCCTTCTGACTGGGCTTGCATAAGAATGCTCACCGTAGTGAGAAGGAATACAAGTAAAAATCGATGCATGAGTGAGTAAGTTATACTGGTTGACAATGCTGGCGTAGCCAAACCCTTTCTTCATCCTCTTTTAAGAGGGGCAATATACCTGCCATCACTTGCTGGTGGTAATCATTGAGCCATTGGCGCTCCTCTTCCGAAAGCATATCTAATTGAAGTAAGCGACGGTCAATGGGAAAGAGTGTTAAGGTCTCAAATCGAAGGAAGTCTCCATAATCCGTAGAGCGATCCTCTACGCACAAGATGAGGTTTTCAATGCGAATACCGTAGTGGTCTGTGCGGTAGAATCCAGGTTCGTTACTGGTCACCATACCGGGTTGTAAAGCGGTCCGGCCGCGACTGGTTACCGCGCTGGTTGCAAATCCCTGCGGCCCCTCATGGACATTGAGGAAAAAACCAACGCCATGCCCGGTACCATGTCCAAAATTGAGCCCTTCTTGCCAAAGAAACTGGCGAGCCAAAGTATCTAATTGTGCGCCTCCAGTACCCTTGGGGAAACGAGCCTTACTCAGAGCGATCATGCCTTTGAGGACGAGCGTAAAGTGCTGCCGTTGCTCCATCGTTGTATTGCCTAAGGATACGGTGCGAGTAATGTCTGTCGTACCATCGAGGTATTGCCCGCCGCTATCGAGTAGCAAAATGCCAGAAGCATCTAAGGTGGCGCAGTTTTCTGGTTCAGCATGGTAGTGAATAATCGCACCGTTACCATTGTATCCAACAATGGCTGGGAAACTTTCTCCCTTGTAAAGGTTCTGCTGGCCCCGGAAGGCAGCCAGGCGTTCACTGATCTCTACCTCGGTGACCGTCGTGGTTTTTAAAGTATCTTCCAACCATCGAAACAAACGCAATAAAGCGACACCATCTTTGCACATCACGTTGCGAAAGTGCTTGATCTCTGTTTCGTTTTTGATGGTTTTCATCATGACCACCGGGCTTCCCACTTCCTTGAGGTCTTTGCCCGCCAGTAACTCGTAAAAACGATAACTTAACGTAGCCGGATCTACTGCCAATTGCTGGGAAGCAGGGAAGTTTTGCAGCGCAAGTTCCACTTGGGAATAATCTTCCACTTTTACACCATCCTGAGTTAATTCGGCACTTAGTTTTGGGTCAATCCGATCTTTTCCTACAAACCAATTGACTTGTTCTTTGGTCACCAAAAGGTAACTCAGGCAAACCGGGTTGAAGTCAACATCTGCGGCCCGAATATTAAGAGTCCATGCAATTTCATCGAGGGCAACCAAAAGTACCGCATCTACTCCTGTTTTTTTTAGCCATTTCCGAATATTTGTAAGCTTGTCTGCCCGACTTTGCCCCGCATAAGCGATATCGAAAGCAAAAACATCACTACGTGGGATAGCTGGGCGGTCTTCCCAGAAATTGGTGGTTAAGTCATATTTGGCATTGAGCTTAACCCCTTTAGGGCTCAGCTTTCGCTCTAATAAACGAGCCTGACTGAGGGATACTACCCGTCCGTCAAAACCGAGTTGCTGACCCGCAGCGAGATTGTCTGCTAGCCAACTCACGTGTTCAGGAGCATGGGGTACTTGCTGGCGTTCCAGGCTAATGCCACTACCGGCCAGCTGTTCTTCTCCCTGAAGAAAATAACGGGAATCTGTCCATAGCCCAGCATCCTCATTTGTAACGATCAAGGTGCCTGCTGACCCCGTAAACCCTGACAACCAGGTGCGTGTCTGCCAGCGTGGTGCGACATATTCACTTTGGTGTGGATCGCTACTTGGCACCAAGTAGGCGGTAATGTTATGCTGAGCCATTGCGGCCCGCAAATGCTCGATGCGAGAAGGAATATTCATTGCGTAGTTATGCTTAAGTGTCGGCCTTAAAAGTAGGGAACTTTTGGCAGAAGGAGTGTAAATTAAGTGTAGATATGGGGATTGGTCTAAAGCCTCAACAAAAATCGTTCCATTTTGTAAACAAAATTTGCGCACAGACGTAAACAAATGTAAATTACGCTTTCCTTAATAACCATACCCAAGTAGAAAAACGTCATGCTCAAGCAGACGATAAGTCAGAAAATGCTCCAAAAGCTGTCGCCACAGCAGATTCAGTTGATGAAGCTGCTGCAGGTGCCAACCATTAATTTGGAGCAGCGCATCAAGGAAGAATTGGAGGCTAACCCGGCTTTGGAAGAAGGTTTGGAAAGGGAGGATCGTTTGGTGGAAGAACAAGAAAACAGAGACGAAGCCACCGATGATAATTTTGAACTCGACGAATACCTCCAGGATTATATTGATGATGACCCCTCTTCCTATAAATTGTCCTCCAATAATTATAACCCAGATGAGGAAGACAAGACGATACCCATTGCGGTACATCAAAGTTTTCACGATCACCTGGAGGAACAGCTAGGCTTATTGCGCCTCAATAACGAGCAGGAAGAAACGATTGCTTTGCAAATTATTGGTAGTATTGATGAGGATGGCTACTTGAGAAGGAGCCCTGTTGCGATTCTAGACGATCTGATGTTCTCTCAGAATATCTTTACCGATGAGGCTACCGTGAAAAGTATGCTGCAAAAAATCCAACGTTTTGAGCCTCCCGGTATAGGTGCGCAAGATTTACAAGAATGTCTGTTGTTACAGCTAGACCTTAAACTCGAAGACGATTTCGATCTCGATGATGAAGACTTGGTTAATCTGAAACGAGCCAAGCTGATTATCCGGAAATATTTTGATGCTTTTACCAAAAAGCATTATGAAAAACTGCAAAAGCAGCTGGATATTAGCCAGGATCAACTTAGGGATGCTATTGGTGAAATTCTAAAACTGAACCCCAAGCCCGCTAGTGGTTACAGTACCGCCAATCAGCGTTCAGCTCAATATGTTACGCCAGATTTTTTCATCTACACCCGCGACGGAGAGCTAGAGTTGGAGCTCAATAGCCGTAATGCACCGGACCTCCGTGTGAGTGACCAGTACCGGGATATGTTGCGCTCTTATCGCAATAATCGGCGAAAAGGCACGAGCAACCGAGAACAAAAAGAAGCCGTTGTTTTTATCAAGCAAAAGATTGATTCTGCAAAATGGTTCATCGATGCTATCGTACAGCGCCAGCAAACGATGTACAATACGATGTACACGATACTGCAGTACCAATATGATTTTTTCTTGACAGGCGATAAGAAGCGCCTCCGGCCAATGATTCTGAAAGATATTGCGGAGATCACAGGCCTCGATATTTCTACCATTTCGCGTGTTGCCAATAGTAAATTTGTACAAACGGAATTCGGAACTTTCCGTCTCAAGGAATTCTTCTCTGAAAGCCTGAGTACTACCGATGGCGAAGATGTGTCGACTACCGAAGTGAAGAATGTCCTCAAGGATGTTATCGATGAAGAAAACAAAATCAAGCCACTCAGTGATCAGAAGCTAATGGATATACTCCGCGAAAAAGGTTATGATATCGCTCGCCGTACCGTGGCTAAATACCGCGAACAGCTAGGGGTTCCTGTCGCTAGATTAAGAAAGGAATTATAGCATCTCACGCTAGTGTAAGCCTGGAAAAAAGGCATCCTCAAAATGTTCCAATTCGGGGGGCTCGCCCTTTCCCATTACAATACTGACAACATCAAACCGTAGCGCCCATTCGTGGCCGGTTTCTTGCATATAGGCGGTGGCTGCACTGGCCATGAGTCGCTTTTTGCGCTTAGTGACAAATACTTCGGGGGCACCAAAATAGTCGCTGCTACGCGTTTTTACTTCTACAAAAATAAGGGTGTCTTCCAAACGAGCGATCAAATCAATTTCTATTCGATTGACGCGCCAATTTCGTTCCACGATAGTGTAGCCGTTGGCTTGCAGGAAGTTAGCGGCGAGGGTTTCTCCTAGTTTACCTAATTCGTTGTGGAAGGCCATGAGTATGCAATTTTATAGACAATAACCTAACTTCTTTAGAAGAGGGCTCCCCTGTAAATAAGTTAGGTGCTTGTGCCCAGGAAAAGCCGTAGCACAAACACCTAACAAAATAAAGAAAATCTATCTTAAACTAATGCGAGCATGAAGTGCCTAAATTAGTCTTGCTTGATAAACTTCAATGTTTTTAATATAAATTCATCCTCTACGGTCAGGAAATACATGCCTGCCGGTAAGGAAGACATGTCAATGGCCGTATTTATGTTGAAGTTTTCAATAACCCGTTCGGTTGCTCCGGTAACGGTCAGTACCCGGATGCGATAGCTTTCTTCCGCAGAAAGTTCTCCTTTTAGCCAAAGTAGGTTTTGAGTTGGGGTAGGGTATAAAGAGATATTCTCCAAACCATTTGTGAGGTCGACAGTATTCGTTGTGCCTAAAATACTGATACAGTAATCTTCCGTTTCGCCAAACGCACCTGTATTATCACAAGGCGTATTAGGAGCACCGGAACCATAGACGATTCTCATCCTTGTTAGGCCTATTGATGCATTACTAGGCACTGTGATGGTTATTGTAATCTCTGCTGTTGTCAGGCTTTCATTTACAACCATTTCGGTACCTTCAAAGATGCCATTGGCATTGAAATCGATCCATACATTCCAGCTAAGGGCCTCTTCGTCAACTACACCAGGCACTAACCTAAGATCAAAGGTTTCTCCACGGAATACCTCTTCTGCATTGGGGCTGACAAAGTCTCCGTATCCATCGTCATTGCCTGTATTGTAGACTTCATTATTGATCTGGATTTGGTCAATGAAACCAGATGCTCCAGCAAAATCCTCTGATGGCGGACAGTATTCTATATCCGTACAAGCGCCACAGTTTCTGGTAAAGAACATAATTCTTGGGCCGAAAGAAGATCCTGAATTCTGGCAGGTCGATTTTACTTGACATTCATACACGGTACATTCTTCCAGGTTGTTCAAAAACAGAGAATTCCCGCTGGCTGTTGTTGTTTCCCAAGTGGAGGTGCCTTCTGGTCGCCATCTAACTTGGTACTCATCTATTCCCACCACATTAGGCCATTGGATTTCTGCAGCAGCAGCAAAAGTCTCGAAAGTAACCATAGGGTTGATACAGCATTCTGTTTCAAAAGTGACAGGCTCAGTACTGGCATTTAAGTCACCACAACTGCTTACTACCACAAATTCATACTGTTCACAAGCCTCCAGGTCGGTTATTTCAAATAGCGGTTCAGGGTTAAGGGCTATATTCCAAACAGGATCACCAACTTTTCTCCATTTCAGGGTATCTGCTCCGCCTGTGTTTTCTGTCCAAAATAACTCGGCAGAGTTGGTTTCCACGCTCACAACATTCAGACCACCGGGAGGGAGACATTCTAAGTAGTTCAAATCGAATTTCCACATGGTTTGGTCACTGTTGATGAAATAGGAGATGCCACCAAATAAATAAAGGATGTCGTCAATGATAAACGAAGAAGGAGCCCATCGGCTACGGTTTGGCAACTCAGGAAGGTAACTCCATTCGTCTTCCTCAGCGTCGTACATCATAAAGGTTTCATTATCCGGGATGTGGTCATGAAACCTATCATCGCCAGCAACAATAATTCCTTTGTTGTTGTAGCTCAATTGTGTACCTGCTACTCTTCCCGCAGGCAGGTTGTCGATAAACATCCATTGGTTGGAGCTGGGACTAAACCGCAACCAGTTGTTTACGTGACCACCTCCTACGTAGACATCATCTTCAATAGAGAAAAAGAAAGGATGGTGCCTTGGCCCACCGGGCATGTTGGGCTTTTGAGTCCACACTTGGGTAGGGATATCGTATTCCCACCAGTCGCGAAGGTCGCCATTGTTGGTAGAGCCAGACCCCATGAATATTTTGTCATTGTGGGCAATGAAGGCTGGGTGAGATCGCCCTTCGCATGGGCAGGAGGGGAGCTGCGTAAAAGAGGTGTCAACGGGGTCGAAAACCCATAAGTCGTTTAATGCTCCAGCTGTTCCAAAACCGAACCCGTAGTAATATTTGTCATCCCAATCATCACCAATAGCAATACGTCGCGGTGTTCCAGGAAAGTCGCCCAATTGATTCCAGGAGTCGGTTTCTGGGGTATATCCCCAAAGCTCGTTAGATACCTCGGAACTAAGAATTCCCTCTAATACAAAAGCTTTGCCGTCGTAGCTAAATCCATTAGAATGGTGTCTGTAGAACGGAGGTGCGCTTAACTCTTCCCAGTTTTGAGCAGATAAGCTGTTAGGTAAAACGGTGAGTGCGATAAAATACGCTACTCCTCTAAAGAACAACAAGTAAGTAGAATGCTTCATTAAATGATTTTTTATGGACAAACTGTTCGCTCCTTTCTGGCCTGTCAGGCACTAAGTACTTGGCAAACACAGTAATTAGCTCTTGGTTCATATCAAAAATAGGTGGAAGAGGTAGCATCAGTAATTACACTGTCGTCTAAGTGAAGAGAGAGAGTTTTTGGTCTTTTATTTTAGTAATAGTACTGACATTTATTGTTGAAATGAGCCCATTTAGCGGCGGCTACATAAGCATACAAAGCGCGGGCCAGCTTGCAACTTGGCAAACTGGCCCGCTAATTGGCAGAAGAGTATTATTCTTTATTTTTTTAATCCGTTAAAACCATTTTGCGAGTGGCCCGTTGATCACCCGCTTCGAGGGTGTAGTAAAATAAGCCGATTGCAGGAAGGTCACTTCTGCGAATACTGATTTCATGGTAGCCTTCTGAAAAGTATTCTGCTACTTCGTAAACCAGTTTGCCAGCCATATCGTAAACACTTAATCGCGCATCTCCACCAGGATCTAACTGGAAAGGAATAATGGTAGAATTATTCCATGGGTTAGGACGGTTCTGGAAAAGCTCAAAGTTGGAGCTTACTTCTGCAGCGCCGCTTTCGGTAAAGAAGGACAAGTTAATGTCTTCTGCTTCGCCTTCCTGGGTGTAAGCCTCAGCCTTGGTTACCCGTGAGCTGAGATAGAGCCATTCTTTGATGTTTCCTGCCTGCTTAGCAGTACAACGTAGCGTGAATAAAGTCGCTTCTTTGCTGTTTGCAGACTGGCCGTATTCGTTCCAAACGGTAGTGATTAAACCTGCGCGATCATCGTAAAAGTGGAAGTTTTCTTCCGGGTAAAGGTTGGGCAAGTCACCAGGGATGATCTCCAGTACTTCCAATGCACCTGGATCGTATTCTAGTGTGAACTGGTAGCCCATCCACTCGTTCATGTAGCGCGCCTTGAACGGGATATCTACCGTTTCATTGGCTTCGACAGAGGTAGCACCAATGGTGAGTTCCAGCGGGTTGCTGCTAGAGCGGTCATCTCCATCAGCCATCATGCTGTTCGGAATGGCAGAGCCATTGACGTCTCCCACTTTGATGGCCACAAAATCGGCGTGCATCTCCGGGCCAGATAAGTCATTGATGTTGTGCAGTTCCGGGAAGTAACCCATGAAAGGGTTCGTTGGGTCTGCAAAAACGTAGGCAGCATCAATAAAGCGCCAAGAGGTATTGTTATTTGGCAGCTCTGAACTGATATTCAAGATAAGCTTCCGGAGCTTAATAATATCCAGCGTAGAGATATGGCCAGAGCGATCTACATCAGCAGCAATCAATTTATAAGGAGTGTTCAAGGTGCTCGTGCCTAGAATATGCTTGCCAATGAGGATCAAATCAAAGGTTGTAACACCATTGAGAAGGTTCTCGTTGTTTTGAGCAATTACGCTGTAATCTTGGCCCAAAGACAGGTCTTCAAACATGAAGCTACCATCGATATGGGTATACATCATTGACGGATCATTTCCGGAAACCATGATCATCACGTTTTCTACTTCGTTGCCGTCTTCCGTTAAGACGCCTCCGGAAATCATGCCTTCACCGGTTTGGCCCACACAGTGGTTGTTGGGGTCTTGTACGCTTACGACCGTCAAACAAGTAGATACGTTATCTTGGCTATCAGAAGCCCAAAGGATAACTTCGGCAGCTTGACCTGCATCATAGCAATCAAAGTCTACACTCGTAGCAGTAGGTACGCCGTTCGTTCCGTCGCCAGGGCGAGAAATGGTGAATTTTAGTAAGCTGGTAGGGTCACAATTGTCGCTTACAGAGCCAACTAAGGCACTAGCGTCGATGCTTCCCATAACTCCGTCACCCATTGGCATGACGTTGGTTGTCAGGCCTACGATACAAGAAACGTTAGGCGCTTCGGTGTCTCCGACGGTTACCGTTGTCGTACAAGAAGCGTTGTTGAAACAATTATCATTGGCAATGAATTGCACGGTAGTTGTTCCTACAGGGTAATTACCGCTAGCGTCAGCACCATTGCTGTTGGCAAAAGGAGAGTTGTTTGTGAATGTAATCTGCGTAGAGCAATCGTCAGCAGTAGGCAGTCCCAAGGTTGCATAACCGGTGGTACAGTTACTACTTACGTTGACGGTCACTGATTCCGGACAGATAATAATTGGGTCTTCCTGATCGAATACTTTGATCTGTTGGGTATGTGTAAACTGGCCACCTCCGTTAGGGTCAGAAGGGTCAAAGTTACACCAGTCGATCACAGTCCAGGTGCGTAAAATCTTGAAACAAGCACCAGGAACGGTGTTGAAAACAGATGCGGTGCTATTTATCGCTACCGTTCCACATCCCGCCCAGTTAACGGTAGGGGTACGAGCGGCAAGCGGCAGGTCTTCATCGGCAGTGCTGGCTCCACATTCGTATAGCTCAACGTTGATTGGCCAAACAATGTCATCTTCTGTTAATGCTTCATTGTTGATAACATTAATCACCTGAGAACAGCTAGACTCGTGCTCGTAGTTGTCTGTAGCTGTCCAGGTTCTGGTAATGGTTCCTACACCACACTCGTTGAAACTGGTAACGAAAGTGCTATCAAGCGTAAAGCCACAATTATCTCGTACTACTGGGCTACCGTAGATGCCCAGGTTTTCTTGTTCGTCATAACAGTTGATCGTAAGTGGCTGCGGGCATTGCTCAAAAATAGGAGCAGTTCCATCTTGCAAAGTAACAATCGACTGACAGTCGGTGAAATGTCCCACAAGGTCGCCGCCACCGGTTTCGCGGGAAGGATCAACAGGGCCAGTGCCTGGGTCAGTTTCGTATACTCTCAGTGTTACGGAAATAGGACTGTTTGGAATGTCTTCACAACAGAAGATCACCCGATCATCAAACCATTCCTGGTAGCCAGGAAGGCTACTGTCGTCACCATTGGCGAGGTTACATCCAGCGCCGATATTTCTTTTTGCTTTTAGGAAAACAGGACCACAGTTGTCGGAGCTGCCTTCGTTGAAAGTAGAGGACAAAATAATGCCATAACCACTCGAAGCAATAGAGGCTACTATTTGGTCATCACAAGCAGCAACAGGGGCTACGTCATCCGTAACCGTAAGTTGTACTGTACAGGTACTCGTATTACCACACTCATCGAGACCTTGGTAAACAACAATATGTTCGCCAGGAGCAACCCCACTCACAGGACTGAAATCTGTAGCTCCGTAAGAAGAGGTAACAGAAAATGTGATATTGGCACCACAATTGTCGGTACCTGTAATTATAGGAAGTGCAATGGTGGCACTACAAACGCCTGGGTCACTGGTATAGGCCAGTTGGTTGGGAGTAGGGCAGTTGAGTATTGGGCCTTGGTCGTCACTTACTAGTATCGTTTGAACATCCTCACCAAAAAAGTCTGTACAGTTTTCAATTACCGTCCAGGTACGATTAATTTGGTACATGTAGTTATTACAAATAAACGTAGTGTCATCCGAAAAGCCTACGTCCAAACCACACATGTCACCGTGCATCAATACTGTACCATTGAGCATTGGTATTCCTGTAATCGCAGGATCTGCACTAGGATCGTCGCAAGGGAGTGTAACGTCGTCAGGGAAAGTTACATCCATAAAAGACGCCCGTGTGACGGTGATTTCCTGGGTGCAGCTGGCGGTTAGGCCACTGTGATCGGTAACTGTCCACTCGCGAAGAATAACAGCAGCAATATTCGACAGACAATCGCCAAAAGTGATGTTGTCTATCGAAGTTAATGCTAAGTTCATATCACAATTGTCGCCGATGGTTGGTTCGCCAATAACTTCCGGAGAAGTATTGTCAAGGCAGCTTACTGTTACATTGGTACAATTGGTAATGGTGGGTGCGCTATTGTCGACAACCCGTATGGAGCCTACGCAAAGCGTGCCCGTGGTTTGATCAGTGATGGTGACACTGAGCCGGCTTCCGACGAAAGCACTCGCAGAAAACTGAACAAAGTTGAAACCGTCGGTAATCAGGTTGTTGAGAGAATCCCTAACGGTGAGCCGCTTGTCACCAGGGCAGGAGTCTATGTCAGGTAACAACATCGAATTGGTGAGTGCTATCTGGCATTGATCGTCAATGACGACTTGTAGCGGTTGGTCGGGCGAGCCGACACAAGCCAGATCGCAATCTTGGGCATGAAGCATGCTGCTGCACCAGCTCAAGCAAAAAAGAAGGAATAGCCTGCCGTAGCGGCTCCAGGATACTTGTGGAAATGTAATACTGTGTTTCATCTTTCGTACAGTTTAGGGTTAGAGATCTCACTATGGGGTATACTTCTATTAGGTTGCTACTGAGCATTTCAGTGGCAACAATGCTATTCAGCTTTGCACCATAATTTGATTAACTAATCGCCCTGTTTGTGTTTTCGGGCATCTATTGTACTAAAAGAAAAAACCGTGCCAAAAAATAAATAAGAGTCATCCCGAATTTTGATTGTCATCAAAATCCGTGCTGACCAACCGTAAAACTTATAGTTAAAAACGAAACCCCATGATTTCTATTAGTGAAATCATGGGGTTTTGTACCAATAGTCAGATAAACCACTCTTTTCAGATGTTTAATGACCCTAAGTTAAAGTCAAGCTGGATTTTGGCCTGACTCATGTTTTCGTGAATGAATTGAAAATTCTACTACTTTTTAAGTAGATCGCGAATTTCTGCTAGCAAATCTTCTGTACTTGGGCCAGGATCGGGAGCTGGAGCGGCTTCCGGTTCTGGTTCCTGTGTGCTCTTGTAGGCTTTCAGTAACATAAAGATAGCGAATGCAATAATCAAGAAGTTGATAATGGTTTGGATAAAGGCTCCGTAACGGATTTGTACGGCTTCTTTAACCACCTCACCTGCGTCATTCATTTCTGCAGCTTGGAGGGTCATCGCTAAATCAGAGAAATCTACGCCGCCCAAGAGCATACCAATTGGAGGCATGATGATGTCATTAGTAAAGGAGGTTACGATTGTACCAAAGGCACCTGCAACAATTACTGCTACTGCCAATTCTAATACGTTTCCTCGAAGGATAAATGCTTTAAATTCTGACCACATTTTCGTTTTGTTTTGATGAAAAAAAGTTAGTTGTTTCTGTATTGAAACCTAAAAAAGATTTTTAGTAGAAAGTTGTACCCTTTAGACTTTTTCGGGAATTTCATTTGCGTCTGAAACTTAGACGATATTCATCAGGATAGTAACAATTTAAGAAGCTTCCTTAAATTTGCCAAATAAGTTTTGTCGATACTCAGCTAAATATTATGCTCAGGAAGAATTCTAAAATTATTGTCAAAGTAGGAACCAACGTTCTTACGCGGCCGGATGGCAGCTTGGATGTAACCAACATCAGCCACTTGGTAGATCAATTGGCGACGCTAAAGAAAGAAGGTCACCAATTGGTACTGGTCTCTTCAGGGGCGGTAGGTGCTGGGCGTGAGCTGTTGCCAGGGGCTGATGAGATGGACCCTGTAGTGCGCCGACAGATGCTTTCTTCCATTGGTCAGATTCGCTTGATGGAACTTTATCGGCAGTTGTTTGCAAGCCATCAGTTGCTTTGTGGACAGGTATTGGCAACCAAAGAAGATTTTCGCGATCGCCGGCACTATCTGAATATGCGAAATTGCCTGGAAGCCCTGCTGCACGACCGAGTGGTGCCTATCATGAATGAAAATGATGTCGTTTCCGTAACAGAATTGATGTTTACCGATAATGACGAACTCGCTAGCCTTGTCACTGCGATGCTGAACGCGGACACCTTGGTGATCCTCAGTAGTGTAGATGGCCTGCTTACCGCCGCTCCTGATGACCCGGCCGCCGAGTTGATCCCGAGTTTGAGTGCGACGGATGAGAGTGTTTGGTCTTACATCGCCCCCGTGAAGTCAAGTTTTGGGCGAGGAGGAATGGCCACTAAAGTAAGAATGGCTCAACACACGGCCCGTTTAGGAGCCGACGTGATCTTGGCCAACGGGCAGCGGCATAACAGTCTGGTAGAAGTATTGGCCGGCAACGGTCGTTGTACGCGTATTCCGGCGCAAGCCCAACCTTCTAATCTTAAAAAGTGGCTGGCTCAGCACCCTACCACTCAAGGCCGTATTCAGGTGAATGAGGGTGCCAAGGTAGTCTTGATAGATGCCACGAAAGTGAGTAGCCTACTGCCAGTAGGTATTGTCAGCATAGATGGTGGTTTTAAAAAAGGAGATCTGCTGAGTATTATTGGCCCCGATAGCGAGCTGGTAGGGATTGGCGTAGCACAGTACAACGCTGAAAAAGCAAAAGACCTGATGGGCAAGAAGGGCCAAAAGCCGCTGGTGCACTATGATTACCTGATGATTTATTAGCGTTTTCTTAGACTAAAATACACCTCTATTGCGCAAATACAGCAAGAGCAAGCACAGTACAAATACTCCTGCAGCCAGGCCTATTTGCATCCATTGCGATTGCGCCAGGCGTACATTGGTTTCGATGAGGTAGGGGTTGGCTCGATTGGGAGAGCCAAGGCCAGTACGCAATTCCCAATTCTCCACATCAGCATTGTCTAGGTCAGGAAGGAGTAAATTGAGGGTGAAGGCAGAATCAAGTGGGGGTAAGGTGTAAGCAAAACTATCTACAGCAGCTCCGCCTTCGGCATAAAGCCCGAGTACTTCTTTGCGCTTGTTTAATCCAAACCCGAGCCCTCCGATAACATTATAAGCTTCGGGGAAGGTTTCCCGGAATTTGGTGGCGTCCTTGCATACGACGAGGTAGTCGTTAGGCAATAAATCTACTGCGGGAAAAACAAATTCATTGCGCTGATCCGTGAGTACCCATCCTTTGAGGGGCACCGTTTGCGCTGAATGGTTGTAAATTTCTATCCAGTCATCTGTTTCCTTGCTTTTTGGGCAAATTTCATTGATCATCACCTGATCCTGAAGCGGGTGCTCATAAGGTTCAAAACGTGCTCGGAAGTTATATCTTCGATCCCTCTTTAAGTCTATATCGAGTTCTCGACCTGCGGTTTTATCGTGTTCCCAACCGACGAATCGGTGCCCGTAAGCCGGGATTGCTCTGAGGTGAATGGGGTGATTGGCAAAGTAGGACCCCCTGAAGTTATTTACTTCAAGGTAATCGTTCAGTAAAACCTTTCCGCCTTCATTACAGCTTATGCGAACGTCTCGTACGGGCCCCACGCCAAGGACATCCATCAGCTCGTCTCGGATATATTCAGGTCTTTTTGCAGCAAAATCCCTCATGATGGAGACTTGGCTTTCCCATGTTTTTTCGCTTAATCGCCAGCGTTTCAAGTGCCTTGGGATTTCTTGCCGATAGAGGAAATAGAAGGAATCAAGCAGCGCTGTTGCCTGTTGTGCGCTAAAACTTGAATTTAGATGATCAGCAAAGCGATTGACAAACCGGTGTTGGAAGCCTTCATTTTGGAGTAGTTTTCTCAACAGGTAAGTACTCCAGGGCGGATTGGGCCAGTGCGGGCCATTGGGGTTGGTATGAAACGTCAGACTATTGCTACGATAAGCCTTTTCATCGTGCAGGCCGTAGCCCCAGTCGGTATCGTAAAGAATCCACCGCCATCGGCCACCAGGGGTTGCGGGGCGCCAGTATTTGATATTGCCACCTGCGTCGCGGTTATCAAAATATATTTGAGCGATCTGGTGCTCCATGAAGTTATCCGTCTCCATGTAGGTCGCTACGTGGTCAAAATTGGCCTGTAAGTTTAAATCATAGCGCTCTAAAAAGTCGAGAAGCTCCTGGTAATGCCGACGCGAGCCTCGCTTACGTACCAAAAAATGCTCTAACAAGTCAATGCTGTCTCGATCAACACCATCACTATGGGTTTCAATGAAATAGCGGTTTACTTTTTCTCTAATGTTGTAAATTCCCCAATAAGTGCCATTGATATAAACGTGGCTCGGGCGAAAATCTTGGGTTTCTAAATCCCAGCCTTTGACGAGGCTTGTCATATAACCATCCCGAAAGTGGCTTTTCCCATAATCACTCCCGCTGTTGCGGAGAACGAGAAACTTGAAAGACTTTTTACCTTCCTCGCCAAAAATGGGCATCCGGAAACGCGATTCACCGTACTGCTTTCTGGCAATAACGGCTAATGACTTTTGAGGGAATAGCCGGCTCATGCCACCAAATAAGCGCATGCCGGAAAGGCTACTGTAAACGGAGCTGCCATCAGCTTCGAAAAATTCCAAATGAACGGCGTATTCTTTTCTTGTCCAAAAATTAGCACCAGGTTTATGCCACACCGAGTCTACAGCTTCCCCGCCCTGAACAAAAATACCCGTTTCGGGATTAAACAATACATAAGGAGGTAGAGCAATAGAAACAACAGGGAAGTTTGTTTTAGGCTCGTTAATGAAGTAGGTTTGTCCAACTGGCCGGCCAGCGTCGTCGTCGAGGTAGGCAACAACCCTCATGACAGCTGTTTCATCCAGAATGATGGGCTGAAAATAACGCTGCGAACGCTGGTTGGGCTTAGAGCCATCCAGCGTATAAAAAATATCGCTAGCCCCTGGCGCATGAACAGTGATGAGTTGCTGGTGTTGATAAAACCCACCAGCAGGTTCAAAATGTACCTCAATAGAATCAGCGGGTGAAGCAGCCGTTACAGACTGTGCACCAAGAGCACTTGCCAAAAGTAATAAGGAAATGATAATAGGGAAACGCAATTTTTTTCCTGCTTTTTAAAATTCCTACGGTAAAATAATAACGCTGGTTGATCTCTAAATGAGAATACAAAAAACGCAAATATTCTGAACTTAGCTATTTTACGAGCCAAGTACCAGTAAAGTTGTATTTTAGCCAGACATAAAATAATAGTAAAATTGGGTTTAGCAAAAACGCTTGCCAGCTTCTGGATGCGCCTCATGGGGATGAGGATTGAATATCCGTACCCTTTGCCTGCGAAATGTGTGATAGCAGTAGTGCCGCATACTTCTAATTGGGATTTTCCAATTGGTATATGCGTACGCCCGATAATTGGTGAAAAAATCCACTTCGTGGCTAAAGATTCTCTTTTTCGCGGACCTTTCGAAAAATTTTTTCGTTGGATGGGAGGAGTACCGGTAGATAGGAGTAAGAATAATAATTTTGTACAGGCAGTAGCCGATGTTTTTGAAAAACGAGATCGGTTTCGTCTCACTGTCGCCCCTGAGGGAACGCGCGCTAAAGTTGATCAATTAAAATCAGGCTTCTACTATATTGCACTCAGGGCCAAAGTACCTATAGTTCTTTGTGTTTTTGATTGGGGCAAAGGGGTGATTCGTTTTGATAAACCATTTATGCCAACAGGAGATAAAGAAGCCGATTTTAAGTATTTCTACGAATTCTATGGAGATGCCAAGGGTTTTCACCCCAAGAAAAGCTTTATACCAAAGAGCTAATCTTTAAACAATTTCCTTTTTTCTTCGTCTATGATAATGGCGTTACACAAAACAGTAACGCCTTTGCGACAATTGCCTTGGTTTAAAATATAGAACCATGATAATCATGTAAATTCGTTCCTTCTCTGAGTTATTCATTTTCAATCAAAATACAATTATGCGAGCTATCTACATGCTATTTTTTGTCCTCTCTTGTGGGATACTTTTTTTAGGGAATTCCAGTGGCCCGGGGGCAGTACAAGGACAAGACCGAACAGGAGGGCCATTAGCTGCTGGTTTTTGTGGCAACTGCCATGCGGTGGGCGCTTTTAATCCTACAATGACCTTAGAGTTATTGAAAGACGGAGCCGTCGTTACAGGCTATGAGGCCGGTGAGAATTACACCATGCGTGTCACCGTCAATGCTGACGAAGGTGCTCAGGTTTATGGCTTTCAAGCAGTAGCTCTAGTCGGTGCTGATAACGAACAAGGAGGTAGCTTTACACCGGTTGCAGGCACCCAGGTAACAACGCTAAATGACCGTGATTATATCGAGCATTCAGAACGTAGTGAAAGTAATGTTTTCGAAATTCCATGGACAGCACCTGTCGCCAGCGCTGGTGAAGTGAAATTCTACGCAGCTTCAGTGGCAGCGAATAATGCCAGCGGTAGCGGTGGTGATGGAGCGGTCTTCTTAACTTCTCCTACCGTGTTAAACGACTTAACCGTAAATACCCGCGAATTGCCCGCCCTGGCTACTCGCCTAAATGCTTTCCCTAACCCTGTTGTTGATCAATTGAACCTACAGGTAGAAGTGGAAGCAACGAGTGATGCAATGGTTCGCATTTACAGTATGCTTGGCCAGCCTGTTCATCAGGAAAATACAGTCTTGGTACCTGGAACAAACAACTTGTCTTTCGACCTGAGCAATCTAGCCGCCGGGCAATACACAGTGGAAATCAGCAATAACAATGCTGCTTCCCGTACTATGGTGTTTAAGAAGTAAAACATGAGTCATCCCGAATTTTGATTGTCATCAAAATCCGTGCTGACCAATGGCAAAACCTATCATTAAAGACGAAGCCCCATGATTTTACTAATAGAAATCATGGGGTTTTCTATAAATAGTCGGATAAATTACTCTTTTTAGCTATTTACGAACTCTTTCTAAGTTAAAGTCAGGCTGGATTTTGGCTAAGGCCAAAATTCGGGATGACTTATGTTGAAATGTAATGAACCATATAAGGGATTGTAAGTCCATATAAGTCTCTTACTTATAATTACTTATATGATCTTATATGGTTCAATAACCGCCACCCTCTCCTGGATTTAGGTTATTCTACGGATTCGCATAAGCAGAGCCAGACAGGCTAGGCCCGTTACCGCAAAGTTGATCATAAAGCGGGTGTTGTCTGTGACTGTGCTTAGGTTAGCAAAAACCTTTGTCATCGCCGACCAAATATTGTGCAAACCCAGAAAGACAGTCACGCCTACGATAACTACCGTGAGGATATTGAGCCAGGCAGGATTGCGATAAACACCAGTGAGCACCTTGGGATCGTTGATTTTTAAGAGTAGAAAAACGGCGACCAGCGGTAAAATCAAACCATTCAATGCTTGAGCAGCAATGATCGCGGGCACGGGTTGCACATCCGTAAGTGCGAATAATAAGCCTGCCAGTAGAATGATGCCCCAGGTATAGCGAAAATAACGCCCTTGATAACCCCACTCCGGGCGGTTTTTACCCACCAGGCTCTGTCCAGCTATTGCTGCAGCTAGCGGAGCAGTGATTGCACTACTAAGCCCCGCTGTAAATAGACCAATGCCAAGTAAGAGGCCACCGCGACCCGCCAGTCGCCCATCAAGCGCAGAAGCCAGTTCAGGGAAGCCAAAAGCTCCTTTTACCAATGTGCCGCTCAGTAAAATAGCCAGCGTTATTCCGCCTCCAATCACGATAGCCAGAAGCAAACCGGTTCGCATTTCTTTTAAATCCTGCCCTTTACTGAGGCCCGAAGCCAGGAATAAATTATAGGGAACAATCGTAGTACCTATCAAGCCTACTACCAGCAGCGCAGAGCCTTCCTCTACCTTGGGAACCAGCCCCGCCAGCCACTCTTGCGGGAGCGTTTCCGCCCCAAAAGCGACCCAAACAAAGACAATCCCCATCAACGCAACAATCAATGCCAAGCTGCGGGTTATTATTTTTGTACTACCCGACCACAGCAGCCCTCCAGCAATTACCCCTAGTAACAGCAGCCACCATTTGCTCACATCTCCCAAAAGCTGTAACCCAGCCAGCGCCCCTAGCAGATTTCCAGCTTGGTAAGCACCACAACCCAAAGCCACAGCAGCAAAAAGGAAAGTATTCCACTTGTGGTTTTCAGCACCAATTATTTCACCCAGCGGCCGACCGGCACCCAAGGTCAAGCGGGCCGCCGCTTCCTGTAGTACGATGGTTGCCAGAATAGAAAACACTAAGGCCCATAACAAGCCCAAGCCGTAGCCATGTCCCACCCGGGCAGCCGTAGTAACCGTACCCGGCCCAATAAAAGCAGCCGCAATAATTGACCATAAAAGTAGGGAGCGGAAATTTTTAGACATAGACGTTGTTAACTGATGTGTGGATTGATTCCCCCAAGATAAAAACCTTATAGGGTCGGCGAAGAATAAGTTTCCCATTTCAGGCTAGCGATTTTGGTGCAGAGCACCGTCTTATCTATAGCAAATGATATTGTCTGATGAAAAAGGTGCAGCGCACCGCGCTATATTTCCCAACCTTTAATAAAACCATTGAAGGCAGGCAATCCAGCTGAATATAGTACGGTGCGCCGCACCTCGCCCAAAAAAACTAAACGATTGCTATAGAGACAAGCGGTACGCTGTACCTTTCACGGCTACAATCTGCATCCTCAGCCCCGTCTCGTCGTATTCGGCCTCTGTTGGGAAGTAAATTATTTGAGCAAGTTGGTGATTAGCAAGAAAAGCAGCTACTGCCAACCCTAGCGCATCGATAATATCATCAGGCAAGACCTCCTTGCGAGGATACTGATTGCGGACGGTCACATACCAATCTTTAATTTTTGGAAAATAAGGTTCAAGTAAGCTTAGGCGTTGAGCTTCTCCTTCGCGGGTCTTTTTTTTGTGAACCAGTGGCTGCTCCTGATTTAAAGCGGCAAAGACAACTTCAGGGTGAGCTTCATGCCAACGTTGTTGTTCATGTTGAGCTTGTGCTTGCAGAAATTCGTCTAAGGCCCGCATCTTCGGGACAATATTGAGCGATTGTTGTGAAAGCTTTTTGCCTGTATGGTGAAAGTTGAGCTCGCTAGCCGTTGCTTTATCGGCATAAACTGCGGCTCGGCAAGGNGGGGNGAAAACACTACTATGCCGCAAAGGGCTAAGGTAGCGACGAGCAGCCTGATCACAAGCCCGCCCAGCTACTCCAGTAGTGACAAAACCAATTGGCATATCAATAAAAACAGGCACCTCTGACGTTTGCGAAGCTACCTCTTCCAGTCCTTTACACAAGGTCATTGCTGCCGCTTCTCCATCAAAGAGAATGCGCAACCAGCCAGCTCTACAGCCATCGACACCAATACCCGGTTGTGCGATTTGTTGTTTCATAATTAGCGTGAGGCGCAGCTAGTGTTATTACTAAGCGATGAGTATATAAATGAATACAAGGGGAACTTGTTTAGCCCTGAGGCTGTATCTTAGGTCGAATTATTATTTGGGAATTTTATGGCAAAGCTAAAGTTACGCGGTAAAGAACTGCGCAAGATTGGATACGAAGAAGGAAAGATCATTGGTCTGGCCATCAACGTAGTATACGAGCACTTTCGTCGAGAACCGCACGAATGGGCCCTCAAAATGTTGGAGCAGGTACGGCTACGCCCGGAAGCTTTCCGCGAAGTAGAAGGTTGGGAACGGATCGCCAAGGAACTCTTGGGTGAACAGGAAATTACTGCCCAAGGCGGGCAGTATAAGCTGGAGCAGAAAGCCCAGGACTTTCCGATGTTTGGCGAAGAGCAAATCGAAATTGGGGCCAAAGATCAGATGTTTACCGCTATGCGCTTGCCTGTGACAGTACAAGGAGCCCTGATGCCGGATGCTCACCAAGGTTACGGTCTTCCGATTGGCGGGGTGCTGGCAACAGAAAACAGCGTGATCCCTTATGGCGTAGGGGTGGATATTGGTTGCCGTATGTGTCTGAGCCTTTATGATATTCCGACGCAGCGGCTGATTGGAGAGAAAGACAAGTTCAAAAACATGCTGGGAGAACACTCTCGTTTTGGTTTTGAATCCTTTGAACGACCAATGGATGACCCGATCTTCAGCCGCGATGAGTTCAAGTACGTAAAGATTGCTCGCGAAAACAGAGACAAGGCTTATAAGCAAATCGGTTCTTCTGGCGGTGGAAACCACTTCGTAGAATTCGGAATCGCTCGCTTGACGGACGAAAACAATGAGTTTGGCTTGCCACTTGGCGAATACCTGGCCGTACTGTCTCACTCTGGTTCTCGTGGAATGGGGGCAAAAATTGCACAGCACTACACCAAGATCGCGATGCAAAAATGCCGTCTGCCGAAAGAAGCTCGTCACTTGGCTTGGTTGACGCTCGACTCGGAAGCAGGGCACGAATATTGGGCAGCAATGAACCTCGCCGGCGATTATGCTTCGGCTTGTCACGATCATATACACCGCCGTTTGTCGAAAGCCCTTGGCGAAAAACCGCTGGCTCGGATTGAGAACCACCATAACTTTGCGTGGAAGGAAAAACTAGCCAATGGCAAGGAAGTGATTGTTCATCGCAAAGGTGCTACCCCCGCAGGGAAAGGTGTGTTAGGTATCATTCCGGGTTCTATGACGGCTCCAGGCTTTATCGTTCGCGGAAAAGGTAACTTTCAATCGCTGCAATCTGCATCACACGGAGCAGGACGGTTGATGTCTCGCTCTCAGGCAAAGCGTAGCCTTACGGGCAGCGAGGTCAAAAAGTACCTCGCACAACAAGGCGTCACCCTCATCGGCGGCGGCTTGGATGAAGCACCGATGGCCTACAAGGATATCCACACCGTCATGGCTAACCAGCGTGATTTGGTGGATGTTTTAGGAGAGTTTTACCCAAAAATTGTCCGTATGGCTGGCGACTCGTAGAGGTATTGTACTGCAATGTCTCTACGAGACTGTTTTAAAAATAAAAATCATCCTCCCTGTCCGGTACAGCAACTGCTGTTTCCCCCGGCATAAAGCCATGCAAATCGGGCAAAGGCTTGATCACATGCCTAAAGGAAAAGGTATTGGTCGTTTCCTTTTCGGTATCACAGTCTTCGT
This sequence comes from Lewinella cohaerens DSM 23179, assembly GCF_000379805.1. Taxonomy (GTDB): domain Bacteria; phylum Bacteroidota; class Bacteroidia; order Chitinophagales; family Saprospiraceae; genus Lewinella; species Lewinella cohaerens. Next base: position 72,068 of record NZ_KB903542.1, on the reverse strand, counting down.
GAACTTCTTCGACAGCTACCTTGCTGGTTGATAAATTGTAATCGTAGGTTTTCCAATATTCACAGGGTGTACCATACAAAATCGTTGCTCCAATAAGCTCCCAGCGGGCATTTTGGTAACGAAACCGATGCGTGTATCTCCATTTGTATCTGCTACCACCAAAATGGTGGACTACAATGCTTCCACGATCAACTTCTATACCCTCAAAAGGGTCACCCATCATGCCGCCAGCTTCACTGTCTAAAATACCTCCTCGGAATTCTTCCCACTGCTTCCATTGCCCATTTTCCAGACGGTAAATTAGGATTCTACGCGAAATACCAAAATCGCCAGCAGATTGCAGGTCATCTACAACAAGTACCAACTCAGCTTGGCCATCTTTGTTGAGGTCTCCTTGCGCCTCAGCGACTTTGCTAAACGTAGCAGGCAAAACAACGGTGTCCGGTTCCATTTTAGGAGCTGGTGATTTTTCTTTAGGAGGTGATTCTTCCTCGGGTATAGGAGTGGTGTTTGCCTGTTCTTGTTCTGTTTGCTGTTCTGGTGGTGCCGCCGATTCTGTTGTTGGAGAGGAGCAGCCTACGATTGCTATAGAGAGAACGAAGAGAGTTGATTTCAGTAGCGGGTGATGAAAAAGATTCATGAAGCAGTATTTTAATAAGGTTGAAAGAATAAAACACTTACCCAAAAAAAGCAGGCGCTCACACAATGGTAGAGACACTTTGTCTATTAATACACACAAAAGAAAGTTTTATTGCTTGCTTTGCCAAGGAAAAAGAGCCTGTTAGGGGTTTATTTTTGGAGTGAACGTAGGCAAGTTACGTGCTGGACGAGGCCCGATGAGGGAGCATAGCCAAAGCTACGCGACCGAAGAAGAACGACGTAGAGTGCGTAATTTGACAAGAGCAGCCCGAAATTTAAATCCCAAACAGGCTCTAAACAAGCATTAAGCTGTAAATTTGTGGTATGAAGAAGATAACATTCCTACTGTACACGACGACTATTCTTACGGCAATATTTTTAATATCAGCCTGTGGTAACGATGCCCCTACTGACCAAAACACAGATGGAGTAGTGCTTTCTGGCGATGATGAAATCGATCAAGTAAGCCAGCGCCTGTCTCAAGATCCCAATAATGCAGAGCTCTACGCATTACGGGCAGAGATTTTTTATGAAAAGAACAGCTATGATCAAGCGATTGCAGATATGACCGCAGCGCTTTCATTGGATTCTGTAAATATTGATTATCACCATTTATTGACGGACATCTACCTGGATTACTTCCGTTCACGACTGGCGCTGCAAACAATGGAACGAGCTGTAGCCATTGCACCCGAAGATATTAGCTCTTGGCTAAAGCTCAGTGAAATTCAGCTTTTCCTGAAAATGAATCAAGCCTCACTGGCATCTATAGATAAGGCCTTGCGGATTGACCCGCAAAATGCCCTGGCTTTTTTCTTTATGGGAAAAAACTTTGAAGAACTAGGCGATATCAACCGAGCGATTAATGCCTTCCAGGAGTCATCCGAAATTGATCCCGAAATGCTAGATACCTGGATCAAACTGGGGCAGTTGCACGCCAGTATTGACGGCAATCTGGCAGAAACTTTTTATGACAATGCCATTGAAGTAGACAGCAGTAGTACGATTGCCCTAAGCGCCAAAGCGGAATACCTTTGGGACCAGGATAATCCAGAAGGAGCCCTGGAGTTGTATAAAACAGCCATCCGAAAAGCGCCCATGGACGAGAAAAGCTACTACAATGCCGGCCTTGTACTACTCGAATTGGATGCTATGGAGGAGGCGTATGACCATTTTACGATGGCTATTGAAAACGCACCGCTTTATGCAGCGGCCTATTACTATCGGGGCTATGCCGCAGAAGCTTTGGGCAACAATGAGCAGGCTGTTCAAGATTACGAGCACACCATTCGCTTGGCACCTGAATATGTGCAGGCAAGAGAAGGCTTGAACCGGTTGAAATAAAGATTTTCCTTATCTTGGTAATGAAAATCTATTACCATGAAGAGTATTAAATATCTCACGGCTTACATCATTCCTGTCCTCTGCATTTTTGGTTTGCTTCAGGGTGGGACAGCTGCTTATGCGACGGTTGTTTTCTCCTTTGGTTTGATTCCTTTATTGGAACAGTTTCTTCCTCAGGATACCTCTAATTTACCGGAAGAGGAGCGTAATGATCGCCTGGCTAGAAAGGTTTTTGATTGGTTGTTATACCTCAATGTTCCGCTTGTTTTTGGGATCATTTGCCTTTTTATTTACCAGTTGAATACGCAAGATTACACAACCAGCGAACTGACGGGGCATGTACTTTCCGTAGGAATAGTGCTGGGCGTTTGTGGCATCAATGTCGCGCACGAATTGGGGCACCGAAGTAATAAAGTGGAGCAAGCCTTGGCGAAAATATTACTGCTACCCACCCTGTATCAACACTTCTTCATTGAGCATAATCGTGGCCACCACAAACACGTCGCCACACCACTTGACCCGGCTACAGCCCGCAAAGGAGAAATAGTGTATACCTTTTGGTTGCGCTCCCTGTGGGGCTCTTATCGCAGTGCCTGGCGTTTGGAACGAGATCGCTTGCAGCGCAGTAAGCTCCCCTTTTGGAGTTTCCAAAACGAGATGGTTCGCTTTAGCATCCAGCAATTTATCTATGTAGCCTTGGTTTTCGCACTTACGCCTTCTTGGCAAATGGGATTAGCTGTATTGATCGCTGGTTTGATAGGTGTATTGCTTTTAGAGTCCATCAATTATGTAGAGCACTACGGCCTCCAGCGCCGCCTCTTAGACAATGGCCGCTACGAGCGTGTACAACCTCGCCACTCGTGGAATGCGAACTACCACCTGGGAAGAATCATGCTCTACGAGCTCACTCGCCATTCTGATCACCACTACCTGGCCAACAAAAAATATCAGATCCTTGATCATCACGAACAGGCACCTGTATTACCTTTGGGCTACCCAGCTTCTATCTTGATGGCGCTGGTGCCGCCACTTTGGTTGGTGGTAATGGATAGGAAATTGGAAGAGGTGGGGGGGTAAGAGTTGGGTGGATGTATGCCGAAAGCATGGTTATGCCAAAGGTGTAAGAGGTTTTATTGGGTGTGCTTAAGTATGGCTATGATAAAGTCGAAAGTTGGAATTTGTAAATTGTGAGCTGGGTTAAAAAGAAGAAGAAATGGAAGACTCATTCCCGAAATATAATAAATCAAGATTAAAAGGAGAGCTTGGACTTTCAATAGTTAAAACAGCTGTTGAAGAAAAATTTGGATGGATATTCCGTAGGAATTACCAAGAGTTTGATTTTGGGATTGACGGTTATATTGACTTAATTACAAATCATGGGTTGGTAACTGGAAAATCAATAGCAATTCAGGTTAAATGTGGCGATAGTTTTTTCAAAGAATCAAACGAAATTGGTTGGGTTTATAGAGGAGAAAAAAAGCATTTGAATTATTTGATGAATGTTGAAATACCTACTCTAATTTGTTTAGTCAACCCCGGTACGAAAAAAAATTTATTGGACATTGTTTCAATTTGAAGAAACAAGTCAAGCGGGGAATAATTGGACAATAATAGTTCCGTTTAATCAAGAATTAAATAAAAGTGTTAAGGGGGAATTATCTTCGTTAACAGGAATGGTAACAGATTACGTTTCCCAGTTTGAAAACTACTGGAAGGTAAATAAACAATTAGAAGAATGTGGTCTCTTAATGTTTGTGATTGGTAGAGATGATGTAGAAAGTTATACGATAATACCGTTCATTGATGTATTCAAGAGGTTAGAGGCTAATAAGAAGTTGATTTTGGCAATGCGGAATAAGGTTAATATAATGATTTATGGATATGATGATGATGAAAGAGAGCTATATCAAATTCCTGAAGTAAGAAAATGGATGACAACAGTTCTCGAGAATATTGATAGTTGGGGTTTTTTCCTGAATATGGACCATAATTTAAGTGGTATAAATATTCTTCATCTTTGTACTAGAGATTATAAAATATTGGGAAGAAAAGGAGATCAATTTAAAGTGGATTTTTCGCCCAAAGAATTCAAGAAAAGTCTGGATATACTTTTCGATGGATTGAATAAATTTTGTATGAGGCACGGAATAAGCCAAAAGATAAATGAAGAACAATCACAAAAGATAGCAGAATGTTTGTTACAAGAGAAAATAGAACTAAAAAAATAAAAACTACCAGCCCCCCTGTTCAGCGCAGCGTTGCTTGGTTTTGAATTCAACCGAAAGAGTTACCTGAAAAAGCCAGATTAAGGCGCAAATCTTGGGTTACAAATGTGTCCTGCTGGAGGGACCGATTCCTCGAATCGAGGGAGGAAATATGCTTGTGGCGAAGGACAACCCTCCTCCGTCTTGCGGACACTTCCTCGAAAGGAGGAGAAGGGTTTTACTTAGTTTTTTTTGGCAAATTCTGACGGCATTTTGAACCAATCAACCCTGCGTTCAGCACTCCCATTCAGCGCGAAAGGCAACGCCTGTAGCTCGGCGGACGGAGGAGCAGGCCAAGGGATGGGCCGGAGCGCCAGCGACAGACAGCCTGGTGCCGCAGCGGTGTTTGCGCAGCAACGCCACTGCCGGTATGGCCCATAAAATACCTGTTCAAAAAAGGATTTTATAATATTCTAAAGTTCGGCGTTGGTTGTACCTACGTCGCTGCCTCGCGTTCTCTTTTTCAAAAGCGTAAGTACAAAGTCGTAAATATTTGCGGAGCCAACTCTTACACCCTTACACTCATCCAACCCTTACACCAAAACTTATTTCCCCCACTCCGTATGATACGTCTCCCCGTCGCCACTTAGTCGTTCGTAGGTGTGTGCGCCAAAGTAATCACGCTGAGCCTGTACGAGGTTGAGTGGCAAACGAGGTGCCCGCAAAGATTCAAAATAGTGTAAAGCACTGCTGAGAGCGAGCAGAGGGATGCCATTTTGGGTAGCTGTTTCCACCACCGCGCGTACGGATGATAACAGTGTTTTGAGACGACCACGGAATACCGACGAAGCAATAAGATTTTCCAGATCTGGCCGAGCGGCATAGGCCTGACGAATATCTTCCAGTATCTCGGCCCGGATGATGCACCCGCCCCGCCATATTTTTGCCGTTTCTGAGAGGTTCAACTCCAGGTTCATCTCTTTGCTGGCAACTGCCAAAAGGTGAAGCCCCTGAGCGTAGGTAAGGATGAAGCTAAAGAGCAAGGCGTGCTCTAGCTGAATGGCAAAAGTGGTTTTGTTTTCGATACTTTCGGTAGGAAAAGAGCCATATTTTTGTCCGGCTTCTTGGCGGAATTCCAAGAAGGAAGAAAGTCCGCGCATGGTAACGGCCGCATCAATGGTAGGCACAGGCACGCCAAGGTCCATCGCCGATTGAGAAGTCCATTTGCCAGTGCCTTTTTGCTTGGCTCTGTCAAGGATGGCATCAATCAGGTGACCTTCTGCTTTGTCATCCTTTTGTCCGAAAATGGTGGCGGTAATTTCGATCAGAAAAGATTGCAAAGGCCCTTGGTTCCATTGCGTAAAGGTCTCGTGGATTTCCTCGTTGGAGAAGCCGCCGATCCGCCGCATGAGGTCGTAGGTTTCAGCGATAAGCTGCATCATGCCGTATTCAATACCATTATGTACCATTTTTACATAGTGTCCGGCTGCGCCTTTGCCCATGTAGGCAACACAAGGTTCGCGATCTACTTTGGCAGAAACAGCCTCCAGTATCCGTTGAACATCCTCCCAGGCAGAAAAATCGCCGCCGGGCATAATACTCGGCCCACGTCGGGCACCTTCTTCGCCGCCAGAAACACCTACACCCAGGAATCTTATTCCTTTAGCATTGAGGCTTTCGGCACGGCGTGTTGTATCGTTGTAATGAGAATTACCACCGTCAATAATCAGGTCACCCTGGTCTAGGTGTGGTAGGAGGCCTTCAATAACTTTATCTACGATTTTGCCCGCAGGTACCAGCAGCATGATGCGGCGTGGTGATTTGAGCATTTGCAAAAATTCCGCTTGATCGGTGGTGGCTTTCATTTTGCGGTGCCCGGCTTCTTCATTGAGTGATGCTGCTTTTTCAGGATCCAGGTCTAAGCCCGCAGCCGAGAAGCCTTTGTCTGCAACGTTCAATAAAAAATTACGGCCCATTGTGCCCAGACCAATCATTCCGAAATCGTATTGCATGGATGTTATTATTAGGCTTGCACCAACTTTTGTTTAGTTGAGCGGTTTGAAAAAGAGTACACTTTGCACCTAAACTGTACTTTTGGCAAAAGTAAGAGAATAAATTAGCGATTGTCGCTAACCCAACTGAAAAACGATCCTTGGGCCCAACAAGTTTAGGTGAACTTCGAGGAAAATGTCCATTTTTACAATCATCCTTAATCATCGTCTCGTATGACTCCTCATATCTTCGTTATTTTTGGTGCTTCTGGCGACCTTACCGCCAGAAAATTGATTCCTGCCTTTTATCACCTTTATGAAGGAGGGTATTTACCAGAAAATTTTGCACTCCTGGGGGTTAGCCGGACGGAGTTGTCGGATGAAGATTTTCGCGAGAAAGTCGTTTATAAAAGTACTTACCTTTCCGAAAATTTACCACAAAAAAAGAAGGATACTTTCGCTAAAATGCTTTTTTATCAGCCCATTGATACTTCTAGTGAAGCTGATTATGGCAAGGTCAAAGAGCGGCTGACGGAACTGGATAAGACCCTTGGTACAAAAGGGGATTATATCTTTTACCTCTCTACGCCGCCTAAGTTGTACAAAACGATTCCGGCCTACCTTGCTACTCATGGCTTGAATAAAGCGAAAGGCCATTTTCGCCGGCTGGTGATTGAAAAGCCGTTTGGCTATGATGCGGAATCAGCTAGCGAGCTGAACAACCATCTCTTACAGTTTTTCAAAGAAGAAGAGATTTATAGGATCGACCATTACCTCGGTAAAGAAACCGTACAAAACCTACTGGTGACGCGGTTCGCCAACGGCATTTTTGAACCACTTTGGAACCGAAACTATATTGAGCACGTACAAATCACCTCTGCAGAACCAATGGGCGTAGGGAGCCGTGGTGGTTACTATGATGATTCGGGGGCCTTGCGAGATATGATTCAGAATCACCTTTTGCAGATCGTTGCACATATTGCTATGGAGCCGCCTGTTTCGGCTGCAGCCCATGCTATTCGTAGCGAAAAGTTAAAATTGTTCCAATCGTTGCGCCCGATTGCTCCGGAGGAAGTGGAGCAATATGTGGTGCGTGGTCAGTACACCGCATCAGAAATTGCGGGCGATACTGCTGTAGGCTACCGCGAAGAAGAAGGTGTTCCCGATGATTCGAGAACGGAGACCTTTGTGGCCATGAAGTTTTTTATTGACAATTGGCGCTGGGCTGATGTGCCGTTTTACGTGCGCACAGGCAAGCGCCTGCCCACTAAGGTTTCGGAGGTGGTGATTACCTTTAAACAATCACCGCAGCGCCTTTTTCGCAGTGAAGAAACCTTCAGTGATCCTTATAATCAGCTTATTATTCGTATTCAACCGCACGAAGGGCTGGCGCTTAAGTTTGGGATGAAAATCCCTGGGCAAGGGTTCCGTGTAAAGGATGTCAATATGGATTTTCATTACGCAGACCTTACGGATGCTGATGTACCGGAAGCTTACGAGCGCCTCATCCTGGATTGCATTCGCGGTGATGCTACCCTCTATTCCTTGGGCGAAAGCGTAGAGGCTGCCTGGGCTTTTGTAGACCCCATTCTAAATGCTTGGGAGGCCAATGAAAGTAAGCTCTTTGGCTATCCCGCCGGGACTTGGGGCCCTAAAGAAGCAGATAGCCTCTTCGATAATGGGACACGCTGGCGTAACCCTTGCAAGAACCTGACGGATATGGGTGATTTTTGTGAGCTCTAAAAAGGTGTTCGGCTATTTGAAAATCTAAGAGACTTTGAAGTTAATTGAGTTTTCCATTCCTTTTGCGCAATACATAAACTATGTCAAAACCAGAATATCAGATTCCTGCGGGTGCCCGGATAGGGCACGTACACTTGAAGGTGGCAGATTTGCAGCGAGCGCTGGATTTTTACTGTGGCCTATTGGGCTTTGAGGTAATGGCTACTTATGGCGAAGATGCTGCCTTTATTTCAGCGGGTGGTTATCATCATCATATAGGCTTGAATACCTGGTTTAGCAAAGGAGCACCACGATCAGATCGCCGTGCAGTTGGTCTCTTTCATACCGCATTGGTCTATCCTACACGAGAAGACCTGTCTGCTATTGTGAAGCGACTGATTAGCGCTGATTATCCCCTTACAGGAGCTTCTGATCATGGTGTTTCAGAGGCTATTTATCTGGACGACCCCGACGGAAATGGCGTAGAGCTGTATTGGGATCGCCCGCGCGAAGAATGGCCAATGAACAAGGATGGAAGCCTCCATATGTATACTCGGGTTTTGGATGTAGACGGACTTTTAGCGTTAACGGCTTAACGTTTGTGTTACATCAATGGTAAAACCAACCACAGCAACCCGAAAATAGTCGTTATTGATGCATTTGATAATTTCCAGCGTTGAAATCAAGTGGAATCAAGCCTGATACTGCTTTAGCTTAAACACAAAAATGTCATTGAAGGTCTTATCTTTGTTTCTCAATATAATTATGATCGCTCATGCGTAATTCGAAGCTCTTGCTCTTTAGTGTTTTTTTTCTGGTAACAGGTAGTCTTTTCTATACTTCTTGTAAGGGAGATCCTCCACAAAGACCAGATACTCCTCGCCCCAAAGGGCCTGTAGCTGTTCCTGCTTTTGATGCTGATGCTGCTTACGATGATATTGCCAAACAAGTAAGCTTTGGTCCTCGTGTAATGGGTAGTGAAGGCCATGATGCGACCAAAGAATGGTTGGTAGCAGAACTAAAAGCGACAGGTGCAAAAGTAATCGAGCAGGATTTTCAGGCGACCGTTTATACCGGTGAAAAATACAAAGCCACGAATATCATTGCCCAGTTTAACCCTGAAGTATCTGATCGCATTATGCTGGCCGCTCACTGGGATACGCGTCACATTGCGGATAGTCCTTTGAATATAGATCGAGAAGCCGAGCCAATATTGGGTGCCGATGATGGAGGTAGTGGAGTAGGGGTACTGCTACAGATAGCCCGTACTTTGGCAACACAAAAAGTAGGTATCGGAGTAGACTTGGTGCTGTTTGATGCCGAAGACTATGGTGAAGCAGGAGGCCAGCCGAACACCTATTGCCTAGGAAGTCAATATTGGTCGAATAACCGCCCGACGGCGATAAAGCCTCGTTACGGCATTTTGCTAGACATGGTCGGCGCAAAAGATGCTCAATTTAAAATTGAAGGGAATAGCTGGCAATACGCACAGCCTATCGTGAAAAAAGTGTGGACGTTGGCAAAGCAAATGGGGCGTAGTAACTATTTCCTCAATGAAGGTGGCCCTGGGATTACCGATGATCATTTTTTTGTAAACACGATTGCTGGTATCCCTATGATTGATATCATCAACCTAAAAGGAACAGAAGAGACAGCATTTGGCCCTCATTGGCATACCCATCATGACGATATGGAAATCATTGACAAAAACACCCTGCGAGCAGTAGGGCAAGTATTGTTAGCCGTCATTTATCGGGAAGACGCAGGGCAATTTTAAGCCGTATTACCATTCAGTGTGTAAAAATGACGATTCACCAGAAAATACTGTTGTAGCAAGCACAGAAGGGGCAGCTTTGGTCCATTAAATTATTCAGATCCTGAATTTACCAAAGCTCATTAAGATGTTACGACTATTATTCACGTTTTCAATTCTTTTCTCAGCTATGGCCCTTTGGTCGCAGCAAACGATCAAAGGAACGATTATTGACCAACAATCTGAGATGCCACTCATTGGTGCTGCCGTAGAATTGATTGGCATCGAAAACTCCCTTGGCACAGTTACTGATATTGACGGTTATTTCCGTTTGAAAGATGTACCCTATGGCCGCCAGGTTATCCGGATTACATACCTGGGGTATGAAGCCCTTACGATTCCCAATATTGTGGTGGGAGCAGGTAAGGAGGTCATCTTACAGCTGGCAATGGAAGAAGCAATCGCTGAACTCGACGCCGTGGTCGTAACCGCGAATGTGGATAAAGATCGTCCGCAAAATGAATTAGCAACCATCTCAGCACGGACCTTTTCTGTGGAAGAAGTCAACCGTTATGCAGGTGGGAATAGCGATGTTGCTCGACTGGCCAGTAACTTTGCTGGCGTATCTACCGCCAATGATTCTAGGAACGATATTGTTATTCGGGGTAATTCGCCGACCGGCGTACTTTGGCGATTGGAGGGCATTCCAATCCCTAACCCCAACCATTTTTCTACGCTAGGTACAACGGGAGGCCCGGTGAGCGCACTCAATCCGAATTTACTTCGCAACTCTGATTTTCTGACGAGTGCTTTCCCCGCGGAATATGGTAACGCACTGGCGGGCGTTTTTGATCTCGGGCTACGCACCGGTAATCGTGATCGTCATGAATTTATGCTTCAAATGGGAGCATTTAGCGGACTGGAAGGCATGGCCGAGGGGCCATTGTTTAATGGTGGCTCTTATGTCGTGGCGGGGCGCTACTCTTTTGTTGGTTTAGCCGCCGAATTGGGTATTCCTGTAGGAACCAACGCTACTCCCAATTACCAGGACCTTACTTTCAAGTTGGATTTTGGTAATGGGAAAGCAGGCAAATTTGTCCTCTTTGGCATCGGTGGCCGCAGTGATATTGATTTTCTTTATGATGAAATTGCCGAAGATGACCTTTTTGCTGCTGCGGATGAAGACGCTTTTGCGGAATCCAGTTTTGGGGTTTTAGGCCTACGCCACAATCTTATCCTAAGCGACAAGGCTTATATACGGACCGTAATTGCAGGTACTAGTTCTGGGAATACCTTCACCCAGGATCGTTATTTTCTGCAAGACACAGAGGAGGAATTCAAGGCGCCCTATGCTGATGTTGACAATACCGAAAACCGTTACTCTTTATCTTCTTACGTAAATAAAAAATTCAATGCCCGTTGGACTGCGCGTGCCGGGGCATTGGTCGAACTGTACGACTATAATCTGAGTTCGCTGGATGCAGAAGAAGGGCCGGATGCCGATGGTGATGGCATACGTGAGTTAGCCTTAGCTTATCAGTTTCAGGACCAGGCGACAATCCTGCAACCATTTATACAAACCCAATATCGCTTCAGCACAAAGTGGACCTTGAATGCTGGACTACACGCCCAATGTTTAGATATTAATGATGCAGCAGCCATTGAACCTAGACTAGCCGTGAATTGGGATTTTGCACCCCTCCAAAGGCTTACGTTAGGCTATGGTTTGCATAGCCAGGCACAACCAATTCCCATTTTATTAGCTGCAGCTATTGATGATCAGGGAACGGTAAGCCGGCCTAATAAAGAACTTGATTTTACCCGCAGCCAGCATTTTGTGTTGGGCTATGATTATAAATTTTCTCCGGCGTGGCGCTTAAAAGTAGAAGCCTACTATCAGGATGTAAATGACGTACCTGTGGATCCTTTTGCGAGTTCATTCTCTATCCTCAATACGGGTGCGGATTTTGTTTTCCCACGGAATAAATTGGGCCTTGTAAATGACGGATCAGGAGAAAACTATGGTATAGAACTGACCTTAGAGAAGTTTTTTAGTAACAAGTATTATGGTTTACTGACAGCTTCGATCTACGACTCTAACTATAAGGGAAGTGACGGCGTAGAACGTAGCACGGCCTTTAATAACTCCTATGTCTTGAATCTTCTGGCCGGTAAAGAATGGAGTTTTGGACCAGATGGCAGAAACGCGATTACGGTGGATACAAAAATTACAACAGCGGGAGGAAGGCCTTTTTCTCCTACTGATTTGGCGGCTTCACAAGCAGCAGGCTTTCAGGTCGATGTTGAAGAGGAAGCTTTCAGCCTAACACTTGATCCCTATTTTCGGTGGGACCTCAAATTTGGTGTCACAATGAACAGTACAAAGCGTAAACTTACCCACCGCTTTTATTTAGATTTTCAGAACTTGACGGATCAGGAAAACGTTTTTGTGCGCCGCTATAATCGGCAAACAAACGAAGTGAATGAAGTCTACCAGCGTGGGTTCTTTCCTGACTTTTTATACCGCGTACAGTTTTAATAAATAGAAGTATACAAATGAGTGGCTTTTGTAGATAATTGGTGGTTCCCCGTGATTTGTCGCGGGGAATCACTAATCGTCTTAGGAGCGAAGAAAGATTAGCCTGGAAAATAAATAAAAAACAATGTCCCTTACTCTGTAGAGTCCGTACCTTAGCCTAAACAGATTGAACCAAACGCATGGCCAAAGGGAAACATACGCTACGCCCACACGCAGAAACCGCTTTCGCAAAAGAGCTTAAAGCCCTCAAAGCGCAGGATAAACAACACCGCCCGCAAGGTTGGGAGCTCTCTCCCCAAGCAGTGGTGACTTACTTGCTGGGCGGAGAGTTGGCCGATGGCACCGTTGTTGAGCCCAAATACTTCGGACAACGTCGATTGATTGAAGTAGCCGTTGCTACACTCGTCACAGACCGTGCACTCTTACTGGTAGGTATACCCGGGACCGCCAAAACATGGGTGAGCGAACACCTGGCAGCAGCCATCAGCGGCAACTCTACACTTTTGGTACAAGGTACCGCTGGCCTAAATGAAGAAGCTTTGCGTTATGGTTGGAATTACGCTCAATTGCTGGCCGAAGGGCCATCAGAAAAAGCTATTGTTCCCAGCCCTATAATGAAAGGAATGACTACGGGCAAAGTTGTGCGGATAGAAGAGCTTACCCGAATACCAAGCGATGTGCAGGATGCGCTGATAACGATACTCTCAGAAAAAACACTACCCATTCCAGAATTGAATGCCGAAGTGCAGGCCATTCGTGGATTTAACGTGATTGCTACGGCAAACGATCGAGACAAAGGAGTCAATGAGCTTTCCTCTGCCCTCCGTCGGCGTTTTAATACGGTTGTTATGCCGCTCCCCGCTACGTTGGAGGAAGAAGTGAAAATCGTAGAAACGAGGGTACAGCAAACCCAAAGCCAGCTCGAAATTCCAGCGCCACCACTCCCTTCGGAAGAAGTACGCCGATTGGTGACTATCTTTCGAGAGCTACGTTCAGGTAAAACCGAGGATGGTCGTACACGGATTAAATCACCAAGTAGTACGCTCAGTACAGCCGAAGCTATTTCCGTACTCAATAACGGGCAGGCACTAGCGACTCATTTTGGGAATGGCGAATTGCATGCCGATGATTTGGCAGCAAGCCTCACAGGCGCCATTATCAAAGATAACCAGCAGGATGCTCCACTGTGGGAGGAATACTTAGAGACCGTAGTTCGTCAGCGAAAAAATTGGAAAGACCTGTACGACGCATGTCGAATACTACTGTAAGGTTTTAGATTAGGGGAAGGTTATAGCAATAAAAAGCTATTTTACACCGTCTTTACTCCCCCAAGAACTTTAAGGAACAGCACGGAAATAAAATGCGATTCTGTTTTTCAAATAGTTGAATAAACGATTCATTTCAAGTGCTTTAACTGTTTGAAAAACCTAAAGAGACCTCGCAGAAGCAGCGAAGCTAATCGCATTTTATTTTCTGCACAATATCATGAGAGCAGTCATCCTATCCATTTTTGTTGTTTTATTGACCACTTTTGCTTTAACGGCTCAAGAGTCGACGGCTATTACCATTGATAAGATATCAGTAATTGGTCAGAAACGTACCCGGCTGGCAGTCATTTTCAGAGAGTTACCGATTAAGGTAGGAGACACCATCTCTCTCGCTAATTTACCAAAGAAGATCGCGGAGGCAGAACGCCAACTTATGAACACCAACCTGTTCAGTAAGGCGAATATCACCTACAAAGACTGGGAAGGCGCTACTCAAAAAGTTCACCTACAAGTAGAATTGTTAGAAAACTGGTACATCTACCCCGTTCCAACCTTCGATCTAGCGGACCGCAATTTCAACGTCTGGTGGAAGGAACAAAACCGTTCACTTCAGCGGGTGAATATCGGATTAGAAGTCAATCATCTCAACTTTACAGGCTGGGGCGATAAGATTGAAGTAGGCTTTGAATATGGCTACACCCGTAGCTACAGTGGCAGTTATAAAATCCCCTACATCAATAAAAAACAAACGCTAGGACTGGCGGCAGGCCTTAGCTATAGCCGTAACCGCGAAGTGAATTACGCTACGGTGGATAATAAGCAGGAGTTTTATCGTGATGATGCTCGCTTTCTGCGTAGATTTTACAAATTTGAAAGTAGCTTAACTTGGCGCCCCGCTATTTATGCCATGCATACGTTTGGCCTGGAGTTTCATCAGGAATGGATAGACCCCTTAGTTATTCAGGATTTCAACCCCGATTATTTTGGAGGCAACAAGAATGAAATCAGTTTTTTTCGGCTGCTTTATCGTTTCGCCTATGATTTTAGAGACAACCGGGCCTATCCTTGGTCAGGTCATATTTATGGTGCTGAATTACTGAAAGATGGCGTCGGAATCTTCAATGACCGTTCTTCGCTTACCCTGGATCTTTTTGGTTCTAAATATTGGCCGATAGGGGAGCGTTGGAGCTTTGGGCTTGTCGGAGGAGGGAAATATTCATTTATCCGCCAGCCACAGGCGTATCGCTATAATCGGGCGTTGGGTTTTGGCAGGAGCAAGTTGAGTGGTTATGAATTATACCTTCTAGATGGGCTTGATGCGGCGTACCTGCGCAAGAGTGTCCGTTTTAATCTTTGGAAGGGAAATATTACTTTTGGTAAATGGGTTTTTCTGGAATCCTTTCGGGAACTACCTTTTCATTTTAACCTTAGCATGAGTAGTGATATGGGCTACGCAAACAGTCCATTCAATACCCAACCCAACCCACTCAATAATGAGTTTCTGTGGGGTGGCGGCATCGGGATAGATCTCGTTTTTTATTATGATTTCGTACTTCGCCTACAGTACAGTGCAAACAAAATTGGTGACCGTGGGTTTTTCCTTGATTTTGAACTAGGGATATAAAAGAGAAATTAACTCTTTCCAAAATTTCCCATCTTTGCACTACCAAGTAAAACATAAGAAACAGCACGAAAATAAAAAGCGATTTCGTTTTGCGTCTACTAGGTGGTTGTTTTCATAATAGTTAGATAAACGATTCATTTTTCGGAAGGAATGCTATGGCAAAAGTGTTATAACTATTTGGAAAACTTGAGAAACCTCGAAGAAGCCGCGAAGCGAAACGACACTTTCTTTTCTGCGCAATACTAACGACCACATGTCTAAAAAAGCTCTGATCGAATGCGTGCCCAATTTCAGTGAAGGCCGCGACTTGACTATCATTAAGCAAATTACCGATGCGATTGAAACCGTTGAAGGCGTAAAACTCCTTGATGTTGATCCTGGTTATGCCACGAATCGTACAGTGGTTACTTTTGTGGGTGAACCCGCAGCTGTAGTAGAAGCAGCATTTCGGGGAATTCAAAAAGCAGCGGAACTTATCGATATGCGTCAGCATCAGGGAGAGCACCCCCGTATGGGAGCCACTGATGTATGCCCGCTAGTGCCTATTGCGAACATTACGATGGAAGAAACTGCTCACTGGGCGCAACAGTTGGGCCGCCGCGTTGGAGAAGAATTAAAAATTCCTATTTATCTATACGAAAGTGCTGCTTCTCGTCCTGAAAGGAAAAATTTGGCCACTGTTCGTGCCGGTGAATACGAAGGGCTGGCAGATAAGCTGAAGCAGCCTAAATGGGAACCTGATTTTGGGACAGCAACCTTCAATGCGACAGCAGGGGCTACAGCTATTGGTGCTCGTGATTTCCTGATCGCTTACAACGTAAACCTCAATACGACTTCGGTTCGGCGTGCCAATTCCGTTGCTTTTGATATTAGAGAGAAAGGCCGTATTCAGCGTTCGGGTAACCCGATTACGGGGCCTGTTGTGGAAGATGAAAATGGCGAACCAGTACGTACTCCCGGTGCTTGTAAAGGCGTAAAAGCTATTGGGTGGTTTATCGAAGAATATAGCGTTGCGCAGATCAGTATGAACATTACGGATACTAAGCTTACCGCCCTGCACGAAGCTTTTGAAGCGACGCGAGAGAGTGCCAATCGGCGTGGTCTTCGCGTTACTGGTTCCGAGCTTGTTGGTCTGGTTCCTTTGCAGGTAATGCTGGATGCGGGGAAGTATTTTCTGGCACAACAGCAGCGCTCTTTAGGCGTGAGTGAGGAAGAGATCGTAAAAATTGCCATAAAATCTTTGGGCCTGGATGAATTGAGTCCTTTTGATCCCAATAAAAAAATTATTGAATACCAACTGCGAGAAGAGGCAGGTGCGCCATTGGCTGCGATGAGCCTGCGCGACTTTGCAAATGAAACAGCCAGTGAAAGCCCTGCACCTGGCGGTGGTTCGATTGCAGCCTATGTAGGGGCACTTGGAGCAGGCCTTGGAACAATGGTCGCAAACCTAAGTAGCCACAAAAGAGGCTGGGATGATCGCTGGGCAGAATTTAGCGAATGGGCTGAACGAGGTCAGGAACTCAAAGACCAGCTTCTGTTGCTTGTGGATCAGGATACCCAAGCCTTTGAGGGCATTATGGATGCTTTTCGTTTGCCCAAAGGTAGCGAAGCAGAAAAAGCTGCCCGCCGTGAGGCTATTCAATCAGCGACTAAAGAAGCGATGATGACGCCTTTTAAAATTATGGAAACATCCAGTCATATTTTCCCTCTCTGCCGGGCAATGGCAGAAAATGGCCTTCCTGCCTCGGTCTCTGATGCTGGAGTAGGAGCGCTTTGTGCACGGGCAGCTATTCATGGAGCTCATCTCAATGTACAGATCAACGCCAGCGGTTTGCATGATGAAGATTTTAAAGATAATTTACTTGCGAAAAGCACTAAACTAGCTGCCGCTGCGGATCAGGAAGAAAAGGAAATCATGGAAATGGTCAGAAAGGCCATCTAGAAAAAATCAACTTGTTTTAGCGAACGAGCTTGACGTAAAAAAGGCACCTAAGTTCATTACTTAGGTGCCTTTTTCTTTGCTAAAAAACGTCCAGGAATTACTCTGGCTCAAATCCAAGGATGATATTAAAGTCACCCATGTTTTGTAAAGTTCTTGGCCCTGTTTTGTCAATGCCGATACCATAGTCAAATCCAAGTGTACCAAACATCGGTAGGAAAACCCGGACACCACCACCAACAGAACGCTGTAGTTCGAATGGGTTGAAGTCGCGGCCATTCCGCCATGCATTTGCTCCTTGCGCAAATGCGAGTACGTAGATGGTAGAACTTGGGTTCAAAGAAAGTGGGTAGCGTAGTTCAAACGTAAGCTTGCTGTAAAGCGGTGTCGCTACTTCCTGACCATTGCCAATAGTGTTACCAGGGAAATCAGCGATCTCATAGCCTCGACTAGAGATAATATCTACACCGGCATAACCAAATTGCTGGTTGTTGATACCATCACCTCCTAACTGGAAACGCTCGAATGGAGAAGTACCAATTTCATTATTGTAGCTGCCGATTACCCCAAACTTGGTTTGGGCTTTCAGTACTAATTTACCTACTAGTGTAGCGTACCATTCTGCATCAAAACGCCACTTGTGGTATTCCAACCAACGGTAACGATCCTCAGGAGGAAGGTCAGCATAGTTTTTGTCATCAAAAACAGAATAAGGAGGGGTAAATTGTACCGATAAAGATATATTGGAACCTTCTTTCGGGAAAAGAGGATCATTTACAGTGTTTCGCGCCAAGGTCTGTGTGATACTGAAGTTATTGTAATAACCACCACGAACCACTTGGCCATCATCAGAACGGAAAACATTAAAGAGACTCCAGTTTTGAAGATTTAGCGTCTGAATATTAACCCCCGTACGAGAAACAAAGTTGTCATCTGGCCAGCGCAAGCGAGTACCTACACTCACAGAAAATTGAGTGATGTTGAAACTCTGGTAGGCATCTGGATTATTCTTCGAAGCACCATTGGTGAAGCGATTGTAGAAACCAGCCACTGTTAAAGAGGTAGGTTTTTTACCACCCAACCAAGGCTCGGTGAACGAGATGTTATAAGACTGGTAGAAGTCACCATTTGTTTGCGCACGCAAGCTCACTCGCTGACCATCACCCTGAGGGAGAGGGTGCCAAGCTTTACGATTAGTGATATTACGTAAACTGAAGTTGTTAAAGGTGACACCCAGTGTACCAATAACTCGGCGTTGCCCACCCCAACCAGCAGAAAGTTCCAACTGATCGGAAGGCTTCTCTTCAACAGTGTATTCAATATCAACAGTACCACGGTTAGGATTAACCGGCGTATTGATACCCAGATTTTCTGGATTGAAATAGTTGAGGTTAATAATCTGGCGCTGCGAACGAATGATGTCGGAACGGCTGAATTTATCCCCTGGGCGGGTACGTAATTCACGGCGGATAACGTGTTCGTGAGTACGGTCGTTACCAGCAATCGTTACTTTGTCAATGGTCGCCTGTGGGCCTTCAAAAATTCTGATTTCTAAATCGATACTGTCGCCTTCAATCGCCGTCTCGATAGGATCGGCACGGAAGAAGAGGTAACCATTGTCCATGTATAAAGTACTCACGTCGCGGCCATCCTGGCTAAAGCTCAGGCGAGTTTCCAGTAGTTCCTGGTTGTAAACATCGCCAGACACAATACCCAATACTTCTTCGAGTTGTTGGGTTTCATAGATGGAATTTCCTTTGAAAGCAATGTCGCGGAAGAAATATTGTGTTCCTTCTGCTAAGTCGATTTGTAATACCAATTCCCCCTTTTCATTACGCCAGCTGCTATCCTGCACAATGCGGGCATCCCGGTAGCCAATCTTGTTATAGAAAGCGATGATGGCGTCTTGATCCGCATCATATTCTTCCGCAATGAATTTGGATCCAGTAAGGAAGCGGCGCTTCTCCTTGGTTTCCATTTCTTTCCGCAAGCGACGAGATTTAACAGCTGTATTTCCTGAGAAAAAGATATTTTTAACCTTGATTTTATCATTTTGGTTAACATCGAAAACCAGGCGGACAGCATTTACCCGGCTCGTATCATTGATCTCTTCTACCGCTACACGAGTATCAAGAAATCCTTTTTCTACAAAAAAGGCTCGAATACTCTCAGCGGCATTTACTTTAATATCCTCCGTAACAATTCCACCCTTTAGGAGGTAGCGGTTTACCTCGTCGTTGAGGTCGTCGTGGAAGGATTTCTTTACCCCTTTGTAAGAAAAGCGCGAAAGGCGTGGGCGTTCCTGGACAATGTATTCGAGAAAGATAACATCACCGATTTTCTTTTCTTGGAGGATTTGGACATCGGTAAAAAGACGAAGGCGCCACAGGTTTCTCAGTGCGCGCGGGATGTCATAACCAGGGATACGAATCTTGTCACCAACAGCTAGACCGGATACGCCAATAAGAGCTGTTTCATCGCTAAAGAAAGCACCAGTTACCTTGATGCCTCCAATTTCGTAATCCTGTGGATCAGTATAATCGAATATTTCCAGGTTGTCATCTTCCTGAGCTTGTATCGTTGCGTTAAAACCTACGGAGAGACCTATCAGCAAGACCGCGAAGCGGATGAGAGCTGAATTGGTTCTTGACAACCGCTTGCAAAATGTTGCTAGGGGTAGTTTACGCGCTTTAATTGTTAGCATCTGTTTCATAAAAATCAAAACCTGCTTGTACTTATCGGAAATCACGAAAAATAGGTGCTTCCCGGTAAGTGTAAATTATTCTTCCTCCTTAATTCTGGGGAAAGACGGACAAAGATAAGTCCTGGTTGTATAGTAACGGAGAATGTTTAGGCAATTTGTTCGCTGATCTTACCAAAACGTCTTTCTCTTTGCTGATAATCGACAATGGCTTGGTAAAAATTGGGCTTGCGGAAATCCGGCCAAAAGACGGGCGAAAAATAAAACTCGGCATAAGCGAGCTCCCATAACAAGAAATTACTGATCCTGTTTTCTCCACTCGTTCTGATCAAAAGTTCTGGGTCGGGCATGCCGTGTGTACTTAGCGCACCGGCAATTTGTTCGGCATTAATGTCTTCGGCTTTAAGCTCTCCTTTGGCAGCGGATGCCGCTAGTTTTTGAGTAGCCTGCGTGATGTCCCAGCGCCCACTATAGTTGAGCGCTAACACTAAAGTCATTCTGGTGTTGTTCTTCGTGTTTTCAATGCCTTCCAGCAGGGCATTGTAAGTAGCCTTGGGTAATTTGTCAATTTCACCAATAGCTTGTAGCCGGATATTATTTTCCATCAGGGTGTTGGTTTCCTGATAAACAGTTTCTACCAACAAACGCATCAGTGCGGATATTTCTAATTTCGGACGCTTCCAGTTTTCTGTCGAAAAAGCATACAATGTGAGGTATTCTACGCCAATTTCAGCAGCACCTTCCGTGATCTCACGAACGGATTTAACCCCGTTACGGTGCCCGAAGACCCGAGGTTTACCCTTCTCTTTAGCCCAGCGACCATTGCCGTCCATGATGACTGCAATGTGCTTTGGCAAGCGCTCTAAATCAATCTTGTTCTTCCAATCCATGAAATCTGTTTCCCGATAAAATAGGGTGGATAATGATGGAACCACAATGAGTGTAGTACCTACTGCCTCAAAAAGCTCACAAAATTACGAAAATATTGCTAATAGGGCCTTATTATCAAAGGGTAATCACATAATATACTGTAGATAAGATAAGTATATTTGCAGCCACAATTGCGACCCAATAATATGAGTACACCATCTTCCTTTGCGGAATATCCGTATACACGCCCCGAAATGGACGAGTTGAAAACTGATTTTAATCAGGTACTATCAACCTTTTCAACGGCGACGACCCTACACTTAGCCAGTAGTGCATTGAAGGACATTTACCAGTTGCGTAATGATTTTCAAACAATGTACAATCTGGCATATATTCGGCACAGTAGCAATACTAAAGATGCTTTCTACGAAGCGGAAAATAATTTCTTTGATGAGCAATTACCTGTTTTTGAAGAGCTTAAGACCCGTTTTTATCGTGAATTGCTGGCCAGTAAATGGCGATCAGCACTGGAGAAGGAACATGGAGAACAGCTTTTTGCAATTGCTGAACTTAGTCTGCGTACGTTTCGGCCTGAAATTATCGAAAAGCTTCAGGAAGAAAACCGCTTGGCAAGTTCTTATAATAAGTTGAAAGCTTCTGCTCAGATTGAATTTGATGGGGAAACCTACAACCTGTCATCAATTCAGCCCAGAGAAGAAGACCCTGATCGTGCTAAAAGAGCTGAGGCTACCAAAGCGAAATGGGATTGGATGGCCAGCCAGCAAACAGAGATGGAACGCATTTTTGATGAGTTGGTAAAGATTCGGCACCAGATTGCATTGGAATTGGGTTTTGAGAATTTTATCGAATTGGGCTACGCCCGGATGTTACGTACCGATTACAATGCTGAAGATGTTGCAAATTACCGAGAGCAAATCCGGCAACATATTGTTCCTCTAGCCCATAAGTTATATCAGCAACAGGCCGATCGGCTTGGTCTCAAAGAGTTACATTACTACGATGAGTCAATGTTGTTTTCTGACGGCAATCCTCAGCCTAAAGGCCAGCCAGCCTGGATTGTAGAGCAAGCTGCTGGTATGTATGCTGAACTGTCGCCGGAAACCAAGGTCTTTTTCGATTTTATGCAGGAAAGAGAATTGATGGACCTCGTCAGCAGGGATGGCAAAGCCACTGGCGGTTACTGTACTTTCATTCCAGCGCATAAAGCTCCTTTTATCTTCTCCAATTTCAATGGCACCAGCGGCGATATCGATGTACTTACTCACGAGGCAGGGCACGCTTTTCAGGTGTATTCCAGTCGTGGTTTAGCCATCAGTGAATACAACTGGCCCACCTATGAAGCCTGCGAAATTCACTCAATGAGTATGGAGTTTTTTACTTGGCCCTGGATGGAGAATTTTTTCGAGGAGGATGTGGATAAATACCGTTTTGGTCACCTGAGTGGTGCCATTTATTTTCTTCCTTACGGTGTAGCGGTAGATGAATTTCAGCATTTTGTCTATGCGCATCCAGAGGCCAATCCTGCGCAGCGCAATCAGGCTTGGCGGGAAATAGAAAAGAAGTATTTGCCTCAGCGTAACTATAATGGCCACCCTTTTCTGGAAGCCGGCGGGTTTTGGCAAAAACAAACCCATATTTTTGGAATGCCTTTCTATTACATCGATTATACACTAGCACAGATTTGTGCCTTCCAGTTTTGGATTAAAGACAGAGAAGATCATACTACAGCCTGGGCGGATTATGTTCAACTGTGTAAGGCCGGGGGGAGCGCATCTTTTCTGAAATTGGTAGAATTGGCAAATCTAAACTCTCCGTTTGCTCCGAATTGCGTAGAGCAATTAGCAGCACCGGTAGGGGCATGGTTAGAAGAGCATGTGCTTTAATATTTAGGCTCAAGACCAAAGAGAGCCATCCCATTTCTGAGATGACTCTTACCAAGGTTCTGATTTAGTCTTTGATGATTTTAGTTATTATTAAGAGCGTTTTTTTAGGCTAAAAAGTTCCTTATATACTCGGTGAGAAGGCGAAAACAGGAAGCTACGAAGCGAAGAACTAGTGACTAGATTGTCATCTTGGGTTCCATTATTACAATTCTCTTAACAGTATAGCATCCAGAAAACGCTTACCTTTGTGATTGAAATAAGCATAATCCCCTTAGAACCAACACAAGATGAAGCAATTTTTACTCCTTTCTTTTTCTCTTCTCCTTAGCATACCGCTACTGCTCAATGGGCAGATTACCTTGGAGAGTACCGACTATTTTCCAGCGATTGGTGATACTTTACGTACTGTTACTGATAATGCGCCGACTGGTGTAAGTATTACGACCCCCGGCGGCGACCAAAGCTGGAATTTTACAAGCCTGCAAAATAGTTTTTCACAAGAATTAGCCGTTAGTGATCCCCTGGGAGGAACCTCGGCGGACAGTTACCCTACGGCAAATATTCTAATGGATCAAGCTGCTGGTGGTGAGGGTTATTACGTCTCCAATAGCACCCAGTTTGCGATTCTCGGATACGCAGGAACGGATCCTTTAGGGCAAGGCTTTGAAGTGAATGCCCCCTTTGTTCCTGAATACGTGGAACGTTGGGCACCGCTGAGTTTCTTTGATTTACGGAATCACGAATCAGCACTCACTATTGCTATTGCCGCTGACGATATTCCCGGAAATATATTTGATGGCCTTCCTATTACGCCTGATTCTATCAGGGTAAGGGTCGCGACAACCAGAACAGACTTGGTAGATGCATGGGGAACCCTCAGTATTCCTGGCGGTGATTATGACGTGCTACGCGAGAAGCGGACCGAATACCGGGATGTACGCCTGGATGCTAAAATTGGTCCTTTCCCATGGGCAGATATTACCGATCTTGCATTAGACGCATTGCCTATTGATGCGCTCGGTTCAGATACAATTGTTACCTACAGTTTTTGGAGCGATGATGCTAAAGAGGCTATCGCTGTGATTAATGCAGACCCCACTGGTACACAAGTTGAGAGTGTTACCTACAAGGATAATGGTGTGGTTAGTGATAATAATACGGTTGTTGTTTCTGCACCTTCCTTCTCTGTTTATCCTAATCCGGCCATCGTTAATACTCGCTTTGAGTTCAATAACGTACCTGTAGGCAACTACACGATGGATGTTTATAACCTGACGGGCCGCTCTGTTTGGCGTGATAATTACCGGATGAATGGCCATCATGTGGAGAACTTTAATGTTACTCGCCTCAAAAAAGGCATGTACCTCTGTGTATTGAGTAACGATAAAGGGGAAAGAATAGGTGTTAAGCGCCTACTGGTAACAACACCATAAAACAAGTTGAAAATGTTTCTCCAGGAACAGTATACAGCACTGGAGTATTTAAAAAATGTGTGTTTCTGCAAAGCAGGGGCACACATTTTTTGTTGTGAAACAGTGCCCATGTAAAGGTGCTTAATCAGGCTTTCGCCAAAAAGAAAAGGTAGGCCTTATGATAGACATATATTTTTTTGTACAAATTTAACACCCTGGTCTCGCAACCTTAGTTATTGGATCCCGTATAAGTGAGCAAACGGGACAGAAAATGAAAAGGTTGGTATGGATATTTGCTGTCACAGCTATGTGTACAGTCAATGCCTGGTCGCAAACGGAAGCGGATCAGGCGCTTCTGCTTTTGCAGGCTACCCAGCCTAGTGCCTTTTATATTGATAATGCTACGGAAAATATTTCCTTTTTGCGTTGGCAAAATCCACTGTCTTTTCCCTCCTCCAGCCGTTTTTCAAAAGCCCAGGACTTTCTGTCTCTCTACGGGCCTGCTTTTGGACTAAAGTCAACCTCTAGTACTTTTCAACTCCTGAAAGAGGAGCGCGATATTGCGGGGAATTACCACTTACGATTACAACATTTGCACGAAGGCATTCCTGTTTTTGCAGGGACGCTCAATTTTCATTTCAATGCGGCGCTAATGCTGACAGGGATGGATGGAATGGTTCTTCCGCGAATCAACGCATCTTCCGCAACGCTCGTTTCGTCAGCCCAAGCGAGGCAAATAGGACTAGGGTGGTTGAATAAGCATTATCCCAATATCGATCAGAGTGAATTAATACTTACTCCCCCCAGTTTACATTGGTTCAAAGAAGGCTTAGTGCAAGGACTGGATGGAACCGTAAAACTTGCCTACTACCTTGAAGTAAGTAACGGCCAGCATTTACGCGAATACTTGCTGATTGATGCTCGGGAAGGTATTGTCATAGAACATTTTGAAGGAATATGTGAGCTTGCTGAAAGGCGGCTCTTTGTAGGGAATACCAATAACCCTGTCTGGCAGGATGGCGATGCTTATCCCGCTGACCTTTCTTTTTGGCAGCAGCAACAGGTGCATACGACTGAGGAAGTTTACTACCTGTTTAAAAATACCTTTGGCAGGATGTCTTATGACAACCTAGATGGTGACTTGTTATTGGTCGATCAGGCCAGTTTCCTTGACTGCCCGAATGCCAGTTGGAATGGTTATACCACCAATTTCTGTACTGCCACCAGCAGTGATGATGTCGTAGGCCACGAATGGGCCCATGCCTATACCGAGTATACCAGCAATTTATTATACGCTTGGCAGGCAGGAGCAATCAATGAAGCTTATTCTGATATTTGGGGGGAAACCCTGGATATTCTAAACAGTTCCCCAGAAGAAAAACAGCCTCGAACAGCATGTGAAAGTGGCGACCGATGGTTGATTGGTGAAGAAGCGACTGCCTTGGATGGAGCGATTCGAGACTTGTGGTACCCAGCTTGTTACGGTAAACCAGGAAAGGTAAGCGATACAACTTACCATTGTTCTCCACAAGACTTTGGCGGGGTGCATATTAATTCAGGCGTTGTTGCGCATGCGTATGCCTTGCTTGTGGATGGTGGTACTTACAATGGTTATGATATTACAGGCATAGGCCTGGATAAAGCGGCTCATGTTTTTTGGCAAGCACAAGCTTATTACCTGGGGCGGACCTCAGATTTTGCAGCGTTAGCCAATGCGCTGACTGCTGCTTTTTCTGATTTGCGGACAGCAGAACTTAGCCTCCTTAGTATTACCGAAGAGGGTAGCTCACTACCAGGAATACAGTTGAATAGTGCAGATAGCCTCGCTTTGCAACAGGTGATTCAAGCTACGGAATTGAGGCTGGCACCTGATTGTATTGGTTTTAGCGCTTCGTTACAAGCCAATACCCCTTCTTTTTGTTTGGTCAACGGAAATGAATTTACGCCATTCTTTACGGAAGATTGGGAAAACGGGGCCTACGATTGGTTGTTGAGTGCGCACCCTAATCATGCTGAAAGTTGGGTCTCAAGGCAATGGGCCTTGACTGCGGAAATGCCAAAAGGAAGACCCGGGCAAGGCATTTATGCTACCAATCCTAATATTGGTGATTGTGACACCTCATTGAATAATGGAATACTGCGGTTACAGAGTCCTGTAATTAACATCTCGGACGAATTAGAAGGGCGTATTTACCTCACTTTTGATCATTATTTCTCTTTGGAAGAAGGTGTTGATGGTGGGAACATAAAAATACAACAGAATGGAGGTAGTTGGATGACGATACCTACAGCGGCTTTTCTGTATAATACCTATTCCGATATTTTACCTCAGCCAGGATTTACGGATAATCCATTAGCGGGGCAAAGGGTGTTTTCTGGTGCTGATGAAGGAGCTGTTACAGGAAGTTGGGGGACCTCTCAAGTTGATCTAACGGTTATTGGCGTACAACCAGGTGAAACCATTCGCTTACGGTGGGAGTTGGGGACAGATGGTTGTAATGGCTGGGATGGCTGGTACCTTGATGATGTCAATGTAGGTAGTTGTGCCGCCAGGATACTACCTGTTGTATGGGCAGGTTTTGAAGCTGAGCTCCAAAGCAACGAAGTACTGCTGGAATGGTCAACCTTGTTGGAAGAAAACAATGCGGGTTTTTATATTGAGCGTAGCACCGATGGCCGGTTGTTTTCGGATTTGGGTTTTGTCCCAGCGGGGAATACGTCGGGAAGTGAGTATAATTACAAAGACCTTCATCTACCCGTAAACACAGTTTATGTGTATTACCGCTTAAGGCAAGAAGACCTCGATGGACATAAATCTTATTCGCCAATCAGAAGAGTGAAATTAGATACTGATAATCAATGGTTGGTTTATCCTAATCCAGCAGAAACGACCTGTGTGCTTAGTTTTCCTGCTGCACCATTCCTATCGGCGGCAGTGAGTCTACGTGACCTAAATGGCCGACAGCTTTGGGCATTTGCCGATTGGCGACCAACCACGGACCTTTCTATTGATGTGCAAAACATTCCTGCCGGGATTTATTTACTTCGGGTGCAAACAGAAAGCAATAGCTACTCCCGACGGATAATCGTTGAGTAAGAGCTTGTTTGGGAGGGTCTCAATTGCCTACAATCGGCAAATTTCATCCTGCTTTTTGTTCGGCGATCAGTCACTTAGCTACGGCTAAGCTCCTTCCTTGAGTCTCAATCAGAATAAAATTTGCTCGACTTCGACTAATCAGACCCTACCAAACAAGCTCTAAGGGTTGCTAATTGTTAAATTTGTTAATAATACAATATTTCAAATTGGGCTTAATGTGTTAGAAAGCTGTTAACTCCCGTTAAACAGGGTTAAGGCACTAGCGTGATGTGTGACCTGCTCGTATATTCGTGTCGTTGGAACATAAGGAATTAATCACCCACAAAAACAGCCCGACATGAAATCCTTGCAAATTGTAGTCATCTGCCTTTTAGCTTTTACTGGTTTGACTGCCCAGTCCGAAGAAACCCTTTTTAATAAAACCAACCTGAATTTATCTGGAGCCTGGGGCTCAGCGGCTTATAATTTCGCTAGCTTCAATGGTGACGATTGGACCTTGATTCGTGGTGGTTACGGTGGTATAGAACTTGGCCGTGATCTATTTATCGGATGGGGTGGCTACGAAACCCGCGATAAATTCACTGTTAATGACGGAGACCCTAATTTGAATTTCAAGTACCACGGCCCTGTTATTGGCATTGCACCCAATTCGGTGAAAATGATTCACCCTCGCTTCACTTTTATCACCGGTAGTGGTAAAGTATGGACCAGCGAAAATAACCAAAGTGACCGGATGTTTGTCTTTCAGCCTTCTGCTGGATTTGAATTTAATGTCTTCCAGTGGTTTCGTTTAGGTTTTGAAGGAGGTTACCGTTTTGTTGGTAGCAGCGATAAATTCGACCTTACCAGTGGCGACTTGTCTGCTCCTTTTGCCCAGGTAGAAATGCGTTTCGGCCTGAGCTGGGGTGACTAGGCACTTGTGAAAAAAATATTACCCACAGATTAGCACTTCAAGAGATCCCATTATAATTATACCACCCTATTAACACCCCACAAAACCAAGTTTAATTTGTCTCCTAGAACCCCTTAAAATCCTTCTGTTTAAAGCAGAAGAAGTTTTTACACCTCAATAACCCAATACTATACCGGCATGACCTCACTGAGCGTCGTGCCGGTTTTTTTTGCTGGATACTCACCAGATACCGGATTTTTATATCTTTGCCTACGCAGTTTTATCTGTATCCAGTTTTCATCCTATGGTACAAACTTTGACACCGACAGTTATCATCAGCATTATCACCGGTTATTTCCTGGTGTTAATGATCATTTCTTATTTCACAAGTAAGGATGGTAACAGCAATGAATCGTTTTTCTTGGCGGGGCGGAAATCACCTTGGTTTCTGGTTGCTTTTGGAATGATTGGTGCTAGTTTGTCTGGCGTTACTTTTATATCTGTTCCTGGTTGGGTTGGAGAGATAAATGCTACCACTGGCAAGACACAGGGCTTTGCTTATATGCAAATGGTAATGGGCTATCTGTTAGGCTATGCCGTCATTGCGACCGTTTTACTTCCTTTATATTATCGTTTAGGGCTTACTTCTATTTACGAATTTTTAGAACAACGCTTTGGTCGTTATTCTTATAAGATAGGGGCGTTTTACTTCCTTATTTCTCGCATCATTGGTGCCTCTTTTCGTCTTTATTTGGTGGCTATTGTTTTGCAGGAATTTGTAATGAATCCTTTTGATGTTCCTTTTCCTGTTACTGTGCTTACTACTATTCTCCTGATTTGGGTTTATACCTTCAGAGGAGGCATAAAGACCATTGTTTATACGGATACGCTACAGACCTTATCTATGTTGATGGCTGTAATCCTAACCATTCTGGGAATCGGGCAGGCACTGGAAACTGATATCAGTGGTTTAGCGGAAATGGTTTCCAACAGTAACTACAGCCAAGTCTTTTTCTTTGAAGGAGGCTGGAGTGATCCTTATAATTTTTGGAAGCAATTTTTAGCGGGTGCATTAATCACGATTGTCATGACTGGCCTTGATCAGGACATGATGCAAAAGAACCTTAGTTGTAAAAGTCTGGGAGATGCGCAAAAGAACATGTTTACTTTCAGCATCGTTCTGTTCTTTGCCAATATTCTTTTCCTTTCTTTAGGCGCATTGCTTTATATCTACGCTATGCAGGTGGGGATAGATATTCCGGCAAGTACGGATAAGTTGTATCCCATGATAGCGCTACAGCACTTGTCACCTTACATTGGGATATTGTTTATCATAGGCCTGATTGCTGCGGCATACTCTAGCGCCGATTCAGCGTTAACGGCCTTGACGACATCCTTCTGTGTTGATTTTCTTGGGTTTGGAAAGAAAGAGGAAGAAGAGGATGTTCAGAATGCTCAGAAAAGGAAACGATTTTTAGTCCACATCGGCTTTTCGGTGGTACTGTTAATTGTGATTTTAATTTTTAATGCCCTGAATAATGATGCTGTAATCAAGCAGCTGTTTACGGCAGCTGGTTATACCTATGGGCCTCTTCTTGGCTTGTTTACATTTGGGATGACGACGAACCTCAAAATTCGGGAAGTCTTAGATCTTAAATCTTTTAGCTGGGGCGAAAAACTTCCCCCTTTCTTACAGAAAGTAAACCTGGTCATTCTGGTTTGTTTACTTGCTCCTTGTTTGTCTTTTGTGATCGATAGCTATTCTGCTGACCTGCTTTATGGCTTTGAATTCGGTTTTCTTATTATCGCCCTTAATGGTTTTTTAACCTTCCTTGGGCTGCTTGCTATCTCGTATCATGACTACGAAGATCAGCTGGATAAGCATGAGCCATATCAAGAATAAGAAACTTAGGAACCGTAACTTACTGTAATCGTTAAGTTTTCACCTCCGTGAAATTTAGCAAGATATTCTTACCTTGCGGCGATTTTACGCAATGTATCAGAATAACTATTGACCATGTCGAAAATTCGTGCAGCCATTACTGGTGTTCAGGGCTATGTGCCTGAGTATGTTCTTACCAACGCAGAGTTGGAAACAATGGTGGATACCAATGATGAATGGATAACCTCCCGAACGGGAATCAAAGAAAGGCACATCCTCAAAGGCGAAAACCAAGGCACTTCTGTCATGGGAATTGAAGCGGTTAAAGGATTGTTGGCGAAAACCAATACAGACCCTTCAGAAGTAGAGCTTGTTATTTGTGCTACGGTTACACCTGATATGCAGTTTCCTGATACTGCCAATCTGATTGCAAATGCACTGGATATCAATAATGCTTTTTGCTTTGATGTAAATGCGGCATGTTCAGGTTTTCTGTATGCACTGACCGTAGGTGCGCAGTTTATTGCCAGTGGCAAGCACAAGAAAGTGATCGTCATTGGTGCTGATAAAATGTCTTCTATTGTTGATTACACCGACAGGTCTACCTGTATCATCTTTGGCGATGGCGCTGGAGCCGTTATGCTAGAGCCTGATACCAGTGGTAACGGTATCATTGACTATACTCACAAAAGTGACGGCTCAGGATCAGAGTTTTTGCACCTGAAAGCAGGTGGTTCTATGAAGCCTGCCTCTGTTGAAACGGTTTTGGCACGTGAACACTTTGCGTTCCAAAATGGCCGCCCAGTATTCAAGGCAGCAGTTTCCGGGATGAGTAGTGTAGTTGGGGAGGTTATGAAAGCCAATGATTTGGAAATCGATGATATTAAATGGTTGGTACCTCACCAAGCAAATATTCGCATCATCGAGACTGTTTCCCGGATGGCTGATTTCCCGATGGAACGTGTGATGGTCAATATTCAGAAATACGGTAATACTACTGCCGCTACGCTCCCACTTTGCTTATGGGACTATGAAGACCAGCTTGAGAAAGGAGAAAATATCATCCTTACCGCCTTTGGAGGTGGTTTCACTTGGGGAGCTGTTTATCTGAAGTGGGCAGTATAGCGAAATATGGCTACAGAAATTTATCAACTTAAAATTACCCTTCAGTGGCCTAGTAAGCCTCCGATCTGGCGGCAGGTGCTTGTTGCGTCAACCATCAATTTTCAGGAGCTACACGCAATTATTCAAGGAGCGATGGGATGGACTAATTCGCATCTCCACGCATTTACGGATAGTAGGCGTAATTTTTTTATTGGGATACCGGATAACTCTGGGATGATGGACGTTACAGATGGACGGACAAAGAAAATCAATACACTGCTAAAGAAAGAGAAAGACCAAGTTCTCTACGAATATGATTTCGGAGATGGTTGGATTCATGCAATCGAAGTACAAAAAATCCTTCCAATTGATGATAAGTTGCACTATCCCTATCTGCTAAAAGGAAAAGGAAGCTGTCCGCCGGAAGATTGTGGAGGGGTAGGTGGATACTACAATATGGTAGAAGCCATAAATGACCCCAAGCACCCTGAACACGAAGACCTTGTCGAATGGACAGGGTTGGAGTATTGGGATGTTAATGAGTTTGATCTGAAATTGCACAGGGAAGAAACCTGGGATGCATTTGACAATGCCAAAGGTTTCTACGGAATGATGTTTTAGCTTCCTCCCAAGTCTAGAGAAAGGCCTTCTCTTAAAATGCGACCTCATCCGAGGCCGGAAACCTTACTTCTGTTAGAACAGCCAAACAAGCTCTTAATAGAGCACTATTGCGTTTCATTTGAGTATCGTATTTGTGCGCGCAGGCCAGCGGCCGGAGCGCGGGGTGCGGAGCAACCAAGGATAAGCTGGTGAAGTGGTAGTGCGCAGCGTAGCAAGCCCTAAGAACGGAACAAGCGGTAGCGCACGAAGTGCCGCTATAGCCCCAAAAATGCGTTGATCTGCTCCTTATTATACCTGAATAATCACCTTTTATAGTTGCATTTTTTAGTGTTTTTTAGTTTTTGGCACACCTTTTGCTTTACCTCTGGCAAAGGAGAAATATAATTTTCTTTAATAGTTAAAAATCTGGTTGCGAGTATAATATGTACTTCGTAACCCTGATGAAGCTATGCCCAAGCATAAGAGCTTGTTTGGGAATTTAGTTTGGTGAAAAATGAATATTCCTAATTAAATCTCCAAACAAGCTCTAAGTCATTTCTATTGAACACGATTAGGTGAGCTGCCAGCTTACCCAAAAACAACCAAGCATGAAACGCAAACAAGAAGAGTGGGGGTCCCAGGCTCACTTGCAGCGAGGCCCCTCGCCGAAAAGGCTGCTGAAGATGAAAAAAGACGAAAAAAAGCGTGTGCTACGGGTAGTTCACGTAAAAGAAGAACCTAAAGCTGATATTGTTTGGCCAGGGATACAGCGAATGCTGTTTTTACCTTGCCTTTTGCTGCTTTTGTCCATCAGCGGATGGTCGCAAACTCCTACAATATTTTTAGGGACGGATGCGGGTACAGGAGCGCAATGCCATTGCTTGAATAATGCTACCACTTTGGCAGATGGGCAGTTTGCCGATACGATAACTATCGTAAGCCTTCCGGGAGAAACCTGGATGGTGACGAATAATAATGGTGCTTTTACTGAAGCAAGTGCTGCTCCTCCTGCGGCACCTACACCTATTGGTATTGGGCAGGTATTGCCTGAGGTAGCCAATGGTGTTTACCAACTTATTATCAGACATGTTGATGCTTCGGGTTTTACCCTTTTCTTCAATAATGGATCAACAACGCTTAATATTAGCAATACCTGCTACTATCCGAATGTTGCTTTTCAGGGCTTGCCCGATACGATTTGCCTTACCAGCAATCCGGTGATGCTTTTAGCAGAAAACAATGGAATTGCAGGCGTTGGTGCTTTTGCGATTGAGGGACAGCCGGCCACTGTCTTCAATGCACAAGTGCTTGGGTCGGGAACCTATACCGTTACTTATACTTTTGATGCCTTGGCGGGAACACCCAATAATCCGAATGATCCGGGGTGTGTGTCTGTTATTAGTAAGGATGTCGTTGTTCCTGCGCAGCCCAATACAGCTGTAATAGCGCTGGTGAATGTAACCCTTGGACTAGATTGTGAAGCGGTTATTACACCGGAGATGATGTTGTCGGGGAATTATCCATGTCTTGACGATTTTCTAATTACCGTCTTTGACCAAAATGGCATCGCTATTGGTAATACGGTAAATGGTACACATGCCGGTGAGCGGCTAAATGTGAGGGTCATGTCGGAAGCTGGCCAATTTATTGGTGATGGTCAAATAGATATTTTTGATGTAGATGCTCCATCGATTACTTGTCCTCCTGGGAACAGTATGCCCCAAATAGCGAATGATGTACAGCTAATAGATGGTAGTGTGCCTAACACATCGCCTTTGTTTATACCTAATAATTTTGCCTGTTATAATACTGCTGTGGCGCCAATGAGCGGACAGCACTATTATACCTTACGGGAAATAACGGTGGATGAAACCGATACTTATACGATAGAGTTGAATATGGACCTCCCGAATGGTGGCGTATTTGGTATCTACCAAGGAAGTTTTGACCCGTTTCAGGGGCCGTGCCAAGGAATTGTAGGTGTGGGAGAACCTTTGCCAGATGGAGAAGGGTACTACACCACGGTTGACGCGGTAACCCGCTTGCACGTGATGCTAACACCGGGCATGCCCTACACGCTGCTGACGATGGCCTACGATGGCAACCAATTGGCGAACTATCAATACGCTATTTATAGTGAAGGGACAGGCCGAGTGAATGGGTTTTCTAGCATTCCTGCCACTATTCAATTGCCCTTGTACTGTAGTAGTGTCCCTGGCTTAATCAATAATCCAGCGAGTGTAGATTTACTGGGCGCTCCGGTGGTTAGTGATGCTTGTATGCTCAACCCACCGGTGACTTTTACTGATCAGTTTGTCAATGGGGGGACCTGCGGCGTTTCTACCATCACCCGTACCTTTACGGTAACGGACCAGGCAGGGAATAGCAATCAGTGTACGCAACAGATCAGCTTTTCGGCAATTACGATGGAAGATGTCAATTTGCCGCCCAAGACGTTCAATATTTCTTGTGATGAAACTTACCCTACAACGCCTGGCGGAAATCCGCACCCTTCCCTGACCGGTTATCCCTTTGTGATTACCGCCGGAGGTGTGTTTGATATTGCGCCAGTTTACTGCAATATGCTATCGAGCTTTGTGGATATACCTCGCGTACTGGTGTGTACAGGAACGGAGCAATTTATCCGCCGCTGGACCATCTTTGATGATTGTGGTAGTACTGCGCTTGTTCAGTTTGATCAAACGATCATTATTGGTGACCGGACTGGACCAATGATTAGCTGTCCGGCACCGGATACAGATATGAATGGCTTGCCTGATACGTTGATTTACGGCACGCAGGGAGCTAGCTGTACTGGAACCCTTGAAGTGCCGCTACCTAACGTCACCGATAATTGTAGTGGCTGGACCGTAAGTACGGAGGTGGTAACCCAATTGCAAGTACCTATTCTTAACCCGTTTGGACAGGTTATTGGTTTCGAAACAGAAGTAAGCGTTTTTGCGACGATTCCTCCTAATGATAGCCGAATTGTTGCAAACGTACCGGTAGGGACCCACTTTTTCCGATTTATTGCCACCGATGATTGTGGAAATAGTGCTCAGACAGAGTGCCCGTTTCGGATAGAAGATTTTGCTATACCGACAGCCGCGTGTGATGATTTGATTCATATTTCCTTGGGAGGAGACGGCGTTGGTGTGATAACCGCACAGGATATTGATGAAGGAAGCTCTGATAACTGTGGGCCTGTAAGCTTGCAGGTGAGACGGGAGATTGATTTCAACCCAGCAAACTGCGATGATATTGCTCCGACTGTTACGGATTGGGGCCCATTTGTAAACCTTTACTGTTGTGAAGTAGGAGATACCGTTACGGTAAACCTGCTGGTGACCGATATTGTAGGAAACTTCAATACCTGTTCCGGACAAGTAGTTGTAAGTGATAATACTGCACCAGTATGTCTGGCTCCGCAACCGGTGACCATTAATTGTTCTGAGTTGCCTGAAGGTGCCAACCTAAACAGCACCAGTGTGCTGGAAGCACTCTTTGGGTCAGTACAGGTTATTGATGCCTGTCAGGGGGCACTTGCAACGGAACTTACGCCACAAGTAGATATGCAAAACTGTGGACTAGGCTCCATTATTCGACGGTTTCAAGTGAGTGATGTTGCTGGAAACACCAGTAGTTGTCAGCAAGTTATCAACATTACGACCAATACAAATTACGAGATTAAATTCCCGCGTGATGTTATCGGGAATTGTGTTGAACCAGGTGCAGATACCTTAATTATCAATAATTTTGGTTGTGATGACTTTGCAGTGAATAGCACCGATGTACGCTTTGATGTTGTGAATGGGGCTTGCTATAAAATATTGAGAACTTATTCGGTGATCAACTGGTGTGAATACGATGGCTTTTCAGCGCCTGTTGAGGTTCCTCGAAATGCTGGTTGCCAGGCTGAAGGAGGAATGGAAGATGTATGGGTAATTCGTACCCCTGATGGCACGACTTATCTGGATGCAGATAATAATCAGAATAATAGCTTCCCTGCAGCAGGCACCCGCCCTATTACCTGTGATGGCCTTAGCAACCCTACGGGCTATTGGAGAACTATCCAAAGCAATGGTTCGTGGACGTATACTCAGGTCATTAAAGTGATTGATACGACGGCACCAGTGGTGACGGCTACCAATCCAGCACCCTTCTGTACCGTGAACAACACTTGTGAAGGAAGCGTAAGTATAGACTTTAGCCTCACCGATGGCTGCGCAGCTTCGGCTCCAACTTTGACGGTTGCGATCGACCAGTTTAGTACGGGGGAGTTTACAACGAGCGCTACACTGACAGGAACTTTTCCGAATTATCAGGTGAGTGGTACGTTCCCGGTGGGTAATCACCGGTTGCGGATAACGGCGAATGACCAGTGTGGAAACTCAGGAAGCAGAACTGTCGATTTCTCGGTGGCGGATTGTACTACTCCTGGATTTATCTGCAATTCCAGCATGGCAGTACCGCTGATGCCTCAGCTACCCGGTGTGGATGCTGATGGTGATGGCGACGATGATTTGGCCGCTGCCGCAGTAACGGCAGAAATGTTCCTGAACAGTGTTGGGGAAGATTGTTCTGGTCCGTTACGCTTTACGATTCACCGGGTAGACCAGTTGGACAATGGTAGTGATGTGCCGTTTCCAAATCATCCGGCACTAGTGGTGACTTGTGACGAGATAGGCTTTATTCCTGTAAGAATTTACCAATGGGACAGTGCTTTTAACCCGACAGCAGTACAGCCAGACGGTACAGTAGGTGGCCCTAACTATACGACCTGTGATGCCTTACTACAAGTACAGGACAACAATAATATTTGTACCACATCGACAGCAATGGGCACCATTTCGGGGCTGATTATTACTGAAGAAGGGGTGCCGGTTTCCGGGGTAGAAGTGAGCCCAAGAGAAGATATGGCCTACGACATGATGATGACCGAAAATGATGGCCTTTACGATTTTGAATTGGCGATGCAGGAAGGTTATGATATTCAGCCTTACAGCGCAGAAGATTATATGAATGGAGTTTCTACGATTGATATCATTTACATTTCCAAGCATATTCTGGGGGTAGATCCATTGGATTCTCCTTACAAAATGATTGCAGCGGATATCAATCATTCCAACACGATTAGTACCCTTGACTTGGTGCATTTGCGTAAAGCTATTCTGGGCATCACCCAAGGATTTCCGAACAACGAAAGTTGGCGTTTTGTGGATGCGGGATACAATTTCCCTAATCCAGCCAACCCGTGGGAAGAAGTGTTCCCGGAAACGGTAGATGTTCCGATGTTGAGTAACAATGTCTACGGTGCCGACTTTATAGCGGTGAAAGTAGGCGACATCAACGGTAACGTACAAGCCAACCTCCATGATGGTGGCGAAGAGCGTGCGGTAGGCAACACCTACTACCTGCGTACGGAGGAGCACAAGTTTGAAACCGGAGAAACGATAGAAGCAGTATTCACAGCTGCCGACTTACTGGATGAAGTACAAGGTTTTCAATTTACACTTCAATTTGATCCCGGAAAGATTGCCTTGGAGAACATCGAATGGAGCCAGATTCAACCTGCTCATGTAAATCAGGAACAAGCTGATCGAGGTATTCTGACGATCAGCTGGGATGCCAGCCAGACGGAGCAGTACCTGAGCCAGGAGGAAATGACCTTCTTCATTCTACGCTTCAAAGCACAAACGGATGGCCGACTCAGCGAAAGCATCGGCATCACCTCGCGGATGCTACCTGCCGAAGCTTACGGCCTCGACGATAGCTTACGCGAAATAGGCCTGAACTTTGCGCCAGCAGCAAAATCAGCAGACGGTTTCTTCCTGGAGCAAAACCGCCCCAATCCCTTCGGTGATCAGACCATCATCGGTTTCCAAATCCCCGAAGGCGGGCAAGTAACCCTGACGATCTACGATACAAACGGCAAAGTAGTACGCGCCTACCAGCAATACTACACCGCCGGATACAACCAAATTTTGGTGGATGCTCAAGACATCGCCGCCCGCGGCCTACTGTACTATAAGCTGGAAACCGACCAGTATGCAGCTACCAAGAAGATGGTGATTTTGGAGTAAAAGGGAGCGCGTGCCGCGCCCGTAGATGGATAATTAGGTAGAGGGTAGAGGGATGTAGCTACTAGCGAGCATTTATCTCTATACCCTTTACCAGAAATCCCTGTACGAGATTTGGAGACAAATCTCCCTAAAGACGTAATTTTTTTCATCTGTACATCTCGTTGTACAAAATTAGGTGTAAACCGATGTGGAATGGGTTTTAACACCGCCGGCCGGCCCCCGCTTTTTGGGGGTCGGTTTTTTGGGTTCTAAGTTATCGGCTTAATGCATTTTAATCTTTGGTTTCCGGAAGAGGTCATGCGTAGAAAACAGCCCCTAATCGACGCATAATTTGCGTAGAATAGCTGCTGCTTTTAAGAAGTAGGTGGAAGAGGTAACTACAAATTAGTAGATATGATTAACCTTCTTACACCGCATTCAAGCTCTCAATCACAACGTTTTTCACATTCATAGCGTTTATCCTCTTTTATTCTCCTATTTTTGCAGGAAACTTCTGTATATCCCTCCACATGAGTGAGCAAATCAAACACGAGTGCGGTATAGCCATGATCCGGCTCCGCAAACCCCTTTCTTTTTACCAGGATAAGTATGGTTCTGCCCTTTACGGTCTCAATAAGCTGAAATTATTGATGCAAAAGATGCGTAATCGTGGGCAAGATGGCGCTGGCTTAGCTACGCTAAAACTAGACATTCAGCCTGGAGAAAAGTACATTAGTCGTAAGAGAAGTAATGCTTCAAATTACCTCGATGACTTGTTTGAAAAGGTATTTGAACGGTTTACAAAACTGAGCCCTGAGCAACTTGCTGACGCTGAGTGGCTGAAAGGTAATCTTCCTTATACCGGAGAATTGCTGATGGGCCACCTGCGCTATGGTACGCATGGCGATAACAGTATTGAGACCTGCCACCCGTTTTTACGGCAGAATAACTGGATCCCTCGTAATCTTATCCTGGCGGGCAACTTCAACCTGACCAATGTAGATGAGCTGTTCCAGGAGCTGGTAGAGCTGGGTCAATACCCCAAGGAACTCAGTGATACGGTAACTGTACTGGAGAAAATCGGTCATTTCCTGGACGATGAAGTACAG
Source organism: Lewinella cohaerens DSM 23179 (assembly GCF_000379805.1). Taxonomy (GTDB): domain Bacteria; phylum Bacteroidota; class Bacteroidia; order Chitinophagales; family Saprospiraceae; genus Lewinella; species Lewinella cohaerens. Next base: position 33,412 of record NZ_KB903542.1, on the reverse strand, counting down.
CGCCTATTCAATTGGTTCAAGTCCGATGGATACACCAATCGGGAAATCAATGACCTCATCTTTGATAAACTCGACTTGCAGCGGCTATTGCGCCGGGCTAGTAAGAAATTTGATGGCGGTTATGTGATGAGTGGCCTTATTGGTCATGGTGATGCATTTATGATGCGCGACCCCAACGGTATTCGACCGGCCTTTTACTATCAGGACGAAGAAATAGTGGTAGCAGCCAGCGAGCGGCCAGCCATCCAGACAGCCCTCAATGTGCATATTAGTAAGGTGAAGGAGATTCCGCGCGGGCATGCACTTGTTATAAAAAGGAATGGTGTTGCAGCCGTTGTTCCCTATACAGATCCGGGAGAAAAACTAGGTTGCTCTTTCGAGCGAATTTACTTTAGCCGAGGTAATGACCGGGACATTTATTTGGAACGAAAAGAATTGGGCCGTCGATTGGCAAAAGCTGTTTTGAAGAGCGCGAATAACAACTTTAAACGGACGGTATTTACTTTTATCCCAAATACGGCAGAGATCGCCTTTTATGGCCTCGTTGATGGCCTCGAAGATGAACTTAATCTGCACAAGGCGGAGAAGATAGCGGCACTGGGTAAAACGATTAGCCCAGGTAAATTGCGCAAGGTGCTGAACCTTCGGGCGCGGGTCGAAAAAATTGTGGTCAAGGATGCTAAGGTTCGTACTTTTATAGCAGATACTACTTCCAGAGGGGAAATGGTTTCGCACATCTACGATGTTACTTATGGTATCGTGGAAAACGAAAAAGACACTTTGGTACTGATGGATGATTCGATCGTTCGGGGTACGACCATGCGCGACAGTATCATTCAGATTGTCTCCCGTCTGCGGCCAAAGAAAATAATTATTGTTTCTTCTGCCCCACAAATCCGCTATCCTGATTGTTACGGGATAGATATGTCGAAGATGAACGAGTTTGTGGCCTTTAGGGCATTAGTGGCTTTGTTGAAAGAAAATAAAAAAGAACATCTTTTGCAGGAATGCTACGACCGCTGTGAAGCGCAAGAAAGGCTACCGAAAGAAGAAATGACCAATCAGGTCAAAGCGCTCTACGACGAGTTTAGTTATGAGGAGGTATCTGCAAAAATTGCGGAAATTATCACTCCTCCTAACATTAAGCCTAAAGTAGAGGTCATTTACCAAACGATTGAAGATTTGCGGGCTTCTTGCCCTGGGAATAGTGGTGACTGGTATTTTTCCGGTGATTATCCTACCCCTGGAGGGAACCGTGTAGTTAATAAATCGTTTATGTATTTTATGGAGGGTAGGGACGAAAGGGCTTACTAGTTTTTTAAAAGAAGATATTGATATGGAGCAGCAGGGATGGAATGTAGGAACCTCTTCACAACAGAAGGGGCTTGCAAAGAAGACAGAGCAGGTTATTCTCGTAGGTTTGGTTACGCGTGACCAGACAGAGGATATGATTACCGAATATTTGGATGAATTGGAATTTTTGGCCCTCACTGCTGGCGCTAAAACAGTTAAGCGTTTTATCCAAAAAATGGATCACCCTAATCGCCGGACTTTTGTTGGAAAGGGGAAGATGGAGGAGATCGCAGAATACATCGAAACGCACGAAGATATTACCGCAGTCATTTTTGATGATGACCTTTCTGGCAAACAAACCAATATCTTAGAAGAAGAACTGAAGGTGAAAATCATTGACAGGTCTTCACTTATCCTGGATATTTTCGCTCGGCGAGCACAAACGGCCCAGGCGAAAACACAAGTAGAACTTGCCCAGATGCAATACTTGCTGCCCCGCCTACGAGGGCTTTGGACTCACTTGGAGAGACAGCGTGGTGGTATTGGTATGCGTGGACCTGGTGAGAAAGAAATTGAGACGGATCGTCGTATAGTCCGCGACAAGATTTCGAAGCTCAAGAAGCAGTTAGAGAAAATCGATCAGCAGAACTCAACGCAGCGTAAAACGCGTGGCGAATTGATCCGGGTAGCACTTGTGGGGTATACCAACGTGGGCAAGAGTACCATCATGAATTTGCTTACCAAGTCGGAAGTATTTGCGGAAAACAAACTCTTTGCAACACTGGACACTACGGTACGCAAAGTTGCTTTTGATCGTACACCTTTCCTGCTGTCTGATACGGTAGGGTTTATTCGTAAGCTTCCTCACCATTTGGTGGAGAGCTTCAAATCTACGCTGGACGAAGTTCGCGAAAGCGATATCCTCCTACATGTAGTAGACTTGGCGCACCCTCAGCACGAAGATCATATTCGTACCGTCAACGAGACGCTTAAAGATCTAGAAGCATTGGAGAAGCCTACGTTGATGATCTTCAATAAGATAGACCTGTATCGTGAGAGAAATTACGATCTCTATCTCGATGATGAGGTAAAGGAAGAAATTGAATTGGGATTAAAACAACGCCTGGAAGCACAATTTGATCAGGAAAGTGTCTTGGTATCAGCAATTACTAAAGAGAATATTGATGCGCTGCGTAGTAGAATGATGGAAATGGTAAAAGCACAATACCATATTCGTTATCCTTACATTGCAAAACAATGGTAGAATTGCTGCTGTTGTTTTATTAGAGTTCTTGAGTACTACCCAAATAAGATGAAAAACATACTACAAAGCTACGCCCGACTTCTCGTAAACTACTGTTTAGAGTTGAAAGCGGGAGAACGTTTATATATCAGAACGACCACTTTGGCAGAAGACCTGCTCCGCGAAGTTTATCGTGAGGCCGTTCGTGTAGGGGCCCATGTGGAGTATGAGTTGGAGTTCAGAGAGCAGAGTCGCATATTTCTGGAAACAGCGAATGATGAGCAGTTGAAGTACATCTCTCCACTTTATCGCCAAGCGATGGAAGAGTTTGATGCTTATCTTTATATCCGTGCGCCTTTTAATTTACGGGAGGGGCAGCAAATAGATCCTGATCGTCGCGAAATTAGACAACAAACACTTGCGGATCTTTCGAAGACTTACTTTAGCCGTACGGCAGATCGTTCGCTGAAGCGTAACCTTTGCCAGTTTCCTACCCAGGCTGCTGCTCAGGAAGCCGGGATGTCTTTGGAAGAATATCAAGACTTCATTTATGGGGCTTGCCGCCTCTACGACGAAGACCCTATTGAAAGCTGGTTGCAGGTTAGAAAAGATCAACAGCAGATTGTTGATCGCCTCAATTCTTGCCAGGAAATCCGTTATCGCAGCCCTCTTTTTGATATCACCTACCGCACGGATGGGCGGATTTTTATGAATTCTGATGGCCAAACCAATATGCCCAGTGGAGAGGTTTATACTTCGCCCGTAGAGGATTCCGTTAATGGAGTGGTTCATTTTGATTATCCTGCTATTTACCAAGGAGAAGAAGTTCAGGGAGTAACCCTTTGGGTGAAAGATGGCTACATTGATAAATGGGAAGCAAAACAGGGCCAAAAGGTACTTGATCGTGTATTTCAAATACCAGGTACTCGTAGGTTTGGAGAAGCCGCCATCGGTACTAATTATGGAATTAACCGTTTTACCAAGAATATCCTTTTTGACGAAAAGATTGGTGGAACCATCCACATGGCTATTGGACAATCGTATCTCCAAACAGGAGGTAAGAACCAGTCGACTGTTCACTGGGATATGATTGCAGATATGACGAAAGGGGGCGAAATCTACGCGAACGGTGAAAAAATTTACGAAAACGGGCAATTTGTCCTTTAAATCCTTATCTTTTTGCTCGTGTTAAAGGCACGTAAGGCTAGTTTTCGTCGGAAAGTACTGAATGGATTTAAAATTTCTGGCTACCTTGCGTACATATTACCAAATGAACTGGCGAATAGCACCCGAAAACAATTACAGTAAACTGAAACACAACCTCAAACCGTGAACAGGAACATCGCATTTTTGGAATTAAAGTATGGCAATATTTACGGAGGGTACCCAAACTTCTACGCCATCAGTGAAATCTCCTTGTTGGTTTTTGAACAAGGCTCTAACCGAATTTTTCTTGAAAGCTGGGTCAATAGCGCAAACGTTGATGTTGTCAATGTATTCGCTCAGACCAATGAACTAGGCCATACCATTGGACGTGGAAAAGAAGTCATCAATATGCGGACCCGCAGACGGTTCCGGTTTGATGAAGAGTTCCGCCTCGAAGAACATGATCTTTCTTATGCATTCAGAAACTTGCGCTCTACCAAGATGGCTATTCGGAGCTTCTTGTTGCGCAATTTTAAGAAATACCGTTTTGAAGATATCGTTGTCTTTGATGGTCGTCGAGACATTTTCTTGTGTGAGCGTGCTGGTGTAGACTTCGGACGTCATCAGATCATTGATATTCAGAAAGACCTTAACCGGGAAACAGATTACCTGTTTAGTTTAAATAAGCTGGCAGTTGTGATTGGTTTTGAAATGGACCGTTCTTACCTGCGTTCTAATAACCTGGAATACTGGCTGCACCCTATCGCTGCCCGTCAGTTGATGCCCAAGTCAGCAGCTTTTGATGCGGCTCGCCTGATGATGATTTTCAACGAATATACGGAGCACCATGACGACTTCTTGATGAAGGCCGCTTTGTTGCTTAATAAAATACAGAACTCGAAAGAGGAAGAAGAAAAGAGAAAGGCAGCGGAAGCAGCGAAAGCCGCAGATTCCGAAGAGTAATCTTATTATTTTGAACCTTTTTCAATACATCCCGAATATTAGCTTAATGGCTGGTATTCGGGATTTTCTTAAGAGGTATTCGGCATTTTATATCAAGTTATTTTTTTTCGAAAAAGACAATAGCAGATGAGCAAAGGGAGGATTTTAGTAACCGGAGGATGTGGTTATATAGGTAGTCATACTATCGTGGATTTGATTGAAAACGGTTATGAGGTAGTTGCTGTAGACAACCTTAGCAATGCTGATGAATCTGTCCTGAAGGGTATTGCGGAAATCACGGGAGTGAACGTAAAAAACCATGTAGTTGACCTGGCCGAGCGAGAAGCTACAATACGCTTATTTCAGGAAGAAGCCTTTACTGGCGTCATCCATTTTGCAGCACTAAAGCATGTAGGAGAGTCTGTTGATCAGCCAATTCGCTATTACCAAAACAACCTCAATAGCTTACTTAATGTCATTGAAGGAATGCAGGAGACGGGGTGTCAGCATTTGATTTTTTCTTCTTCCTGCTCGGTTTACGGTAATACAGACGAACTACCGGTGACGGAAAAAACACCTCGCCAAAGTGCGGAGTCACCGTATGGTCGTACTAAACAAATGTGCGAAGACATCCTTTTCGATGTTTGTAAGATCAGCCCCGATTTTCAAGGGGTATTGTTGCGTTATTTCAATCCTGCCGGAGCACATCCCAGTTGCCTGATAGGGGAGGCTCCTTCGAATCCTGCCTCTAACCTGGCACCAGTGATTACGGAGACAGCGATAGGGAAACGTAAGGAAATGATGGTCTTTGGGAATGATTACAACACCAGTGATGGCAGCTGTGTCCGCGATTATATTCATGTTGTAGACCTTGCTCATGCGCATACCCTGGCCTTGGATTACCTTCGCGAAAACCGCCAAGCGAGCAACTGTGAGCTTTTTAATCTTGGCATCGGAACGGGCGTAAGTGTACTAGAAGCGATTCATGCTTTTGAGGAGGTGACGGGTGTAAGGCTCAACTATCGCATCGGCGATCGCCGCGCAGGAGATGTAGTTGCTATTTATGCGAATGCAGATAAAGCTGGCCGGGAGCTAGGTTGGCAACCCAAGTATAATATCAAAGATATAATGAAGACGGCGTGGGCTTGGGAGCAGAAACGGTAGTGTAGATTTGAAGTTTGATTGTTAATTTTTTATTAAAGTAGAGAACTACGGATTCTAGGCGTTTTCTTTTCTTGGTACATTGGATTTGCCTACCAAACTGCCCCGGCAGAACAAGTCTAAAGCTAAAACGCGGGTACAATGAACTCAAGGAGATTAACATTCAAAATTACCTATTTATCTGTATTTATTTTTCTGACAAGTCAAGCTTTGCAGGCTCAAACCAACAAAACGAGCACAGCTATATCAGAAGTTAGGTTGACGATCATCAGCGGGAGGTCATCTGCATTAGAATTTGACCGAAACTATTCGACACTACAGTCGAATAAGGCGGATGTAGTATCAGATGGGGCTTATTTGTTTGCGTTACGAGCAAATTATACTCAATCATTTTACCCTCGCCTCGCATGGAGTCTGGGGCTAGAGGCTGGACTCGATTCTTATCATTTGCGAGTGACTGCTAGTGAAGAGTTCTTAAACGTTGGGCTTACCCGGCCATATAATCAGGAGGCTACCTTTTTTGATCTTGCTTATGCCGCAGTGGTGATGGGGCTAAAGTACCAACTACCTATCACCTCAAGAAGCAGTGTTTCTGTTAAGGCTAATACGCGTTTTTCTTTTTTTATGCCTGTTTTTATCGGCGTTGGTTTTGGAGTGAGTACCGGTACCGGAATAGGTATGCAAGCTAGAGTTTTCGATGCCGATATGAAAAGTAACCCAGATGATCAGTTGATCGTTTCGCCAGAATTTGGTTTGGATTATACCTATGATTTCCCGCAATCTAATTTCGCTTTGGTTGCTGGCATTCACACTTCCTTTTCTAGAAAAGTTACGCTCAGTGGAGATTATTTACTGACCGGGGAACAAGAGGTTTTCAGAGGGACACTACAGAAAAAAATGATGTTTTTCAACCTAGGCATAGGAGTAGCCTACTGTTTTCGCTAAAGAAGTCTGTTTTACCCCCCCTACACATTCCTCCTTTCCCAATAATTCTGCTCATCCACTTCGTCGAGCAAAGCCAGGTAGTTGAAGTAGCGCAATTCGCTAATTTCTCCTTCTTCAATAGCGGCTTTTACAGCGCAGCCGGGTTCGTTGCGGTGCAGGCAACTTCCGCCGAAGCGACAGTCACTAGATGCAGCAAAGAATTCCCTGAAATTGTGGGCTACATCAGCTAATTCGAGATAATTAAAAGAAAGGTTTTTTATCCCCGGCGTATCGATCAGTAAGCCCCCGAAAGGCAGCTCAAACATTTCTGCAAAGGTCGTTGTATGCTGGCCTTTACCACTGTAATCACTGATATCACCAGTGCGTAAATCCAAATCAGCTGCTATGGCATTGATTAGGGTGGATTTCCCAACGCCAGACTGACCACCAATGAGGGTCGTTTTGTCTTTTAAGAGGACCTTTAAATCGTCTAAGCCATGCCCTTTGGTTGCCGAAAGGATCAAGGTTTTGTAACCGATATCTTCGTAAACGCCTTGGAGGTAGGCAAGCGTGTCGATATCTTCTTCTTTATAAACATCCACTTTGTTGAAAGCAATGACGGTGTCAATGTTGAAAGGTTCCGTCATTAGCAGAAAGCGATCAATAAACCCTTGCTTAAGCTTTGGTTGAGCAATGGTCGTAACAATGATGGCTTGGTCAATATTACTGGCAATGAGATGGAGGGAGTGCTTCTTGCGAGGAGATTGACGTACGACATAATTATCGCGCGGCATGATCTTTCGAATAGCACCGGCTCCTTCTTCATCCACGTCGGTCTCTACTTTGACTTTGTCTCCAACGGCTATGGGATTCGTAAGTCGTTTGTCGTCTTTGCGGAATTTACCACCAATACGGCAGGGGATGATTTGGCCGTCTTCCAGACGAACATTGTACCAGCTTCCTGTTGATTTTGTAATTATACCGTCTTGCAAATTATCGGAGATAAGAAAAGTTCTGTGTAGAGATACTAAATATAAAGGTATAACAAAAAAAATGAGGCAACCGTTCCGATTGCCTCCTAATAACCCCAAAAAACCAAATGAAAACTATCTTTGAATAAAATTCTTCGTGTTAATGGATTCCGTGATTTCTCGGAACCGCAACAAAAAAAAGATGTTTTAAGGAGAATCCCAAAAATATTAGCGAATATTTTTCAAATGAAACAGTAGGAAATTTTTACATCGTTGAGCGTTAACACATTGTAAATTATTTATTCTCTTGTAGATACATCTGTATGCCGTTCGCCGGTCGTAAAGTGATCAATGCTTTGGCCTTAATCCCTTGGTCAGGAATAAGTTGGAACGAAAATCGCCGGAGCCAGGCAGCTATAACGAGTTGCATTTCCATCATCGCGAAATTATTACCGATACAAAGACGAGGGCCTCCCCCAAAAGGGAAGTAAGTGAAAGGGGCCTGGTGGTTCAGAAAGCGATCTGGGCGAAATTCTTCGGGGTCATCCCAATATTGAGTTGCGTGATGAATTCCATAAATAAAGGGGATAACAATGGTGCCTTTAGGAATTTTTACGCCTCCTATTTCGTCGTCTTCTAGCGCTATTCGGTCGGTAATCCAAGCCGGAGGATAAAGCCGCATCGATTCCTTAATGACATTCGTCAAGATGGGCAGGGATCGAAGCTCTGTAAATCCAGGAGGCCGACCTGGGGCAATTTCTTCTAATTCATTTCTCAATTGTTCTTGTATTTCTGGATGCTTGGCTAGCAGATACAGCGTCCATGCCAAGGCATTAGCGGAGGTTTCATGCCCAGCGACAAAGAGGATTCCGGTTTCCTCTACCAGTTGTTGTTCCTCCATGGGGAGGCCAGTATCTTCATAGCGTGAGTCCAATAGCATCTGGAGCAGGTCATCCCGGGTGGCACCATTTTCTTCTCTGCGTCGGATAAACTGCCGCTGCATATCGAGAATATCGCGGGAAAGACTCAGGTTGCGTTCTCGCTTACCTGTCAAGATGTACCACCAGCGTAGGAAGGGGAGGCGTACCTCTTTGATCACGTATTCCTGTATTTGGGTAATTTTAGCCCCTAATTGGTTCAATTCTTCTTCCACCACATCTTCGCTAAAGATTGCTCGTCCTACAATACGAAAAGTGATACGGAGCATTTCTTCGTAAATATCCATACCGCTCTCCTTATTCCGTTGGCAGAGTAGGTCTAGCTCCTGGTCAATCACACCTTGCATGATGTTGGTCAGTGTAGCCAAGCGATCACGGTGAAAACCAGGTTGAATCAGGCGCCGTTGCCGTAGCCAGGAACTGCCGGTATTGGTCAATAAACCACGACCTATATATTTTGAGAGTACATCCGTTTGGATAGGAGATTTTTCGTAGCGGCGGTGTTGTTTTTGGAGTACATGCTGGGCTACCTCGGGGTCAATGGTGACTAAAGACTTGGAAATACCCCCAATATAGAGGTAGAAGGTATTTCCGTAGCGTTCGGTATATGCCTGTAGGCCAGCAATAGGGTCGTGCGCGAAACTGAGTGTAGTAGGCAGGGACACAGAACGGGGGATAACAGGGATGTCAGCCATTTTGATAGTAAAAATACCTTATCTTCCAAACAAAAAAAAACGCTGGTATGAATACCCTTCTCAATTACACCTTCCTTTTCGTGCTTACGATTCTGGGATTAAGTTTTCTTTCCTTAAGTCCTGCTTTTGAGGCCACAACTACAAACCTTAATGCAGCTGCTGAAACAGGAGTATTACCTGTACCGGTGATGATTAGCGTGCCAGGAGGGACGTTTCGGATGGGAGACAATTTTGGTGATGGAAGCCTTGATGAAAAGCCTGCTCATATGGTAACGATTAGTGCTTTTGAGATTGGCGAATACGAACTCACATTTGCGGAGTACGATCACTTTTGTTCCGCTACAGGCCGTCAATTACCCAGAGATGAACGCTGGGGGAGGGATCAAATGCCGGTCATTAATGTTAGCTGGTATGATGCTGTAGCTTATTGTAATTGGTTGAGCGAGCAGCAAGGTTATAGCAAAGTGTACCGGGTAGAGATAGAAGAAGCCTTTGACGGTTCGGACATGAAAGTCTTTTATTCTGATTGGGAAGCTAATGGCTATCGCTTGCCTAGCGAAGCGGAGTGGGAATATGCTGCCAGTTGGAGCAATGCTTCGGAGAAAACTACCCGCCGTACTATTCGTGCTAGTGAACGCTATGCGGGCACCTCTTCAGAACACTTGTTGGATGAATTCGCTAATTTTTGTGATGCCAAATGTGGTTTTCGTTGGAAGACTACTCCTCGAAACGATGGTTATGCCCATACTGCACCCATAGGGCAGTTTTCGCCAAATGAGCTGGGCGTCTATGATATGAGTGGCAATGTATGGGAATGGTGCTGGGATTTTTATGATGGGGAGTATTACAAAGATTCGCCCAAAGAGGACCCCCGTGGGTCCGATATTGGAGGTTACCGGATTGTGAGAGGTGGTTCCTGGAGAAACCTTCAGCCAGAGGTACGCTGTGCTTCTCGACAAGAGAAATCACCGGGCAAAGGTAATTTTACGACAGGCTTTAGATTAGCACGCACGGTCAATTAGCGAATTTTCGCAAAAATAAAGGAATTGGTCTTTACATTATGAGCAGAAAGCCTTAAATTTGTAGCGAATTTTCGCTGGAAGGCGATTTTTCAAGAATTCATGTTCTTTTTTTGCTTGAAACGACTAAACAAAATTGACCAATGGCTGAAGTAGCAACCTCCGAAAAAACACTTCGTGGTGGAGAATTCCTGGTAAGAGATACCCGCCCTGAAGAGATTTTCATTCCCGAAGAATTCAATGAAGAGCAGCGGATGATCCGTGATATGGTTCGTGATTTTGTTGAGGGCCATGTTTTCCCAAATATTGAAAAACTGGAAAAGCAAGAGGATAATATTGCGGTAACCTTTCTGGACACGATAGCTGAATTAGGCTTGTTGGGTACACATATGCCTGAGGAATATGGAGGCATGGCTTTGGATACCAACACGAATACGCTCATTTGTGATGCGATGGGGCCCTCTGGAGCGTTTACGGTTTCTTATGCTGCGCATACCGGAATTGGGATGTTGCCGATTTTGTATTTTGGTACAGATCAGCAGAAAGAGACATTTCTACCTCGCTTGATCAATGGAGAGCTAAAGGCGGCCTACTGTCTTACCGAGCCAGGTTCTGGTTCCGATGCCCTTGCGGCTAAAACGCGTGCGGATCTGACAGAAGATGGTAAGCACTACGTTTTGAATGGTCAGAAGATGTGGATTTCAAATGCAGGTTTTGCCGATCTGTTTATTGTTTTCGCACAAATTGACGGCGACAAATTTACCGGATTCATCGTACCTCGTGATACCGAAGGACTGTCTCTTGGAGCAGAAGAAGCTAAGTTGGGGATCAAAGGGTCATCTACCCGGCAGGTGTTCTTCGAGGACGCGAAAATCCCTGCAGACAATGTTTTGGGAGAGATTGGTAAAGGCCACCTTATTGCGTTTAACACCCTGAATGTTGGGCGTTTCAAGTTGAATGCTTTATGTAATGGTGGTGCGAAAGAGTGCATAACAAGGTCTGTTAACTACGCTAACGAACGCCACCAGTTCAAGCAGCCTATCGCTAATTTTGGAGCTATTAAATATAAGTTAGGGGAGCAAGCTATTCGGGTATTTGCGAGTGAAAGTTCGTTGTATCGCACTAGCCAGTTGATGCAAGACTGGAACGAAAACCTTAAGAAAGAAGGCGTCGGTTTTGGTGAAGCCAAATTGCAGGCTGCTGAAGAGTATGCCATCGAGTGTGCTTTACTTAAAGTGATTGGCTCTGAGGCCCTGGATTATGTTGTAGATGAAAATCTACAGATTCACGGCGGAATGGGCTACTCTGAGGAAGGCACCGCAGCCCGTGCTTACCGCGATAGCCGGATCAACCGGATCTACGAAGGTACCAATGAAATTAACCGCTTGCTCTCTGTGGATATGTTTTTCCGCCGGGGAATGGCTGGTTCATTTGATATGGTAGGCCCAGCTTGGGCAGTGCAGAAAGAACTGGCGAGCATGCCTTCAATGGAGCAGCCAGAAGGGCCTTATGGGCAAGAAGTAAAAGCAGTTTCAGAGTTCAAAAAGATCCTTTTGATGGTAGCTGGAGCCGCCGGTAAAATGCAGATGGAAGGCAAACTGAATCTGAAGGCGGAGCAGGAAATTGTAATGAACCTGGCCAACATTCTAATAGATGTTTTTCAGACAGAAAGCACCCTGCTACGTGTACAAAAACTGGCCACCATGGACGATAAGCCACAAGCTCAGGAAGTGTACGACGCGATCTTGAAAGTGTTGATGCACGATGCTACAGCTCGGATCAATAAAGAAGCATCTGACGCGGTAGCTTCTTTCGCAGAAGGCGATTTACTCCGCACTTTCCTGATGGGAATTAAGCGCTTTACCAAGTATCCTCCAGTGAATGTGATGAAAGAGCGTCGCAAAGTTGCTGAGGCTTTGATAACGGCTAATCAGTATGCTTTTTAAGAAATAGACTTTAGGTCAAATAGTCGCTTTAAGGAACAGCACGAAAATGAAATACGATTTCGCTTCGCGTCTACTACGTGGTTGTTTTTCACAATAGTTAAATAAACGCTTCATTTTAAGTGTTTTAAATATTTGGAAAACTTAGAAAAATTGTCATTTTTTTGTGCGCAATACAAAGAAAGCCCCGACATTGTGTTCGGGGCTTTTTATTTAGAGCGTATTGCGAAATTGCTTACGCTGACTCCAGTAAATAGTACTAAAGACCAGTGTGAATAAGAGAATCATTAACCAGGCTTCTCCATTTTGTAGGGGAGAGTGAACCAATGCAAGTGTGTCCAATATGGGCCCTTGTGGATGTAGCAGGGCGTCCCAACTATTCCAGCGTAGTACGCGCCCCAAGTAGATTCCGAGACCGCTAAGTAGCAAGGTGGCGAGGGTAAATCCGTTAGCCCATGTTCTGGAATAATGCTCGCGCAGATAGCTACGTAACCCTTCCAGCGTACGAATCCCCAGAGCCAAGCCCAAGTAAGCAAAAGTAAAAAGCAACAAGGCATCAAACCACAAAGGGATACCCGGCCGAACTCTTAGGTGAATCAAATCTGTCATGAGGTAGGGGGCATTAGGAAAGAACAATAACCATGCGGTTAGAATGGCTCCTTGTATCCATCGTTTACGGGGCATGTACGGAAGAAGGTACAATAACCCCAGTGGAACCCATGCAAGTATCAGGTTCCAGCCGAGAAAGAGGAATCGCAAACGTGGCCAGGTACGCAAGTTCGAATAGCCTTCAATATTTCCTTCTTGTAAATAAAAGATTCGAAAAAAAACCAGACCCGAAGCGAGTAGGCTTAAAAGCAAGAGTGCGCGTTCCTTGTGAAGGAACTGCTGGAGAGATGATTTCATTGTTGGTGATTTTTTGCTTAAATGTGGGTATTTTGTAAGGTTTAGCTTTTGGTTTTTACGCCTAGCGAACACACGCTTAATAATCCGCCCCCTCTGCCCGCAACTCACCACNGGTCAGGAAATGCTGTAAATCAAGAAGGTTTTCACGGAGCAAGTATTCATAATACCAATGGTGGAAGGTGCGTAATTGTCGCCCTTTTTGGAATGCACGGCGAAGCCGCCCCCAATATTCAGGGAAGAAAGCCGCACCTGTAAAGGCGGCCAAGAATGCGTAAACGCTTCGTTTGCCATTGCCAAGTAAGCACCATTGCAACTCTACTTCCTCAGGCGCGGTGAGGCCATATTCCAGCATTACATGAAAAACATCATGATTCTCAAAACCAGGAAGAAGATCGAGTTGATTACCAGTTAGAAATTGACCAACCCGCTGGCCGAGACTACCGGGAGGTAGTTGTAGCAAATCATCGCGATTGAGTTGCCACTGCGGGCGCGACCGCGCAGAGATACGTGCGTAAATAGGGTATGTTTTTTCATACATAAAGTGGAGAAACTGGCTTCTGAGCCCATAGAGCGGTAGCCTTACAGAGAGGGTAGACATATGATGTGAAGTTTGTAGCTGGACGCTGGCAACGCCTAGCCTAGTTGTTTAATGTTTTTTGATACTCCTGCCATTGCTGGTACTGTCGATATTCACTCCAGTTCCAACTGCGCCAGTCTTTATTTTCCCAATCGTTTTTCAGCCGATTTCCGCGACGAACCAGTTTGGTAGTACGCAGTTTGTCTGAGAGCATTGTACGGCCTTGAGCGGTGTTTAGTAATGGAGTGAGATTATTGTCCAATCGGTCCACCAGATGATAGATGTCAGGGTTTTTCTGGTTTAGGTTGTAGCGCGTAATAAGTTTATCCCAATTGACGCTAGCTGCAAGGAGTAAGGCAACCATTACGGCAGTGGCATTGGTTTGGAGCAAAAAGTAAATGGTCTTTGGCCCTTTGACTTTTAGGTACATCGTAAACAAACCAAATAATACCAANGCCAGGAAAAATACGACTGTAATCCGGCCATGCGCTAGGCCATAATGATGGATGTAATGGCCATTTCTAACTCCTACAGACAAGGCTAGAAAGGCATTCTGCCCCAACCATAAATAGGCCAACTGCCGGAGGCGCTGGTTGTTGGCAAAGAAATTGAGGTTCGCCCGGAAAAACCCTAGTACGACCAACATAGCCAGGACAATAGCAAAAATTAACAACCAGGTACCTCCGTGAACATAGGCACTTAATTCACTTGCGGTGCGTTCTTGCCGGGATAACCAAACGGAGAAAATATCCAGGAGGTTTATGATGCCAATAAGAACGTTTAATGCTGTGAAAGTGAGCAGCGCGCTTTGGTATTCTTGTTTCAAGGCCATTGTCTTAGCTGGCCAAGTTCTTTTCCGCTGCCGTTTCAGGGGGTAGCTCCAGTTGGCTATCCATTTATGAAGTGGTGCGACTCCCGTTCGATGTCCTAGAAATGCAGCTATAAATGCCCATCCAAGAAGGAAAACAAAAAAGCGAGACCAGTCTATTTCTAGCTGGAATAAGGTGCCTGCCCATTCTAATAACTTGTCATTAAAGGTACCTAATGCCGTATTTGCTTGACTATAAATCAAGTAAAACGGAGGTACGATCAAAACCGGTAGCAGGAGCAGGCGTACCTTTCGCCAGGAAGGTAAAAAGGCATGCTTGTCCCCTAATTGTTCCCCAAAGTGACGGATACTGAGCCACCATCCGCCAAATAGGGCTCGAATACTTTCAAGGATGCCAAACACCCAAAAGCGTACCTGGATTTCTTGAAGGTAACCTAATGTGATAAAGCCAAAAAGCCAAAAAACGACCATGCTGAGAGAGGAGTTGTGCCAAAAGACCCAAAAGGAGGATAGGCACCAAGCAGCTAAGAGGTACTTTACTTCTGCCCGAGCAAAAGCCTTTGGTTTGGCCCAGGGAATTATTGCTGTAATAGATACACTAAATAGCAGCACATTTAAGCCTAACTGAGCTTCCCAGATGAGCAGGTGCCACCAGGCAGCTAGCAGGATAATAAGCAATGCTTTTTTCATATAAAAGTACTTTGTTTTTCAAAGTTAAAGGGTAAAAAAATAGACTGTAAATACCAAAGTGCGGAAACGTATTGTAGTTTTCAGACTACAATGTTACCCCTGACCAATGCGCGCGTTTTAGGTCACAGTACTAAATTTATTCACCTCCCTTTTGTAGGTTAATTATTTTTTCCAAATAGGCAAGGTGATCTAAAAAAGCAACCCGACCTTTCTCTGTAACCTTGTAACTGGTATTGGGCCTGCGGCCGATAAATTGTTTACGGAGTTCTATATATCCCTCTTTGTCCAAAGCTTTCAGGTGACTGGCCAAATTACCGTCACTCACTTCAAGGTTATCCCTCAGGTGGGTAAAATCAACCCATTCTGTTACCATCAACATCGACATGACACCCAAGCGTACCCGGTGATCGAAAGCTTTCCGTAGATGTGTGATGAGTTCTTTCATGTTCCTTGTTCGTATTTCAAATACATCATGATACCATAAACAATGTGCAATGCCCCAAAGCCAATGGCCCAAAGTAATAATCCCCAGCCGATGAAAAATACACCAATACAGCCCAGTGCAATTTCGCATAGCCCAAGGTAGTAAACATCCTGAAGAGTGAATTTGCTGCCATTTACGAGTGCTAATCCGTAAAAAATGAGGGTTGCAGGGCCAACAAGTCCCAGATAGCCGTGGAAAAATAAGGCTAAACAAAAAATACCTCCTGTGACAAGTGGTATCGCTAAATGAAGTAAAAGTCGCTGGGTGAGGGCATCCCAGATAGCTTGACCCTTGCGATGAGCACGCCTGGTGGTAAAGTAAATGCCACTAGTGAGTGCGCCTGCAAGTACAAAGCCTGCGTCTAGAATGTAAAAGGTTAGTGGTGACCAGCCCCAGGGGTGTGGTTGATTGGGCCAGTAACGCAGCGATGGTCCATAACCATCAAGGCCTCCTGCCACCAAGTACCAGTGGGCCATTATGGCTCCGATCAAAGCAAAAATACCAGCGCCAACGCCTGATAAACCACTCAGACCAATAAACTTACTGGTACGCTCCATCATCCGATGGATATCACGTAATTGATCTAATGGCTGGTGAGGATATTGGCTCATAAAGTACTTTGAAATGCAAAGTAAGTCGTTTTTTTGCTAAGAATCAAGTAGAGGCCGAATTTATTTATCAGAAAGACTTAATTTTAGCGGCTTGCCAAGCTGTGTTCGTTGCACCACCGTGATTCCGATTTTATCGGAAGAGCACAAAAACAACAATATGAGAACGATTGATAAACCAACTTCTGATCAACATCCCGACTGGGCATCTGTATACATCAAGCATGTATCTGATGATGGGAAGGTGCTGGACTTTTTAGCAGAAGGGTTAAAAGAAGTAGTCGCGTTAGTCCAGCCATTGACAAACGAAGAGTGGAATTACCGTTACGCTGAAGATAAATGGACCATCAAGGAAATGTTGGTACACTTGATGGATGCTGAGCGAGTGTTTACCTACCGTGGATTGTCGGCCGCTCGTGGAGATAAGACCTCTCTTCCTGGGTTTGACCATAATGCCTACGTGCCGGAATCACGTGCCAATCTGCGAACAGGAGACGATATTTTGGCGGAATACCAAGCTCTCCGAGCTGCCACAATTGCTTTTTTTCAAAACCTGGATGAAGAAGCGCTCAATACCATCGGCGAAGCCAAAGACCAGCCGTGCAGTGCGCGAGGTATGGTGTACATGATTGCCGGCCACGAACGCCATCATTTGCAAATTTTGCGGGAACGCTACATTAATATTGCGCAGAAAAGAAAATACGATTTTTCTTAGGTTTTTCAAATAGTTAAAACACTTTAAATGAATCGCTTATTCAACTATTGTGAAAAACAAAATCGCATTTTATTTTCGTGCTGTTCCTTAATCAATAAAAGATGATAGGGCAGGGGCTCTGGCGGCGCAGGTTGAAGCAATATGATGATGTTGAATTGGTAAAACGCTTTCAGCAATCGGGTAACGATGCTTATTTTGATGAGCTTTTCGAGCGCTATCATCCTTTGGTTTTTGGCTTGTGCCTAAACCTGACGGCCCACCGAGAGGATAGTAAAGATCTGACGTTGAGCATTTTTCAAAAAGCTTATGGCGTTTTACCTAAAACGACAATTGAGCGCTTTGATCACTGGCTTTTTACGATGACTCGCCATGAGTGTTTCCGCTTTATTCGTCAGCAAGCCAAAGCACGTACGAACTTGCTTCGTTGGCAAGAAGCCCAAAAGCTAGAGGATGGCTTTATGATCAACGAGGCCTTTCGACGTTTTTGGTATACGGAGGAAATTAGCCAGGATAAATTATTAGAAAATGGAATTGCGGATTTGACCAGTCCTCAGCAGAAATGCTTAAATTTATTCTTGTACGATTATCAATCCTATCAAGAGATTGCACGTACGACCGGCTTTAGCCTAAGGGAAGTTAAAAGTCATTTGCAAAATGGCCGGCTAAAGTTGAAAAGGTGGATACACCAGCAGCAGGACAGTAAAAATAAACTGTCAAAATGAACGAGGAATCAAAAAGTACAACCAATCGCTTGCTACGTTACCTGGAAGGGAAACTAGGAAGTGACGACCGCTACGAAGTGGAACAAACGCTCCTGCGCGATCCTGCTGCACAAGCGGCCCTCGACGGTATACGCGAAAGTGGCCTCTCCAATGTTGAAATAGAAAATGATTTGAATGATATCCGCCAAGGCTGGCAAAATCGCCCTAAAACAATGAATCGGCGGTGGACTGCAGTTGCGGCAATAGCGCTATTGGTGTTTACCGCTTGGTCGGCATGGGGCTATTTTCATGACCAGCAACCTGCCAGTTTATACGCAGAATATTTTGCCATTAGTGCTGCAAATGAGGATTATCTGGCGGTTAGAGGAGCGGATGAGTCGACGGTATCTGGCTTATCGTCTGCTTTGGATGCTTATCAGCAACAAGATTATCAGCAGAGTTTTGCTTTGTTTCAATCCTTGCGGGAAGACCACCCTTTCGATGGGTTTATCCTTCGTTATACAGCCATGTCGGCGATGCAAGTAGGCGATTATTATGCCGCAGAACAGGCTTTGGAGCAATGTTTGGCCATTGATGTATCAGCAACAGATCGTATTGCTGCGCAGTGGTACCTTGCATTGGTCTATTTACAACTCGACCGTCAAGCTGACGGGCAAGGTCTTCTTCAAGAGTTGGCCGCATCAGGCAATGGTAGGTATGCGACCCAGGCCAAGAAGCTACTAGCGGATTTAAAGTAAGAGCTTGTTTGGAAATTTTGCGAACAAGCTCTAAATAAAAAAGGTTTGCCAAGCGCTCTGCCCGACAAACCTTTTTCTATTTACATAGTACCTAATACTTCGTACCAAGTACCTTTAAATTTACTTCAAAAAGCCCATGCTTTTTTCTACAAAAGCAGTAAGCTCCTTGCCTTTTAGCATATTCTGATTCAGTAAAGCCAGCTTGTAAAGGTAGTCCACCGTTTCGCTTTGGTTGTCTCCTTCAGCATTCAATACTTTATCAGCTACCAGTGGGTGGTTAGCGTTTACGATCACTTTGTAATCATCGGGGAATCCACCTAGGTCCATTCCCTGCATCGCTTGCATTTCCTTCATCCGCCGCATAAATTCGGGGCGAACAATTTGTACTGGCTGATCGTCTGGAGAAAGAGGCTTCACCTCAATGGCTTTTCCTTCACCTGCAGCAAGACCAAAAAGATCTTTGACGGTCGTGACTTGCTCTTCATTAAGAACAGACTCTTTTGTTTCGTCGGTTTGCACCAAGTTGTCCACGGTGTCAGAGTCAATCCGTACGAAGGTAACCTTGTCCTCTTTCTGCTCTAGTGTTTGCAGGAAGTGGTTGTCGATAATGTGATCCAAAAGGAGTACATCGTAGCCCTGCTTCTTTGCCGCTGTGATTGCCGCATCCTGAGATGCAGGGTCATTGGCATAGATCATCACGGTACGCTCGTGTTTGTCTTTCTGGGTGGCGTCTACCTTTTCGCGGTAATCAGCTAGTGTGAAGGTTTCTCCATCAACATTCTTGAGCAGGACAAACTTGGTTGCTTTTTCATAGAACTTCTCGTCAGAGATCATCCCGTACTTCACGAAAACACTCAGGTCGTTCCACTTTTCTTCGTAAGATGGACGATCTTTCTTGAACAGTTCGTTGAGTTTGTCAGCAACCTTCTTGGTAATGTAAGAATTGATTTTCTTGACATTAGCGTCGGCTTGCAAGTAAGAACGCGACACATTCAACGGAATATCCGGAGAGTCGATCACCCCGTGCAACATGGTGAGGAACTCAGGAACGATCTCTTTTACCTCATCCGTTACGTAGACTTGGTTAGAATACAGCTGAATTTTGTTCTTCTGAACCTCAAAAGCATTGTTGAGCTTAGGGAAGTACAGAATACCCGTCAGGTTAAACGGATAATCGATATTCAGGTGGATCCAAAACATCGGTGGTGCACTGAAAGGGTACATCACCTGATAAAAATCTTTGTAATCCTCATCGGTCAGATCACTAGGCGACTTTTTCCAAATCGGATCGTGCTCATTGATGATATTTGGAACTTCAACCTCGGTGGTTTCTGCTTCGTCGCCTTCTCCTTCTGTTACAGACTCTTTACGCGTACCAAACTGGATAGGAATAGGTAAAAACTTACAGTATTTATTGAGGAGCTCTTCAATACGGCTTTCCTCCAGGTAGTCTGTAGCATCGTCCGAAATATGGAGAACGATATCTGTACCGCGGGTTGCTTTTTCGTTGTCTGCTAGTTCGTACGAAGGATCGCCTTCACATGCCCAGGTAACACCGTGTGAACCTTCCTTAAACGATTTAGTAACGGCCTCTACTTTGTCTGCAACCATGAATGCAGAGTAAAAACCGAGCCCGAAGTGGCCAATGATATTGGCTTCGTCCTTGTATTTTTCCAAGAAATCCTGTGCGCTGGAGAAAGCCACCTGGTTCAGGTATTTCTCTACTTCTTCCTCTGTCATGCCGATACCACGGTCACGNATGGTCAGGGTTTTATTTTCCTTGTCAGCGATGATTTCAATGGTCAAATCACCCAATTCACCGGTAGCTTCTCCCTTTAGGGCCAGGGTTTTTAGCTTGGTAGTGGCATCAACAGCATTAGAAATCAATTCCCGCAGGAAGATTTCCTGATCGGAATACAAAAACTGCTTAATGATCGGAAAGATGTTTTCCGTTTGTACTGCTATGTTACCTTTTTTCATAAATGTTTTATGGTTTACTCTGGATACTCTACAGAAACGCAAAGGCTATGCCATTCCCGTTTTGCTGTCAAAATGGCAAGTTTAATAAAGGGAGGTGTAAAATCGGCAGTAATATTTACGTGATATTATTATTATTATTTACCAAATAACTTCATTATTATATGCTTGAAGGATTTGAATCAATCTTTCCCCATTTTCTAATCCTTTTTTGAAATGTATTTCAAGACCATCAGCAAATGTTAACTCCTGGTTGATTAAGCCATAAAATCTATCCTCATTTAATTTTCTAAGCATTCTTCTTTGGTCACTTATTGAAATCTGACCCGGAGTATCTTTTTTAAATGATCTTAATGAATTTATATAATCTAAATAACCTGTTTTACTGCCTTGAATTGTTTTAGCTGCCGCTTCTTTACTTTCATAATAATTAATTATTTCTTTCCGAATTTCTTTGTCTCTAATAATTCTCAGATTTCCTGTACTAACAAGTTCGGTATATGTTGAACTGTTACTTGTTTCAACAACCCTACTATATCTCGCTCCGTATCCAACCGTATTTAAAAACAAGAGTGTATCATTGATTTGATAGTTTCCTAACAAATATTCTTTTGCTTGATTCAAAGCTTCTATTTTCTTTTTTATGTTTTCAACTCTTCTGTCATTGAAATAGGAAGTATCCTGACGGATGTCTATAATTAAGTCAGAAATATAATCTTTCTCAATTGTACTATTATTACTATTGTTTTGCCACGTATTAAGTGATAAAGCCAGTAGAATTCCAATAACGATAAGAAGTATTTCTACAACAGCATAAATTAGATACCTTTTCAACTTGTCCTTGTTCAGAAAGGTTAACCTTACTCTCCGAAAAATTTTTAGCATTAGTTTATTATTATTTTTCTTATGGCTACCAACATGGGGGAATACTCCCTAGTGCTTTTAGCTATACCATTATTCACCGATCATGACATTTGGAACTCCCATAACTATTGTTCCGCCGTGTGCTGTTTCACTACCCATGAAAGCTGCGGGAAGGCCTTCGATGAGTACGGTAGCGGAACCACTTACGATAATGTCTGGAGGACCTACGCATACACATTGGTCCGTTACTCGGGCGGCAGGTAACCCGCCAATCAAGACGGTTGGTGCTCCGGGGCCTACGACTGGGCCTCCTACGTGCGGAATTACGCCATCGACCATAGGGCAGACGTGCATGGATGTTAAGGTAGCTGCTGGTGGCATTGGTTGGTTGTTTAGTATTAATTAATCATTATCATCGCTCCGGTAAGGCTAAGTTCCCCTCCTGCGGTAATCGAGGCCTCGGCTTCGCCGGAAGCATTCAGTGATGTTTCGGCAGAAATGCTAACCTCCAAGCCAGAAACACTTAGGCCAGCTTCGGCTGAAATACTGGCTTCTGCTTCGGAAGATACCGTTACTCCTGCAGTGCCGCTTATGGATACCTGACCATCTGCTTTTATCTCTATATCAGCCGGGCTCTGCATTGAAATTCCTGAGGGCGAAAGCATGATTTTATTTTCATTCTGATCAACTATATTGATGCCTTGGTCTTCGTCGGTAAGCATGATCGTATTCCCTCCGGGAGTGCTGATTGTTATGACTTTGTTTTGGTCATCAAATTCTACTTTTAATTGACTCTTTGTAACAATAGCCTTAATCGGATTCTCTTCTGTTGGTTTGTAAGGAGGCGCATGTTCGCTACTATATAAACTACCAAGGATCACTGGGTATCGGGGGTCTTCATTTAAGAATCCCAAGGCTACTTCGTCACCTATTTCCGGCATGAAGAATTGTCCTGCTCCGCTTGTCGCGTAAGGTTGTAGCCAACGCGCCCAAATGAGGTTTCCTCCACCGGTAGCCTTTAGCATGGGCACTTCCACTTGCACGCGAGTTTCGCTGGCAGGATCGTTGTTGATTTGCTTGACAACAGCATTTTGCAAACCGCGAATCCCTGGAAGCAATCCACTTGCGGCAGAGGCGGTAATATCATTGGTTTTCGCAAACCAAGCTGGGTTAAGGCCAATGGATAAAGTAGACCACCAATTACCATCAGAGATATGATGTTCAACTGCGGAAACGTAAGCGGAACCATTGAATCGAGCACCTAAACCTGCTAATTCTACTATTTGGTCGGGTACAAAATCAGCTTGGCCAAAAAGCTTTACATCTCCCTGCACTTTTGCTAAACGAGATTTCAAAAGGTTGGCATCCGCCCATGTTTTGAGTTCTTCGTCAGTCAGTGGGGCAGTAGACTGAAGTTGGAAACTGCTGGGTGCTGCAACTTCCGCCAGGGTGCTGCCAGATAAATTTCCTTGGTCAACTACATTTGGATCGCTGGCACTGGACTGTAAATTGGTTTGTGTTTTATAGTCCCAGGATTGAGCATCAACTGCTCCTAATTGGGTGCTGGCGTCCAACTTTAGGTTCATCTCTATAAAATCCTGGCCAAAGATGAATTTGCCAAGGGCGTTACCATCAGCGGTTGGCGCTTTGACAGTCACTTTGTTATCCATGTTTAGGACAATCATGCCATTGGTTTCGGCACGAGCCATGGTAAAATCCCAGTCTGTTGAATAGTACTGAACGATTTGTGGAAAAGAATTACTGGTGCTGCTTACGTCAGCTGTGACACCATTGTCTTCAATAATTTTGGTGAGCGCATCACTATCGGTAGAATCGGTGAATACTCGATTTTTAGCCCCGATAGCCATTTTGACTGCTGTATCTCGACATTCTAAGTGCAGCTTAGACCCACAATCGCTTACCATTCGTATGTTTTGCGCAGTGATGATACCTTGGAAAATACTTTTGGTTTTAAGGCCAAATCCTGCCTGTATCTCAACTTTTTTTCCGGGTACAAAATTATCACTACTACTCAGGGAGAAGTCTTCCTGAGCTGCAGAACCATCGATTAGCGTTATATGTGCGACGGCTATACGATTTACGGCTTTGGATACTTGGATGTCAGAAATGTCATAACTTTCCTTAATAGGACTTCCGTCGATTATTAACTTAATCGAAACTAGATCTTTATTTTCTGAATTAGCCATAGTTTTATTTAATTATTTGTTGCGAAGGGGGGAGGCTAATAAGTTCCTCGTCTGATTCTTCTTTCGAAGAGCGTTCCAACTGAGTTTTAATGACGACCTCCCTTGTTCCTAATGACATAGGTGTTTCTTATTTAGTCTCCATGTAAGAGAAGGCCAATTCCAACGTCTCAATAGCGATCTCATTCTGCTGAGCATCGAAATTGGAAAGTTCCCATTTAACCGGCCATGTATTGTGTATGGTCCAAGACATGACCACTTTAGATTCCCCTCCCTCTGCACCAGGCCCTAAGAGTTCAATCATTACAGTGAGAGGGGTGAATTCAAATTTTTTCAATCCGTCTTCTACCCATTTTTTTAGTGCAGAATCTAGGGCCAACCCCCTCTTCAGTACTACGTTGGTGTAGTTATAAGTAGTAGGAAGTTTATGCTGGTATTCTAATAACCCACCTTCAGAGATGGTTTCTATTGAATTACTTACGCTTAACCCCGATACCTCCTTAAAGCTTGCCTCACCATCTTTCCCTGCCCCTTTTAAATCTTTGAAAAGTACTCGGAAAGAGAAGCTAGGGGGTGGATAGTAATCAGCCATGATTTTGAATTTAAAATATGCTTAAATATTAGGTTGCAATAGTGTGGTCCTTGTTTGCTAGACGTTGTTTTCGTTCTTAATCATAAGTGTTTCGTAGGCAATTTCAATCGTATCTATAGCGGCCTCGTTGCCATCTGATTTTAGATCGGTACTCGTTATTTTTGTAGGCCAAGCATTAAGTAATACCCATACCATTGTTGGTTTACCTTTTTCATTCAACAGTTGAATAGTGACGGTTTCCCTGCCTTTCTCAATGGTATTGAGTTGAATTTGCTTAAACCAATCGTAGTAGGTGTTGTCTCCCACAAATACACCGCGTTTCATCGTTACATTACCCACCTTCTTAATGCCGGGCATTTTGATGGGAGAATGTTCTTTGCTATCGCCGTGACGATATTCAACGATCTGAGCTTCGGTATCCAGGCCGGAGACCTCAGAAAAACTAATGGTCGTTTTACCCCAAGTTACCTTGAAGTAGAATTTGGGCATAGGCCATATAGCATTTTCCTGTTTTCCTGTTTTATCAGCCATAATTGTTTTTTACAATATTTAATGGAATTACGATTAAGGTTTCGGCATCTCTTGTTCGTAAGTAATGATGATGAACTCAGCTGGACGAACTGCGGCCACCTTGACTTGTACACGCATGATTCCATTGAGTATATCAGTAGGTGTCATTGTTTTGCCTAGGCCTACCATTACACTGTAAGCGTCATCTGGCGATGAGCCCTGTAGTGCTCCTTCTGACCATAAGTTATGAAGGAAATTAGAAATCATGGATTCACACATCGTCCAAGTCGAAGCATCATTAGGCTCGAAGACGAGCGAAAACGCTGCATTAGCCACCGATTGTTCGATCATGATTAATAGGCGCCTGACATTGACATAGCGGCAGTCCAGGCTATTGCCATCCATGGTCCGTGCTCCCCAGATTATTGCTGGGCCACGGCCGTAAAATGAGCGAATAGCATTGATAGATTTACCAGCGAGCGCATCTACGTTTAGTGGTGCTTGCTGATCATTATTGATACTGACCAAAGGAGCAATAACGGCGTCTATATTGCGATTGGCGGGGGAATTCCATACGCCAAGGGTATTATCTACTGTTGTGTAGATACCTGCCATGGCACTTGTCGGCGGTAGCCTGTTGGCTTGCTTTGCCGCCGCAGTCATGATATTGTTATAAGTCTTATTGGTATTCTCTAAAGAGGAGTTGTACTGGTTTAGTAATGTTTTGGCGTCGCCAATAATATGCTGTAGAGAGGTGAATAAGGTGTCAAATACGTTCTTCAGGGCTTTACTGGCCTGCGGAAATACAAAGGCTGCTTTTTCGGGGTCAGTAGTGACACCAGAAGGATAAGTCTTTGGATATGGACTTCCGGGTACGTTCGCGCTATCGCCAGAAGTAACCCATCCCCATTTTTTCATAAGAGTATCCGTAAAACCTAGACTTATAGTGCTTGTGCCAGGGAAATTCTTTTCATAGCTATAAGCACTGGCAATTAGCAAGCCTACCGAGCTTGTAATCAGGGTAATTAACTCAATTGAACTTCGAAGCTCTTTTGATTTAATGGTTATCGTTGGAACCGTTTCGCCAGCAGGCGTATAACTTCCGCCATGGCTCAGTTGATACATGATGTCAAACATCGTAGCGAGTACAACAGACTGTCCGCTTACGATTTGATCATACGTCCCTTCTGGTGAATTATAGGCGGCTGACCAACTGGTATACTGTTGTCCTGACCCCGAAGCGGTAAATTTCAAACTAGGCGTAGTGAGTAGGTCTTGCTTCAGCGTCTCATAATCTGAACTTATTGAATCAAGCACCTTTAGCATGGGTACGCCCACCAAGAGATCCTGAATATTTTCGACTGCAGGCGTAGCTGCCTTGTCGGACGAAGCAAGGTTCGCATAGGTGATTTCCGAAGCAGAAACAACTTCTGTTTGTAACCAGGGATAGTAAGCAATGGCATAGCTCAAGTCGTTTATCCCCATGTTGTTGCGAAAATCGCTGATGACGGAAGTTTCAAGGCCCTTGTAGCCATCATAAATATCTAGTAAGGCCACTCTGTCTTTTAAACTACCGGCCTGAGCAATCATTTGTTGTTGCAGCATGTAACAGTCGTTTTTATCAGCCAAAGCCATTGCATCCGGCATTAAGATCATGGTTGGTTTAGGGAACTGAATCAATGGTAGTAGATTCAGGCCAGCCATCAGCGCAGGTCGGCTTACGGGGTTGGCCTTAGTCTCTGGGACAGGAGGATCAGTCGTTTTTTCACCAGCGACAAACTCTACAGCTTCATAGGTTCCTACGGAAACGATATAGGCGGGGCCACCACCATTCAAATAGAATAAACGGAGGCAGTTGTAAAGATAAAAGAGTGTATCTGAATTAGCAGGACCAATTTTGTAGTAATGGGGGGGGATGGAAAAGTCGTACTCGTCAGCAGTAGGAGGCTTCGTCGGGTCTGCCATGTTGGCTGCTTGAAAAATAGGGAATTTATATTTCGGGGCTCCGCCGAAGTTGTTGTTGTACTCGCTTAAGGAGTTGATCAAAGTAGGCTTATTGATCAATGATTTGCCTTGATCTGCCGCTTTTTCAGTGTATCCAATAAAAGCAGGAATAGCAGTAGGTACCTGTGCGACTGAGGGTGGAAAAGCATTCTTTTCTACGGTATAAACCCCTGGTGTTTGAGGGTTGTTGGGATTCATCATTATGATAAAGCATTAAGCTCCGTAAATAATCACGAGGCGAATATGGAAAATTAAGTGTAGACTAAAATTAAGAAAAATCAACGATAGCTTCCGTGTTTTTTAGCGTCTTACCCTAAAGGGCTCGCTCAACGTAAAGGCTATTGTAATTGTTTTTATAAATAGGAGAGAGGATAATAAGCGCTCCATATTCATATCGCGCCAGAATCAAAGCTATAGCAGATGATTACACCAAGGTTTACAAAATAGGTGTGCGCGTTTTTTTTAGCAAATGGCTATTCTTAAAATCTTTGTCTTTTGATACGACAGTATAACCATGAGTATCTGCGTATTCACTAATCTTATTGTCACTGGTATACCAACTGTCTAATATGTCGTTAACATGAACGGCCTCAACGCCATTGTTCTGAAAAAAAGTACAAACTTTTTTTGCGATATGAACATCACAGAGCACTTTCATCTATGCCGCGGTTTGAATAGCTTGACCGGATACTAAGACTCTCGCAAAATTTAAACAAGCAAGGATGTCTTCTTTCTCTAATTCTGGGTGATCTTCCAGGATTTCATTGATGGTCATTTCTGATCCTAATAAATCCAAAATAACCTCTACGGGCCAACGCATACCACGTATACATGGTTTCCCATGACAGATTTCAGGATTGATGGTAATTCTTTCTAGGTAGGACATTGTTAATTGTTAGGTAGCTCTTACCAAATATACGGTTTTTGCTTTTATTAAGCCAAATCTACCAGCTCCATCCACTCCATCTCCAATTCTTCAATTTCTTCCTTCACTGTCGCCAAATCTTTGGATAGCTCCGTAATACGCTCCGCGCTGAGGGTAGTGTCGTTGAAGGCTGCGGTAATATCTGTTTTCTTAGATTCGAGCTTGCTGATCTTGTTTTCCAGTCGCTTGATTTGCTTACGTTGCTCTTGGGTCAGGCCGGGTTTTTGCTCTTCTACTTCGGCTTTGCGTTGCTGTTCTTCTTTACGTTCTTCACTGCGTTGAGCACGTTCGCGCTCTAATTGATCAACACGGTATTCGCTATAAGAGCCGAGGAAGTCTCTAACTTTACCTTCGCCTTCAAAGACGAACAGATGATCGACAACTTTGTCTAAAAAGAAACGATCGTGCGAAACGATGATAATACAGCCAGGAAAGTCCATGAGGAAATCTTCCAACACATTCAGTGTCATGATGTCCAGATCGTTGGTCGGCTCATCAAGAATGAGGAAGTTGGGGTTTTTCATCAAGACGGTCAGCAGATAAAGCCGGCGGCGTTCACCACCACTCAACTGACTGACAAATACGCGTTGCTGGGGACGGGGAAACATGAATCGTTCCAGCAGTTGCTCGGCCGTCAGTTTTGCTCCTTTTTCTAAAGGAATATACTCTGCAATGTCCCGGATCACTTCGATCACGGTCTGGTCTTCCTTTAGTTGAATACCATCCTGGGTGTAGTACCCAAATACGGTATTTCCACCTACAACAATCTTACCGCTGCTTGGTCTTTCCTCTTGGGTGAGCAGGTGCAAAAAGGTAGATTTACCAACGCCATTAGGTCCGGCAATACCTACACGTTCACCTTTTTTGAATTTGTAGTCAAAGTCTTTGAGGATCAAATTGTCACCATAAGACTTACTGACGCTGTATGCTTCCAGGATGGTTTTACCAAGGCGTTGTCCTTTGATATCGATTTGTAACTCGGAATCGCGGGAGAAGTCCTCAACTTTGTCTTTGAGTTGTAGCACACTACTTACCCGAGCTTTCCCTTTGGTGCCCCGAGCTTTGGGCTGACGATTGAGCCACGCCAGCTCCTTTTTGAGGGATTTTTTATTCTTTTCGTATTCGTTACCTTCAATCTCAAAACGGGTAGCTTTTTTGCGTAAAAAATCGCTGTAGTTACCGCTATATTTAAACAACTCGCCCTGGTCTAGCTCTACGATGTAGTCGCAGACCCTTTCCAGGAAATAGCGATCGTGAGTAACCATTAATATAGTGAGATTCGGTTGGCGCAAGAACTCTTCCAACCATTCAATCATATCCAGGTCAAGGTGGTTGGTCGGCTCATCAAGGATGATCAAATCAGGATCGTCGATAATCAGTCGTGCCAGTGCTACGCGTTTGCGTTGCCCCCCCGAGAGGTACTTGATTTTCTTTTGTAGGTCATCAATTTTTAGCTTACTGAGGACCTCTTTGATACGTGCTTCAAAATCCCAGGCACGCAGCTCATCCATTTTAGAGAGTGCCTTTTGCAGGTCGTCTGCTTTATCAGGGATCAGTAGCGCACGTTCGTAGCGTTCGATAGCTTTAAGGATGACGTTGTCTCCTTCAAAGATCGCATCCAGGATGGTTTGCTCTTCTCCAAAATCGGGCTCCTGGACGAGATAATGCATCCTTGCATCTCGGTGGATATAGACCTTCGCTCCCAGTCCTTCAGGCAAATCTACGCCTCCAGCAACCCGCAAGAGCGTAGATTTACCTGTGCCGTTCTTTGCGACCAGGGCTACCTTGTTACCCTTGTTGATGGGAAGGTTAATCTTGTCGAATAAGACTTTTTCGCCGTACGATTTGGAGACGTTTTCTAATTCAAGATAAATCATAGATTGCTATGCTGCTGCTGTTCTGACCGGAAGATTATATGCCCTTTGCGTAGGTTGTTTGTTTTCTCATCCCTTATCTACGGCCACCGGAGCCGCCACTTCCGCCGCGCCTGTCGTTGTTGCCGCCGCGTGAGCTTCTTCCACCCCCGCGTGAGCTTCCTCCGCGACCACGACCACCGCCTCCGCGAGAATTACCACCTCGGCCACGGCCACCACTACCGCGAGAAGGAGGATTGCCAACAGGAATACCTTCAGGTAAAGGCATCCGACGTATTTCCATGTCGATCATCTCTTCGATACGACGGAAACGACTACGGTCGCTGCGGCTGATAAATGTTAGTGCAACACCTGAGGCATCGGCACGAGCCGTACGTCCAATACGGTGTACATAATCCTCAGGATCTGGTGGTACATCGTAGTTGATGACCACATCAATTCCTTTAATGTCAATACCTCTGGACAGTACATCTGTAGCAACTACAATAGGTACTCTGCCGCTCCGGAAATCCTGGAGGGCTTCCTCACGAGCATTTTGGTCCAGATCAGAAGAAATAGCGGCTACGGTCAGTCCTGCCCGATGTAGAGCTGTATTGACTTCACGGACTTTTTTCTTGGTACTGGCAAAAATGATAGTTCGTTGGAGGTTCTTTTTGCCTTGTAGTAGATGAGCTACCAGTTTTACTTTGCTTTCGTCCTCTAATTCGTAAGCGCCCTGGAGAATGTTTTCTGCAGGTTTAGAAACGGCCACATTGACTTCCACTGGCTCGTTATTAAACAAGTCCCTGGCAAATTTGCGAATCCGTGTGGGCATGGTTGCTGAAAACAGCAAAGTCTGCCGCTTTTTGGGCAGATGGGAGGCTATTTTCAGAATGTCATGCACAAATCCCATATCAAGCATACGATCCGCTTCATCGAGAATAAAGTGGCGCACTTGACTAAAGTCTACATAACCCAAGTCAAGGTGGGCGATTAGACGACCTGGGGTCGCTACAATCACAGGGGCACCTGTTTTCAGGGCTTTGCGCTCTTGATCCATCGAACGGCCATCGCGGCCACCATAAATAGGAATAGAGCTCACTGGCGTAAAGTAGGAAAAGCCTTCCAACTGGCGGTCTACCTGTTGCACCAACTCTCGGGTAGGGCCAATGATAAGGGTATCCGTTCCTTTATGGGGTTCGGAAGTATAACGATTAAGGATGGGCAGCAAAAAAGCTGCCGTTTTACCGGTACCGGTCTGGGCACAACCCAGTAGGTCTTTCCCG
Organism: Lewinella cohaerens DSM 23179; assembly: GCF_000379805.1. Taxonomy (GTDB): domain Bacteria; phylum Bacteroidota; class Bacteroidia; order Chitinophagales; family Saprospiraceae; genus Lewinella; species Lewinella cohaerens. The sequence continues at coordinate 2,654 of NZ_KB903542.1, read as the reverse complement.
GCCATAATCGCAGGGATAGCTTGTTCTTGTATTGGGGTAGCTTCAGAGAAGCCCATGGCGTCCAATCCCTCCATGAGTGTTTCGCTAAAACCGAATTCTGTAAACTTCAAGGTGTTACTGTTTCTTTTTCCCCGCGAAGATACGGAGAATTAAATGGATATGAATAGCTGTTTTAGTATACTAATTTATTAGCGTTCAGTAAATAGTCAACGCTGAGTAGTTGAGGCCACGAGCTAATAAACAGCTTCATATTAAGGAGTAACGATGAGAAGGCAAAGATGTTTTCTTTTTGATAGCTTGGTTGCTGAGGTTGGCAACGTATTAAGCTTCGATTATAAACAAGCTCTTAAGGTTTGAAGTATTGTTTTTAGTAGATCACGGATCGACGGATTAAACAAATTTTACGGTCTGTCTCTAAAAACCGCGCCAATTCTGTTTAATCCGTCAAACCTGTGTTCTATCAAGTACTAACCTACTTGACCACCATCACTCTCACCGTTCCGAAGGCATCACCATCGAAAAGTACGAGTTGATAGAGGCCGGGAGGCAAGAACTGCAAGTCAAAGGAATGGCGTAGTTCAATACCCGGTTTTGCCAATTGTTGTTGTACAACCAATGCCCCTGCGCTGTTGAATACCTTGCAAGTGAGTTTGCTGCCAGTGGCTTGTGCCAGCACCAGCTCAAACTGCCCAGTATTCGGGTTGGGATACACCTGAAGGTTCAGACTAGGATCAGCAGGGGTAAATACGCTTACCAGAATGCTGATAAAGGCTTCCGTTGCACAATCATTGGCATCTAGAACTGTGATCTGGTAATCGCCCGGAGGTAAGTCTGTGAAAATGTTTGATGCTTGGAAAGTACCACCATTAAGACTGTATTCGTAAGGGGCAGTTCCGCCTTCTACATCGGCGCTAATGCTATCGGTCATCACTGTAAGGATCAAGTTGAGTACATCTGGTTGCTCAATCGTAATGATACTTGTTGTAAACATTGTCCCCGTAGCATCTTCCACCGTCGCAACATAATCGCCAGCGGGAAGGCCTTCAAAGGTGTTCTCTGTGGTGAAGTTTTCACCATCTAGGCTATACATGTACGGCGCAATGCCGCCACTAGCGGTAATGCTCAAGCTACCATTTGTATCACCAGGGCAAGCTATATGGTTGACAACCTGACCACTGGCGAGTAGGTTGTTAACAGCAACAATGGCCTCCATAGCCACGGCACAACCGTTTTCGTCGCGGACACTCACCTGGTAAATGCCGTCAGGAACATCCGTGAAGGTATTCCCTGCCTGGAAGTTCTGGCCATCAATGCTGTACATCAAGGTGCCCGTTCCACCGCTAGCGGTGACGGTAATGGTAGAACCATCAATCATGACCATCATATTTACCAACGTTGGGCTGGTGATGGTAATGCTATTGGTGGTTTGGGTGAATCCTTCGCTGTCTAGTACCGTAGCCATATAGGTTCCTGGGCCGAGATTGGTAAACAAAGCTTCACTTTGATAATTCTCGCCGTCGAGGCTGTATTGGAAAGGTGGGGTGCCACCCTGTACTTCTGTCATGATACGTCCGTCATTGACGTTGTAACAAGTGATGTCGTTGGCCAAAGTAGCACTCACGATAAGCGAGTTGAACGATACGGTAGCACTCAGTGAGATGGTACAGTCATTAGCATCGTAGATGGTAATAGTGTGCTGTCCGTTGGCCACATTGTTGAAAACAGGGTTGCTTTGTAGCGCTCCGTCGTTGAGTTGGTAGAAGAGCGATCCTGTACCGCCGGAAGCATCTATGGAAATGACATTGTCCATAACCGTTGAGGTAGCACTGATGGCTGCCGGATTGGTGATGGTCACTGCATTGGTCGTTTGTGAAAATCCTTCGCTATCTAAAACGGTTATGGTGTAACTACCGGCAGCGAGGCCAGCGAAGACATTGCTGCTTTGGTAGTTTTCGCCATCAATACTGTACATGAATGCTGGTGTTCCACCACTTACACTTGCCTGAATGGTTCCATCATTGGCATTGTTACAGGTAATGTCATTGGCCAAAGCGGCACTCACGACGAGGGTGTTGACGGCCACGGTAGCACTCAGTGTGATGGTACAATCATTGGCATCGTAGATGGTAATGGTATGCTGTCCGTTGGGTGCATTGTTGAAAACCGGATTGCTTTGTAGCGCCCCGTCGTTGAGTTGATACATAAGTGATCCTGTACCGCCGGAAGCATCTACTGTAATAACGTTGTCTGTAACCATTGCGGTAGCGCTGATGGCTGCCGGATTGGTGATGGTCACAGCATTGGTCGTTTGTGTAAACCCTTCGCTATCCAAAACAGTGATGGTGTAGCTACCTGCAGCGAGGCCAGCAAAAACATTGCTGCTTTGGTAGTTTTCGCCATCGATACTGTACATGAATGCTGGTGTTCCACCACTTACACTTGCCTGAATGGTTCCATCATTGGCATTGTTACAGGTAATGTCATTGGCCAAAGTGGCACTCACGACGAGGGTATTGACGGCCACGGTAGCACTCAGTGTGATGTTACAATCATTGGCATCGTAAATGGTGATGGTGTGCTGTCCGTTGGGTACGTTGTTGAAAACGGGGTTGCTTTGTAGCACTCCATTGTTGAGTTGATACATAAGTGATCCT
>NZ_KB903541.1 GCF_000379805.1 Lewinella cohaerens DSM 23179 | reverse complement strand
GAGAAAGCCCCAACGCTGTCAAAACCCAAATCTGGATCGCGGTCTGCACCTTTGTGCTGGTCGCTATTCTGAAGTATAGGCTGAAAAGTCTACACTCTTTGAACGAAATTTTACAAATAATGAGCGTTTCTGCTTTTGACAAAACGCCTGTAAATCAGTTGATTATGAAAATTGAATCCAAAAACCAGAACCCCGGAAGTCATAACCAATTGAATATCTTTGACTTATAACCGGACACTACTGAATAGCAATAGGTTTAAAGTGAAAGTATATTTGATTTTTACTATTAGTGCGCAGTATCTAAAAATGGTGACCTTGCTACTTATATTTTTTTTAAAAAAACTACGATTTAAATTGACAAACATGAGTCATTCCGAATTTTGGCTGAGGCAAAATCCAGACTGACTTTAATTTTAAAAGAGTCATTAAACAGCTGAAATAATGTGATTTATCCGACTATTTGTAGAAAACCCCATGATTTCTATTAGTGAAATCATGGGGTTTCATTTTTAATTATAAATTTAACGGTTGGTCATCCCGAATTTTGATTGTCATCAAAATCCGTAGTGACTCATCTTTTTATAATTACACAAGGCTTTTTTATTCTACCTCTACCTCCGTATCAGAAGCAACCGAAGCATTCATAGAAGTGCCAGCTCTTAAATCAGCGGTCTTTCCTTTGATAAAGAATCCTACAACAATTCCAAGGCCAGAAGTCAATAAGCCAGCACCAATTGCAATTCCCCAAGCCATACCTTTCTTATCCTGGCCCTCATAAATCATTGGAATACCGCTTACTTGTACCTGCTGCCCATCCACAACTTGCACACTTTGCACCTGTATTTCCATTTTCCCTGCTCTTCCAAAACTTTTAGGTTTTTCAATTTCTGAAATAATCGCACTACCAAGTGCTCCTGCGGGAATAAGTGTATTTTTTTGAACCACTACATTGTACTTCACCCTGACCATTAAGGTTTGACCAACATTCAAATTTTTTGAATTGTAATTTTGTGCAGCTTCAAAAATAATTGCTGTTCCAGCTCGTAATGTATATTCATTTCCATCTAGTTCGATTCGAATATCCTCTTCGATATGATAAGCGGGTAGTTCAACAAAATCCTCAACAATATTAGACGTAGGCGAAACTGGGGCATTATTTAAAATGGCACCATTAGCAGAAGTACTAAACAACATCAAACAAGCAAGGAACGTGGATAAAATTTTCATAATAATTAAATTTAAGTGTCAATATTTTTTTTCAAATTTCAAAAGCATCATATTTGCTTTCATACCGTTGGTGAGTTGAGCTAAAAAAAGGTGACTAGTTTTTTTTAGTTTTTTTTAAAAAAAATAATTCACACATCCTCATATCCGTTTTTTTTTGATTGCCTAATATTCCCATTTAGATCTCCCTATCTTCGCGCCATGAGTTCCTTCCTACAAAAAATGCAAGACGCGTTGGATGCCCGACAAGCACAGGGCTTACTCCGCCAGTTGCCCACACCTATTGGTGAACGGATTGATTTCTGCTCCAATGACTATCTGGGATTTGCTCATACGTTGAGGGTCGTTGCTCCTACCAGTGGAGGAGCTACAGGTTCAAGGCTGATTAGTGGAAACTCTGCTTTGGCGGAAGCTTTGGAACAACAGATTGCTGAATTCCATGGTACCGAAGCTGCACTGCTTTTTCCTTCCGGATATGCAGCCAACATCGGCCTCTTACCGGCAGTAGCCGGGCGAGGTGACACCATTGTTTACGATAAACTTATACACGCCTCTCTGCGAGATGGTATCCGCCTGAGTCGAGCCAAAGCATTGGGTTTTATCCATAACGACTTGGCGGATTTAGTTAAAAAACTGCAAAGCACAGAAGGGCAGGCTTTCGTCGTCGTAGAAAGCGTCTACTCTATGGATGGCGACCAAGCGCCATTGACAGATATCGTTAATATTTGCCAGCAGTATGACGCTCTTCTCATTGTAGATGAAGCGCACGGCACTGGTGTTATTGGCAAAAGAGGAGAAGGCTTGGTCGGTTCACTTGGTTTAGGAGATCAAATTTGGGCGCGTGTACATACCTTCGGCAAGGCTATCGGCAGCCATGGTGCCGCCATTGTGGGCAGTCAATTATTGAAAAGTTACCTCCTCAATTTTGCGCGATCTTTCATTTATGCAACAGCACTTCCCGACCATACTTTACTTAGTATTCAAGCGGCCTATTCGGCACTCGAACTGGGCGAAGAAGTAGCTCTTTTGCAAGAACGGGTACGTTATTTTCTAACCAACTGCCCCCCTGGTTTACGCAAGATCCTTATTCCTAGCGCCACACCAATCCAGGCTCTCATTTGTCCGGGAAACACACAAGTAATGAAGCTAGCTACTCATCTTCAAGAAAACAATTTCGCCATCCTTCCTATTCGCTATCCTACTGTGCCTCAAGGTGCAGAGCGCATCCGTATTTGTCTTCATAGTTTTAACACGAACGAAGAGATCGATAAGTTGTTAAATGTCCTGGCTGCTAGTCATCTTGTGTAAACAAGCGATGTGGGGAGGAGCTTTATGTTTTGTTTCCACGCTTGGCAGGAGGTGTTCGTTACACTTATCCCGACCTTTCGTCGGGATGCTCACTAGCGTTCGTGGGAGTGCTCGCTAATGCTCGCGCGTAGCGCAGTACTTTCTGCCACAGAAGAAAAATTTCAGACAAAAATTAATCCAAAAAAATATGCTACCCAAAAAATTCTTCGTCAGCGGTATAAGTACCGAAATAGGAAAAACTGTTTGTTCCGCTATTTTAGTCAAAGCCCTCGAAGCGGACTACTGGAAGCCCGTTCAATCCGGCGACTTGCACAACACCGACAGTATGAAAGTAGCCGCCTGGAATGGCTTGGCTCTCCCCCATCCTCGTTTTCATCCGGAAACACACCGATTGACCGAGCCTATGTCGCCACACGCTTCTGCTGAGATTGATGGTGTACATATTAAACTAAATGATTTCCAGGTGCCAACCACCGATAAAACGCTTATTATTGAAGGTGCTGGTGGCTTAATGGTTCCCCTCAATGAACAAGACACGCTCTTGGATTTGATGCGTGATTTACAAACACCAGTGATCTTGGTTTCCCGCAACTATCTCGGTAGCATCAATCATACCTTGCTCAGTATTGCCCAGTTACGACAGGCAGAAGTACCTATTGCTGGTGTTGTTTTCAATGGCCCTTCCACTCCTAGCACCGAGAGTATCATTTTGCAAATGACCAAAGTTCCTTTTCTGTTTCGTATTCCCGAACTGAGTGAACTATCTTTGCCCGCCATTGATGAAGCTGCTCGTCTCATCAAGCCTCAACTTATTGACACCCTAATGCATTAGTCTTTTCACCTTGTACAAAGTACCTTAAAATGTCTACCCTCACCCAACGAGACCAACGAGTCATCTGGCACCCCTATACCCAAGAAAAAACGGCTGCCCCTCCCCTTCCCATCGTTCGCGGCGAAGGCCCTTATCTGATAGGCGAAAACGAAGAACGCTACCTTGATGCGGTTTCTTCTTGGTGGGTCAATCTCCACGGGCACAGTCATCCCTATATCGCAGAGAAAATTTACGCCCAGTTGCTCACGCTGGAGCACGTTATTTTTGCGGGGTTTACACACCCTCCGGCGGTAGAAATAGCAGAACGTTTGCTTACGCACCTTCCTGATCAGCAGGCACGTATTTTCTATTCAGACAACGGCTCTACTGCAGTAGAAATTGGCATCAAAATGGCCCGCCAATATTTCTACAACCAAGGTAAAAAGCGTAGCAAGCTCGTCGCTTTTAACGAGGCTTTTCACGGAGAGACATTCGGTGCGATGGCTGCCAGCGGCGATCATGATTTCAACCGGGCCTTTCACGACGATCTCTTTGAGGTTTGGAGGATTCCCGCCCCTGTGGATGAACAGCGTACTCAGAAAGCGCTCGAACAGTTAGAACGCCACCTCCAGACTGGCGAAGTCTACGCTTTTCTTTTCGAACCCCTTATTTTGGGAGCCGGAGGTATGCTGATGTATACACCCCAAGTGCTCGATCAACTTATCGCGCTATGCCATCGCTATGATGTGCTCTGTATTGCGGATGAGGTAATGACGGGCTTCGGCCGTACGGGTACAACCTTTGCCAGTAATCAACTCCAAGAACAGCCCGACATCATGGCCATGTCCAAAGGGCTTACGGGTGGAACACTACCATTGGCCATTACCACCTGCAGTGAAAAAATATTTTCAGCATTCCTCTCTGAAGACAAACTCAAAGCCTTCTTTCATGGTCACAGCTACACGGCTAACCCCGTAGGATGTGCAGCAGCCTTGGCCAGTCTCGACTTACTCGAAAGTGAAGCAACCCAAGCGAATATTCAAAGGATCGTGAAACAACATGCTGCTTTCCGAACCAAAATTATATCGCATCCAGCCTTGCGCAGGGTTCAACAAACGGGCACCATTATTGCGTTGGAGTTTGCTACCCCCGAAGGCACTTCTTATTTCAATGACCTCCGGGACAAATTGTACTATTTCTTTTTAGAACGGGGCATTCTCCTCCGTCCCTTGGGCAACGTCATCTACATTTTACCGCCTTATTGCATGACCGAAACGCAGCTGGAAGAAGTCTATCTGGCGATTGAAGAAAGTATACAAATAATATCAACCTCAGCTACTCCCGCGTGAAGCAATCGAAAAGAATAGGTATCGTAAGCTGGGGAAGTACCTCCGCTTTAGGCCATCTCCCGGAAGATATTTGGCAGGCCTACCTCCAGCCAAAAACGGCGATCAAGCAACGTGATGATAGTTGGGTAGCTAGCCTACCGGCTAATACAGAAGACCGTATTCACAGCTTAAGTCAACAAGAAAAAGGCTATCATCGCCTCGATCGTTCCGTACTGCTGGCCATGTTGGCCGGGGAACAAGCACTACAGCGGGCAGACTGGAAAAGCAAAGGAGTAGAAAGTGGACTTTACCTTGGCTCTTCCAGGGGAGCTACAGGTAGCTGGGAAGCTTATTTTCAACAATTCCACGACCAAAAGGAGCGGTTATCTCCCCAAAGTTCTCCATTGACGACAGCGGGAAACCTCGCCACGCATACCGCCCAACACCTGGGTATACACGGCTTCACTTCCGACAACTCTATCACCTGTAGTACTGCTTTGCATGCTGTTGCGAATGCTGTAGCATGGTTAGAATCCGGGCGTTACAGCCAGTTTCTGGCAGGAGGTACAGAGGCACCGTTAACGCCTTTCACCCTCGCCCAAATGAACGCTTTGAAAATATATTCCAACCTTTCCGGCACCCCATTTCCAAACCGCGCCCTGGATCTAAACAAAACCGAAAACACGATGGTGCTTGGGGAAGGCAGTGCTCTTTTTGCGCTGGAAACAGCGGCAACTAAGCCCTTGGCTCACATAAGCGGCTTGGGCTACGCCCGAGAGGATACTGCAAGCTTAACAGCCATCTCTAAAAACGGCCTAGCCCTACAAAAAGCTATGGGTCAGGCACTAAGGGAAGCAGGAAAAAAAACAGTAGATGTCGTTATTTGTCATAGCCCCGGCACCCGCTTGGGAGATCTGAGCGAATCGCGGGCTATTCGTAGCGTATTTGGGGAAAATATGCCATCTTTGACTTCCAATAAATGGAAGTTGGGCCACACCCTGGGTGCCTCTGGAGGACTTAGCCTGGAACTCGCCCTACTGCTCTTAGAACACCAAACTTTCCTACCTATCCCCTACCTTACACCGACCGTGCCACCGAAGAACATTCGTAGCATAATGGTCAACGCCTTGGGCTTTGGTGGCAATGCCATCAGCCTAATCATCACAAAACCATAGCGAAAAAGACTTTAGCATGAGCGCAACAAAGCATTGGACACTCGAAGAAGTATTAGCCGTTTACAATTCTCCTCTCCTGGAGCTGGTTTATCGAGCAGCAACGGTACACCGTGAGCATCACAACCCGAGAGAAGTGCAAATCAGTACACTCCTTTCCATCAAAACAGGCGGTTGTCCCGAAGATTGTGGTTACTGCCCACAAGCAGCTCGTTATCATACGGATATTGAAACCAATGACCTCATGACTGTAGACCAGGTCACGGAAGCAGCTATCCGTGCCCAAGCCAGTGGAGCTTCCCGCTTATGTATGGGAGCAGCCTGGCGCAACGTCAAAGACAATGAGGAGTTTGAGCATGTACTAGACCTCGTACGTACCGTTAACAAACTCGATATGGAAGTGTGTTGTACCCTCGGCATGCTCACCGAAAACCAGGCTAAACGCTTGGAAAACGCCGGCCTCTACGCCTACAATCACAACCTCGACACCTCCGAGGAGTATTACAAGGAAGTCATCTCTACCCGAGGCTATGAAGATCGCTTGAAAACCTTGGATAATGTTCGAAAAACCAACATCACCGTTTGCTCGGGTGGTATTGTGGGGATGGGCGAAAAAGCAGAAGACCGCTGCGGTATGCTGCTCACCCTATCTCAATTGGATCCACAGCCGGAATCAGTTCCCATCAATGCATTGGTAGCTGTCGAAGGGACACCTTTGGAAGAGCAACACCCTGTTTCCATTTGGGAAATGGTTCGCATGGTCGCTACCACCCGCATCGTAATGCCCCGTGCCACCGTACGCCTTTCCGCTGGCCGTACTGAAATGTCTACCGAAGGGCAAGCCCTCTGCTTCATGGCAGGTGCAGGTTCTATTTTTGCAGGTGACAAACTTCTTACGACTCCTAATCCAGACTTACATTCGGATTTAGATATGTTCGACTTGTTGGGCCTCCAACCCACTCAAGCTTATAGTAAGCACGAAAAAAGAGAACCTCAGGCAGAAACAGAAAAGCCAGCAGCAGAACGCCAAATCAAATGGTCTCGTCCAAGTCATAAGATTGAAGCCAATGTAGCTTACGCAAATAAGAAGTAAAGGTGATCGTTTCGCTGGCGCTCATCCCGACGAAAATTCTGGATGAACGCCAGCGAACACAAATACGAGCCTAGCGAGTACCTCTGCGAGTGCAACAAACCATAAATACAGTGAACACTAAAAGGTAAGATTTCCCTCTTCCCCGGTATCTATACCAAAGCATCTTTTCATTTCGAATAAAAAGCTTTGGTTTGAAATCAACGACTACCTCCTTCCAGTTGCGTTTATGCCTCCTGTTTCTACTTTTTCTTAGTGGAGGAACACACTGTGTACTGCCCGCACAAGAACTGAGTAACAGCGTTTATGCTACTGCTACTGAAGGAGACTGTTGTTTTCAGTTTGATTATACCTACAATCTCCCCCAAGGGGTCACCAGTATTGAAACCAAATTAATCGGTACCGATATTACTTTTTCTGGCATTGACTATCCCTTAGGCAGTGGTTGGCAACAAACCGTTCTTCAACAACAAAAACGGTTACGCTGGACCTGGCAAGGCGGTGAACTCCCTCCCGGCGATCAAAATCTCTTCCAGTTTTGCTTGGCAGGCTGGAATACCACAGATAGTATTTCCTTGGCAGTTGTATGGCGCAGTGGCAATAATATTGTGCAGCGAGACACCCTACAACTAGCCTGTGGAACCTGCTGGCAAGCCGCCGACTATTCCTTTGAGTGCCTGCCGGATAGCAGCTATCGCTATCTTTTTACTTTTGTAAACAATAGCCCTTTTACCGTCGATCAAATTCAGGTTCGCGAGCCCGATGGGCAAGATTTAGTCTTTGAAGAAACCCTTTCTCTGTCCGGTAGCTTACCTCCTGGGCACAGTCAGTCTGGTTTGGCACTACACTTCCGTGCTGATGCCGCTTCCCTTGAGGAGATTTGCTTTTCCTTAAGCCCCAAGCGATACTTAGAAACGGGTATTGTGGTAGAATGCTGTACCGCAACTTACTGCTTTCCAATACCAGATTGTGACCATTGCTGTACCGCTTACGAAGACTTTATCATCGATACAGAACAGGGATTTTCACTGGCTATTGATTGCGAGAACACGCAAATTCGGCTGCAAGCAAATGCTTTAAACGATTGCGACCAAGTGGTCTTCACACTCACTGGTCTAGGCGCAGGAACCGTAGACGGTAACGAAGCCATCACTTTTGGTGGCTTGGCAGAAGACACCGAATATGAAATATGTATGACTGCCACCCGGCGGGATCGTAACGGTGAAAATTGCTATGAAACGGCCAGTCTCACTACTTGTGAAACTTTCTATTTCGACTGTGACCAATGTACCAACCCTGATCAAATCAATTGGGAGGACAGTTGCCCCAATTTCGTAAACCTCGTCTGTGGTTGCGACGGCATGACCTACCTCAACGCCTGTGCGGCCCTCAGTTGGTCGGGTATCCAGGAGTGGACCAACGGCCCTTGTGGCGACCCTCCCGTAGACAGTATCCCATTGATCGCGGAATTAAACGACGACCTTCAGGTACAACTTTCATGGACCAATCCAGGCATGACCGACTATCGCTATTTCCTGGTACAACGACGAGTATCCAATGGCCCCTGGTTGACACTTGCCGAGGTCAGTAATGCCACTTTTGCTTATTTAGACACCGCCCCACTGCTCCCGAACGTGGTCTACCGAATTGTTGGTGTCACCTGGCCGGGCAAGGTCGTCATCAGTAACCTTGGGGTAATTGGCCTAGTCGCTACCCAATCTCCATCCGATAGTAATGATGGCAAAGTATGGCCTAACCCTGCGGGTGACTATCTCAATATTTCCCTGTCTCTGTCCCAATCAATCGCCCTTCAGTTATGGACTTCCCAGGGAAAACTCCTCCTACAATTTCAAACAGACCATAATGGTTTTTTCCAGCTATCTACCGCTCATTTACCCGCAGGCTGCTATTTGCTGACCAGTAACATTGCGGGGCATTCGTGGCGAAAGCGGGTAGTTGTTATCCATTCTTAAGTACTTGGACAAAAGAAATAAGGTGCTTTTTAACAATTCCATGATCTCATTGTTCCTATTCCTTTTGGGGCTATAGCGGCCCCGCTTAGGCGGTGCGCTACCGCTTGTTCCGCTCTTAGTGCTTGCTGCGCAGCGCACTACCGCTTCACCAGCTTATCCTTGCGCCATCCTGGCACCGTGCTCCGGCCTAAAGGCCTGCGCATCAAAACTTAAGGTCTCACTTCGTCACTGCTAACGCAATAGCAAATGCTTCTACTGCATAATATCTTCAAGGTTTACATTTCACGTTAAATAAAAGCTTAGAGCTTGACTTTCGGCGAATGCCGAAAGTAGTAGAAGGATTAAAGGTAGAAGGTATAGGGATTTGAAACCGAAGGAGAATGGCTACCGTTTAATTTCCAACTTCCGCTTTTTTACGCCCTTGTTGGGAATTGATCCTTCTGCGTTTTCTGATCCCTGTACCCTGTACCATAGGCGCGCGAAGCAAGCCGAACTCTGAGGACTGAAAGGACGATCACCGAAGGTTATCCCTCTACGGACTTTTGCCGAAAGTCCAGATTACGTTATCGGAAGCAAATATCATCAATTCAAATTGTTGTTTTATTTTTTAATACAAACAAAAATACTATATTTGCATCGGAATTATTCCCCATCATAGGTAACTACCCCCATTTCTTGGGGCATTCAGAGGTATAAGTTTGGATATTGCGTGGCACTTGCTTCGGTGAGTGCATAAAGTACTATGGCCATGCCCCATGGTTTGGGAAGTGGTCGACGGCGACTGAGGCCTGGGTGGGTTGACCCTCCAGGGTCCGCCGATAACTATGGCCCGCATTCATTTTTAGAGCCTATTCTCAACATTCCTCTGGTAGAATCTAGCCTCCTAAAGTTTACATTTTTCAAGTGTTCTCTCCCTTATTTGCACCCCATTTTGCAGCAAATCAATTAGGTATCTAGCCACAAAGCTCCGCCAATTCTAACCACTCAGTGGAAATTCTGCTACGCAAGGTCCTTGGCCAGCAAAATAATATGGGAACCAGGGCAAACGCATCAAAAAGAGAGAAGCCTCTAAAAACAGGATAGAACGCAGATTAGCTTCGCTGATCGTCGTAAGCTCCTCAGAGTTGTCACCTCGTTCCTCAGAGTTGTCGCAAACTCCTCAGCGTTTACACAGATTTAAAGCCGTGGCCTATCCTGCCTAAAATAGTCGCCTTTGAGAGTACTTGCCTACCTGATACTACACGCTAAAAAAACAGGTAAATGGTCGGACAGTCCTCTTCTCTCCTCTAGTAGCTCACAGTCTCTTACAAAATCTACCCGGCCCGAACGGGAAAGTTCGACCACGTCCTCATCGTAGTAGATATTATCAATAGAATGATTCAGGTAATTGCCACGGGCACATTTCCTCTTGAGGGTTGTCGCCATATCAGATATGGAAGGTTGATACCCCACCTCATAGAAGGACATCCAAACGGGATGATCTTCCGTAAGATTGAAATCTCCAGCCAAGAATACCAACTCTGTAGCTAAACGTTTTTGATAGGATTCGAAATGGGCAATCTCCTTTTCTGGTTGCTTATCGTGGGTACGGGCATGAACATTTACAATATAAAAAGGAGCACCCCCAGCTTTTAATCGAAACTGCCCCAGATAGGGTTCTCGGTCGCATTCATCTGCCAGTTCGCTATCCAAATAAGGGCGGCCGACCAACTGTATTTTGGAAGATCGCCAAAGGAAAGCGTAGCGTTCGCTGATATGGGCAGAAGGGCTACGTGTAGGATTACTAACCCGATAGTCCCAGCGGTCGCCCATCCGGTTGAGTTCGTCTGCGAGTCGGGCTACGGCTTGTGCTCCGCGGGGATCTTTAGCGACGACCTCCTGTACTGCAACAAGGTCAAATTCATTGATGACCTCTGCTATGTTGCGGATTTCGACTTCATCTTTGCTTTGGCCCAGGTTCTGGATATTCCAGGTAAGTAAGGTGAATTCCTGCGCCTGCATAACAAAGAGAAGGCCATTGAATACCAATAGTAGAGACACGATGCGTCGCGTCGCCAAGGTTCTTTTGATGCAGCGCGTCGCCACGGCAGTTTTGATGCAGCGCATCTCTGCATCCAACCTGCTGGTCGGGAGGCCAGTGGGATATATCCTTGTAGTCTGGGGACTACAAGGAGCTAGTGCAAGAAAATTCATAAGAGGCATAAATTAGATTTTGCGAATATACCTTTTTCCAGTTTAGTGCGCAGAGCAGCGCTCGGAGCCCGACGGGCCGGCAGGGCCGTAACAGCCAAGGATAGTAGCGGTACCGAAGGTGAGAGCGAATAGCCTGGCCCCGACCGTCAGGTACGGGGGGATGCCTCAAAAAAATAATTTTAAAAATATTCATTGCTAGGGTAAGATTCCTTTTGCTGGTGCAATAGAGGGAAACAAAACCTAGTACAATGAAGCTACACCTAACGAAGATAATGTTGCTATGCTGCTCTTTTTTCCTCCTAGCGGGCAGTCTCTACAGTCAGGGGTGTGTCTCTGGCACGGTGTATGAAGATTATAACAACAACGGGCTACAGGATGCCGGTGAACCGGGACTTTTTGGGTGGACCGTAAATGCGGTATTGAACGACGGCATGAGCATAAGCACCACCACCAATATGGATGGACAGTACGAATTTTGTGACATCCAGGAAGGCACCGCTTATTTTGCGGTAGAAGTAATGGGAGCTGACCAGGTGTCTGTGCCTCCCATCATCAGTATTATTTACGAAGGGAGTGGCGATGTGCCAGAGCAAAATTTTGCCATCATTAGGCCCAGTGAACTGGGGAGCATCAGTGGTTTGGTCTTTTTTGACTTGAATGGCAATGGCAGCTATGATGCTACGGAGCCTATTTTATCTAATACCACTGTGATTCTAAGCGGCGGCGGTATGCCGGCAGGTGTTGTACAGGCTACGGGCCCGGATGGACGATTCTTCTTTAATGGCCTCCCTTCAGCCGACGACTATGAGCTTTCGGTAGCCGGAGGTAGCCCGAACACCTTGTGGGGAAGTCCTACCTTGATTAACTTGGGATTGGCGCCCGGACAAGAACGCAATGACCTGGCTTTTTACCGCGTCACTGCGCCTGGCTTTGGTAATATCCGTGACCAGGTTTGCTACGACTACGATGCTGATGGTGCGATAAATCCGGTATTGGAAAGAGGTATTAGCCTAGTGGACATCCGCCTGTTGAACCTACAAGGCGAAGTGGTCGCAACCACTCAGTCTGACGCTAATGGTACTTATAGCCTCACAGGGTTGCCCGCCGGTGAATACCAACTAGAAGTCGTTTATGACCCAGCAGAATTTGAGCCTACAACCCCTACCACTTATACGCAGAGTGTAGAAATAGATGCTACGGTGCAAGGTGGGCCGTTCTACCTGAACCCGCGCAACAAGCGCTTCCACTGTGGTATGGCGATTCATAGCTTCAGTCCGGTGAACAATGCGCTGGTACCCGGCCGAGTATTGACGGTGAAAGACATTAGGAACCATGCCCCCGCACCACGCGGTGTAAATGTGAGCTGGAACCCTACCGATATTGATCACCCCGATTGGCGGCAAAGCACGATGGGATCGGTCTTTGGTTTGACGACTGACAGTGAATTTCACGCCTTTGCCACCTCAGCACCCAGTCTCTTCTGGGGCAGCTACCCTATCACCAACGGTAATGCTGAAGTTTTTTGGATCAATGCCTATACCGGGCAAGTCACCGATTTTGTGCTGGCTGACGCCGGTGCCACTACTGTTGGTACCAATAAGATATTTAACAATGGCTCAGGCATCGGTAACATCACCTATAACGGTGACAACGAAGTACTGTATCTGACCAATCGTGCAGACGAAACCATTGTCGTCATTGCCGGCCTTGCCAATACTTCTGCGACGCCAGGAACCGTGATGCAGGTTTTCGATCCTACTTTTGCTGGTCAAATCGGTAGTGGACAGCAGCTTTTCGGGATTGCTTACCAAGGCGGCGAAGTATACTTTTCTCGCGACCCGGTAGGCAGCTTTACCCAAATTTATTCCTTGACCGTCAATCCGGCCACGGGACTTATCACTGGAACAGAAGCCTTAGAATTTAGTGTAGGAAACAACCGCGTATCGGATATTTCCCTAACTGCCGATGGCAGCAAGATGGTTGTTGCAGAACGAGGAGGTGCGCACGCTTCCAGTATTTTTCAGTACACCAGCACCGGCCCGGGATGGTCTGCACCTCAGCAAATATACATTGGCAAGCTAGGGGCCATTCACACCAACTCGGCGGGTGGTGTCGATTATGGCTACGATAGCTTCACGGGCGAGACCCCACCTGAAGGTGGTTGTGATACCGAAATTGCGATTACCTCTAATGCCCTCATCATGGTCTCTGGGCAGTACACTTATGGCTTTGGACTTGTGCCCAGTACGGGTAATGCTCCGGGAACTTACGCCGATTTGAATACCATTGCTATTGACACCGACGGCAGTACGGATGGATCGATCTACGTGAAAGGAACAATGGGTGATGTGGATATCTACGATTGTGCTTGCCCTATTGAAGATTGTGCTGCCGAAAATGGTCTGGAAATCATCCCTTCTTCACCAGAAAATCCTCAAGGAGTAGGTGGTTGTTGCCATATTCTGGACTTCATTAATACGGGGTCTCAAAATATTTTTGGCATCAGTTTCAACCTATTGGACGGCGCTGAATTCCAGCACGGATACGTTATCCCTCCCGGTTATAGTACGCCCAACTACACAGACAGTAGCATGGTGATTATCCCTACTGCTTTGGGGGCAATGCCGAATAACATCAATGGCTTACTCGATTTTTGTTTACAAAACGTGTACGCTACGCCTCAATACATGGTCATCAACTACCTGGACCAGAACTACGAAATTTTCTGTACCGATACGCTCACCTTTACTTGTCCGCCAGAGGCTCCTTGTTTGGAATACCTCAGCGACAGCCTGGTTTGTGACACTGCGGGTTATCTCTACACCATTGACTTTGAGGTACCACCGGGCAGCGACATCCCTGGCGGCATCGGCTACATCGACTTAAACCTTAATCCCAACACGTTGCCTGCGGGCGCGAGTATTTCCCCCACCGGCTATACTTTTAATCCCAAGCTGCAGCCCGGTGATCAGGTCACGCTGACGTACACGATCAACACGTCAGCGGACCTGTATGGGGATTCGCTTTGCGTAGCCATTACTGCACACGATGACGAAGAAGAGCGCCTCTGTTGTTTCGCTTACGAGGCTTGTATTCCGTTTCCGCTGTGTGACCCATGCCCCGATGTGAGTGCCGAAGTGAGACCTGTAACTGATGATCAATCGGAATATTGCTGTTTTGAATTACTGATCACGGATACTTTCAACCTTGATCCTAACCTCTTTACCAGCGTTCAGACCAATATCATCACGCCCGGCGTCACTTACGATGGCCTCAGTACGCTACCTGCCATTCTTGATGGTTGGACGCCCAACTTTGATAATCCGGCAGCACCTACGGCCATTAGTTGGAACCATAGCAGCGGTGTCGTGCCCAATAACACCAACTATAACCTGTTTGACTTTTGTGTAGAAGGTGTTACCAGCACAGATTCTATCCGGATCGAAATCAACTGGCTCAATGCCGACTCTGTGATCTGCCGAGATACGGTAGCGGTCTACTGTCCGTACTGTTTAACAGTAGTGGAAGACCAGTTGTACTGTGAGGCTAACGGCGACTATATTTATCAGTTTAGCTTTGTCAACAACTCTCCTTTTGGAGTAAACGCGGTATCATTACTCGATGCTAGTGGATACCCCGGTGCCGTTGGTAACCCTGGCGTATACATGCTGAATACTACCGTGCCTCCTGGAGGAACCTACAGTGGTAGTCTACCTGTGCAACTCAGCGGCCAACCCGGCGATGAGGTCTGCTTCGACATCGTTTTAAGACAAATCATTGGTGATGCGATCAATATCACGTGCTGTTATGCTACGCACTGTGTGACCTTGTTACCGTGTGATGAATTGCCGGATTTACCCTGTCCTGTGCTAGAGGTAGAACAACAACTTTGCACCCAAATTTATGACCCGGTTTGTGGTTGTGATGGCCGAACTTATGCCAATATCTGCTACGCAGAAAATGCGGGTATCTTTAACTGGACCGAAGGGCCCTGTGATCCTGTATTTGACGATACCGGTGTGATTATCCTTAGCGGAGACCCCGTGCAAGGCGGCGTAAACCTGGATTGGAGCTTAAGTGATGCTCCAGATAATTACGACTTCTTTGTCGTGCGAGAATCTATTGACGAAGGGAGTACTTTCCAGGAGGTAGCCTTCTTGTCTGCTACCGGGTTAGATCAATACAACTTCTTGCGGGTTACTAGCTCGGTGGGTAACCTTTACTACCAAATCCTGGGTATTACGACAGGTGGTGCGCTGGTTCCTAGCAATCAAATCACCGTCTTCCGCGAAGAAACGATGGGCCTCACGGTGATGAATGCCTACCCCAGCCCAGCCCGTGACCAGGTACACATTAGCGTCAACCGCAGCGGGCGGGCGGCGATTGAAGTGATCACCCCACAAGGGCAAATCAACCACCGCCAGGATGCCGACTTCCAAGGAAATCCTGTACCGGTGGAGCTACGGGCTATCAATGACGGCGTCTACCTCATTCGGGTACGCTTCCATGACGGCGAAGTGGTACAACAACGTGTGGTAAGAGTACGGGATTGATGGAATAGAATAATTTGAACCACCAAGTATGGCGCAAAGGCACTTAAGAGGAGGATCTTCTTAGGTGCCTTTGTGGTTTAAAATTAAGTGTTGCGCAAAAAAAGTTGTAGTCAATTTTCATGCAAAAAAATTAAACCCTAGCATGGAATAGATGTCAATCCTACATTTGTCAAAGTAAGCGACGGCGAATTACTAACTGTCGCTAAGTTACCAGACCAATGAATAAGACCATCGCAACATTGATTTTAGGAGCAGCCGTTTTAATCGCCACCTGTTCCAAAGATGATATTGAAATTCCCGTTGACCCATTTGCCGAGTTGAATTTGCCCGAACAACATTTCAACTATGCCAATATTCAACTCCCCATCCACTATACAACAAATCGGTTTCCTGCTCAATTTCAGTTTCAGCCAGCTATTGAATACGATAATACGCCTATTGACAACCAAATTACAGATGCAGGAGCGACATTAGGCAGAGTGCTTTTTTATGATAAAAAGCTAAGCGCCAATGGTACCGTTTCTTGTGCCTCTTGCCATAAAGCGGAACACGGTTTTTCTGACCCCGAAATACTCAGCGAAGGTTTTGATGGTGAACATACCCGAAGACATTCCATGGGAATTGTTAATGCTCGATTTTATGCTGATGGACAATTCTTTTGGGATGAACGAGCAGAAACTTTAGAAGAGCAAGTTTTGATGCCCTTTCAGGATGATGTAGAAATGGGTTTAACAATTTCAGCCTTAGTCAATATAGCAAGTGAACAAACTTATTACCCGCCCTTATTTGAAGATACTTTTGGAGATGAAACTATTACAAGTGACAGAATTTCAAGAGCTTTGGCACAATTTGTAAGAAGCCTTGTGAGTACGACCTCAAAATACGACCAAGCAAGGAGCGAGGTTCAATCTCCCATTACAGATTTCCCAGGGTTTACAGCATTAGAAAATCAAGGGAAACGACTTTTTTATTTACCTCGTTTACTTACGAATGGTGTGAATGGAAACTGTGTTAGTTGCCATCAAACGGAAGCTTTTGTAGGTCCTCTTCCAAGTAATCCTGGCCCACTTACCACCTTTGCCACATCCAATGGCTTAGATGCTATGTCGACGACCGATTTAGGCGTGAATGAAGCAACAGGGAATACTAGAGATATTGGGAAGTTTAAATTCCCTTCTTTAAAAAACATCGCCATTCGGCCACCTTATATGCACGATGGCAGATTTGCAACTTTAGAAGAAGTGATTGACCACTATAGTTCAGGTATTCAAAACCACCCAAACTTAATCACCCCTTTGGTAAATTCAGATGGGGAAGTTGGGCAATTTAATTTTACGCAAGAAGAAAAAGATGCCTTAGTTGCTTTCTTAAACACACTAACAGACAGCCAAATGCTGGCTGATGAGAAATATAGCGACCCATTTGAATAGGGAACAACACCAAAATAATAGTATAAAAAACATGAACCGATTACTTCTTATAACCCTCCTCTTTTCATTGCTTGCCTGCAATGACGATGATGGAATGACTGATATGCCTAACCCTACGGAGGATACTCCAAATATCCTACTGATCATCGCAGATGATTTGGGCAAAGATGCTATTAGTGGATTTTCAGAAGGGAGCATCAAACCAAACACGCCAAATATTGATGCCATTAGAACCTCAGGAATATCTTTTGCCAATTTCTGGGTTTATCCAACTTGTTCGCCAACAAGAGCCTCTATCCTTACAGGGAAATATGGTTATAGAACAGGTGTAAAATGGGCATCAGATGAACTCGATTTGTCGGAAACGAGCTTGCAGAAATACATAAACGACCAAACTAATAGCGGTTATTCAACTGCCATCGTCGGAAAATGGCATCTATCTGGGAGTAATGGTACTTTCAACCCCGAGGTATTCGGAATAGATTATTATGCAGGCCTTATCCGAGGCGAATCCCAAAGTTATTACAACTGGCTGTTGACCGAAGACGGAGCAGGTAATATTGTAACAGATTACACGACTACTAAATTTACAGACTTAGCCATAGACTGGATAGATCAACAAGAAAAGCCCTGGTTTATGTGGCTGGCTTACAATGCTCCTCACACTCCATTTCACGTGCCGCCAAATGAAATGCACTCCCAAGGAAGCCTCCCCGCTTATGTAAATGGAATGGATGAAATGCCCTATTACATGGCGGCCATTGAAGCTATGGATTTTCAAATAGGTAGGATGTTAGACAATATTCCTTTAGAGGAAAGAGAAAATACCATTATCATTTTTATTGGTGACAATGGAACGCCCAATCAAGTAGCACAAGCTCCATATACCTTTCTTACTGCAAAAGGTTCTTTGAATCAAGGTGGTATAAATGTTCCCATGTTTATCTCGGGGAAAGGGGTTTCAAGAACGGGAAATGATGACAACCTAATTACAAGTACAGATTTGTTTGCCACCATCTCAGAACTGGCAGGAGTTTCTGTCAATAAAATTCACGACAGTCAAAGCTTCAAACCATTATTATCACAATCTTCAACGATAAGAAATTTTCAATACGCTGAAAAAGAAGATGGCACCAATGACCTTTGGACTATAAGTAATGGTGATTATAAACTTATCAAAAGTGCCAATGGCAGTGATGAATTTTACAACCTGAACAACGATCCTTACGAACAAAACAATTTATTGAACGGAACATTATCAAGCGCTCAACTAAGTGCTAAAGCAGCATTAGAGGCGGAGCTATTAAATATAAGGCAATAAAAAAAGCATAAATGGCGTAGCAACTATACATCGCTACGCCATTTATATCCGCCGTTGAGGGTTGCTCCCTCGTAAACTATTGGGTGTTCAAAACCCTACAAACTAACCGCAGGCAAACTAAGAATAGGCGTTCTACTGTGGTAAGAAAGTGCTTTGGTTTTGCTGTAGTGGAACAATTCTTCCAGGAAGCTGCGTTTTTCGGTTACCATTGCAACAATGTCGATTTCCATTTCTTCAAGAAACTTGGTCAGAACCGTTTGAAAATCTGTACCATCCAAAACATGGAAGGCAACATTATCGTTTTCTACGAAATCAGCACTGAACACATCCATCCGGTGATGGTATTCTTCGGTATGTGCCAAATCAACGTTTACACAATGAACTTGAGGGGAGAATGCCTCAAACAACTGTAATACCTTATCAAGTCCTTTCTTTTCTTGAGGTTGAAAAGCGGTGGTAAAAGCGATATTGTCAATTTTTCCATCAAAAACAGCCTGCTCTGGAATAGCTAAAACCGGACAAGAAGCATTTTCCAAGACTTCACCAGCAACACTACCCAAAATGATCTCCTTCAGCCCGCGTGCACCAGTAGTACCCATGACGATGAAATCTGCCTTTTCTGCTATAGCGCGTTCCAAAATAGTTTCCTCTGTATCACCTTCATGCAAAGTATGAACAACAGACAGGTGATTGAGTCCTTGCTCATCCTGTATTTTATCTAACAATGGAACAGCATCCTTATAGTTATCAAACTCATAGAGATCAATGCTATTATAAAACTCCTCCAAGTTTTTGGGAACCTGGATAAGTCCACTAATATCTGGCTTCTCAAATACATGCAACGTGATGATTTTTGCCTCCAACCGGTCTGCTAACTGTAAAGCGTAAATAAACGCACGCGTAGCCGCATCCGAAAAATCAGTAGGAAAAAGAATAGTGGACATATTCGCAATTGTTATGATCAGCATGAAAAGTAATCATAATGTAGGAAATTCACCTACAAAACAACTACTCATTGCTGTAAAATTAATCTACGCTTAATCAAGCGATAATGACATCCGTTAATATGTGGTGGTGAAAATGGTCACTTTACTGGGTACTTTAAACCTGCCTAGTTTTCCCTTCCACCATAGCTAGTGCCCGCCATTTCCCAACAGGTAATAAACAGCGCGGCGATCACTGGTCCCAAAACAAAACCAGACAAGCCAAACCAGGTAATTCCTCCTAAAGTCGCTAAAAGAATCAGATAATCAGGCATTTGGGTATCTCTCCCTACAAGCATTGGCCGTAGTAGGTTGTCGACCAAACCAATGACCAGGGAACCTACAGCAATCAAAACGATCCCTTTCCAAAAAGGCCCCTGCACCAAAAAATAAATAGCTGCCGGCCCCCATACCAGGGTACTCCCTCCAATGGGGAGAAAAGAAAGTAATGTCATCACAACACCCCAGAAGAACGCGCCTTCAATCCCCAAGATGGCAAACAACAATCCACCTAGTCCGCCCTGAACGACAGCCACAATGACCGTCCCTTTTAAGGTAGCGCGTACTACACTGGCAAAGCGATTGACTAGCGTATATTCACGGCTATTTCCCATTGGCACCACATTGACAATGGTACGAACAATGGAGCGACCATCACGAAGAAAGAAGAACAGTAAATACAGCATCAGGAAAAACTCGGCGGTCAAAGCAATCGCGTCCTGGGTATAACTCAAAGCTTGGTCGGCCAACACATTGGCTACTTTAGTAACAAACGTACTGATATCATTACTAACACGCTCCGGTGTAATTCCTACCTTTTGCAGAAAAGCCTCAATACGAGGGGCCTGGCCTTCGTAGTAATCAACAATCCCTGCTACATTCCACTCGCCAGAACGAAGATTCTCTACCACGCCCTGCCCTTGCTTGACGAGCGCCAGCAGCACCAAAAAAGAAGGAATAACAACAATGGCGATAATGAACGCTGTCGTTAGGGCTGCCGCTAAATTGGTTTTCCCTTTTAACCAGAATCGCAAGTATCGAAACGATTTTCGGAAAACAATGGCCAGTACTACTGCCCAAAAAAATGCCATTATAAAAGGCTGTATCAGCCCTGCAAAAGCGGCACTTACCAGTAATAACAGACTGATAAAGAACCCATGGCGAATGTTTGGTGAACGGTTTGACAAATTAGGCACGAGCTGGTGTTTTATGAAAGGATATTATTTTTTGCTTCAAACGCAAAAAGGCGCCTTCCGAGGAAAGCGCCTTTTTGGCAGTATTTCGTATTGTTATCCGCACAACAACATCCTAGTGCAAGGATTGATTGACGGTTTCGGCTGCTTCCGTAAGTGCTTTGTATTCGGCAGGGGTTAATCCATCCATTACAAAACTTAGCGGGTTAACGGGTTGGCCGTGGTAATGCACCTCATAGTGACAGTGTGGTGCAGTAGAGGTACCAGTGCTACCCACCAAACCAATAACTTGGCCACGTTCTACCTTATCACCTTTTTTCACATTGATCTTACTCATGTGTGCATAGTACGTTTCGTAGCCATTGCCGTGCTTGATAACAACAAGGTTACCAAAACCACCAGCACGCTCTGCACGATGTACAACACCGTCGCCAGAAGCAATAATCGGCGTACCTGATTTAGCGGTAAAATCAATACCGTTGTGCATCCGCATCACCTTGAAAACAGGGTGCAAGCGAGGCCCAAAACCAGATAGTAATCGTAAATCTTTGGAAAGCATATCCGAACGGACAGGCTTGATCGTCGGCATGGTAGCCAGTAATGTTTCCTTATCCTTTGCCAACACAACTATTGTGTCTAAGGATCTGGACTGTAGGTTGACCTGGTGCTTTAGGCGATCAATGCGAGACTTGATGTCAGACATGATCTCTCCAGACTCTCCGTAAATCTCATATTCTCCGTAAGCATCATGCCCTCCGATACCACCCGTCCAGATATTTTCGTCGATGGGATCCATCCCGAAAATCATGCGGTGTACGTAAGCATCACGCTTTTGCAAATTATCAACGGCTTTCTGCATATCCCCCAAAGTCTGTTCTGACTCGGTCTGGATGAATGTTTCCAGTCGCTCAACTTTTGCTTGTAGTTCTTTTTCGTTAGGAGAAGGGAAGTACTTATGCGCTATCAACGTAAATACGAATGCGGTAAATAACGCAGCACAAGTAAAACCAAATACCCTTAGGAGGGTCGTACTTAACGGTTCAACTACTTTCTCGTAACGGAGCGTTTGTTTATTAAAAACGTAACGTTCTCTTCTCATTAGTGTTTGACATTAGCCAATAAATAGCTATCCGCAGTTAATAGGTTTTAGGGACAATTCATTTTTCTCAAAGCTCTCTAAAGCGGATTAGCCTGTTACAAATCGGGGTGTTTTTTCAAGTGGCTTGGGCAAATGTAACATAAAGCCATCATTTTCCTAAAATTTTAACGCTAATGTGGAAAACTAATGTCACTTTTATGGTAAATTTAAAACAATTGACACCAAAAAAGTTTCAAAACATCCCTTTTTACACTTTTGTTCGGCTTTAGAGCGTGACGAAACAAATCTTATTTTTTGCTAAGTCACGTTCTATTTATTTTTGTGCTGTTCCTAAAAACGGGTTAACTTAGGAACAGCACGAAAATAAAAAGTGATTTTGTTTAATCAAAAAGGGGGCTAAACCTTTTCAATAATCAAAGCCGAAGCGCCACCACCACCATTACAAATAGCGGCCATACCTACACTGCCCTTCTCTTGAGTCAATACATTGTTAAGTGTAGTCAAGATTCTGGCACCAGACGCTCCTAGTGGGTGACCAATAGCCACGGATCCACCAAACACATTCATTTTCTCACGGTCAATCTTCATCTCTTGTGCAAAGGCCATGCTTACAACGGCAAAGGCTTCGTTGACTTCAAAAAAGTCGACATCACTCATTTCCATACCGGCGAGCTTCAATGCCTTAGGGGCAGCTAGTGTTGGAGCGGTTGTGAACCACTGAGGTTCCTGAGCCGCGTCAGCAAAAGCTACAATTTTAGCAACTGGTTTCAGTCCCAGTTCTTCCATCTTCCGCTTACTTACCAGGATAATTGCAGAAGCACCATCATTAATGGTAGAAGCATTGGCTGCGGTAACAGTTCCGTCTTTAGTGAAAGCTGCGCGCAGCTGAGGGATTTTTTCAAATTTTACGCGCTTATATTCTTCGTCTTCAGTAACCACAAGAGCATCACCTCGGCGTTGAGGTACGCTGACAGGTACGATCTCTTTGGCAAACCACCCTTCGGAGGTCGCTTTAGCGGCCCGCTCGTAACTACTAATGGTGTAAGCATCCTGGGCCTCGCGACTAATACCAAACTTGGCAGCCGTTGCATCTGCACAAACGCCCATTGCCTGGCCGTCATAAGCATCTTTTAAGCCATCTTTGGCCAAACCATCGATTAGGCTACTATCGCCATATTTGCTACCCCAGCGGGCATTGGGTGCATAATAAGGCACGTTGGACATGCTTTCCATACCTCCGGCAACAATAATATCCTGCTGTCCAGACATGATTGCCTGAGCGCCAATCATTACTGTTTTAATTCCTGAAGAACAGACCTTATTAACAGTAGTGCAGGGTACATTCATTGGAATACCAGCCTTCAATGCTGCTTGGCGAGCAGGAGCCTGGCCCAAGTTTGCCGAACAAACATTGCCAAAATATACTTCTTCTACTTGCTCTGGCGTCAGGCCAGCTGCTTCTAAAGCGCCTTTAATGGCTGTAGACCCCAACTCTATAGCGGATAAACTTGAAAGGACCCCACCGAAACTTCCTAGTGGTGTGCGGAGTGCCGATACGATATATACTTCTTGCATCTTAATAAAAATTTGGTTGAATGGTTAAGAGCTTGTTTGGGACTTGTTCCTACTGCAAAACAAGCTCTAAGGGGCTGCAAAGGTAAGTGTTATTCCTTTTATATAAAGGTAACGCTTGGGATTTGTTAAAGATCACGACAAATAAAAGGTGGTTGACTTACTTAGCAAACATTTAGCTAACATGGAAGATTTCTATGTTGAAGCTGTCTAAAATTTTCTCGCTCATTTACAGCAAAAAAAACTTAGACAGTTTCTACTAAATCTAGTAGGTTTAGTAGCTTAGTCCCTCAAACTTGACCAAGTTATTTATGAAATACGTACTCCAGTTCTCCGTTTTTTTGACCCTAAATATACTTGGTTGTCCATTAATTTATAGCCAGACCCAAGTCGTCACTGTTGGAAATACCGCCGATGCTGATCCTGTTTTTTTTGAAGCACTACAAGGGTTTCTTGCTTCAGCGGATGAACAAACAACTTTGATTATCAATGGAGACCTCACGGATCACAAATGCCATGACCAACATAAAGAACACGATTTTTCACATCTGCAATTGCTGCTTGATGTTGTCAAAGCCAATCCTCGAGTAAAAAGTTACCTTCTTCCAGGCGATAGGGATTGGGCCTCCTCTGGCAAGGTGGGTTGGGAATGTGTAAAAGCCTTGGAAAAATATATAGAAGACCAGGACATTGATAACCTCCTCTGGACCCTTGATCAGGGCTGCCCTGGGCCTGATGTAGAAAAGCTTTCCCCCTCTACCCTACTCATTACCCTTAATACACAGTGGTGGAACCACCCTCATCGTAAACCTACCCCCTCTGATGCCGTTTGCGACTATTCAGAGCCCTCTATTGTCATGGAGGAAATCCATGATGCAGTAGAAGAAAACCTGGATAAAAACATCATCATTGCCGGGCATTTCCCATTACAATCACAAGGAAGATATGGCGGCGAATTCCCTATCAGCGACCATTTCTCTACGCCCATCTTAGGTAGTTTCAAAATTGCTTATCGACAGAATATTGGTGGCCCAAAGGATATCCATAATCAATACTACGAGCCATTTCTGGACGAAATGAAGGACATTGCCTCCCAAAATCAAGGTATTTTCTTCCTTGGTGGGCATGAGCCCAATCAACAACTAATCGACTACAGAGGCAACTATATTATCAATAGTGGCGCCCCCAGTAAAGGACGATGGGTAGCGAAACACAAGCCAGCTATTTTCACCAGTACGCTTCCCGGGTTCACTGTGTTAACTTTTGACGCTAACGGCCAGGCCAGTTATCAATTCTATGAGGTACTACAAGATGGTATCATTTTGTCGAAAGACCTTATGCTATTTGATCAGGCCTGCAATCCTGTCACAGGTTCCAATGTTCCGGCCAATCCCAATTATCAGCCTTGTTTCAAAGAAGTAGACTCGCTGGCCTTGATCAAGCCGATCTTACCTGCTACTATTATTACGGCAGCAGGAACTCGCTATGGAGCAGGTAAAACCAAGCGCTTCTTCTTAGGAGATCACTATCGGGCAACCTGGCTGGTCCCTGTAGTAGTACCCGTACTTGACCTCGATACTATAAAAGGTGGACTGTGGCCAACCAAACGCGGCGGTGGGCGGCAAACAAAATCCCTAAAACTGGAAACTGCCACTGGAGAACGCTTTGTCTTCCGGTCGGTAGACAAAGACCCTGCTGGTGCCTTGAGTCTGGAACTGCGGAATACAATCATCGCCGATATTACCAGAGATCAGACCAGTACCCAGCATCCTTATGGTGCTTTACCTGTAGCTGCTTTACTTAACGAAGTAGATATTCTACATGCTTCTCCAAAGCTTTATGTGCTAGGAAACATTCCCCGCTTGGGTAGATTCAGAGGGGACTACGGTAATATGCTTGGTATGTTGGAAGAACGTCCCCAAAATGCAAAATCGAATCGGACAGGAACGTTTGGAGCCGACAAAATCTATAAAAGTTTCGAACTCTTTGATAAACGCTACGACGATCAAGACTTAAAAATAGACCATCATGAATTTGCCCGTGCCCGCCTTTTTGACATTTTCATCGGCGACTGGAGCAAGCATGAAGACAACTGGAAATGGGCCGTCTTCAAGCAAGACAAAGACCAGCTACTCGTGCGTCCTATCCCTCGGGATCGCGACCATGCCTTTTCCCAGCTAGATGGTTTTATTCCCTGGTTAGCCAGCCGCCGCTGGGCAGTGCCTAATCTTGAGCATTTTGATTATAAAATTCAGGATGTGCGATCTCTCACTTACCAAGCTCGACACATGGATCGACTGTTACTCAGTCCGCTGAGTAGAGAAGACTTCCTGAAGGAGGTGAGCTTTCTACAACAGCATATTGGTCCACAACAAATACAAGCGGCCATTCAAACCCTACCTGAGGAAACCCTTGCCTTTTCGGGGAATACGATTGCCAACAAACTTGATCAGCGTATCCAAGACCTCGAAGAATATGCGAATACCTATTATGAACTCCATGCCAAGGTAGTAGACGTTGTCGGTACCAACAAAGAAGAACATTTCCTCATCACTCGTCTGCCCAATGCCAACACCCGCGTGACCGTGACTGACCCCAAGGGAGACCAGCGAGGGCGCGTTCTTTACGATCGCTTGTTCTGGCCTTCTGAAACCAAAGAAATACGCATCTATGGCCTGGGTGATGATGATACTTTTGAAATAACAGGCTCTAGCTCCAGAGCAATTACCGTCCGTATTATTGGCGGCCCCGGCAAAGATGATATCATTGACAGTGGTGATAACGGAAGCAACACAAGCATCTTGGTTTACGAGAATGACCCGGATGCGAAGATCATCTTGAACAAAGGAAGCAAGCAAGTAAAAAACTGGCGAGACGAACTCTATTTTTATCAGCGTGACGCCTATGAATACAACAGCTACCTACCATTGGCTAACCTTACGTTTAACTCTTTCTCGGGCGTAACATTAGGAACAGGAATCACTTTTACGCAAAGGAGTTTTACCCGTCGTGATTACAGTAGTAAACACAGCATCCGTGGAGCCGTAAGTACACTAAGTAATATTAGTTTGCAATACGCAGCCGACTGGCACCACGTATTGCATAAGTGGGATGTGCTAGCTGAAGCAAATGTTGAACGCCCTTCTTTTTACAACTTCTTCTTTGGCCTGGGCAACAACAGTACAAAAGACGACGATGCTTTTCGCGATGGTTTCAACCAGATACGGCTGCGGAGGGTAGACTTCAGTAGTACACTTCGCCGAAAATTTCGCCGCCAGAGTGAATTTACCCTGCAAATGGGCTACGAAAACAACGAAACCGTTGAGACACAGAATACCATCCTTGATACAGTAACTCCTTTTTATGGCACCGGAGATTTGAGCTGGTTTTATCTTCGCCCAAACCTCACCATTGACTTGCGAGACCATCAAGTATTTCCCTCTAAAGGGATGCGATTAATGGCTGGTCAGGAATGGGCCAAAGGCACGGAAGCTGAATTTGGGATCACCAGTGCTGCCGGAGAATTTTTTCTGAGTACGCGCCGCTTTCCAATTACTTTAGCTGCCCGCATTGGTTGGGCAGAAAGCCAAGGCAAAGTACCTTTTTACAAACTCCCCAGCATTGGCCAACAAGAGGGGCTACGAGGGTTCCGACGCAACCGATTTACAGGCGATGGCTATTTCTATTACAATACCGAGTTGCGCTGTCCGGTGGCGCTATGGCGCAATGCTTTCCTACCAGTAGTTATCGGAATAAGAGCTTTTTATGACAATGGCTACGTGACGATGGACGAAACGCCCAAGCCTGATTTCAAACAAGCGTATGGTGGAGGTCTCTATATTATCCCGCTCTCCAGGTCATACACCTTATCTGTTCTCTTCGGATTTTCAGAGGAAGAATCGGGCATTATTGATCTTAACTTGGGGACGAATTTTTAATGGGCTTTTGAACCACCCAAGGTGCTTAAGTGGAGGATATCTTAGGTGCCTTTGGTGGTTCATTTTTCTATTTCAGCAACCACTCACACCATCTGCACCACCACACCATTGCGCATACGTGGTTCAAACCAGGTGCTTTTTGGGGGCAAGACCAGGCCATGATCAATTACGCGGAAGAAGGCCTCCCAACTGAGTGGGTGCAGACAAAAAGCGACCGCAGGGCGATTTTCACAAGCCGCTACCAGGGCTGTCAGACCAGCAGGGCCGTCGACGTATTTGATACGTTTATCGTTGCGAATGTCTTCTAAACCAAGGACTTTTTGCAGGAGGTAATAATTCAACATGGAGACGTCGAGCGTTGGTAGGCCAGCATCAATATTTTTCTTTAGCGTCTCCGGCCGCCAACGGAGAAGAAACCACTCTTCTTGAATGAACATTGTAAGTTCATGCTGCCCTTTGGGCTGACGGGCTACTGAAAGGGGTTCGACATCCGCAAATTGAGAGATACGGGCCATCAGGGCCAACCAACTCAAATCGGGGTTGGTGTTTTTTACTACCCGATTGAAATTATGGATTTCTAGTGAAGTACTTGGGAAAAGCGCACACATGAGGTAGCCAAAAGGATTGGGTTCGTGGTGCTCTTCCCGCTGCTGATACAAACGCGCGATGGCACTAAATCGGTGGTGACCATCTGCGATATAAGTATTAAGAATATACCGACCGAAGTAGTACTGTATTTGTTCTATCTCCTGGGGTTCAGTGATCGCCCAAAAACGGTGTGTTTCCTCGGGATCGGCTAAATGTAACTCCTGAAATGGTGCATGAATCTGAGCGTGTGCCGCCAAAAGATCAGCCAGTGCCTGGTGGTGCCGATGCGCTAACAATACCGGCTTAACAACCGCCCCTCGTTGATGTAAAAGCTCCGCTTGCCTTACCTCTTTAGCTACCAGTGTATGCTCATGTCGTCGAACCCGCTCTTCGAGGTAATCCTGGATAGAAACCGCGGCAATCAAGCCTGTGCGTTCCTGACCATTTGCCTTAACTTGATAGATATACATGGCTGCTGGCTGAGGAGCTGAAAAATACTCTTTCTCGTAAAACACTTTAAAATCTTCCTTAACGGAGGCCAGAAAGGCAGCTAGATCGGGAATTTGCTCAGGGCGGGAAAAAGTAGCAGCAAAAGGGCGTACAACCATGATAGAATTATTTGATTGGCCAAGATAGGAAAATAGACTTTATAGCCTGTTTTGTTGAATGTTAAAACTGAACAATCCATACAGGATAAGCATACAATCCGTTAAAAAAAATGACTAGTATCACTACACTTTAAACTCAAATTCATGACTACTCTCTGCTCTTTTTCTACCCAAGCAATACGCCGGTTTCCATTGATCGCTCTATCTATATTCATGATCGTTTTTAGCCCCTTGAGTCTGCATGGTGCGACGATTGCAAAAAAAGAAAACTTCGCTTTATTAACAGGGCTGAGCCTTGACGGAATAATACTCTCAGACCAAGTAGAATTAGCTCCCATTTTTAAATCCTGTGATCCACTTTCTCTCGCTTTTACAGAAATGCCGGGCTGTAGTTACCTAGAATTCTCTTTAACAACCGTTGACCCTCTGACTGGTATCCCTATTTACGGTCCTTCTTATCTCGATTTTCAAATTATTCATCCAACTGGTGAAGGTGAAATAAGCCTAAAATGCTTGACAGACTTTGTGGAATGCAGGCTATTTGAACCTTACCTAGGACAAACGTTTCAAATATCGATCTCTCTGGCAGGAGACGATTGTGTTAGTATACCTTGGCAGGAAGGTTATTTCCAGGTATTTGCCGCTGCTCAATCTCTTCCGAACGACCTTAGCCTTAATTTCCCGCCACAAGTAGATCAATTCGAGACCTTTTTTGATTGTGAACCTATTGTGCTGAGTTTCACTGCAAGTGGAGAATACGATAATGCCTTTTTGGAAATCGTTAGTATTAACCCTAATTATGGCGCACCGATTTACGGGAGTGATTATTTGGATTTTTCTACCACACTCACGGTGACTAGTGGTCAATTTATTGATCTCAACTGTATAGCTGATCCAATCGATTGCAATCTATTTGCGGAATATTTGGGAGGACTCTTTCGAGTTCGTATTATCCTAGAAGAATCCGTTTGTGGAAGACAAGTGAGCGAAGTGGGCTATTTTAGAGTTACTGGCGCTCCTACAACATCATCGATTCAATTGAGACTAGCCAGTGGCAGTATTTCCGTTTATGAGGAAGTAACAGAAGTAGAAAATGCCAGTGCGCTAGGTAACCAAGGCGGAGCGTTTGGTATTTTAAGTACCAATGGCGACATTGATTCTATTCGAGTCACTATCCAGCAGATAGACTGCATCACTGGAGAGGATATGGAGGCTCCATTGCTCGAAGAATCGAGTTACCAATTTCCCACTAGCCCTAATGCCTTTTATAATTTTAATAGCTTAGAAATTAACGGTGTCCAAGGCTATTTTCGAGATAACCCTGAAGAGGTAGACGGCAACTGTTACCGCCTCGAAATCATCGCTAGCAATTTCTGTGGCGCAGCAATTGATTCGAGTTTCTTCTTCTTTGATGAAAATATTTACCTAACAAACGAATCTCGTGACCTAGATAGAACACTAACCTCTACTAATCGCGAACACACCTCTAATACTGTACCTACAAAAGCACAGATCGTCCCTCAACCCGCCCAGCAGCAGGCATGGCTAAAATTAGATCATCCTTATACGGGAGCATTTACATTATCCCTTTTCAGTTCAACCGGCAAAATGCTTACGCACTATTCCGAGATAATGACAGATGGAAAGTGGGCATTACCGATAGACAACTTCTTACCTGGCTTGTACTATTACCAATCACAAATTCCTGATCAATTACCTATTACTGGGAAATTACTTAGACAATAAGCTCTTAGACAGGGCTTACTAATGAAATAGCCTTTGAATGGGATAAAAAAAAAGAAAGTGCAGTAAACTGCACTTTCAAAATAGAAAACTAAACCCCAGTTATTAATCTTAAACTGATTTTTTACGCTTGCTAAAAAGTAGATGATGATGGAGCAAGCAGTAAACAGTATTTCTTTTTACGAAAAAAAAGTTGATGATTGTTTTCGCAAGTTACCCTTCCTTAACGGGTATACCTTTTGTATATTGTCATAAAGATAAAAAAAAATTGCGCTTCTAAAACCAAAGAGAATTAATTCCTGATCGGTAACTTTGTTCCATCCACAAAAAAAGAATCAACTTATGTCATTAGTATCTTTGGATTCCAGCGTACAAGCAAACATCAACCAATGGTTGAACGGAAATTACGACGAAGAAAGTAAACAATACATTCGTCAGCTAATTGAGGAGGAAAAACATACGGAGCTAACAGATAGCTTTTATAAAGACTTAGAGTTTGGTACGGGTGGAATCCGGGGCATTATGGGCGTTGGATCTAACAGAATCAATAAATACACCCTTGGTATGGCTACCCAGGGCTTGAGCAACTACCTGCTGCAGCTATATCCTGATCAGGAAATAAAAGTGGCTATAGCGCACGATTGCCGCAACGACTCAGACACTTTTGCCCGCTTGGTAGCCGAAGTGTTTTCGGCCAACGGCATCTACGTTTATTTCTTTAACGGCTTACGTCCTACTCCCGAATTATCGTTTGCAATCAGAGAACTGGGTTGCAAAAGTGGGGTAATGATTACGGCCTCACATAATCCCAAAGAGTACAACGGCTACAAAGCTTATGGTGACGATGGCGGGCAACTTACCGCCCCTCATGATGTGAATGTCATGGCCGAAGTAGATAAGATCAACAGCGTCGATGAGATCAAGTTTACCCCTCAGGAAGACAAGATCGAAACCATCGGTAAAGAGATGGACGAACAATACCTCGCGGCATTGCTTAAGCTTTCCATCTCGCGCGATGCCATCAAAAGGCAACACGACCTACCTATCGTCTTCTCCCCTATTCACGGAACAGGCGGCGTGATGGTACCACCTGCGCTGGAGCAATTTGGGTTTACCAATGTTCATCTTGTAAAAGAACAAATGGTCGTAGATGGCAACTTCCCAACGGTCATTTACCCCAACCCTGAAGAAAAAGAAGCCCTCACCATGGCCATGGATCAGGCAAAAGCCAAAGGTGCCGAACTGGTAATGGCTACGGATCCTGATGCTGACCGTGTAGGAATTGCTGTGCGCAATAATGACGGGGAATTTATTCTTCTCAACGGTAATCAAACCGCAGCACTGCTGATCAATTATGTGATGACTGCTTGGGAGAAAAGTGGTAAACTGACCGGTAAAGAATACGTGATCAAGACAATCGTAACGTCTTACCTCATTGATAAGATGGCCGAATCCAAAGGTATCGAATGCTTCAATACACTTACCGGATTCAAGTGGATTGGTAAAATCATGACAGAACTTGAAGGAAAAAAGACCTTTCTTGCTGGTGGCGAAGAAAGTTACGGCTTGCTGGTAGGCGAACACGCTCGCGATAAAGATGCTGTTATTTCCTGTGCTATGATTGCTGAAATGGCCGCCTTCTACAAAGACCAAGGACGTAGTATCTACGATGCACTATTGGATATTTACGTAGAATATGGCTGTTACAAGGAAAAGCTGATTGCCATTACCAAGAAAGGCAAAAGCGGCGCTGAGGAAATTGCAGCACTGATGGACAAGTATCGTAAAGATCCACCACTCGTCCTTGGAGGCTCACAGGTAACCACGATCATGGATTACGCAAGTAGCACCGCGCACCACGTCGCTGACGGAAGCACTGCACCTATTGACTTACCAAGCTCCAATGTTTTACAGTTCTTCACAGAAGATGGCAGCATCATTTCTGCTCGCCCGTCAGGAACAGAACCGAAAATCAAATTCTACTGTAGTGTCAATGCTCCGTTAAATGATAAAATCCAGTTTCCCACCGTAGAGCAAACGCTGGACACAAAACTGGACAATATCATGAAAGACTTGGGAGTATAAAGCATGGTTGATGGTTGATGGTTGATGGTTGATGGTTGATGGTAAAATCTATTTTGGGGCTGTAAGGGTTCCGTTTATCTAAAACAACTTTTACCCCCTTACACTTACCCAACGCTTACACCATCACACACATTTACCCAGCTTTTGGCATAGCCACCCCTACGGCATACACTTACAAAGTATCATTGTAAACAACTTCAATTCTGCAAGACTCCTATCAACATCAAGGGCAACGACGGCAACTCGTGAAAGTGCTACGTGAGAAGGGTATCCGTAATGAACGGGTGCTGGAAGCGATTGGTCGAGTACCTCGGCATTTCTTTTTGGAGAAAGCTTTTGCGGATTGGGCTTATCAGGACAAACCATTTCCTATTGGTTGTGAACAAACGATTTCTCAGCCTTATACTGTTGCTTTTCAAAGTACCTTACTAGAGGTAAATAAGCGAGACAAAGTACTGGAAATCGGTACAGGCAGTGGCTACCAAGCTGCTGTTTTGGCCTTACTTGGCGGACGTGTTTTTACTATTGAGCGGCATCGTCCCTTGCACTTGAAGGCTAAAAAAATGCTTCAGCTATTAGGGCTAAAAGGGGTACGCTGTTACCATCGTGATGGATACAAAGGCCTGCCAGAAATGGCGCCCTTTCACCGGATAATCGTCACGGCAGGAGCGCCGGAAGTGCCACAAGCCTTAAAAGAACAGCTAACTATCGGAGGAATGCTGGTCATCCCCGTTGGAGACAAAGACCAACGTATGTTGCGCATCATACGCCGGGGAAAAACAGAATGGGAAACCGAAGATCACGGAGATTTTAGATTTGTACCTTTTTTGCCGGGAACGGCATAGGCATTTCAGATTCAGCAGATGGATAGTGTGCGGCGGGTTAAACGTTGCGGTGCAAAACCTCTACGTTCCATACAATGATTGATCGATCATCGCTGGCACTTACAAAACAAGAGGTACCTGGTACCCATAGCAATCGATTAACACTGTTGACATGACCACCATCACGGGCTGCATCCAGGGTTTTGATCAACTTATAGGTAGCCGTATCCCAGATGCGGATAGTCTTATCCCGGCTCGCCGTAAGCAAGTGTTTACCATCCGGACTAGTAAGCAGGTCATTAATAGTGTACCAGTGGGCGGGTTGGGAATCGAGTAGCGCAGTGGGTGCTCCCTCCTCTCCTATTTGCCATACTTTTAGCAAAGCATCTCGGCTGCCGCTGAAGAATTTATTACTCTCTTTAGGGTGTTCCTGAATACAAAAAACAGAGTTTTCGTGAGCAGCTGCAATTTTTTCCTTGATGGAAAAATCAGCAGCATCCAAGCGGTAAATATGGTGATCACTAGCCCCAATGAGCCACTCCGCTTCTTCCTCCCGGTATACTGCCGTTCGTAAAGCCTTATTGCTCAATTGCAAACTTTCCACACTACTCTGCCGCAAGGTATCCCAACGTGTAATGACACCATCGCCCCCTAAAGTTATCAGTTGATCACCCGCGATGACGATTCCATAGGTACCTTTACGGTGATGTGCCAAGTGACGATTTGGGCGATCCTCAGACAGGTTTAGCCAATGAACACCACCATTCATGTCTCCAGCAACGACGGTATTGGTGACGGGTAAATATGCTAGGCTAAAAACCTGTGTATCGACCTTGGCTACCAGCTTCCCTAGCAATTCTTCTCCTTCAGTAGCATCATTGAGCGACCATTGCACAATCCAACCATCTCCTGCTGCCGAAAGGAAAGTCCCTGGCTGAGGCCCAGGTACCAAGGCGTAGATCGCCGCATTGTGGCCAGTCAGTTGATGAACTTTACGAATATTGAGTGGAGACATGATCTTTTTAGTAATTCCTGAGTGTAAATAGAAATGTTGATGACAAATCTAAACAAACATCGATAATTTGAAGCTCAACGAGAATTGTTACTTGTTAACCTTTGTAGAGTGAGATAGTTCTGATGATGGTGAATTTTCATCGGAGGCAGCGTTATCGGCGGACCCTGGAGGGTCAACCCACCCAGGCCTCAGTCGCCGTCGACCATCCCCAAAACCATGGGGCATAGCCATAGTACTTTATGCACTCACTGAAGCGAGTGCCGCGCAATATCCAAACTTATACCTCTGAATGCCCCAAGAAATGGGGGTACTTACCTATGATAGGGAATAATTCCATCGCAAATATAGACATTTTTGTTTTTATTTCAAAACAAAAAAACATTTTATGCCTTTTCCCTAGCCATTAACTCCTATTCCTCCCCATCTTGACGTATTTTCTTTTGCGAAGACCGTGAGGCCGGAGCACGAGGCGTCCCGACTTTTCAGTCGGGAACTAAGGATCCCGATGAAAGATCGGGAATGAAGTGGTAGCTAGCGCAGCTCCGCTATGGCCCCAAAGCATAAAAAATCAATCATCCCCCAATTGCTTCAACAACCATTCCTTTTCTGTCAGGGTGATCTCCTGAAGAATCCGATCACGGAGTTTCGTCCGTTGCAATTTGCTGCCCAGCTGAGCTTTGAGTAACTGTCGGGTAAACCGAATGAGGTTGCGGTAGTTGGTTCTATGGTAAGTGATGCCCTCTTTTCGGCGTAGGTAATTTTGAAAAGCGTCAAGGTGACTCTGCAACACTTCCCATTCTTCCAATTCAAAATAAATCTTGAGCAGTAAGGTTCGCGCGCCCAGGTTGAGCAATGGATCATGATAATTGGCCTGTTGCAAGAGTGGCAATGCTTCGTCATAACGCTGGTCCGCATAGGCAATTTTGGCGCGATTGAAGTGATACATCCGGTCTCGGAAGCGACGCTCCAGCTTATTGGTCCATTCTTCGATGAATACTTCCGCCCAGGTCAACTCACCAATTTGGAGGGCCGTCGTCACTATATTATGGTAGGTAAAACGCGACAGTACGCCATTGCGCAAGAGATACCCCTGCTCCAGGCCGTTGCGGTAAAGCTCCATCACTTTAGGAAAATAACTGCGCTGGCCTTCATTGACCTGCCGCACCCCAAAATTGATGGCCAACAAATAAAGGTCACGCGCTTCTTCTTCTGGAAATAAAGCACTGTATGCAAAAAGTGTTTGGGTAAACTGCTGGAAGACCTTCTCATCGGTAGGAGACTGCAATACCTGCATCCCAAAGTAATAGAGTGACAAAGCAGGCTCTCGCGTAAGCGTAGCCTCATCAAGTTGCTCAATAAAACGGTCCAGTGCAGTAGGCTGATAGCCCCACTTGTAGAGTTGCTCGTGATTGAACAGCCACATGTTCTGCCTCAGCTTCAGCGCCAGAAAGGCTTTATCAAAGGACTCACTGAGGAGCGCAAAATTATCATTCTGCTCTGGTCGTCGCGAAAACGCCTGCCTGTAAGCCGCTTCCTGATGACGATAATTATGTAACCAGTACTCGGCATTACGCAAGGGCTGCTTTTCCAAAATACGCTTTGACCCTTTTAAAAAACGTTCGTGCAGCTGACTATCGGCACGAGACCTCAACTGGTTAGCAACCTTCATCTTTACTTCAAAATCATCAGCAAGGGTCATTTCCACCGCAATAAACTGTTCAATGAGCTTAGACAGATAGCTCATCAAAAGGCGTAATTTCTGATCATTAAAGTCGTCGTCACCGTAAACCCAACGCCAAAGTTCTCTTTTCGTGGGCGCTCCCTCATCAACCAGAAAAGGGTAAAAACCATTAAACAAAGACAATACATCCTCTCGCTGATTGAAATAGGGGGATGCCAAAAATTGCCGAAATGCGGTCAATTCTCTTTTATTTAGCTGCATTAATAGCTGAAACAACTGCGAGTCAAAAACACTCTCTCCTTTATTAGCCATAATTATATTATTCTCAACATACACAATATCAATTTTTTAAACATAAAATCTACTATAAACTACTCTACAATTACTATTTTTTGTCTTTGTAATTACCCTTCATTTGCATCACTTTTGCATTGTAAGTTTTAATAATAGGTTAAAATACCTATCTATTTAATTAGAATCCCAGAACAAAAACTTCAATCATGAAAAGCAAAAACGAACTATTAACTTTTTTCTTCTTACTGCTTTTTGGCTCTTCTTTCCTGCAAGCACAGGATTGTGACAACGATGTTATTGGTCCCGTCGTCATTTGCAACACCGATATCAACCTCATTGCCACCGAAGGCAGCGACATCACCCTTTCCACTACCGATATCGTCGAAAGCTCTTTCGATGATTGTGGGCCGGTAACGCTACGTTTAACCACCCCCGCCGACGATACAGGTACACCTCCTGCAACAACTTCGGTAACTATCCCTCCCGCCATTGGCACTTATTACGTGATTGTATACTCCATTGACCCCTCCGGCAACTGGAGCAACTGCTTCAGTGAAGTCAATATAACCGGCGTCAACGACGGTGATTGCAGCGATGATAACGAAGCACCAGAAATCCTCTGCATCAATGGTCTCGTGGCAGCCTTGAGTGGCAGCACCGGTACTGCCACGATCTTCGCCCAAGATATTATCCAAAGTTTCACAGAAGATTGTGACACCTCTCCCGATTTCAGTATCAACCTGGTTTCCGAAAGTACAGGTGCTCCGCAAAACGAAATAGATATCACATTCAACGCTGCAGCAGAATACCCTGTAGAAGTATGGGCCGTTGACGATGCAGGAAATGCCACCTTTTGCACCACTTACGTTGAGATAATTGAAGGTGCCGACGATCCTTGTGATAACGACGAGGAGTCGCCTGTAGCTATATGTGAGAACGGCCTCACCCTGAGTGCTATCCCTGATTTTGGGGTCATCCTATGGGCACAAGATATTGATGAAGGTTCTTACGACAACTGTGGAAACGTGCAGCTAACCATCAATCTCGATACCGATAACACGGGTACTCCTCCTACCACTACCTCCTTACAACTTCCTCCTGTTATTGATGATTACGTAGTGGTGATTTATGCCGAAGATGCCAGTGGTAATTTTAGTAGCTGCTTTGCCAATGTGAGCGTTATCGACCTGAACAATGACGACTGTACTACTGATGACGAAGCTCCCGTAATCACATGTGAGCCTTCGCCCACTGCGACCATCAACCCAGGTGCAAGTGCTACCTTTGTCAATGCTTTTGAGCTTTTAGATATCTACGCCGACAATTGTACCGTCACTCCTACCCTTAGCCTCAATTTACTCGTTGAAAGCACCGGTGCCCCCACTTCCAACTTTGAAATGGCCTTCTCCGAGACCGGTGAATATCCCGTTGAAGTTTGGGCGACCGATAACTTTGGTAACAGTAGCTCCTGCGTCACCGTTGTCACGGTTAATTCACTGGGCGGCGACTGCGAAAATGACAATACCGCTCCTATCGTAGTTTGCACCAGCCAAATTAATGTTTACGCCAACCCAAGCGAAGACCTCGTCATTTGGGCCGAAGACATCAACGCAGGGAGTTTCGACTGGTGTAGTGATGTAGAGCTTCGCATCATATTAGAAGCTGACTCGGATGGTACTTTACCCCCCGAAGGGCCTATAACAATCCCTTCGATTGCAGGTAATTATCCTGTTGAAATGTGGGCTGTAGATGCCAGCGGAAACGCCAATTACTGCCTCAGTGTAATCACTGTCGAAGGGGTACTCAGCCTGTTTACCGGCCAAGTATTTCTCGATGATAACGAAAATTGTGACCTGGATACCGGCGAAACAGGCCTCGGCGGCTGGCAAGTCCTCATTTCCAGTACCAACTCCAACCGCACCTTCCTCGCCACCACCAACACAGAGGGTACTTACACCGCCTTCCTCAACTGGTTTGGCGATGATTTAATCAATGTAGAAGTCCAGCTTCTCTTGCCTACAGGCGTTACCTCTGGCTGTGTGTCCAGTATTACCATTCCCGAAGTCACCGAATCCATTAACACCATCGATTTCCCGGCGATATTAGTAGATGACTGTACATATCTCACGGTTGATGTATCAGCGCCCTTCCTGCGGCGTTGCTTTGACAACCAACTGTACCTGAACTACGCCAACTACTCAAACCTGACGGCGGAAGATGCCTCCATCACCATTAACTTAGACCCCTTCATGACCTTGATGGATGCGGACGTTCCTTTCACCGACTTGGGCAACGGACAGTACGAACTCGACTTAGGCACCATTNCGCCAGCGAGCGCTGGGCTAATCAACCTCACCGTTGGCCTGAGTTGTGAAGCTACTTTGGGAGCTACCCACTGCGTACAGGCAGCTATTCTCCCCTTCACTTGTATCCCCGCCACCAGTTTCGCCGAGCTTACGGTCTCTGGCGATTGCGACCCTGGCAGTGGCCAAGTGAATTTCACGATCGCCAACACCGGCACCAGTGACATGGCTTCCGCCCAAAATTACCGCATCGTTGAAGATGTCATCATGTACATGAACCAAACACCTCTTCAACTGGATGCAGGGCAAAGCGAAGCCATCAGCTTCCCTGCCAATGGTGCTACCTGGCGGCTTGAAATCGAGCAAGACAACAGCTACCCATTTGGCGGCATTGCAGCAGATTTCGTAGAGGGTTGTGGCGGCTTCACCCCTGGTATTGCCACCCAATTCCTACTGGAAAGCACCAAGCCAAATGTTGACCAGCTCTGTGTCGAGAATATCGGATCTTGGGACCCCAACGACAAGCAAGCTTTGCCACGTGGCTACGGCGACCAGCATTTCATCGAAGCCAACACGCCACTAGAGTACCTCATTCGTTTCCAAAATACAGGCACGGATACGGCTTTCAATGTGCGCATCGAAGACCAAGTCAGCGAGCACCTCGATCTCAGTAGCCTCGTACCCGGCGCGTCCAGCCACCCCTATCNCATGGAGTTGAAAGAAGATGGCCAACTGCTCTTCCACTTCGACGATATCATGCTGCCAGACAGTACCATCAACTTCGAGGCATCTAACGGTTTTGTACAGTTCTCTATTCGCCAGCTGCCTGACAACCCCATTGGCACCATCATTGAAAATACCGCCGATATTTACTTCGATTTCAACGAGGCGGTCGTCACCAATACGGTCAGCCATACCATCGGCGAAAACTTTATCCTCGTAGGCACACAAGAGATTCTCGTACCAGGCCTCAGCTTCAGCGTAGCCCCTAACCCCTTACAAACCTCCAGTTTAATTACCCTGCAAGGGCTAGACATCAACGATGGCCAATGCTTGATTTACGACACACAAGGTCGCCTAATCAGCCAGCAAGCTTTCAGTGGACAACAGCTGACGCTTGATCGAGATGCTTTCCTCCAAGGTGGCCTCTACTTCTTCCGCCTATTTGACGGACAGCGGCCCCTTGCCCAAGGCAAGCTAATGGTAAAATGATGATTAAACCCCATTGACATTTGTTTACGCTTTGTCGTATTACATCCTAAATTCCAAGTTTATAGTAGCCTCATCCTTTTTGGGTGGGGCTATTTTTTTTGGCATCACCGCCACCCGTTGCCGGGGGCGGCCGGGCTGTACGTTATAATGTGCTCGCTCCGCTGCGCGCATTCCACTTCCATCCCTTGCTGTTACGAGCCTACCGGCCCGTCGCGCTTCAGGCCTTGCCTTGCGCGTTAGGCTTGGGCATTGTTATTGGCATTTTAGGAATGGATCCCGTTCCTGAATGTGGACCGATTTTTTGAAACTATTTTTCATGGATGCCATTTTACGTAGAGACACTAACATCAAAAATGAACCATTTTTGCGGTATTATTGTACAAATAAATA
Organism: Lewinella cohaerens DSM 23179; assembly: GCF_000379805.1. Classification (GTDB taxonomy): domain Bacteria; phylum Bacteroidota; class Bacteroidia; order Chitinophagales; family Saprospiraceae; genus Lewinella; species Lewinella cohaerens. The sequence goes on along the minus strand of NZ_KB903541.1, from coordinate 142,685 downwards.
TTGCGATCCTGCTCCACTAATGTCAAGCAGACATTGCAGTACAATGTCTTTATAAATTACAACTACAATTTGCGAAAATTTGCCATTTCTGACCTCCACGGCTGTCGCCTCACCTTCGAGGCATTGATCAGCAAAATCGGGCTCACGCCCGACGATGAACTCTATTTACTAGGCGACTATATCGACCGCGGCCCTGATAGCAAAGGCGTCATCGATTTTATCTGGCACCTTCAGGAATCGGGCTACCCGGTCTATTGCTTACGCGGCAACCACGAACAAATGCTGCTGGATTTGTACAACGACTCTAGGTCCCTCTACGACCGTGGAGATCGCAACTTATTGGACAGCTTCGGGGTGTCTCACGCCAAAAATATCCCCTCTAAATATATCAAATGGATGAACCAGCTCGACTACTATTTTGAAGTCGATGGATACATCCTTGTACACGCTGGCCTCAACTTCAAGACCACCAACCCACTCAGTGATTATCATGCCATGCTTTGGCTCCGCAACTGGCGCGCCAATATCGACCGACAGTGGCTCAATGGCCGCATCGTCGTCCATGGTCACACGCCCATCAAAACAGAGGCCATAAAACTTTACCTACAAGCCGCCGATACCACGCCCGATATTTTCATCGACAACGGCTGCGCCTTTACCCACATCGATGGCTTGGGGAAACTGTGCGCCCTGGAATTGACAGAAGCCAAGTTGACTTTTCAGGAGTTTATTGGATAGATAGCACCTTGCGCCAAAAGCCACTCATAACATTCTATTGCAGGCAGACCTTTCAGAGGTGGAAATATTCAGAAAAAACGTTTTTTTAACATTTCCTTCCGTAGAAATTACCCAATTGCCATCGCCCACACCAGCATATACCCTTCCGCAGAGCGCTCGTAGAAGACATCAAAATCCAACTCCTCTCCATCTTTGACAACTTTGCCCGTTGTTTGGCCCTTGGCAGCTTCGTAGAGAAAAGGTTCCACTTTGATATGGTCAATAAAGTCAAGCTTTTTGCGGCCATAGGCTTTGTAAAGTGCTTCTTTGGCCCCCCAATAGAAATGCAGTTGATCCAGCTCGTATTCCTCGCGAATACTTGCCGCTTCAAACGGGCACAAAAATTTGTGCGCCAAACGCGTAATCTTGGGCACCATAAATTGAATATCAATACCACAAAGCACTGGTGATGCTATCGCTGCTGCCAAACCATGAGAATGAGAAATAGAAATATGCCAATCCGAACCTTTTAAACGTGGTTTACCATGCTCGTCCTTCACGAAGGCGGCACGCTTGATACGGCCAGACATCTGATGTACCAATTGCCGGGCGGCCAGCCATTCCGTACGGCGGCGGCCTTTTAGCCCACCCAGTTGTCGCAATTCCGGGGGGTAAAGCAGCAATGCTTCCATAAACCAATGCTCGGACTCATTGATCTGCCAAATACCAAGTTCGGCTTCAGGAATAAGAATATCATGACGAATTAATGGCATGGTATAAAGGTAATTTTTTTTACTTATTTTAGTCCATACGCTCTAAATCCAATAAACAATCATGCGCTTACTTCTCTTAGCTTGCTTACTTCCATGGGTATTGACCGCTCAACAGGAGTCATCATATCCATCATCACAAAATTTCCTCCAGCGAAATAACATCCAAGTGGGATTTTTTGCTCAGCGGGATAATTCTTCTCCCCAAACTTACACCTACAGCGTGGGAGGTATTATTCCCTTACTTCAACGCAAAGGACTCTTCGGAATAGCGGTCTCTAGCAAGCCGTTTAAAAAACTTTCCTTTTTAGAACTGCAGCTTAACTTTGGCTACGAACGTATTGACCATACCGGGGACAATCTGGATTTCGGCAGAAATTGGTTTGGGGAAAACTTCACCGAACAAATCAGTTACGATCACTGGCAACTCGCCACTGGTTTTCAATTGGAGGTGATGCATGCCTATCGCTGTTCTCCTTTCATTGGCGCGCGCTACCTACTGGTGTTCCCTGAGCATTTGAGGTATGTCGCTCAGCGAGATTTTGATCCTGATGTAGATTTGCCAGTGTATATGGAATTAAATGGTGGGGGAAAGTTAAGTCAGGGTTGGGAAATCAATACCGGCTTACGACTGTACATCACACAACACTGGAACCTTAAATTAGGCATCTACTACTCCCTACTAACTATCAAAATGGATTGGCCCTCGCTATCCATTGGGAGATTTTCAGACAATAATTTATTTGCCACTGATAACATTGGATTTATGCTCTCTACACAATACCGTTGGTAATAAACGGTATATTAGACCAACCATTTGAAGTATTACATTTGTCTAAATATCTAGAACTAAAACTCTCAAACCAAAGTCATGAAAACAATAACTCTCGCACTCTCCCTGGCTATCTTCCTCATCTTTAGTTGTGATGACGAAACACTAAAAATCCCTACTTGTGATAACTGTAGCTTCACCTGTCTAGACGCTAACGAAGCTGATATAGTCACCAATACCTGCCCTGNTAACTACCAATGTACCTTCAGCATCATTCCTCAATCTAAAGTCAACACCAATGAGCAAGAGGGACGATCCGGCGGTGATAAAAATGTCTTCCAGATGATCCTTGACACAGAGGGCAGCACCGGTGTTGCCGACGACGAATTTACCAACATTCTGGTTTTTGAATTAGACGAATCTCAGAGCAGTTTTTCTGCCGAGGGCAATGAGTTGGCAGGGCTGAAGACTCATTATCGAAGAATATGTTATTGTCTGGAAACCGAATTTCAAGCCATTAATTCCGGTTGCCTTCAAGGAGAGAAACAAGCGGATGGAAGCTGGTATATCCAAGGCAATCTAACTGTTGTTTACAGCTTTGGAAATATAGAGGTAAAAGTAGAAGCACTATTCATAAAATAGAGAATGGTCGCAACGATATAGCGACGAAAACTAGCTTAATAAATTTGTTGTGTTAACGTCTTACTTATTAAAGAATCTCTTTATGCGCATTCTCCTGGTCCTCTGCTTCAGCCCCCTGCTCCTACTTGGTCAACAGGGCTCTATTACTGAAAACTTTTGGTCACAAAAAAAAGCTAGAATTGGCCTCTCCTATTCCTCCGACCATTCCCCTAACGATCCCTACACCTGGCAAGCGAATAATATTGTCGCTGTTATCCAAAGAGACCTTGTATTGGAATTAAACATTGGTTTACAACCATTTAAGAACATAAACATCCTACGCACCCAGTTGCTGATTGGCTATAACCAGACCAACTTTGATAAAGGTTTTAAGGATTCTTGGTTGCTGCAAAACTGGAATGGCAATGGCTTTGAAGAAACCATTGGTTACAATAGCTGGCAACTTGGTCTAGGCATGCAAGTGGAGCCATTTGCAAAAAAAATAATCTCCCCCTACTTTTCCGGGCATTTACTTCTGGCAATACCTAGTCATATCCATTATGAACTCTCCCAGGCTAGTGGTGGACTCGATTTCCCTGGCTATAGAGAAGTAAATGGAGGAGGCCGCGTTAGTCCGGGCTTCAAAGTAGATACAGGCTTACGATTGCTTCCTTTCAAGCATTTTTGTTTCACCTTTGGAGTATACTACATCGAGCAAGATGTCCTTGTTGATTGGCCTACTTTTAGTGGACGCAACCATGAAAAGGTACTCTTGGCTTTGGAAAACACAGGGGTACGAATGAGCCTACAATACAGTTGGTAATACTATCTTTGCAGCCCTTCATTAAAACACTTCCATTTGACGCCCGCTGCTATCACTGCCGAACTTCAGGAACTCCAAAAATTACTCGCCTTGGAAAAGGCGGCAGATTTGGAATATCACCGAAAAAAAATCCAAAGCCTCCCACTGGAGAAGCGCGTCAAGGAGGGTTATTCTTGGTACGGCGGAGTTACCGTCACTAAATCCGGCTACACCATCGGTAATCGTGCCTATGTCATCATTGAGCGACAGCCACCTCACACGCCCGATCAGTTTCGGCCAGGAAAAACAGTCAGCCTCTTTACCAAGCAGCCATCGGTTCATAAACCTGAACAGAGTGGTATCATCCAGTTTACTGACCGAGCTCGGATGAAAATTGTTCTCAACTCCTCCGACTTGCCGGAGTGGCTGGGCTTGGGTCTTATTGGTGTGGATTTACTGTTTGACGATCGTACTTATCGAGAGATGGAAAAAGCGATCAAACACGTCATCGAAGCTCGTGGAAATCGTTTGGCAGAGTTGCGTGATGTGATTCTCGGTCGAACACAAGCCCAGTACCGCGAAGTCAATGAATTTCTTCGCAGCGAACAACTCAATGACTCTCAGAATGCTGCCCTTAGAGATGTCATTGGCTCCTACGAACTAACGGTCGTACACGGCCCTCCAGGTACAGGCAAAACCACAACCCTCGTACAGGTTGTCAAACAATTGCTACAAGCTGAGTCCACTGTCCTCGTTACAGCACCTAGCAATACCGCCGTTGATTTACTTACAGAACGCCTTGCCAAAGAAGGTCTCAATGTTGTTCGCATAGGCAACCTCAGTCGCGTAGATGAAGAGGTACTCCATCAAACGCTAGACTATCAAATCGCCCATCACCCCGATAGTAAGCAAATCAAGAAACTAAAGATTGAAGCTGCTGAATTGCGCCGTAAAGCCAAGCAGTTTAAACGCAAGTTTGGGGCCGAACAACGCCAGAATAGAGGCCAGATGTTTCGCGAAGCGGGGGAAATAAACGGTTGGGCTAACCAACTGGAGCAACGCCTACTGGATAACTTGATCGATGGCGCTCAAGTGATCACGTGTACCTTGGTTGGTGCAGCTAATAATGTGTTGGGCAATCGCACCTTCCGTACCGTGGTCATCGACGAAGCCGCACAAGCCCTTGAGCCCGCTACCTGGATACCGATCATTCGGGGCGCAAGAGTGGTACTCACCGGCGATCCTTTTCAACTCCCCCCTACGATCAAAAGTCACGAGGCTCGCCGTGGCGGCCTGGAAGTCACCCTCATCGAAAAAGCCCTTCGCCGACAAGCGCATACCAGCTTACTTCGAACCCAGTATCGTATGCACGAAACCATCATGAATTTCTCGAATCAGCAGTTCTATGATGGGCAGCTACTCGCAGCGCCTCAAGTAGCACAACAAACGCTACCAAAGGACCCCGAGCCTCCCGTCATCTTTATCGACACAGCTGGCACCGACTTTCAGGAACAAGTGCAAGATGCCTATCAAAGTCGCTACAATGAGGGGGAATTTCAAATTCTATGCGAGCACCTCTACACCCTACTTGAACATTGCTACGCTCACGAAATCCTGCCTCTACCAAGCATAGCACTCATCTCCCCTTACCGCGAGCAAGTCATGATGATGAAAAAAGCCGTTAAAAACGATGAACGTTTGGCCGGCGTTCCTATTACCATCAACACTATCGACGGCTTCCAGGGGCAAGAACGTGACGTGGTATATATTAGCTTGGTACGTTCCAACTCAAAAACAGAAATCGGATTCCTCAAAGATTATCGCCGTATGAATGTGGCCATGACTCGAGCACGCCAAAAACTAGTCATCGTTGGCGACAGTGCTACTATCGGCAACGATGACTTTTATTCCGCTTTTCTAGAATATTGTGAAACTCACGGTACTTACCGCACCGCTTGGGAGTTTATGGCTTAATTTACCGCTTCTTCAAAACAAAAAGGTCCTTGCGACGATCTTTCAGGTTTCGTACACTACCAAACTTGTTAAGCTCACGCAGTAGCCCTAGGTCGACATCCGCAAGCAGGATCATCTCCGCATTGGGCGTAGCTTCAGCTTTGATGCCATTGGATGGGAACGCAAAATCGCAAGGGGTAAACACCATCGACTGCGCATACTGGATATCCATGTTATGCACCTTGGGCAGGTTGCCAACACTTCCAGCTATCGCCACATAACATTCATTCTCAATGGCTCGTGCTTGGGCACAGTTACGCACCCGCGAATAACCATTTTGCGTATCGGTCAGGAAGGGAACGAAAAGGATATCCATGCCTTCATCCGCCAACAGACGGCTCAGTTCGGGAAACTCTGAGTCATAACATATTAGAATACCAATCTTGCCGCAATCGGTATCAAAAGTCTTTAGCATTTTTCCTCCTTGCATACCCCATACCTTTGCCTCATCAGGCGTTACGTGTAGTTTCTCGTAACGCTCTACACTGCCATCGCGGCGACACAAGTAGCCTACATTATAAAGGAGATCATCTCGCACCTCCGGCATACTACCAGTAATGATATTGATATTGTAGGAGATCGCTAGTTCCGAAAACTGCTTTACTATCGGCTCCGTATGTGTAGCCAATTCACGGATAGCATCTGGTTCAGAAAGGTGATTGTTCTCCGCCATCAGCGGAGCATTGAAAAACTCGGGAAACAACGCAAAATCGGCCCGGTAAGTGGTCAATGCGTCAATAAAAAACTCGGCTTGCTCCATCAACTCGATACGGTTCCGGTAGCGACGCATCTGCCACTGCACCAACCCAAGGCGTACAACCGTTTTTTGAGTAGATGCTTTTTCTCTTGGCTTCTCGTAGTAAATATTGTCCCACTCCATCAATACCGCAAACTCACCGCTATTGTGGTCCCCTTTCAGATAACCTTTAAGGATTTTGGCAGGGTGAAAATCATTAGCGATTTGGAAGTTCAGTACCGGATCGTTAATTTCTTTACGTTTAACAGCCGCGATATACTCCTTAGGAGATAAGTTGTCAGAATGAGTGTGGTAATTGGGCATGCGCCCACCAAAAGCAATGCCTTTCAGGTTCAGACGCTCACACAATTCTTTACGATAATCATACAAACGACGCCCTAGACGTAAACCCCTAAATTCAGGTTTGATAAAAACATCAATACCATAAAGCCGGTCCCCGGTTGCATCGTGGGTAACGAAAGTAGAGTTTGCTGTGACATCAGCATACGTATGGTGATCTTCGTAGTTTTTATAATCCAAAATAATCGACAAGGCGCAACCTGCTAATTGCCCATTTATTTTTATAACTACCTGCCCTTCAGGGAAAAGATTGATCAAACGTGCCAGTTGCTCTTCGTGCCAGTAACTGTTCTCAAGGGAACTATAAGCTTCAATCATAGCCTCCTTGAGTTCCTGGTAATCATCAAGACTAAGGAACTGCAATTCAATATTCTCAATCTCTGTGCTCATCTTTCTTGTTATAGATAAAAGGTAATAAATAAAGTACCCAATAGCGCGCAAAGGTATATCCTTCTTACCATTAAGTGGTTGATTATTTTCCAAATTGAAAAGGTATCTATAATTTTGTGAAAATTTCCTCTATGAGTATTGAAAAGAGCCCCCTCATACGCCAGCAAGAAGAAAGAATAGCTGAATTACAGACTAAAATCAAACAAAAAAACACCACGATCAAGTCGCTAAAAACCCGACTTGACAATATGCGTGAGCGCATCGGCGAACTTCAGCGAAAAGCCAGTAGTTCCTTTGCCATTGCAAAGGAAAAGATGCAGCAACAAACAAAAAAGATCATCGCTATTCTTGCTCGTCTCCACAAAGACAAACGGTTCTCAAAAGTGGAGCGGGCACAATTCAAAGAGATGCACCAGGAAATCGACGATATGGTCGAAGAAGCACTGCCTTTTGATGATCCTGAGTTCGACTTCGATTTTGGTTCTGATGAAGAAAAGGCCCGAAATTTCGATCCTTTTGCAACATTTCATGTAGCACCCGAACCGGAAGTTCAACAGGGCTTACGCAAGCTCTACCTCAAACTATCCAAAAGATTTCACCCAGATCATGCGCAAAACCCCAAAGAACAACAGCTTTTCCACGATATTCAACAGGAAATCATCCGCCTTTACCAGAGCCATGACCTCCAGGGGTTGATGAACATAGCTACGCAGTACGACCTTAACCTCCTAGATTTTAGCGAAAGCGAAACGGATGTTTTAGAACAAAAAATCCAATTCCTGACCCAACAACTCAACGGCCTTGAACAACAGCAAGAACGGCTAAGTACAGAGATAAAAAGCTTGCGCAAAAGTAAAATGGGCCAAATGCTTACCGATGTTGACAGTTACGCCAAAGAAGGACTCGACATTACGAACGCGAAAGAAATGACCGGCGACGCGCTAGAAGAGATGCAAGCCTACTTTGAAGCGCTGGAGGAAGTGGAACGCACCGCCAACATAGAGCCGCTCATTGAACACCAAAATGCCCTCATAGAAGATGATCTCCTCGCCGAATTGTTATTTGGCGACAATGATTTTGATGATTATTACGATGGAAATGAAGACTACGACTTCAATCCTTTCGGAGAAAATTATGCTGAACCAAAGGAAGCCACTGATCCTAAATACCCGGTAGGCTCCTGGGTCAAATTTGAAGCGTTCGCCGAGTACCAAAGCAAACCACTGATCGTGGACGGGCAGGTAAGGTCTGCTTTTATCGGTTATTCCGGAGACACCTTTTACGATATTCAGGCAAGTACAGACACCCTCTTAAAAATGACTCGTCCGTTCATTGAAAAGATGTTGAATTTAGCATCCCTGGGTAGCTTTGGCGGCATTCCAGAAGATGTTATTGCTCCCAGCACGGCCCCCTCTCCTTCAAAAATCGAGGCACGCGAAGGGGTCCTCTATAAAGTATGGCGAAAATATGCATTCCGCCCACTATCCATAGGGCAACGTAAGCGCATTTTTAAAGTTTTAGACCGAAATAAGGAAAAGCCTGATTACGAAAACTGGCTGGACCATATCAAAGAAGAGATGATCTGTCCATTCAGGGCCAGAGTATATGAGGGAGATGAAATCATATCGGAAGATTCTCCCTTCGAAAAGCATCACTCCGAAAGAGAAATTTCTATTGAAGTAATTGGCTTTACCAAAAACGCGGACACCGTTTCTATCAAAGCCGTAACAAAAGACAGAGATAACAGAGAAAGAGTTTTCTTACTACAGGATCTACTGCCGAATATGCTCCACTATCGTAAACTAATCGATGACTACTCAGAATGGTACCAACTCTACGTCGAAAGCTTTTGGGATTTATAAGCCAAATCGCTCTGCCGCTTCTTGCTCCAACCGTTCTCGATGATCAGGGTGAGCGATAGAGATCAACGCTTTGGCACGTTGCAATAGATTTTTACCAAATAGGTCAACAACCCCATACTCCGTAACTACGTGATGAACGTGGGCACGGGTAGTTGTAACACCAGCACCGGGCTGTAGAAAACTTGTAATCTTTGATATTCCTTTATTGGTAATAGAAGGCATAGCAATAATCGCTTTTCCTCCTTCAGAAAGCGTGGCACCTCGCATGAAATCCATTTGGCCACCTACGCCAGAAAACTGGTACTTGCCAATGGTATCCGCACAAATCTGGCCGGTAAGATCTATCTCAATGGCACTGTTGATGGCCGTGACCTTTGGGTTGGTCCTAATTAAAGCGGTATCATTAGTGAAGGCCGCTTCTTTAAAGTCTACAAAAGGATTATCATCTACAAAATCATAGAGCTTCTGTGAGCCTACAGCAAAACAGGTTACAATTTTACCAGTTTTGATTTTCTTTTCTTCCCCCGTCACGATGCCGCGCTCGATCAGCGGTAGTAAGCCATCAGAGAACATTTCTGTATGAACACCAAGGCGTTGGTGGTTATTGAGGTTGAGTAAAACTGCATTCGGAATATTGCCAATACCCATTTGTAGTGTTGCCCCATTTTCAATCAGGCTGGACACATAGTAACCGATCTTTTTCTCAACCGTTGTCATTGGCCGCTCTTCGTGCAGCATAATTGGCCGATCCACCATGATAGCTTGGTCAATTTCACTGACATGGATAATCCCATCTCCGTGGGTACGAGGCACCTGCGGGTTGATTTGCGCAATGACTTTTTTAGCGGTCTGTACAGCAGGCAAGGCAATATCTACCGAGGTACCAAGCGAGCAATAACCATGTTTATCGGGAGGTGAAACCTGAATCAATGCCACATCAAGTGGAAGAATATTACGCCGAAAAAGCAAATGTATCTCACTCAGAAATACCGGAATATATCCCCCACTGCGAGAATTCACATTTTTACGTACGTTCCCACCAACAAAACAACTATTGGTCTGAAAGGATTCATTATAGGGTGCTTCCGCGTATTTAGCGACGCCTTCTGTATGAATATGAATAAACTCCACGTTCTTCAATTCCTGATAACGATCACACAAGGCATCAACCAGTTCGGTTGGTGTCATGGCCGTACCCTGAATGAAAACACGGTCACCGGATTTAACGAGTTCAACGGCAGCAGCAGCCGTTGTAATATTCAGCGTTGTGGGGATAGACATGAGTCATTGTTTGTTTCACCCGCGAAGGTACCCCCCTGCCTCTATCACTTCAGCGATGAAATTCAAGCGCTCCTGATGATAAAAATCACCTGCTATTTTGCAGCTGTTTTTTTCTTGGCTTTCTTTTTTCCAGCTTTAACACTAAAGACAGTTATACCTAGTGGTGGAAGGTTAAACTCAATGCTGTATTCCTGGTTATCCCATTCCTTCTCATCTGCCTTGATAGGCTTGGGGTTCAACAAGTGGTCTGTCCCCTGGTATTTGGCTGCATTGCTGTTTAATACCTCTGTATAGGTTCCTGGCAAAGGTACTCCTACTCGGAATCCTTCGTGCGGTACCGGCGTAAAGTTACAGATGACAACCATTACATCTCCTTCCTTCTTGCCCTGTCGTAAGTAAGATAGAACGCTGCGTTGATGGTCGCCGTGGTTGATCCAGGCAAAACCTTCTTGTGAAAATTGCTGCTCGTACAGTGCAGTACTGCTGGTATAGAGCGCATTTAGATCAGCTACCCAGCTTTTCACGGCTTTATGATGTGCTTTCTCTAGCAAAGTCCAGTCTAGTCCTTTTTCGATATTCCATTCACTGTTCTGCCCAAATTCTCCTCCCATGAAGAGTAATTTAGTACCAGGGTGAGTAAACATATATCCAAACAGCAGCCTTAGGTTAGCAAAGCGTTGCCATTCATCACCAGGCATACGATCTAATAGCGGCCCTTTGCCATGCACGACTTCATCGTGCGAAAGTGGAAGCATGAAGTTTTCGGTAAACCCGTATACCATGCTAAAAGTGATCTGATTGTGGTGAAACTGGCGGTGGATGGGTTCCAGCTTGAAATAATTCAAGGTGTCATGCATCCAGCCCATCATCCATTTTTGCCCAAAGCCTAAACCACCAGTATATACCGGCCGGCTCACACCTGCCCAAGCCGTAGATTCCTCTGCAATTGTCATAACATCAGGGTATTCCTGATAGACCGTTGAATTAAACTCCCGGAGAAAATCTATCGCCTCAAGGTTTTCGTTGCCTCCGTATTTATTAGGAATCCATTGCCCGTCTTCACGGCTATAATCAAGGTAAAGCATTGAAGCGACAGCATCTACCCTCAGGCCATCAATATGAAAATGCTCCAACCAGAACAATGCGTTGCTAATCAAGAAAGAACGTACCTCATTGCGGCCATAATTGAAAATGCTGCTTTTCCAGTCGGGGTGAAAACCCTGGCGTGGATCAGCGTGATCATAGAGATGTGTACCATCAAAATCAGCTAATCCATGAGCATCGGTAGGAAAGTGAGAAGGTACCCAATCCAGAATAACACCAATGCCCGCTTGGTGAAGTTTATCGACCAAGTACATAAAATCCTGTGGTGTCCCAAAACGGCTTGTTGTAGCAAAATAGCCCGTTATTTGATACCCCCAACTTGGGAAATAAGGATGCTCCATAACAGGTAGAAATTCTACATGCGTAAAGCCCATTTCTTGCAGGTAAGCCGGAAGTTCTTCCGCCATCTCGCGATAACTAAGGGTTTCCGTAGCTCCTGGTTTCTTGCGCCATGAGCCCAGGTGTGCCTCATAGACACTATAGGGCTGCTCTAGTCCTGCTTTCTCCGGACGTTTGCTCATCCAGTCCTTGTCCTCCCATTCGTAGTATAAATCCCAGGTTACACTAGACGTATTTGGGGGTACTTCCCAAAACCAGCTAAAGGGATCACCTTTGACCAGTTGGCGACCGTCAGGAGCATCAACAGCATATTTGTAAAGAAGTCCTTTTTTCAAATCGGGGATAAACCCCTCCCAGATACCTGAACCATCAGGCCGAGGGTATAACTTATGTGATCCTCGCTTCCATTTGTTAAAATCTCCGACGACGGATACTGCTTTTGCACTGGGTGCCCAAACAGCAAAGTAATACCCCCAGGTACCCTCCACTTCAACAGAATGACTGCCGAGTTTTTCGTAAGCACGAAAATATTTCCCTGCTTTGAACAAGTTAACATCAAATTCCGTCAGTAAACTGAAAATTTCAACTTTCGACATGGACTATTTTTTTTTAACACTAGCTGCTAAGATAGTAAAGCTAAGAACAGCACAAAATAAGTTGAGTCGCTGTTTTCAAAAGCTGGCTCAACTTATTTTGTACACAATGGCAAAGACAAGATATAAAAAAAGCCTTTCCGGGGAGTGGAAAGGCTTCTTTTGCAATCATGGAAAATAATATTTCCAATTATTTATCTAGTTCAGGGTGCTTACAACGCTATTTTCTACACCAAAAGGAGTAGCAACGTATTTATCAGCAGCCCAATCGTTTTCCCACACTTCACCGTCCAACAAGTAACGGAATTCATATTCCTTACCCGTTTCCAGATCCAAGGTAGTTTTGAAAACATTCTTTTGCTTCTTCATAGAAATACCAGCTTCGGTATCCCAATTGTTAAAGTCACCAATCAAAACCACTTTCTTAGCGGTTGCAACAGCCTCTGTAGGAAGCGAAAAAGTGGCCTTACATACAGGCTTTGATTTCAAGAATTTCTTTGTAATCATGAGTATCAAATTTTACGCCTGTTATTTGAAAACAGGCAATGGGATTGAATAATTATGGCTTAAAAAAGCTTAACGCTTACCACCTTTCAGTTCGTCCTGTAGCTTATTCAGCTCATCCCATTTTCCAGCGGCAGCTAGTTTAGCTTGCTCAGGCCAGGTCGTAGGATTATGCATTTTGTAACGAGAACCAGCAGCCTCAAGGATCGCTTGTAGTTTAGGTTGCTTAGCCTTTGCTAGATCTGCAAAAGTTTTGATCCCGTCAGCTTGTAAAAGACCCGCAATTTTTGGCCCTACTCCTTCAATTTTCTTCAGATCGTCAGCTTTGACAGTCTTCTTAGCAGGAGTTGCTTTTTTTGCCGGAGCTACCTTTTTAGCAGGAGCTTTTGCCTTAGTAGCTGCTTTTGCCGGAGCGGCCTTTTTAGCAGGAGCCTTAGGAGCTGCTTTTTTAGCGGGAGTCGCTTTTTTTGCTGGAGCCTTTGCCTTAGGGGCAGCTTTCTTTGCTGGAGCTTTCTTGATCTCTACCGCATCTACAACCAATACACAATTGTGGCTGAAGAATTCAGTAATTTGGTAGTCATCAGCAGCTTCATCATTGAACCAATCCTGTCCATTAACTAAGTAACGGAACTCATAGGTAGCACCTGCTGGTAATTCAATAGTTGCTGTGTACTCTTTTTTCTTGGCACTTAAAACTAGGCCTTTGTCCCAGCTCCAGTCATTAAATGTACCCAAGACGCGAACCTCGGCTTTCTTGCCAACCTGATCGGTAGTCAGTGAAAAAGTGACTTTACAAACAGGCTTTGATTTGGAATATTGCTTCTTAATCATCGAATAGAAAGTGTTAATTTTACACCAAGCTGCAAACTTATAACAAAGATAGGACATAGTCAACTGATTATCAATGATAAATATCAGTCACTCCAACGCCCAACCTTGCTAATTAAGTGGCATCAGGCCTCTAATTCGGAATAATTATTGGCCTACAATTACCTCGCCAAATCCAGATAGGCAAAACGAGAAAGAAATAAACTTTCGTATCAAGTGGATTTTTTATAAAAAAAGTCAAAAAAACTTTTCTAAAGACTGAAAAGCCCCTCTACATTCAACAATAATTCTTCTACTTTTTGAAAATAGCGCCCCATGTCTCGGCCGTCAACTGTAGCATGGTGAGCCTGTACAGCTAAAGGCATCATTACCTTTTTTTCCTGGGTAAAATACTTCCCCCAACTAATGCGGGGAACGGTATCCGCTGGCGAATAATGCATAGCATGACTCAATCCTGTAAAACTCACCCATGGGATAGCCGACATAAAGAGGTAGTCATCGCGCCCCGGTTCATCTTCAAAATCTGGCGCGGTTTTCATCCGTTCCATCGTCGACAACGCTCGTTCAATAAATACCGGAGCAGCAGGATCATAATCGACCGTACAAAAACTAAAGACCTCTGATACTTCCGTAGGTACAGTAAAAGACGGTTGTACTGTAGGATGTTCTACAACTTGTTCTCCTCGAATTCGCCAACGAAAGGCTGGAATATCATTTGCTGCTTTGGAAAGCAGGTATACTATATATGGTGTAAAAGGAAGTTTTTGCCCCTTCACGAAGGACAGGAAGCGGGTAATATCTACATTAGCCACAAGATTAAAGTGAGGCTGATCCATTTTACGAAAGAAATCGAAATGCTTTTGACGATGGGGATTATTGAATGTAATAACTTTCATTATTGTAATTCTTCGAACTTGGTGAGGGTTTTAGCAAAACCCGTATTGAGATACAGGCTGCTTCGCGCCCTTAAGATAAACGGTATAGAAACTCAAACACTACCAGCGCCAAAATGATCCTAAATCTTTTTGCAAAGCCACGGCCTCCCGGTAATAAGTATGCTCCTGGTCACCAATAATTCGCTGTAGTCGTACGTCAATCTCGGCTTCTGGTCTCCCCTCTCCTACTTTTGCTAAAACGATACTCCAATCCAGATTATCCTGATAATACCTCAGATCATCCTCTTTAAAATCCTCTGGTGGCAATTGTGTACTTAGCGCTTCAAATAAGCGAGTAGCGCTGGCGAAATCTTTATCTTCAAGTGCTTCATGAGCAGCAGCAAAGCTAGTAAGGTAAGCTTCTTCTTCAGCAGCCCCGGCACTCATCGTATTTCCTAAAGGAGGTTGTTTATAAAATCGTGCCACAATGGCTTCATCGGAATAATTCTGTTGAGCAAACCAATTTGCCCCTGCAACCATCAACACCAAAACACTGGCCGCAATAACTCCCAAGCGCCTCCAGTTAGGTCGAAGAGTATGCAATTTAGCAGTAGGCTTCTTCTCGTCTTTCTCCCACTTACGAAGCTTTTGGCGAAAATCATCGTCCTTTAGGTCATGGAAACCACTGTTTAACTGTGCCTGTTCTTCCAGAAGTTTGGCGAAGGCAGGATCGTTGGCTTTTCTTGTTTCTATCACTTGCTCGTTGGCCGCTGATAGTTGCCCTTTCATGTACCACTCCGCTAGCTCCGTATCGTCTGTAGCTTGCCAAGCGAGATCCATTTCTGCAAACTTTACTCCTTGTTCTTGGAAATGCAACGCATCCCATGCGTTCCAAAGTTGGTTAAAAGTCCTTGTTTCTTCTTCTCCATTTGGCAACTCATCCAGTGCCAATCGGAGTTTTTTGTGTTCGTCTTCATTCAACTTACCGGCCCGTAGGGCTTCCAGCTGCATGAGTAATTCGTTTGGTAACATCACTTAGTTATAATTCAAAATCTCAAACCTGTTATTGATTTTGAAGGGTTAGTTTTCTTCTATACTAATCAGTTTACGCATACGCTGTAAACAATCATACTTGCGCTTCCGGGCCGCTCCTGCACCACTCAGGCCCAGGTCTTCCGCAATAGCTTCCATACTATAGCTATGGAGATAAACTTTGCGCAAAATATTACGGCACTTTTCATCCATACGATTGAGAAGATTGCGTATCCAGGCGGCTTGCTCTCGCTGAGCTATCCGGTCTTCTACACCTGGCGGGATGGCTACTTCCGGGACTTCTTCTTCCCATTGGGTTTTCGCGCCCCCCTGTTTTCGATAGATCATTTTGCCTACTCCAAATAAGTAGGTCCTAAGACTACTGCGCAAAGGCGCTGCCAAGCTACCTGTAGTTACCTTACGGTGAAGGACTACCATGGCATCCTGGTACAAAGCGCTAACCTGCTCCGGCGGCCAATTCGTGTGCTTTAAAAAAAACAAGCGAAAGGGTGACCGCAGGTCATCATACAGTACCCGCCAAGCAGAATCACTTCCGGTAGCTAGGGTTTGTAAACGGCTTTCGTCCGCTGCATAGTTGCTCATTAATGCGTGCTTTGGTGAAGATGTTACCAATTAAGGGGCTAAAATAAGAGAATTTGTGAGTTTAATAGTTTGATAGCTGGGGAGTTTGCTAGTTTACGCTTAGGCCACTACACCATAGAATAACTAGCTAACAGGTATTATCCTTTCTTTTGCATGTCTGCTAATGCTGCTCTGCTAGACTGCCTACGGCGTTGACGTTGAAGGAATACCGGAGGGGCAGCGCGGGCACCACAATCCAGAATAGCACAACGCTCACAAGTGGTATGTACATCTTTTGTAACAAGAGCAGGATCGGCCAAAAAAGGAAAAGTATCCCGCAGCTGATCATTGAGCAACAACCCTATGGTTACACTGCTGCTATTATCAGCATTCTCTCGGGTAGGCTTGGCCATTGCCAGGCAAAAATAGGCGTTGGGGGGTGTCCCAGTAACGGGAAATCTGTGCACCTACAATAGGCTCAGGAATGGTAGCCTCTAGCCCTTGCTGGGCTTTCAAACGCCGAATCAGGCGAATACTGATCCAGCGCCGGCAATAGTGCTCATCCAGCTGATTAGCGTGAGGGTCATGCAACTGAGACAAGTGCATTTCCTTAGTAACAATATACTTTTGCATACCATGATCCGTGAAAAAACGGAGAAAAAACAACTGTTTTACCCCAAAATGATGGGGCAAGATATTGGCCATTCGTTGTAGTAACATTTCTGAAGTCAACTCACTTTCTGCTAACCAGCGCAGTACCTCCTCTCCGCGCCAACGTTGCCAACGCGTCATTTCCTGCAAGTAGCCAACAATCACCGGCTCTGGTAATAACAAGGCCACAGAAAAATAAGAAGCCCGAAAATTACTGAGTAACTTCTCAAAAGATTCAATCTCCAGCATTCGCGTTTCTAAGGGGCGCTCTGTTTCATTCAAGTTCTGAAAACCTATTTCCTTGGCCAGCAAAAAGCGCTCTTGCGCCAAATTGAGATCAGGCCCGAGGTAAAGAATCCCCTGCTTGGGTAGAAAAACCGACCGCAAATGCTTTAAGGTCGCATGACTCGCCAAATAGACACGATCCACTTTAACATCATAGACCTCCAGTAACAATTGCTCTAAAGTCGGGATATCTAGTTTACGATCACCGGCCAATTGGTACTGACGACGAAAATCCTGAGTTGCTTGTTCTATTTCCGGAAAATAATTATCATGTAAATCCTGATAAGAACGAAGAGCAGCTTTGTAGAAATCCTCTCCCTGCATGTTAAAATTGCGGGTGATTTTAATCACGGTGCTAATAAAAGCATTCACTTTTTCAGGAGCCTGTAGCAACAACTCAATCAACTTAGTGGTGGAAATCCCAAAAGTTTCTAATGGGAAAATTTTCAAAAAATCTGACCTAAGCAATTCAACGATCGGTCGTAATTTTTTACTTGGCTCCAGCGAAACTAAATAATCGTAATCGGTTTCTAAAGCAGCCGCTAAAGTGATAATCTTGTCCGACTTGGGATATTTTTTCCCTTTCTCAATACTGTGTAAGTAAGAAATAGCCAACCCCGTCCGATCTGATAATTGCTGGTAAGATAGCTCAGCTTCCTGCCTTAAATGCTGGACTTTAAGCCCAAAAATAAGTTTTACAATTGCAGCTTCTTTTAACATAAATGGAATTCTTTACGAGTCTCTCTAAATTTTATCACCTAGCTACAGCGATAATTGTCATCATATACGGGGCTAATACCCGCTAATTTAGCTTTTGTTAAGCGAAAAGGAGGCTAAAACCAAGTGAAAAAGCAACAAGCAGATAAAATTTATTAATTAGAGAAAATTTCTCTAAAAGTAAATAAATCTATAACTTGCCCCCTGTTAGCAGCCTTTTGCGTGCAATGGCACCATTTATCACTAACTAATTGACAATCACAAACTGTCCGCACTGTCGATAGAGTACAAGCTTGCCATTGATCTTGTCAACGACCGTGCAAAAATTCGAAGCTATGCTACAATTTGGTATCAAGAATCCACAAGAAAAACTGGAAGACCTGGGTATCCGGAACTATCGGAAAGCCTATTGGAATGAAACACCAGAATTCTTGCAAGAAGCCACTATTATTCGCGAGCAAGGCATCATTGCTGACAATGGTGCTTTAGCAATTAACACAGGTAAGTTTACTGGCCGTTCACCAATGGATCGCTTCATCGTCAAAGATGATATTACTGCGGATAATGTTGATTGGAATAAAATCAATATGCCTTTTTCGGCAGAAGGCTTCGACCAGCTTTATGATAAGATAACAGATTACTTTGCAGGCCGCGAAATCTTTGTTCGTGATGCTTTTGCCTGTGCCGATGCCAATTACCGACTTCCTGTGCGTGTAGTCAATGAATATCCTTGGAGTAACATGTTTGTGTACAACATGTTCTTGCGTCCAACAGCAGAGGAATTTCAGTCTTTCACACCAGAATGGACCGTTATCAACGCCCCTGGTTTTTTAGCTGACCCTGAAGTAGATGGCACACGCCAATCTAACTTTGCAATCATCAACTTCACACGCAAGTGTGTAATCGTAGGTGGTACGGGCTATACCGGTGAAATCAAAAAAGGAATTTTCTCCGTACTTAACTTCATTCTTCCAGAACAACGCAATGTCCTAAGTATGCACTGTTCTGCCAACGTTGGTAAAGAAGGAGATGTAGCAATATTCTTCGGTCTTTCTGGTACAGGTAAAACGACCCTCTCGGCCGATCCAAACCGTGAGCTTATCGGAGATGATGAACATGGTTGGTCAGATGAAGGCGTCTTCAACTTCGAAGGTGGCTGCTACGCTAAAACCATTGACCTTACAGCGGAAAAAGAGCCTGACATCTACGAGGCTATCCGCCATGGAGCCATCCTAGAAAATATCGGTTTCTACCCAAATACGCGTAAGCCAGATTACAGCGATAGTAGCATTACCCAAAACACGCGTGTAAGCTATCCGATTCACCACATCGACAACGCACTTGAAGTATCCGCAGCAGGCCACCCTACCAACATTTTCTTCCTGACCTGTGATGCTTTCGGTGTACTGCCTCCGATCTCAAAATTATCTCCAGAGCAAGCCGCCTACTTCTTTATTTCTGGCTACACGGCCAAGGTAGCTGGTACGGAAGAAGGTATTGATGAGCCGCTGCCTAGTTTCTCTGCTGGATTTGGCGCTCCTTTCCTTCCTTTACACCCTGGAAAGTATGCCGATATGCTAAGTGAGAAAATGCAAAAACACGGGGTTAATGTATGGTTGGTCAATACTGGCTGGGCTAATGGTCCTTACGGTGTTGGTAGCCGGATAAAACTTAAATACACCCGTGCGATGATTACCGCAGCCTTAAATGGCGACCTGGATCAGGTAGAGTACAGTACGCACACCATCTTCGGGATGGAGCTACCTACTTCATGCCCTAATGTTCCTAGTGNAATCCTCAGCCCTAAAGCTTCCTGGAATAATGATCAGGCATTTTACAAGCAAGCTAACAAATTGGCAAATGCATTTATTGCCAATTTTGAAAAGTACAAAGCTGGTGCTAGCCAGGCAGTAATTGACGCAGCTCCTAAAGTCAATGAGAACGCCACTGCATAAGCTTGTCTTTAACAAGTATTTCTACCTGATATAACACAGGGAGGTTTTCTTGCGAAAACCTCCCTTTTTTATTTCACAAGCCCTACGAAACGCCAAATATTTCATTGTTGATTTTGTAAAATGTAAATATTTAACTTACTTAGCATTCAGAGTTTAGAACAAGTGACATTTTCTACATTATCACCTACCGTTTTTCAAATTAGACCTACAGTTTATCCAATTAAATACTTGTCCCTTGTTGTATAGGACTGATGCACTGCGTATCCTAATGATCTTGTTTACCCAATTGTAAATGAGAATTTCCGGCACAATCTCAATTCGCTTCGCGGCTATCCTGCGGTGTCTTCAATCAGCAAATCAGACCAAACAAGCTCTATANTAAGCAAACTATATTTTCTGGTATAAACACAACTTTACATGAGAACTGTCTATTTTACACTAAGCGGAGCGCTCTTGCTCTTGGCTTTAACTTTCACTACCTCTTTATCGGCACAACGCAATTGCGGAGCCATGGAACATCTCCAAATGGAGATGGAAAATGATTCCAAACGAGCGCTTAAACTCCAACAAATTGAGGAGCAAACGCGCAACTTCATTCAAAATACCGACGCTCGCGCAGTAAATGGTATCATTACTATCCCTGTAGTTGTACACGTTGTTTATAACAACTCTACAGAAAACATCAGTGATGCGCAAGTACAATCTCAAATTGATGTTTTGAACGATGATTTTCGTCGTACCAATAGTGATGCAGATAACACCTGGTCACAAGCTGCCGATACAGAAATTGAGTTCTGCCTCGCCTCTGTTGATCCCGATGGTAATGCTACCAATGGCATCACTCGCACCTCCACCTCTGTTACTGCTTTCAGCACCAACGATAACATGAAGTTCAATTCTTCGGGTGGCAAAGATGCTTGGCCTGCCGCTGATTATCTCAACATGTGGAGTTGTGACATCTCAGGAGGTATCCTTGGTTATGCTCAGTTTCCCGGCGGTGATCCGGCTACTGACGGAGTTGTTATGGATTATCAATACTTCGGAACAATCGGTACTGCAACTGCACCTTTTGACCTAGGCCGAACGGCTACCCATGAGGTCGGTCACTGGCTAAACTTACGCCACATCTGGGGAGACGGTAACTGTAATGTTGACGATTTCGTAAGCGACACCCCTACTTCTGATGCTGCCAACTACGGTTGTGCTACCGGCCACGTCTCCTGTAGTACCGTAGATATGGTACAAAACTATATGGATTACTCTGACGATGCTTGTATGAACTTGTACACCGCTGGTCAGAAAACCCGTATGCGGGCACTCTTTGAGCCAGGCGGTGCACGCGCCAGCTTACTCAATTCAGCGGCTTGTGGCGCTCCTCCTACTCCAACTTGTTCGGATGGCATCCAAAATGGCAACGAAACAGGTGTGGACTGTGGTGGCCCTGACTGTGATGCCTGCCCTCCTTGTACTGACGTAATCGTTTCGATTACTTTAGATAACTACCCCGAAGAAACCAGCTGGACAATTACCAATAGTGGTGGATCAGTGGTAGCCTCTGGTGGCACCTACGGTAGCCAACCTGATGGCTCTACCGTTACGATTACAAACTGTCTGCCTGATGGTTGTTATGACTTTACCATCAATGATGCTTACGGAGATGGCATTTGCTGTTCTTACGGCAATGGTTCTTATTCCGTTACTACCGGAGGCAGTACGGTTGCTTCTGGCGGCTCATTTGGATCCAGTGAAACAACCAATTTCTGTGTTGGTGGTGGCCCTGCCCCTACTTGTACAGATGGTATCCAAAATGGTAATGAAACTGGTGTTGATTGTGGTGGACCTGATTGTGCCGCTTGTCCTACCTGTGATGATGGTATCCAAAACGGTAATGAAACTGGCGTTGACTGTGGTGGACCCGACTGTGCCGCTTGTCCTACTTGTGATGACGGCATCCAGAACGGTAGCGAAACTGGCGTTGACTGTGGTGGCCCTGATTGTGCCGCTTGCCCTACCTGTGATGATGGCATCCAAAACGGTAATGAAACTGGCGTTGACTGTGGTGGCCCTGACTGTGCCGCTTGTCCCGTAGCCCCTACCTGTACAGATGGTATCCAAAATGGTAATGAAACTGGTATTGACTGTGGTGGCCCTGATTGCCCTGCTTGTCCCGTAGATCCGACTTGTACCGATGTAATAGTCTCTATTACTTTAGACAATTACCCTGAAGAAACCAGCTGGACAATTACCGACAACGGTGGATCAGTAGTGGCTTCTGGAGGCACCTATGGTAACCAAGCTGATGGTTCAACAGTGAACATTACTGTTTGTCTGGTAGATGGTTGCTACGACTTCACCATCAATGATACTTACGGAGACGGTATTTGCTGTTCTTACGGCAATGGTTCTTATTCCGTTACAATAGATGGTAACAAAGTGGCTTCTGGTGACTCATTTGGATCCAGTGAAACGACCAACTTCTGTATAGGTGGCAGCCCTGCTCCTACCTGTACCGACGGCATCCAGAATGGTAGCGAAACCGGTGTTGACTGTGGTGGCCCCGATTGCGCCCCTTGTAACACAGGTGGATGTACTGACACCAATGTTAACTTCAACAACTTTGAAAGTGGTTGGGGAATATGGAATGACGGAGGCTCCGATTGTCGCCGTAGTGCAAATGATGCCGCTTATTCCAATGGATCGTATAGTATACGTCTAAGAGACAATACTTCTACATCAGTAATGACCACCGACAACCTCAACCTTGCTGGTTTTGAAGAGGTGACCATTGACTTTAGCTACTATCCAAGAAGCATGGAAACAGGAGAAGACTTCTGGCTCCAAGCCTCTACTGATGGCGGTTCTAGTTATCAAACCCTAGCGAGTTGGGCTAGCGGCACCGACTTCTCCAACAATGTTCGTGAAAACGAGACCATTGTAATTACTGGTACATTTACCAGCACAACCCGCTTCCGTTTCCGTTGTGACGCTAGTGGCAACAGTGATTACATCTACATCGATGATGTTGATGTTTCTGGTTGTGCTAATGGTGCTCGAATGAGTGGTGAAGAATTGTTGGCGACTCCAGAAGTAACCAACAACGAGCCTAGCTTCTCACAAATCGCATTGTTCCCGAACCCTACCAGTAGTGTACTGAATGTAGACTTCGTATTTGATCAGTCCTTCGATGCTCAAGTTCAGGTTTATGTTACAGATATGACCGGCAAGGCGCTCCAACAGCTACAATGGACTGCAACAAACGGTAAGCAGCGCCAAACACTGGATGTAAGTCAGTTTGCACCCGGTATTTACATGCTTCACCTTATCAGTGGCGAAGAACGTGTAACACAGAGATTTGTAGTCGCGAAGTAATTTTGCTAAACATAATTTCAAAGTAAACTCTTTAAAAAGCCTCCGTCAGAAAAATTCTGGCGGGGGCTTTTTTGTTCAGCGGTCGTCAAATATTCTAATTCAGCTGTATGATCGCACCGGTACGATTGGGGTACATTTATGTGTTCAGTTTTGACCTAGAGAAGTCATAGATTGGCTAAACAATGCTTATGGGGCTTAAAACGACCTCGGATGAGCGCGAATATCAATTCCTGTTGGCTGATGAGGCAGAACGAATCAAAGCGGAGGGCAATATTTCCCCAACATCATCGCTCATGTTAGTTTCCTAACTATCCCGACCTCCTTGGTCGGGATTATATCCCGCTGGTCTCCTTTATGCTGGTCAGAAGACCAGCCAGATAGGGCATCGTAGTCTGGGGACAACGATGAGTCCCTGCTAAAAAATGGAAAGTCCCTTCTCCAACATGCTTACTCTTTTGGCTAGAAGCCTTACCTTTCATGCATCCATTCAAAAAAGTAAGTCATGAAATTGTTCCCCCTTTTACTAGCCTTATTCATTTTCCAGTCCTGCAGTCAAACCGATACCGCCGCTCAAGAAGCAGCTCAGGCAGCCCTAGAGGCGGAACTATCAGAAGCCCAGGCTGAAATTGCTAAACTCACCGCTGCTGCAGAAGAACAACCAGGCCTCATTCATAGTGTCTTTTTCTGGCTCAACGAAGACCTTTCTGATGCTGACCAAGCCGCTTTCCGTGCCGGTGTAGAATCACTCAGAGCAGTGGAAAGTATAGAGAAAATGTACGTTGGCCCTGTAGCTCCTACCGAAGCTCGCGGCGTTGTCGACAATAGCTACAACTTAGCCCTAATCGTTCATTTCTCTGATGTAGCCGGACAAGATGCCTACCAAATCGACCCCGTCCACCTAAAATTTATCGATGACCATAAGGATAAGTGGACCAAGGTGATAGTGTATGATAATTTGGTGGAATAAGCTAACTATTTTTATGGAGTAAAGAATCATTCCAGCAGATCATATTCTCCAATAGATGATTTAGATTTTATAACGGATTGCATTGAGATAACTCAGCACATTATATGCCAGATAGTGGGCAAGTAGCTAGTACATTAGACTCAAAAGCTTGATAGTTAACCGATTTTTTTCCTGATAAACTCGAGGAAGATTACCGTTTTTAATACTTTAGTAATTCTGTAAGACACCATCTAATTTAATTTTGAATAACGCTATCTTCTGATGAAAAAACATGCTACCTCCCTGTTGATTATTTTATTTCCGCTGCTCTTATTTTCTCAAAAAGAACAAATCGATTGTGCCAACATTTTTAATGAAATCGAAGCTCTTCTAACACAGAAAGACACAACCGAAGCACTACGCTTATTTTCTTCTCTAGAAAACAGAGATTGTGTAATCCGCAAAGGACAGTATCGATATATCAGTAGGGTTAGTTTTCTTTTTGGAAAAATAGAAGAATCAAAAACTAGAATGCTACAAGCTGTAGAGTTAGGTATTTTAGGGCTGAGTAAATTTCACACAACTACTCAACCAACAGAACAAGAGATACGAGAAAAATATGGAACAGCATATATCAATCAGCTCAAACACTTAAGTGATAGCATTTTAGAGCAAAGAATAATAACCCACGGTGAATTAATTTATGCTTTAAGAAGTATTTACGAGGCAGATCAAGCCTTAAGGAGAGATAGTATAACTAAATCATGCAGAAAATATGCAAGTAGTCAAAGATTTCAACCTGACACCCATGAAATTGCACAAGACCATGCACAACAAATTATGTGTTTCAATGCATTCTATCACCTAGATTCGATCATCTTACAAGAGTTTGTCAATATCGTAAAAAAAATAGGGTACGTCCCTGGAGATGATCAACTATTTGGCACAGTAGAGGTAGTTCCTATTATTCTCCACACGGCTCATTATCAATTTAGTGAATTAGACAGTATATACATCAAATCAATTGAGAAAGGAACTATTTCTCCAGCGCTATATGCTGCATATAAGGGCTATCAAAGCGAATGGTTCCAACAAGAATCTTCCCTTTTATTCACTACCTATAACCAGGTTTCTTCTGATCTTACGGAAGTAGATATCCAACAAATCAATGACAAACGAATAAAGCTTGGTATTCCTATTCTTCCAGCAACACTTTGGAATACTAAATTATTCTAATCCTCCCGCTTCCGTTTCCACCGCTTATGCGTCCACAACCAGTACTGCGGCTCTGCCCGAATGATTTCTTCCAATTTCTGGGTGTGCTTGATCGTAATAGCCCCATGTTCTTCTTCCAGTGGCTTGTCAGTAACCAGCGAGAACGTCATCGTGTAGTGCCCGCGTTTTACTTTCTGAATATCACCAAAAACGACCAGACAATCATATTCTTTAGCAAATTTTTCAGTACCGAAAGCAACTGCCGTGTCTTGATTTAAAAAATCCATCCAGAAGCTTTTCTTACTACTGGTAGGTGATTGGTCCCCGCCAAAGAGGTAAATGGCCGGGCGGCCATTCCATTCCTTAAACATGGCCTTGGCTTCGTGTTTGGGCACCATCTCCAGACCGTATTTCCCCCGAGAATCAGACAATACTTTGCTAAAAAATGGGTCTTTAATGGGAGAGTACAATGCTACTACAGGTAGCTTACTGAACATAGGAAAAGCTGTCCCCATCATTTCCCAACTGTTATAATGGCCAGCAATCAACACGATGCCTTTATTATAAGCCTCCAACTCCTTCACAAAATCAGGATTCGTAACAATCGCACGGCGGCTTATTTCCTCTTTCCCCATACTGAACATCCGCACACTCTCAAAAATGAGGTCGCACAAATGGCGGTAAAAATCACTGGCAATCTTTTTGATCTCCTCCTCCGATTTATCCGGAAAGGACCTCCGTAAATTGCCCATGACCACCTTCTTGCGGTAACCTGCTCCGTAATACAAGACATAGTAAAGACCTGTCGAAAAAACATATAATATCGACAGCGGCAGCATCGATAGTGGCTTCAGGAAAAGATAATAAAGGATTTTGCTCATTCTTAATCTAGCGTTAATACAGCTCACTCCCCTATCTCATTCGGGAGCTTTAACTTGAGTCATCAATGCACAAAGGTACTGAAGGAACAGCACAAAAATGCATGGTACTTTAAAAAGTAAAACCTCCCATTTTCTATGTTCAGAATACTTATTTTACTGCTCATTACCACTACTTCATGTAGTAAAGCTACCCGTATATTAAACGAATCTCCAAATATGACAACAACCTCTTTTGATTGGCAGGGTCATCGCGGCGCCCGCGGTTTGTTGCCCGAAAACACACTTCCGGCCTTTGCCCATGCCTTAACCTACCCTGCTATCAAAACCCTGGAACTCGACCTAGCTGTAACCAAAGATCAACAATTGGTTATCTCTCACGAACCCTGGATGGCTGCATTGATCTGTACTCATCCCGACGGCAGCTCAGTCACCGAGAAAGAAGAAAAATCACTCATCATTCACCAAATGACTTTGGCTGAGGTGCAAACATTTGATTGTGGAAGCCGAGGCAATGCCAACTTCCCCGAACAGCAGGCACGCTCAGTAAGAAAACCTACCCTCGCTGCAATGGTAGAAATGGCCGAGCAAATCGCGCGCGACCTAAAACGCCCTCTCCCTTATTACAATATTGAAATTAAAAGTCTCCCCGAATGGGACGAGACATTCACCCCACTCCCTGAAGAATTTGCCCACCTTTTGCTCCAGGAATTGACCAAACTGGGCATCGCAGAACGCACCACCATTCAATCTTTTGATGTTCGCAGCTTACAGGCCGTT
Organism: Lewinella cohaerens DSM 23179; assembly: GCF_000379805.1. GTDB lineage: Bacteria > Bacteroidota > Bacteroidia > Chitinophagales > Saprospiraceae > Lewinella > Lewinella cohaerens. The sequence continues at coordinate 115,708 of NZ_KB903541.1, read as the reverse complement.
AGGCAACAAGCTCCCACACAATCCCTCGCCTATTTAGTCGCTAATAGGAATACGTTAGAACAAAACCTGGATACGCTTGGCTTCCTACCCGAAATCTACAGTCCCTACTACTTGCTATGTACTCCGGAACTCACACAAAGCCTCCACCAGCAAAATATTCAGCTTATCCCCTGGACTGTCAATGATCCCAAAGAAATGCAACGCCTCATCGACATGGGCNTAGACGGCATCATTACCGATTATCCCAACATAATACCGTAGAGGTTTTTTGGGTAGAAGGTAGAGGGATTTTGTTCCTTCAAAAGGAGACCTACACCTTGATGACCAACTCGTCTAATTGGACGATAGTCGAAATTCATAAGCAGGAATCATTTAAACACTAGACTTGTTCTGCTGGGGCAGGTTGGTGGAGAAATTGATGCATTATTGACCACGCGAAGCCTTTTTTGAGGAGCCTAGCCGTAGCTAAGCGACTCAAAAAAGGCACAGTGTGGGAAAATGCCGAAGGCATGCCTATGGCATAAGGCGCAATTTATACCCGACATGATCCCAGCAGAACAAGTCTACTACCCCCAAAGTCGCGAAATCGCCTGCACTTTAAACGCAAAACCCCCTCTTCTCGGAGAGAGAAGAGGGGGTTTTGACAGAAAATAAGCAACAGCTTATTTTAGTATTCCCAAAGATCGTGTTCGAAGTTGAAGATCGTTTGCTTGATCTTATCTGCTTCCAACAGAAGGTCTACGCCTTGAACGTAATCCTGTAAACGACGATTGTGAACATTAGATTCTTTGTAGATATAGCTAGAGAAGAAACGCATTTCCATCAGCGCTTCCCAAGTGATTGGGGCAGCATCGTTGCCAGCGGTGAATACTTTCTCACGAGCTAAAACCTGGCGAGCTTCTGGGTAGTACACCCAAAACATAACTTGCTCATACTTGAAGTTACCATTCTCGTCTTTCACATCCAATAAAGGAGCGATACCAAGAATACGAACTTGCATACGGGAAGTTTCTTCATCGAAGAACCATACCTCTTTCAAGCGGTAACGCTTGATGTCTTCAGGGTTCAGTTCATTACGAACAACCTGAATTTTTTCTTCGTAAGTAACCGGATCAAAAGTGGTTACTGTATCTACTGACGCTCCCATTGATGCTACCTCGTCCGGGCTTAGCCGGTGGGTAAACTTATCATCTTCAGCGCTATAAACGTTAATTTCTTCATTTTCGGCAGCTTCCTGCAGAATAGTAAAGAATGGACGTTCTGGATAAGCAAAAGGAAGGTTCATCTTTTCGCGGATATCAATTACCCGCCAGATGCGCTTTTCCCAAAAAATATCCGCTTCGCGTACTGGATCGTAAGGAAGGATACGCACCGTCTCAATGGTACGCTTGTCAGTGATGTCATCCGTTGGCGGGTCTTGCTCAACGACCTGACTATTACCAGATTCCGTCATAATTACGTTATCCGGTACTTGTGCCACCAGCTGGCCGACACAGAAAAACAGCATTAAGCCCAGGAGCTTCAGAGCGATCTTCATGGAAGTAAATTTTTACCGAGTTGATTGTATTTATACACTTGTTGGAAGGAACCTAACCCTTCCTTTTTAAAACAGATTTCCGACAGGAGTGGTACTCACTTCTGTCGGATCGCTAAATTGCGCTTATTTAACGGATTAACCAAACCCGCTATTGCCTTTAACATACTTGAGGGGGAAACTTTTAACAAATCTCCCCCTCAAGGTTCAAATATTACTGAATTGTGAAGACCATACTGTTAATCTTACGAGTAGCAGTATCTCCAGGACACTTGGCCCGAACGTTCTCAAAGTAGTAGATATCACCTGGCTTAGCCTGGTTCACTAAACGACGAGAAGCATCGTTATAACGTGGTCCACGGTTCTGCGAAGGAATTGCATCCTGACGCTTAGGTACGTATACCAATTCGAAACCGGCAACCTGACAAGTAGCATCGAAATCAAAATCATCAAGGAAGGCACCAACACCACCTTGGGCTTTGAATTCACCAGATCCCATACCACCGCCATTCTTACCAGAAAGACGTGCTTCAGGGTTAGGAATACGCTTTACACGGAAGTCGAAACTACCTAGGCTTTTACCATCAGCAGATACACTGACCTTTGCTGCACCAGGAGCACTAGCATTGATAGTTCGGCTACTACCGCTGCCTTTAATGGTAATTGGCCCTGTAGTACTTACCCTTACATCATTAGAGCTCACTCCAGATGCTACAATCGTAATTGGGTTATCTACACCGATGTAAAATACATTCATTTTGTCAGCAGCAACCGTTACCGAACGAGCTCCTACCTCATAGACAAACTCACTTTCTCCTTTTGACACTTCACCTGTCAGTGGGTTAACTACCTCTACACGTAGAGGGATAGTCTTTTGACCAGCACCGCTACCCGTGATCGAGTATTCTGCAATACCGCCTTGCCCTACTGGCAACTGAGAACCTCCAGCGTAAATTTTTACGTTTTCTGGCTGTAATGAAGTACTATAAGTACCTACTGAAATTTGAGCAGAAATCTTCTCACCACCAACTACATAAGAGCGGTCTGCTTGTACAACAGGGAAGAATGCATCAAATTCAATCGTACGACCACCTGTCAATTCTGCCATATCATTAACCATCGCAGCTTCAGAGCTCTTCAGGTTAGACTGCATCTGAGAAAGCAGTGGCAAAACAGCAGCTAAAGGCATTTGACGGAATTTAAAATCCGACCAGCTCGCCTTGTCACTACCTGGAGCTTGCCAGGTTTCATCATCAATATTGAAAGGCATATTGTTAGCGACACTTTGGATACGGCTCTGAACCTGCTCTGGCTTCAAGCTGAATGAATCACCATTCTCCTGCATCAACTTGGTGTATACGTCAATTAATTCTTGACGGGTTTCCAATATCTTAGCTTTCAATTCTTCTCCACGGCCTTCGTCCACCAAAATACGGGTAGTAACATCCTTGTTTTTCTTACCCTTTGGTACACGCTTACCATAAGAAATGGTGTAATCCTCTTCATCCACTTCACCATTACCATTACCGGCAACATCAATTAACTCGTCGCGGAGTTCGTCAACGTAGCTATTAAATTCAGCCGCTTTCGTACGTACTGCATCAATAGCTGGGCCGATAGGCTGGTACTTGCGCTTAGAATCATCTTTCAATAGATCCTTAACGCCTGTAATAGTAGCTTCTAACTGACTATCAACCGTAGCGATACTTTCTTTATTTCCGTCATCCAGAGCAAAGAAAGCATTCATCACTTCCGCTGATACGTTTAACGCGAGCAGGGCGGTTAACACCAAATACATGATGTTAATCATTAACTGCCGCGGTTCCTTTGGAATAGACATATATTTTGCTTCTTTTTTAGTTCAACAATTAATTCAGGGCAGGTAAATTACTTACCTACGTTAGACATAGCACCAATGATGTTGCCATATACGTTGCCTAAAGAAGCATAAGAATTGTTCAAAGAAGCTATGTTCTTGTTCAGTTCTGTCAATTGTGCCTTGTACTGCTTGGTGTCTTCTACAGAATCAGCCAAGTCAGCCATAGCTTCGTTCAGTTTACCGTAGAAGTTGGTCATAGACTTCACCTGATCAGATACGCCAGAGAAATCTGCTTCCTGTAGTGCTTTTAGGCTACCCAGGCTGCGTGACATACCTTGCAATTCTGTCAACATACCACCCAACTGCTGCTCAACTACTTCGCCGTTCAGGCCAGGAGTCGTATCAACAGCACCACCAGCAGTCAAAGGCTGGATAGGCGTATTGTAATCAGCAAGACCAGGGTACAGTTTGTCCCAGTAGTAATCGGGTTCTGGTCCGATAATACCTAGAAAAGCAAAAATGAAGGCCTCAATACCCATACCGAGAATCAACATCTCAGAAGCGAAAGGCCAGCTTTCAATTTTGAAAAGTGCTCCTGCAAGTACGAAGGCTGCACCTACACCAATAATCAGATTCTTTACGTACTTAAAACTTTTTGTTTTTAAGAAACTCATTCTCGTAACAATTTTACCGAGTTAGTTAATTTGATTGTCTCTCTTGAGTGGCCCCTCCTTTCTTTTAAAGGCGAGGACTAAGCGTTGAAAAGCTTTCACACAACTGTATAATGCAGGGCACAGAAAAAGTAACAGATCAGGGAACACTTTTTTCTAAAAAAAATGCTCTCAACTGTTAATTGCCTCAAAATACACTGACCATCAATAAGTTGTAGGAAATAAAAACATATATGCCGATCTTAAAATGGTGGACTTTTGCCCAAACTACTTTGATCGGTATATCCCGACTGAAGTGTTTGGGCAAGGCTCAAACGACTTAGTTGTCGGTATACAAAAGCGAAAAAGGATACTACTTCTTGAGTAGCATCCTTTTTCACCTATGAAAATCTAGTCTTAAAAATCGTTGAGTGAACGACCTAAGAAGGTTAGGGCGTTACGGAAACCGACGTAGCTCTTAGTGGTATCCTGGTATTCCCAGTGACGAGTACCCGTCTGTAGGAAGTAGGAAATATCTTTCCATGATCCACCACGGATAACCTTACGCTTCCATGATTCTGGATCATCGTCCTTAGCATCATAGCGAATATCAGGGTTCAGATCATGCTGGAAAGAGTAGGCGTTGTCGTAGTAAGCAGAACTTGTCCACTCCGCTACGTTACCTGACATATTGTACAGACCATAATCGTTAGGGTAGTAAGCATCAGCCTTTACCGTGTATTGGCCACCATCCTCTGGATAGTTACCACGACCAGGCTTGAAGTTAGCTAGCAAACAGCCTTTGGCATTGCGGATATAAGGGCCACCCCAAGGGTAAGGCGCATTTTCGCGGCCACCACGTGCTGCATATTCCCATTCGTGCTCTGTTGGCAAACGGAAATCTTCCGTATTAACACCATCACCACGAGTTTGCTGGTAATTATTCCAAAGCAGCGTACGGTAGTAAGCAAAAGCGTTAGCCATGTGCCAATCTACCCCTACTACAGGATAATCATCATAAGCAGGGTGCCAAAAGTAGTTACGTGCCATTGGCTCATTGTAAGAGTAAGCAAAGTCACGCACCCATACCAAGGTATCGGGATAGACATTTACTTTTTTACTCTTAATGAATGCGTTACGAGGAGATTGTCCACGATCACGAGCAGCTTCCTGCCAATCATACCATTGGTATTCGTAAACAAACTTGCTCACGTCTATCTCACGGCGACCAGCAAAGCGATCATCACCTTGGTAGTACAAATCTTCCAGGATTTCATCTTCCCAGTCAATTTCGTATTCCCAATCGATGCTCTCATTGCCATCATCATCAGTGATGTAGTGGTCAAGATAAGCGTGTGCCAATGAGTCACGTACCCAGTATACAAACTGGCGGTACTCATTATTGGTGATTTCTGTTTCGTCCATATAGAAACCAGAAATAGAAATCGCCTTCTGGCGCTGCACGTAGGTGTTGGCTACATCCTGATCACTAGGACCGATATGTAAAGTACCCGATGGTACGTAAACCATACCGAATGGATTAATGCCTTTCCAGGTGGGGCGCTCCAACACGCCAGTGATTTCTCCATTTTCGCGGCGCCCACAAGACACCAGGACAAGCACTAGGAGAAGTAGTGCGACTTTGGATAAGTTCTTCATGTTTATACCCGAGTTTTCCTTCAGATTTTTTTAACCGATTTTCAAAAGCGAACGTAAATATAGACCGTTTGGCTTATTTATCAAAAGAATTTACACTGCCATGGCAGAGTTTAACACATCAACCCATGCATAACGCCAGCTGCCTGACATTTAGTACGAGTAGATTTTAATTTATTGAGTAGAATGAAACATTGGTACTGCTAAATCTGCAGTAAGGAGAAATACTTATCCGGTATTTCTTATCATTTGGCCCGTGGATGATATATAATCCGTGGTGGTTTCCCTTCGCCAAAAGTCTTATTTATCCGGTACTTAATTACGATCTCATGAGAGCCGCTATGTACCGTTTGTAAAGGGGAAAGTGCAACATCATACGCATAAACCAACTGCAACGAAGGAGATAATTGAAAACCTCCCATAACCACTACAGCATCCTGCGTGCTACTGTTGTATCCTCTTAACGAGGCCCCTCCAAAAATATTGCTATTGTATACCGCTAAAAGCGAAACATCTAATTGATTTTCTATTGCATCCGACCTGAACCACATCGAAGGACGTAGTTCAAAACTCCTTCCCACTTCAAAACGGGTCATGACAAAAGCATTGTAAGTTCTTGCTAAATTATAGTTGAATTGATCCAATTGAACGCTCCCTGCATTGATATTCTCAGCGGACAACCCCACTTCCAAACGTTCACTTTGGTAATAAACACCCGTAGAAAATTGGATAGTTGATCCCGACTCGGTCGCTAAACTTAGCAAATCGTCATTATGAGAAACATTCCCTGGCTCTCCATACGTGCCATCAGGCGTAATTAACTCTCCCCCGCGCAGCGTAAATTGCTGAAAACCACCTCCAACACCCAAGGAAAGTACACCACTGCCCAGTTCCATCTGGTAGTTGTACGCTACCTGCGCACGACTCAACCGGTGGGCTCCTATTTCATCATTCTCCACCTGCAAACCAAAACCACCGCGCAAAAAGTACAGTGGCAAGTGCGCACTCAGTCGCTGCCCGGTAGGTGCTCCTTCCAATCCCGCCCATTGCTGCCGGTAGGTCCCCGTTAGGCTAAGCGCATAGTCCAATCCAGCATAAGCAGGGTTGATACGCATCGGGTCCAGCATATAAGTACTGTATTGCGCAGGCTGCTGCGCCTGCAACCCTAACAGTGCAGTACAAAGAATGATAAAAGAGAGAAAGTACTTCATAGGGTTCATTTTTTAAGAGCAGCAGTAAAATAGAATAAATTGTCGATTCCGTCAAGGAAGTTAACTAAAACAAAGGCGGTAAACGTCACGGCCTAGTCAATAAAAGTCAAATCATGGGTAACAGCATACGCCTCCAGCAATGCCGCGATCCCAAAACAAATCATCCAGAAAGTCCGCTTATGGAAAGTTATCCTTTATCATAGACTAAACAATAGAGCCAGAAGATGGTTCTACCTCATTTTTTTCCTACCAATAAGTTTCTTTATGCAGCCCCCCATCGCAAGCTCGGGGCTGGGCTATACGCTTTTACCTGCGGTACCGCTGCTATCCCTGCCTGTTACGGGCTCACCGCCCGTCGGGCTCCGCGCGCTGCGCTCCGCACTAAACAATGTGCTACCTGACGAATGATTTATCTGACTTTTTGTACGAAACCCCATGATTTCTATTAGTGAAATCACGGGGTTTCGTTTTTAACGATAAGTTTTGCGGTTGGTCAGCACGGATTTTGATGACAATCAAAATTCGGGGTGACTTATGTTTAGTAAAGCTTCAAAATCAACAAATCCTGCCTTGGAGGACTATAAATTACTGCACCACCAAACGCTGCGTTTGCAACAAGCCATTAGCTCGTAGTTGCACCAAATAAACGCCGCTGGGCAACTGCAAACTGGCACCAATACGGTAAGGTCCCGCAGGCACTCGCTCTTCGGCTAAAGTACTCAACACCTGTCCATTAAGGTCAAGTATCTGTACCTGTACATCCGAGGCAACTGGCAGCTGAAAATCAATAGCTACCTGATCTTTGGCAGGATTAGGAAATACCTGTAACTGGTAACTAGAAGTTGTTACTTCCCGGTTATTTGTGATAAAACCACCTGGAGGTTCGTCCAAACGAACGGAGGTATACAGGCGGTATTCTCCAGCTACAAAGTCGAGCGATTGGCTCAGGTCTTCTACCAGAATACTGTCTCCGCTAAAATACTCATACCACCATCCTTGCTGTTGAAACGGGTTAGATATCGCCTGTGGCTCAACGGCAAAGTTGCCCAAAACAGCTACATCCATATCGGCAGAATTCAAGTGGATTTTCTTCGCCATACCGTTCAGGCTACTCGTAAAATCGGTCGTCCGGAATACCGGATAATCTGTTTTCAATTCAATCAATGCTTTGGTAACATTGTAAAGGCGTTGGCGATTGGGGCTTTCAAAATAATCCCAGCGAATGGGCTTCGGATCTACCCGACAACCATCGTTTATGGTACCGTTCTGACAGTAATTGATACTAAAACCATACCCTAGTTCACCAAATTGCCAGAGCATTTTAGGCCCCGGAACGGTATAGAAGAATGTACTCGCCAGTTCGCAACGGCGCAAACCCGTCACAGTATTACGCACATTATAACTTCCGCTGGAATTGCCAAACTGGCTATTTTTGTACATCATCCGCTCCTCATCATGGCTTTCCATGTAGGCAACCAAGGCAGGTGTCGTCCATCCACGAGAAGAATAAAAAGCACCACTCAAATCAGATGGAAACCCTAGCGCTGCTTCCAGGTACTGGTTATGAAGCCCGCCACCACTCCAGGAAAGCATACCATTCCCGTAAGTAGTAAGTTCTATTTCTTCATTATTAGCTGCAAAATGCTCAAGAATTACATAGAAATCATCATCTACTCCCCACACTACATCTGCGTAATGTTTAATAATTTCAATCCGCGAAGCATCGTAGTTGCCCCAGGCACCAACGTCTGAATTAAACGTTTGCGTAAAGCCTTTCGACAAATCATAACGGAAACCATCTACCCGGAATTCTTCTATCCAGTATTCCATCACCCGATCCACAAAATAAGTGGTAGCATCACTCTCATGGTTAAAGTCATACCCTACATTAAAAGGGTGACGAGCATCAGGGTTGAGCCAGGGGTTTTCCAGCGTAGGCTTAAAGGCGACAGGGTCCCAGTAGAGTTGCGCCAAGGGGCTCTGGCTGAAAGCGTGATTATAAACAACGTCTAAAATTACAGCAACACCTCGGTTATGGCATTCATCAATAAAAGCTTTCAGTTGATTGGCCGTCCCATAATATTTGTCTAATGCCATGTGGAAGCTCGGATTATAACCCCAGCTAATATTTCCTTCAAATTCGTTGATCGGCATCAATTCAATCGCATTCACCCCCAAATTAGTAAGGTAATCAAGGGTATCCAACAGGGTAATATAATCGTGGTTAGCCAAAAAGTCACGTAGCAAAAGTTCGTAAACAACAAGGTCTTCTTTGGCAGGTGCCATAAACGTTTCCGTCATCCAATCGTATTCCGGTGCACCAGGCTGTAATACACTGGTAATTCCGGTTGTTTTCCCCGTAGGGTAAACTGGCAGGTCAGGAAAAGTCGAAGCAGGGATAAAAGGATCGTTCCAAGGGTCTAAAACAATAGGACTATAAGGATCAGCAATTTTAATGCTTCCATTTACGAGGTACTGAAAGGCATAGTCCTCTCCTTCTGTCAGGTTATCAATTTGCAACCACCATAAATTACCGTCCAGGCTTTGCTTCATCTGATACGCTACAGAAGCTTGCCAATCATTAAAGTCTCCAATCACAAATACGACATCTTTATTTGGGGCATACAATTGCAACAGGTAACTGCCATCTCCCAAGTAATTAATACCATGAGGAAGGTCTAGTGGAGGGTCTTCTTGTTCAATATCTCCGGGAATGACGAACACAAAACTTGAGCTCGCTACTAGTCCGTTGTAAGTTGCTTCAACAACCACCTCCTGGGTTCCACTACCACTAACATTGATCGTCGTACCGATTGTCGCAGCATTGGTCACTGTTTGCACCGGGGTGCCATTAACCAAGATTTGCAGATCTGATTCAATATACGAAGTGGCGTTTACCGGAATCACTGCTCCGGGAAAAGTGATGACTACTGGGTTAGCTGGCGCAGTAATATCTACCCGATAAGTTGCAGTGTAGGTAAAACTTTGGGTAAGTGTATTTGTACCGTCATCAGCTCTGAAGGTAACTTCATGCTCCCCTTCTTCCAGCGCGCGCAGCTCATACGTAAGTTCTGTTACATCAGCTTCTTCTATTACTAGCTCTCCGTCCTCTAAAATAGAGAGAGTTGCTTCTCCTGAAGCGACACCACTAATGGTGATAAACTCTCCCAAGGCTACAGCTATATTATCTTCTAAGGGTGCGTTGAGGCTGATCGACAACGCAATATTGTCTTCAAACACATCATAGTAAATATCTGCACCGCCAGTGGCTTTTCCTTCCAGGCTGCCATCGCCATTACGAAAAACCATTGCTATTTGCTCAATCTCTTCGCCATCAGGCACACCATAGTAGTCCTTTAGGGAAGGAGTGATCGTGAAAGTATATTTATTGTCATCTCCAGGTACTTCTGCCAACTGCCAGTCAGCATTAGCTTCCCCCCAGTTTGTCTGTACATATTTCCAGTCAGAAGGCCCGGTACTTTCAGAAGTAATGACTCCCGTATGAATGTACACATCACAATTACAATCTGCTAAGCCAGCTGTACCTTCGGTAGCGTCGAAAGTAATCGTTACTGCGTCATTAGCTGTGGGAAAAGCAGGCTCAGCAGTGATGAGTTGTGCGTCGAGTTCAGTGTTGAATAACAATGCCAAGAATAGAGGTAATACGCAACGTATTAACATAGCAGTTTTCACCAATGGAGAATTTTTGATTTTTTTCATCATTTAAATTATTGCACTTTTTGAATAAAGGAATAGCATAAACAACCGGTTGTCAATGTATATCATCAACAATTGGCGGTAAGTATAAAGTCGTAATAATAGGATAGATAAGAACCCACAAGATAAGGCCAAGCACTCAAAATTAATCAAAAATTTACCAGAAAAGGAAGGAGCCCTTTCAAAAGTATGACTTAGAGGCAAAAAAAAACGCACGAATACCGAAGCATTCGTGCGTTATGTTATTCTAAATCCTAATTAAAGGACTAGTAGCGATCGCCGCCGCCGTAGCCACCACCGCCACCGCGGCTGTAACCACCACCGCCACCACCACGGTTGTAACCGCCACCACCGCCACCGCGGTTGTAGCCACCACCACCGCCGCCGCGACCGTAGCCACCGCCACCGCGCTTCTCGCGTGGTTCAGATTCTTTAACCGCGATTTCACGGCCATCAAGTTCAGATTGGTCAAGATCCTGAATAGCATTACGCGCTTCATCGTCATTTGCCATTTCGACAAAGCCGAATCCACGAGAACGACCGGTTTCACGGTCCATAATAACTTTGGCAGAAGTAACCTCGCCGAAAGCTTCGAAAGCTTCACGCAACCCGTCATCGGTAGTCGCGTAATTTAATTTAGCAACAAAAATATTCATCAACAAAATATTAAAAAAGTAAAAAGCAATGGACTGAATAACCAGTTCATCTGGCTCAATCCAGAAAAACGAAAGACCAAGAAGTTGAGTGAGGAAAGAAATAGGCTCAAAAAGATGGGCAGATAAAATTCCAACAAACCCACTTGCAGGGTTTTCGATTTCCAATTCTCAGCAAAGGTAAGCTTTATTTAAACACCGCGCCACTTTTTTTCTAATTGTCAGATATTTATACCGTTTTTAGCACTTTAATTAGGGCAAGTGCCAATTATCATGAGAAAAAAGACTGTTTTTTTTAGAGGGATATCTGTTTTGCTGGTGTTATTCTTCCTCTGGTGGGTATTTGCGTTACCTCGCCCTTTATTCAATCTCCCTTTAGCGACAGTCATTGAAGATTCTCAGGGAAACCTTCTTAGCGCACAGATTGCCAGTGATGGCCAATGGCGATTTCCTTCCGTTGACAGTTTACCTATAAAGTTCCAAGTTTGCCTACGGGTGTTTGAAGATCGACGCTTCTGGCAACATCCAGGTGTAGATTTCCGGGCACTGATACGGGCTAGTCGTCAAAACATTCGTTCTGGCCGTATTGTCAGTGGTGCGAGCACCATTAGCATGCAGGTGATACGCTTGTCCAAAGGTAATCCTCCAAGAACCATTGGTCACAAAATTCTGGAAATACTACTAGCTGTAAGGTTAGAGGTTGCTTATTCAAAAAAAGACATTTTACAATATTGGGCAGACAATGCTCCTTTTGGAGGCAATGTTGTAGGCATAGAAGCTGCTAGTTGGCGTTATTACGGCAAAGCCGCTACCTTACTTAGCTGGGCCGAAGCTGCCACACTAGCAGTACTACCTAACAGCCCAGCCCTTATTCATCCTGGTCGTAACCGCGAAGCATTGACTCAAAAGAGAAATAGACTCTTGGCCAATTTAGTAGCACTAGGGGAGCTCGATCAACAGTCTTATGAATTAGCCATTAGTGAACCGCTTCCTGGTGCACCTTTGCCACTCCCTTCATTGGCTCCTCATTTACTGCAACACATCAGAGCTACAAATGGCCCTGGCCGCTGGGTCGTTAGTATCGATGGCCGCTTACAACAAAGGCTCATTCGGTTAGCTCAACAACAGCAGCAACGGCTAGCAGGCAATGGCATCCACAATTTGGCGGTGCTTATTATGAATACTGAAAGCGGTCAAGTAATTGCTTATTTAGGAAACATATCTACGCTTTCTAAAGAACATAGTCCACAGGTTGATTTGATTCAAGCACCGCGCAGCCCCGGAAGTTTGCTCAAACCACTGCTTTACAGTTTAGCAGTCCAACAGGGCGTTATTCTTCCTCAGGAGCTTTTACCGGATATTCCTTCCGTATTCGGTGGTTTCCGGCCAGAGAATTTCCACGAATCCTACGCAGGAGCCGTCCCTGCAAATCGGGCACTGGCACGTTCACTTAATATTCCGTTTGTGCATTTATTGAAAAACTACGGTGTAGCTCCTTTTCATAATGCGCTCCAAGCGTGGCAATTTGACCATATTACCCAAGCACCTGACCACTATGGCTTATCACTGATTCTTGGTGGTTGTGAAGTAAGCCTATGGCAAGCAACAGCTTGGTACAGTAGCTTGGGAAGACTGCTCCTCCACCAGCAGGCTTATCAGGGGCAATACGACCCCGAAGACTGGCGCCTGCCTGATTACCTGGCCCGCCAACAAACTGCTCCTGCTCCTTCACTACAAAATGCCCCCGGTCAGATAGGCGCTGGTGCGGCTTGGGCTACTATTCAAGCCCTTGAAAACTTGGAACGACCTGATAGCGAAGGAGATTGGGAGGCCTTCAGTTCCAGCAACCAGATGGCCTGGAAAACAGGTACTAGTTTTGGTTTCCGGGACGCTTGGGCCGTAGGCCTTGACCCCGACTACACCATCGGTGTATGGGTCGGCAATGCCGATGGGGAGGGACGGCCTGGCTTAGTGGGAGTTCAGGCGGCAGCTCCTTTATTATTTGCTGCTCGTCAATTACTTCCGCGATCTTCAAATGGGTGGTTTGAAACACCATTTAACGACCTGACGCCTGCCGTGGTTTGTCATCAAAGTGGTATGTTGGCTAGAGCTTACTGTCCCGCCGACAGTGTCTTAATGCCTGTAAGGCTTAGCGGGGGGCAGCTCTGTAATCTACACGAACTCATTCATCTGGATCAAGATAAACTGAGGGTAAATCAGCAATGCCTGAAGCAGACTGAAACCTCCCATCCAACGGCTTGGTTTGTGCTACCTTCCTTACAAGCGTACTACTATCGCCAACATCACCCGGCGTATATGCCGCTCCCTCCCTGGAGGAATAATTGCCGCCCGACCTCTGAGGATACGCCACGAATGCAGTGGATTTACCCTACGCAGACCACCAGAATAAATATTCCTCGAAATTGGCAAGGAGAAGCTGAAGCAGTCATTTTTTCAGTAGCACATCGTCAATCAGATGCCATTATCCACTGGCATCTTGACGGGCAATATATAGCTACCACTCGGCAATTGCATACTTTAGAGTTGCAGCCGTCGCCGGGAACACATCAGCTATCCCTCGTTGACCAAGACGGACAACGTTTAACCAGGAAAATAATCATTGAAGAATAATAGAGACATGGCAGCCTAAAGCAACTGTTTTTAAAGCGTGTCATTACAACACAATAACACTTTTAAGTATTCACCTTTTTAGACGATGCCTTGGGGTACTTATCTGCTGTTGTTGACTTCTTAGTTTCTGAAGATTCAGGTACTGCACTTGCCGGTTTATACCGCCATTTTTCCCAGGCAAAAGAAAGGGCTCCAGCAGCTAGATTGAGCATCCCCAACAGGCTTTCAAAGGGCTTATCAATTAACAGGAACAACAGCACGATAACATTAAAAAACAAGAAGATAATTTGTACCCAAGGATAAAGAGGACCTCGCCAGCAGTTGGCCTCCCCTATTTTGCGCCGCCTCAAAATAAATAACCCTACCACCGTAAGGATGGTGAACAATTGAAGAACGAAACCACTGTAAAGCAAGACTTGCTCAAAGGAACTGGTGGTTACAAGGAAAACGGAGATTCCTGCCTGCAACCAAATTGCACGCACGGGTACTCCTGTTTCATTATCACGGGCAAAAAACTTCCACATCTGGTAATCACCAGCCATCGCACGGGTTACGCGTGAACCGACCCAAATCATGGCGCTAATTCCGGCGATCAACAAGCCTGCAATGAGAAAACTAACAATACGTCCTCCCGTCTTCCCATACATTAATTCTGCAACAACCTGTCCAACTTCGACCTTGCCAGCCAATAAACTTGGCGGGGCTTGTCGAAGGAAAGCCACCTGCAAGAGAATAAAAAGTAAACTGACCAATAGTGTCCCTCCCAGCAAGGCTTTTGGTAGATTTTTTTTGGGATTTTTGATTTCATCCGTTAGATAAGCTGCAGCATTCCAGCCTGAAAAAGCATAAATAACATACACCAATGAGACTGCATAAATCGGTTCTATCATTGATGACCAAGAAAAGGAAAATCCTTCGACAGTACTAAATGGACTACCTCCGGCGGCTGGCAACAAAAAACCACTGGCAATGAGGACCAGCACCAGTAAGACTTTCATTCCCGTAAGAATATTTTGAAATCTGCTACTTTGCTTGATATCAAATGAATGAACCAGCGCAACAAAAAGAATGGATAACATAGCCACCGAAGAACCAGGCCAGCCTAGAAATTTTGCCACATAGCTACCTATAGCCATTGCCGCCAATGCAATCGCTGCTGCAAAACCAACAGTGATACTTACCCAGCCAGACAAATAACCAAGAAAGGGATGATAAATACGGGAAAGGAAGTGGTATTCTCCTCCCGATTTAGGTAAGCGCGTAGCTATTTCTGCGTAGGTAAATGCTCCTGCCAGTGCAACAACTCCTCCGATAACCCAAAGTAAAAGGATGGCGCCCATATCCTCCAAACCAGCCAACTGAAACCCAAGTGTAGTAAACACTCCGGTACCGACCATATTGGCCACGACAATCGCAGCGGCAGTTGCCCAGCCTATTTTTGTTTGGTTAAGAGGCATAATAGATCATTCAGCGGATCAATTTATTACCGCTTTACTTTAGACGCCACAATATAACTGCGTAAATCTACAGGTTATTGGACATTGACCAAGAACACTAAACTAGATTAACGAAAGTATAACAGGGATGGTACTTTTACAACCGATGAAGGCGTGGGACTAAAACCCCCAACAAAGCACCAACACCGTAACCGACTAATACATCAGAAGGAAAATGTTTTCCTGCCCGCATTCTTCCATAGCCCGTTATTAGCGGTAAAACGGCAGCGGTAACCCAAACAGTAGACTTGTACCGGCTATCAGGGTAAATATCATTATACATTTGGGCTCCTGCAAAAGTAAAATAAGAAGAAACGGCTGTATGCCCTGAAAAAAAAGAATACCGAGCCTCTTGTTTTAATTTTAATTCCAGCGGAGCAGATCCGTTATAAACAAAGGGTCTTGGTCGGCGAACAATCGTCTTGGTTAGGTTTATTAAGCCGGCGTTGATTAGTGCCCCTTCTAAGGTAATAAGAAGTAACTCTCCACTGTGTTCACGGTTCTCTTTATCCAGCAATAAAGCAAAAGGAAAAGCAATGGAGCTTAGTGCCGTTACATTACTCAACTGGTGACCTGCATTAGAATAATGCCGAATAGAATAACGATCAAAACCCAATATCCTATCAATTTCTAAAATTCCAATTTGTTCTTCTAACAGGGGCTCAACCCTGCGATCAAGGTAAATGGCAACACCCGTTGTCAAAATTCCCGCTCCTAAAAGAGGGAAATCTACCTGGTTGCTTAATTGATAAGGGAAGGTTTGTTGGGCATTAGAACTTACGAAAGAGGCCAGAAAAACAAACACCGTCAAAAAGAAAAATAATCGCATAATATTGAAAATATATAGGTGAATACAACTAGCCAAATAAGCTGTAAAATCAATAGACTTTTTTAGCGAAACAGAATCCCGCCAAAAAAGTCTATTAAGGGAGTTCGCAGAAAATAAAGTGTGTTTTCGTGCTGTTCCTAAAAACCCTGAAAAACAAATATTATTCTTTGTGGGCGTGCTTCTTTTTTATAACACCTTTTCCGTTAAGCCACTCAGGAAGTGCATAAGCTATGCCGCGTCCTTCATAGGGTGTTTTCTTTATATCATCGCGGCGATTGGCCAGTTTTTGTAAACTTCTCACCACCATTTTCTGTACCTCATCCGTACCAGGATTCTCTCCTTGAGCAGCTTTATCTGCTTCAATAAATGCTACGATTTGGGTATTTATCATTGCGTGGCCCGTCTCACGTAGTGCTTTGAAAACGAGTTCATCGTATTCTGACAGGCGATAGCCAGAGGATCTTTCTTTCTTTGTTTTCTTTCCTCCTGCTTTCGGGGTAGGTTTTACTGGTGCTTCTTTAGTCTTCCCCCTTGCAGGGCGGCCACGGCGTTTTGTTCCGGATTTCGCAACTGGTGCAGGAGTATTTACCACTTCTAATTCTGCTTCAACCTCAGCTAACAAAGCAGCTTGTTCTGCTTCTATTTGTTCAATCGCAGGTAAAGTAGATTTTAATTTTTTGATCATATTTCTGGTATGATCAAGTTCGAATTGCAGCTGGCGCTGACGCGACGCGAAATTGGCAAGCAACTGTTTGATGTCGCTGCTGCCAAGTTTTAAATTAGCCATTTGTGTGTGTTAGTTTACCGCAACCCTCTGTAAAACAACCACTTAGCACTTTTCTCCTAAAACAAAATGCTATTCTTCAAGGGACTTCAGGGGATGTAAAACAAAAGGGATGCCATCTTTAAATACATTAAAACTGTCATAGAAAAACGCATTTCAGGCACGAAACATTTTGCACAAAATGCGATTTTCGGCAAAATACGCTTTAAAAATTAAATCTACCTCAATTCAGAAGGAAAAAACATAATTCTATAAGTACCTACCTCCTAAATCAGCAACTAACTATTCTTAGTTATTATCAATATGACAATCAACATTTTAGTCAAAAAATACTCCCGGCCTAACCATTTATTTATTTTTCCAGTCAATTTGAATTTCAATCCCAGCCTAATTCATTTCTTAGTGAAGCGTTAGCCGCTGTAGACCTGTTTTTTGACCAATAGTCATCTTGGATTGTTTTTTTACGCGTTGCTTTTGTGGCTCTCAGCTTACCATCAAATGCACTAGGATATTCATCTATCCACCCCTCTATATAATAAGGTGCAACTGAAGAAAATACGATATTCAGCGTTCTTTTAAACTCTGGATACTCAACAGTATAAACTTTAAGTGCTTCTCCTGAAAATTCAGTTCCTGCGTAATCTGTCAAACTTGCATTCGCGGTGTAGGCCTGGTATGACTGGTGCCGTAACCGGAGAAAGGTAAGTCCTGGAATAACCTTCAAGTCATCCCCCACAGGCAAGCTGCTATAGTCCATTCTTATCCTATTCATCACCTCATCTTCTAGAAAATTTGCAGCGGCTTCTTTTTGCTCATCCCCTTCAGATTCAAAATAGGAAAACAACTTATATTGGTATTGTTCATTTTGCAAATTAATCTGACTAAAAACCTGACCACACCAGTCTTGGGCAGACTGAGTAACTTTGAGTGTCCGTGAAAAATCTTGGGACTTTACGGGAGTAAACACCGAAGTCATAATGGAATAATCGTAAAGCCCTGTGGTAAAGCGAGTGATACCATTCATCTTCAGAATAGCCGTTGAATTAGGATTCTTGTAACTATCGTTTTTTACTTGCTTGTCAGTCAGAAAGTCTTCTGTCACGAAAATAAGTAGTGCTTCACCTGGATGGATTCCCTGGTAACGGTTTTGTTCTAGCTCATAAACATTCAACTCTCCTTTGCCTTGGTACCAATATTTATCTAATGTAACACTGGATTTTTCAAAAGCAGAAGAGGTTAAAGGTAAAGGAGTTAGGCTAGCTGCAGCAGTATTTACCGTTTCTGCATTGCCTGCTGGCGGGGCTTCACAAGAGAAAACCATAGCATAAAGTGCAGCTATCCCTAGCAAATAAAATGATCTTTTCATCACAGCGTTATTTACGCTTAACAACAGTAAATCAGCCCAATAGGTTGAATAAAAAAGCGACTTATCACCGACACCTTGTTAAACAAAATCGCTTTTTTGAATATAATTAATAATGCATCGCTGCCAAAAAATCTAATTTGTTTAACGGTTTTTGCAATTAATAACTATTTTTGCAACGAAAGTTTACTAATGCACTTTTTGTCTCAGGGCTCTTTGCGATGCAAAGAGCCCTAGATTTTTTTTGCATACCCTTGAATAAAAAAAGACGCAACAGTGTCCTGTTGCGCCTTGTAAAAAGCTTAAAGTCGAAATAAATATCTTAGTGCAACTTCAGCACTTCTGTCCATTCTGCTGAAGATGTTAGTATTTTCAGTACGTATTCTCCACGTGGCACTTGCAAAAGATTCATCCGTTTTTCAATGTCTTCCAGGCCATTTATTGTTTCCTCATAAAGAAGATCCCCGCTTGACGTTAATAGATTAATTGTAAAATCGTCTTTCCCTGGATTTCTATAATTGACATCCAATTGTCTCCCTTTTAGCGTGACTTCCGGATAAAAAATCACCTGCCGTTGGCTTAGTTGATATTGAATTGCGCGCTTGGTTAACTTAACAGGTTGGCGGATTTCACTAGAATTCATTTTCAAAATGAAAACATAGTCACCCTCTCTTAATTGTTCCAGACTGTACAAGCCTTGGTAATCTGTCCCGGAAATTTTCTGGCGGAGCAAAACTTCGCCTTTCGTAGATTTCACAGAAAAATCAGCTTGAGCGTGATCCAGGCCTTCTATCTTAAGCCCGAACTGCTTGCCCAGGCCAGCATTGATAATTAGGAAATCAGGTAAATGATTGGCTGCCAGTATAAGCGGCAGGCTGGCTAGCACAAATAAAAAGGCTACTAGCTTGTGTTTTAAAATATTTGGATTGTTCATGTTATTGTCATTTGGTCTAAACATCAATCGTGTGCTTTTAACACTAAGTTGATTATTTATAACAAAAGTACAGTGAAATGGATCTGGTTTCTACCAGTATCTTAACAGAAACTAATGCTTTTTTAACCTAAGACAAATAAATATCGCCATTATTAATCAATATAGATTAACAATAAACGAATTTCACTTGCAAGAAGGAGGCTCCACCCAATGAAAATTCCCCCACTTTTGATAAAACCAAAAGATATTGGGAATTACCGTATCATAATTAAGCCGTACACCCAAGGCGTATAAATCTTATTTTTACCGTCTGTAATCTAAGGTACCCCCATGAACTATTATCTTATTCTTCTATTTTGCTTCTTCTCCTGTACTCCCCTACTCTACAGCCAAGGCTACGAACCCACTTCGGGAAGCATGGCTGCCGCTCATTTCCAGGATGGCCAATCAGCTTTATTGGGTAAGGACTTCGCCACAGCTATCCGACATTTCCGGAAAGCGCTCCGAGAACAAGAAACGCTAACCGTCGCTCACCGAATGATAGGCCAATGCCACGTTTTATTAGGACAATACCCCGAAGCTGCAAATGAATACATTCAAGTACTCAAATCGGATAGTATGTTTTCACGGATGATTTATTTCGAACTGGGAGATACCTATTACAAGATGGGAGAACCGGAACTGGCCCTCCGTTATTTTAAAACCTTTAAGCAGCTACAAAGTATCCCTGTTGAGGAATTTGGCCTTCATGGTGTTGAAGAACTAGCGGATGAACTCGTTATTAGTGATCGACTGAATAACAATATTCGTGCTTGTCAGATGACGATTGACTCCGTAAAGTTTATCAATATCACTGAGATTCAAAATCTTGGCAAAGGCATTAATAGTAGCTTTGACGACTACTTTCCTTTTCTTACCAATGATCAACAACAGCTTTACTACACCCGACAACGGGCAGATGGTGACGAGGATCTCTATTATAGCCAGCTACGCAATGGAACCTGGCGCAATGGTGAACGTATCAAAGATTTTAATACAGAGCAGCCTGAAGGGATGAGCACCTTGGTTCGCAATGGGCGACAACTCTTTTTCACGGCCTGTAAGCGTGATAGCGTTGCTGGCCCATGTGATATATGGGAAGCGCTCATCGAGGGTGCAGAAATACAGGCCATCACGCCACTGGGGGCGCCTATCAATTCGGTGTACTGGGAATCGCAAGCGGCGGTGAGTTGCGATGGGAGTAAACTCTTTTTTGCCAGCAACCGGCCTGGAGGAGTAGGCGGCACCGATATTTACATGACCGAAAAGCTGGCCAATGGCAACTGGAGCTTACCGGTCAACCTGGGCGTACCACTGAATACACCAGGAGATGAAGAAGCTCCTTTTATTTCTAACGATGGTAAAACCCTCTATTTTTCAAGTACTGGTCATTTGGGGCTTGGAGAGCAGGATATTTTCATGAGTTGGTGGGACGAACGCCAGAAGCGGTGGAGCGTTCCTATTAACCTTGGGCCTCCTGTAAACGGTCCTCATCGGGAACTGGGTTTTTATCTATCGGCGAGTGGCAAAACAGGTTTCTTTGCCAGTAACAGGCCGGGAGGAATCGGCGGAATGGATGTTTACCGTTTTGAACTTTCAGAACAACTGTACGGAGAGCCCATTACTTTTGTCGAAGGTATTGTAAAAGACTCTGTCTTACTTACCCCTGTGCAAGCGACGGTAACTATTAACGGTCGGCGTAGCCCTATTGAAACAGATGCTGAAGGGCGTTTTTTTCTTTGTGCAGGGGCAGAAGAAACCCTTGATTTTCAAATTATGGCAGAAGAATACCGCCCTTATCATAATCAGTTCTTCATTCCTCCCTGGGAAAATCGTTCTTTTTTCAACCTCCATCTGTTTCTACAACCCAAGTTTAGTTTTCTTGCCGAATTGGAAGCAGAATCACAACCTCAAGACGTCACGCCTAGAAGTATTCCTAAGAACATTACGCTGGAGCACCATATCCTCTTTGGCTTTGACAGTGCAGACTTAAGCCAGGGTGAACTCGAAAGCATGGAGGCACTGGTAGAAAACCTTAAAAGCAAACAGGTAAAAACAGTAGAAATTGTTGGATACTCTGATGATATCGGAGAACAGTCCTACAACCTGGCACTCTCTGAGCAACGCGCTAAAAAAGTGGCGGTTTTTTTACTCAGCAGAGGCATTGAGGTAGACGATATTCACATCGAAGGTAAAGGGACTATTGTAAATGACCGGACACGAGCCTTTAACCGGCGGGTTGATATTAAGATCACCCTGAATGAATAGGTAAGATGGTTGATGGTTGAATTAAAATTTGAAGCGTGATGAAAGAAGATCAACTAAAAGTAGGTTTCGCTCAAATAGCACCGGTATGGCTACAGCGGCAGGCTACCATTGATAAAATGCTAACTTATGTGCAACAGGCCGGAGAGCAAGGTTGTCAGTTATTAATTTTTGGAGAGACCTTATTACCAGGCTATCCTTTCTGGCTGGACTTTACCGATGGCGCCCGATTCAATTCCTCTTTCCAAAAGGAAATGCACGCCCACTACCTGGAGGAAGCTATTCAAATCGAGCGAGGTGACCTCGATGCTTTTTGCCAAGCTGCCCGTGCCTACCAAATGGCACTAATACTAGGTGTGGTAGAACGGCCCACTGACCGAGGAGGGCATAGTGTATACTGTTCGTTGGTCTACATTACCCCTAAGGGTGAAATTGCGAATGTACACCGCAAACTACAACCTACTTACGAAGAACGCTTGAGCTGGTCGCCCGGAGATGGACATGGCTTGCGGACTTTTCCTTTAGAGAAATTCACGCTTGGAGGCCTCAACTGCTGGGAGAATTGGATGCCGCTTCCGCGAGCAGCCTTGTACGGTTTAGGCGAAGACTTGCATGTTGCCATCTGGCCTGGAAGTGTGCGTAATACGGAAATCCTAACTAGGTTTCTAGCCCGTGAGGGGCGCTCTTATGTTATTTCTGTAAGTGGATTGATGCGGGCAAGTGACATTCCACAAGGAATACCGCATGCTGATCTTCTCAAGGAAAAGGCTCCTTCCTGGATGGCTGATGGAGGCTCTTGTATTGCTAATCCTGACGGAAGCTGGCTTTTGGAACCTGTCACCAAGGAAGAATGCTTGCGGATTGCCACGATTGATCACGCAAAAGTACGGGAAGAACGACAAAACTTTGATCCGGCAGGGCATTACTCGCGGCCCGATGTTACGCAACTGCATGTGAATCGGGAGCGGCAAAGTACGGTATCTTTTAAGGAATAAGCACCTCTAAAGTTGCCAAATCTACGGCCTCCTATTGAGGTAAAGTCTAACAAATTGGTGATTGCCCGAGCTGCCAAAATTTTGATGCACTTGGTGAATGTCATGCTTCTGAAAAAGAGTAAATACTTTATTAAGATCGTAATCAAACATTGGGAAAAAATAATCATTAGAGCCGGTCAATAATCGTCCTAAGCGAGGAAACGTAAATATTAATCTTTGGATACTCTTTTCTTTGGGNGTACTAAGGTTATTATAGGTTAGCTGCAAGAAGGCACTCCCCCCTGGGAGAAGATGGTCCAGCAAATGATCCAGTGTTAGCATTCCCTTATCTGTAGGAATATGCTGAAAAACGATTTCGGAATAGATAAAATCGTATTTCTCTTTAAGAAAAGGAGGGCAATCTGGGATGTTCACAAAAGTAACATTGGAAATATTTTGTTCACGCTTATTCTTTTCTGCCTCAGTCAGCATTGCTTCGGAGACATCAACTCCGGTGACCTGGTCACCATAGGAGCTAAGGGCTAAACTAAGCCGGCCAGTTCCGCAACCAAAATCCAAAACATTAGAAGGTCTAATATCTTTTCTTGGCCAAACTTTTTTCATTTTTCTAAAAACACGTTCCACGCTAAGCCTCCCTGATGCGAAAAAAGCTTCTTTGGCATTGGCATCAAATTGATCGCTTCGGTATTCCGGATGAGTAAGCACGCCAAAGTAAGGATCGGTTTGACCGATTTCCTTCCAAAATTTTGTGTAACCCTTTTTATTCATAAACTAAAGCTAAAAAAAATATTATCCCCAGAGCATGAAGTTTACCTTTAGTCCTGGAAAAATAAATGTTGATCATGAACCAGGCTGCCGAAGTATTTGACAAAATTGTAACTGCCCGCAGGGCTGTAAGGAAATATAAAGAAGATGCTTCCTTCGATTCCGATGCTGTTGCTCGGAGTTTGGCCCGTGCGGTACTGGCCCCTAACAGCAGTAACTTACAAACTTGGGAATTTTACAGGATCAAAACAGCAGCCACCAAAGCTGAAGTCGCCCGCTTGTGTATGAACCAGGGTGCAGCCCGTACTGCGCACGAACTGGTAGTTGTTGTATGCAGAGGTGATAAATGGAGAGAAAACAGCCAACGGGTTTTAGAACACATGCACAAAAGTTTTTCTGACCCACTCACGAAAAGGGACCGCCGCGCGATAGAGTACTACAAGCGCAATATTCCACTGCTGTACATGAATGATCCTTTCGGTTTCATGACGCTTGTACGTACGCTGATCGTTCAATTCAAGAGCTGGCAAGGCCCAATGGTACGATGGAGTGGCAGTGCCAATTCCAGAATCATTACCCACAAAAGTGCGGCGCTAGCTGCTCAGACCTTCATGCTCAGTATGCAGGCGGAAGGCTACGCTACCTGCCCTATGGAGGGGTTTGATGAAAAACGCCTAAAACGATTATTAAAGCTACCTCGCAAAGCGGAGATCAATATGGTGATTGCTACCGGGCCTGCGGAAGAAGGAGGCGTGTATAGCGATCGTTATCGGTTTCCTATTGAGGAGGTGGTGAAGGAAGTGTAGGGGTGGTTAGATGGTTAGATGGTTGATGGTTGATGGTTGAGCTTCCCTAAATAACGTTGACAAGTTTATCAATCATTCAAAGAAGTAAGATCTATTACTCTTTTGTGGCTTTTCTTTGTTGGAGGACCTTTTCGGCGATTTCTACGAACGTTTCTACGCTAATTTGTTCGGGGCGAAGTTGGTAGCGTTCGTTTTGAATTTCCTCGGAAGACAGAACGCCTTTTAGCGAATTGCGTAACATTTTACGGCGTTGGCCGAAAGATAATTTTACCGTTTGCCGAAAGGCTGACCAAAGCTCATTGCTAACAAGGGGATCCTCTCGTCGGACTAAACGAATCACTGCTGATTTTACTTTCGGAGGAGGATTGAAGTTTCCTCTACCCACTGAAAGCATATACTCTGTATGAAAAAAAGCCTGAACAAGAACGCCAATAATACCGTAGGTTTTGCTCCCCGGTCCGGCGACTACACGGTCGGCTACTTCCTTTTGAAACATGCCAACCATTTCGGGCACTTGGTCACGGTACTCAATGGTTTTGATGAGAATTTGGGAAGAGATATTGTAAGGATAGTTGCCGATAATTGCAAAGGGCCTGGTGAAGATTTCCTCCAGGTTTAGGCGCAGGAAGTTGGCGGAAATAATGTTACTGGCAGGCAATTTTGGGTAGTGCGCTTGTAGGTAAGCCACCATATCTGGATCGGCTTCTACGACTTTGAGCTCATAGTCTTTTTCAAGCAAATACTTGGTCAGCATGCCTTGGCCGGGGCCAATCTCTAATACTTGATTGTACTGGTCGGTGAGTTGTAAGCCGTCAGCAATTTGCTGGGCATACTGCTCATTGGTAAGAAAATGCTGGCCGTAGGATTTCTTTGCGCGCACTGGAAAGGAATTAAAATGAATGGGCAAAGGTAAGCTTTTATTGTTCATTGGTTGTATGGCGGCGGAAGTGCAACTTCCGCCCAACGACCAACAGGTGCGGAGAGCACAGGGGCGAGCGAGCACACCCCACCTCTGTCACTTTGTGACACCTCCGCCCGAGTGGATGACTGGACGGGGAGTACAACTCTTCAAATTTAGTAAAATATTTTACCCCAGCGGTAGACCTTTTACTCCGTTTTGATTTACCTCCTAGTGGCTTGATTGTGATGCCGTCCTTTTTCTTGATAAAAAGAACCAAAAATCAAGGCTATGACCATTTACCTAAAAATAGGCAGTGCGTTCCCATCGCTTGCGGAGCCGTTCGCCTGACTACCCTAAACAAAGGAGGTGGAAACGATTCCTTTCCTGTTTTCTCAAACCTTGGGAAATATACCTAGGGCTCAACTTCCGCGCAAGCTTCGCAGTCAATGTCCAAGCTGCCTATTTTTTTAACGGTAAATACTCAATGCCAGTCCTTCTAATGCAAACACTATAAGCCGTCAGGGACGAATAGAACACGCAACACACGTAAGGCTACCCATCTCCGCCCGAGCGGCCACCCACCCCCGGCTCTGCGAGCCGACCCCGCCAGCGGGAATTCCACCCCCGTCTCTGCGAGCCGACCCCGCCAGCGGGGTACATGGGCGGGCGGTGGCCCGTAGATGCTTTGCGCGCAGGCCGGTAGGCCGGAGCGCGGTGCCAGGATGGCGCAAGGACGAGTCCCGATCTTTCATCGGGACGGTAGTGCGCAGCGCAGCAAGTACTAAGAGCGGAACAAGCGGTAGCCAGCGCAGCGCGGCTACGGCCCCAAAATATCAATAAGTACCTCTTTGATTCTTATAGCACCGTATGACCTACAAACTCGGCGTCATCATCGATAATGAGGTCGTCTTGGCGGCGGATACCAATAGCACAGGGGTGATCGCAAAAGAAAACGGAGGCTTGGTAGCGGTGGCCATCTTCGTCGACAGCAAAGCTGGCCAGGTCTTGAAAAACAGGGGGCATATTGCTGTAATCGCCGTCGTTTTCAGCCATTGGACGGGCATTTCCGTCAAAGAGGGCTACGTTTTCTCCGGTGCGCCCGAAGAGGGGTTTGCGGGCGTAACGGCCATCAGGGAAGTCGGTGTAGGAAAACGATGCCTTGAGCAGGGATGGCTCTTGTGGATGATCCCTAAAAACATGGGGCAATACGCCTTTGGACTGCATAATCATGGTCCAGGCGGGGTTAACGACTTTGATTTTGTTCTCCATTACCAGGTCCGTAAGGAGGCCCATTAGTTCGGGTTCTTCGTAGGCAAAAAACTCCCAGGGGATCATTTTGTACCAAAAATCGAACTGGATAAAACGATCCGGACCTATTTCTATAAAGACGCCATTTTCGGGATCGAAAATCACGGCTTCCAGGGCTACTTTATGGACTTCTTTGAAGCCAGCGGCTTTGGCTGCTTCTGCCAAAACTTCAACATTGAGCCAATCTTCTTCGTACCCTAAGGTCGAGAGCAGCAAGGTGGGTTCTTTATCGGGATGCTGCTGCAAAAGGCGCTGAAAGCGGCGGGTAAGCGCTACGAGCAATGGATCAAAAGGCCCACTGCCTTTTTTCTTGCGCATCTCTACCCACAGGTGTCGCTGTACGTGTGCGGTTTCCGGGAGCAGGGAGCAGGTATCGGCATTAAACTCCAGCATTTTGATGGGGTAATCGCCGAAACCTCCAGCAAAATCGAAGCGGCCGACCAGGAAGTCATCCAATTCGTTTTCGATGGAGTATTTTACCAAGCGCTGGGCATTATGGGGGATGCCCAAGTCGCGCCAATTTTGATCTCGTGCTATTCGTTGAGCGGTGTTTCGTAAAGCTTCGAAACAATGCTGTGCAGCCTGTGACCAGGCTCGCTGCTCAGACTCACTGATGCCGATGATTTCGTCCGCAAAATAGTCTTCGTTTTCGCCACTGGACAGCCACTCCATCCCTTCCCTGCGCATAAAACGCGGAGAAGGGACGGGGGCAGGAAACAAACGATTATCCACCATAAGAACGGCTTGATTTGCTGGTGCCATAACCAGAACGGCTGCCACTGCTAGGGCGGCTTACTTTTTGAGAAGTAGAGCGGATGGTATTGCCTGTAGAGTTATTGACCCTGTTATAAGTATTAGGATCTCTATAGGCGCTGGCCGATGGGCGGAAACCGCGGCTCATACTACGGCCAATCATATAACCAAAGAAGCCATAGCTAGCGGCACGCATGATACCGCTGCCTTGCGAGGAGGTGCCTTGCGACTGCATAAGGCGTGCCTCGGTGAGGGTAAAGGTATCAATGCCACCGTCGAGGTATTTGGCGATGATCAAGCTTTGGGAAGTATCCGGAATGGGTACTTCATCTTCGATTTTAAACTCATCTGGCTGCACTTCCTGAACGGTAGTGATCAAGCCTTGGGTAGGAACTTCTTCCTCTTGGTATTCAACGTTACTACCACAGCTGCTAAGGACAGCCATGCCGAAAGAGGTGAAGATAAGTGCAAAAAACAGATTACGAGCTAAGCGTTTAGTAGACATAAGAAAGGGTTTTCCTTTTAATTTCCTCAAATATAGGAAGAATAGGGAAAGATTAATAAACCCTACTTTTGTGATTCGTTAGCATTGCTCAAAACTGACTGCTGTGAAAAAAAAATCTTTCCAACTCTCTGAAAAATCGGCATTGATTATTGCGGTTTTTTTGGCGGGATTATGTTCCATCATTTATGAGTTGTTGATCTCAACGACGAGTTCGTATTTTCTCGGAGATAGTGTCAAGCAGTTTTCCCTGACCATTGGTGTTTACATGGCCGCGATGGGGCTAGGTTCTTACCTATCAAAGTTTATTGATAAAAAACTGTTGACGAGTTTTATCTGGGTTGAGCTGGGGCTGGGGTTCGTTGGTGGGGCGAGTGTACCGATCTTGTACGGCTCTTTCCATTACCTCACGGCGGGGCAATACCAAGGTTTGATGCTTGGGCTTACGGCTGTTATTGGTACCCTTACTGGTTTTGAAATTCCGCTATTGGCGCGAATTATGAAAAAATTCTACCCCCTGAAGGCGAACCTTGCCAATGTGCTTTCCCTGGACTATATCGGGGCTTTGGCGGCAACGCTGTTGTTTCCCTTCCTTTTACTGCCTTTTTTCGGGTTGTTTCGTACTTCGGTCTGTTTTGGATTACTGAATATTGCCTTGGGCTTCTTTATCTACAGCTACTTTCGGTCGGCTACCAGCAATAAAGGGAAAAAAGGTATTTGGGTGATTTCGGGCCTGGTCATTATCTCTTTTGCGCTTTTGCTTCTTTATAGTCAGCAACTGCTTCAGCAATGGGAAAGCCAGGCTTATTCTCATACGATCATTCATGCTGAGCAGACGCCTTACCAGCAAATTGTACTTACCAAAAACCAGGACGAAACGCGGCTGTACCTCAACCGAATCATTCAATTTTCTTCGCGAGATGAATACCGCTATCACGAGGGTCTGGCACTGCTCCCCGCCGGTTACTTGCGCCAACCTAAGCGGGTACTCATTTTGGGCGGTGGTGAAGGCCTACTGGCCCGAGAAGTATTGAAACTACCTAGTGTGGAGGAGATTGTAGTTGTAGATTTGGATCAACGGGTTTTTGATTTAGGTATCAATCATCCACGTTTGAAACAAGTTAATGAAGACGCATTGACCCACCCCAATGTAAAAACGGTAGCCCAAGA
Source organism: Lewinella cohaerens DSM 23179 (assembly GCF_000379805.1). Classification (GTDB taxonomy): domain Bacteria; phylum Bacteroidota; class Bacteroidia; order Chitinophagales; family Saprospiraceae; genus Lewinella; species Lewinella cohaerens. The sequence continues at coordinate 86,927 of NZ_KB903541.1, read as the reverse complement.
TGCATCGCTTTTTTTGCGTTTTGACACGACTACCTTTGATCTTATCTTGGCAGACCTGCCAGACCCTTCCAATGAAGCGGTAGCTCGCTTGTATAGTACTTATTTTTTCCGATTGGCAAAAAACAGTTTGGCCCCTGGGGGTATCTTTGCGACACAAGCTGGTAGCCCTTTTCATACCCGAAAGGCGTATTGGTGTATTGTAGAAACGCTGCGGGCTACTGGTTACGCTACGATAGTGCCCTACCATATATATGTCCCTTCTTTTGGAGAATGGGGCTTTGTATTGGCTTCAGATCAACCTTTGGGTAAGCCTACCCTACCCTCCGGGGTTAGCACTCGCTACCTTGAGGCTGGGCGCCTTGATCACCATTTTGAGTTTGCGCCAGACATCAGCGCGCCTGCTGAAGTAAGAACTAACAGCTTGGATCGACCAGTACTGCTGGACTACTACCTCGATGAGTGGAAAACTTGGCGCAAAGAAAAAATCCAGTAAATTGTGCTATTCCTTAAGACCATTAGACCTAAACACATCAAAAAATGTCAAGTAACTAAAATTACCTAATAGAACACGGATTAAACGGATTAAACAGGATTACCACAGACTTGTTTTTTTTATGAAAAATGACCCCAGCGCGCTCGGTCGCCATATTATTTTGGAGCTTTATGATTGCCCTGCTGATTTGCTAAAAGCACCAGCACAGGCAGAAAAATTTCTTCTTGAAGCTGCTGAGCGGATGGAGGCTACGGTCGTTAATGCTCAATTTCATGCCTTCTCTCCCTATGGTGTTTCTGGTGTTGTTGTTATTCAGGAGAGCCATCTTACTATTCATACCTGGCCGGAACACCAGTATGCGGCTATTGATATTTTCACCTGTGGAGCGTTGAAGCTCGAAGAAGGGATTGCTTATTTATGTGACGCATTTCAGTCTAAAAAGCATTGGCAACGGGAGCTTGCTCGGGGGCTTAATCTGGAGCACTCCAGAACAGCTTCAAATCTCTAACCGAGGGTTCGTGCTTACTTTTGTATTTTTGCAAAAAAGTAAGCAAATCGTATGATCGTAGTAACCGGAGCGGCAGGTTTTATCAGTAGTTGTTTGATAGCAGCCCTCAACGAACAAGGCAGAGAAGACCTGATTCTAAGCGATGATTTTAGTCGAGAAGACAAGCTGCGCAACTGGACCGACAAGCAGTTTATCGCCAAAGTTGACCGGGATATTTTTCCTGCTTGGCTGGATACCAATCAAGAAGACGTAGAGGTAATCTTTCACCTTGGTGCCCGCACCGATACTACCGAGCAAGATGAAGCACTCTTTGACCGGCTGAACCTTCATTACACCCAACAGGTGTGGGAGCGTTGCCAGCGCTATGACATTCCCTTGATATATGCCAGCAGTGCTGCTACCTATGGTGCGGGTGAACATGGCTATCAGGACAACCATTCGGTTATTGATCAATTGACGCCGCTTAACCCTTACGGGCGCTCGAAAAATGACTTTGACAAATGGGCATTGCAGCAAGATCAACAACCACGCCACTGGTACGGCCTCAAGTTTTTCAATGTTTATGGCCCTAATGAGTATCACAAGGGTCGCATGGCCAGTGTTATTTTTCACACCTTCCGGCAAATCCAGAAAACCGGCGCCATGAAGCTATTTCGTAGCCATCGCCCTGACTTCAAAGATGGAGAGCAAAGCCGAGATTTTATCTACGTGAAAGATGTGGTAAAAATGATGATCTGGTTGTGGCAAAATACCGCTCCCAATGGTCTTTACAACATAGGCACTGGTCAGGCCCGAACTTTCTATGACCTGGCCGCTAACACCTTCAAGGCGCAAGGATTGACGCCAGACATATCTTTCATCGATACACCACTCGATATCCGCGACACCTACCAATATTTTACGGAAGCAGATATGGACAAACTCCACAAGGCGGGTTATCCTAATGAGTATTATACCCTCGAAGAAGGAATTGCGGATTACGTACAAGGCTATTTGGCTGAGGATAAGGTGTGGTAGGCTGCCTCCAATACCCCAAACGCCTCTTCCAAATCTTGCCCAAACGCAAAAATTCCTTCTTCATGCCCTTCCATAACAAAGAGTTTTCGTGTAGGTAGATCGGTCGTTTCAAGGAGGCGAATAATACCAGCTACCATTTCAGGAGACCCGTAAGGCGCATCAGCAGGAGTCGTAGGCACCTTATTCAATAGATACTGCCAAAGCCCCAAATGGTGGATATGAATAACACCATTCACCCAGGGCAGTTGCTCGTAAATCACAGCATGGCTCATACTTTCTGATGAAGCAAGTATTGGCCCGCTACACCACAACTTGTTATCAACTGCTACCACCGCAGTCACTTTAGCTACTTGTTTAGGCCCCAAGATCGGAATACTACCTGTAGCAGAACCGCTAATAAAAAATGTTTCACTATCCGTGATACGTTCCGAAATATTGCCAAAACCAATTCCATCAGGATACACGCCTATCCATTTTCGTTCATAGCACCTCTGCCGGTACTTCAACAAATCATGAAACTCACTTTCCGGAAATGCAGCTGTTTTTGTCCAAAACGGCTGAAATTTGATATACCCTTCGTCCATTATTCTTATTTTGCACAATAAATCTAGGGCCCTTTTGAAATAAATGGGCACAAAAAATCATTTCAGAAGAGATTTCATCTTTTCTTAACATTAGGAACGGTATATCACTTCACCCCTTATTATTGGACCTGCTCCTTTTATTTGTCAAGCAATTAAACCAACATGTTGAAAAAAACCTTATTAGCGCTTAGCCTAAGCCTCTTCTTTGTTCTAGCTTACGCACAGCCCTTAGCATTACAAATAGAACAACTCAAAACACAAGTAAAGAAAGCAACAGAAAACGATGGCCGTTCCAAGGCGCTGGGCTTAGCACTATTGGGCTATGATTACCTTGCCGCCGACAACCCCGATCTACAGCGTCTCCTTTATGAGACCTATTATTCGACCTCTGAGTACGACATGTATGAAGGCGATTATACCGAAAACACCTTTAATGATGCAGAATGGTCGCCCAACGGCAACCAAATAGTAGCAGCTATGGCAGGTGGAAATATCCGCTTGTATGAGGTTAGTTCGACAGGAAAATTTGAAGAATACCCTATCGTTTTTGGAGGAGATGTTCTGGCCCTTAATTGGTCGCCCGATGGAAAGAATATTGCCTTTGGCACTACTGACGGTATTTTAGGGATTTTCAACATCAGCACCCGGGAGGTAACCCAACAATGGCAGCACGATGATTATCTCCGTGCCGTTACCTGGTCGCCTGACGGAAGCAAATTGGCTGCCGGAGGTGATGAAAACATCATCTTCATTTACGACGTAAACTCCAAGGAGCAATTACGAAGCTTTTCTTCGCATACTGACTGGATACGAAATATTTCCTGGTCTGCTGATGGAAAAATGATCGCAGCTGCTAGTGATGACACTACCGTTACGGTTTGGTCTATCACGGAAGGAAACCTTATTAAAACGCATCGCTCTCATGATGATTATTGCCGCGATGCTGCTTTTGCCCCATCGGGCAATGCACTGGTGAGTTGCTCAGATGATCTGAACATCTACCTTTACGACCCAGCCACCGACAACATTCCAGATCGTAGTTTCTCAGGCCATGAAAACTGGGTAATGGGCCTAGATTGGTCACCTAATGGGAAGATGTTGGCTACCGCTGACAATAGCGGTACTATTATCATCCATACTATTCGTAGTGGAGATCAGATGTTTTTCAACTCTGTTGAGCCGGAGACCTCATGGGCCGATGTCGACTATGCCCCTAAAGGAGATCGCTTTTTGGCGATCAGTGCCTACGAATTAGCCATTTATGAGTTAGGTACCTCTATACCTATTGCCCGCCTTATGCCAGATGGCAATACGGGGCAATCTTCTGACGGTATCAACAACCCGCTGGAAACTTTATTGGCCAACTTACTACCTACCGCTTTCCAGCTGCACTCATCGCCCTCCGGTGATTACCTCGGGATTATTGATGCGGAATATAACTTGCAAGTTATTGATATGGAGGCTGGTAACTCCGTATTCACTATCAATGAGCACAGCGACTGGATTCGCAATATTGCCTGGTCTGCCGACGGCAACCTGATAGCCACCGCATCTGACGATCAAATGGTGGGCATCTGGGATGCACATACAGGTGAAATGCAACACTTCCTCAGCGGCCATACGGACTGGGTACGTGATGTCGACTTTTCGCCGGATGGCAAGGTGCTCGCATCTGCTGGCGATGATGGCTTACTGCGTTTTTGGGATACGGCTACTGGCGACGAACTGGGTACAACCGAAAACATAGGCTCTTATTTACTTGCCGTAAAATGGTCACCCGACCAACGCTATCTCGCTGCACAAAGTTCTGAAGAATACCTTTTCCTCTGGGATGCCAACAACAATGAACTCCTTTTCACTAGTGGTGAACCAACCCTACCAGGTTCTATGAATTGGACGGGTGACCAACAGCTACAGGTACAAAACAGAGATGGCAGTCTGATGCAATGGGCACCTACAACCGGACTGGAATCTGTTGATAACGTATCGGGGTTGGAAGCTAGCAACAAGAATGGTACAACGGCAAAAGTCCAAGGTGCCTACATTGCACTTTCTGGCAAGTCCAGTGGTTTGCTCCAAGGGCACGAAGCACAAGTCGTCAGCCTGGAATGGTCGCCTGATCAGCAGTACCTTATTTCTCAAGGTGCCGATGGGAACATGGGTATCTGGGATGTTAGCAAGCAGCAACTAATCGCCTTACTGCCCATTACTGATGGTTCTCCTAAATCGCTGGTATGGTCTACCGAAGGAAACGGATTTTATCTACCTGGTGCTCCGGGCAAGGTACTTCTTCCCCCTTCTGAGTTGCGTAAAAACATCGCCACAGAACAATACGAGAACCTCTTTTCAGAGAACGATGTGCTGCGTTATCAACTGGAAAAGATTTTTCTGAATGATTCAGCTACTGCTACAAAGCTTAAGGCAGGTGGTGATGCTGGCATACTAACGGCCATTGCCAATTACTATGAAACTCGGGCAGCGGCTCAGGTGGATACAGCAGCTAAAGCTGCCGACGAAAAAATGGCCAAAGCTTTTTCTGCGGCGGCGGGAGAGTAATTAATGTGAGGTTTGCCTCCACAGTACTAGTTTTTAATCAATGGTCTCCCCAATTTTGCAAATCGTAAAGTTGGGGAGATTCATTTTAACACCCTTGTAATGATTCGATCCGCTACGCTATCCGACCTCTCTGCATTGGCCAATCTTTTTGACCAATACCGTGTCTTCTATCGCAAAGAGTCGGATTTACCTGCTGCTGAACAGTTTTTAAAGGACAGGCTTACTTTGGGGGATTCCGTTATTTATGTGGCCGAAATCGAAGGAAAACTAGTAGGGTTCACACAGCTTTATCCTATTTTTTCTTCTACACGCATGCGCCGCCTGTGGCTCCTCAACGATCTTTTTGTACACCCGGCACAGCGTGGCCAGGGGCTTTCTCTCCAATTGCTTGACCAAGCAAAAGTCCTCTGCCGAGAAACCAAGGCCTGTGGGGTAATGCTGGAAACAGAAAAGAGCAATACCATTGGTAATCGCCTCTACCCACGGGCGGGTTTTCAGCAGAATGAAGGGAGTAATTTTTATGAGTGGACGAATAATGAGTAGAAAATTACGCTCCAAGCAAGTTCTTAGCCTATTTGAATGAAGGCATTTTCTAATGCTAATCTCCTTTTCTTAACGGAAGGCACATCCCCCTAAAATCTCTCTCCGTAATTATCCGCAAATGTACTCAACGCCTAGCGCACGCTAGATATCTGGCAATTCATATACCCAAAATTCCAGCCGTTTATCCGTCGAGAGAAGTTCTTCATGCCTAAACCCTCCAGGAATCTCACTCGTATAGTAAAATTCAATCCGCTGTCTATCTATGCTTTTCCTCTGTACTTTACGGAGAACTCTTTGAGCCCGCATGTAGGTGAAGTATACACTATGAAATTGATAGTTTTCCTGTAGATAAAAATCATCGTAAAGTAGTACTCTCATAACTAACTTATGGTTACCCTCTAAAAGGCTAGCCAAGTAATCTATCTTCTCCAGAGATAAACTATCTAGACCTGTTGGAGGCCCTTTTCTGCCTTCTGCTGGAACCCAGAAACTTATTGAGTCAAAAGGAACAACTACCTTTTCCTTAAATATCCCTGTACTATCAAATGGGTGATAGTGAGAATAATAGCTTTGCGATTGTGCAGATATACATAGGGCCATGATTAGTGATAGTATCAAAAGGATCGCTATCGGGAATTTATTAGCTGGCATTTTCTTTTGAAATTTTGGCTTTTCGTTTGAAATATCTCATTATCATAATCATTTAGGTCTTCACTAAAACCGGGGATTAATTATTCGACCGTTACTTAGTTTATCGCTTGCTTTGTCACCCGCGAAGGCCAGCGGCCGGAGCTCGGTGCCCGGAGGGCGCAAGGACAAGGGGGCGCAGTGGTAGTGACGCGCAGCAGGCACTAAGAACGAAGCACCCGGTAGCGCGCGCAGCGCCGCTATGGCCCCAACGTAAAAACCAATTAACTGGTTAACTAGTCTTTATGTTTATGATTTTATGCTTTAAGGAAAAGCCTTACCCCTCCCCTTCCGGAAACAAGCCCAGCAACCCTTCTTCACTCGCCGCGCAAATACCCCGCTCCGTAATGAGGCCCGTGACCAGGCGAGCTGGCGTGACGTCGAAGCCGTAATTGAGACCGGGGCTGGCGTCAGGTGTAAGCTGTACCCATTGATTTTTATTATCGAGTCTTCCCTGGATATGGGTGACTTCGTCGCCGCCGCGTTCCTCAATGGGAATTTCGCGGAGGCCGTCGCGGATGGTCCAATCGATGGTGCTGGTGGGTAAGCCGACGTAAAAAGGAACGCCATTGTCGTGGGCGGCCAGGGCTTTGAGGTAGGTACCAATTTTGTTGGCCACATCGCCTTGACGGGTAGTGCGGTCGGTACCGACGAAGACCACATCGACCATACCGTGCTGCATGAGGTGTCCTCCCAGATTGTCGACAATGACGGTGTGAGGGATGCCCGCTGCCGCTAGTTCATAAGCTGTGAGGCGAGCGCCTTGGTTGCGGGGGCGGGTTTCGTCTACCCATACGTGTATAGGTAAGCCTTTCTCATGCGCTAGATAAATAGGAGCTGTGGCGGTACCGTAATCAATACAAGCCAACTTCCCGGCGTTGCAATGCGTGAGGATATTGATGGTTTCACCGGGCTTGGTAGCTGCAATATCCCGCAATACTTCCAGACCATGCACTCCGATGGCGCGGCATTGGGCAGCGCTGGCGGTGGCAAAATCTTCGGCAGCTTGCCGAGCAACGGCTACGCGATCATGGGGAGCTGCCGCCCGGATACTTAGCTGAGAAGCTTCTAATGCATTGAATAGGTCGACCGCTGTAGGGCGAGTATTTTGCAATTGGTCAATGACCTGAGCCAGGTAATTATCGAAATCAACAGCGCCCTGGTATTCCAGCATCGCAAGATACAGTCCCCAGGCTGCCGTAGCACCAATCAAGGGTGCTCCGCGTACGTGCATCTCTTTGATCGCTACTGCCGCTTGTGCCGTGGTCTTCAGCGGTTCATGCACTAGCTCATGGGGCAAGGCCCTTTGGTCAATAATCCATACGGTTGTGGGATCTTGAGGGTCGAGCCAGATGGTTTGTATAGGGGTCATCGTATTTATTTATTAGTGTATCTCACGCAGAGGCGCAGAGGCGCAGAGCTTTTTATTGTTGGTTAAGCATCCCTTTCAGGAAATGCATCAATGCGTATTTCACTTAATTAGCTTTCCAAAAATAAGGCGTAAACAGCACCAGAATCGTAAACAGTTCTAAGCGCCCAAGCAACATCAGAAAACTGAGCACCAATTTTATTTCACTTGACAACCAGGCGAAATTATCAACTGGGCCTACTTTTCCAATACCTGGGCCTACGTTACCCAAACAAGTTGCGACGGCTCCAATCGCTGTCATAAAGTCCAAGCCCATAGCGGCGAGCACCAGCGAACCCAACACGAATAACGAGAGGTAGAGTAAAAGGAAAATGATAATGTGGGTTATAATTCGCCCTTTGACGATGTCTCCGTTTAGCCGTAAAGGCACCACTGCTCTTGGGTGAATAATACGCTTGAACTCCAAGAGGGAGTTTTTGAAGAAGACCAAATGCCTAATAACCTTTATGCCTCCACTGGTGGACCCAGCACAAGCTCCCATGAACAGCAAAATAAAGAAGAAAAGCGTCAAGCCCACAGACCAACTGGTGTAGTCTGCAGAGACAAAGCCGGTCGTGGTAATCAACGATACGATTTGAAAACTACTGTCTCTGAAGGCTTGTTCCCAAGTGATATCGGCAGCGGCATGAACTGCTATTGTTACGACCAAGCTGAAAAACAAGACCAAAAAAGTATAGGCCTTGAATTCGTCACTGGACCATATTCTTCGCAACTTCCCCTTCAAACCAAAGTAGATAATAGTGTAGTTGGTCCCTGCAAGGAACATAAAAAAACAAACGGTATACTGGATTATCGGAGAGAAAGCAGCCATACTGCTATTACGTGTAGAGAAACCACCTGTAGCCATGGTCGTAAGTGCATGATTGACGGCCTCGTATGGCGACATGCCCTCTAAGAAAAGGATTATGGTAAGGACAAAAGTTAAACCTACATAAATCAACCAGAGCCGCTTGGCGGTTTCGCTGATCCGGGGGTGTAGTTTATCACTGGTGGGCCCAGGGGCCTCGGCTACAAATAGCTCTACACCACCAATCCCCAACAAAGGAAAGATTGCAACGGTCAGCACAATAATCCCCATTCCGCCGATCCACTGGGTGAGGCTTCGCCAGTATAAAATGCCTAGTGGTTGGGCTTCAATGTCCGTAAGTACTGAAGCACCGGTGGTGGTCATTCCCGAAACCGATTCAAAGATAGCTTCCGGGACGGTAGGGATAACGCCACTAAACAGGTAAGGTAACATTCCGAAAAGCACCATTACCAACCAGCCTAGCGCCACAATCAAATAGCCTTCTCTTTTCTTGACGGAGCGATCGTCTCCTAATTTTGGTAGACGCAACAAGCCGCCACAAAGCAGACATACCAGCCCTGACCAAACAAGCGGTTCCATGTCCTTACTCTCGTAATACCAGGAAATGGGAATCCCTGTCCACATCAATAGTCCTATGAGGAGTAAAAGTACCCCCAGGACACGGCTAATAATCCGATAATTGATCATATTAATACTTCTAAGTCTTCAAAGAAGTCGTCTAATTCATCAAAGCTTTTTACGCCTACTTTTTCTTCTGCTGCACCTTGTACGCTGAACCCTTCTACTTTTATTTGTTCTAAAAACTGTGTGGGTGGGGTTCCTTCCAATGGTAGATCAACCAACAGTGGGTATTGCTTTGCCCATGCCTCCAGCTGGTCTGCTCCAAAAGGTGTTCCTTCTTGAATATCGGGCCAGGTGAGGCCGCCTTTATTAAATTGCAGCAAGAAGTAATCTACAGCATCCTTACGTTCTTCCATCAAAGCAGACAACTCTTCTGCCGTGATGTATGCCTCTACAACGATCTCCTGAATGATCTCTACCTTTCCCTTCAAAGCCTGCAAGTTCTCTAGCGGCGTCAGCATTCCGAGCTGGACGGTTTCCAAACCAAGCACCTCTATCGCTGCTTCGATTTCTGGCAAAGTCGCCAAGCTGAACTCTCCACAAATTTTCACCCCATCCACCCATTCTCTAAGGGCAGCAACCAACTGTAGGTCTACGGATTCTTCCGTTCCCGGAGAAAGCATAAATCCGAGCCAGTTCGTTTCCCAAGCTGCGAAATAGCGCGCATCGGTGAGGTGGGTAATGGCACTGGCTTTAACTTTGGTACTCAACATATTTATACAATTTGGAACTTTCCTCCAATAAATGGCGCAAAGGTACATAATGACCAGTCGAAAGTATGCGCAAAAAATGTGATCTTTGAGAATAATTGTGAGTAGTCAAATGAAAGAACTTCCAAAGTATTACGAGAACGTTTACGATGTAGTCCGTTTAATTCCCGAAGGGAGAATCACAAATTATGGTGCCATTGCCAACTTCCTGTCTTTGGGGTCAGCCCGAATGGTGGGCTGGGCCTTAAGTGCAGGTTTACATATCGGAGATGTGCCGGCGCACCGAGTAGTTAACCGCAAGGGAGAGCTTAGTGGCCGCGGGCATTTCTCGACGCCCACCCTTATGCAAGAGCGCCTGGAAGCAGAAGGCATTGTGGTAATTGATGATAAAGTCGTAAATTTTGACCAGCTATTTTGGTCACCCGTCAGTTTCTTAGAATAAAAGTAACCGTTCATGTCCAACCCTTATGAATCAGCCTTTGGGGAAGAAAAACAACCCGCTAAAAAAGCTGCGCCCACGCAGAAGGAAGGTTTGGATTTTTCTAACCTCCCCCCACTTGAAGAGGGCGATCTCACACCAGCACTGGAAGAGTTGCTGGCTCGCTGTGGAGCTTTTGCTCAACAAGCTACTGCGTTTGGGCAGTTACTTTCTCGATTACGGGTTGTTGATCATCAGGTATCCAATATTGTAAAGCAGAATTGGCTAAAATTCCTCATCAAAGTAGAGGACGAGCACCAACAGCCCAGTTTAGCGGGCGAGCGTAAATATTTTCGTTTATTACAGGATAAATTCAGCGCCATTATCGTCCCTATGAAAACATTGGCGCAGCAACACCTTACTTGCTTAAAACAATTTAATGATGAGATCGACGAGCATTATTATGCCCCTAATAAAACAGACCTGGAAGTTAAGCGAGAAATAGAGCAAGTGAAAGCCGATCTTTTGTTGCAAAGGCAGATTTTGCACGATGCTCAAGAAGCACTGACCACCTTAGCTGACGCGATGGAAGCAGCCGAACATCGTTTAGATACCTATGTTAACGCTGGGGGTGAAAACAATTTGGCAACAACAGAATTGGTTTTGATGAAAAAAGAGCGCAAACAACTTACAGAGGGCTTATCTCATCAATTTAACTATAATTTTTTCGCATTAAACCTTCTGGATCAAGCCTCTCTTAAATTTGGGCTCGTCCCCAAGAAGACTACAGCCCAGTATCTCAGCAGCTTAAGTTTAGCATTGGAAAGCAGGGAGTAGTGAAAGCGTAAATTTATCGCAACAGGCTCCCATTTTTTTGTATATTTGTTTCTACTTCTTTGCTATTGCAACGGAGTAATTTTTATTTTAAAAGAGCTTTGAGAGAAAATTGGTACGGTATTTGGTTCTGTCAAGTTGGATGTGCCATTTTTCTAATGCAAAAAATCCAGCCGATGGAAAAACAGAAGATTGAATCGGTAACTTTAACCAACAAAGGAGACGATAATATCCAGTTGGATTATGCCGAGTTACGTAAAGCAGTGATTGTTTTGCGGGCGGTCAACCATAAGTTGCGCCAACAAATTATCAACCTGCTTGACGAAAACGGGAGCATGGCCGTTACGGACATTTACGTAAGCCTGCGCTTGGAACAATCGGTAGCTTCTCAACACCTCGCTATTTTACGGCGTGCTGGAGTAGTAGATACCGAGCGACAAGGAAAGTATATTTATTATGCTTTAGACCAGGATCGTTTAGCTCAAATCGGCAAATTAGTCGAAGAATTAGCAGCTAGCTAAAGCCAACCTTTTTGTAAAAGAGTTACTGTTCATACCAGAACACTAAAAAAACTCCCGACCTTTGACTTTGATCAACTGTCGGGATTTTTTATTTGACTTATCTATAATGGTAATTTTAGCCGGGCTGCTCCGAAGGAATGCCCTTGGCTAAAGCCCAGCTTACGTTTTCTTACCGAGTTACTCCGAATACAAAGCCGCCCTTCCACATAGACTTTGCCTACGTCAAATGCACTCCTAATGGCAAAATCCAGCTTAGTTTTTGTAAAAACGATAATTTATACGATCTTTGCTTGAACACGTTTAATCTTTATTATCAATATCACTGATACAATAAGATTAAGCATCTCTTTTCTCAGTCGTATTTTTTTGACCCACGCAGCAAACACAATTTAAGGCTACTAATTAAGTAACAAATTACGTCCCACTTACCTAAGGGAAGAGGTCAGGTTAACGCCTGTGCCTAACTTTCTAATTGTGTTTACTATGAGCAAAAAAACGAACAACAGAGTCTTTATCGACGATGAGAAACTAGAAGTGTCATCCGAAATTCTACGTGCACTGGCGCACCCTTTACGTATGAAAATCTTATCGTTTATTGATAAACACGGCTCCGTCAATGTCAATAAAATATACAATACGTTACAGCTGGAACAATCTATCACTTCTCAGCATTTACGCATTCTCCGTTTAGCTAACCTTGTTGATACGAATAGAAAAGGTAAATACGTCGTTTACGAGATTGCCTACGATAAACTGGGAGAAACCATTAATTCTGTGAGGGGTTTTATCGAAGATTTTGAAACCGACTATTAGTACGTGCTATCCTATTCCTCCTCTTCTTTTTGTGGCTGGTTGGCTTCTGTAGCTGGTGGGTTATGGAAAAATCCACGGTGAAAGAAAAGTATTTGTGCTACTCCCCAACTAATCGCTACATCAGCAAGGTTAAATACCGGACCAAAGAACAACATGGATTCTCCACCAAAACGGGGAATCCATGCAGGGAGCTGCACTTCAAAGAGCGGGAAATAAAACATATCGACGACTTTTCCATGAAGGAAAGTACCGTATCCACCACCTGGAGGTAAAAATTCCGCTGGCAAACCATGTGCATAGGAAGCCGAGAAAAGCATTCCATAAAAGGTGCTGTCAATGATATTTCCTAAAGCACCCGCAAGGATCAGCGCGAAGCTTATGTACAAACCCTTGGTGATCCCCGGTGTGCGTAGTAAACTCCGCAGGAAGAAAACCAGAAAAGTAGCCGCTACAATTCTAAACAAACTGAGGATCAGCTTGCCGTGAGGAATATTAAACCGTTGCCCGAAGGCCATACCCTCATTTTCCACAAAATGAATGAGCGCTCTGTCCCAACCAAAAATGGGAATCATTTCGCCATAAAGCATATTGGTTTTTACCCAAATTTTGATCATTTGATCAACGATCAAAACCAATACAACAATCCCGGCAACCAAGGTAGAATTCTTCACAAATAAGGTTTATTCTGGAATAATTTCTTCCTCTTCTTCCGTAGCTGTTTTTTTAGCTTTTACTTTCAATGGATTTTCATGCATTTCCAAGTAAACACTACGTTGTCGAGAAATGTCAATCGCCTGAAAGAGAGCCTCCCGAAAGCTAGCCGGGTCAGCTTCGTTCTTACCCGCCAAGCCATAAGCAGTGCCGTGATCAGGAGATGTTCTGATGCCTGAAAGCCCCGCAGTATAATTCACTCCATGACCAAAAGCCAGCAACTTAAAGGGTATTAACCCTTGGTCATGATACATGGCCAGGATACCATCAAATTTCTTGTATTGCCCTGCGCCAAAGAAACCATCCGCAGAGAAAGGCCCTACTGCAAGAACACCGTTTTTCTTCGCCTCAACCACTGCCGGACGAATAATTTTCTCCTCGGCATCTCCCAACAGGCCATTGTCGCCAGCATGAGGATTTAGCCCCAAAACCGCGATGGTTGGCCGTTCTAGCCCAAAATCCATTTTCAGCGTGTGGTGCATCAATCTCAATTTCTCTATAATCAACTCTTTGCTGAGTAAGTGAGCAATCTCAGAAACGGGTACATGGTTCGTCACCAAGCCAATCCGGAGGCTATCACTCACCATAAACATCAAACTCTGTTTGGCTCCAAGCTGATCCGTAATGTATTCGGTATGGCCAGGGAATGGGAAACCTCCCCCCAATTGCATCGCGTGCTTATTAATGGGGGCTGTGACCAACGCGTCAATTCTATTTTCTTTGAGATCAATTACGGCGCGCTCCAAAGCAATTGCGGCGTACTGGCCACTTTCTGTATTCGCTTGCCCAAGCTCAATATTGACTGTTTCTTGCCAACAGTTGAAAACATTAACCTTTCCTGTTGCAATACTCTCAACATCGCGGCAAGCATGAAAATGAAAATCAGGGTTGACTATATTCTTATGATAAGACATCACTTTACTCGACCCGTAAATCACCGGTGTACACTGATTTAGGATACGATCATCTCCTAACGTTTTTATAATTACCTCGGGGCCAATGCCATTGATGTCGCCTATACTAATGCCTATTTTGGGCTTATGCATGAATCTTATTTTTGGAAGCGTAAAGATAGGAGATTTTCTTGCTTTCAGGTATACCGACAACAAAGTGAAGAATCCCTAGAAAAATAGTAGTCGCTGAATTCCTACTACAGCATTATCGGTTAAAAGTTTCACGAAATAAGTCCCCGCAGGCAAGTTCGCCCGGTCGATGATTACTTCGGCAGCATTGACAGCGACCTCTTCGGTATGCAATACTCGCCCATAAGCATCCAGCAGTTGACAGAATCTGACTTGATCATTTTCGGAGAAATAGACCCCTACGCTCTGACGGGCAGGATTAGGAATGAGGCGAATATCTGCGTTTATCAATTCTGCCATCGCTGTCGGAATATCTACCGTAATATCATCGAGATAAGTGAGGTTTCCGAATTCATTCTCCAGTTCAAAACGAATCAACACATCTTCGCCTGCAAAGGAGCTTAAATCGACCTGATGGGTAGCCCACTGGTCTTGTGTTGGCAAGAAAAGCGCTGTAGATTGCGGTGCCGTCGCCAAATCATTGTTGTTTAATTCAAAAAGAAGTTCAAAATTAGCACCACAGTTCGTGGAAACATAGCCACGTAAATCTTCCCGTCCGACACCTGGATAAATAGTATGCGCATAAGAAAAAGAGAGCATCGCTCCCTGATCATCAATGTGCAACAAAGGTAGGTCAAAAGCGTATTTCTGGCCGATATTGCCATCGTAATAATTGATGCGAGCCAGGCTTTGTTCTCCTGTAGCTGAAGCAAACTTGGTAATCGTCCAATCCAATAAATTATCGCTTTGCCGGCTGATTAACGAAGAAGGTAGATTCGTTGTTCCTTCAAAATCTTCGGTAAAAGGAAGCGCTAGCCCTGTGCCATCTTCCCTCGCAAAAGCTACATTTCGGTAATTGTTATTGGGAATATCATCCGGTGTTTCGGTGATCAACTCTACCTGAAAGGTTCTTTTGCCCTCTTCTGTATTGCCTAGGCTAAATGGTAGATTGACAAACAATTGGCCACCAGGTGCCAATCCGCCCCCCACATCAACAGTGAGTGTATCCTGCCAAGTGCCATCTAAGCCTACCCCTGCTTGCAGTGACGTTATGATCTCCAAGCCTTCATTTCTTACGAGAATAAAAGGTTCATCAGCAAAACAAGTCGTTCCTACTGGCAGTACATCTACCAATCCTACATCCCGATTAGGTTCCGGCAATTCTGCAAGGGCTTCCGCAAAAAGATCGATAGCCGATGCCGTTACCGACGTACCATACTGATTGCTGATCATTGCCACCGAAATCCCCGTGCGAGGGTCATACAACAAATAGGAGCGAAAGCCCCAGGCCCCGGCGTGGTAATAAAAGGAGTGCCCGAGATCATTACGCACCCTTACCCCGGTGGTATAGGCGATATATCCATCGCGATAGCGTAAGTCTTCGCTGGAAGGTTCTTCTAGCCAGTCTGAATTAAAGAGTGCCTCGTACCACCGTACCAAATCATAAGGGGTAGACCAAATGGCTCCGGCGCTGGCAGGGAAGGTGAGGAAAGTACGCTCACCGTTACCGTCCAGGCTTACACTCGTGCCGGCAGTATTCCAAAGGTTGGCATAAGGCTGAGCAAAGACATCATCATGTGGCGGGTAAGCCATGTCCAAATCTAGTGGGTCAAAGAGATACTGATGATAAAGTTGCCCCAAAGTAGCCCCTCCGGCAGCTTCAGCGACCAAGCCTGCCACCAGAAAATTGGTATTTGAATAATCAAATTGCTCACCAACACCAAAATAGGGCATTCCCAGCGTGGCCATTAAATCGGCCAAAGACCAAACCCGGTCGTCGTCAGCTCCGTAAGCCGTTTGGGTAGCTCCAGACCAGTCATTGATAAAATCAAAGAGGCCTGTACTGTGATTGAGCAAGGCTCGGATTGAAATATTGCCGTCTACCTGTGGATAATCAGGAAGGTACAGCGATATCGGATCATCTAAATCAAGCAGTCCTTCGTCTTGCAATTTCAGTAGTAATCCAGCAGTGATCGCTTTTGAGTTACTGGCGATACCCAGTCGCATATTGGTCTCCATGGGTACCCCCGGTGCCGCCAATCCATAAGCCCCTGTCCATATTCCCTGGCCGGGAACCAACACGGATGCTGATAGGCCACGATAATCTCCTTGGTCTCCCAGCTCTGTTAATTTTTGCTGAAGTTTTTCTGCGAAAAGCGAATCAAATTCGGGATTGGTAGTTTGGGCGCCAAGTGTGTTTACAAGCAAAAAAGCAAACAATAACGGCAAGTGTAAATAGCGAAGCAAGGATATCATTGGTAGAATTTATTTAACGAATATTACGGCCTCAAAATAGTAAAATTGAGCTTTGCAACAAGCATACCGCATTGTGCCCCTTTTGGGCCTTCTGTCGATACATGGATCTAGATCGCTTCGCGCCCTTTCAATAGTAAAGTATAGGGATTCAAAGACTAAGGGGTTGGCGAATAATAACTTCCTCCCTTTAATACTGATCTTTGGTCGCTGAACTTCGTTGCTCATCCTTTGCGGAACTTTGGCTATGCGCAGTCTTCGCGCCTCGTTCAGCACCCACAATGGCTAGCCTGAAATGGGGAACTTATTATTCGTCGACCCCTAAAAGCGCCTAAAAAGTTACCTTTGGAACCATTACCGTGTTGCTGACGTTAAATATATTGGATTTTTAATTGACCATAAACAATGAGTTTAGAGCAAACGATCATGCAGGATCTCAAAACTGCCATGAAAGCCAAAGATCAGGCCGCACTTCGAGGAGTTCGGGCCATTAAAACAGCCATTACTATGGCTAAAACCGATGGAACGGGCAAGGAGATTGATAGCGCTACTGAAATTAAGATGCTGCAAAAGCTGATTAAACAGCGCCAGGAATCTCTAAAAATCTTTGAAGACCAAAATCGCGAAGACTTGGCCCTTAAGGAGCGGGAAGAAATTGAAGTTATCCAGCGCTACCTCCCCGAACAGATGAGCGACGAGGAGCTGGAAACCCGCATCAAGGAAATCATCCAAAAGGTAGGCGCTACCAGTATGAAAGACATGGGCAAAGTGATGGGTGCCGCTAGTAAAGCCTTTGCAGGCAAAGCGGATGGTAAAGCCATTTCTACTAAAGTCAAGGCTTTGCTGAACTCATAAGTCATGGGTCATCCTGAATTTTGATTGTCATCAAAATCCGTGCTGACCAACCGCAAAGCTTATCGTTAAAAACGAAACCCCGTGATTTATATTAGTGAAATCATGGGGTTTCGCACAAATGATTATATCGTCATTGCTCCTTGGTATTGCGCAGAAAATAAAACACGATTTAGCTTCGCTGCTTCTTATCTGGAAAGTCGGTTAGTTCTTATTACCTTTGCGGCTGCATTTCTTTTAGCTCTAAATAAGACCACAAAAAATGGACAAATCCTTCCTCAAGAAACTCGGACTACAGGCCAACAACGATGGTACAAGTACGGGTTTGAAAACTTCTACTTCTGGAGAATATATTGCCTCTTACTCGCCTGTAGACGGTGAAATGATTGGCAAAGTAAGCAAAACCACACGTGCCGAATACGACGACGTGATGGATAAAGCCATGGTTGCCTTCAAAGAATGGCGAATGGTTCCCGCACCACAACGTGGTGAGGTTGTACGCCAATACGGTGAAGCATTACGCAAGTATAAAGACCCGCTTGGTCGTTTGGTAAGCTACGAAATGGGCAAGAGCCTACAAGAAGGCTTCGGTGAAGTGCAAGAGATGATCGACATCTGTGACTTTGCTGTTGGCTTATCTCGCCAGCTTTACGGCCTTACCATTCAGAGTGAGCGCCCGCTTCACCGCATGATGGAGCAATGGCACCCACTAGGGGTCGTGGGGGTTATTTCTGCCTTCAATTTCCCGGTAGCCGTATGGTCGTGGAATGCCATGCTAGCCATGGTATGTGGTGATGTAATTGTATGGAAAGCTTCTGAAAAAGCTCCTTTATGTAGCGTAGCATGTCAGAACATCTTCAAGGATGTCTTGAAAGCAAACAACGTTCCTGAAGGTGTGAGCAATATCATCAACGGCGACTATAAAGTTGGTGAATTCATGACCAAGGATACTCGTGTACC
Organism: Lewinella cohaerens DSM 23179; assembly: GCF_000379805.1. Lineage (GTDB taxonomy): Bacteria > Bacteroidota > Bacteroidia > Chitinophagales > Saprospiraceae > Lewinella > Lewinella cohaerens. Next base: position 68,527 of record NZ_KB903541.1, on the reverse strand, counting down.
TTTGGTTAGCGCTACTGGTAGTACCCGAATGGGTAAGATTGTAGCCGGTACCGTAGCCCAGCGTTTAGGCAATAGCCTACTGGAATTGGGCGGAAACAATGCCATCATTGTCACTCCTAATGCTGATCTTGAATTGGTACTAACAGGTGCCGTATTTGGTGCTGTGGGTACTTGTGGCCAACGTTGTACTTCTACCCGCCGCCTGATTGTACACGAAGACATGTACGATGTCATCAAGAATAACCTGGTAAAAGCTTACGCTCAGCTCCGTATCGGTGATCCGCTGGATGAAAACAACCACGTAGGGCCACTGATCGACAAGGATGCTGTGAATATGTACCTCAACTCAATTGCGAAAGCTAAAGAAGAAGGAGCCAACTTCATCGTAGAAGGCGGTGTACTGGAAGGAGAAGGTTACGAAAGTGGCTGTTATGTAAAACCTTGTATTGCAGAGGCAGAAAACCACTTCGAGATCGTACAACACGAGACTTTCGCTCCTATTTTGTACTTGATGAAGTACAAAACCATTGAGGAAGCGATTGAACTCCAAAATGCTGTTCCTCAAGGACTCAGTAGCGCTATCATGACCAACAACATGCGCGAAGCCGAGCGCTTCCTGTCTCCTGAAGGTTCTGATTGTGGTATTGCTAACGTAAATATTGGTACCAGCGGTGCCGAAATTGGCGGTGCTTTCGGAGGAGAAAAAGAAACCGGTGGTGGTCGCGAATCAGGTTCTGATGCCTGGAAGGTGTATATGCGTCGCCAGACCAACACGGTCAACTACAGTACCAAGTTACCATTGGCACAAGGGATCAAGTTTGATTTCTAGGAATGGTTAGACCATAAGATTTCATAAAGCCGTCTTTCACCTGGTGTGGAAGACGGCTTTTTTGTTTTGGGAGAGACAATCGTATGATCGCACTCTACGGTTGGGACACATCTCGAACAAAATCAGGGGTGGAGTCAAACAAAAACACCTCGGAGAGGTGGTATATTGGTAGAAAAGAATAAATAAATGAGAAACCGACCTCGGATGAGGTCGCACAATAGGAAACATCGCATTCTTTTTGGATTTTCTACTCGGTGATCCAATATGAATTGATATTCGACCTCATCCGAGGTCGTTTTAACTCCTAATAAACATGGTTCTACCAATAGATGACCTCTACTGAGGTCAAGACACATAGATGTGTCCCAACCGTAGATCGCACTGGCACGATTGGCTTTTTTTTCCTTGCTTTAATTAAGCAATCCTCTCAACCAAAAACGCCCTACCTTTGTCTACTTCCTAGATAAAATAACTACGCCTGCTATGAAGCGCATATCTATAATTGTTTTTCTCCTTGCTTTCCTCGGAGGTTACACGACCGTCCAAGCTCAAGCTCCTAAACGGTGGTCTTCTACCGAAATTCATGATGGCCTGCAAAAGCTCAATTTCTTGGGTTCTGCCTTGTATTTCGCAGCACACCCCGATGATGAGAACACGCGGATGATTGCTTATCTGGGCAATGTACGCCATGCCAACACCGCCTATCTTTCACTGACACGCGGCGATGGTGGCCAAAACCTTGTAGGCCCGGAGATTCGCGAGCTATTGGGGGTAATCCGTACACAGGAATTGCTGGCTGCACGCCGCACGGATGGCGGGCAGCAATTTTTCACCCGTGCTAATGATTTTGGCTATTCCAAACACCCCGACGAGACGTTCAACATCTGGGACCGTGACCAGGTGATGGCTGATGCCATCTGGGTGATCCGCAACTTCAAGCCAGACATTATTATCAATCGCTTCGACCATCGTTCGCCGGGCAAAACTCACGGGCATCATACTGCCTCTGCTATGCTTTCGGTAGAATCTTTCGACTTAAGCAATGACCCAAAAGTATATCCTGAGCAATTGCAAAGCGTTGCTCCCTGGAAGCCCAGTCGCATCTTCTTTAACACCTCTTGGTGGTTCTATGGTAGCCAAGAAGCCTTTGACGAGGCCGATAAATCCAAGATGGTGTCGCTTGATGTAGGTACTTATCTTCCGAAACGGGGGATTTCTGTCCCGGAGATTGCAGCTACCAGCCGCAGCCAGCACAAGAGCCAGGGATTTGGTTCCAGCGGCACACGGGGTAGTCTTACGGAATACCTCGAATTGGTGAAGGGAGATATGCCGCAAAATAATACTGATCCCTTCGCAGGCATCAACACTACCTGGACCCGCGTTGAGGGAGGTGCTCCTGTTGGTGAAGCAGTGGCCTTAGCGATTGCAAATTTTGATTTTGATCAACCTGAAAAGAGCCTCCCTAGCCTGCTAAGAATTCGCAACATGATCAAATCTTTACCTTCCGGGCATTGGCGAGACATTAAACTTGCCGAAATCAAAAACCTGATCGAAGGGTCGCTAGGTCTCTTTTTGGAGGCCGTAGCCGCAGACCCTAGTGCAGCTCCCGGACAGGATATTGTTATTGAATTAGAAGCCATTAACCGCTCTGGTGTGGAGGTGAAATTGCGCGAAATCAGTTTCCCTGATTTAGACATTGACCAAGAAGTCAATGAGCAACTTGCTTCTAACCAAGGGTTTTCCAAGGAACAGACTTTAAGCATCCCTGCCGACTTCCCTATCTCCAATGCTTACTGGTTGAACCAAAAAGCCAGCCTTGGCATGTATACCGTCAAAGATCAGCAGCTACGAGGGTTACCCCAAACACCATCGGCGCTCGATGTCACTTTTACTTTGGATATTTTTGATAAAGCCAAAAATTCCTGGTCAACGATGGTGATCACTAAACCACTGGTTTTCAAAAAGACCGATCCTGTTAAAGGGGAGCTTTACAGTCCTTTCGAAATCACACCACCTGTATTTACCGGCTTATCCGAGCAGGTCTACATTTTTTCAAACCCAAAGCCGCAGGAAATTACGGTAAAGGTTACCGCAGGTCGTGATAATATTACAGGAACCCTGCGCTTGGCCTATCCCAATGGCTGGCGTTTAGAACCGGAATCATTTCCGCTTACACTTGACCGCAAAGACGAGGAGCAGACATTCAAGTTTACCCTCTACCCTTCCGAAACCCAGGAAGAGAACTTCATCACTCCGATGGTCGATCTAGATGGTATCGTTTACCATAAAGACCGCATAAAAATTGAATACGATCATATTCCGACCCAAACGCTCATTTTGGATGCGACTGCAAAAGTCGTGCGTTTAAACATCAAGAAGGAGGGCCAATACATCGGTTACCTAAAAGGAGCTGGTGATGACATTCCACAAGCACTCGAACAAATTGGCTACGATGTTACTATGCTGGATGATCGTGATATGAATACGGATCGACTTAAAAATTTCGATGCCGTCATTTTGGGCATCCGGGCTTATAACACGCTCGAACGTATGCCCGTCTACCAGCCGGCCTTACTGGAATATGTCAACCAAGGAGGTACCCTCATTGTCCAGTACAACACTAATCGAAGATTAAAAGTCCCAATGGAAGAGCTGGCCCCCTACCCTATCAATGTTAGCAGAGACCGAGTGACGGTAGAAGAAGCCGAAGTTCGCTTACTGGCACCTGACCACCCAGTTCTAAATGAGCCTAACAAGATAACCACCGCAGATTTCGAAGGCTGGGTACAAGAACGAGGGCTTTACTTCCCCAACGAGTGGGCTGACGAATACACCGCCATTCTATCGAGTAACGACCCTGGCGAACCTGCGCGTGATGGTGGTTTGCTGGTCGCAGAATACGGCAAAGGCCACTATGTTTATACAGGCTACTCGTGGTTCCGAGAGCTTCCCGCTGGCGTACCCGGAGCATACCGTTTATTTGCTAATCTTATTTCATTAGGCAATAAGCCTCAACCGTAAAGGGGTGCGCGCTTCGCTCGCCCGCGAGGAACGAGCACCATCACGAGCTTTAGCGAGTACAAACGCGATCCCGAGGCATCGGGATCGCATAACCGTGAGCGCAATCGAACACTACCTCGAACGCAGTGAGCATAGCATTCCACCACAAAAGGTAACCAGCAAAAAGAGGCTTTAACCCCCTTTTGACGCATAGGCTACCCTGTTGTTAAAAAAAACGTAATTAATTGTCGTGTGTAGGATATTTATCTACCTTTAGGCCATTGACTAACTAAATTACACCTTTATGAAATCAAGATTAATGATCTTGGCCCTGGCCGTTTTCTCTTTCTCGGCCTTCCACGCAAACGCGCAGGTAGATGTCACAATTAACCCTATTGGACTTCTCTTTGGCGACCTAAGTATCGGAGGAGACTTCATCCTTTCTGATGAATTCTCTGTTGAAGCTACTATCGGTATCGGTGGAGGTAATGATGATTTTACTAGCCTCAAGTGGAGCAACATTCCAATTGGCGTGGTTGGTAAATATTACTTCAACCCTGATGATGGTGCTGACAAATTCTATGCAGATGCCTTTTTACGTTTCATCTCCCGCAGCTACAAAGCGGATGGTGACACCAACTATGCAGAGTACAGCCAAACCCGTTTTGGTCTTGGTGTAGGTATCGGATACAAATCCGTATCTCGTAGTGGTATCGTTTTTGACATCGGCTTCGGTGTTGGTCGCGCTTTGGTCGACAACACTAAATACGAAGACAGCGGTACTGAATTCACTGTTGATTGGCCAGATATCATGTTCCAGGGTAAACTTGGAATTGGTTACCGCTTCGGTGGATAATTAACAATCACCAACACTTGAAAGAGAATAACTCTTTTAAAAACTACAATGCCCGCTTCGATCTCTCGAAGCGGGCATTTTATTTTAGCGCCTTACTTTGGCCGATGTTACTCTGCGTAACTTTCAATCGGAGGGCAAGTACACACCAGGTTACGGTCACCGAAACCATTGTCTACTCGTGCTACACTGGCCCAAAACTTACGTCCTTCCAGCAGGTAAGGCAAAGGCCACGCTGCTTTCTGTCGACTATAAGGGAAAGGCCATTCATCGGCAGTCAACCATTCCAACACGTGAGGAGCATTGTGCAAGACATTGTTCTCTGCATCGGCTTCACCGCTGGCGATTTCATCAATCTCTTTGCGGATAGCAATCATTGCATCACAGAAACGATCCAGCTCGGCCATGCTTTCACTTTCCGTTGGCTCTATCATGATTGTTCCGGCTACAGGCCAGCTCAAGGTTGGTGCGTGGAAGCTATAGTCAATCAATCGCTTCGCTACATCAGCTGCGGAGATGAGTTCCTTAAAGGGCCGCAAGTCGATAATGAGTTCGTGAGCAGTATGCCCATTTTCTCCTTTAAAGAGCACTGAATAATGTTCTTCCAGGCGGGCCTTGATATAGTTGGCATTCAAGATCGCATAGCGGCTCGCATCGGTCAGGCCGTCAGGTCCCAACATTTTGATGTAAGCGTAACTAATCAATAGGATGCTCGCGCTTCCCCAAGGGGCTGCCGATACAGGAAGTATTCCTTGCTCACCACCCGTTTCTACCAAAGGATGCTTAGGCAGGAAAGGTGCCAGTTTATCATTTACACAAATAGGGCCCATACCTGGTCCGCCGCCGCCGTGAGGAATAGCAAAGGTCTTGTGCAAATTCAGGTGACAAACATCCGCTTTGATCAGGCCCGGGCTGGTCAACCCCACCTGCGCATTCATATTGGCACCATCCATATATACCAATCCGCCAAACTCGTGGATGATCTGGCAAATTTCTTTAATACCCGTCTCAAAAACACCGTGCGTCGAAGGGTAAGTAACCATCAGGCAAGAAAGGTCAGCAGCATTAGCTTCGGCTTTCTCACGTAAGTCGGCGATGTCAATATTGCCTTCGTCATCACATTTCACTACCACTACTTTCATTCCCGCCATTACCGCACTAGCCGGGTTGGTACCATGGGCCGAATCCGGAATGATTGCCACGTTACGATTGTCATCGCCTCGCGAAAGGTGATACGCACGAATCGTAAGTAAGCCCGTGTATTCTCCTTGTGCACCAGAGTTGGGCTGTAGCGAACAAGCGGTAAACCCGGTGATATCACTCAGCCAAGCTTCTAGTTCCGTAAACATCTGATAATAACCAGCAGCCTGATCTTTAGGCACAAAGGGGTGAAGGTTAGCAAATTCAGGCCAACTTACGGGCATCAGTTCTGTCGCCGCGTTCAGCTTCATCGTACATGACCCCAATGCAATCATAGAGTGCGTCAGCGACAAATCCCGGTTTTCCAGGCGCTTGATGTAGCGCATCATTTCCGTTTCCGTCTGGTAGCTGTTGAAAACGGGATGCGTCAGGTAATCGGTCTGTCTGTACAAGCTTTCCGGTGCAGAAATAGTGGCAGGCTCTTCAGTTGCCAATGCGATGGTATCCTGCTCAAAATCGACAGCAAGGATTCCGGCAATTTGCTCGACATCTTCACGAGTCGTCGTCTCATCCAGACTAATCTGAACACCCGTATCTGTATAGTGAAAATTCAGTTCGGCTCCCAAAGCAGCTCGGCGAATAGCCAGCCGGCTTTGGTTATCAGCTTTAATGGTAACCGTATCAAAGTAATGCTCCACTTCCAGCTCGTACCCCAGCTGTTTGGCACTTTGGCCCAGCAATTGCGCCAAGGTGTTGATGCGGACAGCAATCGCCCGCAAACCTTCCGGCCCGTGCCAAGCTGCATACATACCTGCCATAATAGCCAGCAGTGCCTGAGCGGTACAAATATTAGACGTTGCTTTTTCGCGGCGAATATGCTGCTCACGGGTTTGCAGTGCCATCCGCAGTGCAGGTTTCCCTCTTTGGTCTACCGACACTCCGATGATACGCCCTGGTAAAGAGCGCTTGTAAGCTTCGCGACAAGCAAAATAAGCTGCATGAGGGCCTCCATAACCCATTGGCACGCCAAATCGCTGAGTATTACCCACAACTGCATCAGCGCCCCACTCACCAGGAGGCATTAGTACTGTTAGCGCCATCAAGTCGGCAGCTACGGTCACGTAAATGTTTTTGGCGTTCGCTTCGGCAGTCAGTGCGCGGTAATCCTCTACAGCACCATTAGCGGCAGGATACTGTAGCATCAAACCGAAAACCTGGTCGTTTAATTCGAAATCACCGACAGGCTTTACTTGCACCTCAACCCCCAGGGGTTCAGCCCGTGCCTGAAGTACTGCAATCGTCTGAGGAAGTACTTGATCAGCGACCAAAAATACATTGATCGGTTCCTTTTTGTTACGCTTATTTTTCTGGGCAAAAAACAAGGCCATTGCTTCCGCAGCAGCAGTGCCTTCATCCAGCAAAGAAGCGTTGGCGATCTCCATCCCGGTGAGATCACTCACCATGGTTTGAAAATTCAAAAGTGCCTCCAATCGGCCTTGAGCAATCTCTGCCTGATAGGGCGTATACTGCGTATACCAACCCGGATTCTGAAAAATATTCCGAGCAATTACCGATGGGGTAATGGTTGGATAATAGCCCAGTCCGATGTAAGTTTTATACACCTTATTCTTAGCGGCCAATGCTTTTAGGCTGCCGAGGTAAGCATGCTCCGTCTGAGCAACAGGTACCTTTATCGCGTCCTTGCGGCGGATATCTGCGGGCACCGTTTCATCAATTAATTGGTCGAGGCTTTTAACGCCGATGGTCTTGATCATTTGCGAAACCTCTGCAGGAGAGGGGCCAATATGGCGGTTCACAAACTGATCGAAAAATGCCGTTTTACTCATGGTAGTAATTCCGGTTGAGGTAGGTTAGGAACTTCTTTACAGAACATTTGCAAAAGCAGGACTAAAGCCACGGAGTTTCCCCAAAAACAGGGTGCTTGTTCTCCGTACCCGTCTTCCTTGCTGCGAAGATAAAAAATCTTCGTGGTGGATTAACATCCCTACCTCAGGATAGTTTATTTTGACAGTGGAATGTTATTTGGGCGCCTCCCTCCGCTGTGCTTCGGGTCGGGTCGTCCGCCACTCGTTATTCACTCGGCCCTGCGGGCGCACCGGTGCCCGGTGCTGGCTCCCACCCCTGGCGCGACCCATCTTTTCACCCCCCTAATACGGATCGACGTCAATGCTGACGCGGACATTGCTGTAGCCTTGGGTTTGCTTGATTTGTTCGGTGGCGGCGTAGATGTGTTTTTTGGCAAATTTGATCTTCTGCGGGTTCATCTCCAGTTTGATGAGCACATCGAGCAGGTAGTAATTCCTGACGCGTCCAACATGGGGTACCGCAGGGCCCAGTACCCATTCCCCTAACTGCTGTTTGAGCCAGTGGGCATACAATTTCATAGCATCATTGACCACCTGCGGCTTCTTATGCTTGAGGGTAATCCGGATGAGGCGCATAAAAGGTGGATAAGCAAACTCGTGCCGCTCCTTTAATTCACGAGCATAGAAGGCCGCATAATCACCCTCTAGTACTTCCTTGATCACCGGGTGGGCGGTATTAAAAGCTTGGATAACCACTTTGCCCTGCCGGTGTTTCCGCCCTGCCCTACCAGCTACCTGCAACATCAACTGAAAGGCTCGCTCGGATGCGCGAAGGTCAGGAAATTGTAAGAGCTGATCGGCGCTGAGCACACCTACTACGCCTACCCGCTCAAAGTCCAGCCCTTTGGTCACCATTTGGGTACCTACGAGGATGTCGATTTTACCTTCTTCGAATTCGCCGATAATCTTGGCGTGTGCATTCTTGCCACGAACGGTATCCAGGTCCATCCTGCCGATCTTGGCGTCGGGGAGGAATATTTTCAGCTCATCTTCTATCTTTTCTGTCCCGAAACCCTGCATGGTCAAGCCCGTGCTGGCACAGGCCGGGCATTCCGTGGGGAGTTTGGTGCTGTAGCCACAGTAGTGGCACTTTAGCATTTCGTGAAACTTGTGATAAGTGAGGCTCACATCGCAGTTGACACACTCGGAATGCCACGCGCAGGTAGGGCAGCGATAGGTTGGAGAATACCCACGCCGATTCTGAAAAAGGATGGCTTGTTCTCCCCGTTCCAAGGCAGCTTTGAGTTCATCGATCAAGGTATCGGTAAAATGGTTGTACATGCGCTGCTCCAGCTGCGCTTTACGGGCATCGGCGATGATGATCTCCGGGAGTTCGATCCCGCCGAAGCGGTCGTTCATCACTACCAGGCCGTACTTTCCTTTTTGGGTATTGTGGTAGGTTTCCAGCGCGGGGGTAGCCGTACCTAGCAATACTTTGGCCCCAAACTGGTGTGCCAAAACAATAGCAGTATCGCGGCCATGATAGCGAGGATTGGGGTCACGTTGCTTGTAACTGGGATCGTGTTCTTCATCAACAATAACGAGGGAGAGTTCTTGATAAGGCAAAAACATGGCCGAACGCGGACCGACCACAGCCCCTTTGCCCGCTTGTACTTTTTGCCAAAGCTCAATTCGTTCGTTGTGATTGAGGCGCGAATGATAAACCATCACATCATCTCCCAGTACTTTTTGTACGCGCTCAATGATTTGGGTGGTCAGGGCAATTTCTGGTAATAGATAAAGAACTTGACCGCCTTTGGCGATGACCTCCTGCATCAGTTCCAAGTACACCCGCGTCTTTCCACTACCGGTAACACCGTGCAGTAATACGACGCCTTTGTCTTCAAAGTGGGTCTTTATTTCTGTTAATGCACGGGTTTGCTGCTGAGCAAGTGTGGATGCTTCCAGCGTATCTTCTTCATAGCTCCCTATGCGGCTAATTTCGCGTTCGTAAACTTCAAATATTTCCTTTTTGACCATTGCTTTGATGGCCCCATGATCTGCATTTGACTGTTGAATCAATTCTGATTGACGCACAAACTCTTGTTGCTTACTAGTTTGAATGTAAGCCAACAGCGCTGTTTCCTGCCTCGTAGAACGCGAGACCAGCTCGAAAGCGAGGTGCAAGCTATTAGGGTCGGAAGCATAAGGCTCCTGAAAACGAACACAAAGAATTTTCTTGGGTCGATATTTTTCCTTGAGATCTTCCTTGAGGTAGACAATGCGCTTGTCCAGCAAGCGACGGATAATCGGATATACGGTCTTTTGCCCGAGGATGTCCTGTAGGTCATCGATACTGAGCTCTTCCTGAATCGAAAGGGCTTCGGCAATCAGGTATTCTTTATCACTCAGCAAGGCTGGATCCTGATGAAAAAGTGGCCCGAGCGTTACGCGGGTTTCGCTGGTAAGTTTAAAGTTTGCAGGCAGTGCTGCATTCATTACTTCGCCCAAGGAGCAGAGGTAGTAACTTGCCATCCATCGCCACAGCTTGAATTGCTGCTCGGTAACGATGGGTACTTCATCGATGACACTGATGATGAGCTTGGGGTGCTGCTGCGTGGGTGCCTCCTGGTGTACCCGCATAACTAACCCTGTGTACAACTTACTTTTCCCAAACTGTACCTCTACCCTTACACCTACCTGTATTTCGGATACCAACTCTTCCGGTACTGCATAGGTATACGCCCGCGCAATGGCCAGCGGCAAGATGACATCTACGTAATAGCTCGTGGCGGAATGAACAGGATGTAAGTTTTCTTGAGACAAAGCGGGGAATTTAATACTAGGTATGAGGACTTTCTCAATGCGAGCTTATTTGAACCAAATGAGGTAATATAAGGACATGTAAGATTTCTTAGCTGTAAAGCTAGCGTTTTTGTCCAATAATTAAGTTCAAGTACTTGTCAAAAGTTATTTTTTGTTTCACAATTACGGACTCAATCGTACTAGTGCGATTAGCCCTCTAGCAGCTTCAGCGCCTCCCCCATCATTTCCTCTGCATCAGCCGATAGCAGTAGCCGCTCACCTTCTCGCTCCATTTCGTTTTGATAGAGGGGGAGTTCTGCCACAATACGGGCGTCGAGCGCACCGAGCGACCACAGCAAAGACTGCATGGCCCGCTCGCCTCGGGGAGTATGGGGCGTAAAAGTGATAGGCAGTACGGGCTTGCCTACTAATTCGCCAGAGCTGGCAATCCATTCCAGGGCATTTTTCAGGAGGGCCGGAAGATTATGAATGTATTCTGGTGTGGTGATGATAACCGCTGTAGCAGATCGGAGGGCCTGCCGCCATTCGACCACAGACGCTGGCCAAGGTGCGTGATCCAGAGCTGGCAAGAAAAGTGGCAGCTGAGACAATTCGGCAAAATGCGTAAAGCGATAATCGGGGAAGGCCGCAGCAATGGCTTCTAACAACAGCTGGTTGGAAGAACCGGGGCGAGCAGAGCCAGAGAGGGTGAGGATGTTCATCTTGGTTTGTTGGTTGTTGGTGCGAAGATACTTATCGATGGGGGTACAAACCTTGAATTCAGAGACAATACCTTCACATTTTTTGGTTAATCTAAATTGGCCTAGCGATGTGCAGCAGCTACCCGGCACGGGTAGGCCCGAAGGGCCGAGAGCTTGTTTGGGACTTGTTTCTACTACGAATCAAGATTTTACGAACCTGACTTCACTGCGAAATACTCACTTAACCCGCTAAACTCGAATTTCGCAGCTTCGCCAGAACCGTAACTCCTTGATTCTCGTGACGAAACCGCCCCAAACAAGCTCTGAGTGAATAACGAACTGCGCAACGTAGCGCCCGAAGGGAGGCCCCAAAGTCAAAAGGTGAAATATCACAGTTCTAAAAAATGCTTAATTTAGGTCTCAAATAATGACCGATCGGCTATGCTACCTATACTTACTTTCACACAACTTGCACTGACCACCTTTTGGGCTATCGTTTTTGTACAATCGGGCCTAGACAAGGTGCTGGATAGAAAGGGAAACCTCTCTTGGTTGAAGGGGCACTTTAAACACAGCCCCCTAAGGGGAATCGTGCCCTTGTTATTGAGTGTACTGACCATTGTGGAGCTTACTGCAGGCATACTTTGCGTGATTGGAGTTACCCAAATCGTCATTAGTGATGACCTGACGTTTGCGCAATACGGCATACAACTGTCTACGGTCGCATTACTGATGCTTTTCTTCGGTCAGCGCATGAGCAAAGACTATGAAGGAGCTGCTACTATTGCTACTTATTTTGCGGTAGCGCTATTGAGCCTTTACCTTATTGGATAACATAAGTAACTTAGTTTACCTCTCCGTTTTCTGAAAGGAGGATAGCGATTTGCCGCGTGGATTCGAAGCGGGCACACACGATGATCAACATCACCATAATGGGAACACTTAGTACCATGCCCAATACGCCCCAGATAGCTCCCCAGGCAATGAGGGACAGGATGACTACTAGCGGGCTAATATTGAGCGAATTGCCCATCATACGAGGCTCCAAAAAGTTGCCAACCAGCACCTGAATAAGCCCTACGCCCATCAATACCCATAGCCCTGCCCAAGGGTCGCCCTCTTGCAAAACAGCAATAATAGCGGGAAAGGTGGTTGCTATTAAAGAACCGATACTGGGGATATAATTGAGTAGAAAGATGACGATGGCCCAAAGTAAAGGGGTATCCACGCCCAGAATATTCATCACTATATAACTAAGGGTGGCCGTAATGAAACTTGTAAGGGTTTTGATAGAAATATAGTTACCAAAAGACGCATCAATCTTATTGACCAACTCCATCGTCTGTTGGTAGCGCTCTTCTTCCTTAAATAACAGGCGGTGCTTTACTGAAAAAGTTGATTCTTCCATCAGCAAAAATATGACATAAAGCACGATCATAAAGCCATCACCGAGTAATTGGCTTAAGCCATTGACTACCGGCTGCAAGATTTGGGTAAAATCAAAACTGCCCGTAAAATTCTGGATGTAGTCAATAAAGTCAAAGTTGAATTGCTGCTGGAGGTAGTCATTTAATACCGTCACGTTGGCCTCGTAGATAACAAGCTTGTCGGCAAAGGTGGCGATACTGCCTATAAGTAAGCGAGAAACAAAGGTGAGTACGCCAAAAATGATGACAAACACCAGTGTGTTTTGTAACCAACGAGGAAAGCGCCGCTTGATAAAGCGGTTGCGCGCGATAAAGTCTCGAATATCCTTGACGAGGTACCAAATCAATAATGCTACCACAAACGGTAGTAACAACACCTTGGTGACAACCAAAATGTAGACAATAGCAATCAGCAAAATAACGGTATGGGTAGTCTTGATCATAATTACAGCATAGCTTAAAGCTAAAGTACATGAATTGGGAGTAGTGGTCAAGGCTTTTTGGAAGCATCTTAACAATGTGGCGCTAATTACCGTCCAATTACGCACAACGAGTGTTCGATAACGAACATTTTTCGACACCAACCCGACTAACAATTCGACACAAATAACTAAAAGTCAAACACTTACACGTTTTGTCGATTTTCGGCACGCCACTTGCCTATTAATAAGCGAACCCGATCCTCTTTTCACCCGGAGGAAGACCAAAACCAAGAAAGATGAAATACCCGACTGTTGTTACTATCCTTTGCACCCTTTTCTTTTTGAACTTTAGCAATGATTGCCCTGAATGTGTCACCAGTGATACTTTTTTACTGAGCACCGAAGAAACGGTACTGCGTGATGAGCTTCGCCGTGAATTGGTTGCCGATCAACTGGTGGGCAATCATGAAGGTGTAAAAATTGAATTCGAATTCCACGACCTCTTCATCAACGAAGTTATTCCTACTGGTGGGCTAATGGCTAAATACCAGTCTTTGCTCCGGATGCACGGCATTGAGGCTGGCCCTCAACGGCAAGTGCTTATTTCGCCTAGTGGAAAGATTGAAATTGGAGATTATGACGACTGGGGCCAACTACTTGGTGCGCCTATCCGGCTTGGAAAAGCTGTGGCCAGCGCGAAATAATCTGCTCCTAAGAACCTCAATAATAAATACTACGCTCTATGTATCCAAATACGATGGAAGACCGCCCTTACCGCAAAGCGGCACCTAAACCTAGTTTACTTCACCGCCTGAGGGTGATGTTTAGTTTTTTATTTTAACTTTTGAACCACATAAGACACCTAAGGGCACCTAAGGTTTTTATTTTACACAATAGCCACATAGAATTTATGTACACACCGACGTAGGCAAAGCCGACGCCGAACGGGTTATCTTCATTAGCGATGTTGGGTGTAATTGTAGGAGGGTACCGATTGGGAGAGTTGCTGAAAATCGATGTTCATGGTTTTTACGCGGTGCCAGGCGGCCAGGGCTTCGCTGATTTGAGCAGGTTTACTCGCGCCTAATACGACCGATGATACGGCGGGGGAATTTAAGCAATAAGCTAGTGCTAACCCTGAAAAATCTTGCTTGCTCACTTGTTTAAGCATTTCGGCTTGTACCTTTTCAACTTGTTCCGTGCTGTGACTGAGATATGACTGAGGAGGCTTGCCCGCGAGCAGTCCTTTGGCCAATGCTCCTCTGACCAAAACTCCATGATTGGCTTGCTGGAGATGGCCAAGTACAGCCTCTTCCGGCCGCCGATCCAACAGGCTGTACTGCGACATACAGCTTACTCCCTGAGACAGGGCCGTCCATTTACGGATGGTATTCGGGCGGATGCTGGAGATTCCATAAGCACGGATTTTTCCCTGAGATTTTAATAACTCAAAAGCTTCGATGACTTCTTCGAGTGGATCATCGATGGTACCGCCGTGCAGTTGATAGAGGTCAATGTAATCGGTGCCCAGGCGTTGTAGGCTGGCCTCGACGGCGGTCAGGATGTACGCCTTACGCGGCACCCAATCCCAGCCGCTACCATCTTCTCTCCATCGGTTACCGACTTTGGTGGCAATGACGACCTCCTTGCGGATAGATGCTAAGGCTTTGCCGACGATGCGTTCATTCTCCCCTTTATCATAAAGATCGGCCGTATCGAAAAAATTGATGCCACCTTCCAGCGCTGTTTGAATAATTTTCGTACCCTCCGCAGCGGAAGGGAAAGACATGCCACCAAGTGCAATGCGGGAAATACTAACAGAGGAAGAACCGAGGGTAGAAAAATCCATCATGTGCTTGAAAAATTCAGGGTTATTAAAAATTGTTACAGGAAAAAAAACTGTCTGAAAACAGACCAAAATCAAGCATAATTCTCTTTTTATGTCAACAACTTTGGCCAACGAATAGTTACTTAACTTGTAAAAGCTAAACTAATTCTTTATTATAATGAAAAAGCAAGCCATCTGGAATGGGCAAATTGTTGCGGAAAGTAACGACTTGGTGCGTCTCGAAGGAAATTATTACTTTCCTGCCAATAGCCTAAAGCAAGAATTCATCAAAGAAAGCAATACCCATACCGTTTGCCCATGGAAAGGTACTGCTTCCTATTATTCTTTGGAAGTAAACGGACAAACTAATACCGACGCCGTCTGGTATTACCCTAGTCCCAAAGATGCTGCTAAAGAAATCACGGATCGAGTTGCCTTTTGGAGAGGCGTAGAAATAAAGGATGCCTAATAAGGCCTTTTATTGCGCAGAAAACAATCACCCAACAATTATGACAACAGCCCCTACCCTAGCCAGCGCAAAACGCTATCTCCTCCGTTATCAGCAAATTCGGCAGTGGAGTGTGCAATTGTGTACACCTCTTTCTGCGGAAGATTATGTGGTGCAACCGATTGGTGATGTGAGTCCGCCGAAGTGGCACCTGGGACATACGACCTGGTTTTTTGAAAACTTCATCCTTCGAGAACACCTTGACGATTATCAGCTATTCGATGAACGCCTAAACTGGTTCTTCAATAGCTATTACGAAAGTCAGGGGCCGCGAATTTTACGTACCAGTAGGGGTAACATGACGCGGCCATCGACGGCAACCATTCTTGCTTACCGCGAATATGTGGATAAAAACCTGGCCGAATTACTGGAACAGTACCAAGAAAAATTGCCTAAAGAGTTGGCACAGCTTCTGGAAATAGGATTGCAACATGAACAGCAACATCAGGAGTTATTGATGACGGATATCAAATATATCCTGGGTACGAATCCGCTCTATCCGGCTTATCAGCAAGGTGAGGAACCTATCGAAAATCGGTCATTTCCTGAAAGCTGGATCAACGTCGAAGCAGGCCTCTACCCAATCGGTCACCAGGGTGATGGCTTTTGTTGGGACAATGAGCTGAGTCGACACCAGGTTTATCTCGATCGTTTTGCTTTAGCAAAACGGTTGGTCACTAATGCTGACTACTTGGCTTTTATGCAAGACAAGGCCTATGATCGTTTTGAACTGTGGCAGATGGAAGGTATTGAATGGGCCCGGCAATTAGATATCAAAGCCCCTCTGTACTGGTATGAACAAGATAGTGCATGGTTCCATTATACCCTCAACGGCTTACAACCTATCGATTTGGCAGCTCCGGTTACGCACATCAGTTTTTTTGAAGCAGATGCTTATGCTCGCTGGGCAGGTCATCGCTTGCCTACTGAGCAAGAGTGGGAGGTCGTTTGCCAACAGCAACATCCTGAAATCCCCACCAACGCCAATTTTGTTGAAGACAAAAACTGGCACCCGATTGCACCAACCAGTGATGAGGACGATCAACTGCTAGGCAATGTTTGGGAATGGACCAACAGTGCCTATCTTCCTTATCCGCGGTACCCTAGACCCGAAGGGGCATTGGGCGAGTACAACGGTAAATTCATGATCAACCAGATGGTATTACGCGGAGGTTCTTGTGCTACACCGCGTTCTCATATTCGGGCAACCTACCGCAACTTTTTCCAAACCGATAAACGTTGGCAGTTTACGGGCATCCGCCTAGCCAAAGACCTTGATTAACTTGAGGTTACAGGATAAAAGGTTTTTTACAAGCCCAAACCGACACTTATTTACCGTACGTCGTACAGTAATTTACTGCGTCTAACAAATATTGCGCAAAAAACAAATTGAGCATTCTTTGCCTCTTAAATTTTCCCGTATGAATTCTACATCCAGCCCTACAATTACCGAAACCAGCACTTTTGCTGTTGATATTGAAGAAGGCCTCAGCAACTACCCCAAGCAATTATCAAGCAAATATTTTTATGATGCCGTTGGTGATCAACTTTTTCAGGATATCATGGCTATGCCGGAATATTACCTCACCAACGCTGAACATGATATTTTCACTCGGCAAAAGGCAGCCATCCTTGAAGCATTTGGTGACACGACCTTTGAATTGATTGAACTGGGTGCTGGTGATGGAACCAAGACCAAAATCTTACTGGAGTATTTTCTCCAACAAGAAGCAGATTTCACTTATCGGCCAATTGATATCTCCGGAAATGTTTTAAAACAACTGGCCGATGATTGCGCACAACAATTCCCAAAACTTAAGGTCGACGCCGTAAAAGGAGATTACACCAAAGCTCTTTCTCTGATTAAAGAAGAAGACAATCACCGGCGAAAAGTTGTACTTTTTTTAGGTGGCAATATTGGAAACTTCCCTTTACCTAATGCTAAAACATTTATCAGAGAGTTAGCAACTTGCCTTTCCCCTGGCGATTTGCTGCTCACGGGTTTTGACCTCAAGAAAGATCCTAAAGTTGTACAACTAGCCTATGATGATCCAGCCGGTATCACCGCAGCCTTCAACCTCAATTTACTAACCCGGATCAATAGAGAATTGGGTGGTGAATTCGATCTTGATAAATTCATGCATTGGGAAACGTATAACCCCCTAAATGGTGAAGCTCGCAGCTACATTGTAAGTAAAGAAGATCAATTGGTGCAAATTGAGCAGTTACAATTAAGTGTACATTTTGCGGCCTGGGAAGCCATTGCCGTAGAAGTATCCGCCAAATACAGTGAACGCGACATCGCCGAACTGGCCGAAGAAACCGGCTTTGTGGTCAACCATAATTTTGTTGATCAAAAAGCCTATTTTGTGGATAGCCTTTGGGAATTGAAACAATAAATATGATTGCAGCTCACCATATCGAACAAGTTCATTATTCACCTGCCAGTGAGTTGGTTCCTTATGTGAGTTCCTATTGCCATTACAAATTAGAAAGCCATTTACAAGGAGACACCCTGTTTTTCCTACCTGAAGGAATCGTCGAGATTATCTTCCAGCATGGAGCACATACCCACTATACCCACCCCATCAGTAAAGAATGGCTCTCGCGTGAGGAGGCATTTGTAGGCGGCTTGCATACCCGAGCTTACCAAATGAAAATTAGTGAACCCGGATTTGCCTTTAGCATTCGATTCCGTGCAGGCGCTTTTGCTCATTTTGTAAAATTGCCCGTTCACGAACTAAAGAATCAACTATTGAGCCCCGGCCTCATTTGGGGAAAGGCAGGGCAAGAGTGGCAGGATAAATTAGTACTGACCAACAATATCAAGCAGAAACTTGAGCTTACTGATCAATTTCTGCAAAGCCAGTTTAGCGCGTGTTCCCCCTTTCCTACTGCGGTTTTGCAAAATTTCATCCACCAACAAAATGGTCATTGCAAGGTAAGTGACCTGGCCAAGATAGCCTACCTGAGTCCGGCTCAGTTTCGGCACCGCTTTAATGCTCATTTCGGGGTTCCACCCAAAACTTATTTGCAACTCTATCGGCTAGGCCGGGTAAAACATCTTCAGGCAACAACCACTAACTTACGGGACTTAGCTTTTCAATTGGGCTATTATGACCCCTCCCATTTCCACAAAGAAGTGCAACTTATTACCGGGCTTTTGCCAAAAAACTTCTGCCAGCAGCAGGGATAATTCTATACCCGTTATTAGGTGCCAGGTATAGAACCAGCGTTTTTTACAATTACATTGCTTTGAAACTGCCTAAATTGGTCAAAACAATCGATTTATGTGGCAACGAACGTTCATTATGGCCTTTTTCCTCCTTCCTTTACTGCTTGGCGCGCAAGGAAATATTCTATCCACTTATAGTCAAGGTAAATACAGTGATTGTCTGGCAAATTGTAAGGAACAACTTGAAGCAAACCCGAAAGATTCCATGGCCTTATACATTCAAGGGCTCTGCCTGATCCAGGCACAGGATTACAAACCAGCCCTGAAAAGTTTAGAAGCCGCCGCTGAAAATAACTTTCAGCCAAGTGCAAATGTACAAATGCAGCAAGCGCGCTGTCTTGCTCAATTGGGGAAGCAAGAAGAAGCGCTGGATTTGCTCGGCAAGCTCGTTAAAGAAGGATTTAGTAGCTACCAGGCTTTTGAGCAAGAGCAATTCGACGTTTTTTCTCATCAAGAGCACTTTCAAAGCCTAAAAGACAGTGTTCATCGGCGGGCATTCCCTTGCTTTTATGATCCCTACTATACGCATTTCGATTTTTGGTTAGGGGAATGGGATGTTTTTGTCGGAGACATCAAAGTCGGCGAAAATAGCATCACCAAGCAGGAAGGAGGCTGCTCCGTTTTAGAACAATACTCTACGGCACGCGATTACGTAGGGCAAAGCCTCAATTTTTATGATCCATCAGATGGCCTGTGGAAGCAACTTTGGTCAGACAATACGCAAGGGCTGACCAAATACATAGAGACAGAACGCCGGCCAGGCTACCTTCAATTCATCTCAGAATCCAGTAGTACTCCTGCCAACAATGGCACCCTTCGGATGACCTTTACCCTACAGGAAGACGGATCTGTGCGACAATTTATAGAACAAAAACAAACCCCGGAAAGTGAATGGCAAAGTGCCTTTGATGGGAGATACGTGAAGCGAGAAAATAAGAATTAGAAAACGGTCTTTGAGACAAAGTCATCACCCGACTTTATTAGTATAAACACGAGAACATGAGTCATCCCGAATTTTGGCTAAGGCTAAAATCCAGCCTGACTTTAATTTAGAGAGGGTCATTATAATAGCTGAAAGGAATGATTTATCTGACTTTTTTGTAAGAAACCCCATAGATTTCACTAATAGAAATCACGGGGTTTCGTTTTTAACGATAACTTTTGCGGTTGGTCAGCACGGATTTTGATGACAATCAAAATTCGGGATGACTATAAACGGTAGCTATTCTCCTTCAGTTTCAAATCCCTATACCTTCTACCTTTAATCCTTCTACTACTTTCGGCGAATGCCGAAAGTCCAGTTTAGAACTTGTTGGGGAATTTTATTCCGTACCTTCACAATCAAGAATTGCGCAGAAAACAAAGTGTGTTTTTCCTCAAGCTTTCCAAATAGTTAAAACGCTTAAAATGAAGCGCTTATTCAACTATTGTAAAAAACAAAAACACACTTTATTTTCGTGCTGTTTCCAATAATATAATCACCCAAATTGTCTCTGCATGGATTTTCTGCGTACCCCTGACCAACACTTTCAAAATTTGCCGGGATGGACTTTTCAGCCTAACTATATTGAATGGAATGGGATGCGTATGCATTATATTGACGAGGGCGAAGGGGAAACCATTTTGCTCCTTCACGGTGAACCCAGTTGGTCGTACCTCTACCGCAAGATGATCCCGGGTTTAGCGAAAAACCATCGAGTAATTGCTTTTGATTGGTTGGGCTTTGGCCGATCCGACAAGCCCACGCAGATTAGTGATTATACCTTTGATTTCCATTTCCAGAGCTTTCATCACTTGCTAGACCAGCTCCAGCTCAAGGATATCACCTTGGTTGTTCAAGACTGGGGAGGCTTGCTGGGTTTACCAATGGTGGGCCAACGACCTGAGTTATTCAAGCGACTGGTCATCATGAATACCTTTATTCCCGATGGAACAGAACCTGGTAGTAAAGCTTTCAATATCTGGAGGACTTTTGCCTTGAAATCGCCTGTTCTTCCCATTGGTAGAATCATTTCGCAAGGAACGCATCATCCGCTAGATCGTGCTGTACGCAAAGCCTATGATGCGCCTTTCCCCAATGCTAAATACAAGGCAGGAGCCAGGGCTTTCCCTGCATTGGTACCAATGACACCCGGCGACCCGGCAGTGCCCTACATGAAGAAAGCCAGAGAGGTACTGGGGCAATGGCAAAAGCCTTGCTTGGTAGCCTTTTCCGACAAGGACCCTATTGTTGGTGGTGCCCGTGGCTTTTTTGCAGACCTCATCCCTACTGCGGAAGGCCTGCCCGATAAAAGAATTAAAAACGCCGGCCACTTCCTCCAGGAAGATGCCGGCGAAGAGATTGTAGAACATATCCTGGCCTTTATGGACAGACATGTTTAGCCTTTTATCATCAAATCACTGTATGATTAACTACCATATTGTACTGTACTGCTTCTGTCAGGTCTTTCAAATTGAAATGGCCATAGGGAGCAGACCCATAAGATTTCTGCCCTGTTTGTCCTGGCAGTTTACAAGTATTCTTGCCATAGACGATACACCCGTACCCCACAATTTGATCTGCGGATGACCAAATACTGTAGCGGTAAGCCCCCTCGTAAGCAGAAGAGCTATTCAGGTCGACCAAATAATCGGAAACGCCATAAGGGCCATACCATCCCCACATGTAACCAGGATAAAACCCATTGACATCATCACAAGTAGGTACGCCGCTTGCGTAATAGCAACTCACCAGGCCCTGATTGGCGCCGGCTATGCCTACGAAAGCATCCACACTGCTGGTCAGGGAGCTACCCACGGAATAGGAACCACCATCGTTGGGATCGTAACCAGAACCGCCTTTTACTGCCTTACGGCCCAAAGTTACCCCCATGGAATGGCCAATGATATCCACTTTGCTCGCGCCGGTATATGCCAAAACGGCTTCCACAAATTTGCGGATACGCATTACATTTTCTTTGGAATGATAATTATTTGCAGCGCTGGATGCATCTGCATCACCCCATGTAATGGCATACAGTTCAGCCTCGGTATAGCCCTGACCGAGGAAGTAATTCAGTGACTCTGTCCAACCGCTTTGCCCGAATTGGGTACCCACGGCTTTATCAGAATTACCGTGAATGAAAATTACGGGTTGCTTCGTTACAGGGGTATTATTATTCGTTTTACCACCATAGCTATCTCCCACAATATCGGTACGCGAAAAATTGTAACTGCCATAACCATTAGCCGACAGCCAACTTTGAAAATGAGGGGTAAGCGTAGCACCTGTTGGCACGGACCTGCCTTCGGAAGGAATAGACAAAGCCCTGGTATCGTAAGTCGAAAGGCTGGTTTCTTCCCAGTAATCTTGTTCTGTGCTTAAATCAGGGCCTGTTCGCTCAGTTGCTTCTTCTGGCTTCTCACAGGAGAGCAGGAAAAACAGTAAAAAAACTAAGCCAACTTGCAAGCTATTGGAATAAAACATGGACAATTAGTTTGGTTAAGGAATTATTTTTCGCACAAATCGCGATTGTAAAATATTATTCCAAACCCAAACCACCAATCTCTTTATCGTTGAAAAACAGTCACTTAGGCAAAACAGGAAGGGTAGACTTTTTGCGAATATCGTCCACAAAAAACCACACAACCAACTCACTATCAGTCAATTAATCTAAAAAAAAGAACACCATCGACTTCTTAACAGGATCAGATACCTCAAATGAGCGGGATAGAACACAGATTTAACGAATCTGACGGATTTAACACGGATTTTAAATTTGTGGCAAGCTTTAAATAAGGGGCGCTAGATGAAATCGTTTGGGGCTGAATACTTAAGGCGTGGCTTTGACTTCAGTCCGAGCGGGAAGATATTGCGATTGTGGCCGGACTGAAGTCCAGCCTACCCTTTTCCAACCAAACGATTTCATATAGCACCAAATAACTGGAACTATCGCAAAATTTGCGCTTCAACACCACCCCAGAGTTGTTCGAATTCCGCGTAGCCGTTTGCTAAAAGGAAAAGTTGTTGGTCTTTGCGCAACAAAACGGTAGGGTATCCCCGAACACCCCATTGGCGATTCAGTTGAAATTCTGCCTTTGTAGCAGCTATCGTTTCCTCACTGTGAAAGCGCTTCAGAAAGGTTTCATAATCTAGGCCTAAGTTGCTACAAATTGGAGCATAAAAAGCATCGGTCGCAGGGTCTTGATTTTGCACATAAAAGTGGTGTTGCACCAACTCAAAGAAACGATGCTCCAAGGTAGGGTCCATTGTGCGGGCTGCGACTACTGCCCGACAGCTGGGCTCGGTATCATAATTGAAGGATTCGCGCTCGAAAAGCGAATACCCAAAAGGCTGGCCACTGCGCTCATTCACTTCCTCCCAGTGATGCTTGAGAAAGTTTTGAAACTGCTCATTCCAAGGATCGCCACCGCCGGGCCGTAAACCACCTACCACTATTCGGAAAGGAATGCCCTCTTGCGCAGCACGTTGCTCTAATTTATGCAATGCAGGGGAGATTCCCCAACACCAGGAACACATTGGATCGCCTACATAAATAATTTCTACACCGTCTTTTTGCTCCACGGCAAGCTTATCGCTTTCCACTTCAGGAATGACACAGAGGCCCGTTTCCGGATCACAAAAGAAAGGCGTATCAGATTGGGCATTGCTCATGATCAGGCAGGAGTTAAACAGTATTATTAGTAAGAAAATCCTCATGCCTTAATAAGATGATATCGCTTGAAATTGTTTAGCGCTGGTACATCTTCTGCAAAGAAATTTAAACCATATAAGGAATTATAAGAGCATATAGCTTTCTCTTTTGAGGCATCAAAGAGGTTTTCTTTGATGCCTCAAAAGGAATAAAAAAACCTTAAGTGCCCTTGGTGGTTCAAAATATACTACTCCCCTTCTTTTGTTTCGATCCTTTTCAAGAATGTCCTAACCCGATAAAGTCGATAAACGCCAATCATTAAAACCAGAGGAGAGAGGATTACCAGCGCCATGCCCAGGCTATGAATTTCGTGAAGTATTTCCAGTTTCATCACCGCAAAGCCACTGCTTAGAAAGACCATGAAGGTTCTGAAATAGGCCAAGAAAGTGCGTTCGTTGGCCATTTTGGTGCGTTCAAGGGCTAACAAATCTGTATTATTTAGATGAGCCATTTTTTTGTATTAAGGATGCTTGGTTTTATTTCACAAAAGTGATGCTCCAAATACCGCGCAAATCTCCTGGTGCATAGCCAATAGCCTCGTCTTCAGGGTAAAGTCTTTTGATCAAGTCGTAATCTTCCTGCTTTAGGGTTTCTCCCAGTTTACCGTGGCATTTCAAGCAAGCTTCACTCAGAAGAATCGGGGCGTAAAAAGCTACGTCTCCTGCACTGTTGGTCTCCACTAAAGGTTTTAAGACTTCTCCGGCAGCAAATTTAGCGTGGTATTGATCCAAGGCCTTTTTCTCTGCTGCCGTGGGTGCATCTTTGGGTTGACGAATTTTTAACGATGTCCGTCTGATATTTACCTGATGTGCTTCAGATAGGCTGTCAATCAAAGGCAATCCGGCAATGTTACAATATTGTACTGCTTCCGGGACGCCTCCTTTTTTCATTGCTGCCATCAAGCGCCCTGATAATGCCTTGAAAGATGCCGCCACAATTTCTGCTCCTTGTTCCAGGTAATATTCATCGGAATTTACCATCTGCTCTTCCTCCTGCTCTTGGGAGGCTGATTGGTTGGTACAGGTTGCGAGTACACCGATTATTACGGCGATGCTGAGAAAGTAAAATAGATTTTTCATAGTCCTATTGTTGCGCAAAAAATGAATTTATCTTTCTCTCAATTTTTGCAATAGCAGACACACTTAGCCTTCTACTACAAAACGAATGATAAATTCATTTTTGTACTGTCTTTTATTACTTCTTGGGCGGCTCCTGTTCCGTTTTGCCAAACCCATAGACCGACTGGGTCGTAAAATTGTCAGGAAAAGACTCTATACCCGGAAAACCTAACCTAATATCCTGTCCACTGTGTGGAATGTAAGCCGTTTTGAAAATATAATCCCATATCGCTAACGTAATCCCAAAATTGACCCCGAAGTGGCGCTCTTTGGGCAACTCATAAGCATGGTGCCAAATGTGCATTTCCGGGCTATTGAACACGTATTTCATTAGTTTGCCTAACAACAGGCTTCCAGCTATAGCTGAACCCAGCACAATCCCCAAACTCGTAATTAGCGACGGGTCTTGAACGAGGCTCACATCTAACAGGCCTTGTGAAACGATAATTCCCAACAGGGCCCCTAATATTCCTCCTGTAAGATAACCACTCACGCTGATATTGGAATGATTGTAATGTCCCCAAGCCAAGGTAAAAATGTGGATGATAAAGAAATCGTAAAGCCCAATACCGAGCAATGCCAGCGGAATGTATTCCAGCGTACGGTAAACAATATTTTCCATCCAGTGGTAACGCAAATGAGCAGCAAAGCCCATCTCCTCTACCGAATGGTGTACTTTATGGAACTCCCACAGCCGATCCGAACGGTGTAACAAACGATGAATCCACCACTGGACAAAATCGCGAACGACAAAACCTACCAATAGAATAGCCCATAACGGAAATTCATTCAGCGGATTTTGCGCCTGTAAGTCAAAACCTCCAGTAATTGCTTTGATACCATCGTTGAAGAGGTTGACAACGACATTAGACGCCGCGCTGTAAATGATCAGTGAAAATAGGAAGAAATTGAAAAACATATAAAAAGCATCCAGCCAAAA
Organism: Lewinella cohaerens DSM 23179; assembly: GCF_000379805.1. GTDB lineage: Bacteria > Bacteroidota > Bacteroidia > Chitinophagales > Saprospiraceae > Lewinella > Lewinella cohaerens. The sequence continues at coordinate 43,201 of NZ_KB903541.1, read as the reverse complement.
ATCTTTGCGCAGAGTAGCCTGTTTTTTCCGCCAGGGAATGGCCACTTCCAGCAGTAAAAAGAAGACAGAAACGGCGATCAACCAATAAAAATAGTTGTCCCAGCCAGGGCGCGTTATCTCGTGCAAAAGATAATTCCCGTAACCGGTATAGCCCTGAATGAATAAATCCCAGTATTTTTCCACAGTTTTTCTATCTTAAATTTGATGGATATGGATGATCAAGAAAGATAAAATTAATAGCCTTCTTCTATTTTTCCTGTGATGTGCATCACATTTTAGGGTAAATAAAATAATCAACCTTTACCTATGAATCCTGCTCTTACCATAAAAACCGTTTCGGAAACAGAGCTTCCACTACTTCGTAATCTAGCAGAAGAAACCTTTGTAGAAGCATTCGGCCCAGTGAACACACCCGAAAACATGTCCCAATACGTCTCTAAAGCCTTTGCTCTTGAACAAGTACGAGCCAGTTTCTTCCAAGAGGGCGTATCCTTTTTTATGGCCTGGAAAGACGGAGAGGCCATTGCCTACTTAAAACTCAATGAAGGAGCTGCACAAACAGAGCAATCCCTGGAAAACACCCTGGAAATAGAACGAATTTACGTAAAAGCTACCCACCAGGGGCAAAATATCGGGCAACAGCTCTTAACCTTTGTAATGGAAAAAGCTAGGCAAGAAAACAAGTCCTCTGTTTGGCTCGGTGTATGGGATCAAAATGAGGCGGCCATCCAGTTTTATAAGCGCCATGGATTCTCTACTTTTGACCAGCACGAATTTTACTTGGGCAGTGATTTGCAAAATGACCTCCTGATGAAAATCAAACTATAACTTATGTCAACTGCAATAATTATCGGTGCTGGCCCTGGCCTCGGGCTCGCGCTGGCCGAAAAATTTGGCCAAAAAGGTTTTTCTATCGCCCTATTGGCTCGGAGTGAAGAAAACCTTAGTGCTTTTGCCAAAATACTTGAAGAACAAGCAGTTTCAGTCAGCACCCACGTGGTTGACGCCAGTGACTTCAAAGCTTTGCGGCAAACGTTGCGCGGCATTGCACAGAAAAACACCGTGGAGGTCGTGATCTACAATGCGGTAAAAAAGCAATTCAATAGCCCACTCCAATTAGATGTTGAAGAAATGGTAGATGCCTACCGGATGGATGTCGCTGCTGCGCTGCTGAGTGTACAAACCATCCTTCCCTTTATGCAAGAAAATGATCGCGGGACTTTTCTATTTACCGGAGGCGGCGCAGCCCTCCATCCATGGATGCAAGCGCCGACGATTAGCATTGCAAAAGCAGGTATTCGCAGCTTGGCTTTCATGCTGGCGGAGGAACTACAGGAAAGCCCTATCCAAGTGGGGACGGTCACTATTTTTGGCACCATTAAAGAAGGAACGGCCTTCGATCCTCACAAGGTCGCAGATACCTATTACCAGCATTATCAACAAGGAGTACCAGAGGTGGAGGTGCAGTTTAAAGGGTCGTAAGACTTAAAGCAAAATGGGAAATGGGTTCCGAGCAATCGGGAGGAAGTGGGAAATTGGCCAACGTAGAGGCGTCGCACCGATACGTCTGTAGATGTGATGCCCGCTGGCAGGACCTGTATTTATAGTTCTCCAAAGTAGGATTTGTGATTTTTGACCTGCTCTTTTTACCCTTCGCTGCGTTGAAAAGCCTCGCCAACTCGCTGCGTTGCCTACGTTTCGCTTCGCGGCTTCTTCGAGGTTTCGCCTTGCGGATGGAAAAAATAGCGTCTTCAAATTCTCACAAATCCTACCTTGACGAACTATAGACTTAGGGCGCAAGGCAGCGCCTGGAGCGCGGGGCCGGGACGGACCAAGGACAAGGGGTGGCAGCGGTACCGCAGGTAATAGCGAACAACCCGGTGCCGTAGTGGCGTTTGCACAGCAACGCCGCTACCGGCATGGCCCCTTATATACCCGTTACTTAGTGCCGGGTATAGATCAGGTTTAGGCAGAAGTCAAGCAGCTTTTCAATAAAAATAAGTCTACCACTTGCATGTACTAACCAAAGTGTTTAACTTTGTGGTTAAATATGGCACAAGACAAAGAAACATTGATCCTGGAAGTAGCCCGCAAACACTTTGTACAAAAGGGGTATGCCGCTACACGCACACAAGATATCGCTGATGAAGCAGGTATCAATAAAGCTTTATTACACTACTACTTCCGATCGAAAGAGAAGTTGTATCACGAGATTACGGTACGGATTCTAGATACCATACTACCGCGATTTGCTAAAGCCCTGGCTACAGAAGGAACGTTTTGGGAGCGCTTGGAAGTCATCGTCACTTCGTACGTCGACTTATTTCAGGAGCAACCCGATATACCGTTTTTCATCATGTCGGAATTATCACAAAAACAAGCCCGGTTTGTCGAAGAGCTAAAGAAAAGAAGTCATCATTTTCCAGCAGTACAGGGTTTTGTTTTAAGCATGCATCAAGAAATGGAGGCGGGTAATATCCGTAAACTACCACCCGCGCAGTTGATGCTTAATATTATGGGAATGACCGTTTTTCCTTTTATCGCCAAACCCATATTTTGTACTGTTTTTGAATTTTCTGACAATGATTTCTCTACTCTCATGGAAGAACGTAAAGACATCATTATGAACTTCTTAAAAGCTGCGTTAAAGAACGATTGATTTTTTTTGGGCTTCTATTAACCAAAAAGTTAAAACACAATACTAAGACGATGATCTTACGAAAATATTATTGCTTCTTACTTCTACTGACAACTGGATTGGTTAATGCCCAGGAAGCAACAGTGACGACGCTTTCCCTTACCGAAGCTTACGATATACTGGAAGAGCGCTATCCATTACTACGCAACGGAGCCTTGCTTGAGCAAATAGCACAAAACCAAAGTGCACAGATCGACGCTGAGAGTAAGCCCGCCATTTCGCTAAAAGCAGATGGGCGCTTGCAATCGGAAACCATCAACCTGGAAAGCGACAACCCCATGTTTCCACTGAACATCAGTCGCCCGCTGGTCAGTGTTCAAACCTACCTGGAGGCTTCGTACTTATTACTAGACGGTGGCCTCAAAGAGGCTCGTCAAAATCTGGTTGCTGCTCAAGTGAAGACGGAACTTCAACAACAGGAAGTCGACCGTTTCCAGCTCCGTGAACGCGTCAACCAGCTGTTTCTCGTAATCAGTGCGCTTCGTGAACAGGAGGTCTTGTTTGATTTGTCGTTGAAAGACCTCGCGGCCCGGCAAGAGCAAGTTCAGGCCGGTGTAGAATACGGCGTATTGCTACAAACGGAATTGACACAACTATTGGTCAAAGAGCAAGAAATTCTGGCGCAGCAAGACAACCTAATCTATCAGACGACAGGAGCTATTCAAAGCCTGGAACAATTATTAGACCTACAACTCAGCCCTACCGTTACCTTGACTTATCCGCCAATGGGGTCAACGGACATTCTTCCCGTTATCCAACGTCCCGAGCAGCAACTTTTCCAATTAAAACAGGAAGCTGTCTTGGCACAGGCTCAGCTGGTCGACAGTGAGCGCAAGCCCAAACTACAAGTCTTTGCTCAAGCAGGTGTTGGTTACCCAAATCCACTTAACCTCCTCGACGGCAATGTCGCTCCTTATGGCATCATCGGCGCAGGATTTAGCTGGAAACTCGTCGACTGGGATAAAACCCGTTTGCAAAAAGAAACGCTTCAATTACAAGCTACCCAACTCCAAAATGCCCGTGAAACTTTTGAATTCAACCTGAGTCAAGGGGAGGCACGCTACCTCACAGAGATAGACCGCATCAATGCGCAGATTATCCGCGACGAAAAAATAGCCACCCTCCAAGCAGAGATCCTGGAACAAATGGCCGTTCAGCTGGATGAAGGCGTCATTACCTCTGCCGATTACGTCAATCAACTCAATGCCGAATTACGAGCACGCCAAAACAAGGCGGTTCACGAGGTTCAGCTATTGCAAACGCAGTTGAATTTTTGGAGCAATCGGGGAGGGTTTTGAAATCGGAAGTCGGAAGTGGGAAGTCGGAAAGCGGAAGTCGGAAATAATGAGATACACGTAGAAGGAGAAGGAGAGCACGCCACTCGCTAATACAAATACTTCCGAGTTTGAAGTCGGAAAGCGGAAGTCGGAAATAATGAGATATACGTAGAATGAGAAGGAGAGCACGCCACTCGCTAATACAAATACTTCCAACTTCCCACTTCCGATCTCCCACTTTGAAAAAGTGGTTCTAAACTGAACAACAATCAAACTAACTTAACAAACGTCAGGATAACGTTTTAATAATTAGCTAAAAATGAAAAATACATATCTTCTCTTCTTGATCACCCTCTCCTTCACTGCTTGCAAGCAGGAAGCCGCCCGGTCCGATGCTTACGGAAATTTTGAAGCGACCACCATATTGATTAGCGCAGAAGCTAATGGCCAGCTTACGGCATTCCCCATTGAGGAAGGGCAAAAAATAAAGGAAGGGCAATTCCTCGGCCTTGTGGATACTACCCTCCTTCATTTGCAACGCGAGCAGGTGCGTGCCCAGATAGGCACCTTACCGGCTAAATTGCGAAACAGTCTGGCCGAGATTGAAGTACTCGACCGGCAACAAGACAACCTGGAACGCGAGCGGGATCGGGTAGCACGCCTGGTAGAGAAAAAAGCCGCCACACCCAAACAGTTTGATGACCTAAACGGAGAACTCACGGTGCTCAAGCAACGTATCCAAGCCGTACGCAGCAATACCAACACGGCCAACGGAGCTATCCTTGCAGAAAAACAACCCATGCTGGCACAAATGGCACTGCTGGATGAACAAATACGACGAGCTTACCTTTACAGCCCGGCCACAGGAACCGTGCTCACCAAAATGGCACAGGCCGGTGAAATGGTAGGGATCGGTAGCCCCTTATTCCGACTAGGGCAATTGGATACCATGCGCCTGCGCGCTTATACCAGTAGCAACCAACTACAAAATGTGTCCCTTGGCCAAAAAGTAGAAGTACTCGTAGATGAAGGCCAAGAGGCTTACCGCCAACTCAGTGGTACGATCAGTTGGATTGCTGCTCAGGCAGAGTTTACCCCCAAAACCATCCAGACTAAAGAAGATCGTGTCAACCTTGTTTATGCATTTGAGGTCCTCGTACCTAATCCGGAAGGCAAGCTTAAAATCGGTATGCCCGCAGAAGTGAATTTTACCCCTAGTAGTACTCAAGCCACAAACCAATAACTATGGGAGCGGTAAAAATCGAGCATATCAGTAAAAGTTTCGGGGACCAATCAGCCCTCAAGGATATCAATCTCGACATTGCGGCGGGCACCCTCTTTGGGCTCATCGGGCCGGATGGTGCTGGCAAATCTACCTTGTTTAAAATCCTCACCAGCTTGCTTATTCCTGACGATGGAAAAGCTACGGTGGCAGGGCTGGATACGGTGGCCGATTATAAACAGATTCGTAGGATCATTGGCTATATGCCAGGCAAGTTCTCGCTTTACCAAGACCTTACGGTTGAAGAAAACCTAAATTTCTTCGCGACGATCTTCGGAACGACCATTGAGGAAAACTATCACCTCATCAAAGATATTTACGTACAGATCGAGCCTTTTCGTAAACGAAGAGCAGGGAAGCTCTCGGGCGGGATGAAGCAAAAACTGGCCCTTTGCTGTGCCCTGATCCACGAACCAGAAGTCCTTTTCCTGGACGAACCCACCACGGGGGTTGACGCCGTGAGTAGAGCCGAATTTTGGGATATGCTCCAACGGCTGAAAGAACACGGTATCACCATTATCGTAAGCACCCCTTACATGGATGAAGCCTCCCGCTGCGAGGAGATCGCCCTCATCCAGAATGGCCAAATTCTCCAGGTCGATACCCCCGACAATATTCGGGAAAGTTACGAACAGCCCCTTTACGCCGTTAAAGCAACATCTTTCTACCAGCTGATAAAAGACCTGAGGGCAGCGCCCTTCACCAAAAGAGTAGAACCTTTCGGCGAATACCTGCACCTGACCACCAGTGGCTACTTCCCAGAAGAAGCTATCTACAACCTACTGAAAGAAAAGCACCACGAACAGATCGAAGTAAAACGCATCGACGCCACTATAGAAGATGTGTTTTTGGAGCTGGCGGGGTAAAAGGTGCGGAGTGCGGGGTGCGCACAAACGTGAGGAACGAGTACAACCGCGAAGCTGGCAAAAGCCGGAGGAGCACAAAACAAAACCAATGTCCTACGCAATAGAAGCACAAAACCTGACCAAGCGATTTGGAGATTTCACCGCCGTAGATGCGATCTCTTTCAACGTGGCACAAGGCGAAATATTTGGTTTCCTGGGCGCCAACGGCGCGGGCAAAACCACAGCCATCAAAATGCTGATCGGACTGAGCCGCCCCACCGAAGGCGACGCTTCCATTGCAGGCTTTGATGTTTATCGAGAGACGGATCAGATCAAGGAAAACATTGGCTACATGAGTCAAAAATTCAGTCTTTATGAAGATTTGACGATTGCCGAAAACATCCGCTTTTATGGTGGTATTTACGGGCTCAGTCGTAAGAGGATAAAGACAAAGACGACTGAGATAATACAGGAACTCGGGTTGGAAGAATATGTAAATCGGCTGGTCGGTGACCTCCCCTTGGGGTGGAAACAACGCCTGGCTTTTGCCATCGCAGGAGTACATGATCCCAAGATCATCTTCCTCGACGAACCCACTGGGGGCGTTGACCCTGCTACCCGTCGGCAGTTTTGGGAGATGATTTACGAGGCCGCAGACCGGGGCGTAACCATTTTCGTTACCACCCACTACATGGACGAAGCCGAATATTGCAACCGTATCAGTATCATGGTTGACGGGAGGATTGAAGCTCTTGGAAGCCCCGCTGAATTAAAGCAACAATTCCAAACGGACTCTATGGACGAGGTCTTTTTGAAATTGGTTCGCGCCTGATGAATCCATTTGGTTGTGCTGAATGGTTCTTAGGTTGGCTTTTTTAGCCGCGGAGACGCGGAGACACAGAGATTTTTATTATGAAATCTTCTAAACTCCGCGCCTCGGAGCCTCCGCGGCTAGCTCTTTTTGAACGTAAAAACTCCTGGTTAGGACTCGACGCATCGCGTCTCTAAAAACAGAAAAATGATCAAGATATTCCTGGCGTTTGTACGCAAAGAGCTGTTCCATATCCTGCGGGACCCCAGAACCCTGGCCATTCTATTTGGTATGCCAGTGGCCTTGGTGTTGATCTTTGGGTATACCGTCACCAACGAATTCAAGGATGCCTCCGTAGCGATATTCAACGAAGCCAATGATGACCTTAGCTACCAGTTAGTCGATCACCTCACGGCATCGGGCCACTTGAAGCTGGTCACCTCCGTTCGTACTACGGCAGAGTTGGAGCAAGCCTTTCAGTCCAACCAAGTCAAAATGGGCATTGTCATTCCTGCTGGTTTTGAAGACGATTTTTTTCGTCAGCGCAAAGCCGATGTTCAGCTCATTGCCGATGCCACCGAACCCAACTACGCCACCACGCTCACCAGCTACGCGCGACAGATGATTGCCACCTTTCAGCAAAACCAGAACGGCACAAGTGGCGTGCAACCTTACCAAGTCAGTACCGAAATTCGCATGTTCTACAACCCTCAATTAGAGGGTGCCTACAACTTTGTTCCTGGCACGGTAGCACTCATTCTCATGCTTATTTGCGCCATGATGACCTCCCTCACCATTGCCAAAGAAAAAGAAACAGGCACGATGGATCTCCTGCTGGTATCCCCGCTACCGCCAATTGTCATTATTCTGGGAAAAGTAACCCCCTACGCCATACTCTCCTTTATCGATGCCATCATTGTCCTCTTTCTTGGCTACTATTTATTTGATGTGCCCGTCCGTGGCAGTTTGGTGCTTTTGCTTGCCTTAGTTCTCCTTTACCTGCTGGTAGCGCTGGCGCTGGGCGTACTGATATCTACCAAAGCGCCTACCCAGCAAACGGCCATGATGACCTCTATGTTTGCGTTGCTCATGCCTACAATGTTGCTCAGCGGGTTCCTCTTTCCTATTGCCAGTATGCCTAGCTTACTACAATATATTTCGAAGATTATCCCCGCAAAGTATTTCATCCAGATCGAGCAGGCCATTATGCTCAAAGCTGCAGGTTGGGACGCCGTTGCCTTTCCCGCCCTCATTTTATTCATTATGCTCATTGTACTCCTCACTGCTGCTTGGCGCAATTTCCAGGTCGTTTATAAATAAGCCTTATGCAAAGATTACTCTATATCATCCAGAAGGAATTTATCCAAATCTTCCGCAACAAGGCCATGCTACCCATGATGACGGTAGTGCCCATTGTGCAGTTGATTATCCTCTCGTATGCAGCCAGCAACGAAGTAAAGAACATCCGCCTGGCGATTGTCAATGAAGACCACTCGCCCACGGCGCGTTTGCTCGTTCAAAAAATCGAAGCCGCAGATCGTTTCCTACTCATCGATTTCCCCGCTTCCGTAGCTCAGGGCGACGATATGCTACAAACTGGCGAGGTAGACATTGTCCTTACTATTCCATCCCAATTTGAGCAACACTTCTATCGCGAAAAACGAGGTAATATCCAGCTCCTGGTCAATGCCATCAATGGGCAGCAAGCCAGTGTGGGGGCCGCTTATTTAAACATTATCATTCAATCTTTCAATCAAGAACTACAGGCCAACCTCAAAATAGTCAACCGAAATGGCCAACCGCCGGCATTTATCAATGTCCCCACCGCCAACTGGTACAACCCCGAGCTTAATTTCAAATACTTCATGGCTCCTGGTATTTTGGGCGAGCTGGTGACCATTTTAGTAATGCTCCTCACCGCCATGAACGTCGTTCGAGAACGCGAGATCGGCACCATCGAACAAATCAATGTCACGCCCATCAAGAAATGGCAGTTTATCCTGGGCAAGCTCATCCCTTTCCTGGGCATTGGCATGGTGCTTTTGACGGTGGGCCTCACCGCTGCGAAGCTCCTCTTCGGCATTCCTATGCAAGGCAGCCTGTTTGTCATTTTTGCCTTCTGTGCACTCAACCTTACGGCAGTTTTAGGACTAGGACTCTTTATTTCCAACCTCTCCGACACCCAGCAGCAAGCCTTGTTCACCACCTTCTTTTTCGTCATTATTTTCATTCTCATGAGCGGCCTCTTCACGCCTATCGAGAGTATGCCCCAATGGGCGCAGTACCTCACCATCCCCAACCCGATCGCCCATTTTGTAAGCGTCATGCGGTCGGTATTGCTCAAAGGAAGCACCTTCTGGGACGTCATTTACCATTTTCGGGTAACGGTGGTATTGGCGGTGGTATTCAATACGCTGGCGGTCTTGAGTTATCGTAAGGTAGAATGATCATCTACCATTATGGGCCCTGCCTTCTCCCGTCCCGACTTTTCTAGTCGGGACGGGATCGCCACCAGGCTATCTGTCGCTATCGCTCCGCCCATCCTTGGTTCTTGTTCCGATGGAAGATCGGAATCTCGGCACCGAGCTCCAGGATAGGGTATTTTGCAAAAAGGCGTTTACAGAAAGTACTTTTTACTATACCGATCAATCGATATCTTCCTGTTTAACTTGGAATAAGCGAACGCAAGGAACCTTTGAATTCGATAATTATTTTTTCAAGATTCTCTAGATTCAAGTCTTGATTGTCTTTTGAATCTAACGTTAAAATCCAATCCGTGAATGGGCCAACTGGGGTAAATGTGGAATCATCTTTTGTTATCAAACCATCAAACCCTTCACTTAAGGCTTCTTCCGTTCCGATTTTTTCATTGTTGTAACGCATTACAACATACTTTGACGTATGAGAGGCTGGGAATAAATTCCCTTGCCGGTCGACCAATGTTTCCCCCCCGGTGTGAGTAAGAACAACTTGTACTTCATTGTTACTTGTAGTGGCACCATACAGCCAAACACGAACTTTGGAGACCCTTACATCCGCCAATCCGTGAAAAGGGGAATCTCCTGCTTTTGTACTCCTTGTTGAAGGTTGAATATTGATACCTATACTGGATACTTCACCTGCTTTGAAAGCATCAAAAATAGCAGCGCCAAAATATTGTTCGTCTAAAGTCACTTTAATATTAGAAAACGGTTGACTGTCACTTCCTAGTGATTCGTGGGCCATAGCAATCTTGTTTTTTGCAGTGGCAGATAGCTTTTCTGCAGTAGCAATATCAATAGAATGAGGCTCAATGTTGCCAAAAAGGGACTCCATATTTAACTTGGCATCTAAAGACCAAAAAGCCGCTGCTCTGACACACATGTAAAGGTCATTAATGAAATAGGAGATGACTTGATGGTGAATACTTTTCATATAGCTTACCATAAGCGGCAAGCCAGGATCTACATCTGTCACGTCTGCTCCAATATCATTTTGGCGCTTTTTTTCTAAGTCAATGTCAGAATGCAGTTTAATATATTGACCGACATAGTCATTGTATAACAGGATAGCCTGATTTCTGGCATTTACAGACTGGACAAACTCATTTAGTGCGATCCTTGCCTCGGCTGCCGATTCCATACTTGCCACTTTGTCTAAAAGGGCGTCCAATTTTTCTTTTTCACAAATAAGTTTCTTAGCATTTGGATCAGCAACACTTATTAGGCCGTTGATCAATCGATATCCTTCATCAAGCTCCTGAAAATCTTGCTCTTGAAGAATAAATTGATCAATTAGTAGTGCTTTTCGTATCGACTCCCCATCCTCTGTTTCAAACTCATTTATACCTTTGTATGCTAGTTTTGCTCCTTCTTTTCCAAGCGTAGCAAGTTTTTTGCTTGTACCTCCTGGGGTTGACGCTACGTTCTTTGTAACTTCTATGAAGTCATTCACATTTAAATTAATCTTGCTTTGAATGGCCTCCGCTACCGCAGTGATTTTATCCATTAATTCTTCTTGCTTAATGGATACATTTTTTTCAAAGGCATCGACCTGAGGGGTAAGTGTTTTTATTTCACTAGCTATTAATTCAATATCTGATTGGAGCTGTAATACCCTGTTCTTTGACTGATTTAATGCATCCGCAAGCCCCCTGATTTTTTCGTCACGGGAAATCGATGCAGATAAGTACTTGGTATAAATAGGTTCGATTGTTTTCAGGCTACTTAGTGACTTGTCAACCTGTTTTCCCCAATATTCATGGTTACCCACTGGAACAAAGTCTGGTCGATGTCCAAAATAATTTTGCCCTTGTCTTAAGTATCTATACATCGCCTTGGCGCTGTTAAATAACTCTTGATAGCCATGAGGGGTGTTTTCTTTGTCAAAACCTTCATTTATATCTAAAAGGAAGATGATTAATTGTACACAGGTTTGGATGTGAGGAGAACTAAGATTGTCTCCTGCTGCCAGATAATGAGCGCTTGCTTTTTCAAGCAGCATGTTGTAAAACAACAAGGAATCTTCCGCCTGTGGAAACAGATCACAAGGGGCAAGGCTTGGTTGTGTTTCATCACTTTTCATAACAAAACTCCCATCTTGCCCTGCTTCTCCTTCTATGAATTTTCCTTCAATACCAACTTTCCCTTCTTCACCTGTGGGGCCTGTTGCCCCTCCTGGGAGAACAATTTCAGGCCCCTTACCCGCATCAAGCTTCCTAGCTTCTTTGCCCCCAACACCTCCACTTCCGGCCTCACCACGATTGCCACCTGCTCCGGGGTTACCCAGGTTGCCCTTATGGGCATTTCCTTTGATATCAAGATCAGGCGTTTTTTTTGCCAGGATCTTAACTTCAATCGTACCACCATTACCTCCTAGTCCTGCATTACCTCCTGGTCCTCCATCTCCACCTTTGCCACCTCTACCGCCATTTTGCCCAACTAAACCGTTACCAAAAAAACAATTATTGAAGGCATCATCTCCTTTGCCACCTTTGCCACCTTTACCGCCATTCTGGCCTTTGCCACCATCGCCGCCATCACCTCCAAGAGCTGTGAGAGAAATACTTGTATTAGGGTCGCATTCAAAAAAGGATAACTTAATATTTCCTCCATTTTTTCCACTGGTGCCATGTTGGCCCCTCTCTCCATCTCCACCTCCTTTGCCATCACCGGGCATAGTATCAGCACCAATGCATTTAACTACGCCGGCAGACCCCGTGTTTCCTATCGGCGCATCAGGGACAGGTAATACCGAACCGTTATTTCCTTTTTGGCCATTAACATTTATGTTTACTTTGTTACCGTTACCCGACAACAACACTTTTTTTGCATAAAGACTAATGTTTTTGCCTGGTGCAGTAATATCGCCATCAATGATTAGTACTTCTGCCCAGATGGTCGTATCGGCAGTAGGGGGAATATAAAGGGTTCCGGCTTCTTCCCCTTTTTCAGCAGCTTGTGTAATAACAAGTGGTTTGGATGCCCATACTGTTAGGGATATGATCTCCTTAGAGTCTTTGTCTATTTCTCTGCTTGTAATTCGTTTATGATAATTTTGATCATAAATGAACTCCGTATTGCTATTTTTTGAATCCATGGGTTTCAGGTTTGTTTAAAACAACAAAATAATACATAATACTGCATTTGAATAAATTAACCGAATAAAAAAAACAACCAATGTACGTTTCGGCAAAAAATCATCTGATAAGATTATTAAGTTAATGAATATTCCCAACAGCTTTCGCTATTTGACAATGGCAAAGGTAGGAGTAGATCACCCTCTACTTAAGCGCATTTTGACCCAAAAACCTAGATGGGGTAGAAAGGAGGGAAGGCATAGGTAGAAATGCCTATTTTCATGTAGTAAGCCCTAATTAACCAGGCATTTAGCTTATATTACTAAAGTATTAAAACCATATTCTTAAATACACAAACACAATAAAATGAACTTGAAACCTAATTTATGGACCCTGATTTTTGCCCTTACGGCTGGCGCGTGGTTTTGGAATATTTACATGAACGATTCCCTTACTGTAGGGCCTTCTCCTGAAATTGTAACCAAAGAGGACACTCCGCTTCTAGGAGAAAAATCGGATTTAGAAATCTTGAATCTTCTGTCACGCTATGAAATCACCCCGGCAGAGTATAAAAAAAACAGAGGGCGATATGTAGGTTTTGTAAAAGATTGTATGCAAACCCAATGCCTGACAGTGGAGTATACAGGCCCCTCGTATTATAAAATACACCGCAATGAAATAGATGAATTCAGTAAGTTAGATACTGGAGGTTATTTCTATTTGATCCCAATAATAGAAGACATAAAAACCAGTGATGGCGCATGTAAAACAGCACTGACTTTAGCTTTTACTAAAGAGAGACCTGAAACAGAGGGGGTAATTAAAGAACTTGGAGCAAATGATAAAATCTATAATTTTGCTACTCCCTGCCCTCCGCTTTGTGAAGATGAGTTGGCCGTAAACATGTTCTGTGAATAAACAGAAAGGGATAGCACAAAGGTAAAAACCTACACACTAGAAAATGATTAAAGAACTCGCCATTGTTGCTGGACAAGTTTACTTGGTCCTTTTGATCCTGAACAATCTTATCGTGATTTTCAGGCACCAGCAACTACCGGTCAAAATCCGCACATTGATCTTCTATTTGACGATCAGCTTAGCCACTGATCTGAGTTCTCGATATTTGTTTAACCAGGCCAGTAACAACCTCTATTTGTTGCATATTTACACTTTATTGGAGTTGTTGGCCTGGTCTTACTTTTTTTACCGCTTTTTCATCCACGAGCAATGGGTACAGCACAAGCTTCCGTGGTTGGTTGGGGGGGTAGCACTACTCCTGATCAGTAACAGCATTTTTCTGGAGCCCATTACTGGCTTTAATTCTAATGCTAAAACACTCGTTCAGTTAATTCTCATCTCCTACGCCATTTATTATTTCTTCTCTTCCTTTGGTAAAATAGATCTTCGTCAGCCTTTACCGCTAGCTGCTACCCTCATCAATTTTGCCATCCTACTTTATTATTCCGGAAGCTTATTTATCTTCATGTTTTCCAAACTGTTGACTAACCAGGGAGTAGCCAGTAATTTACAGTACGGTTTTTGGGCTATTAATGCCTTGCTGTTAGTCATTCTACACGGCCTTATTCTTATCAGCTTATGGATGGTAGCCTCCAGGAAAACAACCTCATCATGATCATTACCCTCGGTATTGTAATGATGCTCCTGTTGGCACTGGCCTTTGTGCTGTTTTTCTATTTTTCGCAACAGAAATTCCAGGTACAGCAGCTGGCAGCCCAGCAACAACAACTCAATCACCAGCAACAATTGTTGATCAGCAGTATTCAGGTTCAGGAAGAAGAACGGCAACGACTGGCTCGGGAGCTGCACGATGAGGTAGGCTCCAAACTTAATGTCATCAACCTGGGGCTACATCGCCTACGGAAACATGCGATGGAAATACCCGATATCAAGGAAACCCTACAGGATATCTTTGGAGTGGTGGACATGACGATTACGACGACCCGCAGGATTGCCCATGACTTGCTACCTCCTACACTGGAAAAATTTGGGCTGGCCACTGCCTTGGAGGAGCTTTGTGAGCAACACAAGCAAGGCGATTTCAACATTTCTTTTACCCTACAGGAACAACAACCATTGGTCATTGATCAGGTTACTGCTTTGAATTTTTTTCGCGTAGTTCAAGAGCTTTTGTCCAATAGTATCAAACACGCCTCGGCTGATAACATTAGTATTCTTCTTTCGCACAATGACCAAGAGATCAGGCTTGCTTACCAAGATGACGGGCAGGGATTCTCCTTGAAAGGAGATCACATTAATAAAGGATTAGGTATGCAGAATATCGAATCTCGCCTACAAATTATCAATGCTACTTACCGCCTAGAGAGTGAACCAGGCAAAGGGCTTTTCTTTCAATCTGTAAAAAGAAAATCATGAGGATTGCTATTGCCGATGATGAGGAACTTTTCCGCAAAGGGATCAGTATGCTTTTGACGGACTTTGAGGGTGTGGAGCTAGCCTTTCAAGCGGGGAATGGCCAGGAATTATTGGATCAACTAGCGGCTGTTGAAACGCAACCGGATATTCTCTTACTCGACTTGAACATGCCTATTCTAGATGGCGTAGAGGCTGCTAAAATCTTGCAAGAAAAATATCCCGAGTTAAAATTCATTGTACTTTCCAGCTACTATTCGAAAGCCTTTATTGTAAAAATGATTGAGCTTGGAGCGGCTGCCTACCTTGTCAAAAACAGTACCCCTGAAGACATGGAGCATACCATCAGAGAAGTTGCAGAGAAGGGATTTTATTACGATGACAAGGTAATGAGCGTTATTCGTGACAACATAATCACCAAAACACGCCCTCCTTCCCGAGTCTCCTTTCGCAACGAAATCAGCAACCGGGAACAAGAGGTATTACAATTGATTTGTGAAGAGCTGACGACACCAGAAATAGCAGCACGCTTATTTATTTCGCCCAGAACGGTACATGGTCACCGCAACAGCCTGCTGTCGAAATTAGATTGTAAAAACACCGCCGGACTGGTAGTCGTTGCCCTGCAAGAAGGCCTGGTAGATATCAAGCGAATGCGCTTTTGAGTA
Organism: Lewinella cohaerens DSM 23179; assembly: GCF_000379805.1. Taxonomy (GTDB): domain Bacteria; phylum Bacteroidota; class Bacteroidia; order Chitinophagales; family Saprospiraceae; genus Lewinella; species Lewinella cohaerens. The sequence goes on along the minus strand of NZ_KB903541.1, from coordinate 27,672 downwards.
CTACCCCTATTGTGCATCAGCCTTCCCTCCTTGCGCCCGCAGACTCTCCACGAGTACAGCTAACAAAATGATAGCACCACCCAAATAGGTCGACCAGCCAGGGTATTCTTTTAAAAAGATAATCCCCATAATGATACCATAAACGGGTTGCACACAGCTCATAATACTGGCTGTAGTTATAGAGAAATGCCGAAAGCTACGCAGTAACAAGGTATGCCCCAAAACGGTAGTAATCACTGCCAGCAAAGCGATATACGGCCAAGCCGTTTCGATATCACCAGTACCTTCCCAAAATAAGAAGGGCAGCAAAACCACGCTCACTGCCAGCATATGATGGTACATAATGATGGTTCCGCTATAGCGGCTGACCTGGCGTTTCATCAGGATATTGCGCAAAGCATAAATGGTGGCCGAGAACACTCCCCAGGCAATCGCCTGTACTTCCCCATTGGCAATATCAAACTCCGGCACCAGAAAGTAGATACCCAAAAGCGTAAGGCCACCCAACAGCAGATGAGTGGCCTGAAAGCGCGTTTTTAACAAAAGGGGTTCCAACACAGCCGTAATCACCGGATACGTGAACAAAGAGAGCATTCCGATAGCTACACTAGATAGTTGCAGCGAAATAAAATAGGTAACCCAATGCAGGGCTATTAATACGCCACCGCTCAGAATGAGGTAGCGATCTTTTTTGTTTTCAATCCATAGTTGTTGTCGTTGCAACTTCAACAACACCATAAAAATAACACTGGCCAGGGCTGCTCGCCAAAAGATGACCACGGTAGCTGGCATCGCAATCATCCGCCCCAACGGGCCCGAAGTGGCAATAAGCAAGATGGCCAATTGAAGGAGGAAAATATTCTTAACATGCGAAGGGGCAGCCATGAAACATCGTTAAATGAGCGTCGAAGATACGGTGCAGTAGCTACAAGGTCGAGGTGTTTCAAATTGAATGACATAAGGCACCCCAGACACCTATCAGGGCAAGTCCATGAATTTGCCCTGATAGGTGTCTTTTTTTTGATCCAGATAAGCCTACCACGCAATCCGTTCTCCATCACGGAAGAAACCGCCGGTGGGGCCACCATCTTCTATCGTTGCCGCCCAGACGATACCTTTGGCACCTTCGGGGATAGAGCGCGTGGCTTCCTTGCCGCCCATGTCGGTACGTACCCAGCCGGGGCAGACGGCATTCACAAGGATATTATCGTTTGCTGTGAGGTGAGCCAGCTTGATGGTTAGCACATTTAGGGCTGCTTTTGACATCGCGTAGGCGGGTTTGCCGCCGTCCATACCATTGAGGGCGCCGGCGCCACTAGAGAGGTTCACCACCCGACCAAAGCCCTTCTCTTGCATCAGCGGGATGAAAGTTTGCGCCATCCGCCAGGGACCAAAAAGGTTGGCCTCCATGGTTTCGTGGCATTCTTCCAGGTCGGCATTGAGGGCATTGTGCCACAAATCGTAGTTGATGCCCGCATTATTGACCAACACATCCAAGCGACCGTAAGTGTTGATGATCCACGCTTTGATGGTAGCGATGCTCTGTTGGTTGTTGACATCCAATTGGTGATAAACAATATCCAAANCCTCTTGGGCGATATCAGCCAGGGCAGCGCGGCCTTTGTCTTCGGTTCTACTTGTCAGGATCACGCGGTAGCCTTCCTGGGCCAACTGGCGACATACTTCTTTACCTAAACCACGGTTGGCGCCCGTCACGAGGGCTATTTTGGAATTTGTCATTGTTTCTGTTTTGGTTCTTGTACCTAGCCGATACGAATACAATACTCAGTCATAACCCTGGTCATTCCCGAAAGGTTTAGCACATGGTCAATTTCCGTTTATGGATAGTACACCTTCTAAGGCATCTACATCTAAAACAAGTGCGCAGGCCGCCAGGCCGGAGCACGCCGCATCCCGATCCATCGGGAGAGGAGGACAAGCGATGGGCAGGAACGACAGTGACAGACAGCGCGGTGCCGAGGCACGATGGCATGGCCCATAACAAATCCTATGGTTAGTATTAACGCTTAGAGGAATGGGTATTGCGGTTTTTAAACCACATGACTTGTCGGGTAAATTCGTGAATTTATCTTGTAAAGTCCCCCGTTACATTCCCTTATAATCCCTCGTATGGTTTATAAAACCCCTATATGCCTATGTGATTAGAAAAAAATCCCCTTTAGTGCCCTTCGGTGTCTTATGTGGTTCAAAAAAACCACCCTACCGTCACTACCTAATCATTAGGTATAGTTTAGGTATTCGTGTTTTCGGACTTGTAGGAATCGAAAAAAGCTCGTTGTTTTATAAACTCTATGTAATAATTTACCTAATCAGGGTTCTTCTTACCTCCTCCTTTCTTATCTTTGCGTCGCTAAAGGGTAAAAACTGTGTCAGTAACTGAACTTTCTAATCCCTGTTTTGTCTTAAAGGCATATTATCTTATTTAGATTTAGTCTAAATCCTAAAGTACCGCCATCTATGAGCGATTCAATGCAGATGAGTGATTCAATGCAGACTTTGGAGGAGCACACCCAAAGTGAATACAAATACGGCTTCACCAGTGACATCGAAACGGATATTTTTCCGGTTGGGTTGAACGAGGAGGTTGTACGCATGATTTCTGCAAAAAAGAACGAGCCTGAATTCTTGACCGAATGGCGCCTGAAAGCCTTCCGTCATTGGCAAACCATGACCGAGCCTGAATGGCCCAACGTGAATTATGAAAAGGTAGATTACCAATCTATCAGCTACTATGCAGCTCCAAAAACGAAGCCACAATACGAAAGCCTGGATGAGGTAGACCCAGAATTGCTGGCGACCTTTGATAAGCTCGGTATTCCTTTAGAGGAGCAGAAATTCCTCGCTGGTGTAGCTGTTGATGCGGTAATTGACAGTGTTTCCGTAAAGACCACTTATACCGAGAAGCTCGGCGAGCTGGGCATCATCTTCTGCTCTTTCAGCGAAGCGGTGCACAACCACCCCGAGCTGATCAAGAAATACCTGGGAACGGTTGTTCCTCCTACCGATAACTTCTTCGCAGCACTGAACTCTGCCGTATTTAGTGATGGTTCTTTCGTTTATATTCCTAAAGGTGTACGTTGCCCGATGGAATTATCGACCTATTTCCGAATCAATGCGGCTAATACCGGACAGTTTGAGCGTACGCTCATCGTAGCCGAAGACAGCAGTTATGTAAGTTATCTGGAAGGCTGTACCGCTCCTATGCGTGATGAGAACCAACTGCACGCCGCAGTGGTAGAACTCGTAGCACTGGATGACGCCGAAATCAAATACTCTACCGTACAGAACTGGTACCCTGGTGATAGCGAAGGCAAAGGTGGTATTTACAACTTTGTAACCAAGCGTGGTATTTGTCAGGGTAAAAATTCCAAGATTAGCTGGACACAGGTAGAAACTGGTTCAGCGATTACCTGGAAGTACCCTAGCTGTGTCCTCAAAGGTGACAACTCCATTGGTGAATTCTACTCCGTAGCCGTTACGAATAACATGCAACAGGCAGATACGGGTACCAAGATGATTCACATTGGTAAAAACACCAAGAGTACCATTATTTCTAAAGGTATCTCTGCCGGGCGTTCGCACAACTCTTATCGCGGATTGGTGAAAGTGGGCAAGCGTGCCGAAAATGCGCATAATTTCTCTCAGTGTGATTCTATGCTGATGGGCGATCGTTGTGGTGCACACACTTTCCCTTATCTGGAAATAGAAAACAGTACTGCTAAAGTAGAGCATGAGGCCACCACTTCAAAAATTGGTGAAGATCAAATGTTCTACCTCAAGCAGCGCGGCCTCAGCGAAGAAGACGCCATCAATATGATCGTTAATGGTTACTGTAAGGAAGTTTTCAACGAACTCCCGATGGAATTTGCTGCTGAAGCACAGAAACTACTTGCCATCAGTTTAGAAGGCAGCGTAGGATAATCATCCAAGTGATGTAAAAATCAACCAATCAAATTAGCATCTTAAAAATAAGCATTCATGCTCACGATTAAGGATCTCCAAGCATCCATTGACGACAAGACTATCCTTAAGGGTATCAATCTTGACATTAAGCCCGGCGAAGTTCACGCCATCATGGGCCCTAACGGTTCTGGTAAAAGCACTCTTGCTAACGTACTTGCTGGCCGTGATGAATACGAAGTAACCGGCGGTTCGGTCACCTATCTGGGAGAAGACCTCCTAGAGATGGAAGTGGAAGAGAGAGCACACGCAGGTATGTTCCTGGCTTTCCAATATCCGGTAGAAATTCCGGGTGTAAGCAACGCTACTTTCCTAAAAAGCTCCGTGAACGCTGTTCGCGTAGCACGTGGTGAAGAAGAATTGAAGCCAGTAGAAGTACTGAAACTACTCCGTGCTAAAGCCAAAATGTTGGGCATCGACGAGTCTTTCCTCAAGCGTTCTTTGAACGAAGGTTTCTCCGGCGGGGAAAAGAAGCGTAATGAGATGTTGCAGATGGCGATTTTGGAGCCAAAACTTGCCGTCCTTGACGAAACAGATAGTGGCCTTGATATCGACGCACTGAAGATCGTTGCCGATGCCGTGAATCAACTGCGTAACGCTGACCGTTCTTTCATCATCGTTACCCACTACCAGCGTTTGCTGAATTACATCGTTCCTGATTACGTTCATGTTCTCCACGAAGGACGCATCGTAAAATCTGGTGACAAGAGCCTCGCGCTCGAGCTGGAAGATAAAGGATACGACTGGATCAAAGCTGAGCAATCAGCTACCGTTTAATTTAGCCCAAAAGCGAAACACATGTCAGCAATTTTGCAAGATCAAGATACGGCTACCAAAGACTGGTACAAGCAATTGTTCCAAACCTACCAGCAAGGGCTCAACGGGCACAGCGAACACCCACTGGCTCAGTTCCGGATAGCTGCTTACAAGCAACTGGAGGGACAAGATTTTCCCACCCGTCGGGATGAAGACTGGAAATATTCCGGTGCGCCTATCGCGCGGATGATGGAAAACCGCTTTCAGGAAACCAGCGCTCCCGCAGTGGACGCCAACACGGTAACAGCCTACCAGATTCCTGAATTAACAGCGGCAACTTTCGTCTTTGTTAATGGTGTTTTTCAAGAAGAGCTCTCGGCCAGCACCCTCCCCAAAGGAGTAAGTGTAGAGCGCCTCAGCACGGCCCTGGAAAACGACGAAAAGCGTGCCTGGATTGAAGATCAAGCTGCTCAGGCAGGAGGTACCGAACAGAATACGTTTTTGCCACTCAACCGGGCTTTCGCCCAATATGGTCTCTATATTGAGACGGAGCGTAACGTCCAGGTTGATACACCAATCTACTGCCTTTATCTGAATACAGCTACAGCCGAAGCTCACCTTAGCCATCCCCAGCTTTTTGTTCGAGTACGTCTAGGTAGCAACCTTTCGGTGATTGAACGCCACGATGCAACACCCGGTACCGGCAGCTATTTTACCAATGTAGCCAACTGGTTTAGTGTGGAAGACAACGCCCACTGCCACCACTACAAGCTTCAACTGGAGAATGAGCAGGCCCTACAAGTACACAACACCCTGGTTCGCCAAGGGCGCGACAGTATTTATAGCAATTACAGCCTCGACCTGGGTGGTAAAGTAGTGCGTAACAACCTTGCCACTACCCTACTCGATTCGAATACCAACACCAACTATTACGGTGTTTACCTCGGCAACAAGCAGCAGCATATTGATAACCAAACGTTTATCGACCATGCTGTACCGCATTGCCAGAGTAACGAATTGTACAAAGGTATCCTTACGGATTATGCCCGTGGTGTGTTTAACGGAAAAGTGACGGTGCGCCAGGATGCGCAAAAAACCAATGCTTTCCAGCAAAACAGCAGCCTGGTACTTTCCAAGAATGCCATCATGGACGCCAAGCCACAGCTTGAAATTTTTGCTGATGATGTTCTCTGTAGCCACGGTGCCACTATTGGCCAACTGGACGAAACCAGCGTGTTTTTCCTACGCAGTCGCGGACTTTCAGAAGAACAGGCCCGTCAACTATTACAGCAGGCTTTCTTGGCTGAAGTGCTCGAAGCTATGCCTAACGAAGCTGTACAGGCTTACGCGATGGAGATGCTGGTAGCAAAATTACTGGGATAAACTCACTGTTATTTTGAACCACTTAAGGCACCTAAGGTTTTTATTCTTAGGTGCCTTAAGTGGTTCAAAACAAAAATAACCTCAAATGTCTAACACCATCACCGCTCCGGCTTTAGATATCGCACGTATCCGTGCTGATTTCCCTCTTCTTGAAGGCGAGATGCGAGGTAAACCACTGGTTTTTCTCGACAGTGCCGCTTCCAGCCAGAAGCCACAGCAGGTGTTAGATGCTTTAAACTACTACTACCGCCACCAGAATGCCAATGTGCATCGGGGTGTTTACGAATTGAGCCAACAGGCCACCGATGCTTTCGAGCTGGGCCGCGAACGGGCTCGTCACTTCCTCAATGCTGGTAGCACCGAAGAAGTAATCCTTGTTAAGGGTTGTACTGATGGTATCAATCTGGTCGCTTCTTCCTTTGGGCGAAAATTCCTACGGGAAGGGGATGAGGTGATCATCTCCGCGATGGAGCACCACTCGAACATCGTTCCCTGGCAGCTGGCCTGCGAATACAGTGGAGCTATCCTGAAAGTGATTCCTATCAATGACCGTGGAGAACTGATCATGGAGGAATACAAAAAACTCCTCAACGAGCGCACCAAGATCGTCTCCATCGTTCACGTTTCCAATGCCTTGGGAACCATCAATCCTGTTAAAGAAATTATCGACCTGGCCCACGAACGCGATATTCCGGTATTGCTAGACGGTGCCCAGGCGACGCCCCACCTGAAGGTGGATGTGCAGGCGCTGGATGTAGATTTTTATGCCTTTTCTGGTCACAAAGTTTTTGGCCCTACGGGTATCGGTGTCCTTTACGGCAAGAAAAAATGGTTGGAAGCCATGCCTCCTTACCAAGGCGGCGGCGAGATGATTGCTACTGTTTCCTTTGAGAAAACCACCTACAACGAGCTGCCCTTCAAGTTTGAAGCTGGCACCCCGGATATTTCCGGTGCTGTAGGGCTGGGCGTGGCCTTGGAGTATATCGAACAAATTGGGCAAGATAACATCAGTGCTCACGAAAACCAGTTATTAGAGGCAGCCACCAAACAACTTCTCGAAATTGATGGTTTAAGGATCATCGGTACTGCCGAAAACAAGGCCAGTGTGATCTCCTTCTTGATCGAAGGTACACATCCCTACGATTTGGGGACCATTCTCGATAAGTTGGGAATTGCCGTTCGTACGGGGCACCACTGTACACAGCCTTTGATGGATCGCTTCGAGATTCCTGGCACTGTACGGGCTTCTTTTGCCGTCTACAACACCATGGAAGACGTAGACAAACTCGTTGCTGGTGTGAAACGAGCGGCGAACATGTTACGCTAATAGAGTATAATGACAATCAACGAAATACAAGACGAAATCATCGAGGAGTTTTCCTTTTTCGATGATTGGATGGATAAATACGAATACCTCATCAGTTTGGGTAAAGACCTCCCCCTTATTGATGAGCAGTACAAAGACGAACAACACCTGATCAAAGGCTGTCAAAGCCGGGTGTGGTTACACGCAGAACAAGCTGCTGGCCAAGTAGCATTTACTGCCGATAGTGACGCGATTATTACCAAAGGTATTATTGGCCTATTGGTACGTGTGCTTTCGGAGCAAAAACCAGAGGATGTAGCCAAGGCTGAACTCCACTTCGTTGATAAAATTGGCCTGCACGAACACCTCTCTCCTACCCGTTCCAATGGGCTGCGCAGTATGGTCAAACAAATGAAACTTTACGGACTAGCCATGGCCGCCCAAAACGATCAAAGCAATGGATAAGGACGCTATCAAAGAGAACATCATTGCCGCTATCAAAACCGTAATGGACCCAGAAATCCCCGCCGATATCTACGAGCTGGGGCTGATCTACACCATAGATATTGACGACACCGGCAAAGTACTCATCGAGATGACCCTCACCAGCCCCATGTGCCCGGTAGCCGACTCTATGCCAATGGAGGTGCAGGAGAAAGTCATTGCCGTAGAGGGTGTCACGGATATCGACCTTAGGGTGATCTTTGATCCCCCTTGGGACAAGAGTAAAATGAGTGATGAGGCCTTGTTGCTCTTGGATATGTTTTAATACAACAAGCCTCACCTTTCTCTTTTTGTCAAATCACGACCAAGGTTTTCTGAAATAATTCTCCGCCTATTACAATTTTTAAGTAATAGACACCAGGAGGTAAATTGGCTACTTGCATTTCTTCCACCAATAAACTGGTCTTTTGTTTTGGGTAGCGCCTTAGCGTATTCCCCAACACACTGACCAAGCTTACTTCGATTTCCTCAACGACAGGAAGCTCTATGCGTATGGTAGCTTTGTTTGATGTGGGGTTAGGGTAAACCGCGAGTACTGGCTGCAACTTTTCTTCGGCAACGGCGACAGTCGCATCCAAAACGACCCCACCTTCAGAGGCAATACAATCCAGCGCACCAGATCTTACCATAATCGTATATTCACCAACAGGTAAATTAGAAAAGATGTTACTCTCTTGCCAATCTAGCCCCCCGTTAATGCTAAAGTAGAGGTCATCCTCTCCGCTGGCCGTAATAGTAATACTACCATCTGTGGTCGTTCCGGTAGAGGGCTGGCTAACGTCGATATTATTAATAATCGGAAAAGCAGCTGGTGTAAGTTCTATCGGATTCTCTACAGCAGATTGTATGCAGCCGAAATTTTCATTACTGACCATCACTTCGTACGCACCTGCGGTAAGGTTTGAAAACGTTGCTGCTGTTGACCAGTTGGCTCCCCCATCAATGGAGTACAGTAAACTTTCTTCGCTGGTAGCAGCAATGGTTATTTCGCCAGGGGTACTAGCCGTACATCCAAGGAGTGCCACGCTTACATTCTGAATAACTGGTGGGGCCAATTCCTCTAGTGCTATATTTTCAATACTCGCATAACAGTCGTTTTCATTTTGGAAGACAATCGTATAAGTTCCGGCAAGCAAATTATCAAAAACAGGTGCTTCCTGGCTCGTCTCCCAATGATCGATACTATACAATAAATCCTCTCCCGCTAGAATAGTGATACTTCCTGAAGCTCCTCCACAAGACGTGCTTTCTATCTCTACATTTAAAACTTCAGGAGCCTCAGGAGCGGTAATTTCCACCTCAGCAAAGGTATCCTGAACGTCACATTCATTGCGGGTCACAATGTCATACCAACCAGCAGCAAGATCCTCAAACAGGGGCGTTTCCTGAAAGGTCATACCACCATCGATACTAAAGCTGATTGCTGATTCAGCAGCAAGGATATTAATAATACCGTTTCCTCCAGCACAGGTTGTACTCGGCGAAACGTCTACGCCCAAAATTTCGGGGAAGACATTGGTATCCGTCAACTCGATGTCGCTTTCGTACATCACTTCACAATTGCCTGCGCCATAGCTGACAGCCACTTGATAAACACCTGGGGCCACATCATTAAAGGCACCCTCCGTGTTCCAGGAGGCTCCATTGTTGATACTATAATGAAGAAGGTTCTCCCCACTCGCCTCCACTAAAATGCTACCACCCAAGCCATCACAATCTGGCTCCTGCCAGGTAACCTCCGTGATTTCAGGAACAGTAGGATCGGCAAGTACAACCTCCAGCGTGTCTCCTACCATGCATTCATTAAGCACCAAAACCGTATAAGTACCTGCTGTCAGGTCAACAAAAAGTGAGGTGGCTTGGAAATTTGCGCCGCCATCGATGCTATACATAAGTTCTCCAGAACCGGCCGCATCGACGCTGATGCTACCGTTATTTCCTCCACAAGAAGTGCTTTCTGCCTCCACATTTAGTAATTCAGGGCCATCGGTAGTGATGATTTCTACCGCTGGGGAAGTAGCCTCGGTGCCACACTCATTGCGGGTCATTATTTCATACCAACCAACCGAAAGGTTCTCAAACAAGGGCGTTTCCTGAAAGGTCATTCCGCCGTCGATACTGTAAGCTATAGCGGCCTCCGTAGCCAAGATATTAATAACGCCGTCTCCTTGTGCACAGGTCGTACTCGGAGAAACATCTACGCCCAAAATCTCGGGGAAGACATTCGTAATCGGCAACTCGATTTCGCTTTCGTACATCACCTCACAATTGCCTGCGCCATAGCTGACAGCCACTTGATAAACACCTGGGGCCACATCAGCAAAGGCACCCTCCGTATTCCAGGAGGCTCCATTGTTAATACTATAATGAAGTAGATTCTCCCCACTCGCCTCCACTAAAATGCTACCGTTCAAGCCATCACAATCCGGCTCTTGCCAACTAACCGCTGTAATTTCGGGAGGTGTTGGGTCGGAAAGCGCAACCTCCAGGGTATCTCCTACCATGCATTCATTAAGGGCCAAAATGGTATACGTACCAGCCGTTAGCTCAAGAAAAAGAGGAGCTGTCTGGAAACTTGCACCGCCATCAATGCTATACATAAGTTCTCCAGAGGCCGCTGCATCTACGCTGATGCTACCATCATTTCCTCCACAGGACGTGCTTTCTATCTCTACATTTAAAACTTCAGGGGCCTCAGGAGCGGTAATTTCCACCTCAGCAAAAGTATCCTGAACGTCACATTCATTGCGGGTCACAATGTCATACCAACCAGCAGCAAGATCCTCAAACAGGGGCGTTTCCTGAAAGGTTATACCACCATCGATACTAAAGCTGATTGCTGATTCGGCAGCAAGGATATTAATAATACCGTTTCCTCCAGCACAGGTTGTACTCGGCGAAACATCTACCTCCAAAATTTCAGGAAAAACATTGGTGAAATTTTCTGTTATGCTGATCGGATTTTGGGGATAGTTGTACTCCTCGCCTGTGACATCACGAAGTAAGATATTATATTCTCCTGCAGAGAGGTCATAAAAATCGCTTTCGACTTGCCAGTTCAATCCAGCATTTATACTGTATTCGTAGGCTCCTTCTCCTCCATTTGCAATAATGCTTAATGTTCCGTTAGGGGTGGTACAATCCGTCACGGCACCAGCATTGACCTCTACAATTGCAAGCGGAAATACAATACACTGGTCTATATTCACGGTAGGTGTAAAAATAGGTGGATTGTGGTCAAAATAAATTGCGGCGTGATTAGGGATTACCGTCTCGTCTGCAATATCCGCTTTGGGGTAAATAGAGAACTGCACAAAGCCATGGCTTTCGGCCTCATGGTTGGTGCTATCCAATAAATTGATATCTGCGAAAGCAAACATCAGTTGACTATCGCCCAATACCCGTAATGTATAATCGTGGCTACTAGGCCCCGGTTGGATGCTCCGCCTATCAAGGTACTCAGGTAGAGTATCCAGAATGACTACCTGAAAAGCGGTATCGTTACCTGTATTTTGGAAACGTATCGTATAATCGAGCTTATCAAGCGCTGTTTTCCAGCAACTTGCCGTATCTGCTGCTACCACTAGTTTATCGTTGGGATCAAAGGAATTAAGAATGGTACTACAATATTCATCCGTTGAGTGGCCTTGTTCCAGGGTGCAATTATTGGTGGGAAAGATAGCACTTCGAAAACAGGTCAGCGTGCCCAATTCCGCATCGCAGGCAACTGCTACCTGAACATTGAATCGGCCATACTCCATCACTCCTAACTCCCCCACTAAGAAGCGGTATGTTCCGTCTACTAGCTGCCAGGGAATATCGGCATCCATAAAGTTGAGTGTTTCATCAAAATCCAGGGTTATGTACACGCCTTCGGCAGCTTGGGTGCCACGATTACTGTATGCTATCGCTATGGTTTGTTCCTGGCAAACTCTTGCTCCTCCTAACACTCCTTCTATGGAAAGCAAAGGGCAAGGCTCCACCACGTGCAGCCCAAAATCAAGATTGTCTTCATCGTCATAAGTATCCTCCAAATGCAAATCGTGGGTAGTCGTCAGCGGGCAGCCAACACTCCACAGTGCGTTTGGGGGGTATAACTCAATGGTAAACTGCCCCGTATCTACCTGATAGTAGTACCAACCTTCCGCATTGGTATTCGCGAATTGCTCACCATTGTTCAATTCGGTGATTCCATTCGCTATAAGAATCTCACTGCTATCACGGATACAGTCCTGATCCGTGTCGAAATAAACCGTACCACTAAGACTGTTTATACAACTATTACCTAGTGAGTCAAATTCGATCAGAATCACTGCCCCTTGCTGGCGCCCTGACAAAATATAACCACCGTGATTACTGGGGACTAGCGAATTTCCGGCTCCGCTGACAAAGCCTCCAACCGCAGTACTTTCCCACAATATTTCTCCATAGGGGCTTACTTTCACGATACTGTTCCACCTGCCGATAATAAAATTACCATCACTTGCGGTAAGTATACTACGGCCACCTAATTGACCTATATTATAGGATTCCAGATATTCCCCTTCACCTGAAATTTTGTAGATCGCCGAAAAGTCAAAAGCATCATAACAACCTTCTGGAGACTTGTTGACAGCTACATAAAGGCTTCCATCTGCTTGTTCTTCAATATCCCAGCCATGACCAAGTGTGCAGAAATCAAAAGGCTCGGCAAGCTCCCATACTTGGGTCAACGTAGGGGTCGTCCTGACCGCTGTAAAGTAGGCTCCTGTTGGCCACGAAAAAGATTGAGGATAGGTAATACCTGTAAAAACGAAATCACCATTGGCCATAATGGTTACATTGTTTGCACTCGATCGGCCATAGTCGGGCTCTCCTCCCTGAAGGACATCCTGTACATACAATGATTTTGTACGCCACTGTTGTTGTTGGCCATTGGCGTCGGTCGTTAAAAAAACCATCTGCTCTTCATCGGAACTAGCACCTTCTCCGGTCCCGGAAATAACGAACCCGCCCCCCGGTAAAACCTCAACATCTGTGCCAGCATAAGCCCAGAAAGCATATTCGCCATAAGTCCTCCACCATTGCGTACTGCCATCTTCTCCGATTTTCACCAAAAGGATGCTTTGTGCTGAAGTAGCTATGTTTTCACTATCCGTAGAACCAACGATTACCGCACTACCATCAGGTAGAGTTCGTACCGCGCTTGCGCTTTCATCACCTGGCCAGACCAAAGTCGTCGACCAAATTTCATTACCGAAATCATCCGCTTTGATGATATGGATATTTTTGCCAGATCCAGCAGCGCTATTGTTTATTTCACCAACAATCAGGTAATTATCGTCTATTGTTCGATCAACATGAAAATCTCCAGTGTAGTTATCACCAGGAAAATAAAACAGTGTTGGCTCACAATTTTGGCTGGTCAAAAAAGAGGAGCTGAAGAGGAAAACAAAAACCAGCATGGGCATCATTGGAGAAAAGAATCGCATAATAACGTTTTTAGGTCTGGGATAGGTTAAACTTCCCCTCGTGAAATCCAATCATTAAAAAAGAAAACACGTAATCTAACAGGCTATAGGATATGCAGCTGCCTCAGAAATAGCTCCCGAAAAGCTGAAGTTTACACTAAATATAGCAAAAAATAAATTTTAGATGCCTGATAATCAATTACCTTGCTTAAAATTCATCACCTTTTTGATTATCACTCATGCTCGGATTACGCACCACCATCTACCAAGTACCGGATTTAGCAGCAGCAAAAACATGGTATACCCAAGCCTTTACCACAGCTCCTTATTTCGATGAGCCTTTCTATGTCGGTTTCAATATTGGTGGTTTTGAATTGGGTTTATTGCCTGCCGAAAAGGCTACTACGGGCCAGCCCGACAATGTGCTCTCCTACTGGGGAGTGGAAGACATTGAAACTGTTTACCAACATTTAATAAGCCTCGGAGCGACCACTCACGAAGCCCCCCATAGCGTCGGTGGGCCGCTTTTAGTGGCTACCGTTCGTGACCCTTGGGACAATATTATTGGTCTCATTTACAATCCTACATTTCCCAATACCATTACCGAAAAGATGAGTCACCCCTGATTTGTGTATGAGCTTTACACAGATCACCCCTTATCTATGTATTATTTTGCGAAAATCACCCCTTATTTGTGTATTTTTACGAAATAATTTAATTATTTCAGCGATGCCACGAAGTAGAAAAGCACTTGACCATTTGAGAAATTGGGCCACACAGCCTAGTCGTAAGCCGCTTATTATCAGGGGTGCAAGGCAAGTAGGTAAATCTACTTTAGTCAGAATGCTAGGCCAAGAATTTTCTACTTTTATTGAATTGAATGTAGAAAAGCCAGAAATCCAAGCGCTATTTACTCGATTTTCTTCCGTAGAACAGCTCTTCCAAGCTATTTTATTAAAGTATAATATTACGCAGACAGGAGACCGCTTGTTATTGTTGCGCACTATGCTGATCATAAACAAATCGCTCAGCTCTCTCCTTTGTATAATAGTTTATGGCAAGCTTTTGTAGATGATATTGAAAAATACGGAGACACCACTAAACAAAGGCAAGTTCTTCGCCACGTCATTAGAACAGCACCACTTGAACAAGACCGAATTAAGTTTGCTGGGTTCGGGCAATCCAACTATCAATCAAGAGAAGTTGGTCAAGCATTGCGCACCCTCAACCTAGCAAGGGTATTGCATCTCATTTATCCCATTACCCAAACTCAACTACCGATTGCCAGTGATTTCAAAAAACGCCCTCGGTTACAAATTTTAGACACAGGTCTACTCAATCATATCTTAGGCATTCAACAAGCGTTGATAGGGATCGAGGATTTACATCAACTTTATAGGGGCCGAATTATTCATCATCTTCTTACCCAAGAGTTGTATAACCTTTACCCCTATGAAAATTACACTCCTCATTTTTGGGTTCGCGAAAACAGCAATGCCAATGCAGAGGTAGATTTAATTTATGTCCATCGTCAGCATATCATCCCTGTAGAAGTCAAATCAGGGCCTGAAGGTCGATTAAAATCGCTTCATCAATTCATCCAGCGTGCCCCCCACCCTTACGCAGTAAGGTTTTTAAAAAACAAGGTTTCTATTGAGTCTTATACCACTCCTGATGGTAAGCAGTATTACCTCATGAATTTACCCTATTTTCTTATGGGTAAAATTGATGCTTACATGGATTATCTAAAAAGTGAACACACTTAAAAAGTGAGTATTCTTCCTCTCCCCCCGTCCACCAACTACCGCCATCACTTCCTCATTGCGATCCTGCTGGGTGCCTGGCTTTATCTCTTTCTGGCCATTATCGGCCCTTTTGATGCGGTAGAGCTCAGCTTAAAAATCAGGATACAGCTCATGATTGGCTACGGATTCGTTACGGTTTTCTCTTACCTGGTTTGTATCCCCGTTCAAAATGGGCTGTATCGACAATTAGGGTACTGGAATGGATTATTGGAGATAACCATCATCCTGCTTTTTTCCATTATTTGCCTACCAACATCCTATCGCTATTACATCACAGATTGGGTTAATGGTGATTACGGCTTCCCTCGTTTTGTATTAGAAATATATATCCCTACACTCATTATTTTGTTACCCTTACTGGTCCTTTCCCGCAGGTTTGCCGCACGAAAATCAGTAGCATCCTCCGCACCGATACCACCTACTATTCTCACCAAATCGGATTGGATACAACTTAGTGGCACCAATAAGTTAGACATTTTGCGGCTTCGTCCCGATCAGCTCATCGCCCTCTCGGCTGCCAACAACTATGTCACCGTCTATTACCTCGAAGAGGGTTCCCTACGAAAAAAGTTACTGCGCAGCACCCTCACCAAAATGCAAGAAGAAGTGCCTTTGCTTTTGCGGGTACATCGCTCTCATTTGATCAATCCACATCATTTTCTGGAGTGGAAAGGAACCTCAACGGCGGTTTTAACCCAGCTAGAAATTCCTGTAACCCAAGCTTATAAAAAAGACTTGCTCGATCGGCTTCAATTTCGTCCCTAACAGGGGGCAATTCACCACAAACGCTCCTAATTCGCTTGATTTCCAGCATCCTACGCAATAGTTTTGTGTGAAACAAAAATCACCAAATCAATACTCCCCGATGAAATTCACCACCACTTCCCTCTTTCTTTTTCTTGCTATCTACAGCCTTTTCGCCCAAGACGCTCCTACTGCCGACGAGCTCCTTGCCAATGCTATCGCAGCTCAACAATTCGCCGGCATCAACGCAGGAGTTGCCGTTGGTGATGAGGTTACCTGGCTTGGGGCAGCCGGCTATTGCAGCGAAGACCGGCAGACACCTTGCAATATTGATACCCGCCAACGTATCGCTTCTATTTCCAAAACCTTCACCGCAGTTGCGGCTTTACAATTACAGGAAAAAGGCCTGCTTGATCTCGATCTCCCAATTGCGCATTACCTTCCTGATTACCCTGCTTTTGCAGCACAGAAAATAACGGCCCGCCAGCTTCTCCACCATACTGCCGGCATCGGCGGTTACCTATCCGGCAAAGAAGCCGAAACCACACAGGAATATGCTACCCTCGCCGAGGCGATTACGATCTTTCAAGATAGGGAGTTACTTTTCGAGCCCGGCACCCAATACCAGTACTCCACCTATGGCTATGTGCTATTGGGGCGAGTTATTGAAGTGGCCAGTGGCCAGTCTTTCAATGATTATATCCAGTTAAATATTTTCGACAAAGCAGGCATGACCCAAAGTGGTATAGATATATTTGAGCAGGAATATCAGAATAAATCGGCCTTCTTTTACCGTAATAGAAAGGGGAAAATCAAAAATGCCGATGCCAATAACCTCAGCAATCGCGTTCCTGGCGGCGGCATTTATTCCAATCCAAATGATATGCTAAAGTTTGGCCAAGCACTCCTCAACGGCACCTTGCTCCAAGACAGCTCCCTCGCCCTGATGCAAACCTACCCCGATGTTGACCGTGGCCGAAACAATCCCTACGGCATGGGGCTCTTCCTCTATGGCGACAACCCAATGGTAGGCCCTGTTATCGGCCATAGTGGCGAACAAACCGGCGCTGCTGCACAAATGATGCTCTTTCCCGAAAATAAAGCCGTCATCATCGTCTTGTCCAATACTGCCCTTGCCTGGCGAGATGCTTTTCAGCTTTCGGTGAGTTTGTTTCCGCTGGTGGCGAAGTAGGTGGAAGGGTGTAAAAGTGTAAGGGTGTAAAAGTGTAAGAGTTGGGTAGACCTTTTAGCTGACAAATCCCTGACGTGTTTTTTTGAGCAATACGGCGTTTAAACAGTCTCCTCAAATTGAGAAAACCTAACTTTTACACCCTTACACCTACCCAACTTTTACACCGTTTAAATCTCCTCCCAAGCCGCCTTCAGCACCCGCTCTACCCCGCTGCCTTTGTATTCCGGTGCACCGGGTATCATGGTTGTCTTTTCCAACAATTGCTCCAGGGTATCGCCTCGGCGTTTGGCTTTCTTCACATAGCGCAATGACATTTTCAGAAAGTGTGCCATCGCTTTCAAGTCTGCCGAAGTGCCTGTTACGGGGTAACCCTCACCGCTGTGGCCAAATACGTAGAAGGTGTCTCTATCGAAGGTGCGACGAGCCTGCCGCAGTACTTCAATCCAGTTGCCGATGTCCGCGCCGGCAGTTTTATCGACATAAGGGAAGCGGCGATTAAACATCAGGTCACCGGTATGTACCACATTGGCTTCTTCAAAATGCACCATCGAGTCGCCATCCGTATGGCCGGGGCCAAAATAATGGAGGCTCACCGTTTCATCACCTACCCGCTGCGACCATTTATCGGTGTAGGTAGTGCCTGGCAGCAAGGTTTCCGCCAGTTGATCGCGTTCTTTAGCTACGCGCTCCTGATTGGCCAGCGAGTTGGCATGAGCTACGTGGGTGTTCACCATTCCTTTAAAGGCAATATTCCCGGCGGTATGATCGCCGTGGTGGTGGGTGTTCACAAGCAAGTCCAGCGGCTTGGCATTGGTTTCCTTCATCAGGGCCAGTAAGTTGCCCGCTTGATCTGGAAACTGGGTGTCTACCACCACGCTGTGTTCGGGGGTCAGTAGGGTCACGATGGTTCCACCGCGCTCCGTGTAAAAGCTGATATTACGCCGAATCGTCGTCAGGTTACCAGCTGGTGGTAGTAAGAAGTTACGAAGCCATGCTTGTTGTGGCATCAGGGTAGCTCCAGCCAGTAGGGCCGAAGATTGAAGGAAGGATCTGCGTTTCATACTAGAAGATGTTTGATTATAAAAATACGGTATTGGGCATAAGGTTCACTCAAGGGTGATTCGGTTTTGGTTTTTGAAAAGGAAAAGCCCTGTCAAAGCTTTAAATCTTGGGGCCATGCCGGTAGTGCCGTTGCCTTGCAAACGGCACTACGGCACCAGGTTGTTCGCTCTCATGCAGTGCTGCGCATTGCATACCGCTGCCACCCTTTGTCCTGCTCCTCCGTCCGCCGGGCTCCGGCCTCACGGCCTGCGCAGCTATTGCTATTCTACTTAGTAGGTTTCGTTAAAGACAAATTCATAAATTTGCCTTAGGTGTCTTTGGTGGTTCAAGAAAGCACATAATTCGTAGATTAGCACAATGAAAACAATTACTGCCTCTTCTGATACCGGCGGCCTGTGGGTCAGGATGATTACCAAACTCCTCAGCTATTGGATTGGTGGATACTGGTTTATAGTTGTCACCAACTTCTTAAATACGTCCACGGTCTTTTTTATGATCCAGTTTCTTTCTGCATTAGCGATCGTCGGCTACTATAGTTATGTGGTACTCAAAGACCATCCGCTCAAGTGGAGTAAAGAAGTCACCTTTGATTTTGACCGACAGTTGATCACCATCACGAAAGATAACCATCGCCGCAATGCCGATGACATCCTTGACGAGCACGCCAAAACCATTGCTTTCGCTGAGATCGAACACCTCAAGGCAGCGCAATATGACAGCTTTTTATTCAGCGCTTATTTCCGTATATCGGTCGTCACCAACGGACAAGAAGAAAAACTCTTGGCCCTCAAAACACCTATTCTTTACAACGATATTCTTGGACAAATGAAGAAGGCGGGGGTTTCGGTAGGTTGAGCATACATCATCAACGGTCAAATTCGTGAATTTGACCTGTACGGGGCGGGGCATCATGCAGGCAAATTCGTGAATTTGACCTGGGCTACACTGTCAAATTCGTGAATTTGACCTATAGAAACCGCTCTTTCCATTCTGGACGGGGCATCATGCAGCTATCCTGTTTGCCAAACCAGCGGTAGCGATTGGCTGCTACCCAGCGATAGATGGCATCGCGCCAGCTGCGGGGCACATACTTGAAAATGCTCACCCAGCCCCAAAAACCTGCCAAGCGGGGAGCTACCCGCAGCGGAACGTCTGAATGGGTATAAGCCTGCCCGTTTTCAATCAGCACGACCGTATCCATCCCCTCCGGATCAAGGTTATGCGCTACCAATAAAGCACGCCCCTCCTCCGATTGTAGACTCGCAAACTGGAAGATACCCTCCGGGTCGCGCGTCAGCATAAACTGTACAAAGCCATTGCAGAGGTTACAAACACCATCAAAAAGTAAAATGGGATGTGAATGAGGCATGGTTATCCGTTTTATTTTCGGGCTGTTCCTTACAAGGTAACGCTAAAACACGAGACACAGTTGGCCTAGCGATGTGAAGTAGTGCCTCCGCAGGGTGCAGACCCCAGCCCTCGCTGGGGGCCGAGCGAATAGCGAGCTACGCAACGTAGCGCCCGAAGGGAGGCTCCCTAAATATGATAAAAGCTACCTATCAAAAAAGAATAATTTTTTCAACATCCGTAAACTCAGCAGTTTGTATCTGCAAAAAATATGCCCCTAAAGGAAGGTTGGAGGTATCAAGTTGGAATTGATGCTCCCCCGAGTTTATAACTTCTTGACGTAAAACAGTTGTTTCCTTACCCTCTTGGCTAACTAATTGAATAATAACGAGGTCCTTTTGCTGGGTAGTAAAAGAAACTTCTGTCCATCCATAAGCAGGATTTGGGTAGACATTCAGAATTTCAAGATGCTGTTGGGGAAGCAGGTCTTGCTGAGCAGTTACGTTTTTAAACGCAAAGTCGGAAACGACCGGAAGGTGATCAGAAGCTATCACGGCATCATCCGAGAAGAGATTAAACGCATCGAGGCTGTCTTGTGACAAACCCGGCGTGAATAAAGCATAATTATTTTGGAGCATTAGATTTGAACCACTGTAAATGATGTAATCTAATCGCCCAGGACTAAAGCTACTTCCTGCTCGATACCAGGTATAAGAAAAAGGTACGCCCGTTGTATAAGGATGGCTATCCAACAGGTCATTACCATCCCAATCTGGGGTGAAGTCTGGCCCGTAAGAAGACTCATCGGCAATGTCTCCGGATAGCAATGTCTCTAACTGGCGGTTGTCGCCCACAAAGTTCATGTCTCCGAGGATAATAATCGGCGCATCTGCTGCTATCGGAATTGGCCCATTACCGGCCTTGGCCTCTCTCAAAAACGCCATCATCAGGTCTACTTCGATCTGTCTCCCGGAATCGTTTGTACAGCATGGTGGATGCGCAACAATCAAGAGCAAATCTGCCGCTACCCCTGGTAGATCTATCAAAAAGGCGCCGTTACCTGCATTTTGGTTGTAACCGGGAATCAGGGCACTTGCCAGTATGGGATACCTGCTTATTGCATGGCAATCCGGCCCTTCCTTGGCATGATACCATTGCTGGCCCGCAGCGGAAGGCAGTATTGATTCCATTTGATTCGCGACTTGTGCCGAGGAGTAATCATAGATTTCCTGGAATCCGATAATATCTGGTTGGGTCGCCTGAAATATCCGGGTAAAGGCAGGAATCCTACTTTGGTCAAAAAGACCATCAGACAAGGCGTTGTAAGAGATTATTCTAAGGTCAGCTTCCTGGGGCTTTTGGATAGAATAAGCTGGAAGTGGCGCTAAGTCTGTTGTTGAAAAAGTATACGCCACTTCTTCATTCACAGCAGGTAGTACATCTCCGTTTGGAATATCGTCTTTGAAAACGATTTTCAAGTTATCGCTTTGAAATACGGGGCTTCCTGAAATGGTGACATTCTTGTTGATGGCCATCTCAAACCGGTCAGACGTAACCGTAGGGGCAGTCACCAAACCGATGTCGATGTGAGCAACTTCAAATACACTCCCCGACTGATAAAAAATACCACCACGGTTGCCAAAATTATAAACCAGATCAGCACCAATTCCACTGATAGAAAACCCTGTGCTCGTATTATCATCTGTATCAAGATAAACAGTAATGTTGTTCAAATCTTGAAGGTTGATTTCAGCACCGATTTCTAATAAGAAAAAGAGGAATTCATCGTCATTATGAATTTTCAATTGTAGAAAATCGATTCCCAGAAAACCTCCATCACCTGTAGCATCGGCGTATACCACCGGATGTTCCTCCCATTCATCGAACAGTCCATCAACAAGAATTCTGCTTTGTGAAAAACTCACAATAGACGAGAAAAGGAGGGAGAGGGCAACAAGATATTTCATTCGGAATGGTTTTGTCAGCTGATGTAAAGCGACGCAAAAGTAAGGTGCTTACTTCTAATTCTCGGCTGGAGCTTCGGCAAAATGCCGAAAGCGTCGCTAAGCCGCCATCCCGTGAACAAACACTTCAACAAATGCCCTCATCTTTTCCAGAATTCGCTGCCCTATCTCTCGTGCTTTTAGGATGCTTGGTCGGTTATCCAGACACTTAAATACGTCATCTCTGATGGGTTCCTGGCCACTGAAAATATACGCATCTATGAGTGCTTTAAACTGTGCGTGATCCAGGTTTTCCTCTTCACAAAGCTTGCCTAATGCCAATACTTTTTCATCTTGCCAATACTGCTCAAAGGCATCGTCGATGGCATCCACATCATCAATGTGAGGCAAATTCTCTTCTATGAATTTTTCAATCAATTCTCGCTTACTTCGCAGCATCACATCGCCGCCCAGTAAATCCATGATGGCTTTTTTCTGTGCCTGAGCTTCCGTAGACTTGGCTTCTTTAAGCTTGGCCAATAATTTGAGGATGTAGGCGACATTGATGACGTCGCGGTGGATCAGCTCCAGTTCAAAATCAATGTCATCAAGGATGGAGGTCTTCTGTTTGGCCCGGTCTTGTTTGATGCGATCATAAAGGTCCAAATATTTGCTCTTGTAATCCTCGTATTCCTGTTCCTCAATGGCAACATCTTCCCAATCAAAATCGGCGTAGGACTGCAATACATTCATACCACGCATCAGCCTCCTAAAGGCTTGTACAAACAGTGCATCTTCTTCCTCACTCGGGAAATCATCGACACTTTGGTAGGTCGGTGCGATGACTCTCAGGTCTTTAAGCGCCTCGTCCACCTTTTTGGCAATATCCTCGTAGGGTGGCATCAGNACCGTTTCGATGGCGGCTTTATTTGAAAATAAAGTGATCGCATCATCGGTTGCCTTTTTGAGGTTTCTAAACGACAGGATATTCCCCTGTGATTTTTGCTCTCCCAGTATCCTGTTGGTACGCGAAAAGGCTTGTATCAGACCGTGCTGCTTCAAATTCTTGTCTACATATAAGGTGTTTACCTTTTTGGCATCAAAACCAGTGAGTAGCATATTTACCACCAACACAATGTCTAAGCGATCCTTTACAAAGCCTAATCGGTCTTTCTGATCATTAAAAACCTCCTTTTCCCGTTCCTTCAGGCGCTTGCTGATGTCTTTGAAGTAATTCTCAAATTGCTTGGCGTCTTTGGTCGAGAAGCTGGTGTTGTACATGGCGTTGTAATCACCAATAAAGCCTTCCAGTTTATCGCGGGTATGGCTGGAGAGGTAGCTTACTTTTGCTTCGGCGGCCATGGGGAGTTCTTCGCTGGGCAGATAGTCTTGCGCGTCCTCATCGTCTTCGTTGGTGCCGTAAGTAAAGATGGTAGCGATGCGTAAATCATGCTTTCCTTCTTCCTTCTTTTTTTGAAACAGCTCGTAATACTTGATCACATTGCTGATGCTGCTTACCGCAAACAGGGCCGAATAATTTTTGTTAAACGTCTTCTGGTCGTGGTAGGCAATGATATAATCGACGATTTTCTCCAACCTTTTGGGGGAATCAAAAACTTCTTTTTTGTCAATGGCTTCCACTTCTATATCAATAAAAGTATTGCGCTTGTTTTTGTACTTGCCTACGTATTCTATCCCAAATTTGAGGACGTTCTCATCTCTGATGGCATCCGTAATGACATATTTATGCAGGCAGTCACCAAACAGGTCTTTGGTGGTGCGTTTTCCTAAATCGTTCTTGGAGGCATTGTCTGCAAATATGGGCGTGCCGGTAAACCCAAAGAGCTGGCTGCTGCCAAAAAACTCGGTAATGCGGCCATGCGTTTCGCCAAACTGACTGCGGTGGCACTCATCAAAAATGAAAACCATCTTCTTGTCCTGCAAGTGCGTCAGGCGATTTTCATAATGCGCTTTAGAGATCGCATTGTTTAATTTCTGGATGGTCGTCAATACCAGCTTGGTATCATCGGTCAATTGTTTGACCAACGAACGCGTATTATCCGTTACATCTACGCTGTCTTCTTTGAAGGCATTAAACTCCTTCATCGTTTGGTAATCCAGGTCTTTGCGGTCGACCACAAAGACGACTTTATGCACGCCGGGTAAATCCATGAGCACCTGGCTGGCCTTAAACGAGGTCAGGGTTTTGCCCGAGCCGGTGGTGTGCCATATATAGCCATTGTCATCGGAGGTGGCTACTTGCTGGATGATGGCCTCTGCGGCATAGTATTGGTAAGGGCGCAAGATCATCATGATTTTGTGCGCTTCGTTCATCACCACATACTGCGCGATCATTTTGCCCAGATGGTCGGGGTTCAAAAAGGCGGCGGCAAAGGGGGTAAGGTCTCTAATATTTTTGTTGTGGCGATCTGCCCAATAGAAGGTTTGCTTAACGGATTGCAGCTTGTTATTGGCCAGGTACTTGGTATTGACGCCATTGCTAATCACAAACAATTGCACGTACTGAAACAAGCCATGATTGCTCCAAAAAGAATGCCGCTGGTAGCGGTTGATCTGATTAAAAGCTTCTTTTATTTCCAGGCCTCGCCGTTTCAGCTCTATCTGCACCAGTGGCAAGCCATTGACCAACAAGGTAACGTCATACCGATTCAAATAAGCACCCGTTTGCTGCACTTGGCTGGTGACCTGGTAGCGGTTGTTCTTCCAGTTTTCTGAATCGTAAAAACGGACGTACACCACTTCGCCATCTTCGCGGGTAAAGCTGAAGCGGTCTCGCAGCGTTTTGGCTTTCTCAAACACATTGCCTTTTGCCAGATGGTTGAGGATGGCATCAAAGGCTTTGTCGGAATAAGTGGTTTTATTGAACGCTTCCAGCTGGGCCTTTAAATTAGCTACCAGCGCATCACCATCACGTACTTTTACCGCTGCGTAGCCCAGGCCAATGAGTTGTTGGATGAGGTGGTGTTCGAGAAGGGCTTCTGGTTGGTGGCTCATTTTTTACAAAAAAATGGATTTATAATTTTGTTCTATCTCAACTATTTCTTGGTCACTAAGTAACACAAATTCTTTTTCACGTGCACGTTTTGAAAGTTTACCTTCATTTTGATCCAGAAAACGTAGCAATAGTGCTACCATTTTATCTGGCATTTCAAATTCATCATCTAAATACCTTTTAAACTCATCGTAGTTTGTCAGGTAGATTATTTCGTTCGGGATAATAGTTTCAATAGTGTCCTGTACACAATCATACAAGAATTCCGCTTGTCTTGTTGCATCAAAAAATCTATAATAGTCTAAGGTATCATTTAATACTTTAACATTATGGTCGGGCGTCTCTTCCCATTCAATAAAATCTAATAATGGATGTGAATAAGCCTCCAAAACATCACGGTAATCGTCCAGGTGATCCAGAATTGATGAAGACACCGGGAATATCATTCCTTGTTGTGAAAATTTCTTTTTAGCGAGTACATGATGGATTAAGTACCGATGTATTCGCCCATTCCCATCTTCAAATGGGTGTATAAACACAAAACCAAAAGCAATCATTGTAGCCATTAGGACTGCATCAAGCTTACTATTCAGCAGCTTATCATTGGTGGCCAGTAAGCCGCTAACCAATTGATCCAGGTCTTCCCATTTTGCGGATATATGGTCGGGTAAAGGTTCTCCTGATGACCGATCATGCTCGCCAACAAAGCCTCCTTTTTTACGAAACCCCATCTCAACAAATCGGTCATTTTCGATCACCGTTTGCTGTAAACGCACCAATTCTTCTTTCGACAAAACTTTAGAACCCGCTTGCCCTATTGCCTGGCCCCATCGCGCGGCACGTTTATTTTTTGGGTTTTCTCCTTCAATCGTAAAGGAAGCCTTAGAATCTTTCAACAAGAGAAATGCAGACGCCCGCTGTAATATGTCTTTCCGCAATCCTTTTAAGTAGGATTCTTTTTGCTCAGCATAATTGTCGTGGATGTATTTTTCTAATTTTTGCGTTTTTTTGATGAGTGGACAAAAATCGCTCGTGCCGGGTAAGTTATTGATTACCAAATGGCGGCTTGACTTTTTACCCTCGACAGCGTATTGAAGCTTTTCGTCAATGACTGGAATGTAACTTCTCCTCGTGAGCTTCTTTTTGCCTAAAAGCGCTTTGCCTAAAATCCATTCTACTAAAAACCATATTCTTCGTGAATACTGCCCCTCAGGCTCAATACTTACCAAGTCCGTTAATTCTTGCTCATCATAATGCTTTGCCAATTGGCTAAACACCAGAAGGTTTACACCTTCGTATTTCAGCGAAAATACTAATTGGCTATACAATGCCTCTATTTCCGTTTTCCCTAAGTGGTCTTCCGGCAAGTATTTATCTGAAAACACGCTCCATTGATCCGTTTTATACTTTTTATTTCGACTACAGACCATCGAGATTTGATCAGGAATCGGAATTCGAAATTCGAGCTTACTAATAATGGAAGCATATCCGACTACATGCCCTTCCTCTGGAAGGGTTCTCCCAAAAAAAACGGGCGCAGATTGAGAAAAATGAGCGGTATTCATGTCTTTATAATAATTCTACGCGCAACTTACAAGAAAAACAGGTGCAACGCAATAAAAACACGCGTATTTTGAGTCTTTTTAATAAAAATACGCGCATCTCACTCACACAAATAGCTGCTGCAACAGCCCTTTTTTAAAGGTTTGGCTTTGGCTGATCTGCTGATTGACACGCTCTATCTTGGTGTCGATGCTGGAGAGGAAGGTGGCTATTTTTTGTTGTTCGGGGAGGGAAGGGACGTTAATTTTAATTTTTTCAATAGTTGATTTAGATAAACTTGGAACTCCTGACGCTTCATTAAATAGTTTCCAGTTTATAGTTTGAAATATTAAATAGATAAAAAAAGGAAAAACTCTTTTGAATGAATGTGTATAGAAAAGCGTATCCACAGTCCAAAATTTTCCACTTAAAAACACAGGTTTATCAATAGTTCCTTTCCTTCCAATCCCAACACTTTCACCATCGAATAGGTACTCGTCTACAGACGTCATATATCCACCAGTACCATAAACGGGAATATCTCCTACTTTAAGATGTTTATAATCTTTACCACTACCAATAGTTAAAACCTCCCCCAGCCGCTTCTCCTCCCAATCCGGATACGCCTCCCCATTTTCATTTTTAAAGCGCAATTCCCCGGAAAAGAGTTGTTGCATCACTCCTTTTTTGTATTGTTCCAGTAATGCGGCCTTTTTGGTGAGCTGCTGTATTTTTTTATCTACTGCGGATAGGAAGGCGGCTATTTTTTGTTGTTCGGGGAATTTAGGCATGGTAATTTTTAGTTTGTAAAAATCACCATGGTTTAAATCTGGTATTGTTGATGTTCCCGCGAGGGTTAGGATTTTGTGCTGGGTTGTATATGAAGTCAAAAAATAATACAAATACCATTTCTCACAAGAGTCATCAAATTTTATCTTGAAGAAGTTATTATGAAAAGCCCCATGCACTCCAGTAACAACCTGTCCCGTATTGCCTGTTCTAGTCATCAATATATCCTCTTCGGAACAAATTACCGAATCACTTGGATTCTTGATGAAATAACTTTTCTTAGAACCTTTTCTTAAAAACTCATTTGTTATATAAAAATAACTTCCTTTAACTTGCTCACCATATCTTTCTGAAATTGGAATTTGTAATCCTTGATTTATTTTTGTGAAATCTTTGAGGATTCTTTGAGAATAATCCCCCTCAAACTCTTTGAATCGTAATTGGGGGGTGCGTTTTTTTTCTTTTGTCTGTGGCATGATTTTCAGGATTTAGGGGTGGTAGGGTTTGTTGTTGTCTGTATTAGGATTTGCAAAATTGTCGGAATCACGGATTTGCACGGATTTTTGGATTCCTCGGATTTTTTTGGGGCATAACACTAACCTTTTGAAGGTTAGTGGTTTGGTTATGTCTCTGTATTTTAGTTTGCTCATCATCTGTGTCATCGTGTAATCTGTGTAATCTCGTAATCCGTATAATCCGTGATTCAGACAACTGTGTAATCCATCATTGTCGGAATCACGGATTTACACGGATTTTTGGATTCCTCGGATTTCTTGGGGGCATAGCACTAACCTTTTGAAGGTTAGTGGTTTGGTTATGTCTCTGTATTTCAGTTTGCTCATCATCTGTGTCATC
>NZ_KB903540.1 GCF_000379805.1 Lewinella cohaerens DSM 23179 | reverse complement strand
TTCAAGTGGATCAAGCAGCACTTGCGCATCAAGAAGTTCTGGGGAGAAAGCCCCAACGCTGTCAAAACCCAAATCTGGATCGCGGTCTGCACCTTTGTGCTGGTCGCTATTCTGAAGTATAGGCTGAAAAGTCTACACTCTTTGAACGAAATTTTACAAATAATGAGCGTTTCTGCTTTTGACAAAACGCCTGTAAATCAGTTGATTATGAAAATTGAATCCAAAAACCAGAACCCCGGAAGTCATAACCAATTGAATATCTTTGACTTATAACCGGACACTACTGACTAGGAATACACATTAAAAACATTTCAACCCTTAGTGTAAACCATCTGCATTCCAGTTAATATCTTAAAAAGTTCAACCCTTATCCAGAACAGCCAATTTCATAAAAAAGCTTGTCCCATTTCTTAAAAATATTTTTATAACTAAACTGGTGAACATCATTTTGTGCTTGAATAGACAATCGGCTTAACACTTGTTGGTTAGCGGTCAATCTGATGGTATGGTTAACAAAGGCTTCCGTATCGAAGGGCTTTATGAGTATTCCATTCCGTCCATGTTGTACAATATCTTTAGCCGCTGAATAAGAATCAAATAGTATAGGTATCACACCATCACGTTGTGCTTCCACCAGTACATTTCCAAATCCTTCATAAGCAGAAGTAAAATGTAATATTTTGGCTTTCTTATAATAGGGTACAGGGTTATCGAATCCAAAAAACTTCACCCTGTCGAGATAATTTTCTTCGCAAAAAAATTTCATATTATTCATCTCAGGACCGTCGCCAACAACCCAAAATTTCCAATCTGGTAGTTGATCGTGTAATCCATTCCAGATTTCCATTAGTAAATCTGTCCGTTTTTGCAATACATTCAACCGACCTACAAAAAGGATACAGTTTTCCTTTCTAGAAAAGCTCGGCGACGGTTTATCGATTTGGAATGGATTGGGAAAACCATAGATTTTACCTTGGTATTTATGAATGTCAATCCCAAAAAACAGGAGTTCTTGAATAAACGAAGGGCTCAAAAAAATCAAGGCATCCACATAATGGAGTGTTATCCTGTAGCTACAATACTGTTTAATCCGATGATACCCCAAGATAAGAGGACTAACTAAAGATACTGGAATAAAGGAGAGGTGTTTATTACTCAAAAATGAGTTGATAAATTCCGACGAATTTTGAACAAAGTTGAGTGGGTTAATGTGGATATGAGAAATTAGCTTCATCTTGGATGAGCCCATTCGTCGAAGCAGTTTGGTAAGTCCTATCTGATACCCCATTTGATTAATACACACATCAGGATTAAACTGATTAAATATTTGAACAAGTAGCTTTGAAGAAGCTATCTTTTCACCAACGTACCTAACCTCTACACCATCAATATTCGCAGACTTACCTACTGTAAAAGACAATACAATTGCTTTATGACCAGCATTCTCAAACATTTCAACAAGCTTATAAGTACTGTTTTGTACACCACCCCGGCTTGGATCAAATGGCATATTGATAACTAAGCAAATATTCATAATATATAAATTACTGATCAAAACTATCTCGAGACTAACCCTAACCCCGAAACTTCATCACAACTAAAAACATAATTCCTAACAGAACAAAACCCTAAACACCCATATACATCTAGACTTAAGTTCTACGATACGCTAAATATAAAATCGTAAAAATATTTAAGTAAGATTATTCGAGTTTATGCACAGAGAACTTACTATAACAAATCGTACATACATACAAAGTTCTTATGTACAAGATCTAATTAATAAATAAAAAATGCAATAAAGTCTCTAACAGATGAATCCTGATCGCCCATTACCCATGATATTGCTGGCAGTCCAATGAAAAAAACAGAAACCGAATTCATCGCATATGAGATATTAAATAACAAATTTGGTATAGATGAAATCAAAAAAACAGAAAAAGAAAAATTAATTATGCTATTAGTAATTCTTGTAAACACAAGCTCCCTCTTTAAGAATAACAATTGAATGGCAGCGGCAGTTAAGAATGTACCGGCTATGGTAACTCCTCTTCCTGAAACAGAAGGACTAAAACTAGCACTGATATTTGACAATGCAAATAATAAAAGTCCTCCAGCTATTAAAAAATCTAAGTGAACATTATTTAACTTCTTTAGATAAACAAATAACAATACAAAAGACAACAATACCAAGCTAAAACTTGAATACATCACTGGCCCCAACCTTTTATAAAAGTTAGTCTTCTCTAGAGATATTGCCCCTTCAGCTGCTCTTTCGTCAATCGTCTTTTCACTGATAACGGTACTCTTGGCTTTTTGCTCATATAGCCCAGTCAATTGAACAATACTCTTGGCTTGTTCATAATTTACGTTCACGAAAAAAGAAAGAACAAAAAGAGTCGAAATGAGAAGCTTTCGTCTTTTCAAAACAAATGCCATGAATAAAGGGATAGAATATAACAAATAGGAAAAGTGTATAAAAGCAGCAAGAACTACAACCCATAGATATTTCACCTTTCCTCTTTTAATATAAGCATATGCACCATAAAAGAACACCCACATTGCGGACCACATTCTTATTGAGTTTAGCGCAGAGACACTCCTGACAATTAGGAATAACGTGATGAATGCGAGTAACAAAATTGAACTTTTTTGCTTCGGCTTATTTTCAAGTACAAGTAATACTGATTTAGTAAAGAAATACCCAAGTATTAAACCAGCAAACAAATGAAGTAATTCAGGGACACCAAAAATACTGGAAGCCAGATAAGATAACAAATGCTTGTATATATCACTACTCGTTTCAACAGGTTGAAATAACAGTAATTTTATTGAATCTTGTATAAACTGGCTAAAAGACATATCTAGATAAAACACATACCCTTTTGTTAAATGAGCGTAGCCATCTGTTCCAGGCAAATAAATAAAATTACTCCCAACTAGGCCCATCAGAAAGGTTCCTGAAAATACAATAAACTTTTCATTCACACTTTTGATAGCAATATAAATTGCTAATACCGGCGAAATAAAGGACAACAAGAACTGATATACAATTTTATTTTTTAAGTGCTGCGCCATTATTTCTTAGATTGCTCTGGTAATTCACTTAATAATTTTTTTCTTATTCCAAAGTAATCCACCGTCATTTGAAAGCGCTCTTCCATTACCTGCGTTCCAGGTAAATCTAATGGCTTAGTTGCTGAGTTTTCAGGAATTGCAAAATATAGTGACATATCTCTATTACTATTTAGACAATATTGTCTAGTTCCCTTTGCTACCGCAGCTGCCCAAAACCACATGTCAGACCCTCTACCAGGCACTATTCTATGTATTGCATCAATATTTGTAACTTTTTCGTCTAAAGAATTTGCTGGATAAAATGTTCCTGAACCACCCA
Source organism: Lewinella cohaerens DSM 23179 (assembly GCF_000379805.1). Classification (GTDB taxonomy): domain Bacteria; phylum Bacteroidota; class Bacteroidia; order Chitinophagales; family Saprospiraceae; genus Lewinella; species Lewinella cohaerens. The sequence continues at coordinate 183,519 of NZ_KB903540.1, read as the reverse complement.
AGAAGTAGACTTGTATACTTGGTGTTTTTGGATTTGCAGCATGAGGGGATCTGAACATCGCATTTAATACAGTACCTTTTCGTATTAGCTCCTTACCTGCATGGCCTATAATTGTATCTCGATGTTCCCTTGAAGCACTTACCAGTTTTTCAATTACTCTATTTCCATAAATTAAATCATCATCAAATGTGACAACTCCCAAGTCAGGATATTTCTCAATAACAGGAACTAACTTCTTTACCGCATAAGGATTATTGCGAACCCACAAAATCTCAACACCTAAGCTTTCAAGTTTGACAAGATGTTTTGGCAAACCTTGTGGATAATCTTCTGCTGACAAAACAAGAATCCATTTCTTGGGCTTTTTCGTTTGCCTGGAGAGTGCTTCAAATACCGCGGGCAACAAGGGGTCTCTTTTGGGATAGCTCGCGATAGATACTACAAAAGAGGAATCTCCATTATTTGGGAGTTCTGTTACTCTAAAGCGGGCTTTTATTGAGTAAACAAAATAGATTAGATAATTCCTAGCTAGAACTAATTTATTTTTCATTTAATTAAATATTTTATCACTCAACTTAGAAAGATTTGTCACCCTCTCCCAGTAGAAATCTAGATAATCAAAAACAGCTTTAGGCTTCTGAGGAATCAACATATAATTAGAAAAAGCATTATGCCCAAAGATTGAAGAATAGAACAATAATGCTGATACTGTTCCTACGACATTACAACCTTTTGAATCAATTAATAATTCCTCTAAAATAAGATCACCCGATAAAACCTTGTAAGTCAGTTGATTCTTAATTAAATATCTTATCCAAATTGAATTATGCTCCTTCTGCCCTGGCCTTAATTTGACATAAACTGATCTGCTAGCTATTTTATTTTTTAATATCGACATGGATTGATTCATGCAATAATCCAAGTCTTTTTCATCGATTTTATAAACCTTAAAGTAGGACTCTTCAATAAGTAATATAGCATTTGACAGCTCAATCTCACTTGTGATTTTTTTCTTTGATAAATGAATGGTTTGAGCTTCTATAATTACCTTATTCTCTGTTAAGACACCAGGGTAGACCGCTGGTGAAAAACCATAGTATTTTGAATCATTCAGAAAGGTAAAAGAATTTGCAAAATATGGCAGCGCTAATAGCCTTAAATTATAACCACGTAAAATTCTTAAAATAGCTCTTAGCTTTTCTTTATCCCCCTTAAACCTAAAGCTCGTTGATGATTCTATTCTGGTAAGGTCGCTTAATGTCTGAGGAGGAATATAGCTTGACATTCCCTCTTCAATAAAATGAAAAGCAGTACAATTACTATGTGTTATTAAAATTTTTTGATAATAATGGGCTAAATCAATATAGGCTTGGAATCGGTTACCGTTGGTAATTTCATTTACATATTTATCATACGCTTTTACAAGATTAAAAGTCATCAATTTCTTGAATACACTTTTATGCAGTGTATAAAACGAAGGCACTGGAAGACCTAAATCGTCTGGTGGAATAAAACTTGTGTATAGGAAAACAACATTTTCCTTTTGCAACTTTTCAGTTAACACAACGTTAGCCGCGCAAAAATAAGTAATAGGGGAGTGTATTGTAAATATATATTTCATTTTTTTTAAATTACTTAATTAATCCACTCCTTTAATCTATCAGAAACCATATTGAATATTATCTGATGACCTATTTCATTGATATGGTGATGATCTTCAATCACTCCACCTGCCAATAATACTTCACTGATATCAATAAATTCTGTTCTATTCTTTAAAATATCGTTATACTCATAAATATTCTTAGAAATATTGGGTAATATTCTTTCATATTCATCACTAGCAGGTATTATCGAAATACTATAAAATTGTTTCACATCAAGAGCGGTAGAAAACTTGCCTATATGAGATTCAAAATTTAATTTACTCGTGTAGCATATTCCACGATATCTTCTTAAAAAGCCAGTAAGAAATTTCGTAAATCTCAAAAGTCGCCATTTTCGAATTAATCGCATTTCAAGTCTTGAAAAAGCTCTTGGAGCACAATCAACTATTCCAACTTGCAACAGTAATATATCTGGTTGAAAGGCCTTACAATAGTTTATCTGCTTGTACAAATCTGTAATAGTTGCTCCTCCCATTTGAAAAAAAAAGAAAACAGCTGCCCCCCTATACATCTCCTGCAATCTATACGTATAGGTCTTTTCAAAAGACACAGAGCCTTCCTTATATTTCCTCGGCAAAGACACACTATCTGTGAGAACTAAAATTTTAACCATTCCTAAATGTATCCTAGATTATCAAAACTCTATCTTATTTTCAAGTAGTAGTTATTGCTTTGTCCATTATTTTTCTTTCACAAAAAACATTATCAATGTATAAACAACATACTTTATGCCGTGATTGGATTGTATACTGTGTTAACAATTTTAAGATGCAGATTGAGGCTAATAAGTCGACGATCTTCTATAGCAGTGTCTATAAAGGCCTTCCCTTGTTCTAAGAGACCAGGTTTTAGTCCATGAGTATTTATACTGTCATCATTTATCTGTGATGTGCTAATTGTTCCTCGTTTTATTATTTGAACCTCTTCCAAGGGTTTTAAAAGAATCTTTCTTTTCTCTGTCATTAACTCGACCCCCCATCTTCCTGCACTCTCCCAGTTAGAGTGGTAAGAAAAAACCACTCCTTTATCCGTAATTCCAGCGCCTGAAAAAAATGACTTATCATGCCAATCAAGTGTGCCTTTTTTTGAAAAAGCACGCCAATCTTTTGGTTGACCTGCTATAAAAAAAGCTAAATCAACAACATGAGTAGAATTGGCAAAGAACCAATTCTCTTTTACGCCCGGTGCTTTTTGTAGCGGTGCTATTTTGTGCGACCATTCTGTAAATTCAAAATGCATGCTTTGTAAACCACCATCCTCTTTTATTAGCTCTATGGCTTTTTGCACTGAGGGATAAAATCGCCTATTGTAAGCCACAAAAACTTTATCTTGTATGTACTCTAAGTCTTGTTTGTGGGCTAATAATTCATTGATGCTTATTGCTGCCGGTTTTTCAATCAAAATTCGATTAAAACTTAAATTTTTAAACTTTAGGAGCATTGGCATTAAGGCTTCTGTTCCTACAGCAATAATAATAAAGGTATTATTCTGTGGTTTAGTGTCTAACAAAAAAGTATCAATGCCGCCTCTAATAACACTAAGCTTAGTTTCCTTCTCAAAGTACTGAGCTGATTGCTCACCACGCCCAATTACCTGAGGTTTAATGCCTAGATGAAGCAGTACCTTGGCATGATCTACTGCCATGGGCCCCGCACCTACAATCCAAACTTCTTGATCATTTATGTTATTAGACATCTTTCTTCCTTAGTATTGTTTAATGTATTGTAAAATGTTCTCAATGCATTGGTAAATGCTATATGATTAGGCATGGACTCTTGGTAGGTTGGTAAGTCTATGGGCTTTTCCAATAAAGCATTTTCAACTAGCATTTTACTCAAATCACTCTGAAAGAGCATAACATCCTCGGCAAATTGGGGTTTAAAACCATTGCTAGCTGTATGAGTAGTAATGGTCGTTGTAGTACCTTCCTGAATAAATATTCTTCTAGTTGGTGTATCAATTGTTATACTAATGGGTAAGACTTCACTATCTTTTGGCATCATACTATGAATATGAAATCGTAGTCCTTGTGCTGTTATTCCCGTCAGTGTCCCTGTAAATTCAACATACCCTTTGCGCTTACTTGCAATAATTTGAGGATCTAAATACTCAGAGTTATAAGCTTTGATTTGATCGTCTAAGAGGTAACACATTAAATCAGAAAGATGGAGTCCATTACACCCCAAACCCCAATTGACTCCATAAGCAGAAAAAAACACCTTATTAAGTGGCCAATTATCTAATTCTTCTCTTAACCTCTGGTAGAAAGTTTGCATTCTGCGCGGATGGTTTACATAGCACCTAACTTCATATTCTTCAATCAAAATTAACGCCTCATAGTATTCTTTTTCTATCTGAAAGAGTACTTTTTCTAAAACTAAATCTTGCACTTTGACTTGCGTTAAGAGCTGCTTAAGTACTGTAAAACGCACATTAGAATTAGTCGCAATAATGACTAAATCTAGGGTCTGAGGCAACTGAATAATGCTCGTGCAAAATATAACCTTATGGCTGTGGCTTATTTCATCTGCCCTAGACTCGGCTAACTTACTAGCCTCTGAACTAGGCTCGACCACAAATACATCAAACGATAATTCGCTCTTTAGGACTCCTTGTAAATGCCGACTTCCTAGTTCGCCCGCTCCTATAATTGCTATACTTTTCTGCATTTTATTCTTTTAAGAGTAACTCTGCCAGTTGAAAATCAATGATATCGTCAATATCCACACTGCTTTTCTTGTCCATTAGATATTTTTTAATCTTTCCAAAGCCTGCAAGGCCCTTTTCTTGCAAGGATTGCCGATTAATGAAATAAATAGCCCCATTTAGCTCATATACCTCCGGACAATCTTGACGTCTCGTAAAAGAACCTTGTTTACTAGGTTGTAAAAACCCCTGCTCATTTTCTTCTTTTAATGCGTAGTAGGGATTTGCATCGGTCTTTTTCACAGAAACTACCATATCCAAATCAGCGGAATAAAGATGCATTGCCTCTTTAATATGTTCGGCACTCCGCAATGGTGAAGTTACTTGCAGCAGTACTACTACATCAAAATCTAAGCCCTTTTTAGTGTAATAATCAATAGCATGTAGTAATACTTCTTGGCTACCTGCGGTATCACTTGCTAAGTCCGCCGGCCGTATAAAAGGAACTAAAAGCCCTGTTTCTTCGGCACAAACCTTAATGTTATTATCATCGGTACTTACACAAATACGATCATCTGGAAATACCGCTCTTGCGGCTTCAATGGTGTAGTGGATTAAGGGTTTATCATTTAACTGTTTGATGTTTTTGCCCGGTAATCCTTTTGATCCTCCTCTTGCGGGTATGATGACAAGGGGTTTCATAAATTCAAGTGCTTAATGTCATTTTGTGCTTTTTCAAAATCTTCTGGCTTACCGATATCCAACCAGTATTGCCGAATAGGATAGGAGACCAATTTTCCACCTTCCTGAATCACTTGCTCCATGAGATCCGTAGCATTGAAGAACGTATCCTTAGGGATTTTAGAGAGCACTTCTTTCTTAATGATATAAATGCCGCCATTGCTGTAATAGATATAGGTAGGCTTTTCTTTGAAGGAAACCACGTGATTATTGGTTGTTTCCATAACAGCATAGGGGATATTTACTTGGTAAGGAATGGTGGCTACAGCCATATCCGCCTCCTTCTCTAAAAAGTCTAAGAAGAAGTCTTCATAATCTAAGGTGGTGAGGATATCGGAGTTGGTAACCAATACACAATCATGGTGAAAACGATCTACCTTACTAGCCGCTCCAATGGTACCTAGGGGTTCATCTTCCCAAATAAAATGGAGTTTAACACCGTTGGTATTGGTTTTGGTACAGTGCTCTTCCAATTGTTCCCCTAAATACCGTACAGAAATATGAAAGTCGTCTACACCATAGCTTTTGAGACGGTCAATATTGTGATCAATAATGGCCTTGTCTCCTACTTTTAGTAACGGTTTAGGAACCTTATCAGTCATAGGGCGAAGGCGCGAGCCTCTCCCCCCAGCCATCACCAAAGCATCCATGGGTAGGTACGATTTTTGAAAGCGAAAGTTTATCACATTCACTACCCGCATTGATGTATCCACAACAGGTATTACTTTGAAATTATTCTCGCGCAAAACGATGATTTCGTGCAGTGAATAATTTGATTTGGATACGTACTTGGGAGCTTCTTGAACAAAGACGTCTACCAAATCCTCAGAGGAATAGCCTTTCAGCAACCCCCTTCGCACATCACCATCGGTAAGGCTACCCAGCAATTTATTCTCCTCATCAACCACGAACAGAATCGCATCTTTTGCCAATTCATTAAGCTGAGACAGTGCTTGCTTTAAGCTGGAACCCCGGATAATTAAATGCTCTTTATAGTTTCTCATAGGTTNAATAGTCCGTCTATAATTTTATCGATGGTCTTTTTAGAAACATATTTATTCTCTCCCATGTAAGCTTCAGCCTCACTCAAATTAGCGACTGATTCAATTATACTAGCCGCATTGAAAGGCACGTCTATTACATTACCGCTTTGCAATCGTCCTTTTTGCCGATCTCCAACATTGATGACCCATTTATTAAATGAGGCTGCTTCAATAATTCCACTTGAAGTATTGCCCAGTAAAAATTCACACTGACGCATCGAAGAGAAATAGTTCAGTTTACCCAAAGAAGCAATCAGTCTTACCCGATTGGGGTTTTCTTTTTCTAAAGCTTCCAGCTTTTCGTTAAACAGAGTGCCCATCACATCTGCATTTGCTTTTGTAATCAGCAGTGCATATTTTTTTGCTATGGCAGAAAGCGCATCATAGGTTATTTGAGCTAAATCCTTGTTAGCCTCTGCATTCACAGACTCAGGATGGAAAGTGACTAAAATAAACGCTTCAAAGGGAATATCGAACTGCTGCTTCACCTCCTTCCAATCAGGAAGCTGTATATCTGTTAACCCTTCTAAGCTAATGGAGCCTACCGTGTAAACATGAGCATCTGACTCTATAAGAGCACTTACTCGTTGAGAGAAAACTTTCGCCGCCGTAAAATGCAAGGTTGAAGCAAGGGTTATTTGATGTCGGTAAATATTATCAGTAGCACCTAGCGTTGTTTCACCTCCGTGGATATGCGCTAATTTTATTTCGAAGGGTATTGCTGCCTGAACTGCTGCCGACATCTCCCATCGATCACCCAGCGCAAGTACGCAGTCAAATTGATGCTCGTTCCAGAAATCACCGAAGTTTTTAACGACCTCGCCATAGCCTCTTACGATGTCCAACCGGGAATCACCATTTGGCATGCCGGTTACTTGTAAAATAGTACCAAAGCCATCTCTTTCTATTTCAGTAATTGTTTTACCGTGTCTTTCAAGAAGGTGCATCCCAAAGACGATGATGCTTAAGTCGAACCTAAGATCAGCACTTAATTTTTTAAGCAGAGGCCGATAGATACCATAGTCGGCTCGTGAACTGGTAAGTACACCAACGGTCATGCTAGGTCTTCCCTTGAAAGCTGATGATATTGATCCATATCACGTGTTGCCTTTTTACCAATAATCTCCCTCCATTCCATGGGGGAAATACCATCTCCAGGACGCAGGGCAATTAAATCTGCCTCTCTGATTTGCTGACCTACATTCACAGGATTGGCAAGGTGTATAGATTTTCGCGCAATGGCCTTGTTTTTTAATTCACTAGGGCTGGCCTTTTTGATGCCATCGCCAGCAATGGCTTTTTCAATATTGCGAATGGCCTTTACCATAGCTTTCAACTCATTGGGTTCAAGGGAAGCCTTGTGATCTGGACCAGGCAAATTCCGGTCTAGGGTAAAGTGCTTTTCTATCACGGTGGCCCCTAAAGCGACAGCCGCCATGGGTACTTCAATACCCAAGGTATGATCAGAGTAACCCACTTTAACGTTGCATTCCTTGGCGATACTCAACATGGCTGTTAGGTTCACGTCCTCAAAAGGAGTTGGATACTCGGTATTACAATGTAGCACGGTGATGTCTTCCAACCGCAATGATTCTGAAGTTAGTATCTTAAGCGCATCCTTAATTTCCGTCATATTTGCCATCCCGGTAGAAAGAATGACAGGCTTGCCAAACTGTGCTAATTTTAATAGATAGGGATAATTGGTGATCTCACCGCTAGGAATCTTAAATTGTTCAAATCCCAAGTCGTTTAGATAATCCAAACCCTCCACATCAAAAGCGGTTGAAAAAAACTTAACCCCCTTTGACTGGGCATAGGCGATTAACTCCAAATGGTCATTTTCACTGAGCTCTAATGATTTGAGCATATTGTATTGCGAATCATCGTCTGAAGCTAAGTTCTGTTGTTGGTAGGTTGCTTTTTTAGCTGTTTTCGTGACCAGTTTATCAGCCTTAAAGGTTTGAAACTTTACCAAATCTACTTTTGCTTCGGCTGCGGCATCTACCAGTTTTTTAGCCATTTCCATACTACCATTGTGATTCACACCAGCTTCAGCTATGATAAGCGTACTATCCATCATTTTATTCTTTTTGAAGGATTGCCGGCCACGATCTTTTTGGGCGGCACATCTTTTACAACTACACTGCCAGCGCCAATTACTGCTTCTTTGCCAATACTAATTCCCTCACGAATGACGGCGTTTGCTCCAATAAATGCCCCTTTACCTACTTTTACATTTCCCGCCAATACCGCTCCTGGAGCGATATGCACATTATCGGCTATGTGGCATTCGTGATCTATGCTACAAGATGTATTCAGGATAACATTTTGACCAATTTCAGCCAGAGGATTTACCGCTACATTTCTGGCTATAAATGTTCCCGCTCCTATTTTGATAAGTTTCGCCAATGAAGCATCGGGATGGATAATTGTCAAACAGGTTCCACCATGTGCTTTTACCCGCTCCGCAATCTTCGCTCGAATAACATTTGAACCCACTCCGAGAATGTAGTGCTCATACAAATGCCAGTACTCAAAGTCGCTTTCGGTTTCATCGCCCAGATATGACAATTGATAGGGGTTTAAAGCAGGTGGTTTGTAATCTGCATAGCCAATCAAGATGATACTGTTGAGTAACGCCGCTTCGGTCACAACCAAAGCGTGCCCAGAATATCCCAACAATATGGCCGATTGCTTATCTTCTTGCACTGCTGGGTATATTAATGATCCGTTCTTCCAAAAACTCAGCATTTTTTTGATCATCACGTTGGCAATGGCCGTACATCGGCAAGCGGTACATCAATTGCCATATTGGACGGGTCATCACCCCCTCTTCATTAGTTGCTGCCAAAACCGCATCGCGTTCCTCTTTATTCTCCAACTCCAAGCTTATGAGCCAATGATTCCATTCGGTACCTTCAGGTATATCAACTACTGAGTCTAACTTAGTTCGATAGGCTTCAAAAAGATTTTTTTTCGAGGTAATGAAGGTATCTAACTGTTCGAGTTGTGCGACAAGCAATGCTGCATTTAGATTAGGCATCCTAAAGTTATAGCCCATTTCCTCATGGATATACTCATAGGTATGCGGTTTTTTAGCCGTAGTGGTCAGGTATTTTACCCGTTCCGCCCACTGTGGATCTGACGAAACGACTGCACCACCACCACCAGAGGTAATGATTTTATTCCCATTGAAGGAAAAAGCCCCCATCATGCCCCAGCTTCCAGCACATTGACCTCGGTATTGGCTACCCAAAGCCTCGGCTGCATCCTCAACGACTGGAATATTCCAGGCATCGCATACTTCCATGATTTTATCCATACGACACATAAAACCGAAGGTGTGCATGGGCAGACAAGCTGCTATTCTGCGATTGGTTTGCTTATTGAATGCCCCCGTTTCGCGTTTCTCCGCGTTTGCTATCAACCAAGTTTCCAGTGCAGTTGCCGACAGCCCCATTGTATCAATATCTACATCCAGAAACACAGGATGCGCGCCATTATAGGCAATAGCATTGGCTGTCGCTACAAAGGTGAGTGCTTGTGTTAAGACTTCCTCGCCTACATTTACGCCAGCCACACGCAAAGCTACTTGCAACGCCGAAGTGCCATTCACCACGGCAGCACATTTACGGGTCTGCGTCATCTTGGCAAGCATCTCTTCCACCTGATCAACGTACTGACCTACCGAAGACACAAAAGTGCTATCGATAGTGGCGTTGAGGTACGCTTTTTCTTTACCCCAAAAACGTGGCTCATGCAAGGGGATAAAGCCTTCCTCCATTTCATGAATTGTCCGTATAGTTTGTATAATCTCTTTTGGTTCCATTACATTTTGCTATCCAAGTACTTCCCTTTTTCTTCATGACCGAAGTTGGGAATCATCTCGTGAAAAAGATGTACAAGGGCTTCTTTTGACCAAGTCCCCTCTTTCTTCATTGTGGCGATGGTTGCTTCAAAATGCTTCAGCTTCTCTTCTTGTAAATCCAGGTCATTTTTAATGACGCCCAAACTATTAAAGCGTTCCAAATCCAAGGTTTCTTTATCGGTGTAAAACTCTTCAAAGTCTTTCTCTCCCGTGGTGTCGGATGCCTCAAACAAACAGGGCCATTTCCCTTGTTCGGGTAAGGTTTTCACCAATGTCCTCGCCTCCTCTTCGGAGGCGCATTCGTACACTTCGTATCCTCTTGACTGCACATATTTCCGCGCAATCTCTGCAAAGGTGATTAAGTGCAGTTCTTGACTGAGTTTCGGGAAGAAAATATCTCTATTCTCCCCAAAAATAGTTGACATCAAACACAACTCCCCCGACTCTTGGGGCGTAACAAAATACCGTTTCACATCATTAGGAGCCACAATAGGCTGTCTTTTTAAGATGCGCTGATTGAATCCGTGCAAAAGAGAACCATCCGAAAAGGCAACATTGGCAAAACGTGCTGTTGAAATGTTGATAAACTGACTTTGCCGCATCAAAAACATTTCCATGATACGCTTAGAGCCCCCCATCATATTTACAGGATTGGCGGCTTTATCGGTAGAAACACAGAAGTATTTTTTCACCCCTTTTCCTATACTCTGTTGGATGGTTTTTTCGGTATTGAAAATATTCACCTCAATCATCCGCATTAGGGTGTAAGGATCTTTCTCGCTGCGTACATGTTTCAGTGCTGATAAGTTCAACACATAATCGTATTGACCATCCTGCTCAAAAAAAGCATTATATTGCCAAGAGCCAATATCTAAGGCAAAGGTTTTGAATTCGCCATCTATATAGCCAAAAGAACTGCGTATATCACGCACCAATTCTACCAGATTATTCTCGGAGACATCAACCACATGCAGCTTCTTGGGGTTCCGCTTGAAGATTTCTTTGGTTACTGCTTGGCCTATGGAGCCGGCTGCGCCTAGTACGAGAAAACGTGACGCTCTGACTTCATTAGCTAGAGACTCATGGAATTGGGTTTTATCTTCTTTGAATAATTCGTTTAATCTACCTATCAGTTTAAGCATTACTATTTTCTTACGGTTACTTGATGATCAACAACCCCAAGTTCTTGATTAGGTAATCCTAGGTTTTCAAAGAAATATTGAGGAGGCTCCATGCTCTGGCTTTAAATAATTATTCTATAATTCTTGTAATTCGACCATTCGCTTGAACACATGGGATTTCTCCAACAGTTCTTCGTAACTCCCTATGTTTTCAATTTGACCTTCCTTCATCACGACTACCCGGTCGACATTCTTGATTGTAGATAATCGGTGGGCAATAATGAGCATGGTGTATTGCCCTTTTAATTCATCAATATTTTCTTGAATAGCTTTTTCTGTCTCAGAGTCTAAAGCAGAGGTTGCCTCATCCATGAATAGAAAATCTACTTGCTTGTACAACTCCCTTGCAATTGAGATTCGTTGTTTTTGCCCTCCGCTTAGACTAATTCCATTATTGCCTAAACGCGTATTTTCCTGATGCTCGAGTCCATGCACAAACGCTAAAACATGGGCTTTTCTCAAGGCGTCTTCAAAGCGTCCTAAATTGGTTTTATTGTGTTCGGCCCAAAAGGTGACATTGTTAAAGAAGGTATCATCAAAGATGACTGGGTCTTGGGTAATGTACCCGATGTGCTTTTGCAGGGATTGGATATCTAAATCGTTGACCGGTAGACCGTCTATGAGGTACACCCCTGATTCAGGGCGAATAAGTCCGGTAATGATATTCAATAAAGTCGTTTTCCCCGATCCACTTTCTCCTACAAAAGCTACCGATTCATTCTTCTCAATGGTTAAATTGATCGCTTGAAGTATAGGTCTATTTTTCTGATACGAAAAACCAATGTTTTTTAATTCCAAGCTATGTTCAAAAGCCGTAAAAGGTTGCCTTCCTGGTGTGTTAGCATGGGCTACAAGCTCATTAAAAAAAGAACTCATATTATCTAAAGAACCCGAATACCCCAAAAACTGATTATAGGAAGTTTGCAATGCAGTCAAAGATGTTAAACCTCTGTAGAAAAAAAGCAAACTCAAAATAATAGTACTCAAGCCTCCTCCCAGAACATTAACTTGAATTAAGATAACACTCACCACTATCCCAATCATCAGGGGTTCTCTTAACCCCATCATGATACTATTCAATACACCCATTTTACGGTTGGTCGCTTCAATATCTAAGACTTTAAGTCTAAGAAATTCCGAATAACCCTGCATGGCTGCCGTAGCTTTAAGGTATTTAAAGAAAGCCACTGCTTGAATGATATAGCCCTGAAAAGTATGATTACGCTTCACCAGTTCGCTTGAAAGTATTTTTGTTTTCCGATATAACGCACTAAATAAAAAGTTAGAAAACACGCCACCAATAACAATTAGAACAGCAAACTCAGGGCTAGCCAGAAAAGCCAATGCCGCATAGGTGAGAATCATTACTAGTTGCTGTAGCATAGTGCTGTAGGTTCGGAATGCCTGCATAACGCGTTCCACTTCACCACTCATGGTATTTTGAATAGCTCCGGCATCAGCATGCACAAAGGCATTATAACTGTAGTTAGATAATGCCTGGATATTATCTAATCGAATTTTGGCAATAAAGAATTGCTGGTACACGACCCTCATGTAGCGCTCAAAAAAGGTAGCTATCCCTTTAAAAATAAAAAAAACTAGCATGGTGAGTAAGACTACATTCAAGTTGAGGTTTAAACCAAGTGTTCTTAGTCCATCTAATAAAAAAGCTAAGTTTCCTAATTTTTCTGAGGATGCCTGAGCATTCGGATCGGCGATAAGCTCTAGCAAGGGGAGAAACATAGTTAGTCCCAAGCCATCCAGAAGACCGACGAAAATACTGGTGATTAGCAGCACAGACATTCTATACCTCAGATGGTGATAGAAGTACGCTAAGTGCGGCAAGAAGTTTTTAAGAAGTCTTTTCATTGGCTTTTAAGCAGTCGACAAACATCAAAGTAATGATAGAAATAAGATAGGGCATAATAGAAACTGACCTACAAAGCATTATGATGAAGTAATCAAGTGAAATGGTCAACGACTAAACCACTTACGGCTTTTATCCTCTTCATAGTAGCCATACCCATTTCCATAACCGTATCCATAACCGTATCCATTCCCTTTGCCCTCCTTTACCCCATTCAAGACAATGGCCGGCTTCTTCAACTTACCTGCTGTTCTCATTCCATCTAGCCCGATCAGCATTTCCCGTTCTGTTTTTGCGTAGCGAACCGCAAAAATAGAAATATCGGTATAAGGAGCCAATAAAAAAGCATCCGCGACCAAGCCGATAGGGNCCGTATCAACAATGATATAATCGAAATGCTCCTTGAGATAGACAAACAATTCTTTCGTTTTGGGGCTACTCAGTAACTCTGCCGGATTAGGAGGTATTGGGCCACTGGGGATGATAAACAAGTTATCATGTACATAAGAAGATTGGATAATCTCTTCAATAGGAGATTCCCCGATCAAAAAATTGGTAACCCCAAGGCTTTCATGGTCCAAGTTCGAGGTCAGATATTCCGATAATTTAGGCTTGCGTAAATCCATCCCAACTACTACGACACGCTTATTGGTAAAGGCCAAGCTTAAGCTCAGATTGACCGCAATAAAGGTTTTCCCATCACCGCTTACCCCTGAAGTAATTAAAATACATTGCTTTGCTTCTCCCGTAGACAAATAAGTCAAATTGGTCCTCAGTAAACGAAACATCTCCGCAATAGCCGTACGACTATTCGCCTTTACCACCAGGCGATCGCCGTCTTTATTTTGCGCTATCGTACCTAAAACCGGCACCGTCGTATATTTATTGATGTCGCTCTCGCTGTAAATCTTATTGTCCAGCAATTCCCTGATAAAGATGATGCCTACTGGCAAGCTAAACCCGAGCATGAGGAATATCGCATAAATTTGCAGAGGCTTANGCTCTATTGGAGCAGGACTCGTGATGGCTGGATCAATCACCCGCGCATTGGGTACGGTGATGGCTGCGGATAAGGCCGTCTCTTCCTTTTTTTGTAGTAAAAACAGGTAGAGCGCTTCTTTGATATTTTGCTGGCGCTTAATCTCCAGTAACTCTCGCTCTTGTCGAGGAATTTGGTTGATCCGCTTTTGCAATTCGTTTAGCTTGCTCTGCGTTTCCCGAATGGACAATTGCAGGTTTTGTCGCAAAGCCTGTACACTTTGCGTGATGTTATTGCGCATCTCGCCCAGCTCCTGATTCAAACTCAATAACTGGGGGTTCTCCGAGGCGGCAGAGCGTTGCAAGCGCTCTCGGGTGAGAAGTAAATTATTATAAACTGTGATTTGCTCGTCCAGGCCTCCCGCATCTTCCAGAACAATGTTCGCAGGAATCAGATCGTAACTATCCGGGTTGGCGGTAAACATCTTCTCTACCGAGTTTAGCAATTCCAGTTTTATTTCCTGGCGCGTCAGTTCGTTGTCGTACTGGCTAATTTCACTCAAAATAAAATCCACCGCCGTAATCGCTTCCCCAGGAATACTGTTACGTTCTTTGTAGGTCTCCAAACCTCCTTCCACTATACTTAGTTCGGAAGTAAGCAAGCGTAGTCTTTCGTCAATAAAATCAAGCGTCTTTTTCGCTACCTGGTTTTTATCGTCAATAGCCGCCTGATTATACACTTCAATGAGGGTATTGATGATGTCAGAAGCTCTTTCCGGTACTGGATCTTCCATTTGAATCCGCAAGACACTCGAGTAATCTCCAATCGTTTTCACCTCTAGCTTCAACAGGTACTTCCCAGGACTGCCACCAATTCGAATATTGATGATACCACTGCTATTTATCTCACTTGCATTGTGACTCAGCCATAATGTATCCTTTTTCACCAGCAAGGGTTCGGCAAAATTATGGATAGTTGCCACTCCTTCCCCATCAAACAAAGTATAGGAGTGATCGTCCAGCAACTGTACTTCTAGTTGAATGCCTCTTTTCCCATCTTGCCAAGCTATCGAATCTACTAAAACAGGCGACGTTTGCCCGTAATATTCCGTGTCTTTGATTCTCCCAATCCCTGAATATCTTATTTCTAAATTCAGTTTATCCATCACCTCCTGCATGAGGCTGCTGGATTTCAGGATTTGAATTTCATTGTTGATGTTATTACCCGGCTTTAGTATCCCTATTTCCTGGAGTACAGCTTCTTCGGAGAGCCCTCCAATATCGCCGCCTCCCTCTTTATCTTTGATCAGAATAGTCCCTGAGGCCCGATAAATTGGAATACTGTAACGCAAGTTCAAACGGGCCAAAAAAAATGCCAGAATGACACACAGGGCGATCCAGTACCAGTTGCGTAAAATACTCATGACGAGTTCTTTTACGTCGATGGGGTCTAGTTCTTGCGAAGCAGGGTTAGGGTTAGGAGAATGTTGAGAGGTGTCCAATTTTTTTGTTCGTGGGTTACTTATACAAATAGGTAAAACGCCAATTAGTTACAATCGGCTTAAAGTGAGCGCCAAGGTCGTCAGGGAAGTTATCGCCGACAACCACGGTAATAAACGCTGCGATTGATCCCGAATAGAGGCCGTCTTTACTTTCAAGGGTTCTACATAGACCACATCGTTCTGTTGAAGGTAGAAAAACGGCGAAGCAAAGATATTCCTATCCTGGAGGTTTAAGCGAGCGGTCTGCCGTTGCCCATTTTGTTCGCGGATCACCAGTACATTGGTTCGATTGCCGTAGGAGGTAATGTCCCCTGCTTGCCCGAGGGCATCAAGGATGGTCATCCGTTCATTAGCTACAAAAAAAGTATTAGGGTTACCAACTTCTCCTAGTACTGTGATTCTAAAATTCAGGAACCGTACCATCACGACCGGGTCGTTCAGAAAAGGCACCAATTTTTCCTTTAAGGTATCGCGCAGCTCATCCGTGGTCAACCCAATTACATCAATCGTACCCAACATTGGAAAATCGATGGTTCCTTCTCTGGTCACCAAATAGCCGATCAAAGGGCGCATTCCACTACCTGCATTGAGGTTGGTCATTCCCGGCGGATCTACATTAAACGGCTCTACCGCCGAAAGCTCCAGGGCTTTTACACGAATAGATAGCAGGTCATCCGGCTGGATCTGCAATTGCGGCAAATTCGTAATATCTACGGGGGTTGCCGAAAAGGCTTCTCCCTGGTTGAAATTCAGTAGTTCTTCGTGCGTAACACAAGAAGCCAAGAGCAAAGGGAGTAGGAGGAGATAGAAGAGTTTTTTCATAAGCTGGGTTAGCTCGTTGGATGGTTCGTTGGTTGGATGGTGTAAAGGTGTAAATGTTGGGTTATCAAATACTTCTGACTTTTGATTTGGTTGGATTGTTCATGGTTCGAGGGTTCGATCGTTGGATGGTTGCGGCTGTTTATTAATGTGTGTTTGACTAAAACCATTTCAAACGTATCTACCTGATAACTCGTTTAAAAATTTCTGCGGGACTGTCTGCTACCAGGTAGGCTTTGACGGCGCTGCGCGAGTCACCTAATTTTGAACAAGCTCGCTACTAGGGAAAATCAAAACAACGCTTACACTTTTACACCTTGTAAAACATCTTATACCAATCAATAAACGCCTTAATCCCATCTTTAATCGGCGTTTCTGGCTTATAGCCCAAATCATCCATTAAATCATGAACATCAGCGTAGGTGGCGGGGACATCTCCCGGTTGCAGATCCATCATTATCTTTTTGGCCTCAATACCCAACTCCTCTTCGATAGCGGAAATAAAGTCCATCAACGTCACCGGGTCATTATTGCCGATGTTGTAGACTTTGTAAGGGGCTTTCGAGGTAGAGGGGTCCGGTTTTGCGCCCGTCCACTCTTGATTGCCTTGTGGTGGATGCTGGATAACTCGCACGATACCCTCCACAATATCGTCGATATAGGTAAAATCACGGACCATTTTGCCGTGGTTGAACACCTTAATGGGCTCCCCCTTCAGCATAGCGTCGGTGAAGAGGAAGAGGGCCATATCCGGGCGCCCCCAGGGGCCGTAGACGGTAAAGAAACGTAAGCCAGTAGTCGCCAATCCAAACAAATGGCTGTAGGTGTGGGCCATCAGCTCGTTGCTTTTCTTGCTGGCAGCATATAGCGAGATAGGGTGATCCACATTATCGCTAGTCGACAGCGGCATCTTCTCGTTCAGGCCATATACGCTGGAGCTAGAGGCATAAGCCAGATGCTTGACACCATTGTGGCGGCAGCATTCCAGGATATTGGTAAAGCCAATAATATTGCTATCGATATAGGCTTGTGGGTTGATTAAACTGTAACGAACCCCTGCCTGGGCAGCTAGGTTCACGACGGCATCGAATTGCTCGGTAGCAAAAAGCTTGTCCATCCCAGCACGGTCTACCAAATCCAATTGGATGAAGCGGTAATTGGGGTGGGTTGTATTTTGTACAAGTTCTCCTACCTTAATCGCATTCTTTGGAATTCCCGCACGTTCCAACCTACCGTACTTCACGTTTACATCGTAGTAATCGTTGATGATATCAAGGCCTACAATCTGGTGGCCATCGGCGATCAGGCGGTTCGCTAAGTGAGAGCCGATAAAGCCGGCGGTTCCAGTAATTAGAATTTTCAAGCCAACTTATTTTTTTACGTAGTTGAAACTACTTTCTTAAAATATTCATAGGTCTTACGAATTCCTTCTGCTCGATCTACCGTAGGTGCCCAATTTAATATGGATCTTGCTTTCGACAGGTCCGGCTGGCGTATTTTTGGGTCATCCTGAGGCAGTGGGCGGTAGACAATATGCGCTTTGGGGTTGTCCACCAACCGAAGTACTTCTTTCGCAAATTCCAAAATGGTCGTTTCGGCATCATTACCGATGTTCACTGGCTCAGCGCAGTCACTCATCAATAAACGATAAATACCTTCGACCAGATCATCTACGTAACAAAAGGAACGCGTCTGAGATCCATCGCCAAAAACGGTAAGTCCTTCTCCCCGAATAGCTTGGGAGAAAAACGCGGGTAATGCTCGACCATCATCTACACGCATTCGGGGCCCGTAGGTATTAAAAATACGGACGATGCGGGTCTCCAAGCCGTGGTAGGTATGATAAGCCATGGTAATGGCCTCCTGAAACCGCTTAGCTTCATCATAAACGCCCCGTGGTCCAATCGGGTTGACGTTCCCCCAGTAGGATTCTGGCTGGGGGTGAATCAATGGATCACCATATACTTCAGAAGTAGAGGCAATGAGCATGCGCGCTTTCTTGGCCTTGGCCAAGCCTAACAGGTTATGTGTTCCTAATGACCCTACTTTTAGCGTCTGGATCGGCATCTTCAAATAGTCGATCGGACTAGCAGGCGAAGCGAAGTGCAGGATGTAATCCAAATTACCCGGTACATGGACAAACTTACTAACATCATGGTGATAAAACTCAAAATGAGGATTAGGAAACAGATGTTCAATATTGGCAATATTTCCAGTCAACAGATTGNCCATACCTATCACATGGAAGCCTTCCAAAAGGAAGCGATCACAGAGGTGAGAGCCTAAAAACCCGGCAGCACCGGTAATTAATACCTTTTTCAATTCGATCTAATTGTTAATGAAAGTAATAGGTTATCGCGCAAACGGATGCTTCACCAACGGCAACTTCGCCAGCGGGTGATAATCGCCCTGCAAGCCCAATGGTTGCTGATGGCGGATAGCGTGTACCGCCTCAATGGCCGGACGAGCTGCATCTAACGGGAAACCCTCGCCAGCCAGAATCGCTTCATAACTACGGGTATGCAAAGCCTCAAAACCGCCACTAAACTCAAACTCCTCCCCTTCTATGGTTAAAGAACGATAAGTTCGGGCGCCGGCAGCTTGAACCGCTGCTGGGATAGTATCATAGTTTATACTGAGAAACCAGCGTACGCGGGCTTGCTCCAACTCCAGGAACCCTGCTGCACGATCGTGGGTGTGTATATGCACTTTACTCTCCTGGATATCTCCAAAAATCCATTGCAGCATATCGAAGAAGTGGACCCCGATATTGGTAGCGATACCACCCGATTTTTCCTCATCGCCCTTCCAACTGGTGTAGTACCAGTGACCGCGAGAGGTTAGGTAAGTCAGATCGATATCAAATTTATGGCCCTTGGGGGCTTTTTGCACGCGTTCTTTCAGCGCAATCACGCTGGGGTGCAGCCTCAACTGCAATATATTGTAGACCTCTTTTCCTGTCTCGCGGCAGATTTCCTGTAGGGCATCTACATTCCAGGGATTCAACACCAATGGCTTTTCGCAAATGGCATCGGCTCCCTGCCGTAAGGCAAAGCGGATGTGCGCATCGTGCAAGTAGTTCGGAGAACAAACGCTGACGTAATCTATCGGTGTTCCTTTTCGCTTTAATTTATCGAGA
This sequence comes from Lewinella cohaerens DSM 23179, assembly GCF_000379805.1. GTDB lineage: Bacteria > Bacteroidota > Bacteroidia > Chitinophagales > Saprospiraceae > Lewinella > Lewinella cohaerens. Next base: position 164,068 of record NZ_KB903540.1, on the reverse strand, counting down.
TGCCGATCAAAGCGTTCGAATTCCACAAAGAAATCGGCCTTAGGGAAATAACGATCCATCACCCCTACCGAGTCACTCTTATCGTAAGCTGCTAGCAGCTCGTTCCCTGTAGCATGAATGGCCTCCAAATGGCGAGGAGCTACGTAGCCTGCGGCCCCGATGAGGGCGAAAGACTTAGTCGTTAGATGGTTTGGGGGTTGGATGGTTTGGGGGTTAGTGTAAGGGTGTAAGGGTGTAAGGGTGTAAGGGTGTAAGGGTGTAAGGGTGTAATTTAAAATTTCAAGCCCTTATAATCCCTTTTATGTACTTATATGGTTCAAAAAAAACACCATGCTAAAACAGGAATCCCAAGACGAAACGACGCCCCTATCATGCCTTCCTCCCTCCGTGAGGGAGGACCGAGGAGGGAGCTTGTGCCTATGTGGTTCAAAAAACTAGATTTCTGCATTTTTCATCCCCGGCAGGTATTTCCCCAATAAGCGGTTCAGTTTGCGATCAGCGAGTAGGCGTTCGAGGTTATCGGCGTGGCGCTCATGGTGGAGGTCGGAGCCGAGATAGTCGATCATCCCTGCTTTTAGCAGTGCCTTGGCATTATCCTGGGTTGGTTTTCCGTAGTAGCCCACCAGCGATAAAAGGTTAAGTTGAAATTCGACACCTCGGTCTTTCAACTCTTTGTATTTTTTAAAATTATCCCGAAAAAAGAGATACCGTTCAGGGTGTGCCAATAGCACTTTATAGCCCTTGGTTTGCAGCTGAAAAATATGCTGCCCCAAGTTTGGTGGTGCTGAAACGAATGACATTTCTACGAGTACCCGATTTCCCGGCAAAGTAAGCAAGGAACCTGTTTTTATTTTTTCCCCAAATGCTTCATCCATCAAATATTCTGCTGCTGCACCAATGGGTATATTTAGGCCAACTTCCTTCATCGCCGCGCGTACTTCTGTTAGCTTTTCGCGGATGATTTCCGGCGTATTCGGGTACATATCTGCCATGATATGTGGTGTGGTAAATAACCGTGTAAACCCCATCCCTTGCAAGCGCCGAATCAGTGCCAAGCTATGGCCCACATCTTTTGCTCCGTCATCAATCCCGGGGAGGAGGTGGGAATGGAGGTCCAGGGCGAGGGTGCCGTAGGAGGGGATTTGGGGATGTTTACGGAATAGGTTGAGCAAGCGGTAGATATTTCAAAGTCGGAAGTGGGAAAGCGGAAATCGGAAGTATTTTTTATCCGCTAGTGGCATTTATCAGCCCTCTAGCTATACAAAATACACGTGCCCCATTAATTTCGACTTCCCACTTTGAGAAAAGCATTATTTTAAGGATTCTTTTTTGCGTTTCATCATAGAAACAATAATCGCAGTCAACTGATCAGCTTCTTGATAAAGTTGATTTGCCTCCTTATGGATAGGCTCCCATTTTTTGTAAAAACGCGCCAAATCCAACCAATAACAGGTTTCGTCCCCTTCTTCTTCGGCTATTCCTAATTTTGCCAAGTATTCTTTATCAGAACGAGCGCGAAAAGCTGCCCTAAAGTTTGCGCCAGTAGAAGAAGCTGATTTCGTCAGCTGAAATACAACATTCCTTCCAGTAGAGGTATTAGGAACTTTCTCACAAAATGCCCATACATTCAACACGAATTCCTTAAAGCGTTCAGTGAGTCCATACCGTGCTTCTTGATCTTCTACTAAATTCGGTTCACTCATTCCTATACCCTAAGGACCTACGCGTGCCCCATTAATTCCGAATTCCCACTTCCGCTTTCCGACTTCAAAAAACGGCTTCGCCCTCCATAAGTCGCAAGGGCTTGTGGTCTAAAGGAGCTATGAGCGTAATCGCGCTGCATATTATCTACGGTGCTTTTGACGGTACCTTGTGGGTAAGTCACAGGGAACACCAGCCCTGTTATCTAGTCGCTAGACAGCGAATGTTTCTAACTCAGACTACCTGGCTGTAATTTGCGCAAGTGGCCAGGGTTGACTTCCATCAGCAAGTCATACCCCAGGGTTTTCAGTTCGACAACCAATTTTTGGCGGCCCAGTTTTTCTACCAACACCCCTTTTAGACCTGTCAGCTGACCGGCGATGACTTCTACTTCATCACCTTTATGCAAACCGACAGGATCAATTTCGACATTGGTGACCTCCCCTACGATACGCCTGAGCAGATCAATTTCTGCCTCCGGAATAGCGAGGAGGTTACGGCGAATCTTCAAAAAGCGTTGTACAAATTGGGTTTCCAAAACGGGAACGTACTGTGCTTGTGTAATATTTACAAACACGTAGCAGCTGATGAGTGGGAGCTCTACCTGACGGGTTTTTCGTGTATAATGCCGAGTCAGTTGTTGAAGTGGAACGTAGGCCGTGATACCTTTCTTGCTAAGTAGCTCCACGACCTTTTTTTCACGCTTATAACCCGTATACACTGCAAACCATCGCGCCTCCGTGAGGTGCAAGTGGTTTTCATATTCTTGCTCTGCAGATAGTATTTTAGTTTTCAAGCTCTTAGTCATGGGGTTAACGGGATTGTTCCAATTAACTGCCCAAAGGTATTGTTTATTTGGTTTTTGACCTACTTTAGGCTAACTAATCTAATACTCACGGCCTCTCTTAACAATCAATTTATATTAACCCCAAGCCACAAGCAAACGAGTTTAGAGTCGCCAATAGGTAAGAGGTGAACCCGTGGCCGGATAAGTATATAACGATTTGAGATCAAACAGGATAGGCTCTTCCTTCATCATACTCGTAAAATGTGCCTCATCCAACTCCTGGTATTCCTTGTGAGAAACCGCCACTATGATGGCATCGTAATCATCAGAAACTTGATCTACCAAAGTCATTTTATACTCGTGCGCCAGCTCATTAGGCGACGCATAGGGATCACTAAGATGTACATGAACGGAGTATTCCATCAACTCGCGTGCCACCTCTATCACTTTTGAATTACGAATGTCTGCTACGTTCTCTTTAAAGGTAGCCCCCATGATCAACACCTTTGTATTCTTAGGGTTTTTACCTTTCTGAATTAACAGTTGAACCATCTTTTTAGCGATAAACGCCGGCATAGCATCATTTACCCGACGGCCACTAAGAATAACTTGAGGATCATAGCCTAACTCTTTGCTTTTGTGCAAAAGGTAGTAAGGATCTACACTGATACAGTGTCCCCCCACCAAGCCGGGTGTAAAACGCAAAAAATTCCATTTAGTCCCGGCAGCTGCTAATACTTCTGTGGTATCAATGTCCATCTTATCAAAGATCATGGACAGTTCGTTCATGAAACTGATATTGATATCTCGTTGGGTATTTTCAATAACTTTTGCGGCTTCTGCTACCTTGATAGAAGCTGCACGGTAGATACCAGCAGTGATCACGGCACCATAGACTTGAGCAATTTCTTCCAAAGCTTCGGCGTCCGAGCCACTAACAATCTTGAGGATTTTGTCTACGGTATGCTCTTTATCTCCTGGATTGATTCGTTCAGGAGAATAACCCAATTTGAAATCACCAGCAGCAAAATTCAGACCGCTTTCTTTTTCGAGGATAGGAAGACAGTCTTCTTCTGTAGCTCCAGGATAGACGGTGGATTCGTAAATAACATAGTCCCCTTTTTTGAGGGCGCGCCCAACAGTTGTAGAAGACTTGATCAGCGCCGTCAGGTCAGGAACGCGATGCTCATCCACCGGTGTTGGGACTGCTACAATATGAAAGTGAGCATTTTCTAAGTCGACAGGATCACAAGAGAACTGAATGTCTTTATCAAGGAAAGCATCCGCAGTCAATTCCTCCGATGGGTCTATACCATTCTTCATCATATTGACCCGCTCTTCGCTGATATCAAAGCCAATTACTTTGAACTTCTTGGCCAATTCCAGTGCCAAAGGAAGCCCTACATAACCCAGGCCTATCACTGAAATACTTTTCTCTTTGCTAGCTAGTGCTGCGTACATGCTTCATCAGTTTTTGAGGAGCCGCAAAGGTAAGAGGTTGTTTGGGAAAATGCCCTAACTGGTTCTTATTATTTGATTTTGGATAGGTGAGTGCGGTAAGGTGCGGTAGGGTGCGGGGTGCGAACTTTTACACCTTTACACTTTTTCAACCTTTACACCTTTTTGGTGCGGGGTGCGGAAACGTGCTTGGTACGGGGTAACTTCTGAATTCCGATTTCTTACTTCCGAATTTGAGGTGCGGGGGACATTGGGTTTTACTTCAAATGCAAACCACTGAACTCCAAAAACTTACAGTCTTGGCATAAAAAAACATTTACGTATATCGTGGATTTTTCAGGGATTATGACTCCTTATATATAGAACCTTAAACAATAGTAATGGGAAAAGTAAGTCGTTTTGAAGAATTGAAGTGTTGGCAAAATGCTAGGCTATTTGTTAAACAAGCATACGAAATCAAAGGGCCCTTAGATAAAGACTATGACGCTCGACGACAGTTTAGGCGAGCTGCTCTCTCGGGAATGAACAACATAGCGGAGGGCTTTGGTTGTTTTTCCCGGAAGGAATTTATTCGCTTTTTGGAGATCAGTCAGCGCTCAATTATGGAATGTAAAAGCATGCTATATGTCTTTGAAGACTTGGGCTATCTGGAGCAATCATACCTTCTGCAACTGCATGGAGATGTAGACATCTTACGCAAACAAGTTATGGGACTGATAAGGTCTTTACGGTAATAGACTGCAGAGCTTTACGTCCGGGGGGTGTTTTTTTGTGCGGGGTGTTTTTTTGTGCGAGGTGCGAGGTGCGGGGTGCGAGCGGTCGCACATCGCACCCCGCACCTAAATAGCACCTCGCACCCAGCACAAAAAAACACCCCGCACCTAGCGTCCTTAGACGCTAAAACCCTCTAATCTCCCCAGCCAAATTACTGCGAGTATATTTTTCTTGTGGGTCGCCAGAATATTGGATGCGCCCACCTGTATTGGCGACGGCATCAAGGTGTTCGTTGGCAACGACGCGAGCTAAGCCACCGGTGTTGGACTTCACTTCTGTATGATCTGAAGAAAGGCGGGAAGCGTCGTATTCCCCACCGGTATTAGCGGTTGCATATTGGTTTTTCACCGTTCCGGAGAGTTCCATATTAGCGCCTTCTGTGGCGGCGGCTTCGAGGGTGTGTACCTCCAGTTGGAGGTCTACCTCAGCGCCACTACCGGCCTTGAGTTCCAATCGATCGGCAGTCAGAATTTCCCGGCTGCTGAGTGCTGCTCCTGCGAGGACACGGATTTCGTCAAGGTTACGATATTGTACACGTAAGCGCAGACGGCGATCACCCTTGATCCAGCCATCCACCAAGCTCAGCTTGAGGGTACTTCCTTTTAGACTGATGTTGAGTTCGCCTTCTGGGTAATCCGTACTTTCGATAATTATCTGGTCGGTTTCTCCGTGTTCGAGGTAAACTTCCAGTTTTCCACTGACAACCAAGCCGGTGAAAGGCCCAATTTGGCGGGTTTCCTGAGCTTGAGCATAGGTAATCTGGGTCGCAAGTAAAAAGACAAATAGTAGGTATCTCATATTTCTTTTGGTTTTTTGTGGTTGCTTTACTAGCTTCTTACAATGGATAGATGTAACTGATGAAGAGGGCCCCCTATTGTATGTGGTAAAAAAGTGGAAGGGAGGAAAGGTGTAAGAGTTCCTTAATGGTTGGATGGTTGGATGGTTCGATCGTTGGATGGTTCGACTTTAAAAGGGAGTCGAAGGTTTGCTTGCAAATTTTAGAAACGGCAGACCGGAACCGAACAGGTGGAGGCGGCGCCCGGAGGGTGCAAGGACCAAGGATGGGCGGACCGCAGGGACAGACAGCCTGGTGCCGAGGGACGACGGCAGGGCCCCTAATTGTTATTAAAATAGGAAATGGGAAGTGGGAAGTGGGAAGTATTCTAATCTATTCTGACTGGATGATAGCGGAAACACGCCGTGCTCTGAGGGCGGGTAAAACCGAAGCCAGCGCGCCAATAGTACCAACGGTAAGCGCGACTAACGGGAAGTCAAACCATCGCAAACTCACGGGGTAAGCGTCGATGAGCATGCCCCCCGGGAGGGTGATAATGCCTACGGTAATTTGAAGAACATAAACGATTGTGGCAAGGATAAAACCCAGCAAGATGCCGGCACCACACATGAGTAGGCCTTCATAAAGGAAAAGGCGGTACACCCCTTTTTCCGTCATTCCCATAGATTTAAGAATGGCAATATCGGGTTGTTTTTCCAATACGATCATCCACAGTGCCCCAATAAGATTGAAGCTCACCAGGAGCATCATCAGGCCAACGATGGCAAAGCTCAACCATTTTTCTACCCGCATCAAGCGCAGGAAAGAAGCTTCTTGTTGATAACGATTCTTGACTTCCATTTCCGGGCCGACAATGGTACTAATCTCATCATATATCCCTGTGTTTTCGAAACCATCCTTAAGGTCGATTTCCAGCGAAGTACAGGCATCGGGCCGATCCAATAACTCCCGCGCCAGCTTTAGCGACGTAAGCACATATTGGTTTTCAAAGTCTTGCTGCACCAAAAAAGTACCTACAGGCTGTACCTGAACCGACTTGAAAGGGCGAGTATCAAAAGGACCACCTCGTTTTCTTTTAGGCCAGTAGACGGTAAGAGGATTGAAGGGATCATCTACATCAATGCCCAATTTATTGCGAATCCCCTGCCCTATTACGGCCATGCCCACTCCTTCTTCTTCCAAGCTGTAGAAACCTTCCCGAACAGTAGAATCAATACCCGTAACTTGCTTGTAGTATTCGTCGACACCTTTGAGGAGGCCAAAATCTCTGTTGTCTTTGTATTCAAAGAGTGCCTTTTCTTCCAGGGTCTGCGAGATTACGTTTACCCCTTCGAGGACATAAAGCTCCTCCATCATAACAGAATCTGCCGCAAAGGTTTTACCCTGCGCCGGGGTCACCGTCACATCAGGATTAAAGCTATTATAAAGCGTGAGAAAAAGGTCTTCGAAACCGTTAAAAACCGAAAGAATCAGAATTAGGGCCGCTGTACCAATAGCTACGCCAAAAACCGCGATACCAGTAATGATATTGATGGCATTGGTGGAACGCCGGGCAAATAGATAACGACGAGCTATTTTGAGGGGTAAATTCATGGACAGCAAAGGTACAATTTGTGTATGGGTTTTGGGGTGTTTTTTTATTCGCTTCGCTCATGGGGGTACTCGTTCGAGTTATCGGAAGAGCACCTCCGCGAACGAAGTGAGCTACTCCAAGCCCTGCAAAGCTACCAGTTTCCGGTATTCACCGCCCTGCTCCAATAACCCCAGGTGAGTGCCTCGCTCGACGATGCGGCCTTCGCGCATCACGATGATCTCATCGGCATGCTGAATGGTGCTCAGGCGGTGGGCAATCACTATAGCAGTACGGCCTTCCATCAGTTTCGTAAGGGCATCTTGTACCAGTCGTTCGCTCTCGGAATCGAGGGCAGAAGTCGCTTCGTCCAGAATAAGGATAGGTGGATTACGTAAGATCGCTCGGGCAATAGTGAGCCGTTGCCGCTGGCCACCAGAAAGCTTATTGCCACGATCGCCAATATTGGTACCATAGCCGTTCTCCGTAGCAATAATAAAGTCGTGGGCGTTTGCTATCCGAGCAGCTTCTTCCACCGCTTGCTGCGTTACTCCATCCAAGCCAAAAACAATGTTATTATAAATGGTATCATTGAAAAGAATAGCCTCCTGGCTAACAATGCCCAGTAGTCTCCTCAAGTCGCGGCGGCGTAGCTGACGAACGTCTACCCCGTCAATAAAAATGCCTCCTTCGGTGACATCATAAAAGCGAGGGAGCAAATCTACAAGGGTGCTTTTACCCGCCCCCGATGCACCTACCAGCGCCACAACTTTGCCTTTAGGGATTTCCAGGTCAATATTTTGAAGGACCGGCCCTTCTACATCCCGATAACGAAAACCTACCTGACGGTAGCTTATGCCCTGACCAAAGGTGCTTATTGTCTTCGCATCAGGTGCTTCTGGCAGATTGTTTACGGCGTCCAGCAGTTGCTCAATGCGTTCAAAGGCACCTATACCGCGCTGGATATTGGAGGTCGCTTTCGCGATATTCTTGGCTGGATCAATGACATTATAGAACGCAAAAATGAAGGTGATAAAGGTTTCCGCATCCAAAACGCCACTAAATACCTGCCGGGAACCATACCACAAAAGGGCTGCTACGGTAGCGATACCCAAAAATTCAGATAAAGGCGAGGCCAGATCCCGACGACGCAGGAGTTTTGTCAGTAGGTTGCGGTAGTCATTATTTGCGGTGGAGAATTTGTTACGCTGATAATCTTCCGCGGCAAACCCCTTGATGATCCGAAGGCCACCTAAGCCTTCTTCGACCAGGCTCAACAGGTGCCCCAGGCGATCCTGCACCTGCGTAGAGGTGCGCTTGAGGCGCTTCCCCAAACCACCAATCACCACCCCGGTGAAGATGATCAAAAGAAATACAAACACCGTCAACCCAGGACTTACATAGATCATAAACGCCAGAGCGCCCGTAATGATGAGGGGCTCTCGAAAGACGACTTCCAGCATATTCAGAATTGAAGATTCTACTTCTTGCACATCGCTGGTGAGACGAGACAACAAGTCACCTTTGCGTTCTTCCCCAAAATAAGACAAAGGCAAGGTCAGCACTTGCTCAAACATTTCATCACGAAGATCACGGATCACACCGTTGCGAACAGGAGCCATGAAATACAAAGCCAAATACCTAAAAATATTACGTAAAAAATAGACTATTACAATGGCCACACAGACATACGCCAGCGCCGTTTCCTGCCCCTGAGTGGTGATCAACTCCGTAAACTCGTAGTTGATATACTCCGGAATATTGGTCAAACCCATAGGCTCAGATGGTGGCGCTTCCGCCATCTCCGTCCGGTCAAATAATATCTGAAAAAAGGGAATCAGCATCGGGATACTTATCACCGTAAAAACAGCGGTAAGGATATTACACCCAATCGCCGCAACGACCAGTGATTGGTAGCGACTCAAATAACGAAGTAAACGCCAGAAACTTTTCATGCCGCAAAGGTAATAGTAATTGTAAGGAAGCAATGTATTACGTCGAAAAGGAAAACCAATTGAGGGCCTGATAAGTTGTAATCAGCTATTTTTAGAGAGCACCGTCGCTAGTGGTCTACTTTTTATTGGTAGCAGGGGCCTCCCTTTGGGCGCTACGCTTCGCAGCTCGTTATTCACTCGGCCCCAGGAAACCTGGGTCTGCCGCAACGGCGGCACTGCTGCGCATCGCTAGGCCAAGTACCCATAAGAGCTTGTTGGGAAATTTAATTTGGTGAAAAGGAAATAGTTAAAGTATTCGACGGAAATAGGTTGGTGCTTCCTGATTTCCCAACAAGCTCTAACAAGTTGACAATGACCATATCCGTTAATCGTACAACATTTCTTTGATCACCCGCCGCAGGTCATTAATTTCCGTTCGGCGCAAGCGATCACCGGTTTTAGAGATTCGGCGTTTGTCGATAGTACGAATTTGTTCCAGCATCACGTAGCCGCGTTGTTTATTTACATTGACAGGTACGCGGGTGGGATAGCCTTTATTTCGGCTGGTGAGGGGAGCTACAATAACGGTCCGCAAGTGTTCATTCATCTCATTAGGGGAGATGATCACACAAGGGCGTACTTTACGGGTTTCGCTACCTAGCGTCGGTTCAAGATTGACAACGACAACCTGGTATTGGAGGTAAGTTGGAGGCTTAGACATGGAAAGGGAACGAGGAAAGTTTGAAGGTTAGATGGTTCGTTTGTTCGATGGTTGATGGTTGATGGTTGATGGGCAAGGTGGACCCTCATAGGTTGAATTCACGAATTCAACAGCGGAAAAGATAACCTGAAACGATCACGTGTATCAAGCCTCCCTTCCCCTGCAAAATAGCCCCAGGAACAAAGCCATTCTAGCCAATGGGATGGGCCGGGACTAAGGGGCTAAGGGTTAGATGGTTTGTTTGTTAGATGGTTTTGACCAATGTATGGGTTGAAAATCTGACATCTGGAATTTTACATCTGAAACCCTTGGAAGGGTGTAAGAGGAAGGTGAAAATTTATATTTCTATCAAATCATCTCCGATCAACTCATCCAAGAGTTCTTCATCTTCGGGGAAGACATCTGGCATAACGAGCTGATCATCTTCTTGGGCGGCCATTTCCATAAAGGCATCGCCCCAGCCGACGCGTACATCGGGGCTAGGCTTGAGGACAATACAATCGTCCTTGAATTCCATCTCGACGTTTTCACCAAGGTGATAGCGATCCAATACCTTCTTAGGAATGCGGATACCGCGAGAATTGCCAATTTTTACGATAGGTATATTCACTGTAATTACTTTGTAGGTACAAAATTAGTGTTTTCTTACCGAAAAAACAAACATAAGTCATCCCGAATTTTGGCTAAGGCCAAAATCCAGCCTGACTTTAACTTAGAAAGAGTCCGTAATTACCTAAAAAGAGTGATTTATTCGACTTTTTGTAGAAAACCCCATGATTTCATTAGTAGAAATCATGGGGCTTCGTCTTTAACGATAGGTTTTGCAGTTGGTCAGCACGGATTTTGATGACAATCAAAATTCGGGATGACTCATCTTCCCAATTTCATATATTTAATTTCTTCTACCGATCTTCCAGATCGAAATCATTCAGGAAGCCGGTGTTAAAGTCACCTGCCCGAAATTTCGGATCTTTCATTAAGCGTTGGTGGAAAGGGACCGTAGTTTTGATACCTTCGATGATAAATTCATCTAGTGCTCGTTCCATTTTGGTGATACACTCCTCGCGGGTACGGGCCCGACAGATGAGTTTAGCAATCATGGAATCGTAATACGGAGGAATCATATAGCCAGCATAGACCGCTGTATCTACTCGCACACCATGGCCTTTTGAGCTGTGAAAAGACTTTATCATCCCTGGACTCGGGCGGAAGTCATTGAACGGATCTTCCGCATTGATACGGCATTCCATAGCATGACCTGAGGGGAGATAATTACCTCCTACGATAGGTTGGCCCGCAGCGATTTTGATCTGTTCTTTGATCAAATCATGATCAATAACCTCTTCCGTTACGGGGTGTTCTACCTGGATACGGGTATTCATCTCCATGAAGTAGAAATTGCGGTATTTGTCTACCAGAAACTCTACTGTACCTACACCTTCATACTTGATGAATTCTCCGGCACGCACAGCTGCCTCCCCCATTTTTTCACGTAGCTCATCGGTCATGAATGGAGAAGGACATTCTTCTACCAGCTTTTGGTGACGACGCTGAATAGAACAATCGCGTTCCGAAAGGTGAACAACTTTGCCAAACTGGTCTCCTACAATCTGGAACTCAATGTGGCGAGGTTCTTCAACAAATTTTTCGATATAGATACCGTCATTACCGAACGAAGCCTTGGCCTCCTGCCGAGCAGAATTCCAATTTTTCTCAAAATCTTCGGCTTTGGGTACAATTCGCATTCCTTTACCACCGCCACCAGCCGTAGCTTTGATCATGACAGGGTAACCAATTTCGGCAGCTACTTTCTGCCCATCGGCCAAGTCTTTTATAAGACCATCAGATCCAGGAACAACAGGAACGCCGGCTTTGATCATAGTTTCTTTAGCCGTCACCTTGTCGCCCATCTTACGCATGTGGTCAGGTTCAGGGCCAATAAACTTGATCCCGTATTCTTTACACACTTCTGCAAAATCGGCATTCTCTGACAGGAATCCGTAGCCAGGATGGATAGCATCGGCATTGGTAATTTCTACCGCTGCCATAATCTTAGGAATATTGAGGTAGGATTCCGCTGAAGCGGGAGGTCCTATACAAACGGCTTCATCGGCAAAACGCACGTGCAGGCTTTCGCGATCTGCGGTAGAATAGACGGCAACCGTCTTGATATTCATTTCCCGGCAGGTACGAATGATACGCAACGCGATCTCTCCCCGATTAGCTATGAGGATTTTCTTAAACATAGTCGCATAAGCTTAACTTAGGAAAAAGGCAGTAAAGTCTTGGCCAGTCTACCCCTTGGGGTCTACCAGGAAGAGCACTTGGTCATACTCGACCGGCTGCGCATCTTCTACCAATACTTTCACAATTTTACCACTCACTTCAGACTCTACTTCATTGAAGAGCTTCATCGCTTCAATGATACATACGGTATCACCACTAGCGATTGTATCCCCTATTTTCACATAGATTGGCTTATCAGGTGAAGGAGAACGGTAAAAGGTTCCTACCATAGGAGACTTTACAGCCAAATAGTTGGATTCATCATCCACTGGAGCCTCCTCCTTTTTACTAGGGGCAGGAGCTGACGGAGCTGCGGCAGCTACAGGAGCTGGCGGAGCGTAGGTAGGTGTAGCCGCTGGCATAGGCATCAAAGGAGCTGAGGTTCCAGCAGAAGCTTGACTGCTTTCTCCTGCAACAAAATGCTTGGTACGGACGGAAAGAGAAAATTCACCCTCTTTCATTTTGAATTCCGATAGCTCCAGCTTACTGACCAGCTTTAGGAGGTCTTGTATTTCTTTGGTTGACATAGCGTCAGGAATTGGTTGGTTTGCAGCCTAAGATAATGAAAAAGTTCAATCCTGGCGTGCAATTGCAATTACAGAAATAATCAAAAGCAGATGGCACCTATGGCACCATCTAATAACTTATGATTTAACCCGTTCCACGTAGGAACCAGAACGAGTATCGATTTTAATTTTGTCCCCCTGATTTACAAACAGAGGCACCCTTACTTCAGCACCAGTCTCTACCGTTGCTGGCTTGAGGGTGTTGGTGGCTGTATCACCTTTTACACCAGGTTCGGTGTAGGTAATTTCCATTTCAACATATTGAGGCATTTCCATTGTTAATGGAACTTCGTTGTTGGTATCGTACAATACGTCTACCTCCATGCCTTCCTTCAGCAAATTTTTACGATCGATCAGTGCTTCGGGTAAAGCCAACTGCTCAAAAGTTTCTGAATTCATAAAGTGTACGCCCATATCATCCTCGTAGAGGTATTGAAATTTACGGCGTTCTACGCGGATCTCCTCTACCTTGTGTCCGGCTGAGAAGGTGTGATCAAGTAGCCGACCACTCGTCAAACTCTTGATTTTAGTACGCACGAAGGCGGCGCCTTTGCCTGGCTTCACATGCTGAAATTCAACGACTGTGTATTTATCATTGTTCAGCGCTAAGCACATCCCGTTGCGAATATCCGAGGTATTTGCCATCGTTTTTTTATTATTTTTCTTTCAAAAGCGGGGCAAAGATAGGCATACTCCTACACATTGCGGGGCTTTGGTTCCTCAAAAATTTAAGCGACAGCCGTTCTCTGTCTTTGCATATAGAAGTACAGGCCGCCAAAAAGCACAATCAAGACCGCTGGAAATAAGACCAGCGAGCCCAGCGTCATTTGTCCCGCAACCAGTTCGGCAGCGTCTCCTACCAAACCGTCAGCAAGTGCTTTAGCACGATTGGTATCCAGCCATCCGCCAATAATTGGATTCCAGATAGACATGGCAAACATACCTGCACCACCTACTAAGGATAAGCCCAGGGCACCTGTTTTAGGAATATACTCACTGGTAAACCCGAGCATTGTTGGCCAAAAGTAACAAATACCAATTGCAAACAGTACAGCTGCTACGTAAATCATAGGCCCTGTCACCACACTCATCATGTAGATACCCAAGGTAGCAATGACCGCTGACCCCCATAGCACCCCCGTAGGGTTGAGACGGTGTACCAGACCACCAGCAAAATAACGGCCGATAGCCATGAGCCCCGTCACCAAAGCTAGAATCAACATCGGCTGTGCGCCAGCGTTGCCAAGAATACGCTCTACCCACTGTGTGGTCCCAAATTCGGTGGAAGCCGTAAGCGTCATACAAATGGCAATAAAGATAAAGAGTGGATTAGCCAGCCCTTTGATGTTTTCTTTGGTAGAGGATTCAATATGCTCTGACTGAGGAAAGGTTTGCCCAAAAATCAGGTAAGCATAAACCAAGGTAGGCAATAGCATGATACCGATTTGCGCCTGCCAGCCCATTCCGCTCATCAACTGTGCGACCAAACTACCAATCACGATCCCTCCGGGGAACCAGACGTGAAACTTATTCAGCATAGTCGTCTTATTATCGTGGTACATATCTGCAATCATAGGATTACACGCTGCTTCCACACAACCGTTGGCAAAACCAATAAAGAAAGTAGAAATCAATAGCCCCCAAAAACCTCCGGCCATAATCGTAAGCACCAAACCTAATAAATGACTAAAAAAAGCAGCGTACATCATTCGCTTTGGGCCTACTTCATTGTAAAGTAATCCGCCAATGATCATCGCAACAGGAAAGCCCAAAAAGGCCATCGAGTTTACCCAGCCCAGTTGTTGGTCACTAAGGGTAAACTGTTGCGACAATTCGGTAAGAATGCCTGCCCGTATTGCAAAAGTCATTGCCGTTACGACCAGCGCCACGCAACAGGCGAGAAATAAGCGGTTTTTACTAATTTGTTCCATGATTGTTCGTTTTGTTTTATGCTTTGACAAAAGAGCTTACAGCTCCCGGATTTTTATATTCCTAAACCACACGCGATCGCCATGATCCTGTAATGAAATATGGCCTTTACGCGCCTGACCAAAGCCTTCCATATCCTTGAATTTACTACCGGCGATCATTTTTTGCCAGCCATTGGTAAACAACTCTGTGCTGACCACTTTGCGGCCGTTGAGCCAATGCTCCAGTTGGCCGTCTTTGATACGGATGCGTGCTCGATTCCATTCTCCTGCCGGGCGTACTGTTTCAGGAACAGCAGAAATCATATCGTACAAATCTCCTGCACGGTGCTTGATAATCATCGCATCAGGGTGGCAGGTATTGTCAAGTACCTGCATTTCCGGGCCCGTTTGCCAGGGGTAATCGTAGTCTTTCGAATCCACTACATTAAACATAATACCGCTGTTGCCGCAAGGAGCTATTTTCCATTCTATCTGAAATTCGAAATTTTCAAATTCTCCGGCACTTACGATATCACCACCATCGGCGGCTTGCCAGCCACCATCTTCCCGGGCCACTACATCTAGCATTAGCGCTCCATCTTGTACTTTCCAGCTGGCACCAATACTTTGTTTACCAAAATTGCGCCAGCCATTGGTTGTTTGGCCATCAAAAAGTAGCTTCCAACCTGCTTCGCGCTCGGCAGCAGTGAGCTGGTTAGGCGTAGGAGGTAAGCTCGCAGGGTTGATAAACCCTACTTCATCAGCAGGAATGTTATTCAGCGTATACCAGGCTTCCGTGGTCCACAAGCTATTTCCGTCGATACTGGTCCAATAACTGGGTAGTTGCAGGTGGATCACATGCTCTGTTTCCATGCCGTTCAATTCCAAGAAAATGCGTTTACGATCGTTGCTAATATGAATCGACTGCACCGGCAGGCGGCGATCATCAAGCTTGGGGCCACCATATTCATTGGTAGGCAAATAGTACCATTGGCGTACCTTGAAATCTTTAAGATCAGCACCAAAAGCAGGGTCTAGTGGTTGAGTCAATTCAATTTCAACACCATTACTCTTGGCGCGTACCGCCAACATCTCAAAAACTGGTTTTTCGTTGTACTTCAGGCGCTGTAGGCCATACCATAACCCTCCGCTATGCTGCCAGTTACCGGTAGAACCAATCCCTCCAACATAAAGCGCGCCATCGGGCCCCCAAACCATACGGTTTACCCCTGCTTCCAATCCTTGCACAAAGCGGAAGACACAGCCTTGGTATTCACCAGCCACTTTCTCTACAAATACTCGCTTGACGCCACCGTGGGTGACCTCGCCATGAATCATTTGCCCTTTATAAGGCCCATCATTGAGGTAAAGGGGCGTACTCGGAGAGTTGCCAATTTCGTCTTGTGGCAACCATACAACGGGAGGTTTCATCTTGAGTTGGGCCACTCTGCTGCTATCTACTGCACGTGAGCCAAAGAAAGCCCCCTTGGAAACGTGCAGAATTTTACTGGCAGGTAGCCAATCGCCTTGGTTGTCTGCAATAAATATTTCGTCATCAACGCCAATACCGACACCATTCGGAGTACGTAAACCTTCTGCTACAATCTCCAAATCGCCGGTGATTTCATGAATACGTACTGCCTTGCCACGAGATTTTGGCTGATTAGGGGCACTCGCGCCACCCGGAAGAATGCCAATCGCCAATGCACCATAGAAATAAGGGGCCTTGTATGCCAAACCGAAAGCAAATTCGTGGAAATTAGCCGATACCAACCAATCATTGGACACCGTACGGTATTCGTCTGTTAGTTCATCACCATCGTGATCAATGAGTTCGGTGAGTTCCTGTTTTTGCAGGACGAAGATAGCGCCATCAACCACCTTTAAGCCCAATGGTTCGGCCAGGCCGGTAGCTATTCTTTTGTAAGACATTTGGCCAGGGTCGCCAGTGCTTACACCTTCCACTATATAAACGCTTCCTTCCGCATCCCAGGTGCTAATGACCAAGCGCCCATCAGGCAGAAAATCCATCCCACCTACTTTTGGCGAAAAGCCGTCGGGGCGAGCCTGGGTGAGGGTATAGGCCGGGTGTACCCCCGTGAGGGAAGCTCCATCGCCAGGAATAATGGTGCTTGTATTCAGTGCGGAACTTACCACTGCGGGCTGTGCCTCGCGCGTGTGCATCAAAACGGAAGAAGGCACCGGCTCGAAACGGTTGGTCTCGAAAGAGCGCCAAGTCAGCCGGAAAGTGCGGCCACCTTTACCTTGCATATACAGTATACGTACCGGATGGTAGCCTTCCGCCAACACCACTTCTCCATCAACAGCCTGATCGCCATGAGGGCCATCATTGTTGATCATTAGCTGATCGTCGATATACATCTGAGAGCCATCATCACTGATAAGTCGGAAGGTATAATTGTTGGTTTTCGGAATCCGAAGGTATCCCGTCACTTCGAGGGCAAAGTCTTCTTCGAGTTCGCCAAAATCTGCGGCGTAGAACGCTACTTTAGGTAAAATACCTGCAAAAAGAGGCTCCTGCTTGTAATTAACCTCCAATACCGACCGTAGCCCGCTATTGATGGTGAATGCTTTTACGATGCCTCCTGGCAAAAAGTCTTCTCCTGCCACCTCGGCAGCTGGCTGCGCAGCGGCTAGATCAATACCTTCGTCTGTTTCGATTGCAGCCAAGGCGTTTTCCTCTTCTTCATCCAGCGACATGATGTACGCGACCATAGCCTGTGCCTGATGAGGCGGCAGATCGGGATGAGGAGTCATCGCGGCTTCGCCCCAATTCCCAGCGCCCCCTTGCATGACCTTACTAACGAGCATGCTTACGTTTTCTTCGGTATTCTTGTAGCGGCGAGCTACATCCGTATAAGAAGGGCCAATGGTTTGAAGGTAAGTATTGTGACAAGAGCGGCAGTCGCTTCGCGCAATAAGACGGTAGCCCAGTGGGCGGCGTTCTTCTTCCTCGGCACCTACTACTTTATTTTCATTTTCGATGGTTGGCTTGCGCGTAAAGAGGGCCTTTATCGTAGTCGCTGAATTGGTATTGAGCTTTAGCACCCCATCAAAGGCTACGCTGCTTAGGCGACTATTACCTTTGAGCTCTTCTTCTTGAGACACCCATTCACCATCAGTCTGGAGATTATCGGCCGTGGGTAAGCTTTCATAATGCAGCATAAACAAAACCTGTGCATCAGCGGGCACCCCCTCTGTGACGAAAATCCGCTGCAAGCCGGTTTGCCCATAGTCATTGGTATAATATTCGGGTTGCTCTTTGATATCGATAGCGGTGCCATCGGCGAGACGCAGCTGGTATTTTATCCAAACCTGCCCGTCTTCAAAGTGATGACCACCATACTGAATCACCGGGCGCTCTTCTTTATCACCTCGCAATACTCTCCAAGGTTGCTCATAAGGGTTTTGGAGCCAAATATCACCTAAGGAGCTAGGCTGAGGCCCGTGTACGGTGGTATAAACCGCCCCATCGAAATTGACACCACCGCTCCAAGCTTTGGACAGTGCTCCTGTTTGGGCAGAATAAGCCAGCCACAAATTGTCATGCAGTGCAACGGTCAGCATCCGAGGTTGAGCATCTAGCACCGACCGAAAAACCCAGGGTGCATGCGGGCGTTCGGTAATATTATTTTTCTCTGATTGGCAAGCAACAAATAGCAGGCTCAGCACAGCCAGCAACGACAGACGATTAAGGATCATACAGCTATAAGTATTCGAGCTAAAAAAGATGATCTGATTTATTCCAAGGTTTAGTAAGGAAAAGAACGCAGCTTTCTTTTAGTCAGTTGCTTATCTTTTTTTACTAAACCCAAATTGGATCACCTTATTTTTATACGCTCACTAATTGGATTTCCAAAAACTTTGGCTTCCTTGGGGAGGATTGCACAAAAAAAGCAAATAATTTGGAGAAAGCTGTCTTTTAGAAAGGTTATTCTGTCTATAAAACAAATAAAGCTGCAGATGCTTTTCAATGTATCGTCTAGGATGTGAAAAAGGAAGTCGGAGATGGTCATTATACAAGACAAGACTTAAACTATACGAGGCATATAAGTACCTTTCGTAGGTAGTTTAAAACCTAAACACACTAAAATGATACGTTCTACCCTCCCTTTGACGCTCTTTTTACTTGCTATCAACGGCTTGTTCGCCCAACAAGAAGATCGCTTTTCTTATGGGTTGTACCTGACCCCAAAAACAGCCTTCGTCTTTTTTGAAGACAATGACCTGGGCGAATACAGCCAAAATATCGGTCTGAATACCCAGTTTGTCGTCCACTATCAATGGAGTGATAAATTTGCGATAAGCACCGGTATAAAATACACCATAGACCGGTTCTCTACCATTGACTATTCACCCACACTCGGTTGTGATTTCAATGGCAATGGCTTTGACATTTACAACTCCTGGTTCACCAACGAATTCACGATTCAATACCTCGGGGTTCCACTAGAAGGCCGATACTACTTCAAACGACAAGGCAATCGACTCTATGTAAAACTGGGTTACGAGTACTTTTTCAAAACCGGGGAATCGCGCGATGCGTTCCTGGTAGAATGTGGCGGCAACGAAATTTCCGTATCCAGTGAAATCGGTGATGAAGCAAAAAATTACGGTACAAAAATCAACTTAGGCCTCGGTTGGGAAATTGCTAGTAGTAGCAAGTCCGTCCTCACCCTGGAGCCAGAAGCCGCCTACTCTACCCTACCTGTTTATGAACAAGCAGGCATAATTAGCGACCTTACCAATAATGTGAGATTGCTTGATTTGGGACTGCGGCTGGGGGTGACATTTTGATGCGTTATGTAATATACTATTTACACATCAAAGCTTCAATTAAATACCTTTTCCAAGTAGACTTATCTAACGCTGCAGCCTCTGTACTCATTAACTGATCACACATTACAGCAGTCTGATCAGAAGATGCTCCTAAAAGTCTATATTTCCTGAGTATTTCATATCTATCTAGCGAGCTATTCTTTGACAAAAGTTCTAATACCTCTTCATGATACATCAAAGTGATGCTCTCCAATACGCTTAAGGATAGTTCCTCAACAGTATTTTCCGTTTCACAAGAATGGTGAATAGTGGCTAAGTATTCAGCAATTTCAGCTAGAGAAAGGTTTTGAATATTCGCTGACGTCCTTTCAATCAAAACCTCATTGCATATATAGTTACGGTATGACTCTTCTATTGTAACCGAAACCGAATTTGGCTTTAATGCTACAGGAACAAAACAAATAGGAAAATCATCAACATCCTTTATAACTGAATCCATTTTCGCCATGTATAATGTATCAAACCCAACAACATAAAACATTGACTTAATCGAATCTAAAGTGGCTTCATTCAATGATTCACCTGCATATAAAATTGGTCGAATTTTTCTTTTTAAATCAAGTGGTAATTTCACTTTATGCTGTTCATATCTGATATAAAAATCTTGAAAATCAGCCAATTTAACATCTGCCCCATTTAAGTGATATTCATTCATATCAGCATAACCCTCCATTTCTTCTATAACCAACTCTAACCGAAACTGAGGTTCAATAATTTCACATAAATCACTATCATGTCTGAGTGGCAAATCAATATCAATACTAGAATTGAGGTAAGCCATTATTTTCGATTCCCTCGTAGTGCGAATTTTATGAATTACAAACTTCTCGTCAGAATGATCTTTAGAGCTAAAGATCATTGTATCACTATCATATCTAACAAGGTTATAATGCTTTACCTCATACCCTGTAGAGACAAAAACTTCTCTCGTGTTTTTAAATATCCTCCCTTCGGCAACATCAAAATAACTTCTATAGATAGAGATTAGAACTGAGTCATTTTCTATTCTAAACCTCTTTATTGGTGCGTCAATAACTGAATTGATGCTATTGCCTATCATTTCCCAGTCTCCATTCAAATCTATTTCATCAGAACTCGTACAGGATAGACCCAACAATAGGACACTGAGAAATATTAGCACATATCTATTTTTCATGAAATGGTGCTTTTTAAGCACTTCATCGCCCCCCAATCGTACCAGTGCGATCATACGTTCAGCATCAAAATCGGAAGCACTCCCCCGCACCCCGCACAAAACCGCACTCCGCACAAAAAATCGGAAGTGGAAAGTCTGAATTCGGAGTATTTGCCCGCACAAAGCACTCCGCACCCAAACCCTACCCCAGCACCCGCAAAATATCCGAAGCGGCCTTCGCTATCTTGGTGCCAGGACCAAAAATCCCAGCAACGCCTTGCTCGTAAAGGAAGTCGTAATCCTGGTGAGGAATAACGCCACCAACCACTACGTAAATGTCATCACGGCCCAGCTTGGCCAGCTCGGCGATGGTTTCGGGCACGAGTGTTTTGTGCCCCGCGGCCAGCGAGGATATTCCTAGTATATGTACATCATTCTCGGTAGCCTGCCGCGCAGCCTCGGCTGGGGTTTGAAACAGTGGGCCAATGTCCACATCAAAGCCCAGGTCAGCAAAGCTCGTAGCAATCACTTTAGCCCCCCGGTCGTGGCCATCTTGCCCCAATTTGGCAATCATAATCCGGGGGCGGCGGCCTTCTTGCTTGGCAAATTCGTCGGCCAGCTCGCGGGCGGCACGAAAGTCTTCGTCTTGGTTCGTCACTTCTCCGGCATATACGCCGCTGATGGTACGGTGCGTCGCCTGATAACGACCATATTGCCGTTCCAGCGCGGCGCTGATTTCGCCCAGGGTAGCCTGCACGCGCGCGGCGGCTACCGCAAGGTCCAATAGGTTTCCTGTTTCATTTTTGGCGGCCTCATACAAGGCTTCCAAGGCCGCACCTACGGCAGCCTCATCACGGTTCGCTTTCAATTCATTCAGTCGCTGCACCTGCGATTCCCGCACAGCAGTATTATCTACTTCCAGAATATCAATCTGCGAAGTTTCTGTCGTTTGGAAAATATTGACGCCCACAATTTTCTCGCGGCCACTATCTATCCGGGCTTGTTTACGAGCAGCAGCTTCCTCAATCCGCAGTTTGGGCAAGCCTTTCTCTATAGCTTTCGCCATTCCACCCAGCTCTTCCACTTCCTGCATCAGTTCCCAGGCGCGGTTGACCAGCTCTCCGGTCAGGTATTCTACATAATGACTACCGCCCCAAGGGTCGACAACGCGAGTGATATCGGTTTCTTTCTGTAGGTAAAGCTGTGTATCTCGTGCCACTTTCGCCGAGAAATCGGTGGGCAAAGCAATGGCTTCATCCAAGGCATTGGTGTGCAATGATTGCGTACCGCCCAAGGTGGCCGCCAACGCTTCAATCGCCGTACGCGCCACATTATTGTAAGGATCTTGTTCCGTTAGGCTGTACCCCGACGTTTGGCAATGCGTACGCAGCGCCATGCTCTTGACGTTCTGTGGATCAAACTCCTTCACGATCTTGGCCCACAACAGGCGACCCGCCCGTAGTTTGGCAATCTCCATAAAGTGGTTCATCCCAATCCCCCAGAAGAAAGATAGCCGTGGGGCAAAATCATCAATTTTCAAGCCTGCAGCCAGCCCCGTACGAATATATTCCAAACCATCCGCCAAGGTGTAAGCCAGCTCTAAATCGGCTGGTGCTCCCGCCTCGTGCATGTGATAACCACTGATGCTAATGCTATTGAACCGAGGCATATTGGCCGCTGTATAGGCAAAAATANCACCAATAATGCGCATACTCGGCAGCGGTGGATAGATGTACGTATTGCGCACCATAAACTCCTTGAGGATGTCATTCTGGATGGTGCCACTCAGTTGTTCCGGCTTCACGCCTTGCTCTTCGGCCGCTACTATATAAAACGCCATGATGGGAATAACAGCCCCATTCATCGTCATCGACACCGACATTTTGTCTAGCGGAATCTGGTCAAAAAGCATCTTCATGTCCTCCACCGTATCTATCGCCACACCCGCTTTGCCCACATCACCACGCACCCGTTCATGATCGCTATCATAGCCCCGGTGGGTCGCCAAATCAAAAGCCACACTCAGTCCTTTTTGGCCCTGCGCCAGGTTGCGACGATAAAAAGCATTGCTCTCCTCCGCCGTAGAAAACCCCGCATATTGGCGAATCGTCCAAGGGCGTATTGCGTACATGCTACTGTAGGGGCCACGCAAATAAGGCGGCAAACCAGCAACAAAATCCAAATGGTCATACGCCGCCGTATCGGCTGCCGAGAAGCTGTTCTTCAGCGTAATCTGTTCAGGGGTCACCACCGGCGTCGGCGCACCGTCAGCAGCATTCCGCAGGTTGGGCAAATCGTAGACTAAAACTTGGTTGGTAAAATCTGGTCGGGCCATGCAAAGGTTTTTTCTTCAAAGGGTAAAATACGCCTTCTGCGGGATTTGTCGTAGTGGGAGGAGCAAAAAACCAACTACAGGGCAAATTCATGAATTTGCCCTGTAGTTGGTTTTCGGTGGCCAGGTTCGTCAACATATAGACCAGTTAACCAATCTAGTCGGTTTTTAGTTGGGGCCGTAGCCGCGCTGCGCTGGCTACCGCTTGTTCCGCTCTTAGTGCTTGCTGCGCAGCGCACTACCGCTTCACCAGCTCGTCCTTAGTCGCTCCGCGCCTCGCGCTTCAGCCTCCGGCTTGCGCACTTAAGCCACCAGTAGCAAAATGTGTCCCGCTGGCAGAACCGATCCGTAGAATTCAGTAAGGGCTGGGTGGGTCCTAAAACGCCGCAAGAAAAACAAAAACATATCAACACACCTATTTTCAGTTACTTAAATGACCTTACATGCCTTATATGGTTCAAATCAACCTCCAAGAGAAAGCCTTCATTGAATACGGATTTCTCCTACAATTTCCCCAAAACCTTCCGTACCTTTGCCAACTTTGTTAGTTGACGGAAATTAACCTCCCAATTTTCTCCGAAGATTTTGTAAATTTTCCACACCAGCTCCTCCCAGTCAATGGTTTAGAAAACTTTACAAAATCGAAAATTGTACACTTAATTTTTTCTCCGTCTCTCAAATTCAAGGATTACACGATGAGTAAGTTTCTCGAAGAACTGGCCAAGCGCCGCACTTTTGGTATTGTTGCCCACCCGGATGCCGGTAAAACCACCCTCACGGAGAAGCTACTCCTCTTTGGGGGCGCTATCCAATCGGCAGGTGCGGTAAAGAGCAATAAGATCAAAAAAAGTACGACGTCCGACTTTATGGAGATCGAACGCCAGCGGGGTATCTCCGTTGCGACCTCGGTCATGGCCTTCGAATACCGTGACTTGCAAATCAACATCCTGGATACACCTGGTCACAAAGATTTTGCAGAAGACACTTATCGCACCCTCACTGCCGTCGATTCCGTTATTGTAGTCATCGACGTAGCCAAAGGGGTCGAGGAACAAACGGAAAAACTGGTGGAGGTTTGCCGTATGCGCAAAACACCCGTCATCGTGTTTGTCAACAAGATGGACCGTCCCGGTAAGGAAGCTTTCGACCTTATTGATGAAATAGAACAGAAACTACACCTCAATGCTCGCCCGCTAAGCTGGCCCATCGGTATGGGAGATCGCTTCAAGGGGGTTTACAATCTTTTCGAGCAACAGCTCGTCCTCTTCCGCCCCGACAACAAGCAGGGCCGCCCGGAAGAAACCATCAAGTTTGATAACCTCAACGACCCCGAACTCGTAGAAATGGTAGGCGAAGCCGCCGCCGAAGAACTTCGTGCCGAAGTCAACATGATCAACGAAGTGTATCCGCCCTTTGAGAAAGAAGAATACCTCAGCGGTGACCTTAGCCCCGTTTTCTTTGGCTCTGCTGTCAATAACTTTGGCGTAAAGGAACTGCTTGACTGTTTTGTTGAGATTGCTCCTACTCCGAGGTCGAGAGTCACTGAGGAGCGGGTTGTCATGCCTACCGAAAAAGAATTTTCTGGTTTCGTTTTCAAGATTCACGCCAACATGGACCCTCGCCACCGCGACCGAATCGCCTTTATGCGCATCTGCTCGGGCACTTTTGAGCGAAACACCAACTACCTCCACGTTCGCCAGGGCAAGAAGATGAAATTCAGCAACCCTACCAGCTTCATGGCCTCCAAGAAGACGGTGGTAGACGAAGCTTACCCCGGCGATGTAGTAGGTCTCTACGATTCTGGCAACTTCAAAATTGGTGACACCCTCACCGAAGGCGAGGAGCTTCGTTTTAAAGGCATCCCACGCTTTAGTCCCGAGCAATTCCGGGTGGTTCTCAATGCTGATCCGCTTAAAACCAAGCAACTCAACAAAGGCCTGGACCAACTGATGGACGAGGGTGTGGCACAGTTGTTTATCCGTGATTTTGACCAGGCCAAAATTATCGGTACGGTCGGAGCCCTCCAGTTCGACGTTATCCAGTACCGCCTCGAACACGAATACGGCGCGATGTGCCGCTACGAACCGCTCAATCTACACAAAGCCTGTTGGGTAACCAGCGACGATGAGGCCGCCATGAAGGAATTTCTCCAACGCCGCAAGCGCGACCTAGGCACAGATAAAGACGGCGAAGTGGTCTACCTCGCCGAGAGCGCCTGGAGCCTCAAAATGGCGCAAGACAATCATCCTGAAATCACGTTCCACTTCCTGAGCGAGAATTAACAGCTTGGTCATAGTCGTTTCTCATATCTGATCATCCCATCCTCGTGGAGGGTTTGCTCCCAATTATTTTTGGTGAAAAATCGCTGAGCAGGTTCATTAAATATTTCTACGAAAGTGGCCCAATATTGATGCTGTTCTAAGGGAACTCTAGCCGTTATCTTTTCAAGAAACAAAGACCCTATTCCTCTTCCAGCGTATGCAGGGTTGATAGCTAAATTAGTAATCACATAAAAAGGGTTTTGCTCATTGGCAAAACTTACACCAGCGACTCCCATTAACTGATCTTCTCTCAGCATAACATATTCTGCCCCGGTCTCATCGGCTAGTACATAGGCTAGCCACTCTTCATCTACATGACCCAAAGCTCGTTGAATAGCTGGGTCTGTAAACCAAGTTTGGTAGGCGAGAAAGTCTTCCTTTCTAAAGGTCCGAATGGTATACATTTTTCCTTATTAGATTTCAATTAAGGTGGTCTAAATTTTCGCTCCGCTACTAACTATGGAACGTAAAGTTTGGTACTGATCGCTTGATTTTCAACAGCAATACACCATTTACGATCTCTCCGAGGTCGAATATAATACCTCCAATTTCACGTTATGGAACTAAACCGCTGCTTCTTAAGGTTATTGACTCGGAATATATTTTTCATCAAAAACATTTTATTATGCCTCCTCGAGTCGGCATTATTGGTTTACACCAAGCAGAATTTCAAGAAGTAAAAGCACAATTATTTGGTCCTGTCATTTGGCACGAGATGCTGCCAAAGATAAGAGTAGAGGGAAAAACCCTCTGGATGGAACGCACCAATAGGAATGGCTTTCTCCCTGTTGACCACGTGGTTTATCACGGAATTTATCAGGACGACCTTGACTTTCTCTCTGCATTAGCGCTTTGGGGTGGGTCCTGCTATCCCAACCCTTACGCGATGATGAATGCCCGACTCAAACTCCCTTGTTTGGTAAGGGCGCTGCGCCATACTCATTTCCCCATCCTAACGCGTGGATATGCGAGTGAGGGCGTTTCGCTCAACAATCCCGGTGAGTGGGTTGCCAAGTGGGGCAACTGGCACTGTGGTGAAAACAAAGAGCGATTTACACAATCCTATGCAGTGCAACAGCCTTCCATCATTGAACCCTTTATTGATGGGGAGGCAATTAGAGTAATTGCTATTGGCGAACGCTACTGGCAGATACACATGGACGGAGAAAATTGGCTAAAATCGATTCATTCTCCCAAGGCTGGGTTTATGCCCATCAATAAAGATTTACTCGACGATACCCTGCGAATTAGACAAGGTATGGAATTGGACCTTATCGCCAATGATTACCTGGTTGATTCACAGGGGCAAGCCTATTTATTGGAAGTCAATCATATCCCCAATGTTACGCAGTTTCCGGAATTATGGGAGGCTTTCCGAGATCATGTAGTGGAGTGGTTGGGTCGGCAGCCAGCCTGATTTTCTTCGATCAAGCGGACTATCTCAGGCAAGGTTCGGCTATCTAAAGTAAACAGAGAGCTTTGCCCATTATCGACGAAAGCTCGGGAATAGAGAGATGTGCTGCCTGGCTCGTCTAACGACTGGTCAGGCAGTCTATTCTATTCGATCCAGTCAACTTATTTATAATTTCCAACGAATCTTTTGGGTTAAATTCTAATGATGCATAATTCGCTTTTTGCCAATTGGTCTACCGTTTTCATAAATTGAAAGTATTAAAATCCCCCTGGGTGCGTGTTCTAAATTAACCGTTACTTGATTACCACTCAATGTACCTCTTATACATTTTTGCCCGACAAGATTATGTATCTCGTACGCCATACTGTTAAAAGTACCGCCACCATCATTGCTTATTGTTAGTTCGTCTGCAACTGGATTAGGATAACATACGATATTATCAATTTGACTCAATTGTTCTACACTTACCACATCTTCACAGCTTACTCCAGTATTACCGTAATTAAGCATAAACACGTACTGAGTACACTCGGGAATTATTCCCCACCAAATACTGCCTAAACCTTCGTAATAGCTAAAAACGGAGTTACTTAGTTCAAAATATTTGTATTGCTGGCCATTCTCATATATTTTCATGTAAATAGAATCTACGCGCACAGGAACTCCCCAACCAGGAATCCAGACAGAGTCGCCAATAGATACACTAAAATCAAAAAGTAAAACATCTTCGTCGTAATATGGACTATCTTCCATAGCAGATCGATAATAGACTCTTTTTTCTTCCAAATCCTCTCGAAGGTAACCTATTTGGGCTTCACACTGATAACTACTCCCTCCAATATCAAGCACCCGATAGGTAAGACTGTCAATAACTATTGAATCGCAGGTTAATTCTGAAGTAAAAAGAGACCATGACCCCATACCTTCATTTCTCCCCATCGACCATCTTCCGCCATCTCTCAAGGTCGGTAAATAATCTTGTGCAAACATAACTTCGGTTATTCCAGTACTAGCAAATATCAATAGTAATTTAATCAAAATAGAACGACAGCGTGGCGGTGGATTAATCATTTTTTTCTCAGTTTTAATGGAATACTGTCACGATAGCTAAATCAATAATACAAAGTTCTGTAATCAGTATTTTTAAAAGAGTGAATAAATATTACGCTTTGTCATTGTGATTGCCACTTATCATTAAATTGGCTTTTCCCGAAAACCGGAGAGTGTTCAAAATTGTGTATCTCGCGCAGAGCCGCAGAGCCGCAGAGTTTTTTTTATTACTGGTTATCAAGTAGATACATTTCGGCAATTATTCATCAGACACACATTAATGAACATTTTCAAAAACCCGAGCCTTGACTCGTTATCCGATTAAATATGCTTTTCACAATCCACCTTTGATTTAATAACAAGGCACCTAATACACAGCATTAAGTGATTTTAGCTCCATCAGAATAGGTCACATTGATAATGTTTACTCGCTGCCGGAACCGAACATAGGTGGAGGCCGTGCCCAGAGGGCGCAAGGACCAGGGGTAGTAGCGGTACGAAGTATAGCGGATGACCCGGTGCCAAGGCACGCAGGCAGGGCCCATAATAATGATCTTAGATCGTGGGTTCGCCTGTTTCTTCTTCCAAGACAGGTTCGTCTTCAGGATCTTTCTTGAAGGCAAAAGGGAGCATGATGCCCAAGCCTACCATAATGGAAACATCTGCGAAATTGAAGATGCCCGTACGAAGGCCAAACAGGCCCATATTCATAAAGTCGGTCACGGCGGAATAGAGGATACGATCGTAGACATTGCTGATACCGCCACCAATGATAAAGCTCATGCCTACAATTTGCCACTTATTGAGTGCTTTGGAAAACATGGCATAGAGCGTGAGTGCGGCTAAAAGAACAGCAGGAAAAAGGTGAAGCACGAGGGTTCGAACCCAATCAGAGAGGTCGGAACCGAGGCTAAGAAAAGCGCCTTTGTTTTCGACATAAATCAGGCGAAAAAAATCATTCCAGTAGGATTCCATTGGTCGAAACTGCAATGTAGTTCGAGCCCATACTTTTGTCCATTGATCCAAGCCAATGTTGGCGGCAATAATGCCCAGCACGAGGAGGATACGTGTCCATTTCTTATTCATGCGGTAAAGATAGGAAAAGAGAATTTAGTGACTGCTTATTGCGCAAAAAACAAGTTGAGCCTTCTCTAAGGTTTTCCAAATAGCTAACACGCTTTAAGTGAACCACTTAGTCATCTATTTGAAAAACGAAGGCTCAACTTGTTTTTGTGCTGTTCCTTAAACCAATTGCTCCAGCAAAAGATTCCTCCAGCGGGGGAAACCGTCAACAAAATTGGAGCCGGCATGTCGGTGGTTGATGGCACGAAAAGCAAAATGATCAGACAAATGGTTGTTGTTGCGGTATTCCTGTCGTCCGTGAATTTTGATGAAGTTGAGAATTTTCTCCAGCTCTGGGAACCGCTGCTGAGCGGGCAGTTCTTGAGGGTCAAAACTCCAAAGGTAGGTGGCGTGGCTATTGAGCAACTCCCAGATAAAATGCTGCTGCCGCTCGCCTTGGGCCAGAAAAATAAAACCGAAGAGGGGCGTGAGGGTGAAACGTAGTTTTTCGCCTGGAGCGTGTACTTTGCCGGCCAGAAACTGGAGCTGTTTGGCGTTGCGTACTTTTTTTAGCGATAGTATTTGGGCCAATATTTCTTCTCCGGGGCTGCGCAGGGCATCTCCCCAGGAGCCATCTTCGGTGTATTGGTCGTACATTTCATCTGCGGTAAACAGGCTCTTGTCTACATCGGCCTCAAATTTTGGCTTTTTCAACAGGCGTCCGACGGCTTGCGAGCGTACCAATACCAGCAGGCGTTCGTCGATATTTTGTAGGATGGGGCTGCGGGCGGGTACGGACTTTCCGATGGCATCGGCCAAGGTCGTTTTTATTTCGATGGAAACGCGGCGTTGCTTGAGGGCTTTAGCGACGTAACTTTTGACGTAATCGAACTCCGGAATAATAAAATCATTGACAATTTCGTAATCGATAGTAATGCCCCATTCTTCTACGTAATGCGTGCCCTTGATCATGCCCAACGAAAAGCTCAAATCCTGAATCCGTTCTTGAAAATGGAGATGAATATTAGCTAGTTTTTCCAGCGGCGGAGGGGAGGGATCGGTTGGTTGCCTGTGCATTTCGATTTCCCATCCCTCTCGCGGCTTGGTCCAAATCGCTTTGGGAGCTGGTGGTTCAGGCTCCGTATTGGCCAGTATCGTCGCCAGCCGGAGGCCATCATAATAGGAGAGATTGGCCTTGAAGGCCTGCGGTGACAATGGACGAAACTGCAAGGCACTAATCGGTTGTCTGGGGCTTTGTTTTTCAAAACCTTCCATAAAAGCCGCCTCATAATCCAGCACCTCTACTTCCAGAAGTTGTGTTTCCTTTTGGTAGGCACACATACTGACACGCCAGTAGATCGGCTCGTGTTCCCTAAAACGGAAAGCTCCGACAGGTAGGTTGGTTGATGCCCAGGCAAGCCCCTCGGTAGGATTGTAATATACCCCTTGGTTGTTGACCCTGAGCAAGATGGTTTTCATTTCTCTGTTCCTTACATTCTGTTTTTCAACTGCTGCTCCAGCCTTTGGCGTTCCTCTTCATTCATGCCATAGAGCTGCACCAGCTCGGCAAGCTGAGGTCTAAAATAGAGAAAAATGACCATTCCGACACAAAAATAAAGCATAGGCGTAAGACTGCCTTCCAGTAGTGCAAGGATCAGACAGAAGAGATTTCCGGCCTCTACCATGGCCGAACGCATGATGACCGAGGTACGGTAATGCAACAGTTTGCCATCATGGTTGAAGCGGAGTTTAGGCAACTGGTCTTTACGGAGTTTGTTGACGAACCAAGCTGCTCCGGCTGCCAAAAAGACGACTAACAAACCCAGGAAAGGATAATCAGAACCCTCTTTTAGATCACGGTCCGGCTGTGTAATTAGAAAAATGATGAACAAGCTGAATACCACCTGCCCCAGCGTCAAGGCCACATAAATGAGAAATGTAGACCGAAAAAGGGTGCGAGAGGATCGATGATTGGATAACATAACAATGGATTTAAAGCAGCTTATTTACCACCAAAAATACGAAAAAGCACACTCGCTTGAGCAGTGAAGCCCTGGCTATTGGAAAAGATAAATCGATTATCTGAGGAAGAGAAAATGCCACCGAGCGAAGAGCGGTATCTACCATCTAACTGTAGCGTTAAACGATCCAGAAACACTTCTAGCCCTAGGCCGCCAGCCAAGCCGTATTGGAGACGCTCGGGGAGCAGTTCTTGGTAGTAATCCTGGTAAAGGCTGGCATCCAAACTGGCAGGGATGGTCTCTGTTTGCCCAATAGGATAACTCAGATAAGACCCCAGCAATACAAGTGGCCTGACGGTGCCGTTGCCAATACTTATGTGCGAAAAGGCTGCAAACTCGAGGTAATCAATCTCTCTGGTGTAGTCGGTCGCCAGACCTTCCAGCGTTTCGGCCCAGCCTCGTTGATCGTAAGCTACCTCCAGTTGTATCCCCAGGTGAGCCTGTCCTACATAGCGAAACACCGCACCAATGCGGTTGGCCACCAGCGTCGCCTGGTCTATTTGGGGGGAAAACATAACCGTGTTCCAATTCATCCCATATTGAACACCGAAGTAGGTTTGTGGCCTAAAAGCAGTACTGTCTTCTTGAGCCACGAGTGTGGTACTCAGCAATAAAAACACCCACAAAAAAATGGTACTAACACCTTGCCAACAAGCCTTGATTAGCATTCAGAAAAGATTTATTTATTCAACATATTCCTGACGAATGACCAAAGTCAGGTAGCCATTTTCCCGTTCGGTATAACCCTGGTCGTACACAAACCGGTATACTGTCCCTTTTCGAGTCACATATTCGTTGGTAAAATACCGAAAATTAAAGCCATTTTCCAGCAACTTATCCCGGTGTAAAGAGGCTTTTCCTTCTGGGTTTAGGCTAGCGAGAATGCGTCGATTTTTTCGCAAAACACCGTTCACTTTACGCACAAAGTTGGTCTGACTACTATTCTGGCGATTATGGTAGGTACTACGACAATTATCGGAGCAGAAGCGTTTATCCTGCCGGCCCGTCATTTCATCCCCACAAACGATACAGTGTTTCTTCTCAGAGGCAGCCATGCGGATTAATTTTATAGCAATGCTCAAAAATAGGCAATCTAGGGCGCTATGTTGTAAAAAACAAGTCGTGATTTGGGGGTTTACCACATAGACACATAAATTTATGTTAGTAGATGGGCTATTTCTTTGAAAAACCTTTAGCCTTTGTGATAAAATAGGTTAGCTCTCAAATACAGCTTCCTTGTTGCTCACCAGCATGTAGTTGCCGCCGACATCGAGGCAATATCCTTCAGGGAAGACTTTTAGGAATGTATCTTCAAAGAATTGCTTGCTCAGTTGTTCGTCCTTTGGGTTGGCAGCCAAGCGGTTGAAGAGCAACACGCCACCGGGGCGAAGCAGGGCTTTTACATTTTCTAGAAAGGTGATCGTCTCGAATACTTCCGGGACAAGGTCATCATCAAATATATCAACACACAGTAAGTCGTAGCTCTCGTCTGGCAGTTGCTGCACGACGATGGCTGCATCTGCGACGATCATTTGCTGAGGGTTTTGCAATTCACCCAAAACATAGCGCTCGGCCAGATCCACGACCACTTCGTCAATTTCTACTGCTGTAATTTGGCACAACTGGCCATGCGTTTGCTCCAAAATCACCGGAATACTCCCCAAGCCTAGCCCTAAAATTAGCACTTCGTCTACGGGGTACTGTTCCCAGTTCCAGCGGGCAAAGGTACGGGCAAAGTTGGTATAAAGATCACCGTAAGAGTATACCGCATTGGCAGTACTGAGCTGGTAGCGCCCGCGTCGGAGGCTTACGTATAGGTAGGGATTGTAATCACTTTCGGCACTCTCCACGTGGAGTTCCAGCAGGTAGCTTAACCAGATTTTCCAGCGTGGTATTTTTTCCATCTTAGTCTTTCTTTTCCCAGCGACGGTACTTGGCGGTATCTTCATAAACGCGCAACAAAATCAGGCGATCCTGTACGGTCAAGTCTACGCCTCGGCGCTCCAGCACCCGTTCCATCATTTCGAAAGCCTTACTCGTGCGGTAAGTGGAATAACCACTGGCGCCACCCCAAGCAAACGAAGGGATAAAGTTGCGTGGAAATCCGTCGCCAAAGATGTTGGCGGCTACGCCTACCACCGTTCCGGTATTAAACATGGTATTGATGCCTACCTTGGTGTGATCACCCATGATCAGGCCACAAAACTGCAGGCCTGTTTTCACAAAACGCTCTTCGAGGTAGTTCCACAGTTTTATTTCCTCGTAAGTATTCTTGAGGTTTGAGCAATTGGTATCGGCACCGATATTACACCACTGCCCAATCACTGAGTTCCCCAAGTAGCCATCGTGGCCTTTATTGGCATCAGCCTGAAATACTACGTTGTTTACCTCGCCGCCTACCTTACACCCTGGCCCGAGGGTGGTAGCGCCATAGATTTTAGCACCCATTTTAAGGACTGCCCCCTCTCCCATCGCGAAGGCTCCTCTAATCATACTGCCTTCCATGACCAGGGCATTACGACCAATGTAAATGGGGCCGTTTTGGGTATTTAAGATAGCGCACTCTACAGTCGCTCCTTTTTCTATAAAAAGCTGATCAGCAGGCCCCACTAAACGGTTGGTGTCTGACAAGGGTGCAGAGGTACGTCCTTCTGTCAGAAGTGTAAAATCGGCCTCAATAGCGGCCTGATTAAGATGAAAAATATCGTAGACACCTCTTAGTTTGAGGATATCTGTATTCTTGGCTTCGTAGCCTGAAAGTTCACCAAAATCTTCATCCTTAATGAGCTGTTCTATCTGTTCCCCTCGGAGCTTAGTGGCCAGCAGCTCCCCGTCTAGCAAGATAGCTTCGCTATAATCCAGCTGCTTGATGAGGCGTACCATCTGTGGGGTCGGTAACAAGGAACCGTTGACGAGGTAGTTTTCTTCGCCATAATCCATCTCAAATTTCTCGCTGAGATAATCCTGAGTAAGAAAAGATACAGGACAAGCCATCACTCGTTCCCATTTTTCATTAATGGTGAGAATACCTACTCGCAATGCTCCTACCGGCCGCGTATACGTCAGCGGTAAAAGATGATCACGGGTTTCGTTATCAAACAGAATGAGGTGTGCCATAGGGATGGGATGTTTAAAATTTTCGCCTAGGAATCTTATGCATTGTAACGCGTATTTCCTTAGCGACATTGCAAAATTAAAAAAGTCCTAAGCAGCACAATGGCTGATCAGGACTTTTTCTTTCAAGCCAGATAATTATCGAAGCCTTACTTCTTAGCAAATTTGGCAAATTTCTTATTGAACTTGTCGATACGACCAGCCGTATCTACAAACTTCATCTTACCCGTGAAAAACGGATGAGACTCACTAGAAATTTCCACTTTTACTAGTGGGTATTCTTTGCCATCTTCCCACTCTACGGTGTCTCTGGTAGGAGCGCAAGAGTGCGACAACCAAGATTTGTCAACCGAGATGTCACGGAAAACAACGAGGCGGTAATTATCGGGATGGATATCTTTCTTCATGGCGGTAATATTTCCTATTCAAATTCGGACGGCAAAGATAGACTTATTTTTTGTAAAACCAATTACTAGTCAATTATTTCCGTCACTTTTTAGCCTCTTTCTTATTTTACGGCCTCACAAGCATCTCTATCAATGGTAGAACCAAAGAATATAGCGTTTGCCAAGAGCTTACTCGTTCCAAACCAAAAAGCACGGAAAGCAGGCTCTTGCATCATTGAAATGGTGCGTCCGCGGCCACGGCCACTTACCAGGATAGCTGCCGATCCTTCCAAAGCATCCAGGCTAGAAGGGTGCACATAACCACTCAGCAGTGGGTCACTCGTAAATCGTATTGGTGTAGCGTAAGGGTTCTTACTCACTTCATAAAACAAGTTGCCACGCTGAAAAACGGGAAATTCCGTTCGCGTAAAACCATAGAGCAATGGATGCGTGAGGTCTACTTCTGTATTGAAAATAGCACCACCCAGTACTCGGCCACCTCCGTCGCGGTCAATTTTGCCGTAAGGGCGTTGGTCTCTTTTATCGCCATCCATTTTAATCGAATTCAATTCCGCCAATTTATTCGAAGCACACCAGCGGTTGGCCCCTTTTTGGGCAATCAGTGTACCACCAGCACTGACCCAATCCTGGATTTTCGCCGTCTCATTGGCACCAAAGCGGTAATAGCCATTTGGTAAAATGATAACATTGTAGCGGCTGAGGTCTGCACGCCCCATATTTTCCGTTGTCAATTTGGTAACAGGAATATGGTAGCGTTGGTCTAGCAGATGCCAGTTGGTACCTGCTTCGTAGCTGGTCACGCCCTCTCCTACTATAATGGCCACTTTAGGCATTTCCAAGGTATGATACTTTCTACTTCCCAGATCTGGCCCGGCCGAACTGAGGCCGGTATTCACCGGTATCATTTCTACACCTGTTTCTGTTACTCCTTCTTTCACTAATGCATGAATCTCCTCGGCGGAATAATCGCCTTGGTTGACCACCGGAAGAACAACAGTGCCCGCAGCATAAATATTTCCGCCTACATCCGATGGTTCGGTCGTCACTTTCAGGCGCAAGCCTTTGTCCATTAAATAATATGCCAAGCGTGGAGCATAAAAATCGTTCCAGGGCAAAAGGTAGGCGTAAGTGCTACTGGTAGGTATCGGCGGCGATAGCGTTGGCACTGCTGTCAAAGCGTCTCCTACCGAAGGGGTGCTACTCAAACTAGCGTACGGCAGATTACAAGCCATCGGCAACGTCCAGGTGGAAATATCGTAGAAGAGACTGTCTTCAAATTCCATAATAGGGTCAAAAACCGCTTTGATAAAGCGATACTGATCTTGATTCATAGGCACCACATAGGCCTCTCCGGCTTGGAAGGTCTTTCCATCAGCACGCGCATCCTTCTCAAGCGGATGAACAGCTATTTTGTGTGTAAGCAGTATATCAATCAAATGGTTAGCTCTACTAGGATCGCCATCCGTCCCAAAAACATACCCAAATCGGCTATCAGCCTTCGCTTCATTCCGGGCATTCTTGTAAAAATCGCGCTGGTAAGTCAAGATGTCTGTCTTCAGCCCTACAACTGCAGCGTGCGTACTCAGGGCAGTACGAACCTGATTACGGATAGTAAAAGGAAAAGTGAGCAAACCATTGTCACTTTCCTGTAAATGCCCGCGTGAGCTGGCCTGTTCAAACAGGATACCGATACAACCATTCACATCCGGATAGGTAGAGCCTTTTCCTATGTAGTAATCATCGTACCCTTCTTCCGAATAGTAGAGCGATCCAATATCGTCCAGCGCTTTGGCATGATAGTTACCAATAGCGCCCGTCAGTTGTTGATTCTTACCTGGGGTCAATGGGTGTACGCGGCTCGGCTCACCAGGCATAAAGAAGAAGGTAGCGTTGGTTCCCATTTCGTGGTGGTCTGTCAGCACGTTGGGTTTCCAATCATGAAAAGTCACTACCCGTCCACGGCCCTCCGGGTGTTGCACAGGTAGCCAATCGCGGTTTAGGTCAAACCAATAATGATTGGTACGGCCACCGGGCCAGCTTTCATCATACTCGCGATCGGCAGGGTCAGCGGTCAGATTCAGGTTCTTGTGCATATTCGCCCAAGTGCTAAAACGGGTAAAGCCATCGGGGTTATAACATGGATCAAAAAGAATGATCGTATTATCCAGCAAAGCATCTATTTCGGCACCCTGCCCGGCAGCGAGGTAATAAGCCACCAATGGCGCTGCATTTCCTCCGCTGGGTTCATTACCGTGGATACTAAACCCTTGGTACAGAACCAGTGGGGTCTTCCCTATATCCACCCGGCCAGAAGCTTCAGAATTGCTCAAGGCAACATGCCTTTCTTTTAGTGTCGGCAAATCAGCGTGGTTGGCCTCACTGGTAATTGTCAGATACACCAAAGGGCGCTGCTCATGCGTACGGGCATACTCGGTAAGCGTGATTCGCGGCGAAGCCGCTGCCAACATCCGCATATAAGCCAGCTGCTGATCGTGACTGATATGCCATTCACCAATCTGCCAGCCCAAAAATTCTTCCGGCGTAGGTATTGCAGGATCGTAGGCAATGTCAGGTAGATAATAGGTAAGCTCTTGCTTCTGGGCTTGCGCACCTATAAACAACAAGCCACAAAATAATAGTAAGAATAAGCGATTAGTCATATTAGTCTGATTCGTAGTTAGCATTCTGGTAAAAATAACAAGAAACCCAAACTATATCCCCCATGTGGTAAAACTAATCCAAACACCTTTTTATCACATAGACACAGAGGAGCTTTCTTAGAACAAGTCAAGCCTCCCAAAAAACAAACTATGTCCCTATGTGATGAAAAAAAATCTCTCTGAAAAGTGACAATTACTTTGTTTCTGCCTATTTGTAATCAAAAAAATTACATTATGCTATTTTAACATTTTTTAGTTGATAAAGTCAAAAAAATAACGTATTTTGAAAAAGATTTGAGAAAACACATTTAGGTATTGCGCAGAAAATAACGTGTGTTTTTATCAAGTTTTCCAAATAGTTAAAACGCTTGAAATGAAGCGCTTATTCAACTATTGTGAAAACAAAAGCACACGTTATTTTCGTGCTGTTCCTAGCGGCCAGACGCGACCAAAAACCTGTCCTCTATGATTACTTTTCTGAAAAAACTCTTTGAAAACGACGCTTCGCCAGAAGAAGAAAACGAAACGGGTAGCGTTCACTTTTCAGGAATCAAAACCTGTGACACCTTTGGGCGGGCACTGTCCAGTTATTTGGAGCAGTTTCCTTCTGCCGAATTAAACAAGGTACTTCCTGCGCTTTTTGAGTTGGGTCGCAGTTCTCATCCGGTAGATGATTGGCACCAGTTTAAGAAATTTGCACACTGGCCTCAGCATGATCATAGTCTGCGTAATATACTTGATGACTGGTGGCATGTATTGCAGACGGTCATCACGCAGGCGCGGCACACCTCCCGCAATGGGCATACGGTGTCGGCAGATTGTTGCCCGCTTCTTCGTTACCATTTACCATTAGCGCGGGCCATCGTTTGGCTCCAGATTCATCACCAGGGCAAGCGGATGATGCCCGATCTGTTGCCTTTTATGGTTGATTGCCTCGCGCAGTACCCTTACTGTCCAGAGATCACGCAACAGTTGGCCCAAAGCACGGCCAATATGTTGGTGAAAGAAGACTATTTTCCACGCTGGCAGCAAAGAATTACGTACCAGTACCCTGAATTGATGCGCGGCAGGATCGGCCAAAGAATGAAGCAGGGTATGCGGCGTGCGTCGTAATTCGCGTATGCTAATTTCCTTTAAACCCGAGAAATAAAAAAACCGGTGGGCAAGTTTTTTAGTCTTGTTTTAATATTGCTAACTATCGTGATTGGATTGGACCTTCGTAAACCAGTACTGTCTACTACAGTGGCTGTGGATGAGGAGGTTGCGTTAATTGCAAATCTGGAAGTACCCTTTACAACAGCATTTGATTACGGCTATAAATTAGAGTTGTCATTAATAAAAGGAGCGACCCCAGCAGGTGGCAGCCTGAAGGCAGTATTGGTTAAAAAAGGAGATGAGAACACGATTAATCTTTTGGATGAAGAGACATCATTATCTTCAGAAGGGATTTTAATTGAACAGTATTTTGTGGCTCAACGAGGAGATCAATTTCTCTTTAAGATAATAGATATTGATAGCGTACTTATAGGTAGGTCTGTGTTACTTTATGCCGATGTCACTGGTGGAGCTCCTTCTGTAGGCCTAGCCTTGCAGCGGGAATTTAGACCGCACTTTAGGGTGCTTTTTGTAGTTCTCTTGACATTTACATTTGCTACGGTGTATTTGGCTTGTAGAAACAAAGGCAGACCAACCTGCTCCTGTTAGTTTCCTAACTAACAGGCTATATGTCGCTCGTCTCCCGACGAGCAGTAGGAAAGCGGCCTTATTTCAAACCATCATTTCAATGGCATCTCTTGCTCTTTTTCCAATAAAAGCACGATAGATTTATTTAGAATAAATTTTTTGTTTCAAAAACAAGATTTTCGTACTTTTGCTGAGAATATTTATCTTCGAGCTTTTTAAGCATTTTGTCAGTTCTAAGCAGGACCTTTAGACTATCTGCGGAGATTTGAAGAATAGATTGAAGTCAGGACTAAAATAATAGAATGAGCCAAGCGCAGGACCCCAATAAAGACGACCGCAGACCACCAGGTGATGAAGATAACATCGTTACCCTCAAAGGAATGTATCAAGATTACTTTCTGGATTACGCCAGTTATGTAATTCTTGAACGTGCGGTGCCGGCAGTATTGGACGGTCTAAAGCCGGTACAACGCCGTATTCTGCATACGATGAAGCAGATGGACGATGGGCGTTACCACAAGGTTGCCAACATCATTGGCCAAACCATGCAGTACCACCCTCACGGTGATGCCGCTATTGGTGATGCACTTGTGAATCTTGGGCAAAAAGACCTGCTTATTGACCCGCAGGGGAACTGGGGTGATTCCCGTACTGGTGACCGGGCGGCAGCCTCTCGTTACATAGAGGCACGCCTGACCAAGTTTGCGCTTGAAGTGGTCTTTAATCCACAAACGACGGATTGGCAGTTTTCCTATGATGGTCGTAAAAAAGAACCTATCCACTTACCGGTGAAGTTTCCTTTGGTACTGAGCCAAGGCGCAGAAGGTATTGCGGTAGGTTTGAGTACGAAAATCTTGCCTCATAACTTTAACGAGCTGATCAAAGCCTCTATCAAAATTTTGGAAGGCAAGCGCGTTAAGATTTATCCTGATTTTGAGACCGGCGGCATGATCGATGTCACCGATTATCAAGGCGGTAAACGAGGGGGCAAAGTGAAGGTGCGTTGTCGGATTGAAAAGGTGGATAACAAGAACCTGGTTATCCGTGAACTGCCTTTTGGTATTACCACCACTTCTCTGATTGACAGCATCATTAAAGCCAACGACAAAGGCAAAATAAAAATCAAGAAGGTCGTTGATAATACGGCTGCTGAAGTTGAAATAGCCATTGAGTTGGCAACGGGCGTATCTCCTGATCTTACAATTGACGCGCTTTATGCCTTTAGCTATTGCGAGATGTCGATTTCCCCCAATGCCTGTGTCATTATCGACGATAAGCCGCACTTTCTTACGGTGGAAGAGATGCTTTATATCTCTACTGAAAACACCAAGGGACTACTGCGTAAGGAGCTGGAAATTCGGCAAAAAGAGCTGGAGGAAAAACTCCACTTTGCTAGTCTGGAAAAGATATTCATCGAGCAGCGTGTCTACCGCGATATCGAAGAAGCTGAAACCTGGGAAGCAGTATTGGAGCTTATTGATAAAGGTTTGCGGAAATACATTCGGGTACCCGGCGAAAAAGCGGGGCCTAAGGATGATCGCCTACTATTAATTCGCGACATCACCGAAGACGATATTGTTCGCCTGACGGAAATAAAGATCAAGCGAATTTCCAAGTTCAATACCTTCAAGGCAGACGAGCTTATTGCTAAACTTGAGGAAGAGCTCAAGCAAGTAAAGCACGACTTGGCTCACCTTACGGAATATGCAATTGCCTTTTTTGAGCACTTGCTAACGAAGTATGGTAAAGACCAAAACCGGAAAACGGAAATTACCACTTTTGATAAGGTACAGCCTGCACAGGTAGTGGTAAACAATGCCAAGCTTTACGCCGATTTGAAGGAAGGTTTTGTTGGGATGGGATTAAAAAAAGACACCTTTATTACCGACTGTTCGGATATTGACGATGTCATTGTTTTCCGTCGTGATGGAAAATTCATGGTAACCAGAATTGATGATAAAACCTTCGTGGGTAAAGACCTTCTTCATGTTGATGTTTGGAAGAAAGGTGATGATCGAACTACGTATAATTTGGTTTACGTAGATGCGAAAACGGGCCGTTCGATGATCAAGCGCTTTAATGTAACCGCTATTACCCGAGATCGAGAATATGATCTGACGACGGGGCATAAGCTCAACAAAGTACTTTACTTCAGTGCTAACCCGAATGGTGAAGCAGAAGTGATCAATGTGCAGCTTACGCAAAATGCCAAAGCAAGAATCAAGAATTTTGACGTTGATTTTGGAGAAATTGATATCAAAGGACGTGGTTCAAAGGGCAATATCATGACCCGCTACGGGGTCCGCAAGATTACGCTCAAAGAAGTAGGTAAATCTACCCTGGGAGCTATGAAAATGTGGATGGATAATGTGAGTGGCCGACTCAATACCGACGAACGCGGCCTTTACTTGGGAGCCTTTGATACCGGCGATCAGTTGATGGCACTTTATACCGATGGTTCGTACGAATTGATGGATTTGGATATCAACAAGCGTTTTGAACCCAAGGAACTATTCTTCTTAGGAAAATACCATGAAGACATGGTGATTAGTGCCGTTTACTATGAAGGAGAACGTAAATGGACGGTAGTCAAACGCTTTAAAGTAGAGACATCGAGTACAGGGCAGCGCTTCCCTTATATTACAGAGCATAACCAGTCCAAGCTCTTTTATGCGAGTGCTGCTGAGCAGCCTGTTCTTCCGTACAGCATTCGTACAAAAGAAGGTAAGGAGGAAAAATCGATAAATTTGGCTGAGTTTATTGATGTAAAGGGCTGGAAATCTGTTGGTAATAAGCTGGAAGATGTGAAGATCAGTCTCTCTAAAAAACTACTGGAAACACAGGGGCCTCCTTTGGCTAAAGCAAAGGAGCCTAAAGCAAAAGCAGAGAGCAAGGGAAACAAAAAATTATCTGCTGGAGACAGCATAGAATTTGATCTAGACGACAACGGACAGGCCAAAATGTTCTAGTATGGTCAAATACACAGCTGTTCAAAATGATCAGGATTTGGAGGGTATCCTTGCACTTCAAGCTATAAATCTACCAGGGAGTATCAGTCCAAAAGAAGCACTGGAGCAAGGCTTCTTGACGGTGGTTCATGACATGGATTTATTACGGGATATGAACCGTCCTTTTGCGCATACCATAGCAAAAGAAGGTGATGATGTAGTTGGTTATGCGCTCTCGATGACAGAGGATTTTAAAGAACGTGTTCCTGTACTGGTTCCTTTCATAGAAAGAATTCATGAA
This sequence comes from Lewinella cohaerens DSM 23179, assembly GCF_000379805.1. Lineage (GTDB taxonomy): Bacteria > Bacteroidota > Bacteroidia > Chitinophagales > Saprospiraceae > Lewinella > Lewinella cohaerens. Next base: position 122,257 of record NZ_KB903540.1, on the reverse strand, counting down.
ATGGAATGGCAAGGCCAGCCAGTGTCGGCGTTTCGTTATATTTTGATGGGGCAAGTTTGTGTGGCAAAAAATTACCGTGGACAAGGTGTTTTTAAAGGCCTATATCAAAAAATGCAGGAACGAATGGCACCTCATTTTGATCTGATTCTAACCGAAATATCTCAACGGAACCCCCGTTCAATACGTGCCCATGAAAAGGTAGGTTTTGTGGAAGTGATCCGGTATCAGGTACCTGGTGGAGAACCTTGGGTAGTCGTAGGCTTGGAATGCCAAACCGCGGCAGTGGATTGAGGCTATACCTAACACGAGGTGGTTTTTAAATGCAAATTTCGATTCTAATTCAATTAATGCTTACCTTGTCAACTTACTAAATTTTTAATCTGTTCCCTTATGAAAGCTGTCATTCCCGTTGCGGGAGCAGGAAAACGCCTGAGACCTCTCACTTATACCCAGCCCAAGCCACTGATTCCAGTAGCAGGAAAGCCTATTATTTCTTTTATTGTAGACCAACTGCTGGGAGCAGGGGTTGAAGAATTTATCTTCATCGTTGGTTACCTGGGCGAGAAAATTGAAAGCTATATCCAGGATAAATATCCTGATTTAAAAGCGACATTTGTTACACAGACGGATCGCTTGGGTTCTGGCCATGCCCTCTGGATTGCGCGGGAGCATTTCGCTGATGCAGAAGAAATCATTATCTTTTTTGGTGATGTGATTATTGATGCCAAGATTGAAGAAATCGTTCATAATCAGCATTCCTGCCTGGCCGTAAAGAAGGTCGCTGATCCACGTCAGTTTGGTGTTGTTGAATTAAGGGGCAGCCAAAAAGTACATCGTCTGGTGGAAAAACCCCGGATACCGAGGTCAGACCTGGCCATGGTTGGCATCTACAAAATCAAGGAAGTACCACTATTGATCGATGCGCTGTCTTTCAATATTAGTAGAGAGATAAAAACCAATGAACAATTTCCGCTGACAGATGCGCTGATGCGGATGTTGGAAAAAGATGTTCATTTCGACATCTATCCTGTAGATAACTGGTTCGACTGTGGGCAGCGTGAGGTATTATTGGAAACAAATGCTATCTTTCTAGATAGAGAAGGCTTCGCCTCAGAGGATATCCCTAACCTTGAGAATTCGATCATCATCCATCCCGTAAGTATCGGCAAGGATTGCCGTATCTCTAACAGCATCATAGGCCCTCATGTGACGGTAGGTTCTAATGTGATGATCAATAACGCCATCCTCAAGGAATCTATTATTGGTAATTATACCAGTATCAAAGAGGTTATCCTCCAGCGTTCAGTGGTGGGCAATGATACGTCGATCACAGGGTTGCGCCAGAGTTTGAACATTGGTGATAATACGGAGATAGATTTTAGTAATGGGTAAAATGATCAACCCGGATTTTGCTTGTCGCAAAATCCGGGTTGATGAGACATAGATAAAAGAAATTTAGTCTTACTGTTTGATGATTTTGTAAACGGATGACTCGGTACCGTTACTAATGCTCAAAAAGTAAATGCCATTGTCAAAATTACTAAAGTCAATATTCTGACGTTGATTCCCCTCCTCTAAATACGGTTGACTTTCGCTGATTGTCTGGCCTACCATATTGGTCACTGTAATGGTGTAGGTATCTGTATCTGGCGTAAAGAAATCTATATTTACCAGATCACTTGTTGGATTTGGGGCAATACTGATCATTTCTATTTTATCCGTTTTGCGCTGCAATAGAAGAATATCAGAGTATTCGGTATAACCGCCAAAATCAACAGATTTTAGCCGATAGTAAGCCACGGGAAGAGGATGCTCATCCTTTAGACTATAATTGATCGTCTCTGAGGAATTGCCCGCAGCAGTTACTTCGCCTACCATTTTCCAGCTATCTCTGCNGTTAATAGAGCGTTCAATTTGGTGCATTTCGGTATTTGCCTCGGAGGTGGTTTTCCAGCTTAGGAGGTTGTAATCGTTCCTGGTTTCGCCCTCAAATGAGGCGAGTTCTACGGGGAGGATAGCCATGGTATTGATTGTGAATTCATAGTTTCCGGTTGAGCCGCTATGCCCATCAACATAAATGTAATAATCGACAGGGGCAAAGTTAGCACTGGATTCCCAACAGAATATAGAGTTAAATCCTGCCCCACTGTCATCATCTCCTCCCACACAAGTAAGTCCTCCACAAGCGCCTTGATAAACAATAATCTCTGTATCAAAATTAGTACTTGCATTATCAGTAGAAACTATAATCGTTTCGCTGGAACCAGAGGTGTATTTAAACCAGACTCCTGCCGAAAAGTCGGTTGTGCCCTGGCCTGTACCACTACAGTTTTGGCCACCTCCGCCGTTTTGACAGGGTGTAAGTGCCTCTACGTTAGTAGCAGTTGTAGTACTTCCTGTAATTGTCTCTCCATCATTTACTAGTTCGGCGTTGATACATTCGTTGTTTGACGGAGTGGTGCATTCTACTTCCCAATTCCATTGAGAGGTACAACAACTTGACCCCGAGCCACAAGATACAGAACCATCAGAGCTCATCTTCATAAATAGATTCGGTCCAGTAGAAGTGACAGTAAGGCCTGATAAATTTCCGCCATTGTCTCCTGTGAATAAGACAGGACCAGTATTATCCGAACCGTCATAGATAGTGATGTCATCGTAAGTAGTTTCGATACCGCCCGTATTGAATGTTAACGTTAATGTTCTGGCATTATCTGAGGCAGTGTATCCCCAACTACTATTATCGTTATCGCCATAGCAATAAGTATCATTAGTGATGGAACCGCAGGTTACTGTTGTAGTACTACTAGCACAAAAGACGTCCCAGTCCCATTGAGAGGTGCAACATCCTGAGCCACTGACGCAGGATACAGAACCATCTGAGCTCATCTGCATGAAAATATCAGGTCCGGTAGAAGTTACGGTAAGGCCTGCCAAATTTCCACCATTATTTCCTGAATACAAGACTGCACCTGTATTGTCCGAACCATCATAAATGGTTACATTGTCACAACAGGATTCGATACCACCAGCATTAAAAGATAAAGTTAAGGTACGTGCGCCATCCGAGGCCGTGTATCCCCAGCTACTATTATCGTTATCGCCATAGCAATAAGTATCAGTTACCCCTCCGCTAGAGCAGTTTACATTTGTCGTAATCGCTACATAATTTACGGTTACCACCCACGTTCCGTCATCTACTTTCTGAACAGCTGTATTACACCCGGAAGTACCCTCCCAAGTACGATATGCCTGTAATTCAAATGTAAGATCTCCAGTTTGCAGGCCATTAGCAATATTTAGACCAGTACGGGAATAACTAAAGGTTCCTCCTAAACTTCCTGAACCAGACGCAAAAGTTGCTTCCGATGAGCTGGTCTCTTGGCAAGCTAACCTACTGCGTTGCTCTGACATCCAACCACCGCCTGTGGCAGTCATATCGTACGTAACGTCAACACCAGTAACGATCCACATACCAGCAGGTAGACTTACTACTAGTGGGGTAGCAGCCCCACTACAGGTGGCATCATAAGAAGAAAAAGTAGTTGGAATGTCTCCCGATGAATAGGTCGCGCTTACTGTTTGAGCTACAAGAAGATAAGCGGGGAGTAATTGTATAAACAAGAGTAAAATTCGCTTCATAAAATTGTTTTTTTTAACTGGGTAAATAGTAAATTTCCTTACTGTTGTTACAATAAGGAATAGCTTTAGCGCGGTAAGACAAGGTTGTCGTTAGGAAAATTACAAATGCTCGGCTCTAGTAAGGAGCACTAGTTTCAGTACAGCAAATTGTTTTTGAGATAAATAAACATAGCATAAATATTGAAATTGACAAAACTATATTGGTTATAATTTTGGCATAAATTAAATTCTGGTAATTTTCTTTTCAGCAACCTGACTTTTTGCAAAATTAGGTTTGCTAAAACCCCTAAATGGTGGTACTTTCATAAAAGTGAAATTGGCCTATTTTTGTCTTTACAATAAAACACAACTCTTATGAACCGAAAGAAACTAAACACCAATAAGAAATTGCCAACAGCATTAAGCGCTGAGGCACTGAAGCAAGTAAAAGGCGGTTACCGCGAAATGCCGGGTACTGTCAGAGGATCGCTTACCGTGCGTTGGGATGAGATCACTATTCGTATTCGTGATGATAAAGGCACTAAAGGACTTGTTTCAAGTGGGGTGAGTGCTACACGGCCATCTGTCACCGGTAGTGGTATGCAGGAAATTATGCCTTAGTATTGTACTTTAGTTTGTACGTATTTATTTTAGCTTGATTTGATCCGAATTGGATAGGTCAAGCTAAACTATTTTTAGCCCTGATGACTTCAGAAAAGGGGGTGCGAGTAGCTTTGCTTTTCAGCCAGCTTTCAAAATCAAAGAAGCGGAGGGTCGCTCGATCCCGAGCAGTGAGCTGCTGGGTTTCTAATTTTTTTAAATACTCCTTGAATACTTTTTGCTGTTCCCGGTAGGCGGGTAGCTGATTTGCTTGTTTTAAGCATTGGATGAACAGTTGTTCAAAAGCATTGTAGCGCCCTTTCTTTTGGAGGTTACGTTGTGTAGATCGTAATAAAGAGGTGAGTAGAATAGTATTCCCTACTTCAAAATGTACCACCAGGTTTAACAAGCGAGCAAGGTGCTGGAGGTCTTGCTGATCCACACTTCGGGGTAGGTTCAACCATTCATTAAGATAATTCAAAGCCTGGTCGTAATCTTCAACACCAAAGTAAATATAGAAGTACTGAAAGTAGAAGCTACGGTGTTCAAAGAGAGAGTTGTCTATCTTCTTAACATCCTGCAAATGGCGCTTTAATACCTTGAGGCCTTCCTCGAAACTGCCAGTATTGATACATAAGCCGAAGTAGTTGTTGTAATACTGTCGATGTATTTTGAGCTGATCATCAATGGTTTGGGGCTTTACTTTGCGAAGTTTTTCCAAAACATCCCTCATTTCCTGGTAAGCCCCCTCGTAGCCGCAACTGGCAGCCAAGTTGCTAAGCGCTGCAATGTACTGTGTACTGTCCTCTTTTAGTATCGAAGGCTCGCTTTCCATGAGTTCAATGAGTGCTTTGCAAGAGGTGTAAAATGCTTCCATCCTCCGGAATTGGTAGTGTAGGATAGAGTGGATACGGTAGAAGAGAATTTTGGCTCGAAAGGATAAGCATTGATCTTCGGAAATCAATAGTGGATGTTTGGCTAATGTTTCTACTTCATGTTTGCCTTCCTGCGAACGAACCGTGTTCTTTTGTACCATCAAATAAAGACGGTAGAACAATCCTTGGTAGATTTTAATATTGGCCATTTTAGCCAAACAAGATTGTTCTTCTTCCTGAAGCAGGGCAAGGTTGTTGTCTAGATAATCAACATCGACACTGGCGTAAGCCAACTGTTTTTCCCAATCCAAAACTTCCAATATCACACTAAAGCGTTCATACTTTTGTGCGATTTTTTTTGTACGCTTCAATAGGTATTTACAATCATCAAATAACCAGCGACGATGCAATGAGCGTATGCCCATCAGCAGGTGCTTGAGTTGATAATCAACCGATGTTTGTTCATCGTATTGTTGTAGACTTTTTAGGAGCAGATCGTAGAGGTAGGCTTTGAGCTCGGAGTATTTACGACTTTGGACGGGTGTTTTTCCATAAACTTCTTGCTGTAGCAGTACTTCGTTAAAGGTTTCCTGAGACTCAATGGCATTGAATAGCAGCCAGTATTTACTACCACTATCAGAACGGTTGGCCACTTTAAAGTAGCGCTTTTCGGGGCCTGATAACGATTTGATCAACGCAAATAAGCGCTTGGAGGGTGTTTTGGACATTTTTAGAAAGTCGGTTGAAAGCGGATGACATCGCCTTCAATTTAAGGAATATTGAAGTAAGAACCCAGACAAAGGTGTATTTGTTCAAAAAACAGAAACCTGACTTTTAGCTTGTTTTCGGTTTGTATTGCCCTTGTAATTGACCTAATATGCAGAAGAATTAATACTATTATTATGACTGCTATCTCCGGACAACAACCAACACTTACTAAGGCATCACGTACACTGCCGCTAACGATTAGTAACCCAAAAATAGCTTTGCCTATTACAGATGGATTGCGCTTTGAGCCCATCAAAAACATCTGTTATCTTGAAGCTGCGGGCAATTATACCTTTCTTCACTTTAAGGACGGAGAACGCCTACTCGTCTGTCGAACCTTGCAGGATATGCAGAATAGGCTTGCTGCCCCTTATCAGTTTATAAGGATACATCGTTCCTACCTTATCAATATTGATTATCTGGATCGTTATGTCCGTGGTAAAGGTGGCTATGTGATCTTGGAAGGCGGGGCCAGCCTTGCGGTATCTTCTACTCGTCGGCAGGATTTCCTCACTCGGTTAGAGCGGTATTTTCGGTAAGGAGAAATCAGATACGAAAAATACCCCCAAACCCCTATCTTCGCGGCATGCGTATTGCCGTAAATACCCGCTTGCTGTTAACTGGTCGCCTGGAAGGCATTGGGCGCTTCACACATGAAGTTGCCCGTCGCCTTGTTGAACGACATCCGCAACACGAATTTCTCTTTCTTTTTGATCGACCGTATGACGATGAATTCGTCTATGCAGATAATGTAAAACCACTAGTGCTACCTCCGCCAGCCCGGCGAGGATGGTTATGGCACTTGTGGTTTGAATGGGCCATTCCCGTGGTACTCAAGTGGTATAAAGCAGATGTTTTTCTGAGTATGGACGGCTATTGTTCCCTGCGTAGCAAGGTGCCCACTGTGATGGTAAGCCATGATATAGCTCATGTCCATTATCCGGAACAAATTCCAGCTTGGGCCCTTCGTTTTTACCATAAATACGTGCCGCTTTACCTAAAGCGTGCCGAAAAAGTGGTGACGGTCTCTGAATTCTGTCGACAGGACATTCATCAACAATACCAGATTCCACTGGGGAAAATTACCGTTGCCTGCAATGCGCCTTCTCCTTCTTTTCAGCCACTTCCAGTACTGGAAAAGGAAAAAATAAAACAAGCTTACGCACAGGGAGAGGATTATTTTTTCTACTTGGGAGCGCTTCACCCACGCAAGAATATTGTACGGCTCCTGGAAGCCTTTGCTTCGTTTAAACAACAAACATCTTCATCACTAAAACTCTTGATCGCGGGGCGGTTTGCTTGGCAAACGAGTGGAATTAAAGAAGCCTATGAAAACTCTCCGGTAAAAGAAGATATCCGTTTTTTGGGTTATGTCAGCGACGAAGAGTTACCGCGCTTGGTGGCTAGTGCGCTTGCTTTGACGTATGTTTCTCTTTTCGAAGGCTTCGGTGTGCCATTACTGGAAGCTATGCAGGCAGAGGTGCCGGTACTGACTTCATCTGTTTCTTCTTTGCCTGAAGTTGCGGGAGATGCTGCCCTTTTAGTTGACCCCACCGATATCTCAGCCATCGCTGTTGGGATGAAGCATTTGTACGACAGTGAAAACTTACGAAATGCTTTGGTTGAAAAAGGCACTCAAAGATTAGAGGAATACAGCTGGGAAAAGGCGGTGGCGGTGATAGAAGCTGCGTTAATGCTCTAAAGGCGGCCGTTTGAAACGTCAGACATTCATTAAATCTTGATAATCAATCTACTAGAGTACAATGTCCGACCTCGCCGAGGTCGCATATTCCTTACTGTATTCGCGATGATATGTGCATGTTTTTTGTGTAGGGAGATTAGCCCCACCAGAAGTAAAAAACAAACAAAAAGCCGCCCTGATTTCAAGCTTATCCACCGTTTGCCCCTCCCATTTTTACACTTTTTTACACTTTTTGCATTTTCGATAAACCTTTGACGACCCAAGGTCGGGCAAATTTGTAGTGCTTTTTATCCTGAACAAAAACACAAAGCACCATGCCCTTACGCAGTTATTCCCTTTTTCTTGGGCTATTTCTCTTCTTGGCGATCCGTGGTTTTGGCCAGTCGGTCAATGTGAGTCTTACCATTAGTCCTCCGTACCCTGTTTATCTGGAGGATTTGCTGGAGTTTCGTAGCCAAACGCTGGTGACGCTTACAAATACTTCGGCGACTACTGTGCAGGTTAAGCTATTAACAAGTATTGAAGAAGCTGGTGGAGAAATCAGCTTAGAAGTAAAAAACAGCTACCTGCCAGCCAGCCCGATTACGCTGATGCCTTTTCAGACTTTAAGTCTAAACGGCGCACAACTTCGCAACCTCAATCAGGGGGTCAATGAAAATGATGTCCAATACCAAGGTTTTGATCGAGAGCAGATCATCCAGAGTGGCGCGCTCCCCGAAGGCGTTTATACGATTTGCTTACGCGCAATGACCTACGAGGTCAACGGTGCGGCTTTGTCCAATGAATTCCAAGGGTGTACCAACCTTTTTATTACCCATTATGATCCCCCAATACTCCTTCACCCCCAAAATGAAGCAGCGGTCAACCCACAGCAGCCCCAGTTTTTGATATTCAACTGGACGCCTAGCGGGTTGCCACAGTATACCCGCTATCGTCTGGAATTGATAGACATGACGATGAATAATATTCCCAATCCTAATGATGCGTTTGAGTATCCGAGCATTGGCGTTTATTTTCAAAGGGACAACATCCTCTCCCCAAATTTAGTCTATGATGCAGGCTTACCGCCACTTATTGCTGGCCGAACTTACGCCGTGAGGGTTACAGCCTACGATCCTTCCCAGACGATTCAGTATCGCAACCAGGGCCATAGTCCTGTATCTGTTTTTCATTACGAAGCAGAAGATGGCGGGCTTGATAACAATGTGCCCGACGATGATGACGACATAGTAATCGTTAATCCACAACCCGATCCCAATCAAAGTTATCAGCCGCCTTGCTCGCCGGTAGATTGTAGCCCTGTGCTTCCTGTTGGCCCCGCGGTTAGTGGTGGTTTTGGTGTTGGTTCTACCCTCAGCCTTGGGTATTTTAATATGGAGCTAACCGAAGTAACTTGGGGCGGAAACAATATTACCGGCAAGGGGAAGATAGAAGTCCCGATGTTCAATACCTGGGTCAATGTTGACTTTGATAACCTTCAGGTCAATGCACAAGGGCAGGTTATCAATGGCCAGGCATTTGCCATCACCGATCCAGGAGCAACGGTTAACGAAGCCATGCGCAATACCAGTGGTCAACTTGCAGGCATCACTGCAACACAGGTGGAGCAAGTAAAGAATTACGTAGAACAAGGTCAGCGTTATACCGAGTTACTCAACCCTGACGGTGCAGCAAATCTCCCCTTCGCGCTCAAAACCGATGTGCAAGACCTGACCCAGTTGCTCAATATCACGGGCATGAGTTTTGGTCCTGATGGCGCTTTGCTCAATGCATTTCTACCTATAGAAATCCCCGAAGCGATCAACGAAATCTTGGCTTTTGGAAGTAAAGGCATTTGTTTTCACCCAACGGGGCTTTCCGCAGAAGGCTTACAAGAATTGACTATGCTGGGCACAGAAGTCGCGCTTCCATTTGGCCCCAATATTGATTTGGTGATAAAACCAGGGCAAGGCGAACAAACTACTCGCGTAAAGTGGGATTGCCAAGGCTATGAATCCCTTCAAGTAGCCGGAGCGTTTGTCTTTAATGGTAATATGCTCACTCCCGTGGAAGGTAATGACCCTGTAGCTGCCGATTTCTTCTTCCTCGCGAGTGTTTGGGGCGATTTTATTGGAGAACTGAGCATGCCCGCTTTTTATGTGAAAGGTCTCAAAGGCCTGGAAGTCAGCGAAGGTCAAGTGATGGTGGATTATTCGGACATTCGTGCAATTGACGGTATCCAGTACCCGGTAGGTTATCAGGGCAACCAAAGTGAAATATGGAAAGGTTTTTATTTTCCGCAGTTAGCACTTCAGCTCCCGACTTACTTACGTAAAAAGAACAATGATCGAATAACGATTAATGCCGAGGATCTACTCATTGATAAATTAGGCGTAAGTGGCGAGATATCTGCTGCACCCTTGCTAGCACTCAATCAGGGAAATCTCGGCGGTTGGCAATTTTCGATTGATCAGTTTCAATTGAAACTCGTGAATAACAGCTTGCAGGAGAGCATCTTCGATGGTGAAGTACGCCTGCCTATTAGCGATACTGGAATTGGCTACAGCTGCTCACTCAGCCAGACGGATCAGGATGTAGGGATGGAATTTACGATCAATCCCCTCGATGATATTTCTGTAGATATGTGGGCGGCTAACCTGACGTTGCTGCCTGGCTCCACGCTGTCGGTCACTGTTGAAGGTCAAGAGGTACTGACCGCTGCGGATATGAGTGGTTCACTAACCCTTGCTGGAGGCTTACCCGATCAGGAGGGCATGACGCTCGATTTTCCAGATATGGCATTTGAGCACCTTGTTGTTCGAAACAAAGCACCTTACCTGAGTTGTGAATTGTTCAGCCTGGCCAGTCCACAAAAGTCATTGAATGGTTTTGAAGTAAGTATTAATCCCGAAAATGAAGGAGAAGGCGTAGCGCTGGTCATCGACGATAGTAAAGCCAGTTTGCAGTTGGGTTTTAGTGTGAAACTCCATAATGCGACCAAATCCATTGAAGGCCTCACGCAGCTGAATATTTCTGGCTCACTGGTAGAGGAAGGCAACGTCCAGAGCTGGCAGTACGATGGTAGCCAACTGGAAAAAATTGTTGTAGATGCTGATCTTGGGTTCATGGATATGTACGGAGAAGTCAATTTTTACAATGGTAGTGACCCTACTTTTGGTAGAGGCTTTCGTGGTGATTTTTCAGCGACCGTCCAGCCTAGTGTGAGCATTGAGACCTTTACCGTGCAGTTTGGCAAAGTAGATGGCTACCGCTACTGGTTTGTGGATGCCAAGGCTATTATTCAACCAGGGATTGTAGTGGCGCCAGGTTTTGCCATCTATGGTTTTGGAGGCGGTGCTTATTACCACATGAAAGCTACAGGATTTCCTTCTGCGGAGAATATGAAAGGTAAGCCGGGAACTACCACTGCTGCCGGCCTCAACGAAGTGGGTGCAACCTCCTCCGGTGTTACTTACCTACCTGATGAAAATACGCTCTTTGGGTTGAAAGCTTCTGTGGTCATCGGTATTTCACCAGACCCCACGCCTTTCAATGCTGACATAGAGTTTAGTATGCAAATCAATAGCAATGGTGGCCTCGACTTTATCCGCCTGACAGGCGATGGCTATTTCATGACCGACATTATGGAACGCGACGACCCCAAGGTCATAGCGACCGTAGATATAATGTATACCCACCCGGATAAGACCTTTGAAGGCAACTTTGGGGTAGAATTCATGTACGGATCGGAAGAGAACCCGGTGCTGGTAGGCGAGGGGAACATTTATACGAAATTTGCCCCCGGTGTTTGGAAAATCCTGGCAGGTACGCCTAATGATCGTATGAACATGAAGATTTTCTCTGCTTACGAAGTAGGCACCTACATTATGATGGGGAACCAAATTCCTCCACCACCTGATTTACCACCTGGTTTTCAAAACAAAGAAGGACTAGAGAATTTCTCCCTGGTACGTAACCTCAGTGGAGATAAGGTATACGAAGGGCTGGCTTTTGGCCAACAAATCAATTTTGCTGCGAATGATTTGAAGTTCTTGATTTTCTATGCAGATATGGACTTGACAGTGGGCTACGATGTGGCTTTACTTAAAAACGCGATTAGCTGTCAAGGTATGGATGAGGTAGGCTTCAATGACTATTATGCTATTGGTAAAGCCTACGCAGGTTTTGATTTTACTTGCGGTATTGATATTGATACCTGGTTTTTGGAAACAAAAATAGAAGTGTTCTCCGCATATCTTTATGCTGCGGTTGAAGTTGGCTTGCCCAACCCCACCTGGGTGAAAGGTGCTGCAACGGGTGGCTACAGTGTGCTGAACGGAAAACTGGAAGGTAACTTTAACTTCAAGTTTGAGGCCGGACAGGTTTGTACACCTTCTTCCGGAGGAGCTTTCCAAGGATTGGAGATTATTGCGGACATGGCACCTAAAGGCAGCGGCGAAGATGTGTTTGTCACTCCTCAGATAGCTTTCAATTTACCTATTGGTAAAAATATATTACTGCAGGAAGATCCTGAAGATCCCAATAGTACGCACCATGAGTTTCGGTTTTTCGTCGATGATGTAAAGCTGGAACGAGTTGCCAAATGGCAAAATGGTCAGTGGGTAAACCTGGCTCAACCGGAAACGGTAGCAGGGAGTTTCTTCCTGAAGCAAACCCAATTGGCCCAGTTTCGCCCAGATGAGGCGCTGAAAGGCTATAGCAAATACCGCCTGACTGCCAAAGTATGGGGTGAGCACCGCAAGTTTAGCGTAGCAGAAATGCCTTGGAAAACCATCACGGTAGCTGAAAATGATCCTGCTACGGCTTACGAAATAAAATCACAGGAATTCACGACTGGCGCACGTCCCCAAGTGTTGACGAACAGCAATATCCTTGATACTTATCCTCGTCGCCACCAGCGGTATTTCTACAAAGGCGATGGAGCAAATGGGGTGATCCGCTTTAAGAGCTGGCCGAGTTATCTTTTTGCTACCCAGCCGAGTGATGCTGAAAATTATCAGTACCGATTTGTGGTTCGTTTCCATCAGATTAAGAATGGTGCGACGGTGGTAGGAGAGGTTCCTTTGCAGCTTGATCCTTCTAAGAAGCAAGTCACGTTCGAGATGCCTGGCCTTGAGCACGAGACCATCTATATGGTGCAGTTGTTGGCATTACTAGAAAAGAAACCTGGTGCATGGTTAGCCAATAACGAGGCTGCTTTGACCACCGAAACCCAGACCACCGATTTTGGGCAGGGCAACACTGCAAACGTCCAATATACTCGAATCAATAGTTCGGCCATTGGTGAAAACGAACACGAGTTGTACGCCCTATACTTTCGGACCAGTAAGTACTCGCATATTCTTACCAAATGGAACAATTACACCAACCAGGCTACTCAGGTCGCTGCTGGTAATGGAAGCATGAAGCGAAGAATTACAGCCACTTATACAGGTGACGAAGCCTGGGATTTTTATGACCTAAATCCAAGTGCTAATGCCTACGGCGCTGTAGCTCCATTGCTAGGTATTGGCCTTACCCGCATACACATCAATGGCGGTACTGGAAATGGAGTTCGCTGGCCGATTCACCACTATTATAAAACACCACTGCAAGAACTGATGGCCACGAATTTGGGGAGTTCGATTACCGCATCTCCTTACACTCGGAATGTACCTGGTGCCGGAGAGTATCCGCTAAATAGTAGCTGGCTGCACGGCAAGCCCATCTCAAATGGCATGGACTTGTATGCTATCGGCATCCGCTACACGGGCAACGGCCAAGACAATAAATTGACCAATAACGAAATCGTAAGCGCCTATAACCAAGGCGGCGGTGGCGTAAATATTCAAAACCTCCAAGTCAATAATGGCGGCGGTGGTGGAAATCTCCTGAATATGAATACGCTGCAACTGGCAATACCAGTAGTTCACAAAATGAACATTCTCTACGATCACGCGCACCATAGCTATTATGCCAAAGAGCAACTGAAGCAGATGATTACTCAAGGCGGCCTTACACCCAATTGGGGCGATGCTGGACAGTATACTCCTTGGAAGTTTTTTGTAGACCATGGCTTCAATCAGCAGTTTATCCCCAAGGTCGGACAAGAGAAATTGTATTACCGGGTTATTCGCAGTTTGCCAGCAGGCGTACAGCACAAGAGTGGCTTACAGAGCAAAGAAACCTACATCACTTATTAATCGGTGTTAAGCTAGTGCCTTGAGTACGAACCGTAGCTTGGGCTTCAGCCCGAGCGTGAAAATTACGCTCGGGCTGAAGCCCAAGCTACGGTTGGCAAACATCAACGGTGTGTCAAAAATAAATTATGAAAAATCTACTTTTCGTCCTTTTGTTATGTATCACTTCTGGTGGATTACTAGGACAATCGGCTACTACGCCAAGCATTAGTGTCATTGGTTATCAAGAGGGAGGCGTCAATCATTTACGTTGGGCCCCCGTAAATTATGCGAGTTGGCAGGTGTTGAGTCAGCAGGGCTACCATATTTATCGGTATCCAATGGGGGAGCGTGGCGCTGATTTCTCAGCAGGTGAACAATTGACAAGTATGCCACTGCGAGCTAAAAGCCTGGAAGACCTCAAAGCGCAATTTGGGCGCGACCATCAATTGGCGGCCATTGCTGCTCAGGGCCTTTACGGCAAAATAGAAATGGCCCCAGAGGCTGGCCTCGCTGGAGGGATCGTTGCTCGGCATACGCAAGAAGAAAACCTCTTTGGGTTTGCCATGCTTGCCGCTGATGCTGAACCTGAATTGGCGCTTGCATTGGCATTGAGCTGGGAAGACAAGACGGCTGTCGCTGGCAAAAGCTATATTTACGAAGTGGCCCCTGCAGTTGTGGAGAATGCAGTAGCTGTGCCAGGTAGGTACTTTTTGGAACCTACTGCTGAATTTCCGCTGCCACGTGTGTCAGCCTTGGAGTTGGTAGAAAAAGAACAAGAAATAAGCCTCCGCTGGAATCCCGCTGAGAACCCCTTCCCTGCTTCTGGCTACTGGATAGAACGCTCGTCGGATGGTGGTCGTAACTTTGAACGCCTCAACGAGGTTCCGTTTATCATTATTGAAAACAGTATCTCTGACTCGCTGGCTGGCGGGTGGGCCACCTTTCGGGTACCACTCACGGAAAATTATGTACCTGCCAGTTATAGAGTACGTCCTTTTGATGCCTTTGGCAGAGTGGCTGAAGATATTAGCTGGGTCGAAGGTATGGGCCGCGATCGTACGCCTCCATCAACGCCTTTGCCTCAGCAGGTACAACAACTTCCGGAGGGATCATTGATCAGCTGGCGGATGTTGGAGGAACCTGCAGATTTAGCTGGTTTCTTTGTGGCCTCGGGACCTACTGCCGAAGGGCCGTATTCGTGGGTCAATGAAAAACTGCTTACGCCCAACCAAAAAGCATGGTTGGATACCAAACCAGCGGCGCCTGGTGAAAAGCGTTACTATACCGTTACTGCTATTGATACCGCGGGCAACTTCGCACAATCACTACCTATCAATAATTTCTGGGTCGATAGTCTGCCTCCTGCTCCACCGCAAGGGCTAAAAGCACACATCGACACCACGGGGCTACTCTCCTTGGAATGGGCACCCAACCAGGAAAAAGACCTCATGGGCTACAATGTATTTTTCGCCAACGCGGATGATCACCTGTTTACCCAATTGAACAGTACGCCTGTAACAAACCCCAGCTACACCCACCATTTGTCACTTAAAACCCTAACGGAAGAAATCTACTACCGAGTGGTGGCGATGGATGGTTATTTCAACGCCAGTGACTATTCGCAGGTCTTAAAAGTGGATAAACCCGACCTAATCGCGCCGGTAGCTCCCCAAATTAAGCAAGTAACCATCGGCGCTACGAGTGTCGACCTACAGCTGCTACCCAGCCCTAGTAAGGATGTGACCCACACCGAAATCCGTCGCCGTGAACCAGGCCAAAGCAACTGGGAAAGCCTCACCCTACTGGAGGGCAAACCAGAGATTTACCAAGATCGTACGGCCCTTGCGGGGAAAACCTACCAATACAGTGTCAGGTGTCATGATGACGCGACGCTGTGGTCAGCTTCTTCGGCGGTTATGCAGGTTCAAATGACGCAGGCTTCCAACCCCGCTGGCATTGCGGCCATTCAATTGCAGATGACGAGCACGGGGAATGGCATCGAGCTTTCTTGGCAAAATCCCGTTGTACCATCCGGTTATCGGTTGTTGCTCTATCGCGCTGTCAATGAGGGGCCACTACGTTTGCTGAAATCATTGTCTGCCGAGGAGACTTCCTACCAAGATTTGAGCACCAATAGTGGTGACAGGTATCAGTATGGCCTGCAAGTAGTCTATGATTACGGCGGTGAATCTTTGCTGACAGAAAGTGAGTTTCTTCAATTTTAAGTTGAACTGTTTTAGGATGCATTAAGTCTCTTTATCCTTTGCCTCAAGGGGCGAAAGAGTCGTCTCGTGTCCCTATACTAAGTTATAAATCCCTATTATGAATTATTGGCAGTCTTCCTTTTTGTGTTTAGCTGTTTTCCTGTTGTTGTCATCAAATATTGCTACCCAGAACCTGGAAAACCTCGGGCAACAACCTGCGGTACAACTCAGTGGTAACTTGCAGTTGGGCACGCAGTTTTATCAAGCCAGTGGCATTGATGGGCGATCAACCTCCCCGAATTGGAACATGAGTGGCAGTGCCAACTTCCAATTGTACGAGGTGTCGTTGCCTTTTTCTTTCACCTTGGGGCAGCAAGGCCAACAGCTCAACTACCCACGATTTGCCCAGTTTGGGATGAGCCCAACTTACCGTTGGCTCAAGGTTCATGCAGGGTGGCGAAATCTCAATTTCTCGAATTACTCACTGGCGGGACACTCTTTCTTGGGGGTAGGCGTGGAGATGGACCCCGGTTTGTGGCGTATTGGTGCCATGTATGGGCGCTTGCGATCGGCACGGATGGCTACCACCAGTGTTGCAGGAGGACAGTTGCCTGCTCGTTACCAACGCAATGGAATGGCTTTCAAACTGGGCATTGGAGAAGATAATCAGTTTATTGACCTGATCTACTTTCAGGCCAAAGACGATCCCAATTCACTTCCTTCCGGAATGATAGATAGTACCTTGAAAGCAGCTGAAAATGCGATTGTGGCCTGTACCTGGCGGTTGCCTTTAGGCAAAAAGATAAACTTCACGGGCGAACTGGCGGGCAATATGCTCAATCGCGATCAGCGATCTAACCTCGCCGCAGATTACTTGTCTGCCAGTATTCCTACACCTTTGGAGGTACGTACTTCTACGCAGCTCAATTATGCCGTAAGGGGAGGGTTGGAGTTTGATTTTTCACCGGTATTATTACGCACAACTTTCGAGCGCATCATGCCCGAGTTCAATAGCTTGGGAAGTTACTTTTTTGCCAATGATTTACAGCGATGGCTGATTGCACCTAAAATCTCTTTTGCGCAACGGAAGGTAAACCTGTCGGGCTCACTAGGCCTGGAACGTAATAATTTGTTGGGTTACCGCTTAGAAACGACACGGCGGGTTGTTGGCAACGCTGTGTTAAACATCAACCCTAACCCGCGGTTTGGTGCGGATATTAATTTCACCAACTACAGCATTGATCAACTCGACAGTCGCTTGGATAATATCGACTCTGTAAGGGTAGCNATGGTGACGACCAACTACAGTGTCAGTCCGCACTGGCAATGGCAGGATAGCCTACGGTCGCAACAGATTTTTGTACTCGGGCAGTTTCAGGCGCTGAATGACCGCAACCCCTTTACGCGTGAATTCACGAACATGGAAACTTGGCTGGCGATGGTTTCTTATAACTTGGGAATACTCCCTAGCCAGTGGTCTTTCAATTTCTCATTACAAGCTCAGCGCATAGATGTTTACCCACTACGCACCAATCGTTTTGGTGGCAGTTTCGGGGTGAATAAATCTACCAAAGATGGTCGTTGGAGCGTCTCGCTACACAATTCTGTGTTTAAAAACTACCTTGATCAGGAAGCGGATGGCCTGTTGTTAAGCAGTAGTTTGAACCTAAGCTTCGCACCAGCTAAACGGCACCAGTTGAGCCTTTACACCAGTTTGAACCACAATAAATCTGAACAGTTTGCTAACTATACGGAGTTGTTTGGTGGCATTCAGTACCAATACAGGTGGCGGTAATTTCTTTTGTAAAGCTATTTTTACTTTGACTTTTCTAGCCACAGAGGCACTAAGACACGGAGTTTTTTTTTAAAAAAAACATCCCAATAGAAACCTCCGTGTCACTGTGCCTCTGTGGCTAAATTTACTACAAAGTGAGTATGGCTGTGTTACACCGCATCCTGTTTCTTTGCCAACAGCAACCATCCCGCCCATACCACACCAATGCCCAGGAGGATCAAAGCAATGAATTCTGCCTGGGTAAAACCTCCCAGCCCTTCGTGGCGATCATTAACTCGGATGCCTTCAATCAGGAATCGCTCCGCACCGTTGAACATAAGGTAGATGGCGAAAAGTAAGCCTGGCCATGCTGTCGTTTTTTTGCGTAAGCTCCAAAGAATGAGCCCGATGGTGAAGGCCATCATGGTTTCGTAAACGGAGGTAGGGTAAACGGCCTCTGCTAAATGATTGCAGTATTTTCCAACACAATCTGCCATTTCAACGCCACGATTGAGCACATTTCGAGGATAATCTTGGGCCCATAGCCAGTCGGGAAGAAACCACCAGTCTGGTTGTGCTGCTGCCGGGATTCCCCAGTCGCCATCACCCGCCAAGTGACAGCCCATACGGCCTACACCATAAGAAACAATTAGCGCCGGAGCAACAGCGTCGATTACCGGTAAAACGGGAATAGCTTTGCGCCGAAGTAAAATATAGACACCCACGAAACCACCAATCAAGCCCCCATAAATCGTCCATCCATCTCCTGAGAAAAGCTGCCCCATAGGATCAGCCAAAAAGGCTTGTGGTTGCTCAACGACAGTAAATAACTTGGCCCCAATAATGCCTGAGATAACCGCCACCGTAGAAATGTCCATGATCCTGTCGTGCGGGTAGAGTGTTTTGAGTTCTTCTTTAATGCCTTGTTTTTTACGCTGGCTATCCAGATAGAAGTAATAAGCAGTAAGCAGGCCTGCACCTATTATTCCAGCCAGCCAGTTTCCCTTACCGGAAATAATGATGCTCGCAGGGTCTGCTTGCATGGCGTCCAGATTTTGGGCGATGTATACGAGCTTAAAACCAACGATAAAACCAAAAAACGCATTGAGTACATAGTCCTGGATGTCCAATGGTGCATTACTGATGATTTTGGCTGGAACACCTTGGAATTGACCGATTTCAGCACGCCGTTGGAGTTCTTTTTTTAGCAAAAATGCTGCTGTCAGTACTGCCATAGCAACGAGCAAACCAAAGGTCTTAAAGATGCTCAGCCAGTTGTCTGTAGCAGTGCCAAAGAGATCGTGAAAGAGGTAGGAAAGATCGGGGTACATGCGCTGTTGGTCTTGGTATTTGGGTAATTAGTAACGCAAGGATAAGATTTATTACCGTTTTTTAGAGAATTTCGGAGCCCTATGAGCTGATATTGTTGCTATAAATCCCCCCGTATCTCATTTCAATGTAGCCTATTACCGCATCAATCTCTTCGTCTGTCAGCTTTTCAAAGCTATTCATAATGGTTGGCCCCCACTCCTCCCAAAGCTTTTGTGCGCGTTGATTTTCGCCCGAAGCGATCATCTCTTGTGAGTTCCTGATCCATGCGTACAAGGCTGTGTCACCACCATGATCCCTCCAGTGCTCACGGATTTCGCCTAGTGCAGGCCCCGTTAGGTTGGTCTTCATGTCGTTAGCATGGCAGGCCGCACAATTGTTGCGGAAAATGCTTTTACCTAATTCTAAATCTTTGTACTTAGGGTCGTTCGCCCATTTTTCAATAGGCGACACGGTTCCACAATAAAAGATTTGTGAGGAGTTTGGTCTTTGCCATTCACTGAAGCACAGTAGGAAAAACAAGCCCGTGAGTAAGAGCCAGCATAAAGTGGCGATTGTTGAAAAGTGGCGTAGCATAGGTGTTTTGCTTTTTTCGGTTACCTTGGCAGATGGTTTTGCTCTACTTTTTACTATACAGAAGGTCAGCGAACCTAAAGTTAAAAGAGATTTTCAAGAATCATATAGCACACATCCCTGAAATCCCTATCTTTGTGAACTTTACGAAAACCAAACATGGCAAGTAACGTTTCAGCCAACAATGGGACAATTTTTACGCTCAATCTTCTGGCAACCAATGAAGAAGAGCAACCCATCTATGTTGTAGGTAACTTTAATCGTTGGCGGGTAGCTGATGAGCATTACCGGATGCGGGAGGTTGCTACAGGTCATTTTCGGTTGGAACTTCCACTCAACGACCTTCCTGAAATACTCGAATATAAATATGCTCGTGGCAGTTGGGATCATGTAGAACTCGACGATAATGGCAATGATCGCCCCAATCGACAGGTTTTGCGCTCCCATCATGAAGTCACAGATAAAGTAGCTCGTTGGAAACAGGACCGGTTTTCTTTCCCAGGGGCTTTCTTGCCCAAGATTGAAATCATCGAGAACGATTTCGAGATGCCGTCATCCGTACAGACCCGACGGATTGCAGCTTTACTTCCTCACGATTATTATGAAACAGATCGGCATTATCCCGTTTTGTACCTACAGGACGGGCAAAACCTTTTTGATGATTATGCACCTTATGGCAACTGGGCCGTAGATAAACGCTTGGCGCAACTACAGCAGGAAGGCCGGGGTGACGTCATCATTATCGCCATTGACCATGCCATGGATAAGCGGATCGTAGAGTTTACACCTTCTACCACTGAAACCCGCTTTGGTAAAGGACAAGGCCGTTCTTATGTCAAATTTTTAGCCGAAAGGCTCAAACCCTATATCGATCAACGGTTTCGAACCCTTACTGATGGCCATAATACCGGTATCGGAGGCAGTTCAATGGGTGGACTGATCAGCATTTATGCTGGTATGATGTACCCGGAAGTCTATGGCCGCCTGATGGTCTTTTCGCCATCACTTTGGGTTACCCCCAATATTCCTTTCCAGCTGCTGAACCTGAAAGATCCTTTTTCAGGAAGGGTTTATCTCTATGGTGGTAAAAAGGAAAGTGCCACAATGATCCCTAACCTGCAACGATTAAAGAAAGCTTTGGAAAATCAGGCTTCAAGAACAAAGCCGGAATTTTTCCTCTCCGTCGATCCAGAAGGGGAGCACAATGAATCCCGCTGGGGAGAAGAGTTTCCTATGGCATTGAGCTGGCTTTTCTTTCACGATCAATTAACCACCACCTAGGATCCCAAAAACCTAAAAATGACGCTACAATTTCAATCGGATTTCCAACAACAAGCACAGCAAACAATTATTATCCCGGTCAGTCAAGACCAGGGACAAATAGCTGCTGCTCCACTTGCAAAGATTAGTCAATTACTTGGGCAACAGAAAGATGTGATTCTTCGCAGCTTTAAAGCTGGAGCCAAAGAAGTGATGAGTCTTCCCAGTGGCGACCAATTATTTGTCCTTCTAGGCTTGGGTGCTAACGTCAATTTTAGTAAAACCTTACAAGCTTTTCAGCACCTTTCCAGCAAGCATAGTCATTTGCTTACTGCAAAGACGACCCTTCTGTGGCCAGCCACGGAAGGAGATGATTTATTTGGGTTGCTTAGTGAAGCTGCTGTCAACGGGCTGTGGCAAGGGAGCTACCATTTAGGGCGTTATAAGACCAGTAATGGTCAATCTAATGTCGTGCAAGGAGCCGATTTCGAACTGAGCATTGTTTTACCTGAAGACCAATTAGCTGCGGCTAAAGAATACTGCCAACGGGGATTAATTATCGCCCAGGCACAAACGGAAGTGATGGCGCTCGTTAATGCGCCCGCAAATTATAAACATCCTCATGACCTTGCAGCTTGGGCAAAAGCTTCGGCAGAGAAGTACGGCTATCAGGCGACCATCTGGGACAAAGACCAGATTACTAAAGCTGGGATGCACGCTTTGTTGGCCGTTAATTATGGAAGCCCTGAACCACCGGCTTTTATTTTTCTGGAATACAAAGGCCCTAACCGTAATGGCACCCAGCCCAAAATCGGTTTGGTAGGAAAAGGCGTAACCTTCGATACTGGTGGCTTGTCCATCAAGCCTTCCACCAATATGCACTACATGAAGAGTGATATGGGTGGCGCTGCAGCGGTTCTGGGAACGATGGAAGCTGCTGCGCGGTTAAAATTGCCAGTACATTTGGTCGCAGCGATTCCTTCGACGGACAATTCCGTGGATGCCTTGGCAGTAAAGCCTAGTGATGTTATTTCCTCTTACAGCGGTAAATCCATCGAGATCATCGATACGGATGCAGAAGGTCGCTTGATTTTAGCTGATGGTTTGTCGTATGTCATCCGTGAACACGCACCACAAGTCATCATTGATTTAGCAACTCTCACGGGCTCTAGCGTTCGGACTTTCGGTTATCAGGCAGCAGCTTTGTTTAGCAATGACGACCAACTGGCGCATCATCTAGAGCAGGCTGGCCGGCAAACCGGCGAACGGGTATGGCGTCTACCTATTTGGGAAGAATACGGCGACGATATGAAATCGGATGTCGCTGATATCAAAAATTTCAGTGGCCGCCCGGTGGCAGGTGCGATCACCGCTGCCAAGTTTCTGGAATTTTTCACGGATAACCACCCTTCTTGGGCACACCTCGATATTGCGGGCACCGCTTTTGGCGATACACCTTACGGGAAAGGCAAGGCAGCTACGGGCTATGGCATACGGCTATTGATCCAGTTTTTGATGTCGGTTACGCAAGAGTAAGGGTTTGGAGATTAGCTATTCCAAAGAAGATTATACGGCTTTTTGTGCCACTTTGCCAGACTTACCACTCTGTTGCGAGCCTTGGTACCTGGATGCCGTTGTGGAAGAGGGACAGTGGTCGGTAGTGTTGGTGATGGATGGGAAGAAGGCACTTGCCGCCTTTCCTTATTTTCACAAGCATCGGATGGGATTGCATTACGTGACGATGCCTTTGTTTACCAAGTATATGGGGTTTATTCCTGGTCTGGAGCTTAGGCAGCATCCATCCCAAGAAGTCCTAAGTTCACTCTTAAAAGCACTACCGCGCTTTGCTGGGATTGACCAACAATTTAGCCCCTTGGCTAATGATTTTATTCCACGGCTTCCAGATAGTTTCCAGACATTCGCCTATCACACGCACCGTCTATCGTTGGGCCAAGGGCAGGACTGGCGCTCGGGGATTAACCGAAATATGCGCCGGAATATTCGCAAGGCCGATGCTTTACTTACGCTAAAAACGGAACTTGATCTTTCTACTTTTCATCAAATAAACGAACTGAGTTTTACTCGGCAGGGGCTCGCTCTTCCTTATTCTTTTGCGCAATTAGAGCGCCACGATCAAGCTTTGGCTAAAGCCGGAAGAAGGCAGATTTTTGCGGCAGTGGATGCAGACGATAATATTCACTCCGTTGCTTATGTGATGTGGGATAAACAAGCAGCTTATTACCACCTTTCCGGCGATGACCCTGAGCTGCGCAACAGTGGATCAGGTATCTGGCTCATCGCCCAGGCCCTTGATTTTACCCAGCAGCAATTGAAATTACCCATCTTTGATTTTGAGGGAAGCATGATTCCAGCCATCGCTGCGATCCGGGAACAATTTGGCGCTACTAAGACCACTTATTACCGGGTGCAGCAGCAACGTTCTTATCTGTACCGTGCATTGAAATGGTGGAGGAATAGGAGGTGATATTTACCGTCCTCGTGTATGCGACATTGCCAGCTTTTGCTGTGTATGACTGTTGTATGCCTTGTGGGCATTCGTTTTTTTTATTAGCAACAAGATTTGTTTTCTTGGATAGGTGGACAAGGAACTGTTCCGTATGAGCAATAAACACAGCAATCTCCTTCTTTTGGTTTTAAAACCGTTTTACAATTCTCACATTCGTAGAAAAATTGACAAGCATTTGTTGGCATATCTTCTACCTTTTTATGTCCGCATTTTGGACAAGTAATTTCTGATTTTAATTGGACTTCCATTCGTTTTCTTTTTTGTCGGTTACTTTATAACCTGTTGAGTTAATTGCTTTCTCGATTTCCGTTTCGTTGGTTTTGGTTTTGTCAAATTCAACGATTGCATTTCCATTTTCGTAGGATGCTTTTGAGTTCACAATTCCGTTGAGTTTATTTACTTCGTGATTTACGTGTTCTTCACAACTCGCACAAGTCATTCCGCTGATTTTAAATTCAGTCGTTTTAATGTCCAATCTGTCAACTACGATTATTTGCTTGTCTGTGTTTGGATAGAAAATTCCTGAATAGTAAGGGAAAGCCAACATCACAATTGCAAATACAGTTACGATTCCTAAAAAGGTTTTTGACTGAATAAACTTTGGTTTTTCGTCCGTCTCACATTCACAGTCAATTTCTTTTTGGGGGTTTAGTTTTTGATACCAAGCAAAACCAAGAACCAAAATTGTCAGTCCAATTAAATAAGGTCTAAAAGGTTCAATCCAAGAAAATGTTGAAGCAATTCCGCTTGTTCCTGCGATTAGAGCCAAAACTGGTGTAATACAGCATAAAGAAGCTGTAATTGCAGTTAATAAACCTGCACCAATTAGGTTATTTTCATTTTTCATATCGTTTCTGAAATTTTGTTTTTGTCAAGTATTTCAAAAAACGGGTTTAGCATTTTTTTGTATTCATCCGTGAGTGAATAAAAAATTGTTTGAGCTTCTCTATCCGTTTCCAATAGATTTCGGTCTTTCATTTTTCTCAAATGTTGTGAAATGGCAGAAATATTCATTTCGAGAATATCGCTTAAATCACAAACGCAAAGTCTTTTTTCTTCAAAGAGTAGGTAGAGGATTTTTAGTCGAATGCTATTTCCGACTAATGAAAGTCCATTTGCCAAATAGTCGAACGATTCATTTAATTCTGAAACCGTGTCTTTGCAACGATTTATTTGTTCAATATCAGCCTGTTGTCTTATGCAAGAGTTATTTTTCATATGGCAAAATTACACTAATTGCTTATTTAAGCAAGTGCTAAAATAAAAATTTTAGTTTTTTCTAATGAAATACAACCTGTTTTTACACGCTCACTTATACACCCCGCACAAAAAGCCGCACCTACCGACCAATCCCCTCCCGCTCAACACTCAACCAATTTCGATACGGCGCCTGACCAAGGCGGCCAGAAAGTAAGAGTACCTCTAAATAATCCTGATAAAGCTGCTGCTGTTCTTCCAGCAAAAGCTGCTGTCGGTAAAAGATACCTCCTTGAGCACGCAGCAATAATTCAGGTTCAGAAACGCCCAGCTCCGCCAAACGCTGAGGAGCAAATTGATCTATGTAGCCCTCCAGGCTTGTTTTTGCCCGGTCGTAACTGTCCAGCTGGCTGGCGAGCTGCCCCTCCGCTGAGCGTAATTTTTCCAGCCAGCTTCGGGTCTTCTCGGCTTCTTGCCAAGCTTCTTCGCGCTGCTCTAGCAAAAGGTATTGGTTTTTCACACTCCGGGCCGACCGAAAAGGCAGTGTGACGCCTACGCCCAGGGTAAGTTGTTCCTTAAGAATAGGATTGTTATCTCCCTGGTAACGGACTTGAAGAAAGTTGAGCCGGTTGCGTTTCTCCGCCTGTTCCGCGGCCAATTCCAGGGAGACCAATTCTTTCTGTGTCTTTTGTGCCTGCACGGACCAAGGCAAAACGAGCGTATCCAATTGCCACTCTTGCCAGTAAAGGGCAATGTCTGCTGGTGTAGGCAAAGCCGGAAAGACGATACTGTCAACTGGAGTATCCAACCAGTTATTACCAAGTCTGGTCAGGAGTTGTAGCTTTTGGCTGCTTTCTGAATACTGCTGTTGGAATGCCAAACGATCATCCTCGAGTTTCAGAAGATCATCATAACTACGCTGCCCATTTTGGGCAATGCGTTGCCTGATGAGCTGTTCCTGATCCTGATACCAGGGCGTTTGTGTGTTTGATGTTTCCAACTGTTGCTGATGATACCAGACATCAATCAACAATTGGTAGCGATGGAACAGCAACTCTTCCAAGTAGGCTTGTTGTGCATAGTAGCGAAGGGAGCGCTCTCCTTGATTGATCCCTTTTTGCACCTTGACTTGCCGCCGCGAGTTGAATTTGAATCGCAGCGCATACTCCTGTAGGTTGGGGTCAAATTCATGGGTTTCTGTACGAAACTCCAACTCCTCTAAATAGGGGATGTCAAGCGGTGATTGGTTAAAGAAAGCCTCGTTGCCTAGTTGCTGTTGGTAGGCTTCGTCTTGTAGTGCAGTACCGAGGATGTCAGTACTGGTGGCCGTTTGTTGAGCGGAAACAAGAAGGCTACAAATTATCAGGATAGACAACATCAACCCTTTGTGCAAATTCTTCATCATATCTAGTCTATAATTTGTTCAATCAAGACCCGTTCTCCCTGCATCAAGAGGTTGTCTACAGGGATCTTTAACAAAACCTCTCGGCCCCAAGCCTGAACCGTAGGGTCGCGCCGCATTCGGACAGGCAGCTCGCGGATTTTGTTGCCCAAACCAATGATTTGACCACTGATAACATACTCCTGATCCTGGACGGAACGCACGACCAAGGTGTCTCCTAATGCTAGACTTGTCAGTTGGCCTTCAGGGATATAGGTCGTCACCTGATCAGGGTGCAGGCGGTAGATATTGAGGAGTGTTTCGCGCGCAGAGGGTTGTTCGCCAGGGACAAAATTGACTTTCCCAATAACTCCGTCGATGGGGGATTTAAGCTCCAGTGTCTGAAACTCGCGTTCTAACTCCGCTAGTTCCAGGTCTACCTTTTCCAGTTGTGCCGTCAGGCTATTCAGCTCAGCCTGGGTTTCTTTTTGCAGGTTGCCTTTTTGCAAGATATAAGGCTGGGCTACGGTTGCTTGTTCGGCACGGAGCGCAGCGATTTCTGGGGTCTCGCTATTTGTGGATGCACTGTTAGTATTAATACTTTCGAGGCCCTGAACCAGGCGGTCATTTTGTGCTTGTTCGGCAGTGAGTTGCGTAAGCTGATTTTCTAGTTCAAAAACAGCAGTTGTTTGGGCCTGGTCCAGTTCTTGGCGGCGATTTCGATTTTTGATCAGTATCTCGTCTCGCTCCGCGTTTAGTTGCTTCTTTTCTTGAATTAAACTGGCTCGGAGGAAAGGAATATTGGTGCGCTCCAATACCATTAATAATTGGCCGGCTTCCACGGCTTCGCCTTCCTTCACCAAGATGCGCTTGACCAATACAGCATACTCCAGGCTGAGGTCAATATCTTGGTTTTCGGCAATGCCATAAAAGGCGGTAGGTCGTTGCTGAATCTTTCGCGCTATTGGAACAAGAACGAGCAATCCAATCAACATCAGAACATATACTGGGTTGATTTTCATAAGACTAAAGCACTTCGGTTTGTTGTTTGCGGTTGATTTTTACGTTGAAAAGCACGCCAGTTCCTAAGATATCTTCCAGCAGGTTTTCCTCCTTGGCTTTTGATTTTAAGACCATTATATATTCGTAGCGAAAAAGCTCTCGTTCGGTAAACTCTTCCACCGAAAGTTGTAGCTGACTAAGCTCAATGCGTTCGCAATATCGAAGTAAGATGGTTTCGATATCTTTTTCATCAAAAGCATTTTCCCGATCGCGTTTAAAGCGGATACTTCCCAGTTGCTGGGTTTTTCCGAAAGGAGAATAGCGCAAGACAAAAGCAGCTCCACAAAAGGACATCATCCCCGCAAAGGCCGCATTAAAGCCATAAACACCACAAGCAATACCTGTAGCCAGCGCCGCAAACATAAAAATGATATTACGAGGATTGCTGATAGAAGTACGAAACCGGATAATAGCGAGCGCACCCAGCATGCCCAACCCTCGCGCCAAGCTGTCACCGATAGCATGCATAACGGTAGCTGCTACAATAGCACCCAAAATCATGGCTTGCAAAAAATGGTGAGAAAGCCGGATTTCGGCAGTCGTTTTCTCATAAGTAAAAGCCAGTAAGCACCCTAGAATGAAAGCCAGGAGCATGGCGTAGGCCGTGGAAATGAACGTAGGGTTAGCAACGTTGGTTTGAAAAAGGGAAAAGTCCATTGTTAGTATTTACGATAACTTGGCGCGCAAGTTAAATAAATGTAAAGAGTTTGTTTTCTATTTGTTATGTTATGACACCAAATCATTATATATCCTTTGACCAAAGCCCACTTATCTGAATTTTTTTTTTATAAATTAGGACTTTTACGTTTCATCGGGAATAAGAAGGGCTTTGAATAGCTCTACCTTCTACTACATACATTCGCTAAAAATCAATGTTCAAATGCTTATACGTACCTTTTTCTTACTACTTGTCAATTTCTTGTTTATTCAGGAAGCGGCCCTGCAAACAACGGAGCTTTCTCCTTTTTCCTATCTCGATGTTTTTGAGTTGGAATACGCCAGTGATCCACAAATTTCACCAGACGGTGAGCACATCGTCTATCGCAGAATGGGTTTTGATATCATGAAAGACCGCTCTGCCGGGCAACTCTGGATCATGGACGCCGACGGCAGTAATCACCAAAAATTAAGTACCAGAGAAGGTAGCGAGTCTTCACCACGTTGGTCACCCACCGGTGATCGCCTCGTGTTTACAAGTAGTACCGATGAAGGCTCTGAAATATATGTTTATTGGGTAAACACCAGCCGTATTGCCCGCTTGTCGCAGTTAGAGAACAGCCCCGGTAGCCTTAGTTGGTCTGCTGATGGCACCATGATCGCATTTACCATGATGGTCAACCAGTCACCGCCAGTAATTGCTAGAATGCCCGCCAAGCCCAAAGGTGCCAAGTGGGCGGATAGCCCTCGCATCACCGACCGCCTCAAGCATGAAGCCGATGGGCGTGGCTACCTAAAGCCAGGGTTTACCCACATTTTTGTCATTCCTGCCGAAGGGGGCAGCGCTCGTCAGTTGAGCAGTGGCGATTTCAACCATCGTGGGAGTCTTTCCTGGTCACCAGACGGGGAGTCGATTTACTTCTCTGCCAACCGCAACGAAGATTGGGAATACGATTTTCGCAACAGCGAGATATATCAATTAGCGGTAAATACCGGCGAAATTACTGCCCTTACAGAAAGAAAAGGCCCTGATTATAGCCCTCAAGCCTCGCCTGATGGCAATACCATCGCTTACCTCAGCTACGAAGATAAGGTGCAAGCCTACCAAGTGACCCATTTGTATTTGATGGATAAGAAGGGCGAAAACAAGCGCAATATTTCTGCAAATATCGACCGCAGTATCGGGGACATTCAATGGGCCAAAGACGGCAACGGGCTCTACTTTACCTACGACGATTGGGGCGACACAAAAATAGGGTACATCAGCACCAGTGGAGCACAAAAAGACTTGGCCAACCAAATGGGCGGCACCACGATCGGCCGGCCGTATGCCAGCGGCTCGTTTTCCGTCGCTACTGATGGAACCATCGCTTTTACACATACCAGTACCAGTAGGCCAGCCGATATTGCGCTTCTCAACAAAGGGCAAGCGGAACCCAAATTGCTCACCAAGCTGAACAATGACCTACTTACTTACCGAGAGCTAGGTCAGGTGGAAGAAGTAAAATACACTTCCACCTTCGACGGACGCACCATCCAGGGCTGGATCGTTAAACCACCAGCGTATGACCCGACCAAAAAGTATCCACTCTTGGTAGAAAATCACGGCGGCCCCATCCTCAATTACGGCGCTCGCTTCTCGGCGGAAATGCAACTTTATGCGGCGGCGGGCTACCTTGTGTTTTATCCCAACCCACGCGGAAGTACCGGCTATGGCGAAGAATTTGCCAATTTACTCTTCAATAATTACCCTGGCGAAGATTACCAGGATGTCATGGATGGCGTAGATTATTTACTGAAAGAAAACCTCATCGACGAAGACCAGCTCTACGTCACGGGTGGTAGCGCTGGTGGCATCATGACGGCCTGGATGGTCGGCAAAAACAATCGTTTCCGCGCGGCGGTCGTAGCCAAGCCAGTCGTCAATTGGATCAGCAAGACCCTGGTGGCAGATAACTATTACGGTTACGCCAACTACCGCATGAAGGGCCAGCCCTGGGAAAATGTCGAGGATTACTGGCGCTTCTCACCATTGTCATTGGTGGAAAACATCCAAACTCCCACCATGGTGATGGTAGGCATGAACGACCTCCGGACGCCACCAAGTGAAGCCAAACAGCTGTATCATGCCCTGAAATTGAGAAAAATAGAGACCGTTTTGGTAGAAATTCCTGGTGCTAGCCACGGCATCGCTTCTCGCCCTAGCAACCTGATCACCAAAATAGCCCACACCCTGGCTTGGTTCGAAACCTATTCCGGCAAGGAGGAAGAAGAAGGGGAGTAGTATTTTATGGGGCCATGCCTTCGTGCCTTGGCACCAGGCTGTCTGCCGCACTGCTCCATAGGGTCGGGTTTGAAACCCGACCCTATGGAGCAGTGCGGAACCCCATTTCTTGCCCTTAGTTCTCGACTAGAAAGTCGGTACGCCTCACGCTTCAGCCGTTGGCTTGAGCACGAGATAAGTTGAAATTAAAAGAATGAAAATAAATTTAATAGTAATTCGAAGCGATAAGCCCAAAGAGCTATCAGCGTTTTATGAGCAGATAGGAATGGTATTTGAATACCACCAACACGAGAAAGGACCGTGGCATTTTTCGGCGGAAATTGAAGGGACTGTATTTGAAATTTATACTTTGATGAAGAATCAAAAGACTTCAGACAGCTCCCTAAGATTGGGATTTACTATCGAAAATTTGGAGGAAACAATATCGAACCTAAAGAAGAATAAGGTTGAAATTCTCAGAGAGCCCAAAGATTCCCAATGGGGATACTTTGCCATCATTAAAGATTTAGATGGCCGAAAAATTGAGTTAAAAGAGAAATAAAAATCACCACATAGTCAAATTAGGTTTTCCTCAAAAAATCTATGTGACTATGTGGTGAAAATAAAAAACTACAAACTCCCAATCATATCCTCAGGTCGTACCCACTCGTCGAATTCTTCGGCGGTAAGGTAGCCCAATTCCAGGGCCGCAGCCTTAAGGGTCGTGTCGTCGTTATAGGCTTTCTTAGCGATTTTGGCCGCTTTATCGTAACCAATTTTGGTATTCAGTGCCGTCACCAGCATTAAGCTGTTGTTCAAGTGTTCCTTGATCCGCTTCTTGTTGGGTTCTATGCCAGCCGCACAATTGTCGTTAAAGCTGACTGCCGCATCACCAATCAAGCGAGCCGACATCAAGAAGTTGAAGATCATCATCGGCTTGAAGACGTTCAATTCAAAGTGGCCGGTCATACCGCCAACGTTAATAGCAACATCATTACCTACCACCTGAGCCATAGCCATCGTGAGGGCTTCCGACTGAGTAGGGTTGACCTTGCCCGGCATGATAGAAGACCCAGGCTCGTTGGCCGGAATGATAATCTCTCCAATACCAGAACGTGGCCCGGAAGAGATCATCCGAATATCGTTACCAATTTTCATCAAAGAACAAGCTACGGTCTTCAATGCACCGTGAGCTTCCACAATAGCATCATGCGCCGCGAGGGCTTCAAACTTATTCTCAGCGGTGACAAAAGGCAGCCCGGTGAGGTCTGCAATGTTTTTGGCAACCAATTCGGAGTATCCAGGAGGGGTGTTTAACCCTGTACCTACAGCAGTACCCCCAAGGGCAAGTTCTGCCAAGTGAGCAAGGGTGTTTTTGATCGCACGGATACCATGATTCAGCTGGCTTACATAACCACTGAACTCCTGTCCTAGCGTCAATGGAGTTGCATCCATAAAGTGAGTACGCCCAATTTTTACAACATCCTGGAGCGCTTCTGATTTTGCCTGAAGGGTGTCCCGAAGTTTTTCGAGGCCGGGCAGCGTCGTTTCCATAATGGCTGTGAATGCAGCAATATGCATAGCCGTAGGGAAAGTATCATTAGAAGATTGGCTCTTGTTGACATCGTCGTTGGGGTGGAGAACCTTGTCTGCATCCGTAAGTTTACCTCCCTGCATGACGTGGCCTCGATTGGCAACCACTTCATTGACGTTCATATTACTTTGCGTACCAGAACCTGTTTGCCAAACCACTAGCGGAAACTGATCATCTAGTTGTCCAGCAGTAATTTCGTCACAAACCTTACCGATGAGTTCCGATTTTTCGGCAGCAAGAACTCCGAGTTCAGCGTTGGTTTTAGCCGCAGCCTTTTTAAGAATAGCAAAAGCGCGGATAATTTCGATAGGCATTTGCTGCCCGCCAATGCGGAAATTTTCGAGAGAGCGTTGGGTCTGTGCTGCCCAGTACTTATCAGCAGGTACTTCTACGGGGCCAATACTATCATGTTCAGTACGAAATTGCATACGAGATGGAGGTTGGTTTTTTATTCAAATATAAAACGCGAAGGTAAGGATTTCGGTTTTGATTTCGATGGTGATTTATGTTTGTGAGAGGAGTCGTCATTGAGTGAGGTGTTTGAGCGAGGGCTGGCCCACCTCCGTCCTTTGGACGCCTCCGCCCGAGCGGAGGACAAGGCGGTCTATTTGCTAGCAGTTTCTGTGTTTGCGGAGAGTGGGCCGTTTGAGCGACGATGTTCTCTTTCGTGCCTTGGGAAGGAGCAAAGGACAGCACTCCCCTACTGTGTCCCGCTGGCAGGACCGGTTCGCAGAACCGAGGGTGGGCATTGACACCTCATTAACAATGCCGCTTGTGCAAAATCATGACCAACTGCATCTATCCACTCGAAATAAAAAACACCACTATGTATTTACGAAATATCCTTTTTATCGTAGCGCTGAGCACAAGTCTATTCGCTTGTTCGCAAGAAGCTGCCAGTTATGATTCCCAATCTGCTCCCAGCGAAATGGAAGAGTATAATGCTAAGAGCTACGAGGGCGATCAAGAACCTCCTCGTACTTCACAGACGTCGACCCCAGCACCGCCCAGCGAAGTACAAGAACGAGTGCTCCTCCGTACCGCCGAATGCCGAATGGAGGTCGTTGATATCAACCAACGCGTGAAAGCCATTGAGCGATTGGTAGAACAAAAAGCAGGCTACCTAGGCGATTTGAACTGGCAGCATTATTCCTATCAGGAACAAGTGTCGTTGAGCT
This sequence comes from Lewinella cohaerens DSM 23179, assembly GCF_000379805.1. Lineage (GTDB taxonomy): Bacteria > Bacteroidota > Bacteroidia > Chitinophagales > Saprospiraceae > Lewinella > Lewinella cohaerens. The sequence goes on along the minus strand of NZ_KB903540.1, from coordinate 89,531 downwards.
TGCGCGTACCTGCCCAGGATTTTCAGTGGGTGCTGGACAGTATTATGAAGATGGCGGTTGAGGTCAACTATCAGCAAGTAACGACCCAGGATGTAACCGAGGAATATATTGATGTAAAAAGCCGCTTGAAGACCAAGAAGGCAGTGCGGGATCGTTACGAAGAAATTTTGCGTACAAAAGCAAAAACAGTGGAAGAAATCCTGCTAGCAGAAGAGCAAATCCGGCGCTTACAGGAAGAAATAGAGGCACAAGAAGGCCGCTTGCGCTACCTAACACAACGGTCAGCGATGAGTACTATTCAATTAGAGCTTTATGAGCAAAAAGAGGAACAGGCAGCCAGTCCATGGTGGAGTCGCTTCGGGGATGACATCGGTGACAGCCTTAGCTTCAGTGTATCGATCATCAAGAACCTGTTTTTGGGAATATTGAGTATTTGGCCTTTGTTATTACTACTTGGCGTATTGGTTTGGCGTAGAAAGGCCATTTGGAATAGATTGCGCCGCTAGAGCAGTATGTAAGTATAAAACGAAGAGAGGTTGAGTAAAGTCATGACTTTACTCAACCTCTTTTATAGCAATCAGGTAATGCGTAATTGCGCTTAGCGCATGAGCACCACGTCTCCTTTGTAGATCAAGGTTTCTCCGTCTGAGAAGAGGATTTCTGCCACGTAAATGTATACACCAGCGTTAAGCATTTCTCCACGGTGGCGACCATCCCAACCTTGGCCAGGACTGTTAGGTAAAAAGCCAAAGCCTTCGTACATGGATTCTCCCCAGCGGTTGAAAACATAGAAAGACTTGATTTCTACCACATCGCTATCGGTATAGATCATGAATATATCGTTGGTGCCATCATCATCTGGTGAGAAGGCATTAGGGATATATACACCGCGATCTTTTCGAACATACACATTCAACCGATCCGTGGCGGTACAGCCATTTTCATCGGTAACCGTTACTGCGTAAGCAACAGATTCTAAAGGCTTGATAAATGGAGTAGCACAATCGGCACAATCTTCAATAGGACCTCCAGACCACTCGTAAGTTACTACGGGGTAAGAAGTTTGTGCAAACAACTCCGTGCTTTCGCCATAAGCCAAGTCATCATCATCCACTTGAATGCTTACTGTCAGTTCTGGCGCTTGCTCAACAGTAGCAACCGTTTCGTAAGTACAGCCATTGATATCCTGTACGCTCACAAGGTGCTCACCGATACTCACATTGCCAAAGAAAGAGGCTGTAGTATAAGCTGCTCCATCAATGGAATAGAGGTATGGGCCATTGCCTCCCTCTACCAGCGGTACACTCACGATCCCTCCGAGATCATCGAAACAAGGAGGGGATTCTACAATTAGGCTCGCGGCTAATGGTGCAGGAGCTTCCAGTACGTCACTGGAGGTAATTGTACAGCCATTGGCGTCGGTCACAACCAAATCGTAAGCACCAGCAGCTAGGTCGCTGGCTGTTTCCGTTGTAGCACCATTACTCCAGGTATAACTGTATGGCGGTGTACCTCCGGTTACTGATGCAGTAAGGCTACCATCGGCAGCACCAGGGCAACTGAGTTCGTAAATACCAAAACTACTTGCTTCCAGTTGTAATGACATCGCTGTAGGTTGACCTACGTTGATGTTTAGTGTTGCAAAAACATCATTGGCATCCGTCACTTCAATCTGATATGCACCTGCAGGTAATCCGGGGATTTCCACAGTTACATCATTGTCATCAATAGTACCTGTGCCAGTTTGTGGACCAGCGATCGCATTCCAGGTATAAGAATAAGGAGGTGTACCAATGGTCATGGTAAAGCTAGCAGAACCATTTTCACCGCCATTACAATCATTATCCGTAAAGCTGGTTTCATAAATAAGCGTACAGGGCGCAACTACTAGATTTAGAATGACGGTACTGTCACAACCATCTACAGTAGTTAAATCAGCTTGAAAGGTTCCTGTCTGGTCATAATCAACACCACCTACAGTGAAGACATCGTTGAGACAAATATCCTCGTTGAGGGTAGTGACAAAGGTCTGATTAACGGTAAGCGCCAAATAAACGGTACTGTCACATCCTGTACTTGGCGAAGTCAACACAACAGTATAATCTCCAGTAGTTGTAAAGACCTCTGTTCCAACAGTATAGTCGGTGTCATCACAAATTTCCTCTGTTAGGAAGGTTTCAATTGGAGCCAAAACCGTAAGGTCTAAGGTCACAATAGAATCACAACCGAAAGAAGAGGTGAGAACATCCGTATAGGTTCCTGTCACGTCATAGGTAGATGAACCTACGGTGTAAGTTTCACCAGCACAGAGTGTCTCCGACAAGTCGGTACTCAATATAGGTAATACGGTCAATTCCAGCGTTACAAGTGAATCACATCCGTCTACGGTATTCATGAGCGTAGGCCAGGTTCCTGTCGTCGTATAGGTGCTGTCGCCAACCATCACCGACTCTCCATCACAGATGGTTTCGCTGATCATCTGGTCGAAGACGGGGTTTACTGTAAGGTCTAGGATGATAGTAGAGTCACAGCCCGTTACAACAGAAGAAATAAGCTCCTGGTGAATACCTGTTGTACTGTAATCTACACCACCGATGTTAAATACTTCCCCTTCACAAATTACTTCGGTCAATTGGGTCTCTAATAGCGGATTCACCGTGAGATCAAGGTAGACGATAGAGTCACAACCGCTCACAACGGAGGTGAGTACGTCTGTATATTGTCCTGTAGTCGTATAGGTATTAGTGCCTACGGTGATGGATTCACCATCACAGATAACTTCCGTTAATGGCGTTTCCGGTATCGGAATGACATTCAGGTTGAGTGTTACAATAGAATCACAACCCTCTGTTGTCGTAAGTGGAGTGAAAAAACTACCTGTCGTGGTATAGGTACTATCCCCAACCATGACAAACTCCCCATCACAAATCGTTTCCGAAATGGTGACATTTTCATTGGGATGCACCGTTAGGAAAAGCGTAATAACCGAATCACAACCAGTTACCTGAGAGGCGATGGTTTCAATATGCTCTCCCGTTGTACTATAAGGTACTCCGGCAATAGAGAAGCTTTCTCCTTGACAAAGTTCTTCAAAAAGCGTATCCCGCAAGATAGGATTAACAGTAAGGTTAAGGTTGACAACGGAATCACAACCATCTTGTGAGGTGAAGGTGTTTTGATACATCCCGGTCATGGTATAGGTGTCGGTGCCTACAGTATAAGATTCTCCCTCACAGCGATTAATACTGAGGTTAGTCTCATAGAAATCAGTGACAAACAGGTCAAGAATAATCGTACTGTCACAACCATCTACAGACAATAGGTCTACCATGTATTGTCCGGCTACCGTAAAGGTACTGTCCCCGACTGTATAAGATCCACTGTCACAGATAGAAGCATTAACAGGTGTATCAGGAATATCAACAACGGTCAAATTCAGGGTAATGACCGAATCACAACCAGATGCAGCATCTATTGTGGTGGTATAAATACCTGTTTGGTCGTAATCCGTTCCTCCAGCATTGAATACCTCGCCGGCACAGATGCGGGTGGTAATACTGCTAAATACGGTAGGTATAACCGTAAGACTAAGCTGAACAATACTATCACACCCTTCAAGGGTAATAAAGGCATCTTCGTAATCCCCGGTTAAGGTATAATTGTTTCCTCCTACGGTATAAGATTCTCCTTCACAGATGGTCTCATCGAGTATGTTGTAAATGGCATCCTCAACCAGTAGAGTTACCGATACGACGGAGTCACAACCAGCCGCAGACGGGAAAGTGTAGGTGTAATCACCTGCAACGGTAAGTTCATCGCCACCAATTTCAAAGCTTGTCCCTGTACAGATGGTAGGCGTGATAAAGGTTTCAATGATGGCAGTGACCGTCAGATCCAAATTTGCAATACTATCACATCCCAAGGGAGTAACAAGAGCACTAGTATAGCTACCTGGGTTCGTAAATACCTGACCATTGAAGTTGTACGACTCTCCTTCGCAAATAGTAATCTCTGTGAGGCTAACGGGCGGGTCTGTTACGGTTAAATTAAGGTTGACCGTAGAGTCACAACCATCGGCGGCTGTGAGCACAACAGTGTACATTCCTGTCATGTCAAAGGTTTCCGTCCCTACGGTATAAGATACTCCTTGGCAAATGGTCTCGTCTAGGTTAGTGACTATTGGATCGCCTACCGTGAGGTTAATCGTTGCCAAACTGTCACAACCACCAGCAGAGGTAAAAGTGAAATCAAAGGTGCCAGTTGCGTCAAGGGTCATTCCATCGACCATGATCGATTCTCCGTCGCAAAGCACGATATTTTCAGTACTGGTAATTTGATCGGAAACGGTCAAATTAATGGTTGTAATAGAATCACAGCCGTTAGATGCAGGTAAAGTGACAACATAAGTGTCTGTAGTGGAATAATCATTCCCCCCAAAGCTAAAGATCTCCCCAGCACAAATATTAGGGTTGAGCGTTTGTGTAAACACTGGTAATACGGTAAGCGTTAGACGGAAAATACTGTCACAGCCATTAGAAGCGGTATATGGCAAATCGTAAGTACCACTTGTAGTGAAGTCATTGCCATCGACGGTGTAGGTTTCGCCGTCACAGATAGAAGCTGCACCATCTTCGATGATGACACCTAAAACAGTGAGGTTAAGATTGACGATAGAATCGCAACCGTTATCTGCAACCAATGGTACAGCGTAATTACCCGTTGTTGAGAAGTTACTTGTTCCGACGGTGAAGGACTCCCCGTCACAAATGGTTTCGTTAAGCGTTTGTGAAACACTAGAGACCACCGTCAACGCGAGATTGGCGACACTATCACATCCGCTTGGTAGGGAAAAGACGTCCTGGTAATTTCCTGCTGCGGTATAATTGGTACCATTAAAGAGGTAACTTTCGCCAGTACATATCGTCGCACTGGTGAGGCTGCTAGGGCGTGGAAATACTTCGAGGAAAAGATCGACTAAAGAGTCACATCCTACTTCATCTGTTAGTTCGTAAAAGTAGCTGCCTCCTGTGGTTAGTTGGTCGCCGCCAATGGCGTAGCTATCTCCTTCACAGATGGATTCGACCAATAGTGTCGTTTCTTCCGTACCAATGACCGTAAGGTCGAGGTACACAACCGAGTCACAGCCGGTTGCTGGCGATTGTAATAAGACCTCGTAGGAGCCTTCTTCAGAGAATTCCTCGTTGCCCACCATAAAGAAGTCGTTCACACATATTTCTTCTTCAAGAAAAGTTTCGGCTATCGGGATGACATCAAGGGTAAGCTCAATGATCCGATCACAGTCGCCATTAACTGTAAGTACAATATCATAAACATCAGCCTCGGTATAGTCTTCGCCAGCAAGGCTGTATTCTTCACCTTCACAGATGATAGCATCTAATTGTTCTGGCACCGGAGGTACAACCTCAATGTCGACACAGCCTTCTACGCCTTCACTACATGGATNGTAGGGAAACACACACAGGGTGTAGATGCCAAGGTCTGTAGGGAACTGGATGGAAGATTGTTGATCTGTGGCTACTTGATCTCCATCGAGAGACCATATATAAGCTCCAGCACCAAAGACATCGTCTACGTCTACATCTAATACTCCACCTTGGCAAACGGTCAGGTCGGAGTTGATGTTTGGAACGTCCTGGTCTACATCAGGAGCAGTAGTACTACCATTGGTAACATCAATCGTAAAGTCACATACATCACCAAAAGCACCATCCAAAACGACGAAGTAAATTCCACCAACAGTGAGGCCGTTAGCCGTGAAGTTTTGAGTAGTATTATCAAATACCTGGTCATCACAATTACTGACTAAGTTAAAGTTGGCACAGTCGGTTGTATTGTAAATACCAATTTGCAAGCCTTCATTAGTACCATTGCCATCTTGGTCTACTGTACAATTAAAAACAGAGATGGCTAGTGTGAGGCTCGTAGAGTTGGCTACAAAACCGACCCATTGAGTATTGTGCAATTGGCCAGCACAGAATCCCGGAGGAGCTTCACCCAAACCAGGAAGCGAATTGGTACCACTATAGCCGTCGATGTCACAAATTACACAGGCATCGTCGCAAAAACTGGCCAATGTAATTTGTGTTTGATCCATACACTCTTCAATCTCCAGTTGTGCATAAGCTGCATTTACTCCCAGGCATGCAAACAAAAACAGTAAAAGTCTTCTCATTTTTCTCGATTATTCCTGTGTGAAAAATAGTTTTCTCAAAGGGGGCATCATTTGTTATCAATGATTTCACCTTTAATCACGCTCTGTTTATTTCTTTGATTTAGAGAAACAACAGTGTAATAAGCACCTAGGCTGTTGCCTAAATGCAGGTTTCATTTTGTTGGTTCACTTTATATTGGGGAAAGAGCTAAAGGGAAAATTCGGGTCTAAGGTAGATTCCCATCCGTTTTACCTTGCAAATATATAGATTGGTTATGTTTAATTTTTGCTGCCTGAGGATATTTCTCTTATAAAAGAAATATGCGAGACACACCCGGTGGCGAAAAGGGTGATGTTTAATTCTGCCTCTATAGTCTTTGGCCATTTATAGTGTTGTGACATTTAATTTCAATAGAATATTAAACGAGTAAAACAGGCCTTGGTTACATTTTTCAAGGAATATAAAAACATGCAAACTTTATATTACCCATTAATCATTGATAACCTGCCATGTAGTTGTTTTTTTCGTGACGGTTGATACTCAGAGGGTATTCGGATAAATATAATTAAATTCAGCTAGTAGTTAAAGTGATGTTTATTTTATCTATGTCACAAATACAAATAACTGACACATATATGTATAATTAATAAATATATATTTGTTCTGTATTCAGTCTGTAACAATATTGTGCTTAACCTACAAACACCAATGTCATGACTACTATCATGATCTGTTCTCACGTAGAACGACTTCAAGCGGAATATCACATGAAAAGTTGATCGCCTTAAGTACTTTACTTTGGGCGATTTTTTTTGCCCCTAATGGATATTGACCTTAGGGTGTACTTACAGATACAGGTAATACCTTCCCGTTAAAAAAATGGTGACCTTCTCTTAAAAACCAAGCGACCATTTCTCCCATCTTTTCACTACTTACTGGAGCTTCAAAGCCAGGAAAAGCAGTTGCAAGCATTTCTGTTTGTACGGCACCAGGTGCCAGACAGTTACATCGAATATTATTGGATTTCCATTCTTCTGCCAAGCATTCCGTTAAGTTTGCCAGAGCAGCCTTGCTTGCACTGTATGCAATTAATCCAGGGAATTTTGAACTTCCCTGATAGCCGCCCATACTTCCTATGTTAAGGATGTGGGTACTTTTCATAATGGGGTAAAGTCCTTGTAACAAGCGCACGACTGCAAAGAAATTAACATCAAACGTCTGCTGCCAAGTTGCTGCTGTTGAATCGAGGAAGGATGCTTTTAGCAAAAGCCCGGCATTGTTGACCAGTCCATGCAAATAACCAAAAGGTTTGATCCATTCTGCAATATCGGCAACGTCAACATTTCCAAGGTCCGCAGCCATCACCTCCACATTAGCGTGACCGTATTGATCTCGGGCAGTATCAACAAGTAGCGCCAAGCCTTTAGAATTACGACTTAAAGCGAAGATTTGATCATTGGGCTGGCTAGCCAACGCTAGGGCAGTAGCAAAGCCTATTCCTTGGCTGGCGCCAGTAACGAGATAGTTCATAGCAGGTTTTTATAAAAAAATCAACTTCTTGGCCGGAGGCATACCTCCTCCAAAATTTCATTGGGTGGCAAAAGAATTAACTGTGCCGCTAGAGCGGCTACTCTATCTGCGTCTAATAGTAAATTTGGATCGATAGCTATACCATCCCACGAGCTGGTAAAGGTCGCTCCAGGTCTAAGGAGGGATGTGCGAATGTTTGTTTCCGCAAGTTCCTTACGCAGTTGACGGTGCCAGGCTTCCAGGGTCTGTTTACTCAAAGCGTAGGCTGCAAGATCTGTTGGCCAGTCCGTAGAGGCTACAGATCCAATGGTGAGGATATTTGCGAGTGCTGGTTTTTTCAACAATGGTAAGCAGGCGCGAGTGATGCGGTGAGCACTCAGTACGTTGGTGGCAAGAAAGTGTTCTAGTTGGTCGTCAGGCCCTTCTAAGAGTGTACCGGGCGCAAAAATTCCCAAATTATGTACCAGCGCATCAAGCTGTGAACAATATTCTTTAAGATATGCTCCCCAAGCTTGGCAGTCTTTGGCCAAGCTGAGGTTGCCTGCAAACGTCAGCAGGGGGAGCCAATCATTGGTTTTCCATTCGTCTTGTAATTGGATCAGGGCTGCTGCTGAGCGAGCCGCAATGGCAACTTGCCAGCCATTTTCAGCAAAACGTTTTGCGATGGCCAAGCCAATACCCCTGCTGCCCCCACTGATGGCAATTACCTGCTGGGGCGTACTTTTTGTTGACAATTATTTGACTTTTTGTTAGCGAAGTACAACCTCTGCTTCAACAATGTTGTTGAGAGGAGTGGAACAAAAATAGGCAAGTACCGCTTATTAAACGTGATTGCAAAGGGTTAAAAGCTGAAACCATGATGATTTCTGCTGCCTATCTGCTTGCTTTTACCTAATTTTACCGTTCCGCTTAAAACAGACCCTCGAAATTTCAGCATGATTATTAATCGTTTTTTAGCTCACGTTGGTAGGTACTTCCAGTTGTTAGGAACAGCTATTGCCCGCCCTGAGAAAGCCTCCATGTACTATCGAGAGACGATGCGTCAGATGAATGATATCGGCGTGGGCTCATTGGTGATTGTAGTACTCATCGCCGTTTTTATTGGTGCAGTAACAGCTATACAATTCGCTTATCAGTTGCAGGATAGTTTTGTGCCTCGTTACTACATTGGATACATTGTTAGAGATACTACCATCATTGAATTGGCACCTACTATTACCTGTTTGGTATTAGCTGGCAAGGTCGGGTCGAACCTTGCTGCCGAAATTGGGGGGATGCGTCAAAAGGAACATATTGATGCAATGGAGATCATGGGCGTGAATACCGCCGCGTATCTGATTATGCCCAAAATAATTGGTGCCTTAATTATGATCCCTATGCTGGTGGCTATTGCCGCTTTTGTAAGTATTCTTGGTGGGTATTTAGCTACGGTGCCAGTAGGCTTAATCTCGCATTCTGAATATGAATTGGGCGTACGTTCCTACTTTATTCCGTACAATATCACCTTGATGTTTATCAAGTCTTTCGTCTTTGCCTTTATTCTTACTTCTGTTCCTTGTTATCAGGGCTATTATGTAAAGGGTGGCAGTATCGAACTTGGCCGCGCAAGTACCAATGCTGTGGTGTTCAGTGATATCCTTATCCTTCTATTTGACTACCTGATTGCCGTAGTTTTCACCTAATAAGCTCCTCAAAAAATGATCAGAACTGAAAACTTAATCAAGGCGTTTGGTGATACTACCGTTTTAAAAGGGATCACTACGGAGTTTTACCCAGGAAAGACCAACCTTATTATTGGCCGCTCAGGAGCAGGTAAAACTGTACTTCTGAAACTTTTGGTTGGCCTACACAAACCTACGGATGGTTGTGTTTGGTATGGCGATACAGACTTTTTCTCTCTGGATAAAAAGGCAGTACGTGCTATTCGTATGGAAGTGGGGATGCTTTTTCAGGCTTCTGCATTGTTTGATTCCATGACGGTAGAAGAAAATGTGCGCTTCCCGCTTGATATGTTTACCAACATGACGGCAAAAGAAAAATTGATGCAAGTCAATAGTTGCTTAGAGCGTGTGAGCCTGGAGGGAGCCAATAAGAAATATCCCTCTGAGACGAGTGGTGGGATGCAAAAACGAGTAGGTATCGCCAGGGCTATCGTCCTTGACCCTAAGTACCTCTTTTGCGATGAGCCAAACTCTGGCCTTGATCCTAAAACCTCAATCGTTATTGATGAGTTGATCAAAGACATTACCGTCGAAAAAAATATTACTACAGTCATCAATACGCACGATATGAACTCTGTGATGGAGGTTGGTGATAATATTATCCTTTTGTATAAAGGAGAAATAACCTGGAGAGGTAGTAAGGAAGACGTATTGGAAAGTGATAATGAATACCTACAGGACTTTATTTTTGCCAGTCCGTTCCTACAACGTTTACGGGCTCGTGCTTTGGGGAAATAGTATCGTTTTTTTTGTCTTTATTTTTTTTGCATCATTATTTGTAAAATCAGCGCTTTTCCTATCTTTGCGAAACTTTTGGAAGAAGAAAGAAGTTTCTTCATCAGAATACAATTGCCCAGGTGGTGAAATTGGTAGACACGCCAGCTTGAGGGGCTGGTGCTCGCAAGGGCATGCAGGTTCAAGTCCTGTTCTGGGCACACCAATAATAAAAGCGGCGTTCAACTTCAGTTGAGCGCCGCTTTTTCTTTGCAGTAACACTGCGCTTTAATTAAAGGTCAAATCCAATGTCCTTTCTATAGTAAACACCGTCAAACTCAATCTTGGCTGCATTCGCTAAAGAAGTCTCTAGGGCATCTTGGAACGTTTCTCCATAAGACGTTACTGCTAAAACACGGCCACCGTTGGTCAATAACTGTCCGGATTCCTCACGAACACCTGCTTGGAATACAAGGCTTCCTTCTACCTTCTCCAATCCTGTGATAGCTTTGCCTTTTTCGTAACTGCCGGGGTAACCACCAGAAACTAGAATAACAGAAGCAACAGAACGTTCGTCGATCTCGATAGCTACTTTCCCCAACTCTCCGGCAGCAGTAGCACGGCATAATTCTACAAGGTCAGTCTTTAAGCGTGGGAATACCGATTGGGTTTCCNGGTCGCCCATCCGGCAGTTGTATTCAATAACGAAAGGTTCGTCTTCTACACTGATGAGGCCAATGAAAACAACGCCACGGTAGCCTAATTGCTGTTGTTGTAAGCCTTCGATGGTAGGCTTGATGATTCGGTCTTCAACTTTCTGCATCATCTCTTCATCAACAAAAGGAGGATGTGAAACAGAGCCCATGCCTCCTGTGTTAAGTCCCGTATCTCCAGCACCAATACGCTTATAATCCTTTGCGACCGGCAAGACCTTGTAGTCTTTGCCATCGGTGAAAACAAATACAGAAAATTCTATTCCGGAAAGGAACTCCTCGACAACAACAGTTGCTGATGCTTCTCCAAACTTCCCTTCCAGCATAGCTCGAAGTTCTGCCTGGGCTTCCATAACATCATCGAGAATCAATACCCCCTTGCCCGCGGCTAAGCCATCTGCTTTTAGAACATAAGGAGCGGGTTGCTCAGTGAGGTAATTCAATCCATCTTCCAGTTGGTCAACGGTGAATTCCCGATAGGCAGCCGTAGGAATATCCTGATCATCCATAAAGGCTTTGGCAAAAGCCTTACTGCCCTCTAGCTGCGCACCTGCTTGGCTTGGCCCCATAAATAGGACCTCCTTCAAATCAGTATCAGCAGCAAAATAATCCTGAATTCCTCGAACAAGAGGTTCCTCAGGGCCGCAGATGACCAGATCGACTTGGTTTTCCAATACGGCAGCCTTGACTGCGGGGAAATCATTTGGATTGATTGCGAGGTTAATGCCATGTTGCTTTGTCCCGGCATTACCTGGAGCAATAAATAAGGCTTGGCAAGCTGGGCTTTGGCTTAGTTTCCAGGCGAAGGCGTGTTCGCGGCCGCCATTACCCAAAAGTAGAATTCGCATACTGTTGCTTGGTATTTTTTATTTTTTGCGCAGTGCATTTGTGCGAAGATAGTTGTTGTGCAAAAAACAAAAACCTTGTAAAATGTTTCTTTTTAAAACAATTTGGTTTAAATTTGCATTATTACTTTGAGGTCCAGCATTTTTCTGTGACCAGTATTCAAAAGAAATCAGCCATGAAAAATGAAACACGTTCGTTCGTGCTGGGCAGGCTATGGCCTGTACTGAGCCAACATTGGTTTAAAATAGGGCTCGTCTTCCTCGCGCTTTATGCGGTACTCAGTAAAGACTTGTCTTTTAATATTAACATCCAGGCTCCTGAAAACCCTGCTACTCAGCCACTGGAGGAGTACCAAAGTCGTCGTCAAGTAAGAAAGGAAACACTTACCGATAATGGTGAAATTCAGCCCCAAGCGACCAATCGGTTTAACTTTCTTCCTTCTTGGGGAACAGATGATTCCAAATACTTAATTCTACGACTAAATCGAATAGAAGAAACACAAGTCGATGAGTTTATTCAACGCTTTTCTCATGTAGCAGAAGCCGAGCAGGAAAAATTTGGTATCCCTGCCAGTATTACGCTTGCTCATAGTCTATTGTATAGCCAGGCCGGACTTAATCCTTTGGTGGGTAAGGGGAATAATTACTTCTGTCTACCCTGCACCGATGATTGGCAGGGCCAAACCCAAGATGGTGAGAAAGGAGAATGTTTGCGTCGTTATGACAATGCGTGGATGAGTTTCCGAGACCACAGTTTATTCTATACAACTGGTCAGCACGCCAGTTTGCGCCAGTTGTCTGGAAAACCCTACCGAACTTGGGCTAAAGCCTTGGAGCAAAGCCCTGTCAATACCACTAAAAGGCTGGCAGAGCAACTTTTGGAGCTCATCGATAAGTTTCAATTGGGACGGTTTGATGCTTAGTCTAATCCCTCAAACTTATACTTGTAGTATTCGACACCGGCACCGTATACCCAGCCGTCGCGACCTTTCTCATTACGGATTTTCACCCAGGGCTCAACAGCAGTGATGGTGCCCAGCTTGATGGAGTCTCGCGTGAGGGTAACTTCATTAAGGAACTTAACCTCCTCGTATAGCTTTAGCCGGCTGAGGATCTCAAAATTAAGACCTGGCCCTTTGCGCATGGCCAAGTTCTCGATGGTAACATAAAGAGGAGTGACTCTTTCCCGAATCAATTGCATCTGCCCGCCACGCAGGGTATCACGTTGAACGCTGTTATCTGCCGGTGGCGGTGGTGGAGTATTCGTCTGGGTAGCTTCCAATAAAGCTGCCAGGCTGTCTGCCCGAGCGGTAGCCTCGTTGGTGATTTGTTCTGTTTCGGCTTCTGCTGTACTTCGGTTGCAGCTGCGGCTGGCCCATACAAAGAAGATCAATAAGAGCACACCGAACAAAATGAACTGTGCTTTTACCAGACGCGGAGCTTTTTCTTGGGCCATTTTACCAACATTTAGTACTTAAACGATTATTATTTATACCAAAATTAGTAATTTTATGCATTAATAAAACGCGCCGAAAGGGATTATCAGCGGTAATTCATCTTTTTCATAGGTTTTCTACCCCATTTCCGGCCATTGATCAACATTTATGGAAAATCTACTTTATCAAGTAGCACTTTCCCTCATTGAGGGGGTAGGTCCTATTACCGCACGTCTATTACTTTCTCATTTTGGTGATGCAAGGTCTATTTTCGAGGCCCGTCCACGCGAGTTGGCTGCATTTTCGGGCATCACAGAAACGATCGCCCGGAGTATTTGCCAGGGTGAAGCACTTCGACTGGCTGAGCGGCAGTTGCATTGGATTGAACGCTACCATATTACACCCTTGTTTATCAAAGACCCTGATTACCCGGAACGACTCCGCCGGATAGATCAGGCTCCAATTCTTTTGTACTACAAAGGGAGTTGCCCATTTAATAATTTACGCACGGTCGGTATTATTGGCACTCGGCAACCNTCTACTCAAGGCCTGATTCAAGTAGAAAGGTTGGTGGAAGAGTTGGCTCCTTATCAGCCTATGATCATTTCAGGGCTTGCCTATGGCATTGATATTGCGGCGCATCGTGCAGCCCTCCAGTACCAGCTACCCACAATAGGTGTATTAGGGCATGGTTTACAGCACCTTTATCCTGCTCGCCATAAAAAAGTGGCTCAGGCTATGCTTGAAAACGGTGGCTTACTCACGGAATATCCCTTTACAACCAAAGCTGATCCCCGCCATTTTCCAATGCGAAATAGGATTGTAGCTGGCCTTTGCGACGCGCTCATTGTCGTAGAAACAGCCCGTAAAGGAGGCTCCATCATCACAGTGGAATACGCCAATAGTTTTAATCGTGATGTATTTGCAGTCCCTGGTCGTTTACATGATAAGACCTCAGCTGGCTGCAATTGGCTCATCAAAACCCATAAAGCTGCTCTCCTGGAATCCGCTAGCGATATAGGTTATGTCATGCGCTGGGATGCACACAACAAACCTCCTGCAGAACAGCTTCAACTCTTTGAAACCTTAAGTGAAGATGAAAAATTAGTCGTAGCTTTGCTAAAGGAACATGAAAATCTAGCTATCGATCGCTTAAGCATTGATTCCCAGTTACCAGCAGGCACTTTGGCCACCGTTTTATTGGAAATAGAATGTAAAGGATTGATACGCACCTTGCCCGGTAAACGCTACATGTTGATAAGATAAAAGCTTCGTTTGACATTTCTTTATCAACTAAAATTATTGAACATGCTTAAATGGAGTATTGCTTTTCTGACTGCAGTTTGTTGCCTGGGGAGTGCCTGCGAGTCTTCGAAAACAACTACTAACACGAGAACACCTACAACTACGGTTAGTAGGAGCCCTAAACTTAGTCCGGCCCAACGGCCCACTAATATTATTTTAATGATTGGCGATGGTATGGGCCTTACCCAAATAACCGCTGGTATGTATAGCAATGGCAATATGTTGAACTTGGAAAGGTTTCCCGTTATTGGCTTGCATAAATCCTACAGTTCAGACAACCTGATAACAGATTCAGCTGCAGGGGCGACAGCTTTCAGCGCAGGTCAGAAAACGTATAATGGTGCGATAGGGGTTGACAATGATTCTACAGCACTTTATACTATACTTGAAGAAGCTGAAGCCAATGGCCTCGCTACGGGGATGGTTTCTACCTCTACCATTGTACATGCTACACCTGCTTCTTTCATCGCACATCAGGCGCAGCGTAGCTACTATGAAGCCATTGCAGCTGATTTTCTTAAAACAGATATAGACTTGTTTATTGGAGGAGGGAAGAAATACTTTGACCGCAGAGACGATGAGCGAGATTTACTTACTGAATTCAAAGCCAAAGGCTATCAGGTGAGTCATTATTTCGAGCAATCATTGGATAAAGTCAATGTAAATTACCAAACAAATTTTGCGTACCTCACGGCTGATAGTGACCCCCTAACGGTGGAACAAGGACGCACCTACCTGAAGCCCGCTAGTGTTATGGCTTGTGACTTCTTGGATAAGCATATCAAAGACGCTGGCTTTTTTCTAATGATCGAAGGAGCGCAGATCGACTGGGGTGGTCATGCCAATAATTCTCAGTACATCATTACCGAGATGATTGACTTTGATAATACGATTGGAGCAGTATTGGATTTCGCTGCCAAGGACGGAAACACACTCGTGATTGTTACTGCCGATCATGAAACCGGGGGGTATGCCATCAATCCAGGATCCACCCATGACAGTATTATCGGGGCATTTACCAGTGATTACCATACAGCGGCACTTATTCCTGTATTTGCTTACGGCCCTGGTTCAGAGCTGTTCAATGGTATCTACGAGAATACCGAAATCTACTACAAAATGAGAGATGCTTTTGGTTTTATGAATAAACCAACGGAGTAGTAAGGAAGGCCTGCTACTTATTGGCCCGCCCTTGAGAATACTCCGTGAAAACCCGATCTACGGGCTCCCATAGTTCTATCTTATTGCCTTCAGGGTCAAGCAAATGAACGAATTTTCCGTAATCATATACGGCGATTTCATCTAGCATCTCGTGGCCAGAGGCTTGGAGTTGCTCCACCAGGGCTTCGATGTTTTCGACCCGGTAGTTGATCATAAATGGGCTTTTCGATGGTTTGAAATGATCGGAATTTCGTGACATGGTTGACCATTGGAGGTAAGCAACCTTATCAGGATCCGTAGCTTTGCGGAATTCAAACAAGGCTCCGTATTCATCGGTTGTTAAACCGAAGTTTTCAGCATACCATTCTCGCATTTTATTGGGATCGTCGCACTGAAAAAAGACGCCACCAATGCCGGTAATTCTTCCTTTTGCCATCATTTTTGTTTTTGCTAAGCTTGGCTAAAGTCAAGCTTAGCGACTGGTTTCTACATCAAGAACCTCTCCTCCGTTAACCAACGTCAAAGTACCTTCTTGTTGGCCGTTCTTTTCTACGCGAATCCCTTGCCAGGTACCCCCACAGTCTTGGTGGAGATAACCACCATCAATAATGAGCTCGCCGCCGGGCTGAATGGTCACCAATCCATCCGCTGGGATCGATACTCGGCAGCGGATAGTCAACCGTGCCCCAGTAGCAATCGTCAGATTCCCGTGAAGATCATGCATGCTGGGCCAATCGACCTCGTCCCGGATCGTCATATCCATCTCAGGGTTCCGGGTACACCAACGAGGTTCTAGGAATTGCCTTTGCAGGTATCGGGAGTTTGCAAATCGGCGATTCACTTTCGCTATTTGGCAAGGTGTCCACGCCAATTGGAGCGAATTGTAATCCATCACATTATTGGATGCCAGCGTATCACAGCCTGGCCCAGAGCCCGTACTATAACAGCGATTAGGGTGTACCGGCGTATCGTCGCACCCATCCCCACGGCTCCAGGCGTGGCTAATACCCAAAATATGCCCCACCTCGTGGTTGATCACACCCCGGTAGCGCCAGTGCGTGTTTTTAGGATCACGGGCAAAGTCTTCTTTCCAGGGAGCCGCAACTTTTAGCGCGTTTCGCAGCGCTACACCTACGTTGTCAGCCTGATAAGTAGGCGAAGCCACACTATCGGGCTGATGTGGCATCATGAAAAAATTGAGGACCGTATCCAGTTGCACACCGTATTTGTCAAATACGGTACGGTCGTACAAGTTGGAATCTTTTTTACGAAAATGTACGTAGTAGTAAAGAGAATCGTCATAATGATAGTAGATGCCATCATCCTCCGGATCACCTGGTCTACCGGTAAGCACATAGCGAAAATTGATGGGATGCACCGGCGTAGTATTACCGATGGGCAGGAACATTTTCTTGTTGTTTTCCAACGCATAATTCATCGCGTCTACAATCCTTCGCGTGTGTGCTTTCGCTTCCTGTTCGGGAACATTCTGCTGCCCGTCTTCACTGTTCATCCAGTGGATGTTTATCCGGATATACTGCATAGGATAATCCTCCAAGCGGGTGGTGTCTATGATGTAATTATCCTGGCTGGTACAAGGATCGCGGGGATCTACTCGTCGATTTTGAGGAGTAGCGTCAAAAGCGGTGGGCAGAATGCCCATTTCTTCGGCTGAAAGTAAGCGAGATTCTAGCTTAGGAGAACAGGTAAAGATTCCCAAAATAATCATCGGAAGGATTAAAGCCACCCACTTTATGTTGAAATGTATCATCATGGTGTATATCTGAAAACAATTATGCCCCATCAAATTCAACTGCTTGAACCACTAATACATTGTATTGCCATTCAGGCTTTCGTCTGGAATTTGTTGCATAGCATCCCAATGTTCAACGATTTTCCCTTGAGTATCAAATCGAAAAAAGTCCATGGTTACGTACTCGTCATTTCCTGGCCAAACCTGGTGCGTGTGCAGAGCCACCAAGTCTCCTTCACTGATGGCACGTACAAATTCAATTGATTTGTCAGGATACTCCGCCTGCATTTTTTCAAAGTAGGAAATAAAAGGTTCAGGCCCATTACCTACCAGTGGATTGTGCTGGATGTATTCCGCCCCGACGTAAAGCTCCACTGCTTTGCGAGGGTTACCTTCGTATGCCATTTTGTAAAAGGCAATTGCATTTTCTTTGTTGGTCAACATTGGTATGAGTTTATTTTTTTGCAGAACGTTGAGCAGCAGCAAAAGATTTTTTTGCCCATACAGCTAGAAGTGTACAGTCTTCTAATATTTCAGCAGGAACTTCCCAGTAGGGCATTCCTTTTTTCTTCGTTTTTGAAGCATATGGCTGCACCCCTAGGTTTTCAAAGTCGGCTTGGTTGTGTTCGTCTACTTTGAGTCGAAAGATATCACTTCCAATCATACCAAACATTAGCCCTTCGTGAAAGATGCCAATACCTCCAAACATTTTCTTTAACTCCACTGTGCCGAATTCTGAGAGTTGTTCTTCTACATAGGTAACGTATGTTGGATTGACGGCCATGTACTTTATTTCTCTGAATTACTTCCCTTCTAATATTTGTTGGTTTACCAACTTCCGCCAGCACCACCGCCGCCGAAGCTACCGCCGCCAAAACCGCCGAAGCCGCCGCCACCGAAGCCGCCAAAACCACCACCGCCACTACTGCCTCCGCCACCACCACGTGACCAACCTCCTCCTCCGGGAAAGATAATTGTACGTCCGCGACGACGATGCCGCCGCTCTGGCATATCATAACGACCGCCACGATAATAACCGCCATCGTCATCATCGTCATCATTGTGCGTAAGCCAAGAGATTACCACGATCAGGAGGATTAGGAATACAATGATGATCCAACCTGGGACACTCTCTTTATTGTTGCTACTGAAACCATCTCCTTCATACTCGCCACGCCCCAGGTCCATGATAGCGTCGGTAGCCCGATCCAAGCCTTGGTAGTAATTTCCGGAACGAAAAGCCGGAACAATAATATTTTCAATGATTCTTTTAGCCGTGATATCTGGTAGGAAGCCCTCTGTGCCTTGACCGGTTTGAATTCGCACCTGGCGGTCTTGTTTTGAAACATAGATGAGAATACCGTTGTCATTTCCTGCTCCGCCAATGCCCCATTTGGTTGCCAATCGCTGAGCATACTGAAAAGAATCGTCTCCTTCCAGCGATTCTTCGGTGACAATGACGATCTGTGTAGAAGTTTCTCCTACGTAGTCGCGCAGTTTATCCCCCAAGGCAACGACCTGCGAACGATTGAGCAACCCTGCATAATCATTAATCAGGTACTGAGTGGGTTCTGGTACCTGCTTTTGCCCCGTAAGGGAAGGTACTAGTAGTAATACCCCTGCGAGAAGTAACAAAAAACGAATTTGGAATAACTGTTTGATCTCTTTCACTTTTATATGATCCTATTCTATGGACGATAAATTATACGATAGTAACTTATCTCAAAGAAGTCTACTTATCAAATGTTTTCGACAAGCCTTTGGTTGTCTTAGCCTAAATGCTCGTCGTTATTTCCATAGGAAATATCATCTGATAGCTCGTTTTTATCCTCTTTTTCGTAAGGGAAATAGGCTTTTAGTTTCTCCCCAATGAGATTGATAGCTGCGACAAGCCCGGCACAAAAAGCACCCTTTTTAAAGTAACCTGCCAGCAGATCGCGTTCGCTTTCCCAAAAATCACCTTCGACAACCTTGTCAATGCCTTCGTCACCAATGATCGCAAATTGCTTTTGCTCGGGGGCTAATAAAATAAGCACGCCATTGCGATCTTGTGTTTTGTGCATACCTAGTCGAAAGAAAGTGCGCTTGGCTTCTTCCAAAGCTTCCTTGCGGGGATTTTCCTCCAGGTGTACTCGGATTTCTCCGGAAGTCTGCATCTCCGCCCGGCGGATGGCCGCAATAATCAAGGTTTCTTCTTCGGGCTTAAAGAATTTAATCATAGTTATAAGGTCAGATTGTAAAGTATTGCGCAAAAAATCAATTTTCCATTCTCTGAGTTTTTTGCAATAACCGACACGCTTGAAATGTAAGGCTTAGTCAATTATTACAAAAACGAATGGAAAATTTATTTTTGTGCTGTTTCAAAGATACTACTTTTACAGGCATGAATCTCGAGCAGCTCAAAATCATCTCGGCAGGTGCCGGCAGTGGAAAAACATATCGCCTAACCCAGGAAATGGTCGCCCTACTACAAGGTGGTCATGCCCAGCCTAGCGGAATTATAGCTACGACCTTTACTCGTAAAGCTGCTGCTGAACTGCAGGAACGGGTGCGCGTCAAGCTGCTCAGTAGTGGCCTGACCAAAGAAGCCGACGAGCTCACCAATGCTTTGATTGGCACGGTTCATGGCTTGGGTGTGAAATTACTCAAGCGCTTTGCCTTTGAAGCTGGTGTTTCTCCGCAAGTAGATATTCTCCCCGACGGCGAGCAGCAACAAATGTTCAATCAAGCTTTGGCTGCTACCCTCCAGTTGGAACTGATCGAAGAGATGGACGAACTTTCTGATCGCTTGGGGCTCACCAAACGAACAGGCTTCTTTGATTGGCGTAAAGAGGTTCGTCAGCTGGTGGACGTCGCACGTGCCAATGATTTCTCGATCACCGATTTGCAAAAAAGTCGGGACCTCTCTTGGGCTTCTTTTGCTGAATTCCTCCCTGCCGCTGGAACAACGACTAAAGAAGAGGCTCACAAGCAACTCGCAGAATCGCTAGAGGATACCATCTACGCATTAGACAACGGCGAAGACACCACTAAAGTGACCAGTACCGCTAAAGATCGACTGCGTAACTTCCGCCGGGAAATACAACTGCGAGGCTATCTCTATTGGCACCAGTGGGCTACTATCGGGAAGCTGGGTGTGGGAGCCAAAAGCCGCGAAATAGTAGAACCTCTGCAAACTTTTGCCTGGACACACCAGGAATTACCCGCTTTTCAGCAAGACATCCGCCAATTTATTGCTGGGCTTTTCGATACCGCAGTATCGGCGCTTCAGGAATACGACGAGTACAAAAAACGGCGCGGCCTAATTGACTATACTGATATGGAAGTATTAGTCAGTAGACTCTTGAATAATGAACAGGTGCGAGATGTTCTTCGTGCCGAATTGGACCTCTTAATGGTAGACGAATTTCAGGATACCAACCCCATCCAATTGGAAATTTTTCTAAAGTTATCGCAGTTGGCTAAACACTCCGTATGGGTGGGTGATCCCAAGCAGTCGATCTATGGCTTCCGGGGAGCAGAACCCCGGCTGATGGCTGCGATCATTGATGCCGCAGGAGGAATCAAACAAGAAAATATACAGATCAAATCCTGGCGTTCACGTGCTGATTTGGTAGACATGGTGAACGCTATCTTCTGCCAAGCTTTTGAGCCAACGCCTCCTGAACAGGTCGCGCTGGAAGCGGTACGGATACCCGCAGGAAACGAAAATAGCCCCGCCGAACCTGCGGAGATGGAAGATGCTATCATCCATTGGCATTTTTCACCAGAGGAGGGTCGCCGCGCACCAGGTAAACCGTGGATAGAAGAATGTATCGCGCGGACCTTGCAAGAATGGCTCGCGAGTAAAGTCATCATTCAGCCCAAAGGAACCAAAGGTTTTCGTCCGGCCCAGCCCGGAGATGTAGCCATTCTTTGCCGTAGTAATCGTGATTGTGCTACGGTAGCAGAATCTTTACATCGGGCAGGCTTAAAAGCGGCTATCGCTCGGGCGGGTTTGTTGGCTACTGCCGAAATTCGCTTGGTGCTTGCTTGTTTGAAGTACATTCTACATGCAGACGACTCGCTTTCTGTTGCTGAAATTCAGGTATTAGCTGCCCGCCTACCGTTGGAAGAGATCGTAGAGGATCGGCTTGAGTATTTGGAAAAACATAAGGAAATTCCTTATTACAAGCGCCCCAACTGGGCTGAGGAGAACGGTTATATTAAAAAATTAGACAAGCTTCGTCCGGAGCTGGCTGAAGCCTCCGGGGCCGAGACCCTCCATCAGGTATTGGAAGAGTTGGACCTGCGCCGCTGCATTGTTGTTTGGGGAAACAGCGAGCAGCGCCTCGCTAATGTTGACCAACTGCGCAAACTGGCTCTGGAATACGAAAACAACTGCAACAATACCCATACCGCTGCCAGCCTTAGTGGTTTTCTTTTGTGGCTTAACCAGCTTTCTGCGGATGAAACAGACCTCCAGGGTGCAGGAGAAGATCCGCAAGCAGTCAATGTACTTACTTACCACCGTAGTAAAGGTCTTGAATGGCCCGTCGTCATCTGTCATAATCTAGAGCAAAATCTCCGAGCTGATCTATGGGGTGTAGATCTGGTAGCTGAACAGGAAACGGTAGATTTGACACAAGTATTGAAAGGCCGTTGGCTTCGCTACTGGGTGAACCCTTACGCCGATCAATCAGCACGAACCCCACTCCTGGAAGCATTGAGTACGAGTGAAGCACAAAAAAACAAAACAGCGCAGGCTTTGGCCGAAGAAGCACGTCTGATGTATGTGGGGCTGACCCGCGCACGGGACTACCTCATTTACCCGACTCAGGAAGGCCGATCGAGCAAGTGGCTCAATCGGGTGTGGAGTAAAGGCGATGAA
This sequence comes from Lewinella cohaerens DSM 23179, assembly GCF_000379805.1. Classification (GTDB taxonomy): domain Bacteria; phylum Bacteroidota; class Bacteroidia; order Chitinophagales; family Saprospiraceae; genus Lewinella; species Lewinella cohaerens. Next base: position 67,310 of record NZ_KB903540.1, on the reverse strand, counting down.
TCTATTCCTGCCCTGGATGCCACTACCTCTGACACGCCTTGGGAGTGGAAGGGGCGTTTTTTGGATAAAACCATCCGTGCGCAGACCTATCCCCGCCAGTTTCCTGTGGCGGAATCAAAGTATAAGGCTTCCCGTTTTATGCCGCCGGTTTTTGGGGAACAAGAACACCCTCTTGCTGTAATGGAAGCCGTTGAGATACTCGCTCCGCTCGGCACAAATACAACTTGTGGAGATAACTATACCTATTTTGCCTCGCTGCAAGAGGAGGAAATCAGGCCCGAGGTGCTGGTGAAAGTCCAGGAACACTTTCTCAAAGCGAGCGCTTACCTCAAGGAAAGTAGTCAGCGTCGCTTGCTGGCTCGTGAGCTTAGTCTTCGTTTTGGTTTACCGGACACTTTCGATACAGAACAGTTGGTAGAGCAAGCCGCGGCATGGGAAGCCTGGCTGGAACAGCAGTTCCCACCTTTATTTGAGTGTTTTTCCAGCCAGACTATTCACTGGTCGAAGGAGGGGCGCACCTTTCGTACGACGGTGGGTTTGGTCATCGAAACGCCAACACAACGGGTTTTTATTCAGTACAATCCCTTCACGGGAGGAGACCACCAACGGCCAGCCTTGGACACGGGCCACCAGTTGTTGGCTGCCGGGCTGGCCTGGGAAGCCAGTGGCAAAGGAAAAGTCGATCAATATTGGGTACATTTTGTAGGGAAAGGAGAAGTGGTGGAAATTTTGCAGGAGAGGCAGGCTTCCTAAATAGCAATAGTGTTATTTAGAAAGCCTGGGATTAGACGAATTTAAGAATCCTTACCAACGATAAGTCACTGCTACCGCAGCACTCAGTTGTACATCTTTAAGATCCTATAACTTCAGCCGCTTAAAAAGCGCCTCCTTATACGACTTACTCACCCGAAAAGTCTTTCCATCTTTCATCTTTGTGACGACATCTCCGGCACCGGTGTGTTGGATTTCGGAAAGAAAATCTGTATTAATAATGGTAGATCGGTGAATACGGATGAAGTTGGGCTTGCCCAGTTGCTCCAGCATATTGGTCATAGATTCGCGTAGTAGCAGGCGCTTGCTCTCGCTGGTATACACTTCTATGTAGTAGCCGGAAGCTTCGATGTAGCGAATGTCTTCTAGTTGTACCAAGCTGATTTTACTACCTTGTTTCAAGGCCATCGGCTCAGGTTTTTCCTGCTGCTTTTGTAGGTAATTAACCAATTCTTTTAACTGATCTACTCGCTGCTCTTGCTCCTCTTCCTGTTGCAATTGTTGAATCGCTTTATCAAGAGAAAGATAGAAGCGCTCATTCTTAAAAGGCTTGAGTAAATAATCAAAAGCGAATATATCGAAGGCTTGAATGGCGTATTTGTCGTATGCGGTTATGAAGATGGTCAATGGCCAGCTGTTTTCAGGTAAGGACTGCAGGACGTCAAACCCCGTCATATCTTTCATCTGAATATCCAAGAAGATGAGGTCTGGCTGGTGTTCTGTAATAGCCTGGATAGCTTCTTTACCGTTGCGGCACTCTTGCATTATTTCAACATCACTACGTGTTTCCAATAGCTTGCGTACCCGTTGGCGGGCTAGTGCTTCGTCATCAATGATTAATGTTCGTGTCATTCTTTTTTTCTTATTGGTATTGCCACTTCACTGATTACGCCAGGATGGGTATTGTATACATCGAAGCGAAAATCTTTGTCGTACATGGTACGCAGGCGTTCACGGGTATTTTGCAAACCCGTTCCTTGTTCGAAAATGGCCTCTTTTTCTTCTTCCAAAAAACCTTGTCCGTCATCGCTAACCCTTAAGATCAGATGGCCGTTTTCACGGGATGCTGCAATTTTTATTTTTAACTCCAGGTGATCCGAAGAGAACCCGTGATGAATAGCGTTTTCTACCAATGGTTGTAATAATAATCCTGGTACTTTTACATCGGTTACGGTTTCGTCAATCTCCCAGTCTACACTAAGGTCTTCGCTGAATCGCATTTTTTCAATGTCTACATAGCGCTGTAGTAAAGACAATTCATCTTTGAGGGTCACTTTTTGGGTGTCTTTCCAGTCTAATACTTTTCGTAACAAATCAGCCAAGTCAACAATCATCACTTGGGCCTTTTTTACATCAATATCCATCAGGCTGTTTACGCTATTGAGGGTATTGAAAAGAAAGTGTGGGTGCAACTGGGAACGCAGCATTTTCATGCGTGCTTGTAGCACTTTGGTTTCCATTTTTGATTGTTGCAACTGGTTTTCGTTATCCCTGCGTACATAATAATAGGTGTAGGTCACGGCTACGGCTAGCAAATACACCATTGTCAGAGTATTTGCATTGAGGAGGTAACCGTAGACCAGGTCGTCCACGTTTTGTTCGCAATCCTGAAATACCTGACAAAACCATAGGGCTACCCGGCCAAAGACAAAATACCAGCAAAAAGTAATGGGTACGACCATCAGCATGTGTGCCACAATGATGCGGAACCCTGGCCAGTTTCTTCTTAGGAAATACCGTGAAATGGTAACGATAAGGTAAATAAAGGTGAGCCCTACAATGGTAGCGATGAGGCGGTCGCGGATTATTTCGCTACTTGGACTATTTAAATTATCCAAATAATTGAGCGCATAAACACGGGTAAGTGTTGTCAATTGGATAAAGGCATACATAATACCTATACCAATGAGGAGGGGTTTGCCCGACCAAGCTTCAGCTGGTTGATGTTTTGGTGTTTTGGCCAAAATAGTTATTGCACTTAATTATGAACGGTTTCTTACAAATTACCCCAAAATTACGGGAATTAGTAAAGGTGGACTATTTTATCGCTGCGCTCCGGCTTCATTTGGCTGCAAGCACTTCCTTGTTCACAGCATCGGTCCCTGTCCTTTAAGCAAAAGTTTTATGTTTGGTGAGAAATCAAGTGTATTCTGAATGTATATGTATAAGTGGCAAAAGCCGGAAATCACCTGACAAATTTATCTAAGACTGTTTTTGGGGAAGAATACTTTACTTTATCCCCTTGGTTTTTAGCCAACTTTACTAAAACCAGGCAAGCGACCGTATATATAATACGTGTCGCTTGCTTTTTTTTGCTTATTGCCGGCGGTATATAAAGTTCTCTGAGCTTCATCCGAGAAAAAGGGTCGTTCATCGAAAGGCAATTCCATTCACTCCCAATTTGGTGGTATTCGTCGCATATTTTGAGCAGTTCAGGTAAAATTATTGGGGGTAAGGGGCAATTACATGCATCTTTGTTGCAACCAATGAGGGAATGACCTCGTCTATTGTTTGAACCCGATTATAAAAAGGAAGTGTTAGAAGCACTTCTTAACCCGACTGAAATTATGAAAGCCCGATTCCTGTATCCAGCAGTACTGCTTGTACTGTTAGGTGGACTGTTTATGTCTGCTGCACCCGAAACAACTGCTACTGTCAAAGGTCAACAAAGTTTTTTTGACCGCCTGGCTACCCCTAACGACATCACTCGTTTTACTTTAACTTTCGATATTGATGGGCTTCCAGACATGAAGCGTTCGGAAGATTACTTCCCGGCTACATTTTCTCATCAGGGCGAAAATTGGGATGCTAAAGTTAAAGTTCGCGGTCGTTACCGTCGCCGGGTATGTGATTTTCCGCCTCTTAAGTTGAAGTTATCTAAAGACATGTTGGAAGCAGCTGGCTTACAGCGCCACAACAAGTTTAAGTTAGTAACGCACTGTTCTGATAACTTTGATAATGCCGACAACGTTTTACGTGAGCAATTGGCCTATGATATGTACCGTCTGATTACTGGGGAAGGTTTTCGCACCCAGCTTGTTCAAGTAACTTACCGTAATGCCAAGACTGGCGAATCTGTAGAACGCTTTGGTATTCTGATCGAAGATACTGACGAAATGGCGCAGGCCTTGGGAGGTGAAGAATGTGATGAATGTTTTAACTTGTCTCAAGAAAAGTACGTGCCTGGCAACCTTGAGCAGGTCGCTTTGTTCCAGTACATGATAGGCAACGCGGATTATAACGTGAAAATTCCTCGCAATGTAAAGCATGTACAGCAGCAAGCTGGAGGACAGTTTAAAATTGTTCCTTACGATTTTGACTTTTCTGGCTTGGTAGATGCAGAATATGCCATACCTAACCCCAATCTTGATCAAAGCCACATAAAGCAAAGAATGTGGATATGGGAATTTGCGGCAAGTAGCAATACGCTTGATACGACTGTTCAGCAGTTCTTATCCAAAGAAACAGCGGTAATGCAGTTGGTAGACAACTACCCTCATTTGAGTAAATCCAGCAAGCGACAAGTCACTAAATATCTAGGTGATTTTTACGACAGCTTACAAGACGGTAGTTTTATGGCAGGCGTGTAATAGATGTAATGATAATTGACTAAAAGAAAGGGTAGAAGGACATTGCGCCTTTTACCCTTTCTACATTTTTATGATTGGGTGCCGGGGATAGTAGCATAGGACAAGAGGTGCGGTAGCGCTAAAAAAAATCCGGATTCAACAAAAAAAACGATTCCTGCTTGTACCATTCCAAGGGTTGTTCTATCTTTGCGCATGGAAACAATACAAGCTCAGTCCGACAAATTTATAGGTGAAGGGCTCACCTTCGACGACGTCCTGCTCGTCCCTGCTTACAGCGAAATTCTACCCCGCGAAGTTGACATTTCTACCCAGCTTACACGCTCGTTGCGGCTAAATGCGCCGATTTTATCAGCAGCTATGGATACCGTTACCGATAACAAACTTGCCATCGCCCTTGCGCGGATGGGGGGTATTGGTATTATCCATAAAAACATGACCATTGAGGAGCAAGCTGAAATGGTACGTAGTGTAAAGCGTAGTGAGAGTGGTATGATCGTTGACCCGGTTACACTTAGTGCTTCTGCTACGGTAGGGGATGCTCAAGCGTTGATGCGCCGGTTTAAAATTGGTGGAATTCCTATTGTAGATGACAATCAGCGACTAGTAGGTATTCTTACCAACCGTGACTTGCGGTTTGAAGAAAATATGGCAAATTCAGTAGAGTCTTTAATGACGTCTAAGAATTTGATTCTTGCCCCGGTAGGAACCACACTGGATCAAGCCCGTGAGATTCTCCAGAAGCATAAGATTGAAAAATTGCCAGTGGTCGAAAATGATCGCCTTGTGGGACTTATAACCTATAAGGATATCATGAAGGTGCAGGATTTTCCTAATGCTTGTAAAGATGCACTTGGCCGCTTGGTCGTTGGTGCCGCAGTAGGTGTTACACACGACATGATGGACCGGGTAGAAGCACTCGTTAAAGTAAACGTAGATGTTATCTGTTTGGATACCGCTCACGGTCATTCCAAAGGTGTATTGGATGCAGTTCGCCATGTAAAAAGCACTTATCCCGACCTTCAGGTGATTGGCGGTAATGTTGCTACCGGAGCAGCAGCCTTGGCATTGGCTGATGCTGGTGCTGATGGCGTAAAAGTAGGTGTAGGTCCTGGTTCTATTTGTACTACCCGGATTGTAGCCGGTGTAGGTGTTCCTCAGCTTACGGCCATTCGCCAGGCAGCTCTTGCATTGAAAGGGCGGGGTATTCCTATCGTTGGTGATGGAGGTATTCGCTACTCTGGTGATATCGTCAAAGCACTTGCTGCTGGTGCCAATACCATTATGGCTGGTAGTTTGTTTGCAGGCGTAGAGGAAGCACCGGGAGAAACAATTCTTTATGATGGTCGTAAATTCAAAGTATACCGAGGAATGGGCTCTTTAGGCGCAATGAAAAAAGGGTCTAAGGATCGCTATTTTCAAGACGTAGAAGACGATATCAAGAAGCTGGTTCCTGAAGGTATTGAAGGGAGAGTTCCTTATAAAGGAACGCTTGCAGAAGTTGTTAATCAGTACCTAGGTGGATTACGTGCCGGTATGGGATACTGTGGTGCTCCTACGATTGATGTCTTGCAGGAAGCACGTTTTGTGAAAATATCTAATGCGGGTATGACGGAAAGCCATCCGCATAATATCACGATCACAAAAGAATCGCCTAATTACTCAAGAAGGTAATTAAAATAGGAGTCACTCTGGATCTTGGCTTAGGCCAAAATTCGGGATGACTCCTATCTGTTTTGTGTCGTTTTTTACTCTACGACCAAGCTCTGATTACTCACCTGTTTGGTCAGTTTTGCACCATTACTATTGATAGTAGCCACCGACTGGCGGTTGGCTTGAACGTTGATCACGCCAGACTTCAAGTCTTCCGCATTAACAATGGACTGTGTGTCGAGTGATAAATCAAAATCATCGGCATTGCCACTCAAAGTTAAGATGCTCTGACTTTCTACTTCTGCATCTAGGTCCTCTACATCTACTTCTAATGCGACGATTGATTGTGAACTGATCGTGAGGTCTAGGTTTCGGGCTGCAAAAACGCCTTGGCCGTTAATGATAACTGATCCGGTGGTTTCAAGTGCTTCCAGCTGTGTTACGGTTACCCTTACTTCAGGAGTGTCTTGGTTTTTGCGGTAACGGGCCATGATAACGAGCGCTTTACCATTTACTTCCCAGTTTACCTGGTTTTCTCCTTTAAGGATGGTCACGCCAGGTTGTTCGCCGGCTACAAGCTCAATAATTACAGGGCCATCAATTTCAATTTGAGTGAAGTTATTCACTTTGCTTTGAGCGATGAGGGCAACGGATAGTAGCATGAACGTGTTTAAGAGCCAAATTTTCATATTTCTTGGGTATTAATTAGTTTTGTAATAAGATCAAGCAAAAAGACAGTAGGTAAAAATCATTAGTTGCAAAACCAGAATGCATATGACTATTCTTTCTGCTGGCTTTTACTGTCGTGAAGATACGGTGCAAATTGCAAAGGAGCTTATTGGTAAGGTAATCATCACGGAATTTAACGGTTTGCTTACCAGTGCACGGATTGTAGAGACGGAAGCTTATAAAGCTCCTGAAGACAAAGCCTGCCACGCTTACCTCAATCGTAAGACCAAGCGTACGAAAACGATGTTTCTCCCCGGTGGGGTAGCTTATATCTATCTTTGTTATGGCATCCATCATCTGTTTAATGTGGTTACAGGGCCAGAGGGGGCAGCTCATGCGGTATTGATCCGGGCGGTAGAACCTCTAGCCGGACAGGAAATCATGCTCCGACGACGAGGGCTAGATAAACTTAAGCCACAATTAAGCGCTGGCCCGGGCGTTATGTCAAAGGCTTTGGGGATTGAAAAAGCTTATGATGCGATCTCATTGACCGAGCCTAAGGGACTCATTCGGATCGCTGACGCTCCAGTACTTCCTTTTTCTGAAATTATTGCCGGGCCTCGAGTTGGTATTGATTATGCAGAAGAATGTGTAGATTGGCCTTGGCGATTTTACCAGCGTGATTGCCCCTGGGTAAGCAAAATCCGCAAGAAAAAGTCCTGAATTATGCCTCTGATAGAGGCCGAGAAAACTTACATATGTACAAATATTTTTTTTACTCCTTCCTTTTTTTAGCTCTGAGTAGCTCTACTCTGACAGCTCAAGATGTTGAATATCAATACTCTAACCAGACTTATGTAGATCATTTACAGACCATTGTTTTTGGTCCTACGGGGTATCCTCATCTGTTTCCTGTGATTACACTGGATGGTGATGAAACACTTTCCCTTAGTTTCGATGACATGGAATCTGATGTACGCAACTATACCTATACGGTTATCCATTGCGATCGTGATTGGCAGCGTTCCGGACTGGCACCGTTAGAATATATTAATGGTTTTGAGGAAGAGAATATCCCTACTTTTAATTTCTCTTCCCGCACATTACAAAACTATATTAACTACTCGCTTACATTTCCTAATCGCAATATGTCGGTGACCAAGTCGGGGAATTACCTCCTCGTTGTTTTTGAGGATGAAGATGAAAAGCGGGCTGTAATAAGCCGCCGTTTTGTGGTTGCAGATCGCCAAGTAGGTGTCAGTGCTGAGTTTGTTCGCCCTATGGAAGTTAGTAAGATTCACACTCACCAAGAAGTCGATTTTGTTGTTAATTTTCAGCGACTGAGTGTTCGCAACGCTATGGCTGAAATGAGTGCTTCGGTACTTCAGAATCAACGTTGGGATAATGCCATTACGGGTATCAAGCCCAAATTTCTTTCTGCAGATCAGGCGATTTTTGATTATCAGGGGGAGATTGTTTTTCCTGGTGGTAGTGAATTTAGGCTTATTGACTTGCGAAGCTTACGGATTCCTCATCGGGATATTGAATATCTCGATGTGAATACCGATAACCAAATGGAGGCTGAACTTCTGCCGGTTATCAACAGATCCAAAGCGCCTCATTTATCCTTCATTGATTTTAATGGACGGTTTTTGATTGAAAACCTGGATATGGCTATTGCTGATTTACAGAGCGAATATGTTTATACGCTAATTACGTTCAAGGCTGATGAACCACTTTTCAACGATCATGTCTACCTGTTTGGTGCTGTCACGGAATGGCAGCTTAAAGAAGAGTACCGGTTTCGCTACAATCCGGCTATCTCAGCTTATGTTGGTCGCTTCCCGTTTAAGCAGGGTTATTATAATTACTATTTAGCTACAGCTCCTTCGAATTCCGATCCCAAGCAGCCGCTGGTTCCGTCAATCATAGAAACGGAAGGCAGCCATGCTGATACCGAAAACGATTACCATGTATTGGTTTATTATCGTCCTTTTGGTACTCGCTACGATCAGGTTGTTGGCTTTTTACAGATAAATTCTCAGCAGACAAATTAAGATTGCTTATTTTTTGCTAGCGAAAACATGTTTTTCAGCGTGGTAGCTCGAGCGTACAAGTGGGCCACTTTCAACCATGTCGAATCCTTTTTCGAGACCTACTTCTTCGTACATTTTGAAAATATCGGGGTGGATATACTCTGCTACTTCCAGGTGCATTTTGGTAGGTTGCAGGTACTGGCCAATGGTGAGTACATCACAGCCGTGGGCCACGAGATCGTCCATTATTCTCAAAACTTGTTCTTTGGTTTCGCCGAGGCCTACCATGATACCGCTTTTGGTACGTTTGCCGAAGTCTTTGGTGCGTTTGATCTGCTCAAGACTACGGGCGTATTTGCCTTGGGGGCGCACCTTGCGGTAAAGCTCTTCAACGGTTTCCATGTTATGTGATACGACCTCTTGTCCTCCTTCGATCATACGTTCGAGAGCATCCCATGTAGCTCGTACATCGGGGATGAGAGTTTCGATAGTGACGTGAGGGGTACGATCTTTAACCTGGACAACGGTTTGATACCAGATTTCTGCTCCCCGATCCTTTCGCTCATCGCGGTTGACGGAAGTGATAACGGCGTGTTTTACGCCCATCAGGTCAATGGCTTCTGCCACGCGCCTTGGTTCATCTTCATCATACTCAGGTGGCCGACCAGTTTTGACGGCACAAAAGCTACAGGAACGTGTACAAGTGTTGCCTAGAATCATAAATGTAGCAGTACCAGCACCCCAGCATTCTCCCATGTTGGGGCAGCTTCCACTTTGGCAGATAGTATGCAACTGATACTCATCAACCAGTGAGCGTACCTTTTTGTATTTAGGTCCGATAGGTAGTTTAACTCGCAGCCAATCTGGCTTTTTGCGTCGGGCTTCCTTGGATTCTACTATTGGTAATTCCAGCATGAATGATTGTATTTGTCGGCGTCTATCGCACTGCAAAGTTAGGCAAGAATTGCCAAAAAGCTCTTACTTGTCTTTGTAAATACGCTGGAGTAGGCAAAAAGTTTAGCGATACTTATACTCCACTGTCGCTTAGTGTACTAGAGAATAGAGCGTCAAGCAGAGGGCTAGCCGTTACCAACGCTTACCGAGTTGCAGGTTTAAATAAAGATTAAAAAAGATAGGGCTGTTTTGCAGGTGGGGTACTTCTGGGCTTTCAATCATAATTGGCAGGTCTTTGAAATAAACATCGACCTGTATACCGGCTTCGAAAGCTTTTACGAGTTCATCAAATGCACCCCAGTCAAAATGTGCTGCTGCTTTAGCGTGGAAACCGGGCATAATGGCCAATTCATTCAGTCCCTTCGAAAAGGAAGCTGCGCCGATAATGCGACTGAGGTCAAGAAAAATGTTTTCGTTCGCATCACTGTAACGTTCTTCGCTAACATAAAACTGGGTAGAACCAGAGCCAGGGTCACGTGAGCGTAGTACCTCTAGGTAATAAGGCTTAACCAGGCCAATATTAGCACCCAACTGGTAGCTCATGCCAATGGCTAATCCACGAGTTTTGGCTTTCTCCGAAAAATAACGTTTCTCGCCAATACCTGCTCTTAAGACGAAAGCGCTATTTTGTTTGCCATAAATGAATGCACGGGAAACGCGGTTAGAAGGTCCAAACTGGAAATCAAAACTTTGGCGATATTCTTGAGGGTGACGGATGTCTCCAAATTCGAAATTGTAAAAACGAGTCCGGTCATAACTCTTGAGTTCGCCGATATTAACACCAAATGCAAAAGAACGAGGGGTGAGTAACCGAAAGTCAAAGCTCAACTCCTTGTTATAGACGATACCTACATTGGCATCATTATAGTAGTTCTGTCCGGCAGGTAATGATTGCTGAGCAATAGCATAGCAGGCACTTAAACTAAATAGTAAGGAGAAGAAATATTTCATAATGACCAAGAGCTGTTATCCATGTAATTTACTATAAATTAATGAGTCTTGTTGGATAATTGTTCTCTGATCAGTACAGAACCTGCAATAAATGACGGTAAATGGACGCTTTTATTCCGGATTGCTGAATGGCCTCAGTAATTTACGAGCAATTCCTTCGAAGAGCTCTTCTACATTTTCGCCAGTACGAGCACTGGTAAAAAAGTGAGGTTGGGTTTGTGCGCGGATATCTTTTAGGGTTTGATCTGAAACCAGATCCTTCTTGTTGCCAACCTTTCTGATTAAAACATTGGGCAATACAGAGTTGATATAGACCAGATCATCTTCTAAGCGGCTAAATGTAGCCGGCCGACTAAGGTCAAAAACATAAATAATGGCACTAGCCCCCAAAAAATAGGAGCGAGGAACCTTCTCCTGGGAAACTTCTCCTGCCAAGTCCCATATTATCAGGGATATTTCCTCTCCATTAACAATGACACTTTTTTTATCTACGCGAACACCAATTGTTGTAAGGTACTTTTCATTAAAAGTATTGGTAATAAAGCGATTAAAGAGAGAGGTTTTTCCAACCCCAAAATGCCCGGTAATGACTACCTTTTTACTGATCATTGCGGCAAGGCTTTGTAGGGTTTAATAAAATAAGCATCTAGTTCTTTTTGCATGTGAGCATAAAAAGCAGGTTCTGGTTGTTGCAAGTCATGATTAAGTTCACGTGCAGCAAACGCCAATATTTTTTCTGCCAATTCATCACGTTCTTGTTCGCTAATCGTACCTGCGATAGCTAGTGCAATGTAGTAATTAAAAAAGTTATGAACCATTATTTCATAATTACCATATTGGATGCCTCGGAGTTCTTCGTCTGTTCGCTTGAATGCATCTTCCACAAAAGCCTTGATCGCTGTTAGCATCCCGGCGATCATGTCTTTATCTGCCGTTTCTGTAGAGGATGCACTGCCTAGTAGTAGACCTGACTCGTGACTGATGATATAGACTTCTTCTACAATAGATGGGCGAAGGTCAATAATGATTTCATCTGCTGTTTTACGTTTCCAAAAGCGTAAATAGGAGTAAGACTCTTTGAGTACCTGATCAAGGCGCTCGCGGAGTAAGCGAAATTCGTTGTTGATGTATTTTCTGATGAGTAAGCCTAAACGGGGGTACAAGATGTTGATAAGCTCATCTTGCTTTTGCCGCATCCGCTGGTCGACAATTTTTTGAACAACTTCGATGTATGGAGCAGGGAAGTTTTCTTCAAGCTCCTTCATGTGAGCAGTAATAATGGGGTTGATCCGCTTGGACAATTCTTCTTTGCTCTCTACGATATGCTTTACCTCAGCTACCGACTGGCGGTCTTTGCTGAGGAGTGCATCCCGAAGACGTTCCAAAAGAATTTTATCCTGCGTTGATCCTGTTGTGCCCATAATCCTGTTTGCTGGTTAGCGCTTGAGTTCTTGTCCCAAAGAAAGGAACAGTGCGCTCAACGACTGGCGATCGTCGTTCATTTTGTTTTCGAAATGAGTGGCGAGGTGAGTACTTTTTTGTTGTAGCAGCTCGTCTAGCGCTTTGATACGTTCATCAAGCGCTGCTTCTTTGGCCTCCAAGGATGCTTTTTGCGCCTTGAGTTCAGCTTCTACTATTTCGAAACGTTCATTGTATTCACTAATAATTTCGCCCATCAGAATATCTCTGATGGTCATCAATTCAGTGAGGGAGGTAGGTTTTGATGTTGCCATGCACAGTGTGTTTTTACAGAAACTAAGGGCTTGTTGGAATAACAGTATTTTTTTTGACAGGCCTCTTTATGGAAGCAAAGTCTAAATATTCCGACAGGCTCTAAAGTAAACATTTTTTATAAAATTAAATCTAATGGCTTCGCTTTTGGGGGCTAAATGCTTAAAATTGAGGTTATGGAGGCAATTTTCTATTGTGAGAAGCCTAGTGCAAGGCTTACTTATATTGTGGATTATGTTTTTACTCATTTGCTGGGTCTTAAGGTGCGTGTGACGCATCAGGCTATTGACTATCAGTCTTTTAACGGGATTCACTGCAATTATTCAGGTGCGCCTATTTGTAGTAAAGAAGTGCATATTAAACCTCACGGCCTACTCCATGAGCGAGGGATTAAAGAACAGTTTGTTACTTCTTTTCTTGTTGGTGATCAGCCTGCTTTTTTTGCTTCTGGCCCGGGCTATGATCTTCCTTTTGACGTGTTTTCTGCAAGTTTTTTCCTTTTGAGCAGGTATGAAGAGTATTTCCATTTTGAACCAGATATGCATGGTCGTTTTCCTGCTAGAGCTTCTTGGGCGGCGCGTAATAATTGCCTTGGATATCCTGTTTTATGGGAATGGAGCAAGCTTTTGAGAGCTGTATTTTCGCAAAAACACCCTCGTTGGCAACCGAAACCTCCCGGGTATGTCTTTGTGCCAACCTATGATATTGATTTACCTTGGGCTTACCTCCATCGTGGATTGCGAGGCTGGGGTAGAGTAGGTTTAGATTTGCTGAAAAGAGACTGGCGGCAGGTGCATGCACGTTGGCAGGTTCAACGGCAAGGTAGGGCTGATCCTTTTTTTACCTTTCCGCGTTTGCAAAAACTACATAATGACACTGGTATCCGTCCCCGGATTTTTTGGTTGTTGGCCAATAGGACGCGCGAAGATATCAATCCATCCTGGAAGCTAGACGCTTACCAAAAGCTGATCAAGGAGGTCAGCGAATGGAGCGATCCTGGTATTCATCCTTCTTATTACAGTTGGCAAGCTACGAGTATCATTGAGCGTGATAAAAAACGCTTGGAAACGATTACCGCCTCGGAAATTACTCATAGTCGGCAGCATTTTTTACGATTACGCCTGCCGGATACTTACCGGGCATTATTGGCTGCTGGAATCCGCCATGATTATTCGATGGGCTTTGCCGCAGAGCCAGGTTATCGAGCAGGAACGACAGAGCCTTTCTTCTGGTATGACCTGAAGGAGGATAAAGTGACTGAGCTGTTGGTTCATCCTTTTGGGGTAATGGATGTAACACTTAAACAATATTTGGGGTATTCCGCCGAAGAAGCTGTCGGGGCGTTGAAAGATATGCAGGAGTATTGCGAAAAAGAAGGATTGGAGTTTTGTACGCTTTGGCACAACAGTAGCTTTTCCAGCCTTCACGGATGGGATGGCTGGTGGGAGGTTTATGAAGGATTACAAAAATGATCATAAGAAAAGAATAATGAAGAGGAAAAAGTTTAGCGGCCCTCCATCTTTACTACGGCTTGCTTATCTTTAGCCAAAATAAATACATTTTATGCTCCATTTATTGAGTGATACTCCTTCTGTTGCTAATCAATACGTCGCCCAGTTGCGAGATGTTAATGTTCAGGCAGACAGTATGCGCTTTCGCCGGAATATGGAACGGTTAGGGGAGTGTATCGGGTACGAATTGAGTAAAGAGCTCAATTATGTAGAATATTCGATAGAAACTCCGTTGGGGCAAGCACCTACCGAATTGCCTGCAGAGGAACTCGTGCTGGCAACTATTTTGCGAGCAGGTTTGCCGTTGCATCAAGGCTTGCTTAATGTATTTGATGATGCAGGAAATGCCTTCGTTTCGGCTTACCGAAAACACCATAAAGACGGAACTTTTGAAATAGAAGTTGAATACCTCAGTTGTCCTGATCTGGAAAATAAAGTATTGATTGTTTGTGACCCAATGCTGGCAACTGGTGCCAGTATGGTATTAGCGACCCAAGCCTTGTTAGCTTACGGAAAGCCTAGTGCTATTCATTTTGTAGTTGCTATTGGTGCGCGCCTGGGCTTGGAGCATTTACAACGTAATTTCCCTGATGCTCACATCTGGCTAGCGGCCCTCGACGAAGAGCTAACCGCCAAAAGCTACATCGTACCGGGCTTGGGTGATGCTGGCGATTTGAGCTATGGCGCGAAATTGCAGGATTGATCAACGGGAACTTTTATACTTCGGCAACCCTAGGTTTGTGATTTTTGTCTTGCTCTTTTTTCATCCGGCGGCGTTAAAAAGCCTCGCCTTAGCTTAGGCTATGGCTACTTTTTTTGCCTTGCCAGCTAAAAAAATAGCGTTGCCAAATTTTCACAAACCTAAGCTTGCCGAAGTATAGATAACTATCTGGTTTATGAGCGTGTTGTTCTTTCCGTTAGCATCGGACGGAACTGTCTCTGCATTTTACTAAACACCAACCTATGCCTGCACCTCAAAATTTTCAGGTCCACCTTTCAGGGATCATCAATTTATTAAGTGATCACCTGTACAGTAGTGACCAGGTTTTTGTCCGTGAGTTATTGCAAAATGCAGTGGATGCCTGTAGTGCAAGATTCGTACTAGAGCCGAATTTTCAACCATCTATTAGTTTCACCTTTTTGCCTGACACCTCTACCCTGCAAGTTCGGGACAATGGTATTGGGCTAAATGAAGAAGAGATTACGACTTTTCTGAGCAGCATAGGTGCAAGTAGCAAAAGGGAGTTGGGCGCTCAGAGAGAGCATTTTATTGGCCAGTTTGGTATTGGTTTACTCTCTTGTTTTATGGTGTGCGAGAATATTGAGTTGCAAACACAGTCGTTCGCTGGTGGGCCAGCCTATAAATGGACGGGGTCAGAAAACGGTACTTTCCAAGTAGAGGAGATTCCGCCATTGGAAGAGGCCGGGACATTAGTGAACATTCAGCTCAAGCCTCATAAAGCGAAGAAATTCGATGCGGAGAGTATACCTCGGTTGTTAAAGCATTATGGTCAACTTTTGGCTTATCCCATCGATTTTTACACATTCCTCGATGGACGGGAAGTAAGTGAGCAAATCAATACACGGTTTCCTTTCCCAGAGGATATAAAGGCTGCAATTAGTAATGATCGGCAGGAGTTGCTTCAGTACGGAAAGGACCTTTTTGGGTTTATGCCACTTGATGTGATTGCACTGGAGACACCTTCGGGTGATACACAAGGCATGGCTTATATCTTGCCTCATGAATGCAATCCTGGTAGCCGGCCGATGCACAAGGTGTACCTCAAGCGGATGTTGTTAAGTGATAAAATAGATGACATCTTACCGCCTTGGGCTTTCTTTGTACGTGCGGTTATCAACTCCTCTGAATTGCAGCCAACGGCTTCGCGCGAGCGTTTTTATGAAAATGAAACCTTAGAAAAGGTACGGAAATCACTTGGGCGATGTATTCGTTCTTATCTTATTCGTCTTCATGACAATGATCCTGTTATTAGAGACAATATTTTCTTTAATCATCAAAACGCCATCAAGCAGATGGCAGAGCATGATGAGGAACTTTACCGCATTATGATTCCTCATTTTACCTTCCCAACAAGTGGAGGACAGATAACGATACGTGAATACCGGCAAAAAAACGAGATCATACGGCATGTTTATGACTTGGATGAATACCGTAAGATTGTCTCTTTGGCCAAACAATCTAATGACTTGATTATTTTATCCCGTTATAATAATGATCGTAAGTTGCTAGAACGCTTGCCGCTTGTATATGAAGGGGTGAAGATTGAACCTATAAGTACGATGTACTTTATGGATCGCTTTGGAGAATTATCTTTTCAGGATCAAGCCCGATGGGCCGATTTTTTAGCCACCGCCAATGAGGTACTCGACGAGTATGGCTGCCGGGTACAGCTTAAGTATATTTCGCCAGATAACTTACCTTCCATTTTGAATGTTACCCAAATGGGGCTGATGAAGCGAGGACTTTTACAGGCAGATACTGACCCCGAACTTCCACAGCTCCCCGGTGTTTGGTCGAATATAGCCAACGCACTTCACCAGGGCTCAGGGCAAAATGCCAGTCTTTTTCTAAACATCAACAATGAATTGATACAGCAGTTGTTAACCATAAAAGCATTGGAGACGCAGGAGATGTTTGTGAAATTTCTGTACCTGCAAGCGCTGATGCTAGGGCGTTATACCCTGATGGAGGAAGAATTGGCCATGCTCAATGATGGAATAATGAAACTCATGCTTGCCCATTCCTAAAAATTAGTCAGAGAATCAAACTATCAAGCTCATGATTTTGGATGCGTTCGATGATATTGCCAGCAAGTATCCCCATTTGGGTAACCATTCTCTTTCGGGTGATATGGAGGAAAATATCCAGTTTTTGCTGAAAGGGCAAGCCCTTAATGCACCAGACGGAGTAGATGGTTTGGAGTTGGGCGTTAAGATCGCCGGGATGTTACTCTTTTTGACGGTTCGTACGCAATATACTGATCTGGGTTTACCTGCACTTAATTACTTACGTAGCTATTACGGTCATCCAGCAGCGCCGGATGAATTAGGGGATGAACTTGCAGCCTATCTAGTGGAATACCTTCCCTATCTGGCTGAAGTGATGAGTATTAGTAGGGGACAAATGGAGGAGTTAATTGCCGATGCTCGGGTTATAATAGAAGGGAGTAAAACGCAGGTAGAATTGCTTTCTTGTTATGAATTGTTGGCACTCAAAGCGATGGGCCAAGCCGAGGAAGCAGAACGCAGATCGAAAGAATTGCGAGCGATTGGTTGGAGCAAGGAAGCAACAGGATGTAAAAGTTGTAATCAAACCATAAAGGTAAATGTTGCCCTTGCCTACGATGATTTGGAGCAAGCTCATCAGCTTACCGACCAGTGGATGAGCAAAGAAATATCCAGTTGTACGCGCGGGCCACAGGATATTCTTGGGGAAATGGCATGGCGCAGTTGGCAATCAGGGGCTACTGATTTGGCACGTTTGTACGCTAATGAGCAGGAGAAATGTTTGCTTGAATCGCAGAAGATGTACACTCGCAAGGCTGTTCTGCCCTTGCTGGAATATTATGTCGCTACCGAAAATTGGGAAAAGGCAGATCATTGGTTCAATGAGTTGGCAGAGGGGCTGTTTTCTACGGTCTTTGCCCTACAGCGGTTGCGGTTTCTTAAGGTGAGCTACGAGTTGATGGATCATTATGAAGCGATAGAGAAAACCGAGCTGTTTTTCCCAGAAAAAATAGCGCCTATCCCATTACAAGCTAATGGGCTATTAAGCGTAAGTGCTTTTAAAGAATGGTTAGTTCAAGAAAGAGATGCGTTAGCCGAAATAATTGACAAAAGAAATAATATTTAGCGCCCCAGGCAACCCCTGTTCCTTCGAATCCGTGTAGTAAGTAAAAAGCAAGATTATGAATCGTATATTATGCTTTAGCTTACTCTTCTGTTTGGCTACATCTTGCCAGAAATCTATCCTACAGGAGGCACAGAATGTTGAAGAAGTACAATTAGCAAATTACTATCTGGATCTGGATATCCGTAATATAGACTATATGAGTGCCGATGATCAGGATGTCACTCATGTCGATGCGGATCAGGACCTTGATTTTGAGTTCACGTTTAAAGAGGTGGCCTCTTTAGATCGATACCTCTACTTTGCTAGCAACCAAAATATCTCGTCGGATTCTCTTGCCATCATAGGCAATATTCGTTTTATACAGTCGCCAGGGTCGGCTTTTCCTGAGGATCTTTTTGACCTGGAATTTGTTCTGACGGAAGCGCTAGAAAATTTAGCGCAAAATGCTGATGGTACCTATGTTTATATTGATAAACAATTACTAGCAAATCGTTTGGTGACCGAAAACTTTGGAAATAACAGCTTGTTTGCGGGTTACAATGTCAACCAGATGATGCTTACACTTCCGCTACCGCAGGAGCCCTTGCCTGGATGGGGAGACATGGTGGTTTCGAGTAACGGCTTCTATTTTCCGCATGAAGTCCTTGATTTTTCGGAGGTTAGCTATCTTGCTGAAGAGGACGCGATTGTTGTTGGAGGAACCTTTGAGGTAGAGTTGAAAGTCATGAGCTGTGGGTTTTATTCTTTTTATTCCGTCCAGGAGGCCTCTTTTCGCGCACTTATTCAATAATAGATAGTTTGAGTGATCACGAACTCGCACTGCTGATTGAGGGTTGCCGTGAAGGTGATGCCCAATGCCAGAAACGGCTGTTCCTGCAAATGTATAATTACGGGATGTCGGTGGCTGCGCGCTATGGTCAACATTTACAGGAAACGGAAGAAATTGCTAACGACGGGTTTTACAAGATGTTGGAGAATATTCATCGCTATAGGCCGGAAGTACCCTTTAAGTTGTGGTTGCGGAGGATTATCATCAATTGTGGTATTGATTATTACCGCAAGCAGCAAACCCGTGAGCGGGCGCAAGCGTCGCAACCCATCAGGGGTAACATTCGTAATGCTGGTGCTGATGAACTAGACCGTGAATACCTGCTACAATTGGTGAGACAGCTCCCTCCTCAGTACCGTATCGTGTTTGTGCTCCACGTCATTGAGGGGTATAACCACGAAGAAATCGCAAAACAGTTAGGCATCAGCCGCGGGACGTCGAAATCTAATTTGGCGAAAGCCAGAAAGAAGCTTCAGGCACTGGTCATATTGCACAACCGTCAAGTCACGGAATATGGAAAATAGAGAATTGGATCAATTGTTTAAGGCGGGGCTTGAAACAATGGCAGATTTCCATACCCCTGAAGAGCAGTGGGAGGTTGTTGCCGCTCGTTTGGCTGCTCCTAACCGTCGCAAACCAATATGGTGGTGGCTTCTGGGTACAGGTATTGGTGTCGTTGTGCTGTGTCTGGCGCTTGCGCCGAAGTCAGGTGGGTCAATGCCTGTTGTTGGTGCGTTTCAAATTCCTATAGCTACAGAAATCGAAACTTCCTCTCATCAGATAGCGCCATTGCGTATTCCTTTTGAAAAGGAAGCGGCGAAGGGAAGAGATGGTGGCGAAGAGAAGTTAGCCCCCGTTACTATATATGAGGAGAAAGAAAGCCAGAGTTTGCCTACTTCAATTCCTATATTTGGGAAGGAAGGTACCGCAGAAACAATTGTAGAGAAGGTTGCTGAAAAGCAACTAGGCGGCAACTATACTTACCATTATCCAGCGGCTTTTCCCACGATTAAGGAACCGATCAGTACTGGAGCAGTAAGGAATATTGCGACGTTGCCTTTTATAGATCTAACAAGTAAGGATGCATCAGTGAAGGAAAAGCCATTGGCTATTTCGTATGAAAAACCGATGACCTCGAAGGCTAAAGTGGATAAGTGGGCACTAGAAATGGGCGTACAGCAGGATTTTATCTCTGCTAGTAGGGTTGGTAGTCCTGATTTGTCCTTGCAATATTATGGAGCGGTAGCTGTGAATTTTTCACCCAATTGGCAAGCCCGAATGGCCTACGGCCAAGGGGAAGTTCAGCGTACGATAAGCGGTGACCCAAATACTTATAATGTTCCCGTCGTAGATGTTCCTTTGGACGAAGATTTTCCTTCAATTACGAAACTTCAGTATCACAATCAAAATCTGGATGTTCAGTTGGCATACCATTTGCACAAGCTGAAAAAACTGACCATTTCTATTAATACAGGCCTTCAATGGAACAAGGATACAGGTATGAATGCCGTTTATGATTATGATGGTGTTTACCAACCGGTTACAGTAGAGGCCCAGCTTCCTGACACTAAATTCTTGCTATCAGACCTTACTGCGGGGGTCAGACTTGGTTATTCGTTAACCAGTGCTTACCATTTTCATGCCGGTTTTCAACAATACTTCTCGCTTGACCGGAGTGGTACTTTTCGTTGGCCCTTGAGGCGGCGTGTGCAACTCGGGATGAGCTATCAATTTTAACTAACACCCCTTACTATAATGACTAAAGACAGAAGAACATTCCTCAAAAATACGGCACTGGCGACCCTTGGCCTTGGCTTAGGTTCCTCTGCCCAGGCCGCACCTGCTGGAAGTAAGCCTTCCTCTTTGCTTACCTGTGACAGAACCACGCTTGATTATTACGGAGAAGGCCCGTTCTATACGGAAAACCCTCCCATGTTGGAGGGGAACCAGCTGGCAGAAATGGATGAACCGGGCGAGCGAATGATCATCAGTGGGCGGGTACTCAACCTGAGTTGTTCGGAGTTTATCCCCAATACAGTGATAGATGTTTGGCATGCTGACAACGAAGGAGCCTACGATAATAGCGGTTATAAGTTGCGTGGATTTACCCGTACCAATGAGCAGGGTTTTTATCTGTTTGAAACGATTAAGCCGGGGAAATACCTCAACGGTAGTAGCTTTCGTCCAGCGCATATTCATTATAAAATTACGCCCCCTGGTTTTCCTCAACTGATTACTCAGCTCTACTTTGCCGGGGATACGAGTATTCCTGGTGATGCAGCGGCTTCGATCACTTCAGGTACCTATGATGCTACTAATCGGGTCATTCCGCTGGTGGCAAATGCGGAAGGTGTACTGGAAGGTACTTTTGATATTACGATAGACGGTGAAGGTATTGCTGTTGGCACCAGTGATTTGCACCTTAGCACGGGGATGGTATATAAGGTGTCTCCCAACCCATTTACGGCGGAGCTAACGATCCACTACGGGGTGTTTAAAAGAGCTAAAGTAGGCTTGGTGGTGTTTGATCTGGCAGGGAGACAGGTAGCAGTGCTGGAAGATAGTGAGAAGATGCCTGAAAAGTATTACGCCACTTGGCAGCCTGATAGTGCCTTGCCAAATGGACATTACTTTGTGGCATTAAAAATCAATGATTTACAAGTTCATTATTTGAAGGTGGTGAAAGTGTAGGCGATTGTCAAAAAAGGGATTTTTTAACAAAAAAAGCTATCTTACTAGCTGGACAACCACCACTATCTAGCTATGAGTCAGTTGCAACGCCGCCTTACCCTTTATGGCCTTACTATGATTGCCGTTGGCAGTTGTATTGGTGCTGGTATCTTTGCTACTCCCGGCAAGATCGTTGCAGATTTTCCTCACGCAGGTTGGGTGGTCGTTGTTTGGGTTGTTGGCGGGTTGGTGACGCTGACAGGCGCACTAACGTTTGCTGAACTGGGAGGGATGTTTCCTAAGGCAGGTGGTATTTATGTTTATTTGCGTGAAGCCTATGGCGAACTCACGGCTTTTCTCTATGGGTGGGTTACATTGCTGGTGGTGAATACGGGGTCTTTGGCCGCATTGGCACTTATTTTTGCCAAGTACCTCACTTTTTTTGTGCCTTTAAGTGAAGCCGCTCAGGTACTTGTGGCGGCGGGCACTATTATTGGGCTTACGTTACTGAATATTCGCGGAATCAATACCAGTCAGTGGATCATCAATGTGTTCACGACGACCAAGCTATTGGCTCTGTTATTGATTGTGCTGATTGCTACTATTTTTCGTGACCAAGTTACGCATCAGCCGATTTGGTCTTTGCAAAGTAATTTGCCGGATAATTGGGGAAAGCTCTTACTGACGGCATTGATTGGTGTTTTGTGGTCTTTTGGCGGTTGGCACCACGCTACTTATCTGGCGGGCGAAACGAGGCATCCACAGCGTAATGTTCCTCGGGCAATGTTGCTGGGAGCTGTTATTGTAACGTTGACCTATGTTTTGGCCAACTTGGCTTATCTATGGCTTTTGCCTATTGAACAACTGGCGGGTAGTGAGCGGGTAGCAGGTGATGCGCTGGAGGCTGTAATGGACGGTGGCGGCCGGGCTGTTGCTTTATTGATTGGTGTCTCCGTATTTGGGACGATTGCGATTTATACCATGTCGGCACCCCGGATTTATTTTGCGATGGCCCGTGATGGTGTCTTTTTTAAAGAACTGGCCAAAGTACATTCGCGTTTTCAGACCCCTGCCAATGCCATGATGGTGCAGGCTATATGGGCTGTTTTACTGCTCTTGGTTTGGGGGCAGTTTCATGATTTGATTACCTATGTTACGTTTATTGATATCGGCTTTATGGCCTTGGCCGCTGCGGGTATTTTTCTCTTTCGTAAGCGTCTTCCTAATGTTAGCAGACCTTATCGTGCTTGGGGCTACCCTTTTATCCCAGGCTTGTACCTGTTAATAACCACCTTGTTTTTGTTGAATACTTTACTAGAGCGGCCAAAGCAGTCTTTGGCTGGGCTACTGGTTTTGGGCTTGGGCATAGTGTTATTCTATCGTTTTAAGAAAGAATAATCAACGTTAAAACTTCCTGTACTGGTAATAAAACCGAGGTACAGTGACCATAATAATGAATATCGTAATTGGTTTACGGTTATACCGCAACCTCTGTACTGGCAAGCAAGCTGGTAAAGAGGTCGAGTCCGTCAGTGTTGCCTAGCAAGTCTTCTGCGGCACGCTCGGGGTGAGGCATCATGCCAAAGACGTTACGTTTTTCGTTGCAGATGCCGGCGATATTACGTAGTGTGCCATTGGGGTTGGTGTCGGCAGTAACCTGGCCACTTTCATCACAATAGTAAAAAAGTACCTGCTGATTGGCCACTAATTGGTTGATGGTAGCTTCATCGGCGTGAAAACGACCTTCTGCGTGAGCAATAGGGATTTTGTAAGCTTTGTTCTGATCCAGTTTAGCCGTAATTGCTGATTTATCGGTAGCAGGCTTCAAGTACACGTTTTTGCAAGTAAAGCGTTGGGTGTCGTTGTGTAACAATACACCGGGCAGTAGGCCTGCTTCGCACAAGATTTGGAAGCCATTGCAGATTCCCCAGACGTATCCACCAGCATTAGCGTGCTCGATAACGGCTGTCATAATCGGAGAAAAACGGGCAATGGCTCCGGCACGCATATAGTCGCCGTAAGAGAAACCACCTGGTAGGATGATGCAGTCATCTGTTGTCAGGTCGCCAAGGCTTTCTTCTTTGTGCCAAAGCTTACGAACGGATGCACCTACAACGTCACCTAAGACGTGGATCATGTCATCATCACAATTAGAACCTGGGAAAACGACTACGCCAAATTTCATAATACTTGCAATCTAGTACGTGAATTGAATAAGCCGCAAAAGTAGGCAAAATCTACCATATAGGTAGCTTAAGCACGGGAGCAAAATTCAGATAAAAAAGAACAATTAGCAATACTAGGTGCCATGCCTCAGCTGTTTGTGATCGTGCTTTGGTGAAATTGAAGCTTAGTAAAATACCTGCGATAGGTACGAGGGTCTGCCACTGTTGCATATTCCAAGGCATGAACCACCAAATGGATAAACCCGCTCCGAGCAGCATCCAATAAAGGATATCGATCTTTATTTGGACTTCCATTTTGGTCTTTGCCAGATAAGTTCGGCGACTGGTGAGTATAATCAGCAACAATGCGGCCATTGTGATATTCGCGAAAATTGGGATTTCAGACCATGTTATTGTTTGTGGCCATGAAAAAGCAGAAGACCATTGCTGTTCCCAGAAAATGGGCATCATATCAAACCAGTAATACCCAATTCCGACAAGGTATAGTGGCACGATAGCACCAATGGTTATGATCAATTGGTCTCTGAATTTTCCTGATTTTAAAATGGGTAGCATAGCGCTGTATGCCAGTAAGAATATGAGGTAAGCAGGAACAAACAATGCCGCTATTCCTATCCAAAACCCAGCATTGAAGATGTGATCAGCAGCAGCATTGACCCTGAAGGCCTTGAGGTAAGAACGTAGAGATAAGAGCAGAAATACATTGGCTACGAGATAGCCGGAATAAGTATGAAAATCCGGTAATAAAGACCCTATCAGGACGACAAATACGCCAGGAAATAGGTTGACGGGACTACTGATACGATGTGCGAAAATAATGGCGTTGGCAAATACTGCTTGAAGAAAAAGCAAGGCAACGACTACTCCTAAGCTAAGGTTAGGGGAAGCGTCTAGCCAGGGAGTTACCCAGGTGTTGCCTAAGCCAGGCATAGGAGTAAGCGGTACCGTACTTTGCCAAAAATCGGCCAAGTGCAGAAAAAGGGCGTACCCTAAAATTACAATACCAGCTAAAAGCTGATTGGTTCGAAAAATACTTAACACGCTCGCTATATTGTGAAGTTCAAATGTAGGTAAAACGACGCATCTCTACGGGAAAAATGTGTTTTTTTCACAAGCGTAGGCTATTTAGCCACGTTGCGTTTGTTGGGGAGTAGCGTATAGTGATGCTTGGTAGCGACCGCTATTAAGTGTATTGTACGTAGATGAAGGGAAAGTGTTTTGCTATTGCTTTAGGGGGCGGCGAATAATAACTTCCTCCCTTTAATACTGATCTTTGGTCGCTGAACTTCGTTACTTACTCATCCTTTGCGTAGCTTAGGCTATGCGCAGTCTTCGCGCCTCGTTCAGTACCCAAATATCTAGCCTGAAATGGGGAACTTATTATTCGTCGCCCCCTTAGTATAAATGCCAATAATGTTGGCGCAAAAACGTGGGCCTAGTTGAGCGAAAACCCTTGGGTTTCGTTGCATGCGAAGAAACTAAGCTCAATAATTTTAAGTTCCTCTCTTTCGCACCAAGGTAAACTTGCTACCATTTCGCGGGCATGCCATTCGGTTTGGGCGGGTAGAATAGCCCACCAGAGGCCTTCTTCTTCAGCGACAGCATATTGTAATATAGCACCACTCAATAATAAACGATCGACAGCTACCGCTTGGGCAGTGGCTAGCTCTGTACCCGACTCATAGGGCGGGGTGTAAGGGAGTTTGCAACGAACTAAAAAGTGAGCAGGTGTAAACATAATTGGTGTTTAGTAGCGCTTAGTAAGCCAGTAGTACAAGGTGTGCTAGTAGCTTTGCCAACAAAGTTATTTTTTTTTATAATTTCCATTGAGAAAGGAAGCATGATTGTCGGATAATTTACGTGGAAAGCGCACTTTGTGTCTGCATTGGTCGTAAATTTGGCATTTCATTTTATTGATAATAATCCCAAAAATATGAAACGCATCCTTATTCTATTTGCTTTTGTACTCCTTGCATTCTCTTCTTTCGCACAAGGTTATATCCCGGTCGTAATTAACGGGGAGGTTTTTTTTAGCACGGAATTAGAGACCGTGGAGGGTATTGTGCCTGCAGAAGTGACGGTAGCTAATTTCGAGAAAATTGATGGACAGCTCTATAATAGAGTGTTTTTCAAACGTAATTTAGAGGCGGATATGTTCATTGGCTACTTGCGGGAAGACCCCGGTGCCGGAGAAATCTATTTTCGTACAACGACCAATCCGCAGGAATACTTGGTGTATGATATCAGCCTAGAAGTAGGTGAGAGTATTGAACTAAGTGCTCGTTGGTGTGATGGCCTGTCTGGCGATGTAGCTACGGTGGTGAGCGTAACCGAATTGGATGGCTTGCGCGAAGTCGTTTTTGACCGTGAAGTTGGTGATGACCAAATTTGTGAACCTCTCACCTTCATTGAAGGAGTGGGGCCCAGTGCCAGTTTGATTTTTCCCATTTTCCGGACGGCTATTGCTGAAAACGGTGTAGCTCAAAGTCTTTGTCATGCTTCACATGAAGCGGTTATTTATTACCCCGCAGGTACGGATACGGACCTTTGTGGAGGCGGAATCACAAATACAGATGTTATTTCGGTAATTGATGAAATAGAAGTGTTTCCTAATCCGGTAAGTAATATGCTTCAATTACGGGGGCTGCCAGAGGGAAGCATCGTTACCGTAAATAATGGCTATGGTCAGGTGATGCCTGTAATCTTCAATGGTTCTAGCGTCGACAGTAGTAGTTGGCCTGCTGGGCTGTATATCGTAGTGATTGAGTTGCCGGAAGGTGGACGTTTAGTGCGGAAGGTGGTGAAGCGGTAGGTTTTGAGTTTTTTGTATGGTCGCACTCTACGGTTGGGACACATTTAAACTATATAGGCTTCCCGACCTTCTTGGTCGGGATAGTCCCCAGACCAGCGTAAAAATGCGTTAATGCTGATTGCTGGTCAGGGGACCAGCGGAATATGACATGTTAGTTAGGGAACTAACATGAGCAATAATGTTGGAGATTAAGATTTTTCAATGTTCCACCTTTCCGAGGTGTTTTTTTTGATTCTGCTATTGTTTTTCTAAGATGTGCCCCAACCTTAGATTGTATTGGTATGATTACATCCTCGCTGTAATGTTTTTCATATTTTTCAAAACAAAATGAAAACAAGGTCGTTTTAATACTCCAACTAAGCATTAACCCTATGCGTGCCCACCTCCGACAGCCAAGCGACACACAATTACAGGCTTATTTGACCGATCGCAGTTATCAATCTTTTTCTTATAAGGATGTAGGGGCTAGCAAGGGAGTGTTTCCTGCCCATTACCAGCAGCACAGTAATCGTTTTTATTTGGGAGAAGGTCCTTCTTGCTGGCAAGGTGCCAAAGATGCGATTGACCAATGGCAGCCATTCAATAACGGTTGGGCAAAGGTGTTTCCTGTAGCGGCACCTATTGACGAGAAGGCCGTGGTGGTGGTGTGCTTCCGTATTTTGGGTGTTTGGTGGAAGAATGCCTGTCGCATTGTGTATGTAGCCAATACTGACCATACTTATGGCTTCGCTTATGGGACGCTACCTGGCCATGTAGGGCGGGGCGAGGAATATTTTGGGGTAGAGCGTGATGAGGATGGGAAATGTTGGTTTGTACTCAAAGCTTTTAGTCAGCCAGATTATTGGGGAGCGCGGTTATTTCCCTGGTTTTTGCGCTGGCAACAGCAGCGGTTTGTGCGTGCTGCTGCAAAAAGTATGCGACTAAGTGTAGAAACAAGCTCTTAACGGGCAGTCGTAACTCGCCTTCAACTAATTAACATGTTAAAAGGAATATACTCACCCTTGCCTTGGGCAGCCTTACTCCTGTTTGTGAGTAGCTGCTTATTGTTGCCGATACAACCGCAATGGGGGCCCGCATATTTGTATTGGATACTGTTAGCTGGTCCTGTGTTGTTTGTCCCTTGGGGCTTGGGGTTGCTGACGGAACAGTGGCCTACTCAACAGTTGATGATTACTCGTTTGTTACCGTTTACAGGGTTAACGTTGGTTGCAGCTTTCTGTTTGCCAGCAGGCTGGATAGCGGCGAGTTTGGCTGGCTTGTGGTTGCTAACTGTTGCAGGGATAGGAATATGGGCGGTACGACGATTTCGGGAACTGCCCTTGGCTGGGTTGCTGGCCGTACTATTCCTTGGGGTGGCCGCGGCTTGGGCCTTTGCTGATCGGTGGGGATGGCAGCCGCTGGGGTTTGATCCCTTGATTGTATTGTTAACGGCGATCCACTTTCATTACGCAGGGTTTGCACTGGCATTGATGACGGCATTGTTGCCAAAAAGTAGCTTGCAGGCAGCCCTGAGTAAAGGATTGGTTGTAGGTGTAGGAGGCGTAGCGGTGGGGATTACGAGCACGCAACTACAAGGGCCGGCTTGGCTGGAGGTAGCTGCGGTAACACTGATGGTACTGATTGGCTGGGGAATAGCTGCATTGCAGTGGCATGAAGCAAGGAATGTACGCCAGGTAGGGCGTAAAATACTATTGAGGTTGGGTAGTCTAGCGCTGTTTTGTGGTTTGTTATTGGCCTTGCTATATGGTTGGCGATTTGCTCACCAGTGGTCGTGGCTGACGATTCCGTGGATGTATGCCACGCATGGGGTGCTGAATTCGGTGGGCTTTACGCTGCTGACTTTTTGGGGAAGAAGCATAAAGGAGGAATAACGCTGCGTATGAGGATACCCCGCGCAAGCTGCCTGGAAGGCACGACCGAAGGGAGTGGCCCCGACCTAAAGACACCATACTTGGTGGTTTTAGGTCGGGACGGAGCGAATAGCGAACCCTGTAAGGGAGCGACCCGATCCCGATGAATCGGGAGAGGGATGCGCCCAAAAAACATTTAGGAACCAGCTGCCTGGTGTAGGATAAATTAGAAACTACTGTATTTTTACAAAAAATAAATACCTAAACGACGATGAAGAATTTGTTATTAGTAATGCTATTGATGTTTTCGTTGACCCTGGGTTATGGGCAGATAAAAGCCGTTACCGAAAACGGAGACGAGGTGACGCTGTATGATGACGGAACCTGGGCCTATGATGATATGGAGATGATGGAGGCTGAGGAAATAATGATGAATCCTGAGACTTTTACGAAAGGGGAGCGTGCCAGTTTTTTATTGAAGAGTAGCAAGAATGATTTTGGATTTTATCTGAATCCGAAAGATTGGACCTTTATGAAGGATGGTAGCAACCCGGCTGCTGAGTATGAGTTGCACCTGAAGTCGGGCGACTTGTACGGGATGATTATCTCTGAGCAATTGGAAATTCCATTAGAAACCCTTCGGGGGATTGCGCTGAGTACCGCCAAGGCTGCAGCGCCAGATTTGAAGATTGTCAAGGAAGAATACCGGATGGTGAATGGCTTAAAAGTACTGCATTTGCAAATGGACGGAACGATGCAGGGGATCAAGTTTTCGTACTACGGCTATTATTACTCTAATGAAAGCGGGACGGTGCAATACGTGACTTTTACTGCGCAGAACTTAATGGACAGCTACCGTGAGCAGTGCGATGCGCTACTTAATGGCCTGGTAGTGATAGAGAAATAACAGATGAAGAGAATAATGATTTTGCTGTTGATGGTGGGCCTGCTGGTAAGCTGTGGGCAGCCACCACCAGCGGCAGAGCAGGAGCCACCGCCAGTACTGGTAAATGAAGACGATTTGCTGCTGCGTTTGTCGGCCTATTTGAGTACAGATACGAGCAGGGTGGCACGCGAGCAGAACGAGATTGTAGACTACGCGATTGAAAACCTGCTGGATGTGCAGGTGAGTAACTCTGGCTTGTTTTATGGTGTCCGGCAAGAGGGAGGTGGCGAAGCTATTTCCTGGGGGGATTACCTGAAGGTACATTACAAGGGGTATCTGCTAGATGGTACCGTCTTCGCTGATTCGAGAGAACAAGATCGTCCGCTCTCGTTTTATGTAGGCAATATGATTCCGGCCTGGAATGAGGGGCTTACTTATATAAAAGTAGGAGGAAAGCTGCTATTGCTGGTGCCTAGCCATTTGGGCTATGGTGCTGATGGCTTGAAAACAAGCAAGGGGAGGGTGATCGTGCCACCTTATCAAATTTTGGCGTTTGAGGTGGAAGTGCTGGAGAAGGGGTAGTAGTAGTAGTAGTAGTTTCACCACATAGGTACTGTGTGATAAAAAGGTATCTGGATTAACTTCATCACATAGCCATATCGTTTTCTTTCACAAACATTCTATGCACCTATGTGATAAAAACCCGCGAATACGCTGTTCTTGTCCTATCTTGGAAGTACCAAAATCATCAGAGAACAAAATTAACGCCATGCAAAAGCCATACTTGTTTACATTACTAATCGCCCTGGCCTTCGGCCATTGGAGTTGTACCTCGACTACCCCTGCCGAGGAAAGCACCTCTACCCTGCCCTCCTTTGAGGTGACCCTCCCCGCGGAGTTGGCCGACCAAGCGCTAGACGGGCGTTTGCTCGTGATGCTCTCCACCGAAGACGAAGGCGAACCTCGCTTTCAGATTTCTGATGGACCTGATACCCAGCTGGCTTTCGGGATGGACGTGGAAGGTTGGGAGCCTGGCAGCACCCTCACCTTCACGCCCAACACGCCCGGGTATCCCTTGGCCAACCTGGCAGATATCCAAGAGGGTGATTACCGCGTACAGGTATTACTGCACAAATACGAGACCTTCACCCGAAGCGATGGCCATACCGTGAAGCTACCTATGGATCGTGGCGAAGGCCAGCAATGGAACCGGGCGCCTGGCAACCTCTTGAGTACACCCACAAAAATGAGCATAGCAGCAGGCAAGACCCACCAACTGACCTTCGACCAAGCGATTGCCGAAATCACCCCACCCGAGGACACCGAATGGATCAAGCACATCAAAATACGCTCGGAACTCCTGAGTGAATTTTGGGGGCGCGACATGTATCTCGGCGCTCACGTACTGCTCCCCAAGGGTTGGGCAGAGCACCCCGATGTGAAATACCCACTGGCCATTATGCACGGGCATTTTCCATCCGATTTCGGAGGTTGGCGCACTACACCTCCTGATACTTCTACGCCCTGTGAATACAGCGAACGTTTTCAGCTTGATTGTTACAACCACATCGTAGAACAAGAACAGTACGCTTTTTATGAATCATGGACAGGAGATGACTTCCCCCGGGTTATCGCCATCGAAATACAGCATGCCAACCCTTTTTATGACGATAGCTACGCTGTCAATTCAGAAAACCTCGGCCCTTACGGGGATGCCATTACCAATGAATTGATTCCTTACATCGAGGAGCAGTTTCGTGGTATTGGCGAAGGTTGGGCACGCTTCCTCTACGGCGGATCTACTGGCGGATGGGAAGCCCTGGCCGCACAAGTCCTCTATCCTGACGACTACGGCACTTGCTATGCTGCTTGCCCAGACCCCATTGACTTTAGGGCTTTTTGTTTGACCAATATCTATGAAGACAAAAACGCTTATTTCCTACAAAGTGATTACAAGAAGACAGAGGTTCCTGGCCACCGCGATTATCTCGGCAATGTACATAGCACCTTGCGGGAAATGAATCAACGCGAGCTTGTACTCGGCACCCATAGCCGTTCTGGCCAGCAGTGGGATATTTGGGAAGCCGTTTACAGTCCAGTAGGAGAAGATGGTTACCCCCAACGCATCTGGGACAAAATCACTGGCGAGATCAACCCCGAAGTCGCTGAATTCTGGAAAGAAAACTACGACCTTGCCTACATCATGAAACGCGACTGGGCAACGTTGGGGCCAAAACTCACCGGTAAAGTTCACATCTACTGTGGCGACATGGATAATTATTACCTCAACAATGCCGTCTATTTGGCAGAAGAAATCCTCGAAGAAACGACCGCTCCCTATTACGACGGCGAGGTGGATTACGGCGATCGTGCCGAGCATTGCTGGAATGGCGACCCTACCCAGCCAAATGCCATCAGCCGTTTGCGTTACCACCAGATGTTTATCCCCAAATGGGTAAAGGAAGACATGCCAAAGATTGCGCCACAAGGGGCGGATGTTCGGTCTTGGAGGTATTAAAAAAGTGTAAGGGTTTGATTAGTGTAAAAGTGTAAGGGTTTGCCCTGGAATATTTCAATTATGCGTAGTTGGTACTTCTTATTAATGCTTTTATATACGAGTCTCGCCATTGGGCAAGATACAACCGATGTATACCGTCTGAGCAAGATGAGCTATATGGAACTGCCTTATGCACAGCGCATAAATTGCGACAGTACTCCGGGCGATAACCTGAGTCATCGTATTTGTTTAAACTTGGCTTTTCAGGAGGCTGATGAAGCAATGAATGCTCAATTTATCAAACTGCTTGAGCAGCAGGAGAACGACTCCTTGCGGCAGGAAATCGTCATCTACCAACAAGCGTGGGTAATGCACCGCCGCCGACATAGCCATTCCGCTGCGGATGGTTATCGGGGCCACCTGCTGGGCATCATTTATCTCGACCACATGCTGCAAATAACCCGTATAAGAAAAGAAGAATTGGACTTTCTATTGAGACAGGAATAACGCAAAAGGGCCAAACGTATTCTCTACGCTTGGCCCTTTGCTTATCTAATTCCCTTTACTGTTTATACATCCAGCAACAGCAAATTAGGGTTCTCCAAGAGTTCCTTCACGCGTACGAGGAAGGTTACCGAAGTACTACCATCAACTACGCGGTGATCGTAAGACAGTGCCAAGTACATCATCGGACGAATCTTCACTTCTCCGTTGATGGCCATTGGGCGATTGAAGATACCGTGCATACCTAAAATGGCCGATTGTGGCGCGTTTAAAATAGGTGTGCTCAGTAAAGAACCAAAGACACCACCATTGGTGATCGCGAAGGTTCCTCCCTGCATTTCGTCCAGGGTCAGCTCACCGTTGCGGGCGCGACCAGCCAGGCGCTTAATTTCTAATTCGATTTCGGCGAAGTTCAGCGATTCTACATTTTTAACGGGAGGTACAACCAGGCCGGTAGGGGTAGAAATTGCGATAGAGATATCTGCGTAATCGTGATATACCAACTCATTATCGTCGATGAAGGCGTTCACGTCAGGCTTTTCCATCAGTGCTTTGGCACAAGCTTTAGAGAATAAAGACATGAAGCCTAGCTTAACGCCATACTTTTCGACAAATTTCTCCTGAACCTGTTTGCGAAGAGCCATCACATTGGTGAGGTCTACTTCATTGAAGGTCGTAAGCATTGCCGTTTCGTTCTTCGCTTTGGTGAGGCGACTGGCGATCGTGCGCCGCATACGGCTCATTTTCTTGCGAGACTCTTCTCTGCTGAAATCAGCACGTGGAGCGGGTGTAGGAGCCGCCGCCGCTGGAGCCTTGGGTGCAGGAGCGGTAGCTTTGTCAGCGTCGGCTTTCGTGATTCTGCCGTCGCGGCCGGTGCCTTGAACGTTTTCGGCAGCGATATTTTTTTCCGCCAGGATCTTATTCGCGGCGGGGCTTGGATGCCCTTTAGCGTAAGAATCAGAGGCCACAGCAGGCGCGGGAGCTTCTTCTTTCTTAGTGGGGGTTTCTTCTTTAGCAGGAGCAGCATCTCCACTTCCACCTTCAGGGGCAGCAACGCTGGTATCAATTTTGGCAACCAGTGCTCCAATCTCGAGGTCCTCCTCTTCGGCAGCTACATGGATGAGTTTACCCGCAGCTTCAGCAGGAAATTCGAGGGTAGCTTTATCAGATTCGAACTCACAGATGGGTTCGTCAAGTGCAACGTATGCTCCGTCGGCTTTCAGCCATTGAGAAAGGGTTACTTCTGTGATGGATTCCCCAATAACGGGGACTTTCATTTCTACGATACTCATGAGGTGGAAATCAGTCTAATTAATGCGCAAACTTGCGGCCTTTGATTGAGAATACAAAATCTAACCCTGACAAATTTGTAGTACCAGATTTTTGTATGGTCTCTTAATTAACGCTCCGTAGTGCGATTTGGGTCATAAAGATAATAATGAATTAATGGAGGCGTGTCTTTTTTTTGTTCATTAGAGATATAAAGATTGCCGGCAAGGTCAAAACACAAGCCTTCAGGTTGGCGATGCAACGCTTTAGGCAACTTATCAATATGAAGAATCTCGCCAGCACTATTGATAACGATTAAGAGGTTTCCCTTCGACGAAGTAAGATAAAAATTATCCGTTAATGGATGAACAGCCAAAGCTGCCGGACTCAGGTCAAAATCTTCTTTCTCTGGATCAAAAATATCGCATAACTTGTGGTGGTCTGGCCCAGGTTTACAATCCTTGAGGTAGGCGCTCACCGCTTCGCGGTCTAGCAACAACAAAGGTTCCGTAAGAAAGCTTTTTGTTTCTAAATCAAAAGCATAGATGGCTTTATAGCGATTAGGGTCCAGTTCCCCTCCTGGTTGTGCTTTACACGCCAACAATAACTGATTACGTGCCGGCCAATAACTCAAGCCTTCGATATCATTGTCTCCCGTTAAAAAGCCGTTGTATTTTTCTACCGTCTGCTCACTGGTACCAGCGTGAGCTACTTCGTAAATAGTGCCCGTGCTTTTCACAACATAAACCGTAGACCCGACCTGCTCGATCCCTTCATAATCACCTTCTTTCCAGAAAGGAATTTGCTGAACAATTCGCCCAGTCATTTTATCCAACACAAACAACTCCCCCAACTCATCCTGTACAGCCAATAGATAAGTTCCCGTCGGCTCAACGGATAGCCCTGAAATTTCTATTAGCTTTTCGTCCAGTGAAAAACTTTGTGCAGGGTTATCCCAATCATAAGGATCTGCATGATTATGATGCTCCTGACTGAAGGATACGGTGACAAAAAAACAGCATATAAAAAGGATAAACAAATGCTTCGGAGTCATGCACTTTGGTATTTGGTTAGGCAACAGGCTATGATTTCAATTCGCCTCGCATAAAACGAAAAAAAAACGGCCAATTAGTACGAATTCAAAATAAGGAACAGCACAAAAAAATAAGGCCGCATGAAGAATAAACATTAACAACTATACCAATATAGCAACTTTAACGTTTGAGTACACTAACATTTGAGTGACTTTATACGTTCTAAAGTCGTCAAACCATTGTTTTGAATATCCCCAAGAACATTTTTTCGCTCTAGCTATAAAAAATCATGCTTACCATAATTATTGTTACGCTTATTTACAGATGGGTAATTACCCGTTTTTTCCGCAATACGCAATAATCATATTGCGCAGAAATAAGCTGAGCTGTCTTATCTTTGAGCCATGAACCAATGGATAAGAGAAATTCACCAATATTGTCAGCGGCATTCTTCACCACCGCCAGCTACTTTGCTAGCACTTGAGCGGGAGACCCACCTCAAAACGCTGGCTCCTCAGATGTTATCGGGTGCTTTGCAAGGGCGTTTTTTAGCCATGCTAAGTCGAATAATGCGCCCTCAACAAATCCTTGAAGTAGGTACTTTTACAGGCTACGGCGCACATTGCCTGGCCGAAGGTCTACTCCCCACCGGGCACTTACACACCATTGAAGGCAACCCCGAGATCGTCTACCTCATCAAGAAGCACCTTACTGCTGCAGCACTGGATGAAAAAGTAACCGTTCATCAAGGTGACGCTAAACTCATTATCCCTACTATCTCCGGCAACTTCGATTTGGTTTTTCTTGATGCCAACAAACGTGAATACGACCAATACTTCGACGCCCTTGCTGATCGTATCAACCCCGGCGGAATTATTCTGGCAGACAATGTTCTTTGGAGCGGTAAAGTAGTCAGCGGAGCAACCGACCAGGATACCCAAACGCTGGATGCCTTTAACAAGAAAGTACTCGCGGATGAACGTTTCACCAACCTGATCCTTCCCCTTCGCGATGGCTTAATGATGGCCCAACGTAAATATCCCGACAACTAAGTGGTTTGGGCTTTTGCCCAAACACTTCAGTCGGGATATACCGATCAAAGTAATTTGGGCAAAAGCCCAAACCACTTTAAGATCGGTATAGATTAAAAAAATGGCTTTTTCCTTCCTTTGAAGTTTGGCAATTCCCGGGAATATGACCTATCTTTCCTTTCTTCTCAAACTCCTTTTGCTATGACCTTTCTTTGTATTTCTTTCTATTTTAAAGGTACCCGCTTTCTAGAAGCATGTGCCGCCGCTGGTAATACAGTGTATTTGTTGACCAAAAAATCATTGGAAGACAGTCCTTGGCCCAGAGCATCCCTCAAGGATGTTTTCTATTTAGAAGACGATGCCAATACGCCAAAGAATTACGAGGAAATGCGCAAAGGTATCGCTTGGCTTTTGCAAGAAAACAAAGTTGATCGCATCGTAGCCTTAGATGATTTTGATGTCGAAAAAGCAGCCTATCTTCGGGAAGAATTCCGAATTCCGGGAATGGGGCAAACCACTGCTCGCTATTTCCGAGACAAACTGGCCATGCGCATCAAGGCTCGGGATGCGGGCATCCCTGTACCTCCTTTTTCTGCGCTGTTCAACAATGAGGAAATTAATGAATACGCTGCTACTGTAGCTCCCCCTTGGGTTGTGAAGCCTCGGGCAGAAGCCAGTGCCCTGGGGATCAAGAAAGTTCATTCTGCTGAAGACCTCTGGAAGGTTGTCAATGAGCTGGGTGAAAAACGTAACAACTATCTCGTTGAGCAATTCCTTCCCGGTGACGTTTATCACGTAGATGTCATCTCTAGTGAAGGCGAAATAGCCTTTTGCCAGGTATCCAAATACCTCAACACGCCTTTTGAAGTAGCTCATGGCGGTGGTATTTTTCGGTCTCAGACGGTTCCCTACAAAGGTGTTGAAGACGAAGGGCTACGCAAGCTCACTGGCGATGTAATGAACGCTTTTGGCATGAAATTCAGCGCCAGCCATACCGAATTTATTCGTTCACACGCGGATGGTCACTTTTACTTCCTGGAGACTTCTTCACGCGTGGGTGGTGCTCACCTCGCTGAAATGGTGGAATACGCTTCGGGCATTAACCTCTGGGCAGAATGGGCTAAACTAGAGACAGCTGTCGCTAAAGATGAGGTCTACGAATTGCCTACGGTACGAAAACACCATGCTGGCATTCTCATTTCTCTTGCCCGGTATGAGCATCCAGACACCAGTGGCTTTCAAGACCCCGAGATTGTTTGGCGTATAAACAAGCCCCACCACGTTGGTTTCATTGTACAATCTACCAGCCGCGAGCGAGTGACTGAACTTCTGGATAGCTATGCCGAGCGGGTTTTCAATGAATTCCATGCCAGCGCACCAGCACCAGATAAGCCCACCGATTAACTCCCTTCATGATCTGGGAAATTACTATCCGCGGGTTTAAGGCTTTTCTTCGTTTAGAAAAAGCATTATCATCTCACAGCATTGTGGCTTACGAAAGAGACGTTCGCAAGCTGGTCACGTTTTTGGAATTACACAGTGACGAAACACCTCCTCGCAAAATAACCCGGCAGCAATTAGAAAACTTCCTGGAATGGCTCAACAGTCTTGAACTCGGCGTTCGCTCTCAGGCACGAATCCTCTCAGGTATTAAAACCTTTTATACCTATTTACAAACAGAAGAAATTTTAGATAAAGACCCCACCGAGCTGTTGGAAGGCCCAAAACTAGGGCGCTACATTCCCGAAGTACTTACCTACGAGGAAATCCAAGCGATGCTTGCAACTATTGATCTGAGTACTGATCACGGGCTCCGAAATCGGGCCATGCTGGAAATGCTGTACGCTAGCGGATTAAGAGTGAGTGAATTGACGCAGCTCCCCCTTCGGCACGTCTACTGGGAAATGGGATTCCTGAAAATCATTGGCAAAGGAGATAAAGAACGCCTGGTTCCTATCGGGGAAGACGCCATCAAACACCTTCGCTTTTACCTGGAAGGTGTTCGGCGACACCTCAATAATATCAAGCCCGAAGCTCGGCACCTGATATTCCTCAATCGCAGAGGGGGAAGCCTTAGCAGAATAATGGTTTATAACATCGTAAAAAAGTGTGCCAAAGAAGCGGGTATTGAAAAAAACGTAAGTCCTCACACTTTTCGTCATTCATTTGCGACACACCTTATTGAAGGCGGTGCAGACCTTCGAGCTGTTCAGGACATGCTGGGGCACGAATCAATTCTGACTACTGAAATTTATACGCACCTGGATTCAGATTTCCTGAGGGAGACTATCTTGCAGTTTCACCCCCGCAATCGTCCTATTGAGGAATAGACTTGTTCTAATAACTAGAGAATCAAAAATCGACTTCATGATTAAGAAATATGGATGGCTTATCACCTTATTATTAGTTGCTGCTTTTTATATCGGCCGCTACTTTTACTTCCAACCCAAATACACGAATGGCAAGCCTGCACCGGCTTTTACCGCCCAACTCCGTGACGGCAGCCCTTTTGCGCTCAGCGACCTGGAAGGTAAATATGTTTTGCTTGATTTTTGGGGTAGCTGGTGTGGCCCTTGTCGTGCTCAAAACCCTGGTATCGTAGCGTTGTACAATGCTTATCGCGAACAACAATTCAGCGACGGAGAAGGCTTAGTAATTCTCAACATAGGCGTAGAAAAAGACAGTAGTCGATGGGAGCAGGCCATCCTCAGGGATCAATTAAACTGGCCCTATCACATTATGGACCACTCTACCAGTTTGAAATTTTTCAATGGAGAGATTTCTAACCTTTATGGCATTGCAGAAGTGCCTACTTCTTATCTTATTGATCCACGCGGGCAAATTATTGGCGTCAATATGACGGCAGAACAAATGGCACGCTTACTGGATCAGCGGCTGTCAAAATGACGCACCTTCCGTGCTTGGCAAAGTAATTGCTATTGATAGTATGATGTTTAAAAAACTTCGACACTCAATGAGTAAGAAACAAGATAAAGAAACGCTTGACGAACAGTTGAACGATGCGCAAGACGTGGCCGAAAACACCGACCAAGAAAGCACCGAACCAACTGATAACCAAAGCGATAACGACAGCAGCGAAGCAAAACTGAAGCAAGAACGAGACGAATTACGCGACAAGTATCTCCGCTTGATGGCAGAGTTCGACAACTTCAAGAAGCGTAATATTCGCGAACGGATGGAGCTGATGAACACCGCTGCCCGCGACACCATGACAGCATTGCTGCCTGTATTGGACGATTTTGACAGAGCACAACACCTTCCAGAGGACCAGAAAAACTCTCCGGCCTTTCAGGAAGGAATTGAACTCGTTTATCACAAACTATTTTCTATCCTCAAGCAGCGAGGCCTGGAACCAATGGAGAGTACCGGCCTTCCTTTTGACCCGGAACTACACGCTGCAATCACTGAAATCCCTGCTCCGACAGAGGAATTGAAAGGAAAAATTGTCGACACTATCGAACGTGGCTACACTTTGAAAGGGAAAATTATTCGTCACGCGAAGGTAGTTACTGGCAAATAACAAGTAAGATGGCAAAGAGAGATTTCTATGAGATTCTGGGGTTAGACAAGTCAGCTGACGCGGCGGCCATTAAAAAGGCATACCGCAAATTGGCGATCAAGTTCCACCCCGACAAGAATCCTGACAATAAAGAGGCGGAAGAAAAGTTCAAAGAAGCAGCCGAAGCTTACGAAATCCTTAGTGATGAGGACAAACGTGCTCGCTATGATCGCTTTGGACACGCTGGTGTGGGCCAAGGTGCTGGTGGCGGTGGTTTTGCTGGCGGTGGCATGACCATGGATGATATTTTCTCTCAGTTTGGCGATATTTTCGGTGAAACCGGAGGAGGCTTTGGCTCTTTCTTTGGTGGTGGCCGTACCTCTACCCGCAGTCGCGGGGAACGGGGTAGCAATCTTCGCATCAAAGTTTCCTTAACCCTTGAGGAGATTGCGAAAGGAGTTACCAAAAAAATAAAAGTTAAGAAGCAGGTTGGTTGTGACCAATGTGGTGGTAGTGGTGCTAAAGACAGTTCTTCGGTATCCACTTGTAATACTTGCCGTGGATCAGGTATGGTACGCCAGGTACGCTCTACCATTTTAGGGCAAATGCAAACCACTACGACCTGTCCTACCTGTAATGGTAGCGGCCAAACCATCAAGGATCGCTGTACCAAATGTAAAGGTGACGGCCGGATGTACGCCGAGGAGACCATTGAGATTCCTATCCCAGCGGGTGTGGAAGCTGGTATGCAGCTTAGTATGCGTGGCAAAGGCAACGCAGGTCGCATGGGTGGCCCCGCTGGTGACCTACTCATCAACATTGAGGAAAAAGCACATGACGATCTCCAAAGAGATGGTATGAACCTCATTCATGACCTTTACCTCAACTTTGCCGATGCTGCACTGGGTACTTCTGTTGAAGTTCCTACTATCGACGGTCGGGTGAAGATCAAGATCCCGCCAGGCACTCAGTCCGGGAAAATTTTCCGCCTCAAAGGCAAAGGATTGAGTAATGTTCAAGACTATGGCCAGGGTGATCAACTCATCCACGTAAATGTCTGGACGCCTAAAAAACTTACCGACGAAGAGAAAAAAATGATGGAAAGCCTCCGTACCAAAGAGAATTTCCACCCACAACCTGGCAAAAGTGATCGCGGCTTTTTTGACAGGATGCGAGATTACTTTAAGGGGTAATTTTTGAGCGCCAAGTACCTAAATGAAAGTACTTGGCGCTCCTTGTTTTACGTTCTATTCCCCGGCAATAACTAATCTTCTTTGTATGAACCGTCTATTCTACCTTTTCTCTTTCGCTGCATTACTTGGACTTTTTGCTTGTGGGCCTAACTACGCTTATGAGCAAGCGCTGGAAATACCCGAAAACGGTTGGTCTTACGAAGACAGCTTGCTGGCAACTTTCGAAATTCCGGATACGAATACCATTTATAACCTCCACTTATTGGTAGAGCATACGACCTTCTTTCCTTACCAAAATTTCTACGTACAAGTTAGCACTCAATTTCCTAACGGAGAACGGCTTACGGAACAGGTTTCGTTGGAGCTATCAGCTAAAGGAGGAGTCTGGTTAGGAAATTGCAGTGGAGAGACCTGCACTTTAGACATTCCTATTCAGCAGGGAGCCTATTTTAATCAAGCTGGCACCTATGAATTGAGTGTCCACCAATATTCTCGCCGCGACCCTCTCCCAGAGATCAAGTCGATACAATTTGCTTTAGAGGAGACTGACGAAACCCGTTAACCCGTATCTTTTCACATTAAATTACTGATTTGATGCTGGTTAGACATGAGATAATTATATAGATCAAAACATTTAGCCAAAAATGTTCCCAAACGAGTTGTTTTTTTCTGTCCGCTATCTTGCGCTAAAGTAAAATTTGTTTTGGCAAAAAGGTCCGAGTAGCGACTAAATATTAACTTTGTCGCGTAATTTGAAAATATTCACTTTATCAATCTAATGTATCGATGCGTAAACTTCTACTTCTCGCACTTGCGTGTGCGCCTATCTTTTTGCTGGCACAAGCTCAGCGTACCGTTTTGATTGAGCATTTCACCAATGCTTCTTGTCCACCTTGTGAAGCCCAAAACCCGGCTTTCAATGCACTAATTCGTGCCAATCCAGACAAAGTCATCTCTGTTAAATATCAGGCTCCTTTCCCTGGTTTCGATCCAATGAATCAGCAAAACCCTGGCGAGGTAAATACTCGTGGTGATTACTATGGCCTTTCAGGTGTACCTACTGCTTGGATGGATGGTTTCACTGGCGACAATGACTATGGTGGTGGTATTGGAGACTGGAACATAACTGCTACCAGTGGTTATGCCGGTGGCCCTTACGGACACAACCAAGCTGTATTTGACTATGCAGCAGATCAGGCAACGCCAATTAGCATGGTGCTGACCCATGAATTAAATGAAGATGCTACTGAGCTGACGGTTAACGTAGCCATCACGAATGAAAGCACCGAAGACTTCACTATGGCTGACGGACGCCTACACGTAGTACTTGTAGAGCGTGATATCGTTTTCCCTTCTCCTCCTGGCTCTACCGGAGAGTTTGAATTCCAGGATGTGATGCGTAAGATGTACCCAAATGCAGAAGGTACTAATCTAACGACGATTGCTGCTGGTGCCACTTACGAAACAACCATCACTGGTGCTATCCCTGATTACATCTATGGCTTGAATGAAATGCGCGTAATTGCGTTCGTACAAGATCATACCTCTAAAGAAGTATGGCAGACTGCTTACACTGAACCTCAGGAAATTGCTAATGCAATTGACGCTGGTTTTGGTGGCAACCTCACTGCTGATCCTGTAGGATTATGTGGCGCGACCATTACACCTATTGTGGAGTTTGTAAACGGAGGTACTGTAGACATTACCCAAGCTACTGTAAATGCTTTAATCAATGGTTCTGTTGTAGGTACTGTTGAATACGCTGAAACATTGGCACCTGGTGAAACGACTACGCTTACTTTTGACGAGATCATCTTGGCAGAATCTAACAACGAACTTACTTTCGATATTGCTGAAGTAAACAACGGTGTAGGTATTGACATCAACGGTCTGAACAACTCTACCGCAGCTGTTTCTTACGGTTCTTTGTCTGACACACCAATCGGCACTGAATTGATGGAAGACAATGAGTCTTACAACGCTATCTACCCAGAAACGGGCTTGGTAACTCCTGGTATTCCTTTAGGTGAATTCGGTGGTAACTCTTTCGTTGTTTACGCTGCGGCAGATCTACCTGCAGGTGGTGACGGTGGCCCTATTGGTGGCTACGGAACATCTGATCGTTCTATCTTCATCAACTTCTACCAGTGGAACCCTTCTGGTACTGCTCCTAGTGCATCTTTGACTTACCAGAAGATTGACTTGACCAGCGCTACTACGCCTGCGTTGATGTTTGATCGTGCGAGTGCGAGCTACCTTGGTGATGGTGTATCAGGTGACCGCCTACAGATATTGGTATCTACTGATTGTGCTGCTAGCTTTGATGTTGTTTGGGATGCTGCTGGTGCTGATTTGAATACAGCTCCTGCTTCTGATCCATTCTATATTCCTTCTGCTGGTGACTGGGCTACGGAAACGATTGACCTTAGCGCTTATGCTGGTCAGGAAATCAATGTACAGTTCAAGGCTTTCTCTGCTTGGGGTAACAACTTGTTCCTTGACAATATCAACGTTAGTAACTTTGTTGCTACCGAAGAATTGACGGAAGTAAC
The DNA here is from genome assembly GCF_000379805.1 of Lewinella cohaerens DSM 23179. Classification (GTDB taxonomy): domain Bacteria; phylum Bacteroidota; class Bacteroidia; order Chitinophagales; family Saprospiraceae; genus Lewinella; species Lewinella cohaerens. The sequence goes on along the minus strand of NZ_KB903540.1, from coordinate 24,740 downwards.
TGAAATCAGCCTCTTCCCTAACCCGGTTAAGGAAATGATGAAGGTTGACTTTACCTTAGCAGAAGCTTCTCAATTACAGGTGGAAGTATTCAACGCTACCGGACAGCGCGTACAGCAACTAGGTGTTGCTAACTACGGTGCTGGTCGCAATCAGATCAACATCGATGCTGCTCAATTGAGCAATGGCATGTACTTCTTGCGCATGTTCAATGCTGATCGTGAATTGAACCGCCGTTTCATCGTTCAGCACTAATATCTATTAGTTTTCTGAACGACGGTGTTTAAGACACTAAAGTATCCGTCGCGTCAGCTAGCTGACGCGACGGATTTTTGTTTTTGGCAGTCTAAGTATTTACGTTACTTTTGTATAACATAGAAAAACATCTATTTTATGAAGCAAAATATACTCTTATTACTCGCACTCTGTTTAACAAGCTCCATTGTGGTAGCGCAAAACATCGAGTTTAGCGAAACTCCGGTTATCGTTTCTAATATTGCAGCTAGCGATTTCGAAGGTATTGCCCACTCAACAGTGACCAATACTGCCGACGCATCACGTAACTTCACCTGGGTTCGTAACGTGCTCGAAATAACAGATGGGTGGCAGACCGCCGTTTGTGACAATGTGCAGTGCTATTTTCCTACCGTAGGAACAGAAAATTTTGTACTTGACGCAAATACTGCTGGCACCATGGATATCCATGCCTACCCCAACGGTGTTGATGGCAGTGCCGTCGTAGAAATCGTAGTAACAGACAGTGATGACAGCTCACTGACAATGTCTAACCTGTACTACTTTAACACTGGTCCTTCCAGCACGACAGAGGCCAGCCGCCAAACCATCAAGGTTTACCCTAACCCTTCTAACGGACTCTTTTCTGTTAAAGGTAATAAGCAGATTGCCAACGTAGAGGTGTTCAGCCTTACTGGCCGTCGGGTAAAATCGTTTAATTACAATGATGGACAGTGGTATGATATTTCTGACTTACCTACTGGTACTTACCTGGTTCGTTTGATCGATCGTGACTCACAGCAGCTCGTAACCAAGCTGATAAACAAGCTCTAAGAACTTTTAGTTAAAAAAAAATGCTCCTTTCGAATATGTCGAAAGGAGCATTTTTTTTGCCTTACTTCAATCGTATTCGGACATACTTGATGGTCAACCCCTTTCGTAAGTGGCGGTTTTCGTAGTAGGTCTTGAACGCTAGCTCTGGCATGACGAGTTCCTTGCTGTAGATATCATCCTGGTGCAACTCCAGCGTAGCATGCTCATACGTTTTCATCACAAGGAGGGTGTGCTCATACAATTCCGGAGAATCCGTTTTGAGGTGAACCAGCCCTCCGGAAGGGAGCATTTTGCGATAACTATCCAAAAATCGTGGACTCGTTAGTCGTCGATTAACTTTACCATTTTCCAGAAAGGGGTCAGGGAACGTAATCCAGATTTCACTCACTTCTCCCGGATGGAAAAAATGGTGTAGCTGCTCAATGCGCGTACGCACAAAAGCAGCATTATTTAATTCATTTTGGAGCGCATACCGAGCACCTTTCCAAATACGTGCTCCTTTTACATCTACCCCGATAATATTGCGCTCTGGATACATCTCTGCCAAGGCCAAAGTATATTCTCCCCGACCACATGCCAGCTCAAGTGTGATCGGATTTTCATTTTTAAAATGTTCACTTGCCCATTTTCCCGCACGTTCTACTGGCGCTCCGCCTTCACCCAGTAGGTGGGGATTGTCGTAATGAAAATTTTCATAGACATTAGGGAAACGTTGAATATCTGCAAACCGCTGAAGCTTATTTCTCCTACTCATCTTATTTTTTAGATTCTCTGACCATTCGAGTTGCAAAGGTAAGGTGATTTACAAAATTGCGTAGCATTCCGCCTGTACTTGCCTATATAAATAACAACTTATCGCGCTAAGCCTACGTTTTATTTTTAGATAAGCGTATTTTGATCAATGTCTGCCAGGTTCAAAGATTAATGATTATGAAAAAGATTCTTTTACTACTCCCCTTTCTTGCGTGCTATTTCTCCACAATAGGACAAGTGCTCACTGTTTCAGAAGAAATTCCGCTGAGTTCAGATGTGGCCTATGAAGTCATCGGAGAAATGGGTAACCATATCCTGCTTTTTCGTGACCGAAAGACAGAATTTGAAATCCAGGCCTTTAATCCTCAAATGCGAAAAAGCTGGTCTAAGGAATTGATACTGGATCGGCGCCTACCTTCTGTCCTAGGTGTTGTTCCTACCCAGGAGGACTTTACGCTGCTTTATTCCTATCGACACAAAGGGAATACCTTAATCAAAGCACACCGCTATGACCCTGCAGCCAACCTAGTAGACTCTTCCCTGCTTATCAATCTGGGCTACCTTTTCTTCACTCCTCGTTTTGAACTTGTCCGTTCTGAAGATCGATCCAAACTTCTGATGTTTTACGTTGAAAATCAGGATATCTTACACGCCTATTCTTTTGACCTGCCTACTCAGTCAATAATATGGGAACACAAGTTTCCGCTGAACGATTTCTTGTTCAGTAGAGATTTTGTACAAGCTACTGTCGATAATCGTGGCGAGGCCAGTTTCATTTTTCAGAAAGATAATTTCCGATCCAGGCGTAAAGAACATTTTTACCAAATACATTCCTACAACGGATCCGGAGAGCCTACGCTCACCAATATCCCCATGGGCGAGTACCTCTCCTATGATGTGTTTTTTGAAGCAGACAACCTCAACAATCAAATCATTGCTGCTGGCTTATATTCCGATGATAATACCGAACGCGCAATGGGCTTTTTTTACTTGCGGTTTACGCCTAGAACAACTGCTCAGCCCATGGTCAAGTTTACTCCATTTACAGAAGAGTTCTTGCAAAACTTACTAGGACGAGATTATCGCGAAGGGAAGGGCGTAAATGAAACTTCTGTGCAAGAAATTGTTCTGAGGCGAGACGGAGGAGCATTGCTAATTGCCGAACGAAACAAGCAACTGCAACGCCGAACCAGTACTACTAGCCGAGTCTATTATGACCCGACAGAACGCAATCTCGTCGATTTCTATTACGAAGAAGTCTTTGTCCTTTCGATTCACCCTGATGGTCAGCGCCACTGGGAAACCATTCTACATAAAAAGCAGTATAGCCAGGATGACAACGGGATGTTTTCCAGCTACTTTCTGTTTGAAACACCAGGTAGGTTACGCTTTCTGTTTAACGATGAAATCAGGTATGAAAACACCGTTAGCGAGTACGTTATTAATGGTCTGGGAGAGTACGATCGCAACAGCTTGTTCAGTACGACCAACTTAGACCTTCGGCTGCGTTTCCGAGCAGCTACCCAAATAAGCCCCACAGAATTAGTCATTCCAAGTGAAAGAAGAAATCGCCTCAAACTGGTACGATTGACCTACTAAACTGATAGGAATAGCCTGATTTAGAGGATAAAAAGCTTTAAAGAGGGGATGAATTACAAGCTTCTTATTTTAGGATTAGGATGTCAAAAAAAAAGATCGGTACAATAGTACCGATCCCAAAATAAACACCTAAAACCCTATTAACATCTTTCAAGCCAAATTGGCTTTTATTTCTTTCCCGGAAGATAAAATCCGGCGATTAATCTGTTAGAGATTTGAACACGTTCGCAAATGTACGGTATAAAAGTATATGTACCAACATTTTTTCATAAAAAAGCTTTTTCCTTGGCTATCCAAGCTTTATAGCTCGTTATTAATTCAATGTAAAGAAAACGTTGGTTTAAAAAGAATAGATGCAGCGGAATCGTCAATAAAATGTCATAAGTATTACCTTTTGCAAAAGAAAAATGCTGACAACCTGCCTCTGAATCTACTTTTTTGATTTGATTCAATTCTCCCGATTATTAAGAAAGCTGCTTTAATGACAAACAAATTGCCCTCTAACTGGTTCGGTTTAAAATAGTTTCCTGATGAAAAAGATATTAAAGTTTTTAGGCTTAGGGCTTGCAGTATTGATCGTAGCAGCGGTTATTGCTGGTTTTATTGCCAATGAGCCCATGCCAACCCAGCGAGAAGGTGGTACCGCCGCAGATGAACTTGCACGAAAAATGGAACGCGCTGTCAATAAAACAGCCTGGGACCAAACCCGCTTTGTGAGTTGGAAATTCCTCTCTGGCACCCGTTACCTCTGGGATAAAGACAAGAAGGCTGTTTTAGTAGAATGGGGAGATAACAAAGTTTTGCTTAACACAACTGACCGTACTGGCTTGGTCTACGTTAATGGGCAACTGGTAAACGATACCGAAGCCACGCAAAAATTGATTGATAAAGCTTGGTCACAATTCGCAAATGATAGTTTTTGGCTGTGCGCACCGATGAAGGCTTTCGATCCTGGCACTAGTCGGGAGATCGCAACCAATAAAGCAGGTGAAGAGGGCCTTTTGGTACACTACAGTTCTGGTGGCGTTACGCCCGGCGATAGCTATCTGTGGTTACTCGATGACTCCGGAAAACCTAAAGCTTGGCAGATGTGGGTAAATATAATCCCTGTTGGTGGATTGCAATTTAGCTGGGAAGACTGGAGCGGTGGTACCAATGGCCCACAGATTGCTCAACAGCACGACGGAAAACTATTAGATGTGCCAATTATTGACCTTACCTACCCTAGCTATACCGATGAGAACAGCCCCTTGAAGGCGCTTTGGGAATAGTGGCCCTTGTCAGGTTTGCCGCTAATACTCCTTCAGTAGTGAGTCAATTTCGCTCTTGATAAATTGCCCCAGTTGGTGCACGTAGTCTTTTGAAAAATCAAAAGAAATGCCCGCCGTACTATAGATATCTCTGATATTGCGGGTATATCCTAGCCGTAGAGCTGTACGGTATTTTTCTACCGTTTGTGCCGGGTGAGTACGGTACTGTTGCCAAATGGCAATTGCCCCCAATTGGGCAATACCGTATTCAATGTAATAAAAGGGTACTTCAAACAGATGGAGTTGCTTATGCCATAAGTGAGCAGCATATTCCTCTAAACCATCATGATCGATATGGGCTGAATTAAACTCCTTAAAGCACTTCAACCAAACTTCTTGCCGTTCTTCTCTACTATGGTTAGGATGGGTATAGACCCAGTGCTGGAACTTATCAATGGTGGCAATCCAGGGCAATACCTTTAACACCGTTTCTAACTGCTGCAAACGGGCACGTTGTAAATCCTCCTTTTTAGGGAAGAAAACATCCCAGTGATCCATCGTGAGCAACTCCATACTCATGGCAGCTAACTCAGCGACCTCTGAAGGTACACGGCGGGTAAAACTAAGGGGTAAGTCACGGGTCAGGTAAGAGTGTACCGCGTGGCCACATTCGTGGAGCAGAGTACGCATATCTCCCAATGAGCGGCTTGCATTCATAAAAATAAACGGCACCCCCGTAAGGAGTAACGGCATATTATAGCCTCCTGGCCTTTTACCTGGACGAGAATCCAAATCCAGGTGCCCAAGTTCTCGCATCGTTGTCAAAACCTCCCCAAACTGAGGATGAACCCTTTGTAGACAGCTCGTAGATTTACGTACCAAATCATCCATATTTTGGAAAGGACGTAAAGGTTTTTTTCCACTGGAATCTACGTGCAAATCCCAGGGACGTAGCTTTTCCACCCCCAGTGCTTTCTTGCGATGAAGGTAAAGTTGTTCGACCAATGGAAGGATTTCATCGCGGATAGCATCATGAAAATCAGCACAATCATCTGGTGTATAATCAAACCGTCCCAATTTCCGGAAACGATAATCTCGGAAATTATCAAAACCAGCATTCAGCGCAATCTGATGACGCTTTTGAAGTAACTTATCATAAAGCCCTTCCAGGTCTTCTGTATCCTCCTGAATACGACGGTTGATCTTATGATAAATTTCTTCGCGGTATTCACGTCTGGGTTCCTCTAAAAGCGCACCAGCTTTTTGAAGAGTGAGCTGTACATCATTGATACCTACCGTCATCTCGGAAAAGATCTTTCCGTGAACCTTACTATCCAGTTGGACTTCCGTTTCGAGTTGGATATTTTTTTTCCGAAAAAGGTCGACCAAATTTTTTACTGCTCGCAGATAAATTCCATAACGGGTGGGATCAAGCTGATTAATCAAGGGTGTATTGACCAGCTTTGAATTGAGCTTATGAGAATAGTCTGAAATACGTGGAGAAAGCTCCTGTATAGCATAATGGTAGCTGTCTTGAGCAGCGGCATCAGTGCTATCACTGGATATGTTGATATAACGCCATGCAAATGACTCGCTAACGAAAGCGTCAAGTTCACTGCGATCCAGGAGCCACTGCTCAAGGTCTTTCAATGTAAATAACTTCCTTTGCAGCAACTCTTCGTAAAATGGCTGCAACCGCTCCCAAACGGTCAACTTGAACCTTATCGGAAGATAGGTTCTCGCTTTGGATCGCGGTAGTGCAGTTGCTCTCATATAGATGACTTGTTGTCCGTCGTATTATGAATTATTCACAATACATAACTACTGACAACAACGGCACTCCGCGAGAGAAGGTTACTCCTCTTCGTCCGTTTCTGTCAATAGTCCGTTTTCTTTTAAACTATTAAACCACTTAATAACTTTTTTAACGTCACCAGGGTACACACGGTCAGGATCGTAGTTGGGTAGAATATCAGTAAAGTAGTCAAATAACTCATCCGACTTTACTGTTGGGTCTACCGGTGGGCGGTCCTCGAATTGGTCACGCATATTGCGAAAAACATTCGCAAGCTCAACGGAGTCTCCGTCATCGGTAAAGATGGCTATCGATCCCAGAGGCGTAAACTGGTGTTTGCGGGCACTTACAAAGCGCCGCTTCCCCGAATCCAGATCTTCAACGATCAATCCGTTACTGCGGTTAGCTGCCATGCGGAACAAGCCCGGCAAGCCACTTACTGCGATCAGATTATCAAGGTTCATACTATTGTAATTTGGTATTAAAGCACAAAAGTACAAACTAATCGTTCATGTAGATGTCTGGAGTAAAAAAGTAGGTATGTAGAAGAGTAACAAAACCTCCCTAAGGGGTTTTGCTGGCAAGTATATTTCAAAGCTCTGTCCAAAAGTACACCTTTTTCCTAAAAGGTGAAAAAAATGATATATGAAAATCCTCCTAAGACCGTTTTCTAAAAAAATACCACCTAATAATCGCGTAAAATCACCATTTGCTCACGGAGTCGCTCTTGCGGCAAGAAGGCTTTTTCCAGATTTGCAGCGAAAGGAACAGGTGTATCCAGGCTAGCAACCCGCACAACAGGTGCATCCAAGTGCTCAAATAAATGCTGACTAATATAAGCAGAAAGTTCTGCTCCTATTCCTCCCAACAGGGTTGCTTCATGCAAAACAAGGGCCTTGTTTGTCTTTTTCACGGTAGCTGCAATCGCATCGTAATCCAGCGGCAACAAACTCCGCAAATCCAGAATATCTACATCCATACCTAGCTCTTCCGCCGCTTCGCGGGCCCAGTGTACACCCAGCCCATAAGTAATTATAGAGAGCGTCTCTCCTGCTTGCACCAAATTTGCCTTACCAATCTCTGTCGTATAGTAACCTTCTGGCACCGGAGCTGTAATTTTCCGGTAGAGGCCCTTGTGTTCAAAAAACAAAACTGGATTAGGATCATCTAAAGCCGCCAGCAGCAAACCTTTGGCATCTTCCGGGGTAGATGGATAAACCATCTTGAGCCCAGGTACGTGGAAGAACCACGCTTCATTGGCTTGGCTATGAAATGGCCCGGCTCCTACCCCACCGCCAGTAGGCATTCGTACCACTACGTCGGCGGTTTGCCCCCAACGGTAATGGATTTTTGCGAGGTTGTTCACAATTTGGTTGAATCCTACACTGACAAAATCAGCAAACTGCATTTCCACCATGGCTTTCCAGCCTTTGATGCTCAAGCCCAGCCCAATACCCAGAATGGCGCTTTCGCACAGTGGTGTGTTACGCACTCGTTCCTTGCCAAATTCGGCGACAAAACCATCCGTAATTTTAAACACCCCTCCATAGTCGGCGATATCCTGCCCCATCAGTATCAACTGATCGTGGCGCTGCATTCCTGTCCGAAGACCATCACTGATAGCATCTACAAAACGGATTTCCCGTCGCTCTTCCCCCGCAGGTGCAGGCGTGGGCGTCCAGGGAGCATAAACATCTTGCAATTCTTGTTCTATATCAGCTGTGATCGGCGCTTCTGCAAAAGCAAGCTCCAGGCCTTCTTCTATCTCTGTTTTAATTTGCGCCCGCAGGCTTTCTATCTTCTTAGTGGTTAGCACTTTTTCGTCCAACAAAAATTGCTCAAAATTATCCAACGGATCGCGCTGTCCCCATTCATCAAAATACTCCTGAGGAACGTATTTTGTACCAGAAGCTTCTTCATGCCCACGCATCCGGAAGGTGCGGCATTCTACCAGCACTGGCTCGGGGTTTTTCCTCAATTCTTTAGCCAGCTTATTGAAGGTATCATAAACCTCGAGGATATTGTTACCATCAATAACCACCGAACGCATACCGTAACCAAGTGCTCGATCAGCGAGATTTTCACAACGATATTGCTCACTGGTAGGTGTAGACAAGCCGTAGCCATTGTTTTCGATAACAAAAATGACCGGCAATTGCCAAACCGCTGCAGTATTGAGTGCTTCATGGAAATCGCCTTCACTCGTGCCACCTTCACCTGTAAAGGCAAGTGACACTCGGCCTTCCTGTCCCAATTTATTGGCAAGTGCCACACCGGAAGCCAGTGCCAGTTGTGGCCCCAAGTGGCTGATCATCCCTACGATATTTTGCTCTGGCGCTCCGAAATGGAAAGAACGGTCACGGCCTTTGGTATAGCCACTCATTTTACCTTGCCACTGTGCAAACATACGCTCTAGTGGTAACCGCCGGCTGGTAAAAACGCCCAAATTGCGGTGCATGGTGAAGATATATTCATCTTCCAGAAGCGCATTCGTAGCTCCAACGCTGATAGCCTCCTGACCTATGCCGGAAAACCACTTACTAATCCTTCCCTGCCGTAGCAAGATGAGCATTTTCTCTTCGATCATACGGGGACGAAGCAGGTCTTCGTGCAGCTTTAAAAGTAGCTTTTTAGAAAATCCTTTCTTCTGAAAAACCATAGCAGGAGTGGTGGTGGCCATTATTTGGTGGCTTTTAATTATCTATCCGGTAAAACGAATCTGCAAAGGTAACAGACCCTTCTTACAGCACTAAGGATTCTTTCAAATTTCTCTCGCTATTCATCTTTTTTTCGTATAATTAGAGCCGAAATTATCGTAGAATTCGCATAATATCCAACTGTACCAATGAAGCCACCTACCAATTCACGCCGCGAGGCACTCAAAGCATTGGGTTTAGTTTCCCTGGGTACTACCTTAGGGGGTGTTGCATTTGGAAAACCTGTTGACCAAACCCTTCATATTGCCCCTGCGGAACCGACCGCCCCGAACCTAACAAAGACGATAAAAGCCATTGTAGTAGGTGCAGGTAATCGAGGAAACGTTTATGGAGGCTACGCCTTAAAGTACCCGGATCAGTTGGATATCGTAGGAGTGGCGGAACCCATTCCTCTCCGGCAGCAACGCTTTGTCGATAAGCACAAAATAAGAGAAGATCGCCGATTTGTAACTTGGGAACACGTCTTTGACCAACCCAAATTTGCAGACGCTATCATCATTACCACACCAGACGACCTGCATCACGGGCCGGCTATGGCTGCACTGGCATTGGGATACGACTTGTTGTTGGAAAAACCCATTGCTCAATCCTGGCAAGAGTGTAAAGAGATCAGAGACCTGGCCGAAGAAAAAGGGCGCATCGTAGCGGTATGCCATGTTTTACGTTATTCACCTTATTATCAAAAAATAAAAGCCGTCATTGACAGTGGCGTATTGGGAGAATTGGTGAGCATGCAGCACTTTGAGCCGATCCAGCATGTTCACATGAGTCATTCTTATGTTCGAGGCAACTGGCGAAGAGAGGCCGATACCAACCCGATCATACTGGCCAAATCCTGCCATGACCTTGATATTATGCGCTGGTGGATCGATCGCCCTTGCGAATATGTTTCTTCATTTGGGTCACTAAAATGGTTCCGCAAAGAAAACGCTCCTGAAGGAAGTACCAAGCGCTGCACCGATGGTTGCGCCATAGAGGCGACCTGCCCTTATTCTGCTAAAAAGATTTATTACGATAACCGCACTTGGCTCCATCACTTTGATTTACCACAAGAGGAGCCCGCACGAGGAGAGGCGATCTTAAAAAATATAACAGAAGGCCCCTATGGGCGGTGTGTATACCACTGTGACAATGACGTTGCCGATCACCAGATCGTTTCGCTCCAGTTTGCAGATCAGATTACGGCTAATTTCAACATGGAGGCCTTCACGCATTACCAAGGTCGACGAACCCGCGTGATGGGTAGTATGGGAGACATGGTAGGTGACGAAACCGATTTATTGATTACCGATTTCCAAACAGGAAAACAAGAGAAGTGGAATGTTCATGATAACGCATCCCTTGATTCCGGGCATGGCGGCGGCGATTGGGGCCTTGTTCGCGACTGGTTGCAAGCTGTAGACCAACAAGACGGCACATTATTGACTTCCACCTTGACAGCCTCTATGGAGAGTCATCAAATGGGATTCTTAGCCGAAAAAAGCAGGCGCAACCGTACAGTGGAAAGTATTGGATAAGAACTTCTAACAAGACCCAACAAACTAAAAAAAATAACTGTTAAGACAACGATGAGCAAACGAAAGATACGCATGGGGATGGTCGGTGGAGGCCGAGGTGCATTTATTGGCGGTGTACACCGGATGGCTGCCGCACTGGATGGCCAGGTAGAGCTGGTCTGCGGTGCCTTTAGCAGTAACCCTGAGCGCTCGCGCCTTTCTGGCGAAGATTTCTATTTACCTACGGAACGGGTCTATGGCTCTTATGCCGAGATGATCGAAAAAGAAAAGCAATTGCCCTTGGGCGAGCGGATGGATTTTGTATCCATTGTCACGCCTAATCATGTCCATTACGGCCCTGCAAAAATGGCGCTGCAAAATGGTTTCCATGTCGTTTGCGACAAACCCCTGTGTTTCAACATGGAAGAAGCGGAGGAACTGGTAGCACTCGTAGAAGAAACAGGTTTGATTTTTGCTCTTACCCACAACTATACCGGCTACCCTATGGTCAAGCAGGCACGTGCAATGATCGAGGCCGGTGAGCTTGGAGACATCCGAAAAGTAGTTGTTGAATACCCTCAGGGCTGGCTAAGTACCAAGCTTGAGGACACCGAACAGAAACAAGCAGATTGGCGTACCGACCCCAGTCGTTCAGGTATTGCTGGTGCGATGGGGGATATTGGCACCCACGCTGAAAACCTTGCCGAATACATTACCGGCCTGGAAATCACGGAGCTTTGTGCCGACCTCACAGCTTTTGTGCCGGGCCGCCAACTCGATGATGATGGCAACGTTTTGTTGCGTTTCAACAATGGCGCCAAGGGTATTCTTCACGCTAGCCAAATCAGTGCCGGTGAAGAAAACGACCTCAACATTCGTGTTTATGGCACAAAGGGAGGATTCCATTGGCGGCAGATGGAGCCTAACACCTTATTGGTAAAATGGCTAGACAAACCCGTTGAAGTTCGCCGCACCGGCGTTGGAGATTTATACCCTACAGCTACAGCCCATACCCGTATACCTGCCGGCCACCCGGAGGGCTATCTTGAAGCTTTTGCAAACATCTACCGCAATTTTGCTCACTGTGTACAGGCAAGACTTGCCGGTGAAACACCAGATCCCCTATTGATGGATTTTCCTGGTGTAAAAGATGGCTTGAGGGGTATGAAGTTCATTGAAAAAGTAGTAGCTTCAAGCAACAGTAAAGAGAAATGGACTAAATTTTAGTCTGTGATTTTATAAGAAGTAATGGATTAAGGGTAGCTAGATGAAATCGTTTGGTTAGAAAAGCGTAGGCTGGACTTCAGTCCGGCCACAATCGCAATATTTTCCTGCTCGGACTGAAGTCCAAGCCACGTCTTAAGCATTCAACCCCAAACGATTTCATCTAGCGCCGATTAAGGACGACCAGAAAAAGACCAGAAAAATGATTCTCTGACAATTTTCATGTTTAGCGTCAATCGAAAACAAAAATCACGTTCCTTACCCCGTAGGGGATGCCTATGGCATCAGTCACTTACGATTTTTGCTTTAGCTTGACCACAAAAATTGTCAGCGAAGGAAAAAATTAACCGTACACGCTCAGTATACTAGTATCGAAAAACGCTTTCCTACCTAGTACTGTCCCCGTGTGCTTTCATTTACTTAATCCAATTTTTCATGCGATTATTTTACAAAATTTGCCTATCTGTAATGGTGCTCTTGGGGGGCTTATCTCTGTATTCCCAGGGTGATGTTACCTTTTCTGTCAACCTCAGTGGCGTTGACGTTAGTCCGGATGGTGTCTCGGTAGTTTTCGCTGCCAGTGACGCTTCCACAATTGCCGATGTCTCAGTTGGTGCCCTAAGCGATGGGGATGGGGATGGTATCTATACCGAAGCCTATTTCATATCGGATGATGCCATCAATTATTTCTTTGTCAACGGAGCAATAAGCGATCCGATGAACTTCGAGATGGTTCCTGAGGAATGCGGGGCGCTTATCGAACTTATTGGGCTTACTGCCAACGCCCGATCACTGGTAGTTGACGCAGCCACTATTGTTCTGGATCCTGTTTGTTTTTCGGGTTGTGGCGCTTGTGCCGTCACTGATTGTGACAACCCTGCCGTTGTTTTCACCGATGACGCCAGCAGCTATGACTTAGGGCCATTGGCGCCTACAGGCCCTTGGTCTGCGTGGCCTGGTGGTGCCGCCACTTTTGAAATCGACACCATCGACGGAGACAATGTCTTTGCTATCGTTGGTAGCCCTACTACCCAGGATGCCTATTTTGATACAGGAGACTTGACCAGTGGTCATTACTTCTTCTCTTGGAATATGTACATCCCCGCAGGAAATTCCGCTTATTTCAACGTCCAACACCAGGATCCTACAACGACCGCAGGTTTCTGGGCATTTGATGTGTTTTTTGATGGTGATGGTGTAGGTGTATTAGATTTGAACGACAATTCTGGCACCGATGACACCACTTATGGCTTTGACTACCCTGAAGACGAGTTCTTCTACGTTGCGCTAATCATTGATATAGACAACGATCAGGCTCGCCTTGTTGTAGGAGAGTACACGATTGCCTCATGGGTATTTAGCGAGGGTGTTACCAATGGTAATGCAGAATTCGATCTAGCTCAATTCTCTGGTATCAATTTCTATCCCATTGATGACACCCATGTTTGGTTCCTCGACAATATGTCTTGGTTAGAGATTCCTGCAGCGGGTCCAGACCAGTATTGCTATACTGCTTCTGTGATTGAGCCCGGTACGCACACCGTGAATGAGCTTAGCTGCTTTGGTGGTGGTATTCACCATGACGCTGGAGATGGATTCTCTGCCCAATGGTTCCAATACACGCCTGCCGCTGATGGCTGGATCAGCATCAGCAGCTGTGAAGGTGGCGCTGATACTCGGGGTTGGATTCTACGAGGCGATTGTAACAGCCTGGAAATCATTGGTGTCAATGATGACCAGTGCGCAATAGAAGAAGGGTCTGACAATCTTTGGGCATCCTACCGAGAAGCAGTGGTACAGGGTGGCCAAACTTATTATATCATGTGGGAAGATGTTTGGGATGACGCTGGTTTCGACTTTGAACTATCCTTCTTCGATACCGAACTGGTAGAGGGGGATTTCTGTGAATCGGCAGCTGTTATTCAGCCTGGTGAGTTTGAAATTTTGGAATTCACAGGAAACGCTGCCTACACTGGGCCAATCATTGACAACAGAAGTCAGGGACGGTCTCCTACCCCTTATGCACAGACGGAATGGTACCAGTTTACCCCTACCGTAGATGGCACCATTTCTATCAGTTCTTGTGAGTTGAGTGCAAGTGATACTCGCGTTTGGGTTTACACTGGTGAGTGTGGCACGCTGAGCAGTCTGACACTTGTAGCAGTTAGTGACGATGACTGTCCTGAAGGTGCAGCCTCTTTCATTGGCGACTTCCCTGTAACCGCAGGCACCACCTACTATATTGAGTGGGACAACGGTTGGTCGAGCGACGGCTTCGGCTGGGAGTTGATCTTCAACGCACCAGTAGTAACTTCGGACGTTACTTTCCAGGTGGATATGAATCGGGAGGACATCAGCCCTGATGGTGTTTTCATCGCAGGCGGTTTCAGTGATTTCATGAATGTAGCAATGGACGATGCGGACGCTGACGGTATCTATACCGTTACCTTGCCATTGGAAGACAATACCATGTATACCTACAAGTTCAAGAACGGCCCCGACGGTTGGGAAACTATTGACACCAGCGTTGGTGACGATTGTACGACAGGAGACTTCGCTGATCGCTTTATCAACACCGGCGATATGGATGTAACCCTGGATGTGGTATGTTTTGGCTACTGTACTACTTGTGATCTGATAGATAATGTTGACGAACTGACGTTTGCGCAAAGCGTAGACTTGTTCCCTAACCCTACCGATGGGCAGCTACAGGTACGTATCAATCTACCAGAAGCGGTGGATGGTTTACGTTTACGCGTAAGCAGTATCCTTGGCAACACCCTGATTGATCGCCAATTGGGCAACTTGAGTCAATACAACGAACAAATTGACCTGAGTGCATTCCCTGCTGGTACTTACGTGGTAACACTTACCAACGGAAGTTTACAGGTAAACCGCAAGGTCGTAGTTAAATAGTACTTTGTACTCAGTATTCAAGCTTTGAACTCGAATCCCGGTGAATGTCCATTCATCGGGATTCGTTTTTTTTATCTACCCGAAGTATATTATCTTAATGCCCGGATCAACAAAAGCTATCTGTACATGAAGACGATCAAAGGCCCTGCCCTATTTTTAGCCCAATTTATGGGTGATGAAGCTCCTTTCAACAGCCTCGATGCTATTTGCCAGTGGGCAGCCGACCTTGGTTACAAAGGGGTACAGATTCCTACCTGGGAAAGCCGACTAATTGACCTGGAGAAAGCAGCAAGCAGCAAAACTTATGCTGATGAGTTGAAAGGTAAAATCGCAAGCTACGGGCTGGAAATCACAGAGTTNGCAAGCCACTTACAAGGGCAGCTCGTAGCGGTGCATCCTGGTTACAATAGCATGTTTGACAATTTTGCGCCGAAGGAAGTACATGGCAGCCCCAAGGCTCGCACAGAATGGGCCGTACAGCAAATGAAATGGGCAGCCAAAGCCAGTCAAAACCTTGGTCTGAATACACATGTAAGCTTTAGTGGAGCGCTTTTATGGCCTTTCGTTTATCCCTGGCCACAGCGACCAGCCGGACTGGTAGAAGAAGGATTTTCGGAATTGGGCAAGCGTTGGAAACCTATCCTCGATGCTTATGATGACGCGGGTGTCGACCTCGGTTATGAGTTGCATCCTGGCGAAGATTTACACGATGGCGTTTCCTTCGAAATGTTTCTGGACGCCGTGGACCAACACCCTCGTGCAGGGATCAATTATGACCCTAGCCACTTCGTTTTGCAGCACCTCGACTACCTGTCTTTCATTGATATTTACCACGAACGCATCTTTGCTTTCCACGTCAAGGATGCCGAATTCAACCCTACCGGCAAGCAGGGCGTCTACGGCGGCTATCAAGGCTGGAAAGAGCGTGCCGGTCGCTTTCGCTCCCTAGGAGACGGGCAGGTGGATTTCAAAGGCATTTTCACGCGCCTGTCTCAATACGGCTACGACAGCTGGGCAGTCCTGGAATGGGAATGCTGCATCAAAAGCCCCGAACAAGGTGCCCGCGAAGGTGCCCCCTTCATCCAGCAACACATCATAGAGGTAACCGAAAAAGCATTCGATGATTTTGCAGGTGCGGAAACCGATAAAGCAGCTAATCGGAGGATATTGGGGTTGGGGTAAAAAGGGTACTTGGTATTGGGTAGTAGGTACTTGGTATCAAAACTATGCTTTCTGCAAGTTAGTTTTGAGCAACATAGAATAACCGTAATGCATATTGTATTTGGAATAACAAGGTTATTGGCCGGCTTATTATTAGGGTATTATGTACTTTACCCTGATAAAACGAGCAGAAATAAAACACTAATTAATTACCCAACGGCCACAAAGGCTCTATCCATCATATTGATTCTATCAGGGTTTTATAGCATTTCTTTAAGCAAAGGAACCTACGATTTAAATCATTCTACTTGGTCAAATAGTAATAAAGAGGCTATGATCAACAATTGTCTACGAGACTCCGGAGACATGAAGGACAAATACCCTAAGGCAATGAAAAAATATTGCCATTGCTCGACTGAAGGGATCGTAAACAATGTTCAGCTAGATGAATATTTGCGCATTTCAAAAATGGACATGGAAGATCAAAATGAACTATTATTAAAGTACTACGAACCTTGCTTGAACACATTGAGGAATGAAACAAAAAATGAATGAGCTAAGACCGTACCAAGAGTAAACTCATCCCCCTTGACATAAAGGAGAACATCTCGAAGAACCCACATCGAGAGCTAGTCCAGTAATCCCAACAACCGACCTCAGAAAGCGGCGCTGGTCACTAAACAAACATCCGCACTGCATACAACAACACCAGCAGCACCCATACGGAGAATCCTTCTTCTACAGCATCCAGCCAGAAGCGCTTAGAGAATAATATTTCATCCGTAGATTTGAAAAGGCGGCGGATCAGCTTGATCACAATCCCCAGCCCAATGCACATCACCTGAAAGATAAAGGACTCCACCACCAGGTTCCACAAATCCTTGTCGATCATACCTGGCATGAGGTACCTGAATACGGCTACACCGCCAATCAGCATAATCAGGGAATAGATGAAAGCCTGACGATCTTTCTTTCTTAAATCCGGCGGTGGATTGTTTAAATCGTTATCAAGGACATTTTTCATTATCGGTCATTTATTGGCCCAGTACAAAGCATTTTGGCAGCTAAAAACGCACAAGAAGCTTGATACGTGGTATGGCCTCCATTTTGGGTCAACCAAGCCTCTGCCCTCTCTACTAAGTACCTAATACACGGAGGTAGCACTCGATTATTCGGGCAAAAACCGGCCCCAGGAACGCCAGTACTTGTCTTTATAAATATCGTAATCCATATCTATTTTATCAGCGTATTCCTGGCGTATCTGATCTACGATTTTTGAGGATTTTTTGAATTCCTTACAAGCAAAATAAATACCTCGGGTGTCTGCGCCCGTCTGGCGGCCCAGGTTCAAGTAGCCGTCTTGGTCTTTCAACTCGGCCATTAGGCGATCTTCTATTTCTTGCAACAAGGCGCTCGTCTGCTCATCTGGCAGCCCGCCATTGGCGTACCCATCATAAGGCAATTCCACCATCAGCATCCAAGGGTGCGAGGCGCGGCCATCCCACTCCATCAAGTCCATATCTGCCGATATAACCAAGGGGCTTCCATCCTCAAGTTCTGCCTCTAGCAAAGCAAATTCGTCGTCGGCCGTATTCTTCTTTACGGCGTCGTACTTCTCTATAAACTCCTTTTCTCGCCAGGCCAAAAACGCTACTATTTCCGTGATTGGCACCAGTTCTTTTTCGGCCTCCTCCGTACTTTTCACCACCACCTGGTCGATCTGGGTAGCAAAATTCCACTCGCCCAGCAGGTGATCCAAAAAGAGGTAAGTGCCATGTGTGATCACCTCCCTGATCTCCTCCGTTAGGTCCTCGTGTACCAACACAATATTCACCTCATCGGGGTATGCTGCATCTTCGGCTTCATAAAAGGAGATATTCTCTTTCGTAAATGTATGTTCGCCGAGGCTGATCCCCTTGGTCTCCAAATCCATGGTCTGGCGTAGTGCCACAAACTTCCACCTCTCCAATTCGGGAGCAGCAGCGATAATTTCGTCTATAAACACCATGTTTTTCAAATCGCCATTTGCCGAAAAAATCAGTTCTACAACCTCCTCATCCGGCATGCCTGTCAGCAAATGAAACCCTTCTCTCAAATCTCGCAGGCGCGGCAGTGCTTTACCTAGAAATTCACCAGCTACATTACCTCCCCCTTTCACCAGCTGATAAAACGTGGGCTCATGTTGCATAAACCAGTTCCAGAAATCTTCGTAAGAACGCATCTTTTGCTCTCCTCCGGAAAACAGCTTTTTCCAAAAACTCATCTATTGCTTTTTTTAGTGTTTTGGGCCTCCCTGCGGGCGCTACGTTGCGCAGCTCCTTATTCAGTCGGCCACCGCTCAGGCGGTGTCTTGCCCTTGCCTTTGGCCGGGCCACTGCTCCACATCGCTAGGCCAGGGTTTCACCAAAGCTCAAGATAAGTAATAAGCATATATCTATCCTTCTGCATTTCTATTTATCGCGACAACTGAGTCAAGCGCCTTGGGGGCAGCGCACCGTACTATATTTCCCAACCTTTAATAAAACCATTGAAGGTAGACCATTCTGCCGAATAGAGTACGGTGCGCTGCTCCTCACATAAAAACCTAAAAGATGGCTGTAGAGATAGGCGGTACGCTGTACCTTTCATGCCAAGAGGTCGCGAAGAATAAGTTCATCATTTCAGACGAGTCATTTTTTACCAGGCAATCGGGCTGAAGCCCAAATTACGCCAAAGTGTGAATACGCCCGAGCTAAAACCGGTAAAACGGACTTTAGCCCGTTCTGAAGGTGCGTAGCGAATAGCGAAGCACTGCGCAGGGACGAGCAGCAGCAGTGATAGCAGCGGTATGCAATGCGCAGCACTGCATGAGAGCGGATAGCGTGGTGGCGAGCCAGCAGGCGATGCCAGCTGCCCAAAGCATTGGTAAACTTGTTATAAAGACCAGTCTTTTGGTGTGAGTAACTAAAACAGTAGTTGCCTCGTCGAAAAGAATCGATAAAGCTTTTTTAGAACGTCATCTCTGCTACGATTTCCCCATCAAACTTCCAAAGGTTATTCCTGCCACCGAACCAAATATTACCTTGAGTATCTGGGGCAAAAACAAGCACGCCAGCAAAACGCTGGCAACAAGGTTAAAAAGCACTTTAGACTCCAGGAAGAATAGGGCAATGTGTTCATTTTGTTCTTAGTTGTTTTTACAAGATTAGTGTGAATGCATTTATACGAATAGCTACTGCCAAGGCCCCTCCTTGGTCACATTCACAAAATAGCTCCCCTCCAGGCGGAAGAGGCCGCCAGAGAAACCAAACCACAGTTGGCCTGCTTTATCTTCCAGGATACTTTGGATACAGTTATTGGTAAAACCAACAGCGCCGTAACGCTCCTTAAAGTTGGTGAACGTCTTACCGTCGTAGCGGAATGCGCCGTAGTGCATGGAGGCTATCCAGATGTTGCCGCTGCGGTCTTCATAAATAGGACCAATTATTTTGCCGTGCAGACCGTCGGTATTCATAAAGGTGGTAAACGTTTTGCCGTCGTAGTGGGTTAAGCCAGCATCCGTAGAATCTACAAAGGAATTAGGGTTCCCTTCTTCTGGTATTCTCGTATGTCTGGAGCCGAACCAAAAATGGCCTTGGCTATCCTCTAGTATACTGAGGATATTGTTGTTGCTGAGGCCATCTTTCCGAGTGTAATGGGTAAACGTTTTGCCGTCATATTTGGTGACGCCAAGGCCGTCTCTACCAAACCAAACATTGCCATTACGGTCTTCTATCATACACCACACCAGCTCAGTTGAAAACACGTAACTCACGTTATCAATCTCAGGTTCGGGAAGGAGAAAATCATAAAAAACAGTGCCATCATAACGGCTAACGCCGCCCATGGTACCCACCCAAACAGCTCCTTGGCTATCTGCCATGATGCTCCAGGTACTATTATGGCTTAGCCCTTGTTCTACTGTAAAGCTGGTAAAAGACTCCCCATCGTATTTAGACACTCCTGATGTAGTGGAAAACCATAGGTTGCCCTCTTTATCTTCGGTGATGTCGTTGATTTGATTTCCCGCCAAGCCGTCCTCGGTCGTAAAATAAGTGAGCGAAGTTCCGTCATAACGGGCGACACCATAGGCCAGTGTGCCAAACCACAAGTTACCATCTTTATCTTCGAATACCTCGCGTAGGTACTCTCCAACTTGGGTAGCAGGATCAGGAGAGGCGTGTTGTGAGAAAACACCTTCAAAAAGCTTATCAGTTGCCTCGTTTTGCCCCCCTAGGGCGTCTACCTTGTTTGTAGTAGCAGGAGAGCTTTCTTTTTTTGATCCTGACGTTTCTTGCCCATTGCAAGAGGTAATAAAAAACAAAAGACAGGGGACTAGGTACTGGAAAATTAATTTCATATCGGGATGTTTTTTTTGACCAATTGTCTATCAATAGCGCAATGATAAGCATCCCTAGCGGCTATTTTAAACGCTTAACAGGCTCGTAACAAGTGACAAATCTAGTGTGGGACGAACAGCGAAATGCACCTTTCTATCGAAAGAGCAGACAGCGTGGTAAAAAGCCGGCAGGCGATTCCAGCTGCTCAAAACATAGATGAATTTATTATAAAGACCAGTAGACCCGTCTTTTGGTGCAAGCAACTAAAGGCTTAGTCACTCAAGAAACCCTACACCTTAGGGTTTCCAATCTGGTGCTTTTCTGATGCGACCGATTTTAGCGCTTTCTTGACAGGCTAAATTGCCAGGTAGAGTTGCCCTCTGCTAAGTTGCGCGGTCTTCAGCCCGCCCCCCTAGAACGGAGAGAACTCGTTGCGGGCTAAAGCCACGCGTAACCTGAATTACCAGCCAGGTTGGACAGCCTACCCTACGCCTCCCCCATCTCTAGGTCAAGCAGCCATTGCTTCCTGGCCAGACCACCAGCATACCCCGTGAGGCTGCCGTCGCTACCGATCACACGGTGGCAAGGAATGACGATGGCGACCCGATTGTGGCCATTGGCGGAGGCTACAGCTCGCACGGCCTTGGGGTTACCTATACGGATGGCTTGCTCTTTGTAACTCCTGGTAGCGCCGTACGGAATGGTCTGCAGTTCGTGCCAAACTTGCTGCCGAAAGGGGGTGGTAGGCGTATCTAGCGCCACAGAAAACTGCTGTAATGTGCCCGCAAAATAGGCGCTCAACTCGGTGCGAAGTTGCTGTAGATGAGCGTTGCTTCCCGGCAGTATAACCGCATCAAGGCGCTTGCGCAAGTCCTTGAATTCTGTTTCTAACATCCGGCGGTCGGTAAACTCTAGCAAACAAATCCCCTTGTCAGTAGCGCAGGCGTACATAGGCCCCAGTGGTGTAACGATGCGGTCGATATGAATGACCTGCTTGCCTTTTTGGTCAGAGGGCTTACCTTGAAATATTTGCTTGAAACGTTCATTGAATCCACTGAGGGATTCGTAACCGTTGCCGAAAGCTGCATCGGTGACGGAATGCCCATTGGTGATGTGGTGATAAGCACTATTGAGGCGCATCATGCGTTGATAGGCCTGGAAAGTCATGCCGTGTTCTTTGTTAAACCAACGTCGTATTTGGCTAGGTTCAATACCTCTGGCGCGCAGGTCGGCATCGCGGATTTTCAGCTCTGGGTCTTCGCGCAATTCGGTAAGCAAGCCCTGAATATAATCTGGTGTAGCACCGGGTTCTTCCAGTGGTTTGCAACGCTTGCAGGGGCGGTAACCGTGGAGGATGGCGGTTTTGGCCAAGGGAAAGAATTCTACGTTCTCAGGTTTTGGTTTACGCGCCGTGCAGGTGGGGCGGCAAAAGATGCCGGTGGTCTTCACTGCGGTGTAAAACACGCCTTCGTAAGTTGCNTCTTTGCGTACAATCGCCTGGTACTGCTCCTCAAAAGTCAAGCTGTTACTCATTTGTTTCTTGCGTTTACACAAAGGTAAAGTAAGGCTTTCCTTCTTGCTACCGAAAACTGGACAGGGAATTTTTGGAGGGGTTATCTAATCGTTTCCCGCTATTTCTTTTTCTTTTGTTTCTTGGCAATTTCTCCCATGACTTTCTTCATTTTTTGAACGGTGCGGACGCTTAGAAACCATTTAATATAAGAATATGCTCCTATTAAGAACCCACAAAGTAGAACAACACCAAAAAACTCCTAAAAGTTAACCATTAGCTGCCAGTAATGATTTCAGGTACTAAACCACTCTCTTCCGCACCATATCCAAGCCCGCCAGCACAAATACTACAGCTGCTAAACCTACACTTCGATAAACGAACTTTAGTTCACTCAGCCATTCGTAGGCAGGGTCCTGGTAGTTGCCGAGGCCCAACATTGGGAAACCGTAAGGGTGGTATTCTACATACTTCCAGCCTTGCGACAAGATGAGAAAGGAGATCCAGCCTCCGATACCTATCCCCAACGGCAAAAGCAGGTTTTTCCACCGTTGGCTCATCCAAAATTGTAGGGAAGCATAGCCGAGTGTTGCCAAAAATATTTTAATGGCCAGCTGAAAAAAGAGGCCCATCCCAAAAGCTTGATCAAAACCCAAATCTGGCACCATCACCTTGAGGGAAAGCCCTACCAATATAGTGAATACACTAAACAGCAGGAGGCTAAACAACAGCATGAGCATAAAAACAAGCACCTTGGAGGTATACACCACCAATCGGGAAAGCGGCTGTGTATAAATCAGCTTCCAGGTATTGGAATTCTGTTCGATACTACTGACGAAAAGGGCTACGATCATCACAAAAAAGGTGAATAGAAAGTTGCCGGGATCAATACTCATTTGCACAAGTCGCTCCCAGGGGTTATCGTCTGGGCCCACCAGCTCATGGCCTTTTTTCACAAAGATCATCAGGTTGATAAACGGAACAAAGGCGGGCGCCAGTACCAAAAACCAGAGGATGAAGGTTCTTCGGAATTTGTACAGTTCTGCACCAATTCCTCTTTTCAGAGCGGTTACACTGTTCATTGGTCGAGCTTTTTGGTGAGATTTAGAAAGACAGCTTCCAAATTTTCTTGAGAAGAGGACAGTTGGTAAACCTGCACGCCACTGGCGACAAGTAGCTGGTTGATTTCTGCGATCTCCTGCTTCGATTTGATCGTCAGTAGCAGTCCATTGTGGTAGGTTTCCGTAATGGCGAAACCTTGCTTTTGCAGGACTTTGGTGGCGGTATCGACGTGATCTAATTCAATGGTGAGCTGTAGGGAGCTGCCTTCGTTTTTGAGTCCATCTAATTTTCCTTCGTAGAGAATTTTGCCTTGGTCGATGATGGCTACATCGGTGGCCAGTTTTTCTATTTCCGAAAGGATATGGCTAGACAGAAAGATGGTCTTGCCGTGATCTTTATTCAAGCGGAGGATCAGCTCTCGCATTTCGATGATGCCGCTGGGGTCGAGGCCATTGGTGGGTTCATCGAGAATCAGTAATTCCGGGTCAGTCAACAGCGCGGCGGCGAGGCCAAGTCGCTGGCACATCCCTAAGGAGTAATTTTTGGCCTTTTTATCGGCATTATCCACGAGGCGAACGATCTTCAGCACTTCCTCCACCCGCTCTTTTTTGCCGCCCACCATTTTACGGACGACCTCCAGGTTTTGTCGCCCCGACAGGTGCTTGTAGATAGAAGGGTTTTCAATCAATGCCCCAATCTTGCCGAGGATTTCTTCCCGGTGATCGAGCAACTCTTTCCCAAATATGCTAACCTGGCCCCGCTGTGGGTGAAACAAGTCTAGCAGTACTCGAATAGTGGTAGTCTTCCCCGCGCCATTGGGACCAAGAAAGCCATAGATGCTCCCGCGTGGCACATTCAAGCTGACCTGATCAAGGGCTTTGAAATCTTTGAAGTAGAAATCCAGCCCTTGGGTTTGGATAATTGGTTCCGACATCTTTCGCGATTTATTAGAAAACTAAAGGTCAGCAGTTCCCACTTTGCAGAAGAATTGGCCACAGAGGCACGGAGACACGGAGTTTTTTTAGAAGGATTCCTTCAATTCCTACTATCATGCTCTTCGGCTAGGGAAAGTCAAAGTGATAATGACTGACTAAAGGTCATAAATCTGGCGGTGATGGAATTTTAAACTATACGAAGGAAGGAGTTTTGTCGATGAAGGAGGGTATGCGCTGGCGAAGCCTCGGTGCTTACGCAGCGTTGAGTTGGTTCTAAATGCGCCCATCTCCAAACAATCAAATCCACTCTGAAATACGCCTCCTCTCAAAACCAAATCCCTGTCCTCCACCGGGGGAGGTGTCCGAAGGACGGAGGGGGCAGCCCTATCCGCAAGGGCTACCCCTCCCTCGACCCTGCGGATCGGTCCCTCCAGCGGGACACATTTTGATGGCGCCAGTAGCAACAATATCAATGACTACAAAGATGGCATCCTATTAATTTGGCCTTGAGGAGTAGCTCTTTTAGAAATTTGGTAGAACCAATCAACTCTAGGAATTCACCGTGGGGGCTTGCTACCTGCGGTAGCTCACGGGACTGCGAGACAAAGGGAAGCTTATAAAACAACTAGGGATCAGTAGTGTCCGGTTAAAAAACAAGGAACCTTCATAAGGTTTCTGTTTATCAATAAGTTACAACGGTTTTCTTCGGAAACGATTTGAATCGCCTGCGAAGAAGGCCAAATTAGCGCCCAAAAGAGGGTAGCTAATGAATCGAGGTAAATATGTCTTTGCGCAGTTGATGAGTTTGATCAATCACAAAGAGTTTACCAAGTATGTTGACAAGTACGGCGGTAATTATCGAGTTCGCAATTTCACCTGCTGGCATCAGTTTTTGTGT